>CAWEVI010000011.1:0-188582 GCA_963812475.1 uncultured Alphaproteobacteria bacterium
TTGTCCACCAGACTGAGAGCCGCGCGGCGGGGAAGTCAAGCCAAGGTCGTCATTCCCGCGCAAGCGGGAACCGCCGCTTGCACCCGGTCCTTCCACGCGGTATAGGAAGGCGATGTTCTGTGGCATGCGCCTCGTCTGTCGGACCGCCCGCGTTGTTGTGCGTGGCTCCGCATGCCTGCTGGCCCTCGGCCTCCTCCTTCGACTTAGCCGCCCCTGAGCGTCTCGCCGGGTCGCTGAACGCCGGCATCGCTCAGGGGGTACCCTGAGGCTCTTGTCGTGCAATCATTCCCGAGGACCCGACCCCAATGAGCATCGAACACCCAAGCTTCGGCAAGCTGGACGACGACCGCATCATCATCTTCGACACCACGCTGCGCGATGGTGAGCAGTCGCCCGGCTTCTCGATGAACATCACCGAGAAGATCCGCATGGCCGAGGCGCTGACCGAACTTGGCATCGACGTGATGGAGGCGGGCTTCCCGATCGCCTCGATCGGCGACTACGAAAGCGTCAAGGCCATCGCCGAGAGCATCGGCCAGCGCGACGACAGCCCGGTGATCTGCGGCCTCGCTCGCTCCGGCCGCGAAGACATCCTGCGTGCGGCCGATGCGGTGAAGCCGGCAAAGCGCAAGCGCATCCACAGTTTCCTGTCCACCAGCCCGCTGCACATGAAATACAAGCTGCGGATGGAACCGGACGAGGTTCTCCAGGCGGTGACCGACAGCGTCGAGCTGGCGCGGCAGTTCACCGACGATGTCGAGTGGTCGGCCGAGGACGGCACGCGCACCGAGCCCGACTTCCTGTGCCGCTGCTGCGAGGCCGCGATCAAGGCTGGCGCCACCACGATCAACATCCCCGACACGGTGGGCTATGCGCTGCCCGAGGACATGGAGCGCATCTTCACCATGGTGCGCACCAGGGTCCCGGGTGCCGACAAGGTGGTGCTATCGACGCACAACCATAACGACTTGGGCTTGGCGGTCGCCAACACGCTGGCGGCTATCCGAGCCGGCGTCCGGCAGGTGGAATCAACCATCAACGGCATCGGCGAACGTGCCGGCAATGCGTCTTTGGAAGAGGCGGTGATGGCGATCCGCACGCGCAACGACGCCATTCCGTTCAAGAACAATATCCAGACCCCGAACATCCTGCGCGTGTCGAAACTGCTCTCCACCATCACCGGCTTCGACGTGCAGCCGAACAAGGCGATCGTGGGGCGCAATGCCTTTGCCCACGAGGCCGGCATCCACCAGGACGGCGTGCTGAAGCACGCGGGCACCTACGAGATCATGCTGCCGGAGAGCGTCGGCTGGCAGAAATCGAGCCTGGTCATGGGCAAACATTCCGGCCGCGCGGCGTTCCGCGACAAGCTGAAGACGATGGGCTACGCGATCGGCGACAACCAGCTCAACGATGCATTCCGTCGCTTCAAGGACCTGGCCGACCGTAAGAAGGTGGTATTTGACGAAGACATTGTCGCACTGGTGGATGATGAGGTGATGCGCGATCACCAGCGCATCCGGTTCGTCTCGCTCGACCTGCATGCCGGATCGAAGTCGCCGCCGCGGGCCGAGATGGAACTGGAGGTGGACGGCGTGGTGAAGTGCGCCACCTCGACCGGCGACGGCCCGGTGGATGCGACGTTCAAGGCGATCCAGCAGATCTTCCCGCACACCGCGAACCTCGTGCTGTTCTCGGTCGGCGCGGTGACCGAGGGCACCGACGCGCAAGCCAAGACCACGGTGCGGCTGGAGGAGAACGGCAAGATGGTCGATGGCCAGGGCGCCGACACCGACACGATCGTCGCATCGGCCCGCGCCTACGTGCATGCGCTCAACAAGCTGCTGGTCAAGCGGGTGCGGACCGAGCCGCAGGCTCTTTCCGCCTAGAAGCGCTGGCCGGAACGTGTCCTCCCCCTCCCCTTGCAGGAGGGGGTGGCATCGGCCGAACCCCTATAGCCCGGCGATCAGCTTTTTGAGCAGCGCGTTGAGCATTTCCTGCTCGGCCCGGGTCAACACGGACAGCAGCCGTTGCTCATTCGCGACATGGCGGCCGATCGTTGCGTCCACCACGCGCCTGCCGGCATCGGTGAGCGCGATCAGCTTGCCGCGACGATCATTGGGGTCGGGTCGGCGCTCGACCAGGCCGGCGCGTTCCAGGCGGTCGAGGCGATTGGTCATGCCGCCCGAAGAGATCATCGCGGCTTCGTAGAGGCGGGTCGGCGACAGCATGTAAGGCTCGCCCGAACGCCTGAGCGTCGCGAGCACATCGAATTCGCCTCGCTGCAGGCCCAATTCGGCGAACAGCGGGTCCATATGATCGCGCGTGATGCGTTCGGCCGCATCGGCCAGTCGTCCAAAAACGGCCATCGGCAGCGCGGGGAGCTCGGGGCGTTCGCGGGCCCATTGTTCGACGGCGATATCGGCGCGATCCACCACAATCCCTCTCGACGCAAAGCTTCTTGACATCAAGATATATAACATTTACTTACATGAGGGCGAGGCAATAGCGCGACTCGCGCCCCAAGTGAAGGAGGAAGTGATGGCCAAGATGATCTTCGTGAACCTGCCGGTGCGCAATCTGGCCGCGTCGACCGCGCTCTATGTCGCGATGGGCGGCGTAATGAATCCGCAGTTCTCCGGTGAGCAGTCGTCTTCGGTGATGTTTTCGGACGCCATCGGCGTGATGTTGCTGACGCACGATCACTATCGCCAGTTCACCCAGCGGCCGATCGGCGATGCGCGGCGCGAAAGCCGGGCCCTGTTCGCGCTCAGTGTCGACAGTCGTGACGCGGTGGATGCGACGCTGACGCGGGCTGTTGCCGCAGGCGGCCGCGCCGATCCCAATCCGGTGCAGGACCATGGCTTCATGTTCGGCCGCAGTGTCGAAGATCCCGACGGCAATGTCTGGGAGATCATGTGGATGGACGCCGCCGCACACGCCCAGACCAGCCAAGCGCCGTGATCGGAACGACTCGCTCCAAGAGGATGCGGTGTCCGGATCATTTTCGGGCACCCTTTCCGCGCCCTCGCATGATGGCGGTGCGACCTCGCAAAAACTGCCGGTGGGCATGACCGGTTGCTGATCGCCACTCCTGCCCGTTCAGCACCCATGCCACGCCATCGCATGCACGACGGCGAAGAGAGGGCCTGCCGGTTGATCTTGGACCGGCGCACGGGCTTATGCTGTGCCCACCATGCCCCTTTTGCCCCTCCGGCCCGCGGGCCGCTTCAGCCCCGCTCGGCTGTTCCATCCCGGTTCCGTCGCGGTGATCGGTGGCGGCTCGCCCGAGGGCAGGCAGGTGTTGGCAAATCTGCAGTCGGGCGGGTTCAAGGGCGAGATCCTCCAACTGGATGCCGATGACGGCTCGGACTTCGCGGCCCTCGCGAAAGCTCCGGACCTGGCGGTGCTCGCGACGCCACCCGGCGCGGTGCCCATGACCCTGGCGGCGCTGGCAGCGAAGGGCACATTTGCAGCGGTGGTGATCGGCATGGCCGAAGGCCTTGCGGATCCGGTGCGCCGGAGCGGCGTGCGCGTGCTGGGGCCAGGTTCGTTCGGCATCGTCGTACCGGCTATCGGGCTGAATGCCTCGCGCGCGCATCTGCCACCGCCGGCCGGACGGCTGGGGTTGGTGTCGCAATCCGCCGCCTTGTGCCGCGCCGTCCTGGACTGGGCCCAGCCGAACGGTGTCGGGTTCAGCCACATCGTCGGCATTGGCGGCAATGCCGATATCGGTTTCGGCCTGGTGCTTGACTGGCTGTCGCGCGATGCCGGCACCGGCGCGATCCTGCTCGACATCAGGCACTTGAAGAACCGCCGGGCATTCCTCTCCGCTGCCCGGGCCGCGTCCCGGCTGCGTCCGGTGGTGGCGATCCGCCCCGGCACCCTGCTCTCCGACCCGAGCGGCGGGGCCGAACGGGCGTTCGAGGCGGCGCTGAGACGCGCTGGCGTGCTTTGCGTCACTCGCCTCGAGGATTTGCTGGCGGCGGCGGAAACTCTCGCCCGCGCCCGTCTGGGACGCGGGGATGCTTTGGCGATCGTCACCAACGCAATCAGTGCCGGCGGGATGGCAGCCGATGCGGCGCTGCGCGACGGGCTGCGTTTGGCGCAGCTGCCGACCGCACGGCACGGAGCAGAGGCAGTCGACGAGATCGTCCATGTCGCACCCGACGCATCCGACCTGCTTGCGGACCTCGCCACGTCCGCCGCCGCCGCACCGGAGGTGGGCGCCGTTCTGGTGGTGCATGCGCCATCCGGCGCCGCGGACACGACAGCGATTGCCGCCCTGGCTGCACGGCGGGGGAAACTGCCGGTCCCGATGCTGGTCTGTGCAATGGGCGAGACGACCGGTGCCGGGCATCGACGCAGCCTGGCCGAGGCCGGCATGCCGGTGTTCGTCACGCCGGAGCAGGCGGTGCGCGGTTTCCTCCATCTGGTGCAGGATCGCCGCAACCGCGCCGCCGCGCGCGAATTGCCGCCGGGCGCCGTGCTCGCCGTCGCGCCCGACCGCGACGGCGTGCGCACGTGCATTTGCGACGATGCGGCGGGCGGGCCGGCTGGCTTCGACGCAGGACGAGGCGCTCGCAGCGCTGGACCGCTACGGCATTCCGGTGGCGCCGACCCGCGCTGTTGCGACCGCGGAAGATGCGGCGGCGGCGGCGGCGGTGCTCGGTTTCCCTGCCGTGGTGAAGTTGCGCCAGAGCGAGCATCCGAACGCACGAGCTTCAAATGGGCTGGCGCTCGATCTGCACGATGTGCGGGAGGTGGGACTGGCCGCCGCGTTGCTGGACGCACGACGCGCCCGCCAGCCCGGCATTCACGCCGATGGCCTTCTGGTGCAGCGCCAGGCACCACGGTCGCGCGAACTCAGAATCCGCGTCGGCGACGATGCGACATTCGGCCCGGTCATCAGCTTCGGTCAGGGCGGCACAACCGCGGATATCGTGCACGACAACTCCGCCGATCTGCCGCCGCTCAACCTGGCGCTGGCGCGTGGACTGATCGCACGCACACGGGTTGCCGCGATGCTGGCGGGGTTCCGCGACATGCCCGCGGCCGATACCGAGGCTGTGGCCGAGACGTTGGTGCGTGTCAGCCAGCTTGTTGTCGATTTCCCCGAAATTGCCGAGCTCGAGGTCAACCCTCTGTTCGCAGATGCCGACGGCGTGCTGGCAGTCGATGCATGGCTGCGTCTGCGCCAGCCGGACGATACCGGCGGTGGCTTGGCGATCACTCCCTATCCGAACGAATTGGAGGAGCTTTGGACGACACGTGACGGCGTGCGGCAGATCATCCGGCCGATCCGCCCGGAGGATGCCGAGGAGCATGGCGCCTTCTTCAACCGGCTGTCGCCGCAGGACATCCGCTACCGCTTCTTCAGTGCGATGCGCGAGCTGTCGCCCGAGCAGATGGCGCGGCTCACCCAGGTCGATTACGACCGCGAGATGGCCTTCATTGCCGTGCAGGAGGCGAGCGGCGAAACGGTGGGGGTCGCACGGCTGGTGTGCGATTCCGAGGACGATGAAGGCGAGTTCGCGGTGATCGTGCAGGCCGACATGAAGGGCAAGGGCGTGGCGAGCCAACTGATGCGGCGTCTGATCGACTGGGCGCGGGGACGCGGCGTACGCGCCATCGTCGGGCTCGTGCTGGCGGACAACGCACCAATGCTGGCCTTCATGCGCCATCTCGGATTTTCGCTGCACCGCATGCGTGAGGAGCCCGACGTGGTGGAGGCGCGTCTGTCGCTGGAGTAGGCTGACGACAATGGAAACGTCCGCCATCGGTCTCGCCGCCGCCACCCTGCGCGCGGCACGGCGCCATGCAATCGTCTATGTCCTCGGCGCCTCGGCGACCTTTACACTTGGATCCGCTCTGGTGAAGGCGCTGACGGCGGAATTCCCAGTGCTGGAAATCGTGCTGTTCCGCAGCGCCGTCGGCTTCCTGGCGATGCTGCCGATGATCATGCGCCACGGCGGGCTGGCCGCTCTCAAGACGCGCCGGCCGGTCGGCCATGTGATGCGCACGGTTTACGGGTTCATCGGGACCGTGACGTCGGTTTACGGCTTCGGCGTGCTGCCGCTGGTCACCGTCACCGCGCTCGGCTTTGCCATGCCGCTGTTCCTGACGATCCTGTCCGTGCCGCTGCTTGGCGAACGCGTGGGTCCGCGCCGGGTGACCGCCGTACTGGTGGGCCTGGGCGGTGTACTGGTGATGCTGCGGCCCTGGCAGATCAACGCCGAGCCGATGCCGCTTGGCGCGGTCGCGATCGTGATGGCCGGCGTCGTCACCTGGTCGCTATCGATGATCAACATCCGCCAGATGGGCGACGCGGGCGAGAAGAATGTGACGATCGTCGCCTGGTACAGCCTGGGAACCGCGTTCCTCGCGGCATTCGGATGCATCAGTGGCTGGGTGACGCCGAGCCCTCGACAGTTCGCCGCGTTGGTGTGTTCCGGGCTGTTATCCGGTATCGCGCAATTTCTGATGACCGAGGGCTATCGCGCCGCGGAGACGACCCTGGTTGCGCCATTCGAGTATGGGGCGATCATCTATGCGACCGTGCTCGGCATCGCGATCTGGGGTGAGTGGCCGGATGTCTGGAGTTTGGCAGGTGTCGCCGTGCTGATCGCGTCCGGGCTGTACATCTGGCACCGCGAGGTGACGCTGGGGATACGACGGTAACATACTCGACCCGGAACTGTAACAATACTCAATGCAGCAATGCGACCACGACGGTGACAATGCCCAGCACCAGGTTCACACCGATCAGCTTGCGGATGCGGTCGATGCACGTGATGGCGGTTGTACGGTCGGTGGTGCGGCGGAAACGTGCATAGGGACCGAACACGATCAGCACGAACACCGCGCTCATGATCAGGCCAAGCAGCATCATGACGTGCACGTTCCAGCCGACGTAGGCCATTCCGCCATAGAAGCCGAACAACACCGCGAAGCCGCTGACCAGGATCAGCGGCATGACGTGCCAGACGATCAGAAAGAAGCGCCGGAACACCTGGGTGTGGAGAGCGATGCGTTGCATCGGCTCCAGCACCGACAGGCTTGGCCGCAGCACGACATACGCGAAGAACATCCCGCCCACCCAGATCACCGCGCACAGCACGTGCACCGCCAGCACCCATCCCCAGACTGTCATTCCGTCAGCTCCTGCAATTCCGCGAGCAATGCACGTAACTCCGCCGCGGCGGTGGATCGTGGCGCGGCCTCGGTGACACCGAGCCCGGCGGCGAAGGCATGCGCGAAGCCGGCGCGGTTGCCAAGGGCCGAGCGCAGCAGGGGCAGGCGACGCGCAGCAAGGTCAGCCTCGATGGTCTCGCGCAGCCGCGACACGGGCGGGACGCGGTTGAGCACCAGGTGCGCGCTGCGTCGCTCGTCGCGGGCGAGCGCGAGCGTCCCCTCGGCCGCCCAGACGTCGGGCACGCTCGGTTGGATCGGTACCAAGACAAGGTCGGCCGCGCGCACCGCGACCCTGGCGTCGGTGTCGAGTTGCGGCGGGCTGTCGATCAGCACCACGTCGTGATCCCGCCGCAGCCGATCGAGTTCGGCAGCCAGGCGCCAGCCCGATATGTCGGAGAATGTCAGCGAAGCCGCCTGTTCCCGGCGAGCGCGACGCAGGCCGTGCCAACGCCCAAGGCTCTTCTGCGGGTCGATGTCGAGCAGCGCGACACGTCGGGATTGCGCGAAGGCCGCCGCCAGATTGGCAGCCAGCGTCGTCTTGCCGGTGCCGCCCTTCTGCTGCGCGACCGTGATCACCACCGCCATTGAATGCGACTCCGCCGCCGGAAGGTAAGCGTCCACACAGAAAACACCGAGGGCACACAGAGAGCCACAGGGAAAGAACGTAAGCGCTTCGCACCAGGACCGCTAAAGCGGTTCTCGGTGGCCCTCGATACTCTTTGTGTGCACCCTGCTTTCTTCCGTCACGGCACCAGCACGACCCGATCCCGAGCGATTGCCTGCACCGCCCGATACGCGTCCATCGCCCGCTCCAACGGGTAGCAGGCGGTCTCAACCACCGGGAACGGCCTGAGCCGGCCACTCGCCAGGCCGGGCAGCAACTCCCGCAGAATGGCCGCGGACGCGCACGCGTCCAGCGCCAGCGAGTCGATGCCAACGAAAGTGTGTCGCCCGCGGTAGAACGCAAAGATGTCGAATGGCACCACACGCTCGACAGTCGAGATCAGGATTTGTCGGCCGCCGTGTGCCATCGCCTGGTTCGCCGCCGCGAAATAGGGGCTACCGACCGAATTGTAAACAACGTCCGCACCGTGGCCGCCGGTTTCCGCGCGCACCACCGCGGCGATGTCGGCGTTCGATGCGTCGATCATTCGCACTGCACAACCCTCGTGGGCGAACGCCTCGGCTTGCCGTGTCACACCGAACACGCGCGCGCCCAGCATCTCGGCGATCTGCACCGCGGCCTGGCCGACCTTGCCGTTGGCCGCCAGCACCAGAACCACATCGCCCGGCCCGGGCATGCCGGAACGGTGGAAACCCTGGAGAGCCGTGATGAACGGCACACCCAGTGCGCCGGCCTCGGCCAGCGAAATGGCGGCGGGCTTCACCACCAGGGCTTCGCGGTGGGCCACAAGGTGGCTGGCATGCGTGCCGTCGCGACTAATACCCAGATCGCCGCCGCTACCGAACACCTCCTGGCCGATCAGTTCCCCCGGGCCCGCGATCACAACACCCGCCCAGTCACGACCCGGCGTGCGTGGCCAGGCCGCCTGTGGCATACGCCCAAGCGCTGCTGCCACGTCGCTGCGGTTGACCCCGGCGGCGCGCACGGCGACCAGCACCTCGTCGGGGCCACGCGGCGGCGGATCACAGGTTTCGAGCCGCAGATCGATGTCATCGATCGAGTCGGCCTTTCGCAGGACGCGCAGGCGTCGCATGGTTCGTTCTCCCCGTGGCCGCCCCTGGAGTCTCGCGATGAACACACCGCTGGCAGGCATCACTGTGCTCGACTTCGGCCAGATTTTCCAAGGTCCCTACGCCACGCTGCTGATGGCCAAGGCCGGCGCCAACGTCATCAAGATCGAACCGCTGCATGGCGAGCCGGGACGTCGTCGCGCCGCTCCCGGCAAGAGCACGACCTTGCCTGTGGCGATGCTGAACGCCAACAAGCGGGCCATCACGCTCAACCTGAAATCCGAACGTGGCCGCGCGCTGCTGCGTCAGATGGTGGAGCGGGCCGATGTGCTGCTGGAGAATTTCTCACCGGGCACGATGGATGACCTTGGCGTCGGCTACGACGTATTGAAGACGGTCAATCCACGGCTGATCTATGCCACCGGATCCGGCTTCGGCATCACCGGACCTGACCGCGACAATCTGGCCATGGATTTCACCATCCAGGCGCAGTCCGGGATCATGAGCGTCACCGGCTTTCCCGATGGTCCGCCAGTGAAGGCGGGTCCCACGCTGGTCGATTTCATGGGCGGCATCCATTTGTACGCTGCCGTCGTCACCGCTCTGTTCCAGCGGGAACGCACCGGTGCCGGTCAACTGGTCGAGGTCGCGATGCAGGAGACGGTCTATTCCTCGCTCGCCTCCAGCATGGAATACCATGTCAGGACCGGCGAAATCCCGCCGCGCACCGGCAACCGCCAATCCGCCCTCGCCAGCGCACCGTACAATGCGTTCCCCACGTCGGACGGCTGGGTCGCCGTCCATGTCGTCACCGAAGGCCACTGGCAGAACCTGCTGAAGGCGATGGGCCGTGAAGACCTGGCCGACGACCCGCGCTTTGCCACCAATGCCGCGCGCGTGGCGAATCTCGAGGCGACCGACGCGATCGTCACTGCCTGGACAACGACCAAGGGCAAGATGGACGTGTTTGCGGCGGCGAAGCGCTACCGGATTCCGTGTGCGCCGGTGCGCACCGTGCCCGAGGTAATGAACGATCCGCACATGCACGGCCGCGGCATGCTGGAGCGCATCGAGCATCCGGACCTGGGCAATATCGTGGTGCCGACGACGCCGCTGCGTCTGCATGGCGCCGACAAGGTGCCGACCGTGCCGAGCCCCTCGGTGGGCCAGCACAATGCGGAGGTCTATGGCGGCTGGCTTGGACTGCCGGCGGATGAGATAGTGGCCTTGAAGCGGCAAGGCGTAATTTGACCATTGCGGGGGAGCATGAAATGACCAAAGTGGCAGTGCTGGACGACTGGCAGGGCGTGGCGCGAACCAGCGCGGATTGGTCGCCGTTGCAGGCGCGAGCCGAGGTCGTGTTCTTCGCCAAGGCATTCGACAACGAGGACGATGCGGCGCGGCAGCTCGCCGATTTCGACATCATCCTGTCCATGCGCGAGCGCACACCATTGCCGGCATCGCTGATCAACCGCCTTCCGAAGCTCCGCATGCTGGGGATGACCGGCGCACGCAACGCCTCGCTCAATTCGGCAGCCTGCACCGCCCGCGGTATTGTGGTGTGCAACACGACCGGTGGCGGCAACAACGAGGCGGCCACCGCCGAACTGGCGCTTGGACTGCTGATTGCCGCGGCGCGCGCGATCCCAGCCGGCGACGCCAACATCCGCGGGGGAAAATTCCAGGAAGGCGTTCCGGTCGGCCATACGCTTGCCGGCAAGACGCTCGGCGTGATCGGGCTCGGACGGCTCGGCTCGCACATGGCGCGCTATGGCAAGGCACTCAACATGAACCTACTCGCCTGGAGCCAGAACATGACGCCGGACAAGGCGCAGGCGGCGGGCGCCGCGATGGTTTCCAAGGAGGACCTGCTGTCCCGCTCCGACGCCGTCAGCATCCATCTCGTGCTGTCGGATCGCACACGCGGCCTGATTGGCGCCGCGGACATCGCACGCATGAAGCCCGGCGCGATCCTGGTGAATACCTCGCGTGGTCCCATCGTGGACGAGAAGGCGCTGATCGAGGCTGTGCAGGCGCGCCGCATCGTCGCCGCGCTGGATGTGTTCGACCGCGAGCCGTTGCCGCCGAACCATCCGCTGCGCAAGGCGACGAATGTGGTAATGACGCCGCATCTCGGTTACGGCGTGCAGGAGACCTGGCAGGGCTTCTATCCGCAAAGCCTGGAAAACGCGCTCGCGTTCCTCGACGGCAAACCGGTGCGTGTCACCAATTTGGAGGCGCTGGCGAAGGCGCGTGCCTAGCGACCAGCCGCACCGCGTTCCGCGATCGCCTACCGCGCGGCGAACTGCGTCTTGCCGAACATGATCTCGCGTTCGGCGTCGGTCATCTGGCCCTGGCGCTGGCTTTCGGCCAGCACCGCGACGCCGCGCTGTACCGCCGGACGCGCGGCCATTGCGTCGTGCCAGCGTTTCACGTTGGGATAGTCGTCAAGTTTGATGTTCCGCCGCTCCGGATTGCGGATCCAGGGGAAGTTAATGATGTCGGCCATGCTGTACTCGTCGCCGGCGAGCCACGTCGCCTCGCCCAGGCGCTTGTCCAGGACGCGATGCAGCCGCTTCACTTCGTTGGTATAACGCTCGATCGCGTAGGGGATTTTTTCCACCGCATAGTTCGCAAAATGGTTGTACTGGCCGAACATCGGACCCGTCCCGCCCATCTGGAACATCATCCATTGCAGGCACGTGTAGCGTCCGACCGGGTCCTTCGGGATCAGCCTGCCGCCGGATTTCTCCGACAGATAGATCATGATCGCCGCTGACTCGAACAGCTTCAGTGGCTTGCCGCCAGGGCCATCGGGATCGACGATGGCCGGGATGCGGTGGTTCGGCGTGATGGCCAGGAATTCGGGCTTGAACTGGTCGCCCTTGCCAATCGCGATCGGAACCACCGTGTAGGGCATGCCGAGTTCTTCCAGCGCGATATGCACCTTGTGGCCGTTCGGTGTCGGCCAGGTCCAGACTTCGATCATGGTTCCTCCCTCGCTTTGCCAACCAGTGTGGGCGATCAGGCATTTCCCGCCAGAAAGTTGAGCGCCCCCTGAACCCCCCCTGGCTTGTGCGGCACCCCCGCCGAGCGCAGCCCCATCTCCACACCGCCCAACGTGCCGATCAATTGCAGGTCGCCGAAGTCACCGAGATGGCCGATGCGGAACACCTGATCCTTCAAAATACCGAGCCCGTTGCCGAGGCTCATGTTGTATTTGTCGAGGATGATGGCGCGCAGCGCATCGGCGCTGTGGCCCGCGGGGACGCGCACGGCGGTCAACGACGATGAGTAGTGTCGCGGATCGGCGCACTGCACCTCCAGGCCCCATGAACGCACCGCGCGGCGCGTTGCTTCGGCGTGACGGTCGTGGCGCGCGAAGACATTCGGCAGGCCTTCCTCGAGCAGCATCTTCACCGCTTCGTTCAGCCCGAACAGCAGATTGGTGCCGGGCGTATAGGGGAAATAGCCGGTTTTGTTGGCCTCCAGCATCGGCCCCCAGTCCCAGTAGCTGCGCGGCAGACGCGCGCTCTTCGCGGCAGTCAGTGCGCGCTCGCTGATCGCGTTGAACGACAGGCCGGGCGGCAGCATCAGGCCCTTCTGCGAGCCGGCAATGGTGACATCCACGCCCCATTCGTCGTGGCGATAGTCGAGCGAGGCGAGTGACGAGATCGTATCGACCATCAGCAGCGCCGGATGCCCCGCCGCGTCCATCACGCGCCGCACCTCGTCGATGCGGCTGGTGCAGCCGGTGGAGGTTTCGTTGTGCACGACGCAGACCGCCTTGATCCTGTGCGCCCGGTCGTCGGCGAGCGCGGCGCCGATCGCATCGACATCGGCGCCGCGACGCCAGTCGGTGTCGATGAACGCCGGCGCCAGACCGAGCCGCAGCGCCATGTCGTTCCACAGTGTGGCGAACCAGCCGGTGCGGCACATCAGCACCGTGTCGCCGGGCGACAGCGTGTTGGTCAGGGCGGCTTCCCAGGCGCCGGTGCCGGAGGCCGGATAGATCACCACCGGGCCGCTGGTCTGGAAGATCGCGCGCAGGTTGGTGAGGATTTCCAGGCCGAGGTGTCCGAACGCCGGGCCGCGATGATCGATGGTGGGGCTGTCGATGGCACGCAGCACGCGGTCCGGTACGTTCGTCGGCCCGGGAATCTGGAGGAAGTGCCGGCCGGCATGGTGTTGCGTCATGGAGCCTCCTACCGCAGGGCGGCAGATTGGCGCTTATCCACGGCCTTGCCAATCAACGAGTGGCGGCCCAGTCGTCCTGCAATATCCAGCCAAGCATCGGCATCAGAGCCACATTACTCCGGAAACCAATCACCCAGCACTTGCGCCTCGTCGAATACGACGAGATCCGGGTCAAGGACCGGCTGTTCTCCGTGCGACTCCAATGCTGCGAGCGCAAGCCGTCGAGCCACCGGCAAAAGGCGGCGACGATGTCGCGCACCGATCGCCGCAAGCTTGGGCTGTCACGCAGCAGTTCCTCAGCCTCGCAAGTACGTTGCTTAGGTGGCTCGACAAGGCTGCGCGTTCGGAGCGACCGACGGTCTCGATCTCGTCCGCGATATTGGGCCAGTCCAGGTCAGCGTCGTTCACGCACTCGCCGGCGGCCAGGCGCCGCAGCAACGCCCTGTCGTTCACTCCAGCGGCAAACGTCGGTTTCGTACTCGCTCATGGCTCGTTCCTCACCCGGCGTCGTGCGCCGACCCGCCGGCCAAGTGTCCAACGGCATACCTCTCCCGCTCAGCAGAAGAGGTGATACGAGCCACGCTACACCACCAGCGCCGACCGCTCGCTCGCCGCGCGCGCCCACGCCGCCTCCATATCCTCGTCGAACAACTCGGTAAGCTTCTTCATCATCGTGCCACCAAGCTCCTCGGCATCCACGATGGTCACCGCGCGCTGATAGTACCGCGTCACATCGTGGCCAATACCGATGGCGATCAGCTCCACCTGATCGCGCGCCTGGATATCGCGGATCACTTCGCGCAGGTGCTTCTCCAGGTAATTCCCCGGGTTCACCGACAGCGTCGAATCATCCACCGGCGCGCCGTCGCTGATCACCATCAGAATGCGGCGATGCTCGGGACGCACCAGCAGCCGGCGATACGCCCATAGCAGCGCCTCGCCGTCGATGTTCTCCTTCAGCAAGCCCTCACGCAGCATCAGGCCCAGGTTCTTGCGCGCCCGGCGCCACGGCGTATCAGCCGCCTTGTAAACGATGTGGCGCAGATCGTTCAGCCGGCCGGGATTGCGCGGCTTGCCCTCCTGCACCCATTTTTCCCGGCTTTGTCCGCCCTTCCAGGCACGCGTCGTAAACCCGAGAACCTCGACCTTCACCGCGCACCGCTCCAGCGTGCGCGCCAGGATGTCGCCGCACATCGCCGCAACGGTGATCGGCCGGCCCCGCATCGACCCCGAGTTGTCGATCAGCATCGTCACCACGGTGTCGCGGAACTCCATGTCGAGCTCGCGCTTGTACGACAGCGCCTGCATCGGGTTCACCACCACGCGCGACAGCCGCCCCGCATCCAGCAGCCCTTCGTCCAGGTCGAACTCCCAGGCACGCGTCTGCTGCGCCAGCAATCGCCGCTGCAACCGGTTGGCAAGCTTCGAGATCACGCCCTGCATGTGCTGCAACTGCTGATCCAACTGCTGGCGCAGCCGCGACAGTTCATCCGGATCGCACAGTTCCTCCGCCTCGATCTCCTCGTCGTATAGACGGGTGTATGCACGATAGACCGCTTCGTTGTCCGGGTTCGGCCGGTCCCGCCGAGGCTGCGGTCCGCCCGGCCTGTCGTCGCCCTCTGCAATCGCGGCGTCCTCGTCGGATTCGGTGCCCTCGTCGTCCGCGGCTTCGCCTTCCATCTCCTCGGGATTGGCACCGAGCATGCTGTCCTGCTCGGACTCGCTCTGGCCGGAGCCATCCTGTTGATCGTCCTGCTGGCCCGACTGTTCGCCGCCGTCCTCGCCTTCCTCGGTCTGGTCCTCCGGGTCGGCGTCGCTCTCGGCTTCGGCCAGATCCAGCGCGGCCAGCAGTTTCCGTGCGGCGCGCGCATAGGCCAACTGGTTGTCCTGCGAGCGGTTCATCTCGACCAGCGCTGCATCGGCCGTCTCGCCCAGCGTGTCCCGCCACATGTCCAGGATGCGCCGTGCCGCCGGCGGCGACACCTCGCCGGACATCTGCTCGCGCGCCAGCAACGCCAGCGCGGCCGAGACCGGCAGCTGGTCCTTGCGCGTCATGCGGTCGTAGCCTTCAGCCTCGCATTCTTCGCACAGCTTCGAATGCAGATTCGCCGCCACGCCCGCCATGTGCCGCGAGCCCACCACTTCGACGCGCGCCTGTTCCAGCGCGTCGTAAGCGTCCTTCGCCTCGCGACGTGCGGGCATGCGCGCCGAGTGCACCGCATCGTCGTGGTGTCGCAGCCGGAGCGCAATCGCGTCCGATGAACCGCGCAGCCGCGCCATCTCGGCCGGCGGCAGCGCACGCGTCGGCAACGGCAGGCGGGCGCGCTTGCCGGACAGGCCCGATGGCCCCGGCTGGAACGCAACCTGCACGTCAGGGATTTCCGCGATCGCGCGCAATGCGCCGGCCGTGGCGCGCTTGAATTCCTCGGCCCGCGTGTTGTCCTTGTTGGTGCCGCTCATTGTGTCATGTCCGGAATCCCTTCCCCTTGGGGGAGGGGCAGGGGGCGGGGCTCAATTGAACTTCCGCGTCGTGAACCCGCCGGTCGGGATCTCCTCGTTGAAGCAGCGCTGGTAGTATTCGCCGACCGTCGCGCGCTCCGCCTCGTCGCACTTGTTGAGGAACGTCACCCGGAATGCGAAGCCGACATCGCCAAAGATGCGCGTGTTCTCTGCCCAGGTGATCACCGTCCGCGGCGACATCACCGTAGAGATGTCGCCATTGATGAAGCCCGCGCGCGTCAGGTCCGCCAGTGCCACCATCGCCTCGATCCGCTTCTTGACCGCAGCGTCCTTCGGGTTGGCGTCGAGCTTCGCCAGCACGATCGAGGTCTCCATCGCATGCGGCAGATAATTCAGCGTGGCGACGATGTTCCAGCGGTCCATCTGCCCCTGATTGATCTGCTGCGTGCCGTGATATAGCCCCGTGGTGTCGCCCAGCCCCACCGTGTTGGCAGTAGAAAAAAGTCGGAACGACGGATGCGGCCGGATCACCCGGTTCTGGTCGAGCAGGGTCAGCTTGCCCTCGACCTCCAGCACGCGCTGGATAACGAACATCACGTCCGGCCGGCCGGCATCGTATTCGTCGAACACCAGGGCGCAGGCGTGCTGCAGGCACCACGGCAGGATGCCCTCGCGGAATTCGGTGACCTGCTTGCCATCCTTGAGCACGATCGCGTCCTTGCCGATCAGGTCGATGCGGCTGATATGGCTGTCGAGATTCACCCGGATGCATGGCCAGTTCAGGCGTGCCGCCACCTGCTCGATATGCGTGGACTTGCCGGTCCCGTGGTAGCCCTGAATCATCGTGCGTCGGTTGAACGAAAAACCCGCCAGGATCGCAAGCGTCGTTTCGCGATCGAACTTGTAGGCCGTATCAACGTCGGGGACGTGCTCGGTGCGAACCGAAAAGGCCGGAACGACCATGTCGGTTTCGATCTCGAACGCCTCGCGCGCGGCAACCGTGGTATCCGGTATGTCGATCGCGGAGGTGGGACGGATTTCGGCCAGAGCGGCAACCTTGTTCATCGGGCTAGCAGTTCCTGTGTAAGTCTTCGAAAAGTCTAACCCCCGTGCAAGCGCGCGCAAGAGCGAGGGGAAGAACGGGGCGGGTCTGGTTCATCCGGCAGCCGCCACGCTGGGTGCGGCGACCAGGCGCGAGCGGACTGCGGCGTAGGCGAGATTGATTGTCTTCAGGCGTTCCTCGGCGGCCCGGTCGCCGCCATTTGCATCCGGATGATGGCGCTTGGCCAACTCCTTGTAGCGTGTCTTGACCGCATCGAGCGTGGTCGGCCAGGCCAGTCCGAGTGTCGCCAGCGGCTCGCGCAGTTCAGGGGGAGTCTGCTCCGGAGCTCGGGAGGTCCCCCGCTTCACCCGGCCGGCATCCAGCAGATGGAGCGGGTCGCGGACCAGCGCCTCGTCCCACGCCGATGTGCTTCCAAGCCGACCGAGCGGCCAGGACGGCCGTTGCCAGGCGGTATCGGCCCGCAGCTGCGCCTCGATCTCGCCCGGCGACATGCCCTTGTAATAGTCCCAGGTCGAGTTGTAGGCGCGCACGTGCTCCAGGCAGAACCACCAGTAATCCCCGAGGTTCCGACGCGACTTGGGCGCGCGGTATTCACCGAGCGCCTCGCAGCCCGGCATCTCGCAGGTCCGGCCCGGCGCTGCCGGGTCGGGTGCATAGGCCCTGGATCTGGGGGCACGTCGGCTCATGGTGCCGTTATGGGCAGCTTGACGGGCGCTTGGCAACTGGCTCTTGGCGGTAATGGGGAACAGGCCGATATGTCGGCAATGCAGTCCCGCGCCGCAAGGCTTGAACAGGTCCTGAGCCGCGCTTTCTCGCCGGTGCTGGTGCGTGTGGTGGACGACAGCGCACGCCACGCCGGCCACGCCGGCGCGCAGCCCGGTGGCGAGACGCACTACACCGTGCTGCTGGTGTCCGAGGCGTTCCGCGGACAGAACCGCCTCGCCCGGTCACGCGCCGTGCATGCGGTGCTGGAAGCCGAGTTCGCCGGCGGCATGCACGCGCTGTCGTTAATCCTGCGCACGCCGGAGGAGGAGCAGTCCGCCTCGCGTCGGTAACAGGCTACACCAGTGCCACCGGCCGAACCGGCGAACCTGTCGCGCCGCGGAACTTGGTGGCCAGCAGGATGAAGCAGAAGCTCCCCAGTCGGTCGCGCGCCACCTCCTCGAGCGCGAGATTCTCGATCAGATAGACCCCGGCCTCGGCCAGGGCGTGCTGGTGCACCGGCATCGCCACGCCGTGGTTCGGGTTGGGCAGCACCTCGACCGCCATGTTATCGCAGCCGATCGCCACCACGCCACGCTCGATGAGCCAGCGCGCGCCGGGAAGGTCAATGCCCGGTTCGCCCTGGAGGTAGCGCGGATTATCGACGCCGAAGTAGCGCCCCCACCCGGTTCGGATCAACGCGATGTCGCCGGGCTCGATCGCCACGCCGGCGGCATCCGCGGCGCGGGCAAGTTCGCCCGGTGATATGGCGCGTCCAGGGTCGAGATGCTGGCCGCCGTCCAGCCCGGCGACGTCCAGCAGCACGCCGCGGGTGATCATCGGCGGAGCATGCTCGATGCCAAGCCGCTCGAGCCCCCAATCGGTGACGGTGTCGGCTGCCGACAGACCGTTGTACAGCCGGTCGCCTTTCGAGAAATGGCCCAGCGCATCGATGTGGGTGCCGACATGCGCTGTCATCTCGATGCGCTCGACGTTGGCGCCGGCGTCGTTGGTGGCGCCCGTCAGGCGACGGCGCTTGATCGAGTCACGCCATGACGCCCAGATCGACAACAGATAGGGCGTCTGGTTCGGCGCCATGAACGGCGCACCCGCCGAGATCTCGTGGCTCACGTCATAGACGCGACCATCACGCACCGATTTCAACGCGGCGAGGCGTTTTTCCACGGTGAGTAGATTGGCCGCACCGATCTGGTCGGCGGGACCCCAGCGCGAATGGTCGTGCACGATGCCGCTCATGCCAGAGATGCTCCCGCGTCGCTGATCGGACGCTATGCCGTGGAACAGTGCTGTGCAACAAACCGGCACATGATGATCGCGGTGAACAAGCGAAGTTCCACACGGCAATCACCGGGCAGGGCGCACAAGGAGCCACCGGGAATAAGCGATAGAGGCATGATTGCGCGTTATGTGAATCGCCATTCCGCCCTTCGTGCGTGGTCCCCGGCGGTTCACCATGATATTCATGTGGACCCTTCGCCGCCTTCGTTCGGTTGGCCCAGGCCGCCAGGTTGAGCATCGTCACGGTCCCAGCATCCGCCGCTCGGAGCCGCGGCTGGCCGCTGCTGGCCGCGGCATTTATCACCTTTGCCGTCGGCGCGGCGTGCATGCACTCCTACACCGTGTTCCTGATCGCCTTCATCGAGGCATTCGGGTGGAGCCGCGGCGAGAGTTCCGTCGCCTATTCGGTATCGCAACTCATCACCGGGGCGACGTCGCCGCTGGTGGGCGTCCTCGTGGATCGGCTGGGGCCGCGACGGTTGATCCTGATCGGTGGCTTCCTGCTGGCGGCTGGGCTGCTCGCCAGCGCATACGCCAATGCTCTGTGGCAGGTGGTCGTGCTGTACGGCGTGGTGATGACGCTTGGCGCGAACTGCCTGGGGCTGGTGGTGTTCGTTCCGATTCTGTCGCGGCGTTTCGTGCGCAACCGCGGCATGGCGGTGGCCGTCGTGCAGTCGGCAAACGGCTTCGCCCGTGCATTCTCGGCGCCGCTGTCGCAGGTGCTGATTGCGGGCCTTGGCTGGCGCGGCGCCTACCTCGCGCTGGGCGGCTTCATGGCGGCCGCTTTTCTCCCGCTGGGCGCCATGTTCCGCTTTTCCGAGCCCGAGCGCGCCGAACGCGCCGGTGGCGGGACGATCGGCGATGGATGGACGTTGCGCCAGGCGATGCGCACGCCGCATTTCTGGCTGCTGTTCCTGGTCTACGTATTCACCGGTCTGGGCAGTTTCCTGGTGGCGCTGCATCAGCTTGCGTTTGCCGTGACGATGGGATTTGACCCGCTCTACGCCGCCGAGGTGCTGGGTGCGGGTGCATTCCTGTCGCTGCCGGGCGTGATCGTCACCGGCATCATATCCGATTATATCGGTCGGGAACTGTCCGCGGTGATCACCTATGGCACGTCGATCATCGGCGTGGCCTGCGCGATGTTGATCACCGGACCAAACCAGCATTTGCTGCTGTGGCTGCATTCCTGCTTCTTTGGCCTGACCTGGGGCGCACGGGGGCCGGCGATCACGGCCAAGACGGCGGATCTGTTCCCCGGGCCGCGGCTCGGGACGATCCTTGGCGCGATCACGATCGGGACCGGAATCGGCGCGGCTTCCGGCGCCTGGCTGGCTGGGTTGACCTTCGACGTGACCGGCAGTTACCAGGTCGCCTTCGGGCTCTCGATCTTTTTTTACGCCTGCGGCGGCGTGGCCTTCTGGGCTTTGCGCCGCCCGCCGGCCGTGGCTGGATGAGTGGCAGGATTGATCGAACGCGGGCATGTTGCCTCTGGCGCCTCCGCCTGCGTCTCGCTAGAACCGAATTGCGACACTGGGAGACGGGGCTGCCGTCGATGCGCATCGTTGCAACAGTTTTGACAATTGCGTGCCTGGCTGCCTGCAGCGCGGCGCCGACGCAGTCCGCTTCGGAACAGGCTCTGATGGACCAGGACGGCTGGCGTCAGCACCAGGCCGCGCTCGATGCCGAGGCGATCATGGTGGGCATGGCACAGGCCCGGCTGCGCGCCGAGCAGCAGGCTCGCTCGGCGCGCTAGCGATGGCCGGGTCCTGATCGGATCGGAGACGGCAACGCGTCGCGCCCTTGAACGCGATTGCGATTTTCCGGATTGTGACGCGGATCGCGGACATCCCGGCAGCCGGGGTACCGGGACATCGTACGCACTTCAATGACCCAGAACATCTATGACAACGACGAATTCTTTGCCGGGTACAGCCGACTGCCGCGTTCGGTCGGGGGCCTGGATGACGCTCCGGAATGGCCGGCGCTGCGGGCATTGCTGCCGGACCTGCACGGGCGGAAGGTCGTGGACCTAGGTTGCGGATTTGGCTGGTTCTGTCGTTGGGCGCGCGAGAACGGCGCAGCTCAGGTCCTGGGCATCGATGTGTCCGAGAAGATGCTTGCCCAGGCCAGAGCCACGACATCTGATACGGAGATCACCTACACCAGGGCCGACATGGAGCGGCTCGAACTGGCTCCGGCCGCATTTGACGTAGTCTACAGTTCGCTGGCCCTGCACTACATCGCGAACCTGGACATCCTGTTGTCGCAGGTGCACCGATCGCTCGTCGAAGGCGGCAGCCTGGTCTTCTCGGTCGAGCATCCGATCTATACGGCGCCGGCCGATCCGAACTGGTTCGTCGCTGCCACGGGTCGCAAGGTCTGGCCGGTGGATCGCTACCTCGATGAGGGTCCTCGTTCCACTGACTGGCTCGCCAAAGGTGTGATCAAACAGCACCGAACGCTCGCGACCTATCTCAACGCAATCCTGCGCTCGGGTTTTGCACTACGACATGTCGAGGAGTGGGGTCCGACCGAGGAGCAGATCGCGGCCCGCCCGCAGTTTGCCGACGAGCATCAGCGTCCGCCCTTCCTGCTGGTGGCCGCGAGGCGCTGACCGGCCGGCCGTATCCGCGGCCGGCCGTCATCGTTATGCGGCCCGCTGCAACGCCGCGAGTTCGCGGATCTTGCGCGCCATTGCGGCAATGCCGTTGCCGCGGTTGGTGGACAGAGCCTCCAGCAGGCCCAGGTCCTTCAGGAACACCGGATCGGTCGCGACGATCTCCGCGGGCGATCGGCCGGAATAGACGCGCAGCAGCAGCGCGATCAGACCGGCGACGATGGCGGCGTCGGACGTACCGGCGATGAACAGCTTGCCGTCCCGTAGCGCGCCTTCCATCCACACGCGGCTCTGGCAGCCCGGCACACGGTGCGCGTCATTTGACCAGTCCTCGGGAAACGGCGGCAGCTTGCGCCCCAATTCCATGATGAACTGGTAGCGCTCCATCCAATCGTCGAACACAGCGAGTTCCTCGCCGATCGCGGCGATCGCGTCGGCTGCGGACGGCTCCTCGGGAATGACGAATGGATCCTGCATGCGCAGCCGCTACAGCTTCAGCAACCGCACGGCGTTGCCGCCGGCGATCTTCGCCTTGTCCTCGGCGCACAGCGGGATGGTCGGCAGCCAGTCGGTGCCCGGCTTGTTGGCGACGAACGGATAATCCACCGAGAACATGATGCGATCCACGCCCATTTCCTGCACGCAGCACAGCAGCGCCGGGTCGGAAAAGAATCCGCTGGTGGTGATATAGAAATGCTCGCAGAAGATGTCGCGAAATGCGCGCCGCCCCGGTCCCTCGCGCTTGAATCCCATGTCGATGCGCCACACCAGGAATGGCAGGCCCTCGCCGAGATGGCCGAGGATGATCCGCAGCTTTGGATAGGCGTCGAACACGCCGGACAGCACCATGCGAACGCCCTGCGTCGCGGTCTCGACCGTGAAGCCCCAGGCGGCGCGCATGATCATCGGCCATTCCTGCGCGTAGTCCTTGTAGTAGGTCTCGATCACCGCCGGGTGCGGCATCGTCGGGTGCAAATAGAGCGGCACGTCCAGCGCCGCGGCGCGCTCGCAGATCGGCCAGAAGCGCTTGTCGTCGAAGAACACGCCGTTGGTCGTGCCGTTGATCAGCGCGCCCTTGAAGCCAAGCTGCGTCACCGCGCGTTCCAGTTCGTCGGCCGCCGCCGCGGGATCGGGCGTGGGGATGACGGCAAAGGCGGCGAACCGATCGGGATGCGCGCGCACCGTCTCGGCGAGCCGATCGTTGGCGATGCGCGCCAGCCGCACCGCGGTCTCGGCATTCATCTTCTGCAGCCCGGGATTGGCGTGCGACAGCACCTGCATGTCGATCCCCGCCTCGTCCATTTCGCTGATGCGGAGGTTGGTGAGATCGTTCAGGCGCTCGGCAATTGCCGGGACCTGCCTGGCATCCTCGGGTGCGTAGGCGCGCACCACGTCCGGATCCTGGTAGTGCTCCTCGATGGTGATGACCCGCGGCTGCGCTGGCATGGCTGCATCGTCCCCTGGTTGGCGCCCTGGATTGCGCCCCGGATTTCAGCGTGTTTGAGCGCCGGCGCGTTGCGGGTCAAATGTAGGGCGGAATCGACCGGAGCGGCAGCATGACCCAGGATCCAGCGAACATGGCGCCCAGCCTGACGGTCGACTTCGGGCCGAACCGCGTGCCGGTCAGCCGCATCGGCTTCGGCGGCGCGACCGCCGGCCTGACCAACTACATCGAGCCCTACGATGCCGGCGACCCGGCCAACCGCGAAACCATGATGGCGGCGCTCCGCCGTGCCGTGGAGCTTGGGGTGAACTATTTCGACACCGCGCCGGGCTACGGCGATGGCCTGGCGGAGACGCTCTTCGGCGAGGCTCTGGAGGGCGCGCCGGTCTTCCTCGCCACCAAGGTGCCGCTCGACGCCGCCGGCCGGATACGGCAATCGCTGGAAGCAAGCCTCCGCCGGTTGCGCCGCAATCGCACCGATCTGCTGCAGCTCCACGGTTCATCGTACGGTCCGGATGTCGAGACGGTTGTCCTGCGCGCAGGCGGCATGCTCGAGGAGATGCACCGGCTGCGCGACGAGGGTCTTGTGGGCTTGACGGGTTTCACGACCGAGGACAACAACGCGGCGGTGTACCGCTTCATCGCCGGCGGCGGTTTCGACGTGATGCAGATCGGCTACAATTTCCTGCATCAGCATCCGTACGACCCGACCCGGCCGTTCGGCAGCCTTATCGAGGCGAAGCGTCGCGGCATGTCCACCGTGACGATGCGCACCGCGACATCGGGCACATTCCAGCGCTGGATCCAGATGGTAAATCCCGCCAATTCGTTCGACTACACGCCCGCGCTGATCCAGTTCGTGTTGTCAAATCCGCTGGTGGACGTGGCGCTGGTGGGCATGCGCGACATCGCGACAGTCGAGGCGAATGTGCGCATCTGGCGCGATACGGCAAACCGGATCGACCTGACGGAGTTGCACGCGCGATACGTGGATCCAACGAATGATGGGACCGCAGCACCGGTCGTGACCAAACATCGCGCCCTGTTTTGTCATTCCCGCGCAAGAGGGAATGACAATGAGGCGCTGCGCTGTCTGTGCGATGCACTACATCTTCAGAAACGCAGCGATCGCCGGACGTTGGCGGAGCATCTCCAGCTCCTGCGGGTTCGGCAATTGCGGCTTGTCCCGCTCGGCGTTCACCATGCACATGAACCCAAGCGGCTCGCCTGCGGTGGCGCGGAACTGATGCCAGGTCCACGACGGGATCGTGACCAGATCGAACGGTCCGACCGTGCGCACTTCCTCACCCACCAGGCACTGGCCGCGCCCGCGCAGGATCATAACGGCGTGCATGTGCCCGTGACGCTCCAACGTCGAAAACCCGCCGGCGTCCATCTCGAAATAGCGGAGTTCGCAGCCAAGCTCGGGTTCGTGGAACAGCACCTGGCGCGAGATCGCCTTGAATGGTGCGACGCCCTCCTCCTTGTAGGGAAGATGGGCAACCCCATCCCACCGGTAGTCCCGGTGGAATTGCCGAATGTGCGACTGCTGATCGATGTCCATGTGCGTTTACCGATAGATGTGTTGGGTCACCGCGCGGGTGAATGCCGCGGTCTCCTCGGAGAGCCGGTCGCGCGCCGCGAGCAGGCTGCCGCCGATCAGCAACATCGCGTCCGGTCCGTAGAAGTCAAGCATCTCCGGCACGCGGTCCAGCGTCATGCCACCGGCCGGAACCGGAACGCTGGGGCGGATTCCGTCCCAATCCGCGCACGCCTGGCCGGCAAGTGCCCGGCAGGTATCCGGCGTGTAGCCGAACCGGCCGCCATGGTTGGGGAAGATCACCGCGTCGGCGCCCAGCAGCCGGAACAACTTGCCGATCAGCAGTTGCGGCGCGATGCGCGCGGCGCCGCCCATGGTCGGATGGGCGAAGAACGCGATGTCCGGACAGGTCCTCGCCAGTGTCTGAAAAGTCGCCCAGCCCGCCAACATCGGCGCGATCATCACCGTGTCGATGCCGACCGCGCGCGCAATCTCGATCTGGCGTCGCATCCGGTCGAGGTCGCCTGACAGGCTGGGCACGTATCGGGTTGCATGCCCCGTGGCCTGCGCCGCGCTGTGGACCGCGGCGGCACAGGCTTTCACCCGGTCGGCAAACGGCGAATATCCCTGGTCCGCCAAGCCATGGTCATCCTTGACGAAATCGATGCCGCCGCGGGCGAAACCCGCCGCGAGTTCCGCGAGCCGCGCTGGCGGCACACCCTGCGGCTTCACCGCCGAGCAGGTGAATGCGCGCCCGACGGCTCCGACACGCTGCCGCAACCCTCCGATGCCGTGACGCGGGCCGCCGAATGCCGCGGCCAGTTCGGCAGGGATCTCGACGTCCTGCAGCACCACGTCGTCGTGCAGCGACGTATTGCCGAATACCATGTTCAGGAACTGCGCGGCGTCCAGTCCGATCAGTGGCGGTCGCCAGCCCGATGCGGACATCGAACAGCCCGCCGCCATGGTCCTCGATCGCTTCGACGCGCCCGACGATATCCGTCACGATCTCCGGTTCGGCGATGGCCGACACCGGCATCTCCACGCTCTGCTCGACGGCGATCGCCTCCGCCCGCTCGGCAATGACGCGGGCGTCGCCCCGAACGCGATAGACTGTCGTGAATCTGGACGCCACCACGGTGTCGCCTTTGCGGATTGTGCCGATCTATCAATGCCAGAAGTCGGCGGTTTTCGGGAGTCAACACGCGAGGCAGCGCTTCACCATGGGGTCCGGAAGCCGTTACGGGATACATTGGCAGATTACGCCGTGATCGGCACATCATCGCCTGGCCCGAGGTGACCGCTGCGCTCAACGCAGGCGGCCAGTGCGTGGTCGATATCAAGCAGCGCCAGGAGAAGGAGGTTTACCTGAATTGTACCCTGGCGGGTGCCAATGACGCACTGGCCTGCATTTCGTGGACCGTCGTGCATAACTCGGAGGCGAGCGGTCCTGGTAAGCGGCGAGAAAAAACCTCTGCGAGGGTCGAATAATACCAAAGCGTGCCGTCCCGGTCTCCCGCGAAACGTGCAAACACGAGCGGACCATGGGTCTTCAGATCGCTGACGATCGCACGCGCATTGTGCAGCTTGTCACAGGCGCTGACCAACAGTACATCGTCACCGACCTGCTCAAGGTGCTCGATATATTGTCTTTTCCGCTCGCGCCACGGGGGTTTCGGGATTGCGTCGGCATCGGTGTAAGCACGGACAATGGCGGCCACGCCAAGTCCGAACCGCTTTTTTATGATGTCCTCCTGCTCTGCGCCCATGTCTTCAATGGCGTCATGCAGCAACCCGGCGATGGCCTGTTCTTCGTCTCCACCATGTTCCAGCACCAGAGCAGCCACGCTCATCAGATGGGCGATATATGGGATGGTGGTGCCCTTGCGTCGTTGATCCGCATGCAGAGCGAAGGCGAACGCCGCTGCCTCCGCAAGTCGTGTCCAACGTAAACTGGGCTCGGTTGTTTCGGTTGTCATCAAACCGTTCTCCTTCGGTGCCTTGATCGTCCACCGGGAACATTCCCTGCATGATCGCCGGAGCGTTGGTGGATGCAGCCGCACGAGGACAGATACGTTTTGTCAGGCTGCTGGTGCTGGAGGCGATATCGAGCGGCCTCAGCCAGGCTTGCTACGAGGTGGGCAACCGTTCAGATTGGAGTGTCGGTGCGAGCTCGATGTCCGCGATCGGGACGAAGCCCCGCTACCA
Source organism: uncultured Alphaproteobacteria bacterium (assembly GCA_963812475.1). GTDB lineage: Bacteria > Pseudomonadota > Alphaproteobacteria > Acetobacterales > Acetobacteraceae > JAMXLO01. The sequence continues at coordinate 26,423 of CAWEVI010000011.1, forward strand.
AATCCTCCAAATCAAACCTACACAAGACCCTTCACACGTCCAGGTTTGCCACTTTCAGCGCGTTGCCCACGATGAAGTCGCGGCGCGGTTCGACCACATCGCCCATAAGCGTGCTGAACACCTGCGCCGCGTCCTCGATGTCGCCCACCTTCACCTGCAACAGCGTCCGTACGGCGGGATCGAGCGTGGTCTTCCACAACTGGTCCGGGTTCATCTCGCCCAGACCCTTGAAACGCTGAACCGTCAGCCCGCGGCGACCATGCGCGATGATCCGGTCGAACGCGGCTGCAGGACCCGCGACCGACACCTCCTGCGCATCCAGCTTCAGCCTCGCCGGTTCGCGGAACTTCGTGGCGAGCACCTCGGCCCGCTCGTCCAGCCAGCGCGCCTCGGAACTGCGCAGCGCAGCGCCATCCAGCGTGTGCCGTTCCGCCACGCCGCGCACGGTGCGGGATATCGTCAGGCCGCCATCGGCGCTGACCACCCAGCCCTGCTCGTTCGGCAGCGACACGGCGTTCAGCCGCCCGGCCAGCCCGGGGGCGGCAGCCGTGGCGCGCGTCGCATCAGGCGTGAGCGCACCGGCGATCGCGGCCTGCTCGAGCAGCGCAATGGGCGTCGTGCCGGCGAGCCGGCGCAACTGCAATGTCGCCTCACGCAGCAGGCGCACCTCGACGCGCAGTTCGTCGCGCTCGAACACCCTGCCGTCGGCGTAGCTCAGCCGCGCATCGGCCAGCGCCTTGTCCAGCAGAAAGCTCTCCAGCGCATCGTCGTCCTTCAAATACCGTTCGTCGTTGCCGCGCTTGGCGCGATACAGCGGCGGCTGGGCGATGAACAGATGCCCACGGTCGATCAGATCCGGCATCTGGCGGAAGAAGAACGTCAGCAGCAGCGTGCGGATATGCGAGCCGTCAACATCGGCGTCGGTCATGATCACGATCCGATGGTAGCGCAGCTTGGCGATATCGAAGCCGCCCTGGTCCGGGTCGCCGCGCCCAATGCCGGTGCCGAGCGCGGTGATCAGCGTGCCGATCTCGGCGCTCCCCAGCATGCGGTCGAATCGCGCCCGCTCGACGTTCAGGATCTTGCCCTTCAGCGGCAAGATCGCCTGGTTCTTGCGGTGGCGTCCCTGCTTGGCCGACCCGCCGGCGCTATCGCCCTCGACGATGAAAATCTCCGACTTCGCGGGGTCACGCTCCTGGCAGTCGGCCAGCTTGCCCGGTAGCGTGGAGATGTCCAGCACACCCTTGCGCCGCGTCAGTTCGCGCGCCTTGCGGGCGGCCTCGCGCGCGGCCGCCGCATCCATCACCTTCTGGATGATGGATTTCGCTTCCTTTGGATGCGTTTCGAACCAGTGCGCGATGGCGTCCGCCGTGGCGGCCTGCACCACCGGCTGCACCTCGGAACTGACCAGTTTGTCCTTGGTCTGCGATGAGAACTTCGGGTCCGGCACCTTCACCGACAGCACCGCGGTCAAACCCTCGCGCATGTCCTCGCCGACCAGCTGGAGCTGGTCCTTCTTGCCCATGCCCTCGGCGTATTTCGTCACCGCGCGGGTCAGCGCCTGGCGAAAGCCGGCGAGATGCGTGCCGCCGTCGCGCTGCGAGATGTTGTTGGTGAAGCACAGCATCGTCTCGTGGAAGCTGTCGTTCCACGACAACGCGAACTCCACCCGGATGCCCAGCGCGTCGTCGGCCGCGCGCAGACTGATCGGCGGCGTGAACACCGCGGTCTTGCTGCGGTCCAGCCATTCCACGAACGCCACCAGTCCGCCATCGTAGCGCAGCACGCTTTCCACCGGGGGGGCATGGCGTTCGTCGCGCAGCACGATGGTCACGCCGGAGTTCAGGAACGCCAGTTCGCGCAGCCGCCGCTCCAGCAGGGTGAAATCGAACTCGGTGCGGGTGAAGGTCCCGGGGCTCGGCTTGAAGGTCACCTCGGTGCCGTTGCGATGCTCGCCGGAGCCGACAATGGTGAGCGGCGCATCGGCGTCGCCATGGCGGAAGCGGATCATGTGCTCGACGCCGTGACGCCAGATGTGCACCTCCATCCATTCGGACAGCGCATTCACCACCGCGGCCCCGACGCCATGCAGGCCGCCGGAGACCTTGTAGGAGTTCTGGTTGAATTTTCCCCCGGCGTGCAGCCGGGTCAGCACCACCTCGGCGGCGGAGATGCCCTCCTCCGGGTGGATGTCGACGGGGATGCCCCGGCCGTCGTCGCGCACGGTGACGCTGCCGTCGCCGTTCAACACCAGTTCGACCTTGGTGGCGAAACCCGCCTGCGCCTCGTCCATGGCGTTGTCGATGATCTCGAACGCCATATGGTGCAGGCCGGATCCGTCGTCGGTGTCGCCGATATACATGCCGGGGCGTCGGCGCACCGCATCGAGGCCCCGTAGGACCGAGATGGACGCGGCGTCATAGGCATCGCCATCAGGCTGCGGCTCGGTGTCTTCGGACATGCCGACAGAGGACTCCAGGAAGCTGTTCGGATACTCTAGTTATATAGCTCCTACAGCGTTCCGCGGACAGGGGTGCCGGCCCGTTCCGGGTGCAGAAAACGTCGATCCGGCAGCAATTCGCCGCCCAGCACGCGCAAGCCTTCCGCCACATCGGCCAGGGGCAGAAATGTCTCAGCATCCGTCCCGGTGATCAGCGTCTGTGCCGGCAGCTGCACGAGCGCCTTGAACAGCGCGACGCGCCGGTCGGGATCGAGATGCACCGCCGGTTCATCCAGTAGCAGCATCGGCGCGAAACCGCGCGCCTCGGCTATCAGCGCGGCATGCGCGAGGATCACACCGACCAGCAGCGCCTTCTGCTCCCCGGTGCTGGCAAACGCCGCAGGCGTGCCGCTGGCCGCGTCGCTCAGCGCCATGTCGGCCCGGTGCGCGCCGAGGGCGGCCGAGCCTGCCTCGGCGTCGCGTGCGCGCCCCACAGCCAGCCCCTGACGCAGCCAGTCCTCCACCGCCAGCGCCGGCATCGTCGCCAGCCGTTCGCCGATCGGGCAGACCAGGGCCATATGGGCGGCGGGAAAGCCGGCGGACGCAGGCACCGCATTCATACGCGCCACCAGTGCCGTACGGGCGGCTGTGGCAGCGACGGCATGGCGCGCCATGGAATCTTCCAATCCGCCCAGCCAGGCGGGATCGGCATGGCCGCCCGACAGCAGCCGGTTGCGCTGCGCCATTGCGGCATCGTGGGCGGCGACTTCGCGCGCGTGGCCGGGCTCCAGCGCCCAGACCAGACGGTCGAGGAAACGACGGCGGCCGGACAGCCCGTCCTGGAACAGCCGGTCCATCTGGGGCGTGAGCCATACCGCGGCGATGTGGACGGCGATCTCGGCCTGGCTGCGCGGCGTGGCGCCATCCAGACGGAACACCCGCCTGTCGGATTGGCCAGGGCCTGCTGCCGGGCTTGACCCGGCGGGGAGGGTTCCGGTGCCGATGTCGGTCTCGCCCTGCGCCGTTGTGAACCGCCCTGCGACGGCCCATCCACCGGAGCCGCCATGCCGGGGCAGGTCGGCGTTTCGCGGCCCCCGCAGGCCGCGCCCAGGCATCAGCAGCGACACCGCCTCGAGCAGGTTGGTCTTGCCGCTGCCGTTCGGCCCGAACAGTACGCTGATCGACGCGCCCGGGCGCCAGGTCAGCGCCGCGTAGTTGCGGAAGTCGGTCAGGACGAGGCGTAGCAGACGCATACGCCGATCTGTGATCGCGGAACGCCAGAACGTCAATCGTCGGCAGATCCGCCGGCCTGATCAATGCGCGCGGGAACCCGAGCCGGAGACATCGGGAGCAGATGCTGGATGGCTTGGCTCAGTTCCTTCAGCCTCACCGGTTTGTTGAGCTGCATACAGTCCTGGCCCGCAATATCGCGCAACGTCCCGGTCGAAATGTCGCCGGTCAGAATGATGAACGGAATTCGGCGTTGCAGCGTTTCCTGCAGTTTTTTCGCGATCTGGACTCCGTTCATGCCTCCCGGCAGGTTGTAGTCCGCGACGATCAGATTTGGTTGGACCTTTCCCCGTGCCACCAGTTCCAACGCTGCGGCGCCATCATGGGCCGTCACCGCGTCATGACCGTCAGCCTTGAGGACGAGTTCAAGAAGGTCGCAAACCTCGGGATCGTCCTCGATGACCAGGATGGCGCCGGTGCGGTGAGCTGCCGCGGCGATTGGGTCGATTGCGATGTGCCGATCAGGTTCGGGCTGCGGCCCCGGTTCGCTCTTGGGAAGCATGACCTCGATGGCAAAGACCGAGCCCTTGCCCAGACGTGAGCGGACCTGGATCCGGTGGCCCAGCAGATTTCCCAGGTGCCGCACGATGGAAAGGCCAAGGCCGAGGCCACGGCTCCGCTCGCGGGCGGAATTGTCGAGCTGTCGGTACTCCTCGAAGATCGCGTCCAGTTCCGCCTCGGGGATGCCGATGCCGGTGTCCCAGACCTCGATGCTGACCATTCCGCGGTGTCGGCGACAACCGAGCAGCACCTTGCCGTGCTCGGTGTATTTCATTGCATTGGCCAGCAGATTGCGGATCATCTGTTCGAGCAGACGCGGGTCGCTGCATATTGAAAGGCTGCACGGGACCATCCGCAAGGCAAGCCCCTTGGCGCGCGCGTGATAGGTGAACTCATCCTTCAGCCGGACAAGCAGATCGTTGATCGGGAAGCTGGCCGTGTCCGCATGGACGGTGCCGGCCTCGATCTGGTTTATGTCCAGCAGCGCATTCAGCATGCCAGACATGGCGCTCAACGTCTCGTCGAGGCGCGTGACCAGCTTCCGCGCGCTCTCTCCCTCGACCGCCTTCGACAGCAGTTCCTGAAGCAGGTTAAGGGTTTGCAGCGGCTGGCGGAGATCATGGCTCGCCGCGGCGAGAAAGTGCGATTTTGCGGCGTTGGCCAATTCGGCCTGCCGTTTGGCCTCGCCCAGCTCGTCAGCCGTGCGCTTCCGACCGGTGATGTCGGCAAAGGTTATGACGACGCCTTCCACCCCGTCGTCCTCGGTCCGGTAGGGCAATATGCGACGGTTGTACCAGGCCCCGTTCCGAGCTTCGATCTCCCGCTCGATCGACGTGCGTGTAATCAGCACCTTCCTGGCATCGGTCAGCAGAGCGCCGTCGGCGGCCAGCGAGGTCAGGTCGGCCAGAGGCCGCCCGATATCACTGGCAATGACGCTGAACAGTGCCTTGGTTGCCGGCGTGAAGAAACGAATATTGAGATCCGGGTCGAGGAAGAGCGTTGCAAGGTCGGTGCTATAAAGAACGTTCTGCAGATCGTTGGACGTCGTGCGCTGCCGCTCCAACGTTTCCTGGAGCTGGCTGTTGAGGGCGGTAAGCTCCTCATTGAGCGACTGCAATTCCTCCTTCGACGATACCAGTTCCTCGTTCGTGGACTGGAATTCCTCCTGGACGGACAATGCCTCTTCGTTGATCGCCCTCTGGTCCTCGATGGAAATCTCCAGGTTGCGGATGGCGCCCTGCAATTCGGTCTTGGTGGCCTCGAGTTCCTGCTCAAGCGAGGCGACCCGCGGAACGTCCCGTCCCTTGATGGCGCCACTCCGCTTCAAATCCAGTTTCGGCTCGTCAATGAAGCAGATCAACAGCAACTGCTCATCTTTGCTGTGAACGGGCTGAACATCGATGTTGAACGCGACTGTGTAGCCGTTATGCTTCATCCGGCCGCCGCCGACGATGACGCGCACATTCTCCTGGGTGGCCTGCAGGATCGCCGACCTGAGCTTGGTGCGCGTGTCCGGACGCGCCATGGCGAGCATGTCGTAGGTGGGGTACCCGGGTGCCACGCGCAGATAGCGGTCGGTCGGTCCCAGGGAATAGAGACACTCGTGCCTGGTGTTGATGAGTACCGCGGCCGGCGCGTAGTTCTCGATCACCAATCGTCGACAAAGCTCGGCGAGAGCGGCCTGGCTCGAACGTCTCCTGGGCTTGCCCCAGTCGCACACGGCTCCGCACGCCGTCACCGGTGTCCATGGAGTTCAGCTGGAAAAGGCGTATTCACCCGGCCGGCTCCGACCAATGTGCCGGTAGAGCCGTTCCGGCTTGGAAATCACCTCAAAGCGGCCCTCAATATCGCCAGCTGACTCCGAGCTGCCAAGCAGGAGGACGCCACCCTCACGCAGCGCGAAGTGGAACAGCGAGACAACCTTTGCCTGAGCCTCCGGACGCAGATAGATCAGCAGGTTTCGACATGAGACAAGGTCGAGACGTGAAAACGGCGGATCGGCCAGCAGATCCTGGACCGTGAAGACCACCGCTGCGCGCAGGTCGGTCGATGCCCGGTAGCCGTCGCCCTCGTTCGCGAAGAACCGAGCCAGCCTTGCCGACGACACATCGGCCTCGATCGATGCCGGGTAGCGACCATCTCGGGCCGTGGCCACGGCATCGGGATCAATGTCGGAGGCGAAGACCTGTAGCTTGATATTGCGCTTCGCTGCCACGATTTCCTCCTGGAAGAGCATGGCAAGCGAGTAGGTTTCCTCACCCGTGCTGCACCCGGCAATCCAGATCCGCAGCGGTTGACTGGGCTCGTGGCTGCGGACCAGATCGGGAATGATCCTCTTTTCCAGGAGGTCAAACACCTTTGGATCGCGAAAGAAGCTGGTGACATTGATGAGCAGGTCCTTGCCAAGCAGGTCGAGCTCGTCCGTGTCGCTTCGCAGCAATTCGAGATATCGTTCCATGTCTTCAGACTCGATCGCTGCCATCGCCATCCGCCGCTCGATCCGCCGCTGCAGCGTGCCGGGTTTGTAGGATCTGAAATCGTGTGCGGTCCTCGAGCGCAGGAGGTCGACGATTTCAGGCAAGCAACCATGGTCGGCGTCGCGCGGAATCGAGCCTTCCTCAGCAAGGGCGCGGGCCATTCGACGATCATGCCTGACGAGCGCTTCCGGAATTTCCGCCACCGGAAGCACGAGGTCCACCGTGCCCGTCGCGATCGCGCTTCGCGGCATGCCGTCATAGCCTGCCTCTTCAGGGTCTTGTGCGATAACGAGCCCGGATTTCGCCTTTACGGCCTTCAACCCGAGGCTGCCGTCGGCTCCTGTTCCCGACAGTATCACGCAGATCGCGCGCGCGCCGTACTCCTCCGCCAACGAGTGCAGAAAAAAGTCGAACGGCAGGCGCATGCCGTGACGCGCGTTGGGTTGCGAGAGGTGCAGCGCGCCGTTGCCGGCCGACAGGTACGATCCAGGCGGAATGATATAAAGATGTTCGCGCTCGATCAGCATTCCATCGGCAGCCTGCTGCACGGTCATCGTCGTGTGGCCGGCCAGCAGATCGACCATCATGCTTTCGTGGGTCGGATCCAGATGTTGCACCAGGACGAAGGCCATGTCGTTGCCGACAGGGAGCGCGGCCATGAGCTTCCTGAGCGCCTCGAGGCCGCCAGCCGAGGCACCTATCGCCACGACCGAAAAATCCCCAGGACCGCGCGAGGGCGACGGCCGCCCGCTCGATCGCGGGGCAGGCGCCTCGGGGTGGCGCAAAGCGCTGTTTGGCATTCTAAGTCGGTCCTCGGATCATCGGCATCCCCTTGCGCCGAGACAAGCCTACGAGGCACGGCGGCTCTGACATTGATTTAGATCAAGCGTGTATTCGATTTATTGGTGAATGTAATAGACAATCCGTACGCGATTTGCAACTTCCAGTATGCACCGCCGGCTTCGCCACCCCCGACGGTATCAAAATCTCGCGTTTGAATTGCGCGCGCCGCGGTTGACCGGTCGCACAGCGCCAATTTACTGAGCGATCACACCGCCATCTACGCCTGCTCGTTCGCGCACCGGCGGGCAGGCTGGGCTAGCCCATTTAACGTATCAATGCCTGCGTCAGGCGTCGCCTAGGCGCGGCTCCATGTGTCACGGCCTCAGAATGCTCTTCCTGCCGGGTCTGGCTCTGAGAGTCGTCCCAGGCTCCGGAGCAGGGGCGATGACATCAGTCGCGGGATCCGCCACGTCGGCCGCAGGCTCACTCTCGGGGACCGGCTCCGGCGCAGTTGACCGCGCCTCGTCGGCAGCATTGGCGCGAGCCTCATAATCTGTCGCCATATTGAGCAGCCTCTGCCGTGACGCTTCGCGGTCGGTAACCGCGTCGGCCATTTCTCGAAAACGCGCCGCCTCGGAGCGGAGAAACTGGGGAGTCATCGCCAATCCTTTCGAAATCAGGGAATGCCCTGCAGCATGCAATACCTATTATCGCCGAAACACGCGTCACTCGCGGCAGCGTGCGGGACGAGATGGCCGGGTCAGGCTCGGCCATGACGTAGCTTTGCGTGGCCCGTGACGTACTTTGCGTGGCCCGTAGTGATCCGGCCATGACCTGCTTCGCATGCCGCGCCTCAGCGCTTGTGGGTACTGGAATACCCAGCACCGCTGAAATGCGGGCCACAGTCTCTGAGCCGTCATGGCCGGGCTTGACCCGGCCATCCCTCGCGGAAGCCGACGGCCATGACGTACTTTGCGCGCCGCGCGAACGCTTGTGGTCACTAGGCGTATCAGTCGGAAATTGGGGTGAAAAGCCCTGGCAGCCGGTTCGGGCACCCCGATATATGCATCTTGTCTAGGCCAAGCACAAGTGGCATGCGGACGGCGGCATAACGCACAGGCTCGATCGTCACCCATTCTCCTTGCACCACTGCGCCACCTGCGCGTGCGTCGCGAACCAGCATTTGCCCCGCGCCTTCATGTGCCTGATCAGCCGCGCCAGCAGCGGCAGGCGCGAACGATGGCCGGTGATGTGTGGGTGCATCGTCAGCAGGAACAGCCCTCCCTCGTCCCATGCGCCGTCGAACTCGGCGGTGAAGATCTCCTCCACAGCGGACGGCGGCGTGTACGGACGCAGCGCCGAGAATTGTACAAAGTTGAAATACACCGCGTCATCGCGGATCCATTCCGGCGGCAGTTCGACGATGCCGGTCGGTTCCCCCGCATCCATCAGTTCGTAAGGGTCGTCGTCGGCCATCAGCGAACTGTCGTACAGCAGCCGCAGTTCGCGCACGATGTCGAGTGTATTCACCGAGAAATCCCAGCTTGCCGTGCGCATGCCGACCGGGTCGCGGCCGGCGATGCGTCCCAGCGTCTCGGCGGCGCGGAACGTAAGGTCGCGTTCGGCCTCGCGCGTCAGGGTCGTGTTGGCTTCATGGATCCACGAATGGATGCCGATTTCGTGCCCGTCATCGGCGGTGGCGCGCACCTCCTCCGGATGCAGCAGCGCCGAGACCGCGGGATAGAAGAACGTCGCGGGGATTGCCTCGTGTTCCAACAGTTTGCGGATGCGGGGCATCGCCTGGCGGTTGCCATATTGGCCCTGGCTGATGCGCATCGGGCTTTCATCGGCGTCACGCAGCGGGATGGTCTCGTGATCGGCGTCGAAGCTGATCGCCACCGCGCAGCGCGCGCCCTCAGGCCAGGCCTTCGGCTTCAGGCTGCGGCCTGCGCGGGCGCGGCCGACGATGCGCCGCCAGGTGGCTTCGGACCACTGCCAGGGTTCGCCTTCGGGATGCCGGATCTGATCGTTCATGTGACGCGCTCCTATGGGGTTCCCACCGCTTTGGGCTGCGGTCATGCTGCGCCGGATCACCGTCCGCCGGGAAGAGGCCATGCCAGGAACCGATGCCGCCGTCCTGACCGCCGAGGAGATGCTGGCGCTGTATGCCAGACGCGCGCTGAGCCCGGTCGAGGTGTTGCAGGCCGTCACCGAGCGAATCGCACGGCTCAATCCGGCGATAAATGCGTTCGTCGTGCTCAACCCGCGCGCGTTGGAAGCCGCCGGTGAAAGTGAGGCGCGCTGGCGGACCGGGCGTCCGCTTGGACCACTCGATGGCGTGCCGTGTACGGTCAAGGACCTGCTGGATATCGCCGGCTTTCCCACGCGGCGCGGCAGCCGCGTAACCGATGCCTCGCCCGCGGCGGACGATGCGCCGAGCGTGGTCGGATTGAAGGCAGCCGGCGCGGTGATCGTCGGCAAGACATGTACAACCGAGTTCGGCTGGAAAACGCCGGGCGACTGCCCGCTGCACGGCATTACGCGCAATCCGTGGAACCCCACCTACAGCACAGGCGGTTCGTCATCCGGGGCGGGCGCCGCTGGAGCCGCCGCATTTGGACCGTTGCATTTGGGGACCGACGCAGGCGGCTCGATCCGCATCCCGGCCGCATGGTGCGGACTGGTCGGTTTGAAGCCCACCTATGGCCGCGTGCCGCTCTGGCCGGTGAGCGTTTTTCCTGGCGTGTCCTGCGCCGGACCGATGACGCGCACGGTGCGCGACGCAGCGCTGATGTTGTCCGCCGTCGCCCGCTACGATCTGCGTGATCCGTTTGCCATCCCCGATGACGGCCGCGACTGGCGCGACGGGATCGAGGTTGGTGTCGCCGGATTGAGCGTCGGTGTACTCGCGTCGTCCTGGCTTCGATGCTCCGGTGGACGACGACGGTGCGGCGGCGGTCGAACGGGCGGCCGCGCTGCTGGCGAATGCCGGCGCCGCTGTGGAGGAAGCCAACCCGCAACTGCCCGACACGCGCGTGCTGTTCTCGCGCGTCTGGGGTTCGGCGCTGGCACGTTTGGTCGCGATGATGCCTGAGGACACGCGCGGTCTGCTTGATCCCGGCATCATCGAGGTCGCCACGGCGCTTGGCGGCATGAGCGCGATCGAGTTCCTCGATGCCGAGGCACTGCGGGCGGTGGCGGCGCACGAGATGGCGCGGTTGCATCAGCGTTTCGATCTGGTGCTATGCCCCACCGTGCCGGCCGGCCCGCCGCTGGCCGATGCGGCTACCGCCGATCCGGTGCAGGCGTTGTGGACGCAATGGGCGCCGTGGACCTTCACATTCAACATGACCCGTCAGCCGGCGATCACAGTGCCGCTTGGCCGGCGCACGGACGGCCTGCCGAATTCGGTGCAGCTTGTGGCGGCGCAGTTCCGCGACGACCTGGTGTTGCGCGCGGCCCGGGCGATTGAATTCGCCGAACCGATGCCCGCTGACGCGGGTGCGTGATATCGCCGGACGTAAAGAACTTTGCGTCCCAATCAGCATGATGGCCGTCCCCGGACCTGATCCGGGGACGACGCAACAGGTTAATTTGCGATGCGCACCGGCAGCGACCGGATCGCGTGCAGGAAATTCGAGTAGGCGTAGACCGGTTTATCCACAACCTCGATCTGAAGGTCGCGCTTGAGGATCTCTTCCCACAGCACGCGCAGCTGCAACTCGGCCAGGCGGTTGCCCAAGCAGCGATGGATGCCGAACCCAAACGACATGTGCTCGCGCGGGCGCTTGCGATCCACAACGAATTCGTCCGCGCGTTCGATCTGCTCCTCGTCGCGGTTGCCCGAGATGTACCAGACCACCACCTTGTCCCCGGCCTTGATCGGCTTGCCACCGATCTCGGCGTCCGCGAGCGCGGTGCGCCGCATGTGGATCACCGGCGTCTGCCAGCGCACGATTTCCGACACTGCGCTGGTCACCAGCTCCGGGTTCTCGCGCAGCTTACGGAACTGATCGGGGAAGCGGCTGAGCCCCAACAGCCCTCCCGTCATCGAATTGCGCGTCGTGTCGTTGCCGCCGACCAGGAACAGGATAAGGATGCCCATGCGCTGACGCAGCGTCATCCGGTTCGTCGCCTCGCCGTGGGCAAGGATCGAGATCACGTCGAAGCTTTTCGGCTTTTTAGCGCGCTCTTCCCAAATCTCGTTCATATGTTCGGCAAAGCGCATCTGTTCGGCGAAACGCGCCTCCTCGGAGCGTACCGGTGCGTCGGGCGCGTTGATGTCGCAGATGAACGTGTCCGACCAGCGGATCAGCTTCGCCTTCTGGTCGATCGGATAGTCGAACAGCGTCGCCAGCATCATCGAGGTGAGTTCGATCGAGACCCGTTCGACCCAGTTGAACGTTTCCCCGCGCGGCAGTCCGTCCAGTACCATGTCGGTACGCTCGCGGATCAGGCTCTCCATCTTCGCAAGAGTGATCGGGTTGACCGTCGAGCTGACTTCCCTGCGCTGGTCATCGTGCTCGGGCGGGTCCATGCGAATGAAGCTGGTGCGCTCCATGCCCTTCGGCGCATCGTTGATCATGATGCCGCCGACTTCGTCGGAGGAGGAGAACACCTTGTGGTTGACCTCGACCTGAACGATGTCGCGGTACTTGCTGACCGCCCAGTAGGGGCCGTAGGGGCTTTCCGGTGTGTAATGCACCGGGTCCTCCCGGCGCAGGCGTTCAAAATACGGCTGCCAGACATCGTCGTAGTAGAGCCGCGGATCGCTCACATCGAACTTGTCGAGCGGCATCGAGTACGCAAGCGCCTTGTGGTCAAGGTCGACTGGTGCGTTCATGGCCTTCCTCCGTCGGTGCTTTGACTGCGTGTCGGCTTAGTGCTGGCCCTCCGGCATTCGAACGATGAGGCCCGCGAGTTCATCGCGCATCGTGATCTGGCAGGACAGACGAGAGTTCGGTTCCGCGACGGCGGCGAAACTCAACATGCTGGCCTCCTGCGAGCCTGGCTCGGGCAGGCCGATCTTGTCGAGCCACGCGGCATCCACATAGACGTGGCAGGTCGCGCAGGCGCACTCACCGCCGCAGTCGGCATCGATGCCGGGCACGTTGTTGTCCACCGCGCCCCGCATCAGGGACGTGCCGATCGGCACATCGATCCGGTGTGCCGTGCCGTTGAATTCGATGTAGGTGACTTCCGGCATGTTTCTATCCCGAGGATCGTGACAGCTGCTTCGGATACACGGTGCTACCCACTGGTAGCACATCTCGTCGCGCAGCAGCAATCCTCGGCGCGTTGAACGCATCAAGCTCGCCCGGCATCCGTTATCGGCCCGTCCATCGGCATTCCGAGGCTTGCTTCGCCAGAGCGAGCTCCTGGCTCATCATTTCCCGCATGACGAACTTCTGCACCTTGCCGGTGACTGTCATCGGGTAGGCATCCACGAAGCGGACATAGCGCGGGATCTTGAAATTCGTGATGCGTCCACGGCAGAACGCGCGGATCTCCTCCTCGGTCGCTTGGACGCCAGGCTTAAGCTTGATCCATGCACATAATTCCTCGCCGTACAACGCATCCGGCACGCCAAATGCCTGCACATCGGCTACCGCCGGATGGCCGTACAGGAACTCCTCGACCTCGCGCGGATAGATGTTCTCGCCACCGCGGATCACCATGTCCTTGCTGCGCCCGGTGATCGCGATGTAGCCATTTGCGTCCATCGTGCCCAGATCGCCGGTGTGCATCCAACGCGCGCGGTCGATCGCCTCCGCCGTCTGCTCCGTACCGTTCCAGTAACCCAGCATCACCGAATATCCGCGGGTGCAGATTTCGCCCTGCACGCCATGCGGCACCGTGCGGCCTTCCAGGTCGATGATCTTCACCTCAACGTGGGGATGCGCGTGGCCGACCGTGGCTACCCGCTGCTCCAGCGTGTCGTCGCGCGACGTTTGCACACTGACCGGCGAGGTCTCCGTCATGCCGTAGATGATCGCGATATCGCGCATATGCATTTCATCGATCAGCCGGCGCATGACCTCCACCGGACAGGGTGCGCCGCCGATGAAGCCCTTGCGCAGCGGCGAAAGGTCGAAGCGGTGGAATTCGGCATGGTTCAGCAAGGCGATGAACACGGTCGGCACCGCGCCCAGCACGGTGCAGCGTTCGTCCTGCAATGCCTCGAGCGTCGCCAACGGGTCGAAGCCCTCGCCGGGATAGATCACCGTTGCGCCGTGCACCATGCCAAGCAGACTGCCGCATACCATGCCGCCGCAGTGATACAGCGGCAGCGGCATGCAGTAGCGATCACCTTCCGTCACGCCCATCCGCTCGCCCAGAAAGAATGCGTTGTTGAGGATGTTGTGGTGGGTCAGTGTCGCGGCCTTCGGCGACCCGGTGGTGCCCGAGGTGAACTGAATGTTGATCGGATCGTCGGCTTGCAGCAGCTCCGCCAATTCCGCCATTCGCGCCTGTTCCGCCGCGCCGCCCAGTCGCTGCACGGCGTCGAAGTTTAGAAAGCCCGGTTCATCGACAGCACCAAGATGGATCAGCATCGTCAGGTGCGGCAGGCGATGAGCGCTGAGCTGACCCGGCGTGCTGGTCTCGAGTCTCCGGCGCAAGTTCGCGCAGCATGCCGAGATAGTCGCTGGTCTTGAACCGATCGGCGGTGATAAGCGCTCGGCACTCGACCTTGTTGAGTGCGTATTCCAGTTCCGCCACCCGGTAGGCCGGGTTGATGTTCACCATGATCAGTCCCGCTTTGGCGGTGGCGTACTGCGTCAGCACCCAGGCAGCATTGTTCGGCGACCAGATGCCAACGCGGTCACCAGGGCTGAGGCCGAGCGCGAGCAGGCCCGTCGCCAGCCGGTCCACCTCGCGTTTCATCTCCGCGAACGTCAGGCGTACACCCTGATCGCGGACCACGATCGCCTCGCGATCAGGCCAGCGGGCAGCGGCAAGGTCGAAGCGCACCCCGATCGTGTCGTCGAACAGCGGTGTGCAGGATGCGCCGTGAGTGTAGCTGCGTGATTGAGTGGTCATGGTTCGCCTCCCCAGGGGTCGTTGCCATCACCGATCTTTCCACGCTTATGTAACGGCGTGATGTTGCCGATGTAAATGGCTGGTAAAATTCGCCGGCGCATCCGCCCAGACGCGTGAAGCGGACTTGCCGGTTCAACCGGGGACCGGGGCTGGTGCTCGCCAACCGGGAATTCAACATTTCAACCGGCCTGCTTGTCGTCTGTCCCATCACCAGGACCGTACGGCCGTTTGGGTCGCGCGAACCGTTGACCGGGACCGCGACCCCCTCATCGTGATGGTTGAGCAGGTGAAGAGCATCGATTGGCAGATTCGTGGCGCGGCGTTCATCGAGGCTGCACCGCGCTCGGTCATGGATGACGTAAAGCTGGTGCTCGCTGTCATTCTGGATATGCCAATACGGAACACGACTGTTCCGTGATTTGCGGATGGCTGGCAACGCCGGGTCGATGGCTCGTACCGGTCCGGCGATGCGTTTGGACAGTACGCAAGGAAGGATTCAACACGGAGGTAGAAGGAGAACCACGGCGTGCCACGGAGATCGCAAAAATGATGTCGGGTGCAGCACCATACTTTTGCTCTGCGACTCTGCTCCGCGTTGATTCCTAGCTCAAGCAACGCGCCGAACTGGCACGTTGTTGCCGAACCGGACCGCCTGACCACCCTCCCGCAAGGGTCGCGCGGTGCCACGACCTGGTTCCATATCTTGCCGCGGAGCTACGATCGCGTCACAGCACCGACACGCACGTCCAGAGTTATTGGTTCGGTTTCAGTAGACTGCTGGCAGTCTGCTTGGAACGGGTTCCCGAGTCAGAATCATTGTCATCTCTCTCATTGGCCGGATTCGGGCCATCCGTCGCCGTGCTGGCCGGATTCATGGAGGCGGCCATGATCGTGACGAAGGTGTTCGTCAGGTCGCGAACATGCTGTGGGCGCCAGTCTGTCGAACTTCCCTTGTCCTTGCAGGGATTTCTTGCGCGCAGCAGTTCACCGGCCAGCGTCCAGTGCAAGGTCCGCAGGCTTGCCAGCGATCGCTCCGTCTTTTCATATGCAATTCTCGGTGTGTAGAACGAATTGAGCGTCGCCACCGCCGTCCCAAGCGACGAGAGAACGATCGCCATAACTGCCATGGACAGATAGCCGCTGCTGCGCGGACTGGCGAACGCTTTCACACTGATAAGTATCGTGGTGAACAAGCCGGTGGCGACGAGTGTCCATTCGAACAATTCGGAGATCAGCTCGTCGATGACTGCCTTTCCGGCGAGTTGGCTGCGTGCGTTGGCGATGCTTTGGCTCAGATACAACACGGCGTCCAGATAGCCGGGCAGCGCGGGCGACGGCGGATTCTCTTCGGCTTTGACGGGATCCGCCCATAGACCATGCACGTCCAGCAGCGCAATTGGCTGGGCGATGACCGCATTCACATCCGCATTGTTCGGGGTCGCGGCGCACATTCCGACCACCCTGACTATCGCCTGATGTTCCCTGAGTGCGGCGCTGAGTTCCGTTGTTACCGCCGGCAGCACCCCCTGATCGTTGGGTGTCACCGAATGGTAGAGCCGTGGGACGCCCATGACTGCGATCGCGAAGAACACGAGAGCGGCGCCTCCGACCGGAACCCCGACCAGGGCCCAGCTGAGCCATCGCGGAATGATCCAGCCGGCGCCCAGGCCCGGCGCTCCATTGTCTTGCGGCATGTGCGTCTCCCGGTCTCACACCGCTCCAAGGGTCGGCGGTGCTGCCGCGGTGGGCTATGAGCCGGTTCACATGCCGCGTGCCATTTCATGTAGGCTGTGCGTTTCGGTTCCGGTCAGCGCCGCTTGCTTGCGGCGGACGGTGCGGCTCAGTAACACTGATCCGTGGCGCACCTGAGTTCCGCGATCCCTGCGTGGTGACGTGAAGTCGCGACTTGCTATGATGCTCCGTAACCCCAAGCGAAATATTCTCATGACAACCGAAACCGACATCGCCGCCTGGCTCGCCAAGCAACACGACGCGATGGTCGCGCTGCTCCGCGAAATGGTGGACATCGACAGCGGCAGCTACAACAAGCCGGGAATCGACGCCGTCGGCGCGGTGGTGCATCGCTTCATGCAGGCGCACGGCATACCGGTGACAATCGCCCCCCAGCAGAACCACGGCGACTGCCTGCGCGCCGCGATTCCCTGGGACGGCCCTGCCGGCAACGCCGGCGGCAACATCGTGCTGATGGGCCATCGCGACACGGTGTTCCCCGATGGCGAGGTATCGCGTCGGCCGTTCACCATCCGCGACGGCACCGCTTATGGTCCCGGCGTCGCCGACATGAAGGCGGGCCTCGTGATGAACTGCTTCGTGCTCGCAGCCTTCGCGAAGTTCGGCGGGTCGCCGGCGCCGCTCGTCGGACTGTTCACCGGCGACGAGGAGATTGGGAGCCCGGAAGGGCGCGCGGTGATCGAGGCGGAGGCGCGCCACGCCCGCGTGGTGTTCAACAGCGAACCGGGACGGGTATCCGGCAATGTGGTGACCGGGCGCAAGGGCGGGGTGTTCATGGCGTTCCGCGTCACCGGCCGCGCGGCGCACTCGGGCGCCAACTTCGCCGACGGCATCAGTGCGATCGAGGAACTGGCGCGCAAGACGCAGGCGCTGCATGCGCTGACCGACCTCGACCGCGGCATCACGGTCAATGTTGGCCTCGTGCGCGGCGGGCAGAGCGTCAACACCGTCGCACCCTGGGCGGAAGGCGAGATCGATCTGCGGTATGTCGATCCGCCGGACCGCGACGACGCCATGGCGCATATCACCGCAATCATCGAGCGCGCCTTCGTGCCGGGGACCAGGACCGGGCTGACGGTGCGCGGCGAATTCCTGCCGCTGGTGCAGACGCCGACCGCGAGAAGACTGTTCGAGATCTACGTGCAGGCCGCGGCCGACACCGGGTTCGCCACAGCGGGCGAGTTTACCGGCGGTTGTGCGGATTCAGGTTTTACCGCCGGTGTGGGTGCGCCGACGATCTGCGCGGTAGGGCCGGTGGGAGGCAAGGCGCACAGCCCCGACGAGTTTCTGCGCATCGACAGCCTCGTCCCGCGCGCGCAGGCCTGCGCCAGGGCGATCATGCGATTGGAGCGAGCAGGGCTTTGACAATCGCTCACGCGCATACCGGTCGCTTCTACCAGTTGCGCCCGTGCCAGCCATGGCCACTCCAGCCGCCGCCGAACGCGACGACGCCGCCCGGGTAATACGGAGCGCCATAGTACCCGTAGCCCGGGTATGCCGGGTAGGCGACGCAACCGCCCAACAGGGCTGCGAGCGCCAGTACTGCGAGCGGTAGCCTCCAGCGCGATCGCACTGTCCTGAGCATCGTCCACTCTCCTGCGGCTTGATCGTCCCGATGCAACTGGGCGTCCTTCGCGGCCTTTTGGTGACTGCGCCGGGGCAATGCCGTGTCCGATCGACGCACCAAGGACACAATCATAGGTGGTAGAACGGGACGCGATTTCGCCATCTTGCCGTGACAAAACGCGAGCCCTGGCTGATTGCCTGGAAGGACCGGCTCCCATGCCTGCGCAGAGACTCGCATTCCGAATGACCGCCACGATCGCGGCCGCCAGCCTTGGGTTCGCTCAGTTGACGCCGCTCCCGGCCGCCGCGCAGGGACCTCCACCGCAACCGCCAGGCGCCCAGGATCAACAGGCGGCCGGCGATCCGCCTGAACGCGTCGGACGGCTTGCACGCCTCAACGGCACGGTCTCATTCCATACCCAGGACGCGGACCAATGGAGCCCGGCGGTGGCAAATTATCCGGTCACCTCGGGCAACTCGTTCTGGACCGACACCAACGCACAGGCCGAGATCGAGGTTTCCGCCAGCCGGATAGCGATGGCGCCAGGCACCGAACTCGACGTGGCGACGCTGAACGACACGGCCTTTCAGGCGACCGAGCCGCAAGGCGAGGTGTACCTGCGTGTTCGCGCCGCGGCGCCGGACGAAACCTACGCGGTGCAGACGCCGCGCGGGTTGGTCACCCTGAGTTCGCCGGGCCGCTATGCGATCGCCGCGGGCGACACGCAAACGCCGACCGCGGTGACTGTCGTCGAGGGTTCCGCGCAGGTTGCGGGGCCCGACCTGTCGCTTCAGGTCGGTCCCAATCAGACCGCGACGATCAACGGCGCCGACACGCTCCAGGGCGATGTGGGTCCGGCCCAACGCGACGCCTTTCTTACCGCAATGCTGAACAGTGAACAGCCGCAGCGGCCGCAGGCGGTCGCCCCTCCGCCGGCCGTCGCCGCTATGCCGGGCGGCGAGGACCTCGCCGCATACGGCACGTGGACCGACAATCCGGAGTATGGCCAGGTCTGGTATCCGCAGGTCGCACCCGACTGGGTGCCGTATCGCGAGGGCAGTTGGGCGTATGTCGCGCCGTGGGGCTGGACCTGGGTGGACAGCGATCCTTGGGGTTTCGCTCCATTCCATTATGGCCGCTGGGTACAGACCGGCGGCAGATGGGGTTGGTATCCCGGCGCCGCGGTCGGCGTCGCACCCTTCCCGGTTTATGCCCCGGCTCTGGTGACATTCTTCGGCGTTGGCGCGGTGGTGGGGATCGGCGTCGGCGCCGCGCTGGCCGGGAACCGCATCGGCTGGTTCCCGCTCGGTCCGCGCGAGGTATATCGACCCTGGTACCACGCGAGCGACCGCTACGTGCGGCAGGTCAACGTCAGTCATGTGACCAACGTGACCAGCATCACGACGGTCAACCGAAACGTCACGGTCAACAACTTCGCCAACCGCGGTGGCGCAACGGTGGTGCCGACCAGTGCCTTGACCGAATCGCGGCCGGTGCGACCGGCGGTGCAACGGGTCGATCCCGCGCAGCTTGGCCAGGCACGGCCGGTATTCGGCCAACAGCCGCTGCGGCCCACCGTTGCGACGGCAGGCGTGACGCCGGCGGTGGCACGACAGTTCAACCTGGCGCCGACGCCGGGAGCGGTGGTTCAGCGCCCGGCCGCGCCCGGCCCTGCCATCCGACCGGCCGGCCTGGCGCCCGGCGCCATCGGGCCGGCCGCGGGCGTCAGGCCGCCGCTGCCGCCACTGCATAGTCCCGCGCAACCCACGGTTCCGGCCGCCGCCGGCACGCGTCCTTTCACCGGGCAGCCACCACTGGCCACGCCGGGCGCCAGACCGGCACCGCTCGCGCCAAATGGCGTGCCGGGCACATTCGTCGCGCCCAACGCGGGGAGGCCGGCGTTTGGTGGTGCCGGCACCTTGCAGGGGATGCCGGCATTGCGAACGCCGGCCGCGCCGGGCCAGATCGCGCCACCACCGATCGTCCGGCCGCCGGAAGCCGGCATGCCGACTGCGGTTCCGCGTCCGGTTCCGACGCCGGGCGTGGCCGGACCGTCCGGCGGTCCCCCGCCACCGGGACAGACTGGCCGACCGGTGGGGCCGGCGGCCATTTCCCGACCAGCGCCGCCAGTGGCTGCTCCGGCCGCGCCGGCGGCACCGCCGGCAGCGTTCCGCCCGGTTGCTCCGCCGCCCGCGGCGCGTGCCGCGCCGACACCGCCAGCACCAATACGCGCGGCGCCACCTCCGGCACCTGTTGCGCGACCCGCGCCACCTCCGGCGCCTGCCATCCGCCCTGCTCCCACCCCGCAGGTGCAGGCGCCGCCACAGGCACGCGCGGCGCCGCAACCGCCGCCGGTGCGCGTAGCCACGCCGCCGCCGGTGGCACATGCGCCACCAGCGGCGGCTCCGGCGGCACGCGCAGCGCCACCACCACCGCCGCAGCAACGGCAGAAGAAACCCGGTGAGCTATAGCTGCCGGTCGAACCTGCTTTCGTTGCGGTAGAAGTTCTGTCATAGCTTCCGGCGGAATCCGCATGTCGATCACATTGCACCGCACCGCAACGAGCAGGGGCCTCGACCTGCTGCTGCTTTTACCGGCTCTGTTGCTGGTGGTGACCGAGCATGTCCTGTGGGCCGGATCGCGGGCAACGCTGCGTGGCATCGCCGGTCTCGCAACAGTTCGAGCCGCTCACCTCTGGTTGGGCCTCCTGCCACCCTATGCCGCGGTGCCGCTGTTCCTGGTGCCGGAACTGTGCAGCCACGGGGCCGGACTCTGGGCAACGGTGCTGCTGGCGCGCGGCCATGTCGTGACCGCGACAGTGCTCGCCGTGCTGGTCAAGGGCGTTGCGACGCTGGTGCTGGTTTGGATCTACCAGGCATGCGAACCGGCGCTGCTGCGCGTCGGATGGTTCGCACGCGCTCATAATGCTGTGCTTATAGCGCGTCGCTGGATTCTTCGCCGGGTCGTGCCGCTACGCGAGGCCGCGCTGTCGCGGTTGCGCGCGTCGGTGGCGAGAGCCGGCTGGCTGGGCCGCCGCTTCATGCACCTGCGGATGCGGCTGGCCGTCGGCCTCGACAACGCCTGGCCGAAGGCATGAAAGCGATGCGTCACGCGGTTATCCTGGCTGCACTGTTCGCGCTGGCCGGCTGCTCCGGAACGCCTGCCGATCTGGGCATTACCGGGCCGACGGCTCCGGTGGAGCCGCAAGAACCGGACGACAGCACCATTGCCCGACCAGGGCTGCCCGACCCGATGAACGGCTACGGCCCAAGCATCACGCCCAGCACCGGCGGGGGTCGCTTCTTCAATTACAACTGACGACCCGCGCCGATCCTGCGTCGCTACAGCGCCAGCCGCAGCGCGCCGCCGAGCTCGCCGATCACGCCGCGACGGAAGGCGAGAACGCAGATCACGAATATCGCGCCCTGCGTCACCGTCACCCACTGGCCGAACTGCGCCAGATAGTTCTCCATCCCGGTCACCAGCACGGCGCCCATCACCGGTCCGAACACCGTCCCCAGGCCACCGAGCAGCGTCGTCAGCACGACCTCGCCGGACGTCGAGTAGTGTACGTCGGTCAGTGTGGCGATGCCGAACACCAGCGCCTTGGTGCCGCCCGCCACGCCGGACAGCATGCAGGACAGCACGAATGCGATCAGCTTGTAGTCATCCGTGCGATAGCCGAGCGACGTGGCGCGTGGCTCGTTCTCGCGGATCGCCTTCAGCACCTGGCCGAACGGCGAGTGGATGATGCGATGGATCAGCAGGAAGCCGCCGAGAAACACCGCCGCCACCAGCCAGTACATTGTCATGTCGTTATTGAGCGAGATCACCCCGAACAGGTAGCCGCGCGGCACCTGCTGGATGCCATCCTCGCCGCCGGTGAACGGCGCCTCGAGGCAGAAAAAATAGACCATCTGCGCAAGCGCCAGCGTGATCATGGCGAAGTAGATGCCTGAGCGGCGAATTGCCAGATACCCCAAACAAAGCCCGAGCGCCGCGCCCGTCGCGCCGCCCAGGATGATCGCGATCGCCGCATCGACATGCCAGAACTTCATCGTCCAGGCGGCGACGTAGCTGCCCATGCCAAAGAAAGCCGCATGGCCGAACGACAGCAGGCCGACATAACCGATCATAAGGTTGAATGCGCAGGCGAACAGCGCCACGCACAGCACGCGCATCAGGAACACGGGATATAACACGAACGGGCACAACACGATCAGGGCCAGCATCACCAGGAAAGCGATCCGCTGCGAGCGGGAAAATCCGAACATGTCAGGCCCGCCTTCCAAACAATCCGTGCGGCAGGGTCAGCAGCACGATCACCATCACCAGGAACACTACGGTGGCGGAGGCCTGCGGATAGAACACCTTGGTCAGCCCCTCGATCACCCCGAGCCCGAACCCGGTGATGATTGACCCCAGGATCGAGCCCATGCCGCCGATCACCACCACGGCGAATACCGTGTTGATGAAGTTGTCGCCCATGTTCGGATTGACCGAGTAGATCGGCGCGGCCAGCACGCCGGCGAAGGCGGCCAGCGCCACGCCGCCGCCGTAGGTCAGCGTGATCACGCGCGGCACGTTGACGCCGAATGCCTGCACCAGCGGAGCATTTTCGGTGGCAGCGCGCAGCGTCGCGCCGAGCGAGGTCTTCTCGATGATCGCCCAGGTGGCGAAGCAGACCACCGCTGCGGCAAGCACCACCCAACCGCGGTAGTTGGGCATGAACATGAAGCCGAGATCGGTGGCGCCCTGGAGGATGTCCGGGATGCGATACGGCAGCCCCGAACTGCCGTAGTAGTTGCGGAACAGCCCCTCGATCACCAGCGCAAGCCCGAAGGTCAGCAGCAGCCCGTACAGATGGTCGAGCTTGTACAGCCGGCTGATGATCGTCCGCTCCAGCACGACGCCGAACGCCCCGATGATCAGCGGCGCCAGGATCAATGCCGGAAAATATCCGATGCCGGCGTATTGCAGCAGCATCCACGACGCGAAGGCGCCCATCATGAACAGCGCGCCATGGGCGAAGTTGATGATGTTCAACATGCCGAAGATGACCGCGAGCCCCAGCGACAGCATCGCGTAGAACGCGCCGTTGATCAGCCCGAGCAGAAGCTGACCGAACAGCAGCGGTCCGGGGATGCCGAAAATCGTGATCATTGACGCCCCTCCCCGTTCCGCCGCGTTGCGTCAGACCTTGCCGATGAACTCGCAGTGGCCGTCGGCGATCGGACGATACGCCTGGTCGCCGGGCGTGGTCGCCACCAGCTTGTAGTAGTCCCACGGTCCCTTGCTTTCGGATGGCTGCTTCACCTCGAACAGGAACGCCGGCGTGAGGTTGCGACCGTCCTCGCGGATCGTGGTCTTGCCAAAGCAGTCGTCCTCGACCGGCATCTTCTTCATCCGCGCCACCGTAGCCACTCCGTCCTTCTTCGCCTCGGCGGCGCCCATGTCCGCCACCGTCTTCAGGTAATGCAGCGTTGCGGAATAGCAGCCGGCATGGACCATGTTCGGCCAATTGTTCGGTGTCTTCGCCTTCACCCGGTTGGTGAAGGCGCGGGTGCGGTCGTTGAGGTCCCAATAGAAGCTTTCGGTCAGGCTCAGCCCCTGTGCCACGTCCAGGCTGAGCGCATGCACGTCGTTGACGAACATCAGCAAGGCGGCGACCTTCATCGACTGGTTCACGCCGAACTCGCGCGCCTGCTTGATCGAATTCACCGTGTCGGCGCCGGCATTGCACAGTCCAAGCACCTTGGCCCGGCTCGACTGCGCCTGCACCAGGAAGGACGAGAAGTCGGAGGTGCCGGGGAACGGATAAGCCGAGGACCCGAGAACCTTGCCACCCGACGCCAGCACGAAGGCCGTGGTATCGGCCTGCAGCTGCTTGCCGAAGGCATAGTCGGCAGTCAGGAAGTACCAGGAGTCACCGCCCGCCTTCACCAATGCGCCGCCGGTCGAACGGGCGAGCATGTAGGTGTCGTAGGTCCAGTGAATGAAGTTGGGCGAGCACGACTTGCCGGTCAGGTCGGACGAGGCGGCGCCCGAGTTGAGGTAAACCTTGTTCTTCTCGCGCGCGACGGACTGCACCGCGAGTGCGACCGAGGAGGTGGGCACGTCGAGCAGCATGTCCACGCCGTCGCGGTCGAACCACTGGCGCGCGATCGAGACCGCAAGATCCGGTTTGTTCTGATGGTCGGCGTTGATCACTTCGACATTCAAACCCTTGCCGGAGACGCCGAAATCCTCCAGCGCCTGCTTGCAGCAGACGATCGAGGTCGGACCACCGGTGTTCATGTATGGCCCCGACATATCGTTGAGCACGCCGATCTTGACGGTCGGCGCGCCTTGCGCACGCGGGCGCACAAGCGGCAGAGCGGCGGCGGCGGTCGCGGTTCCGATAAGGACGCGGCGGGAAATTTTCATGGCGGAAATCCCTTCAAATGGTGGCCGTCACGCTCGCAGAGATGGGGAAGGAGGTTCGCTGTGTCGGCGACGAACATCCCCGTCACGACGAGCACCCATGAGGCTTTGCCATGAACCGAAGCCGACGGATGTCATACCCCCAGATATTCGTGCAACTTATCCATGTTGGCCTCCAGCAAGTGGTTCGGGATCATGTCGATGATCTGGCCGTGTTCCATCACGTAGTGCCGGTCCGCGACGGTCTGCGCGAAACGAAAATTCTGCTCCACCAGAAGCACCGTGAACCCGCGCTGCTTGATCTCGCGCACGGTGCGGCCGATCTGCTGCACGATCACCGGCGCCAGACCCTCGGTCGGCTCGTCGAGCAACAGCATCTTCGCCCCGGTGCGCAGGATCCGCGCGATCGCCAGCATCTGCTGCTCGCCGCCGGAAAGCCGTGTGCCATGCGCCGTGTGGGCGCGCTCCTTCAGGTTGGGGAACAGCGTGTAGATCGTGTCGATGTCCAGACCGCCTGACGCCACGACCGGCGGCAGCATCAGGTTCTCGGTCACGCTGAGGGAGCCGAAGATGCCACGCTCCTCCGGGCAGAACGCGATCCCGGCGCGCGCAATCTGGTTCGGCATCAGGTTCACCATTTCCGCGCCGCGGAACCGGATGCTGCCCTCGCGCCGCGGCACAAGGCCCATGATCGACTTTAGCGTCGTGGTCTTGCCCGCGCCATTACGTCCGAGCAGGGTGACGACCTCACCCTCGCGCACCTCGAACTCGGCGCCGTGCAAAACGTGGCTCTCGCCATACCAGGCGTTGAGCCCTTTGATCTCAAGCATGCGGCGTCCCCAGATAGGCGGCGATCACGTCGGGGTTCGCCGAGACCGTGGCATAGTTGCCTTCCGCGAGGATGCGCCCCCGCGTCAGTACGGTGATGATGTCGCACAGCCCCTCCACCACGGACAGATTATGCTCGACCATAAGGATCGTTCGCCCGCCGCGGATCCGGCGGATCAGTTCGACGATGCGGTCCACGTCGCTATGGCCCATGCCCGCGGTCGGTTCGTCGAGCAACATCACTTCCGGGTCGAGTGCGAGCGTCGTGGCGATCTCCAGCGCGCGCTTCTGGCCGTAGGGCAACTGAGTCACCACGGTCTCGGCCTGGCCGGTCAGCCCCACGTCGAACAGCAGCTCGCGTGCCCGGTCGTCGTAAACCTGGAGCGCCTTCTCGGAACGCCAGAAATCGAAGCTTGCGCCCCGTGCGCGCTGCAACGCCAGCCGCACGTTCTCCAGCGCCGTCAGATGCGGAAAAACCGCCGAGATCTGGAAGCTGCGCACCAGTCCGAGCCGGGCGACCTGCGCCGGCTTCATCCCCGTGATGTCGCGATCCTTGAACCTGATCGCACCCCGTGTCGGCGGCAGGAACGCCGTCAGCAGGTTGAAGCAGGTCGTCTTGCCGGCGCCGTTCGGGCCGATCAGCGCGTGGATCGTCCCCGCGCGCACCTTCAGCGCCACGTCGTCAACGGCGACGAATCCGCCGAATTCACGGGTAAGATTCACGGTCTCCAGGATGGTGTCAGTCAAGCCCGGACGTCTTGCATTATGGTAAAGGCCTCCTGTTGGTCCCGCTGATTGCATATCGTTGCCGGGGGCGCAAGATTGACGCCCCACCATGCGCGAGGCCGACCGATGCGACTGCGCAGCCCCCTGTTCGCTCCCGGCAATTCCGAGCGGAAGATGCACAAGGCAATCGCATCGGCGGCGGATGCGGTGATCCTCGATCTCGAGGACTCAGTCGCCGCGCCCTCGAAGCCGATCGCACGCGCCATGGTGCCTGACGTGGTAAGGGCGCATCCCGGGCGCGATCTGATCGTCCGGGTGAATCCGCGGGGCACGCCATGGTATCTGGCCGATCTGGCCGCTGCCGTGCCGGCGCGGCCGGCGGCGGTCATGCTGCCCAAATGCAGCGGTCCCGACGATCTCGGCACGCTCGACCACCATCTCGAAGCGCTGGAGACGGCATCGGGGATCCCCATCGGCAGCATCGGCGTGGTGGCGATCGTCACCGAAACGGCCGCCTCGGTGTTCAGCCTTGGCGCATATGCGGGTGTGGCGTCGCGGCTCTGCGCCATCTGCTTCGGAGCGGAGGACCTTTCGGCCGATCTGGGGATCAGCCCGCGGCATCCCGACGGGTCCTACCCGGCGCCCGTGGTCCTCGCCCGCGCCCAGGTCCTGGTGGCCGCAGGCGCGATCGGCGTTCCCGCGATCGATACGCCCTGGCCCGATCCGCGCGACCCGGACGGACTGCGGCGGGAGGCGGAGGCCGCGGCGGCGGATGGTTTCGCCGGCAAGATCCTGATCCATCCGGCCCAGATCGACATCACCAATGCCGCCTTCACCCCCTCGGCGGAACGCGTGCGGTGGGCCGAGCGGGTGGACCAGGCGTTCGCCGCCAACCCGGACGCGGGCGTGTTCGCGCTCGACGGCAAGATGATCGATCGGCCGCACTACAAGCTGGCAAAACGCATCCTGGCGGCTGCGGGACGCGGTCTCTGAGCCGTCATGGCCGGGCCCAGGCGTAACCCGGCCACCCCCCTGACCCGTCATGGCCGGGCTTGACCCTGGCTTGACCCGGCCATCCCCCCTGACCCGTCATGGCCGGGTCAATGCCTGGCCATTGCGGCTGACAGAGCGTTACGCGCGCCTCACAATTGTTGATACTCGCGACCCCTCCCGCGCCGTCCGCCTCAACGCAGCGAGCGGAAGAACGCGCGGACCTCGGCGGCGAGCGCCTCCGGCTGTTCCATCGCCGCGAAATGACCGCCGCGCGACATGGCCGTCCAGCGACGGATGTCGGTATAGGTCTTGGCGGCGAGCGAGCGCGGTGGACGCAGTATTTCGCGCGGGAATTCGCAATACCCGGTCGGCACATCGACAGTACGCCCCTCGGGGATCGGCCAGGGTCGATGCAGCCGGAAGTAATACGGGAAGAACGACGAGCCGATCGCGCCGGTGAACCAGTAAAGACTGATATTGGCCAGCAACTGGTCCCTGGTGAAGACGGATTCGACATCGCCGCCGCAGTCGGACCATGCGCGGAACTTCTCGATGATCCATGCCGCCAGACCCGCCGGCGAGTCAGTCAGGCCGAAGCTCAGGGTCTGCGGCCGCGTGCCCTGAATCCATTGGTACCCGGTCTCCTCCCTCAGCCAATGGGCAAGCTCGTCCTGGTATTGCCGCTCCTCGGGTGACGGGATCGCCAGCAGATTCATTTCCCGGCGGACCGCGAGCAGGTTCAGATGGATGCCGATCAGTTTCTCCGGATGCGCGAAACCCATGCGTGACGCGGTGATGCCGCCCCAGTCGCCACCTTGCGCGGCGAATGGGCGATAGCCGAGCGTGCGGGTCATCAGATCAGCCAGACAGTCGGCGATATCCTCGATGCCGAAGCGCTTCTGACCGGGGCGAAACGAAAGTCCATAGCCCGGCAGCGACGGCGCCACGACGGTGAACGCATCCGCCGGGTCGCCGCCGAAACGTGCCGGGTCGGTAAGGCGTGGGATGAGATCCAGGAACTCGAATACCGATCCCGGCCAGCCATGCATCAACAGCAGCGGACAGGGATCCGGCCCCTGCCCCGGCACGTGAAGGAAATGCACGTCGATATCGTGCAACGACGCCTTGTATTGTGGAAACGCATTGAGCCGGGCCTCCTGCGCGCGCCAATCGAAGCCGGTGCGCCAGGTACTCGACGAGTTCACGCAGATACGCCACGTCCGTGCCGTACACCCATGGCTCGCCGGGCGCCTGGTCGGGGAAGCGTGTGCGGGCGAGACGCTCGCGCAGATCGGCGATCGCCGCGTCCGGCACGTTCAGGCTGAAGGCCTCCGGTTGCACACTCATGCCTGTCCCCGCTCACTCACTGTCCGGATTTTGATGCCGCACGACGAAACATGGCAACCCGCATGAGCCCGGATTACCGCCGCACGGAACGCTCAGCGCACGTCTCCGAGGTCGATACGCTGCCTGAAGTCCTCGTCGCGCAGGCTGAATTCCTTTCCCGCGAGATCATCGGCATCGGCGGTGCACAGATAGACGATGGCGCGCGCGGGATGTGCGACCGGCGTAAGCTGTTCGCGTGGGATCTTGCTGATCGGATTGATCCCCGAGGCGCGTATGATCACCTGCATGTCGGTATCCGTGGTGCCAGGCTGGAAGCCGAACACGCGAATACCGGCGGCACGATGCTCCAGATCGATGGAGCGGGTCAGCATCGCCAACCCGGCCTTGCCGGCGCAATAGCCACTCCAGCCCTCCTGTGGACGCAGCGCCGCACCCGACGAGACATTGATGATGGCGCCGCGCCCGCGTTCGATCATTCCTGGCAGCACGGCACGAATTGCAAAATAGGCGCCGGTCAGATTGATCTGGATGCTGCGCGCCCATTGCGCGGGATCGGTGTCGCCGACCGCGCCGATCGGCTCGATCACACCGGCGTTGTTGACCAGCACGTCGGGGGACCCGAAGCGCTGCGCGGTTTCCTGCACGAGGCGCTGGCACGCGGCGTAATCGCCGACATCACACGCGACCGCCGCGGCCTTGCCGCCGGCTGCGTTGATGCGTTGC
The DNA here is from genome assembly GCA_963812475.1 of uncultured Alphaproteobacteria bacterium. Classification (GTDB taxonomy): domain Bacteria; phylum Pseudomonadota; class Alphaproteobacteria; order Acetobacterales; family Acetobacteraceae; genus JAMXLO01. The sequence goes on from CAWEVI010000011.1 coordinate 55,314, forward strand.
GCATTGACATCAGCCTGCGCGGCGTCGCGCGCCGCCAGCACGACGCACGCACCCGCTTCGCCAAGCGAAAGCGCCGTGGCGGCGCCGATGCCGCGACTTGCGCCGGTAACGATTGCAACCTTTCCAACAAGACTTTGCATTGGCGCTGCCTCCGCTGTGACATTTGTCCTTGCTGCTTTACGGCACAGGCGGCCGATTGGACAAGCCGGGCTACCGGTGAGTATCCTGCGACTGAAGCAAAGTGCTGAAGGGGGTCTGGATGCCGACCAGCGTGACCTGGAACGAGACTGCGATGAACATCGCCGGCAGCAAGCTGCACTTGACGCGCGGAGGCAGCGGTCGGCCGGTGCTGGTCCTGCACCACGACATCGGCACGCCGGATCGCCTGCCGTTCTACGATGCGCTGGCTCAGAACTTCGATGTCCTGATCCCGCATCATCCCGGATGGGGCAAGTCGGAGCGGCCGCAATGGCTGCGCAGCGTGCGCGACATCGCGGCGATCCACAACTGGCTGCTCACCGATCTCGGTGTCAGCGACGCCTCGCTCGTCGGGCTGGGATTTGGCGGCTGGATCGCGGCCGAGATGGCCAGCCAGGCGCCGACGGCGTTCCGCCGTCTGGTGCTGGTCGGCGCCATGGGCATCAAGCCGCCGGAAGGCGACATCGCCGATCAGGCCATCGTGTCCTATCTGGATTATCCGCACGCGGGGTTCCACGACCGTGCCGCGTTCACGCGCACCTATGGCGATGTATCGACGGATCAACTCGAGCAGTGGGACATCTGCCGCGAGATGGTGTTCCGGACCGCATGGAAGCCGTACATGTACAGCCAGACGCTGCCGCATCTGCTGGGCGGCGTCCGCGCGCCGGCGCTGGTCGTGTGGGGCGATGACGACCGGCATGTGCCGCGCAGTGCGGGTGACGCCTACGTCAAGGCGCTGCGCAACGCGCGGCTGGAAGTCGTTCCCGCCTGCGGGCACTACGTGGATATGGAGAAGCCGGACGAGCTTGCGAAGCTCGTGACCACCTTCGTCAACGCGAACTGAACAGCACACCGGATCGAAGGGGAGCATGACATGCACCTGATGTATTTCACCGAACAGCCGATGGCCGCCTACGACGCGAAGGAGGGACTCAAATACGGCGCGACCGCGCTGACCTTCTCCAACAGCAACTACGATTCGAAGGAGGCAAGCAGGCTCTACAACGAGTACCTCGAAGAATACATCATGGCCGACGAGTGGGGCGTCGACGGCATCATGCTGAACGAGCACCACAACGCACCGTTCTGCATGCAGGCGCGGACCAACATGTTCGGCGCCATCCTCGCGGCGGTGACGAAGCGCGCGAAGATCGTCTTCCTCGGCAATCCGCTGCCGCTGTCGGACAACCCGGTGCAGCTCGCCGAAGAGATCGCGATGATCGACATGGTCTCGAAAGGCCGCGTGGTGTCGGGCTTCGTGCGCGGCGGCGGACAGGAGCAATTGGCCAACGGTGTGAACCCCGCCTACAACCGGGAACGCTTCGTCGAGGCGCATGACCTGATCCAGAAGACCTGGACCCAGCCGGGCCCGTTTCGCTGGGAAGGCACGCACTATCAGCATCGCGTCGTGAACCCCTGGGCAGTGCCGCTGCAGAAGCCGTATCCACGCGTGTGGATACCGGGCGTGCTCTCGCGCGAAACGGTGATCTGGACGGCGCAGCAGCGCTATCCGTACATCGCGCTGAACACCGCCATCGATGCGACCAAGGTCATCTGGGACACGTATTCGAAGGCGGCGGCCGATGTCGGCTACACCGCGGGGCCGGAGAACTTCGGCTACCTGATCCGCGTGCACGTGCAGGATACCGAGGAAAAGGCGTTGCAGAACGCCCGGCAGTTCATGTGGATGCAGGGCGAATTCACCGGCCTCGCGCATCCCGTGTGGGCGAATCCGTCGGGCTACTTCTCACCGTCCGGTCGCCGTGGCTTCGTGGAGTTCGCGGTGGGACGCGCGAAGAATCCGCGCGGTCAGCCGACGTTCGAGGAGCAGGTCGCGGACACCATGATCATCGCCGGCACGCCGGATCAGGTGATCGCGCGGCTGAAGCACCTGATCGAGCACACCCGCCCCGGCATCATGGGCATGTGGGGCAACGACGGCACCGTGAGCCGGGACGATCGCCGCCGTTGCATCGAACTGCTGGTGAAGGAAGTGATGCCGGCGGTGCGTGAGCACGGCAAGTCGCTGGGCCTGAAAGACCCGTGGGAAGCCAACGCGCCGGTGCATTTGAAGTACTCGACGGATATCCCGGTGCAGAAGGCCGCCGCGGAGTAATGTTTGACGCCGGCAGGGAACATCCTTGTGTGAAGGATGTTCCCTGCCGGGCTCAAGGCCTGTGGTTGCGGCGGCTCTGCGCCAACTGATCAGGCGTCAGCTGGAACCCGGCCAGAATGGTGTAGGCGGCGCCCGATCTGGTCGCGCTGACCGGCAATATCATGTCTATTTCCCCAGTGCCGTATGTCATGCGATCGACGTTGGACGGGAACGTCGCGTGCACCAGATAAACATGCTTGTCCAGGATCGTATCCCCTTCCGTCACCGCGACGAACACCGGCACGTCGGTTTCCCGCCCCTGCATCGCCGGGCCGCGGGTCAACTCGACCAGGACATTCACCGCCGTGGCGAGATCGGTCTTCTTGTCGCCTTCCTTGCAATTGCCGTTGACCCCGACGATGCGGGCATGCAGCACAAGATCGGTCAGGTCGTGTGGGCCGTCCGGCGCGGTTCCGGGCCGGAAGATGTCGAGGTCCGCTGCATCGCCGAGGAACGACGGGCGCGGACAGGCGGGTGCGAACTGATTTCGTGCCGGGCCGCATTCGGCAAGCAGTGGCAGCAGCGCGGCAATCAGGGCAGCGCGCGGCGCCCACGCAGGGTTCGGCTTTCGTATGGGCATCGGCGACTCCGGAATGCGGGCCGGTGCTTCTTGCGGCACCGCGGTCGTTGCCGGCAAGGGAGGCGGCCGGCATAGTGCGCGCCGCCGGCCGGATGAACAACACGCCACAGGAGGCGAAGCATCTTTCAGTATTCAGCCGCGGCGGCCTGATCGCGCATGGCCGTCTACACCGAGGTCACCGACGAGGCTTTGGCCGCCTACCTGGCCGACTACGACATCGGCAGCATGGTCGCGTTTCGCGGCATCGCCGAGGGCGTGGAGAACAGCAACTACTCGCTGCGCACCACGGCGGGCGACTTCATCCTGACCCTCTACGAGAAGCGCGTGGACCCCGCCGACCTGCCGTGGTTTCTCGGCCTGATGGAGCACCTGGCCAGGCGCGGCATCGTCTGTCCGCTGCCGGTGCATGGACGGGACGGTATCGCGCTGCGTCGGTTGAGCGGGCGCCATGCCGCGATCACCACCTTTCTGCCCGGGGTATGGCCGCGCCGGGTGCGCCCGGAGCACTGCGCGCCGGTCGGCGAGGCGCTCGCGGCGTTGCACGTGACGGGGCAGGATTACATGCCGCAGCGCGTCAATGCACTGGGGCCGGACGGCTGGATGCCGCTGCTGGAGCGTTCGCGCGCACGGGCGGACGAGGTGCAACCGGGCCTCGCAGCCGAACTGGACCAGGCGCTGGCCGGGATTCTGGCTGCCTGGCCGCGCGAGCTTCCGGTCGGCCACATTCACGCCGATCTGTTTCCCGACAACGTGTTCTTCCTGGACGGCCGCCTGTCCGGCCTGATCGACTTCTATTTCGCCGCCACCGATATCCTGGCCTACGACGTGGCGGTATGCCTGAACGCCTGGTGCTTCGAGTCCGACTTCTCCTTCAACGTCACCAAGGCACGGGCGATGCTGTCTGCCTATGCCGCGACACGCCCATTGTCTGACGCCGAACGCGCCGCGTTGCCGGTGCTGTGCCGGGGTGCGGCGATCCGCTTTCTGCTGACGCGGCTCTACGACTGGCTCAACACCCCGCCCGGCGCCCTGGTGACCCGCAAGCATCCGATCGAGTACCTGCGCCGACTCCGCTTTCATCTCGCCGCGCGCACCGAGCACGCCTATGGCATCTGAGGAGGAGGTTACCGTCACGCCTGGCCCGGCGGCTGCCGAAGTGGTGGAGATCTGGACCGATGGCGGCTGCAAGCCCAATCCGGGACCGGGCGGTTGGGCGGCGATTCTGCGTTTCCGCAGCGTCGAGCGCGAACTTTCGGGCGCGGAGCCGGCGACCACCAACAACCGAATGGAACTGACCGCGGCAATGATGGCGTTGGAGACCCTGAAGCGCCCGTGCCGCGTGGTGCTGCACACCGATAGCGAATACCTGAAGAATGGCGTCACCCGCTGGCATACCGGCTGGGTCAGGCGCAACTGGCGCAACGCGGCAGGCGATCCGGTGGCGAACATGGACCTTTGGCGCCGGATCATGGATGTCGCGGCCACGCACGAGATCGAGTGGCGCTGGGTGCGCGGTCATTCCGGCGACCTGATGAACGAACGGGCCGACGTCCTGGCGACGGCGGCGCGGGAGGCATTGCGCCGCTAGGCACCTGTGGCGCGATCGCGGGCGGGCAGGCGGGCGACGGGGACCGCGGCCAGAACAGGAGGGGACACTGACGGACGCGATGGACGCAGACTACGTGGTGATCGGCGCCGGCTCGGCCGGATGCGTCATCGCCAGCCGGCTCAGCGAAACCGGCGCGCGCGTAACATTGCTGGAAGCCGGGCCACGCGACTGGCATCCTATGATCCACATCCCCGCGGGCGTGCTGAAGCTGCTGCATCATCCGGTGGTCAACTGGAACTATAGCGCGGACCCCAGCGCCGGGACCGCCGATCGTCCGATCCACTGGCCGCGCGGCAAGGTCCTCGGCGGCTCGAGTTCCATCAACGGAATGCTGTACGTCCGCGGCAATCCTGCCGACTTCGACGGCTGGGCGCAGATGGGCTGCCGTGGCTGGTCCTTTGATGATGTGCTGCCGTTCTTCCGCAAGTCCGAGGACTATGAGCCGGGCGATACAGAGTACCGTGGCCGGAACGGTCCCCTGCGCGTCGAGGACTACCGGACGATTCTGCCGCTTACGCATCGGTTCGTCGAAGCCGCGCGGCAGGCGGGCTTCCCATTCAGCCCCGATCTGAACGGCCGAACGCAGGAAGGCGTCGGCTACTCGCAGATGACGCGCAATGGACGCTTTCGCGGCTCCACGGCGCAGACCTTTCTGGCACAGGCGAAGCGTCGGCCCAATCTGCGGATCGAGACCGGCGCGATGGCAACGCGCCTGCTGCTGGACGGCAAGCGCTGCGTCGGCGTCGCCTTCCGTCAACGTGGGCAGGATCGCGAAGTTCGCGCGGCGCGCGAGGTGATCCTGTGCGGCGGGGCGGTGAACTCGCCCCACCTGCTGCAGATTTCCGGCATCGGGCCGGCCGGACATCTGCAATCAATCGGCGTTGCGGTGGCGCATGATCTTCCGGGGGTCGGCGCCAATCTCCAGGACCACTACGTCGCGCGCGTTTCTCACCGTGCGAAGAATGCGGTCTCGATCAACCAGCTTGCGAACGGCATCCGTCTTGCGGGAGAGGCGGTGCGCTACGTGGTGACGGGCCGAGGCGCACTGACATTCGGCGTCACCAGCGCGCAGGTGTTCTGCCGTTCGCGGGAGGGATTGGCGAGCCCGGATCTGCAGCTTCTGTTCACGCCCGCCAGTTACGACGCCGCCCGATTTGGCAAACTGGAGCGTAAGCCGGGGATGACCGTGGCGGTGTGTCCGGTGCGGCCGGACAGCCGCGGCACGATCATGGCGCGTTCGGCCGATCCATTTGCCGCGCCGGTCATCACGCCGAACTATCTGTCGGACCCGAATGATCAGCGCGTACTGAATGCGGGCCTGCGGTTCACGCGACAGATCTTTGCCGCGCCGGCGATAGCGCAGCACAGTGTAGAAGAAACACTGCCCGGCCCTGCTGTCGTTTCCGACGAGGCGTTTGCGGATTACGCGCGCCGTTACGGCACGACGATCTTCCATCCGGTCGGCACCTGCCGTATGGGCGAAGGACCCGGTGCGGTCGTCGACTCCCGTCTGCGCGTTCACGGGATGGACGGGCTGCGCGTGATCGATGCATCCGTGATGCCGACCCTGACGACCGGCAATACGAACGCTCCGACCATCATGATCGCCGAGAAGGGTGCGGCGATGATCCGCGAGGATGCGTCCGCTTCGTAGTTTGCGTCCTGGCCCTGTACCCAGTGTCATGGGCTTGGTTCCCCGGCCTAAGACGTAAAGGGAAGGGCCGCGCATGACGCTGGTGGGGACCGCGCTGGGCGCTGGCGGATCGGACCCCGCATGACGCTGGGGGATAAGGCCAGTCATGGCACTACGGACTGGGCCAGCCCCGCTGCTGATAGGCGCCGTCCCAGAACAGCCATTCGTATTGCGTGGACCGGACGAACGCCGTCATCATGCGTTCCTGCACGGCGGATGTGGTGCTGGACGCCGCGCGGTCGGTGATGCCGATGACCATGCGGACCGCCTCGCCGAACCCTTCGTCGGCGTAGGTGTCGATCCATGCGCGATACGGATTGTTCGCTGCCGCGTGCCTGGCAATCCGGCTCCCGACATCCCAGTAAATCCAAAAGCATGGAAGCAACGCGGCGACCAGAACCTCCCATGGATCATGATACGCGGTCGCGAGCAGAAAACTCGTGTAGCCGAGGCAGTCGGGCGACGGTTCGGCGTCGGTCAGGCGAGCGGGATCGATGCCGAACTCCTGCAGGTACCGCTCGTGCAACGCCTGCTCGACGGCGACAGCCTCCAGCGCGCACCTGCCAAAGGCTTGCAACGTCGCGCCGTCGGGGCCTTTGACTCCCGCGAGCGCAAGTACCCGCGAATACTGCCCGAGATACAGCGCGTCCTGCACGATGTATCCCTGGAACCGCTCGCGGCTCAAAGTGCCCGCCGCCAGTTCGGTGTTGAACGGCAGCGCGTCGATCGCCGCACGCAGGCGCGCCGTGCGCTGCCAGGCGGAATCGGAGAATTGCGTCATCCTGCGGCATCCTCGGTCCATAGGGTAGAAAATGATGCACCGGTACCCCGCCGCTGCAAATGCGGAGAGCGTCTTCAGATCGGCCTCAATGCCGCCAACGGCGCGGTCTCCTGCAACCGCGGCAATACCTCGGTCGCGAACAGCCGTATGCTCTTCGTGGCTTCCGCGTGCGTCAGGAAACCGGAGCGACCGATGAAGATCAGATGGCCGAAACCGCCCAGTTCGTTGTAGCATTCCATGATCTGCCGATACACGGTCTCCGGTCTGCCGGCGAACATCAGTTTGCTCGCGATCGCCTGCTCCGCGGTCATGCCGACCAGCGCATCCGCGGGCCGCGCACCTGCCTGAGGCCCGGTGCGATAGATCCGCGGCGCCAGTTCGGGCGGAGTGCGACCCGGCAGGAATTTCGAATACTGCGGTGCCTGCTTCAGACTGGTGTTGAGGAACCACAGAAGCTTGCTGCCGATGCGAGCGCCTTCTTCGTCCGTGTCGCCGACATAAACGAACGCCGTATAGGCGAACCGATCGAGACCCGGCGCGGGCAGGCCGGCTTCCTCGCGCGCTTCCCGGTAGGCGGCCCATGCGCGCTTGGTGCCCTCCATGCCGCGCAGCACCAGTGCGTTGATCATCCCGCGCCGACCCAGTTCGCGCGACGTGTCAGGATCGCCGGTCGCGGCCCACAGCGGCGGATGCGGGCGCTGAAAGCACGGCGGCCAGATGTTCACATGGCGATGCGTGAAGTGTTTGCCTTCCCAACTGAACGGACCCTCATGGCTGGTCAGCGTCTTCACGATCAGGTCGATCGCCTCCCAGAAGCGCTCGACGATGCCGACTGGGATTTGCGTTGCCCGACGCCATCTCGCTGTCGCCCGACTTTACAAACCCTATCTCCAACCGGCCGCGTGAAATCACGTCGGCCATCGCATACTCCTCGGCCACGCGCACCGGATCGCGCCGCACGGTGACGAGCGTGCCCTGACTGAGGATCCGCACCTTGCGCGTCTGCCGGGCGATGATGCCGAGGATCAGCGGACTTGCACCGTAAAGACTGTTGATCCCGGCATGATGTTCGATCGAGACGATGTTCACGCCCAGGTCGTCGCACAGCAGGTGTTCGTCGAGACACTCGTGGAACAGGTCGGCGGCGATCGTCGGATCGCAGTACTTGTTCGGTAGACTGCCACGCACGGAGTCCGCGCGATCGAGCACTTCCTGCGGGACGAACGGGTAGGTGTTCTCGCAATGATACCAGGCCTGCATCTGGATCCCCTCCAGCTAATGCGAAGCCGCGTGGATCGCACGCCACACACGCTCCGGCGTCGCCGGCATCTCGATATGCGTCACGCCGAAATCCGCCAGCGCATCGACGATGGCATTGACCACCGCACCCAACGCCGGCGTCGTGCCGCCTTCGCCGGCGGGGCGGATGCCAAGCGGGTGCGTCGGCGACGGCACCTCGCTGAGTTCCAGGTCGAAGAACGGCACGTCGGCTGCGCGGGCGATCGCGTAATCCATGAATGAACCCGACAGAAGCTGGCCGGACTGCGGATCGTAGCAGCACTGCTCCAGCAGTGCCTGGCCGATGCCATGCACGATGCCGCCTTGCACCTGGCCATGCACGATCATCGGATTGACCGCGCGTCCGACATCGTCCACCGCCGAATAACGCACGATGCGGACGACGCCCGTATCCGGATCGACTTCCGCTTCGCAGACATGGCAGCCATAGGGAAACGCAGCCAGCGGCATGGTCTCGTCGCCGACCGCGCCGAGTTCGCCGCGCAGATCGTCTGGCAGATCGTTGCGCTGCAACGCGGCCGCGGCAACTTCAAAAATCCCGATGGAGCGGTCGGTGCCCTTCACGGTGAAGCGGCCGCCGGTGAATTCCAGATCGGCCGCGGCAACCTCCAGTACGTGGCTGGCAATTCGCATTCCCTTGGCGACGATCTCGTTGGACGCGCTCAGCATGACGATGCTGCCGAGCCGGAGGGCGCGTCCCGAATGCGATCCGCCGCCGACCGAGACGCGCGCGGTGTCGCCGGTGATCAGCGACACGCATTCGATCGGCACGCCGAGCCATTCGCTGACAAGCTGTGCAAAACTGGTCTCGTGCCCCTGGCCGCTGGAGACCGTGCCGATGACGACCTCCACCGCACCTTCGGGCCGCACCGTGACCTCGGCCCGCTCGCGCGGCACGCCGGTCGCGGTATCGACATAGTTGGCGACCCCGATGCCGCGATACCTGCCGCGTGTCCGAGCCTCTGCGCGCCGTGCCGCAAACCCGGACCACTCGCCCAGGCCAAGCACGCGCTCCATCACCTGATGGTAGGCGCCGCTGTCGTAAAGCATGCCAAACGGGTTGCGATACGGCATCGCGGACTCTGGCACGAGATTGCGCCGCCGCAGTTCGATGCGATCAAAGCCGCCTTGCAGCGCCGCGAGATCGATCAGCCGCTCCATGACGAACATCGCCTCCGGCCGGCCGGAGCTGCGATAAGGGCGCGTCGAGGCAGTGTTGGTCAGCACGGCACGCGCGCGGAAATGCACGGACGGGACGTGATAGATGCTGGTCATGATTTCGACACCCTTCTGCAAAGGGCCGAAGGCGATCGGATACGCGCCGATGTTGGAGATGTTGGAACCGCGCAGCGCCAGGAATTTTCCCTCCGTATCCAGCGCCAGTTCCGCATCGCAGGTCAGATCGCGCGCCTGGTAATCACAGAGAAACGCCTCGCTGCGTTCGCAGGTCCACTTCACCGGGCAGCCGATACGTCGCGCCGCCCACAGGACCAGTGCGAATTCAGGGTTCGATGCTCCGCGGGTACCAAAGTTTCCGCCGACATCGTGCATCACCATGCGCACCTGATCGTCCGGAACGCCGAGCACCACCGCCATATCATGCCGCGGGCGCACCGCACCACCGGCGCCCGCATGCAGCGTGTAGTGCCCCGTCGCCGCGTCGTAGGCGCCGACCGCCGCACGCGGTTCCATCGTCACGCCGGCGATGCGCTGCACCCAGGTGCTGAACGAAACCACGTGCGCGGCGCTGGCGAATGCCGCTTCGGTCGCGCGCGCATCGCCCACGTCGGCATCCAGGCAGACATTCGTTGCGGCGTCGCTCCGCGTCAGCGTCGCGTCAGGCGCAACCGCGCTGCGCGACTGCGTCACCGCCGAGAGCGACGCGTACTCGACGGCCACGAATTCCGCCGCGTCCTTCGCCGCGGTGACGCTCGTCGCGACGACCATGGCGACGATTTCGCCGACATGACGCGCTTCGTCTGTGGCCATCGGGAAATGCGGCGGGACGAATGGCTCGGAGCCGTCCATGTTCTCGAGCTGGATGTCCGCGGGAGAGCCCATCCGCACCGCATGCGGGATCGGACGCAGCCCGTCGGCCAGCAGATCGCGTCCGGTCAGCACGGCCAGCACACCCGGTACCGCCATGGCCGCGCGCGTGTCGATGGCACGGATCAGCGCGTGCGCATGCGGCGAGCGGACCATCACGGCATAGGCTTGGCGCGGGACATTGACGTCGTCGCTGTAGCGCCCCTGACCGGTCAACAGGCGCTGGTCCTCCCGGCGGCGTACCGGCTGACCGATCCCGGTGCTCGTAGGGTGCCCGGTGCTCGTAGGGTGCATGGACATCGTCGGCTCCCGAAGAAAACGCGTTCCTCGTCATGGCCGGGCGCGACCCGGCCATCCAGCGCGCCACCGTGCCGGACGGGATGGCCGGGTCAAGCCCGGCCATGGAGAGGAATGTCAGGGCGCCGTCACTCCTCCCCGCACAGCCCGCGCATGATGTCGCCATGCAGCGCGCCAAGCTCACGCTGCAGCGTGTCGAGGAAAGGCGACAGCCCGCGCGCCAGGATCTCATCGATTGTCTGGCTCGCCAGCATGGCGCGCAGATCATCCAGTCGTTCCAGCGCCGGCGTGCAGCCCCGCAAGTGGTCCTGGCTGCGCAACTGGTTCAAATGCCAGTCCAGCTGCGCCAGGTTCAGCCCGGCCGAGCGCGGAAATGCGCCGTTCAGCAACAGGAACCCGGCGACCTCACGCGGCACATAGCCATGCGGATATTCGCGGCGATACGCATGATAGCCGGCCGCGGCGCGCAGCAGCGCGTTCCATTCGCCGGCATCGATCGCGGCATCGGTCGCCGCACGCGGCAGCAGCGCATTGAACTTGGTATCGATCAGCCGCGTGATCTGGTCGGTGCGCTCCAGGTGACGACCCAGCATGTAAAAATGCCAGCATTGGTCGCGATAGAATGTCCCCTCGGTGATGCCGCCATGCGCCTGCACACCCTCCTTCAGCATGGCGCACACTGTGGATAGATTCTCCTGCGCCACGTCGGGCTCGCCGAGCGCGCGGATACGGGTGTGGAACACGTTGATCTGCAGCCACATCTCGGTGGAGATCAGCGCGCGCAACGTGCGGGCATTCTCCCGCGCATAGGCGATTGCGGTTTGCACCGAGGCCGGGGTCGTCGCATCCAGCAGGTAGAACCGCGCGACGCTGGTCGCATCGGCGTGGTCATGCCTCGCGAAGAACTCGGCGCCGTCGCCGTTGATCCGTAGCAGCGAGAGCCAGTTGCCGCCGGCCTCCCCTTCGCTCGCGAACGTCTTGGTCACGTCGAGCAGCCGCGCCAGGTTCTCGATCCGCTCCATATAGCGGGCAAACCACAGCGCACTGCCGGCGTGGCGCGCGATCAGATGGTGGGTGCCGACGACGGATTCGCTCATGCCAGCACCCAGGTGTCCTTGGAGCCGCCGCCCTGCGAGGAATTGACCACCAGCGAACCGGCCCGCAGCGCCACGCGCGTCAGTCCGCCCGGCAGCACCCAGGTATCGCGACCGGTCACCGCGAACGGACGCAGATCGATGTGCCGCGCGTTGACGCCGTCGTCGCCCAAGGTCGGACTGACCGAAAGCCGCACCATCGGCTGGCTGATATAGTTCGTCGGATTGGCCTTGAGCCGGCTGCGGAACTCCTCCAGTTCGAGCTTGGTGGCGTGCGGGCCGATCAGCAGCCCGTAGCCGCCGGACTCCGCCACCGGCTTCACCACCAGTTCGTGCAGATGATCGAGCGTGTACGACAATCCGTCCGGCTCGGCGCAGATGCGCGTGTCCACATTCGGCAGGATCGCATCCTCAGCCAGATAGTAGCGGATGATGCGCGGCATGTAGGCATACACCGCCTTGTCGTCGGCGACGCCCGTGCCGACCGCATTGGCAAGGGCCACCCTGCCGCGACGCCAGGCCTCCATCAGCCCGGGTACGCCGAGCTTGCTGTCCGGGAGGAACGCGTCGGGGTCCAGGAAGTCGTCGTTCAGCCGCCGATAGATCGTGTGCACCGGCGCGAGCCCCGCCGTGGTGCGCATCCAGACCGAGCCGCCCTCGACCAGCAGGTCCTGCCCCTCGACCAGCGGCACGCCCATCTCGCGCGCCAGGAACACGTGCTCGAAATACGCCGAGTTGAAGATGCCGGGCGACAACAGCACCACCTGCGGGTCGGTCACGCCGGGCGGCGCGATCTCGGTCATCGCGCGGTGCAGCCGAAGGCCGTACTCGTCCACCCCGCGCACGTTCAACCCGGTCATTAGGTCCGACAGCACGCGCAGCGTCATGTGGCGGTTCTCGACCACGTAGGCGACGCCGGAGGGTGTGCGCGCATTGTCCTCCAGCACCAGGAAGCGCCCGGTCTCGTCGCGAATGATGTCGGTGCCGCAGACATGGACATAGGTGCCGAAAGGCGGTTCGAAACCGACCATCGCCTGCGAGTAGCCGGCGTTGCCCAGCACCAGCGCGCGCGGCACGATGCCATCCGCCAGGATCTTCTGATCGTGGTAAACGTCGTACAGGAACAGGTTCAGCGCACGCACGCGCTGGATCACGCCGGCCTCCAGCGTGCGCCATTCCTCCGCGGTGATCACGCGCGGGATCAGGTCGAACGGCAGGATCCGGTCGATCGCAGTGGCGTCCGAGTACACCGTGAACGTGATGCCGCGCTCCAGGAGATCGCGTTCGGCATCGGCAGCGCGCCGGCGCAACGCCTCGATCGGCATTTGCCGAAGGCGTTCGAGCAGGAGTGCCAAGGCAGGGTGGGGTTCCTGACCGGGCCGCAGCATCTCGCAGAACAGGCTGCCCGGATCGTATCCCGCCAGAAGGCCACCCTGTCGCATCATCACCCCCGATCGGGTCGCCCTGTTCAAGCGTTATCTTGCACTTTTCGTGCCGGCTTGCCACGCAATTGCAACGTGCCGGTATTTGCCGAGATGTGTATCGGGGCTGCGCATTCCGCGACCGCGGGTTGCCTGTTCAACGGGCACCGGACCGGCCTTGCGAGGGTCCTGATCCGACGGTAGACGGCACACATGCTAAAGACCGGAGCCGAACGGAGAAGATGCAGCCGCGCCAAGCTGCACGCCACCGACCATCGCCCGAAGCGGACCGGGGTATTGGACGGCCGTCCGTCGACATTTCTGCGGGAAGTGCGGCGGCAGTCGAAACTGATTGCGGGGAGCGGTGCCAGCACCGACGCGCTGGAATTCTTGGATCGATCGCTGCACTCGACGATCCTGAGGGGTGACGGCGTCATCGCGGGGTCTTAAGAGACGAGCGGTGACCAATCGTTGACCGCATCGCATGTGCATGTCATCGGCGCGGGGCTGGCCGGCCTCTCCGCCGCGGTCGCGCTGAGCCAGGCGGGGCGGGCGGTCACGGTTCTCGAGGCCGGGCCTGCCGCCGGCGGGCGGTGCCGGTCGTATTTCGATCGCGAACTCGGCCTGCGCATCGACAATGGCAACCATCTCCTGCTGTCGGGCAATCGCGCGGCCTTCGCCTATGTCGATGCGATCGGATCGCGGCAGACGCTCGCCATCCCGGACGAGCCGGTATTTCCCTTTATGGACCTGGGCAGCGGGTTGGCCTGGACGCTGCGCCCGAACCTTGGCCGCATCCCGTGGTGGGTCCTCTCGCACCGCCGCCGCGTGCCGGGCACACTCCCGGCGGACTACCTCGCCCTGCGCCGGCTCCTGCGCCCGAACGCCGACGCGACCGTTGCGGCTTCGCTGCGCCACGACACGCTCTTCCATCGGCTCGTCGAACCCCTCGCGATAGCGGCACTGAACACGCCGCCGGACGAGGGCCTGGCTCGACTGCTGGGCGCGGTCGTGCGCGAGACGCTGCTACGGGGCGGGAGCGCCTGCATTCCGGCCTTTCCGTGTGCGGGTCTGTCGGAGAGCCTGATCGATCCAGCAGTCGCCTGGCTGCGCGCACGCGGCAATGATGTGCTGTTGAGCCATCGGGTGGTGGCCCTGGGCGTTGCGGATGGCCGCCTCAACGCCCTGCATACAACCGACGGCCGCACGTCGATCGAGGCCGCGGTGCTTGCCGTGCCGCCTTGGGTGGCTCCCGGCCTTCTGCCCGGACTTGTGGCCCCGGACCAATTCCAGGCGATCCTGAACATTCATTTCCGCGTTGACGCCAATCCCGGTCCGGCCGGCTTCGTCGGCCTGATCGGCGGCACGGCCGAGTGGGTGTTCATCAAGCGCGGCCATGTCTCGGTCACCATCAGCGCGGCCAACCGCATCGTGGACCAGGGCGCCGATGCCATTGCCGCCGCCGTATGGCCCGACGTGCAGGCCGCCCTGGGCCTGAGAGGGCCGCTGCCGCCATGGCGCGTGGTGAAGGAGCGCCGCGCCACATTCGCCGCCACCGCCACGCAGGAACGGCTGCGGCCCGGGGCGCGCACCGGAGTGGCGAACCTCGTGCTGGCCGGCGACTGGACCGCAACCGGGTTGCCGGCCACCATCGAAGGTGCCATCAGGTCCGGCCGAACGGCGGCGGAGGCTCTGCTCGCCGCCTGAGCACGAGGCCATGCCAAGCGAGACACTGCCACCCGAAACCGCGCTCGACCACCGCCTTTCCGAGGCTGTGGCGCGTGCCGGCGCCGCCCTGGCGCGGCGGCAGCACGACGACGGCCATTGGCTGTTCGAACTGGAAGCGGACGCGACGATCCCGGCGGAATACGTGCTGCTGGAGCACTACCTCGATCGCATCGATCCGGTGCTGGAAGCGAAGATCGCCGTGTACCTGCGCGAGATCCAGGGCGCGCATGGCGGTTGGCCGCTGTTTCACGACGGCGCGTTCAATCTGTCGGCGAGCGTGAAGGCCTACTTCGCATTGAAGGCGATCGGCGACGATCCTGATGCGCCGCATATGGCCAGCGCCCGACAGGCGATCCTGGCAGCGGGAGGCGCCGAACGAACCAACGTGTTCACCCGCGCCCAGCTTGCGCTGTTCGGGCAGGTGCCTTGGCGGGCGGTGCCGGTGATGCCGCTCGAGATCATGCATTTGCCGCTGTGGTTCCCGTTCCACCTGTCGAAGGTGTCCTACTGGTCGCGCACGGTGATCGTGCCCCTGCTCGTGCTGATGGCGCTGCGCCCGGTCGCGCGAAACCCGCGCAAGATCGCCATCGAGGAGTTGTTCCGCACACCGCCCGCGCTGGTGCGCGACTGGATTTCGCCGCCCGTTCGCTCGGCGTGGGGGCGGTTCTTCAAGGGGCTCGACACGGTGCTGCGCGTGCTGCAGCCGGCATTCCCGCAGCGCAGCCGTCGCAGCGCGATCGCCAAGGCGGTGCGGTTTGTCACCGAGCGGCTGAACGGCGATGACGGGCTCGGCGGCATCTATCCGGCGATCGCCAACAGCGTGATGATGTTCGACGCGCTGGGATATCCGGCACGATCATCCGGACGCCGCCATCGCCTGGCGCGCGGTGCGGAAGCTGCTGGTGATCGAGCCCGAACGTGCCTATTGCCAGCCCTGCCTGTCGCCGGTCTGGGACACCGGGCTCGCCGGGCATGCCGCGGCCGAGGCCAGGACGAACACGGACACCGCCTGCACGTGGCTGCATGCGCGGCAGATCCTGGACGTGGTCGGCGACTGGGCGGTGCGCCGGCCAGGCCTGCGGCCAGGAGGCTGGGCCTTCCAGTACGCCAATCCGCACTATCCGGATGTGGACGACACTGCCGTCGTCGGCATGTTGCTGCACCGAAACGGCGATCCGGCGTTCGCAGCGTCGATCGAGCGTGCCCGCGAGTGGATCGTCGGCATGCAGTCCTCGAACGGCGGCTGGGGTGCGTTCGAGCCGGAGAATACGCATCTGTATCTGAACAACATCCCGTTCGCCGATCACGGCGCGCTTCTGGACCCGCCGACCGCCGATGTTACGGCGCGCTGCGTGTCGTTCCTCGCACAGATCGGCATGGCGTCGGACGATCCTGTGATGGCGCGGGCGCTCGCATATCTGCGTCGCGAGCAGGAGGACGACGGATGCTGGTTCGGTCGCTGGGGCACCAATTACATCTACGGCACATGGTCGGTGCTGTGCGCTTTCAATGCAGCCGGCATCGGCCGCGATGATCCGGCGGTGCGGCGGGCGGCAGCGTGGCTTGTCTCGGTGCAGCGCGACGACGGGGGCTGGGGCGAGGACGAGGAAACCTACCGGGATGCGCCGCCCGGCCGATACAAGGAGAGCACGCCGAGCCAGACCGCCTGGGCGGTGCTTGGCCTGATGGCCGCGGAGCAGGTCGAGAGTCCGGCGGCAGCGCGCGGCGTCGAATATCTGATTGCGACCCAACGCGGGACCGGGGAATGGCGTGAACTGCCGTACAATGCCGTCGGTTTCCCGCGCGTATTCTACCTGCGCTACCACGGCTATCGCTGGTATTTCCCGCTGCTGGCGCTGGCGCGCTATCGCAATCTGCGGCGTGGCAACACGCGCCGCGTGGCATTTGGTTTCTGAGATCGCGCGTTCCGTCATGGCCGGGCTTGACCCGGCCATCCCACGGCGGTGCGGGGATGGCCGGGTCAAGCCCGGCCATGACGACGTTTGCACATGCGGCCATTGCACGCACGACGAGTGCACATGCCGCCATTACACGTGCGCGGACTTCACGTACCACAATTGCAGATGCGGCCATTGCACGTGCGTGGGACTACACGTACGACGATTGCGGAAGCGGCCTTTACACGTACGACGATTACACATGCGGCCGTTACACGTGCGCGGACTTCACGTACGACGCTTGCGGATGCGGCCTTTACACGCGCGACGATTACACGCGCGCGGACTACACATGCGGCGATTTCACGTGCGGCGACTGCACATGCGCCGACGATAAATGCGCAGCGGTATCGTCGTCGGTTTGGCGGCCGAGGCGCGCATCGCGCGGCGTCTCGGTTGGCCGGTCGCAATCGGCGGTGGAACGACGGCCGGCGCGGAAGCAGCGGCCGGCGCCCTCGTCAGGCAGGGTTGCGCCGGCCTGATCAGCTTCGGACTGGCAGGCGGGCTGGATCCGACGCTCAAATCCGGGGCGCTCATCGTGCCATCTGCGGTGATCGCAGACGGCAAACACTATGCGGCCGATCCTGACCTCTCGCGCATGCTTGGCGGCGCGACGCCGCATCTCGTCCTCGGCGCCGATGCGATCGTGGACAGTGTCGAGGAGAAACGCCGGCAACGCGGGCTGACCGGCGCGGCTGCGGTCGATCTGGAAAGCGGCGCGGTTGCACGTATCGCCTCCACGTACAACATTCCGTTCGCTGTATTGCGCGCGATCTGCGATCATGCGGAACGCGCACTGCCTCCGGCCGCGCTGGTCGCGCTCGACACGCATGGCGGCGTAAAGGCCTGGCGCGTGCTCGCCTCGATCGTCGCCCGTCCCACTCAACTGCCTGCCCTGCTCGCGCTTGCAGCCAATGCCGCCGCGGCAAGGCAGGCGCTCATCGCACGCGTCAAGCGGCTAGCGCAGGCTCCGCCTTAGATGCCCCAGCCATCAGGATCGCCTCGACAACTCGGTCGGGAGGGAAATTCACCCGGACCGTCGTGCCCTGACCAAGAGTGCTCTCGATGGTCAAAGTCGCACCGTGCAATGCGAGCAGTTTTCGACTGATCGCCAGCCCAAGACCGCTGCCACCGAATTTCCGGTTGATCGAGGCATCCGCCTGCTGAAAGGGCTCGCACAGCGACTGCAAGGCGCCGGCTTCGATGCCGATGCCGGTATCGGTCACGACCAAGCCGACCCCCGCCACCGCATGCTCGATGCGGAGCGATACCGCACCACCGTTCGGGGTGAATTTCACGGCATTGGCCAGCAGATTGAGCACGATCTGCTTCAAGGCGCGTGCGTCTCCGCGCAGCGCGACGCGCATCCCGTTCGCCGCGTTGTCGATCCGTACGCCGCCGTCCGCCGCGCGCGGTTTCAGCATGGCAATGCAGGACCGCACCACCACGCCAAGCTCGACGATCTCGTTCGCGAGCTCGTAGCGGCCTGCCTCGATCTTCGAGAGATCGAGCACGTCGTTGATCACGTCGAGCAGATGATGGCCGGCTGCATTGATGTCCGTCGCATACTCGACGTAGTTGGGGCCGATCGCGCCGAACGGCTGATCGTGAATGAGTTCGGAGAAGCCGATGATGGCATTCAGCGGCGTGCGCAGTTCGTGGCTCATATTGGCCAGGAATTCCGACTTGGCGCGGCTTGCCGCTTCGGCGCGCTCCTTCGCCCGTTGCAGTTCCTGCGCTGCATTGACGTCGGTCGTGATATCGCGGCCGGTACCGCGGTAACCAGCGAAACCGCCGGTCGCGTCGAATACCGGGTTGCCATTGACGCTGACGTGGTGGATCCGCCCATCCTGGGCGAGTTCCTGGCGGTGGAAATCACGAAATGCACGGTGCGCAGACAGGTCGGCACGATGTTCGGACCAACGCGCATCCGTATGGCTCGCGCCCACCGCTGTCCATAACGTCACGCCCTTGCGGTGCGGAATGCCCATCAGGCGGGACGCCTCGCTGTCCGAGACCCATTTCAAGCGGAGGTCCGCATCCAGTTCCCACAGCCAGTCCGACGACATCTCGGCGAAGTCCCGTATGCGGGCCTCGCTGGCGCGCAAGGCCTCCGCCGTGTCGGTGAGCCTGACATTCTGCTCCGCCTGGCGGCGGAACTGCCGGCCGATCACACCGAACAGCACCGTGAAACCTGTTGCGGCGGCAAGACCGCCGAATGCGATGGCCGTCGCCTGGCGACGCCATTTCGCCAGTGCCACCGGCTCCATCACGGATACATCGATCACGAGCTGATAGGCGGACAGCGGATGCACCGACACCACGGCTGCCACTGCCGCGAGGAAACCAGGTGAGCGATAGGTGCCACCTCCCCTCGCGACCAGCTGGTACCAGGGCGAATTCGCCGGCATCCGTTTGCCGACCTGATCGGAGAGATCTGGGTAGCGCGCCAGCACCAGCCCATCGTGGCGAAGCAAGGTCACGGTCTCGCCGGGCGGCAATTCGATCGCATGGTAGAAATCGGTAAGGTACCGCATGTCGATCGCACCAGTCACAATACCAAGGAACTGATGATCGGGACCATTGATCCGGCGCGCGATGAAAACCGTTGGCGTGCCTATCACGCGGTTCTGGGTCGGGGCGCTGATGAACGGCTCCAGATCGTCATGTTCGAGGAAATACCGATAATAGTCGCGATCCGACAGGTCCGGATCAGGCGGCCACTGTGCCCGCGATGTGACGAACAGGCGGCCATCGGCCTTGACGAGAAAGAAGGAGTTTGCCTGCGGCAGGTTGTGCAACCTCTCGCGGAGAAAGTTCTGCGTCGCCTCGGTGCCGAAGAGCGCCACGAACTCGTCGGGCGTGACGACGCCGAGACTGGCGACACGCGACTGCACCTCCGCAAGGGCAAGATTGACCACCTGGACATAACGCGCTGTCTGCTCGGCCAGTACCACGCCAAGGTTCGTCACCGCGACCCGATTCTGTTCGATGACCTGGCGGTGCAGGTCCCAGATCGCAATACCGCAGCCAAGCAGCGTGACGACGCAGAGAGCGATGCCAATTGCCCATAGGCGGCGGCCCGAATGGACGCCGCCGCTCCTGGTCGCTGTTGCGCCGGACTGGTCCTGCACTTTGTAGTACTCCAGGTTCGCGCACTCGCGAGCGATCGGCGTACCATCGCACAAGTGTGGCTAATATCGGATTAAGGATCGGCCTCGCAACAAGTCTCCGGGGCACGTTCAAGGTGGCCGGATTTGCAAGCGCGCATGGCTTGACGAACGCCGGGCGGACTACGCGGCCACGCCGTACACGTCTGCCTGCGCCTCTATCTTCGCCGGATCGAGGTCCATCCCCAGGCCGGGCAATGTCGGCAACGCGAATTCCCCGCCCTGTGGCGTCACCGGATTGGCCAGGAAGTGCTGGTTGATCGCGTTCCATTTCACCAGGTATTCCTGGATCGGCGTCAGCAGCGGCGACTGCGCGAGCGAGAAGTGGAGACCCGCCGGCGTCGAATGGCCATGCGGGATCACCATCAGATCGTGCACCGAGGCATAGGCGGCGATCTTCAGCACTTCGGACAGGCCGCCCGCCCAGTAGATATCAGGTTGCAGCACGTCCAGCGCCTCGGCGTCGATGAACCGTTTGAATCCCCAGCGGGTATATTCATGTTCGGCGCCCGACAGCGGGATCTGGGTGCGCTCCTTCACGCGGCGATAGCTGTCGATGCGGTCCGGCATCACGCATTCCTCCAGCCAGCGCGGGCGGAATTCGGCGATGCGCTCAGCGAGTTCCACCGCATAGATCGGATCGAACGACTGCCAGCAGTCCAGCATGATGTCATAGTCGTCGCCGAGCGTTTCCCGGAGCGTGCGCACCAATTCGACATTCTTCCGCATGCCGTCGTGTCCGCTCATCGGACCGTGGCGGAAGAACCATTTCTGCGCGGGGTAGCCGAGCGCCTGGTATTCCGCGGCACGCTCGCGCACGCGGCCCATGTCGAGCACCGCGAAGCCGAGCATCGAGGCATAGGCCGGCACGCTGTTGCGTGTCGGGCCCCCGATCAGGCGATACACCGGCTGACCGAGCCAGCGTCCCTTCAGATCCCACAGCGCGCAGTCCACCGCGCTGATCGCGAGCATCGCGTCGCCCTGGCGGCCGTGCACCATGATCCGGTGCATCTGATCCCAGAGCTTCTCATGCGCGATCGGATCCTGGCCGAGAATGATCGGGCGCAGACGCTTCGCCACGAAGACGGCAACCATGTCGGGCATCGGGCCGGCGATGCCGATGGGCCCGTCATCGGTCTCGATCCGGATGAAGTGCTGTTCGAGGCGGAAATGATCGGGATCGGCCTGCTGGCCGCCCTCGAAGTCGTTGCGGATACGGTATTCCGGATAGATGTCGATCGGCCGGACCAGTCGCTCCTCCCACAGCGGGCCATCGGTGCGCATGGTGCCGGCGAGACGCAGGACGCGGACGGCGGTGATCTTCATGCCAAGCCTCCGGACAACCCGCGGACGATAGCGCCCGGGCCGGAGACTGGCGAGCAGGGAGGATGGCGAGCGGCCGGATCAGTGCTGGGGTGCGAGTGCCTCGGCGGGCCGCAACTGCGCCTCGTTCACCACCCGCTCGTGGCTGTCCTGCGCGTGCTTCACCCTGTAGAAGAGGTCGCGGCCTTCGACGGGGAGCAGACGCTGGACCGTGTAAAGCCCGGCGGGGACATGCCTTTCCAGCCGGTTCGGAATGAGATGGACTGTCTGACCGACCTTGAACCTATGCTGCGCCATGGCGGCCCTCGAAAAGTCCGGCGCCGTCCGGTGAAACGGCGCCGGCAGCCAGTCAGGCTGTCTTCAGATTTTCTGCCGAAAGCTTCCCCTGCTGGCCGCGTTGTACGTCGTAGCTGAGCTTCTGGCCCTCGTTCAGATTGCCAATGCCAGCCCGCTCGACGGCCGAGATATGCACGAACACATCCTTCGAGCCGTCGTCCGGCTGGATGAACCCGTAGCCCTTTTGGCTGTTGAACCACTTGACGGTGCCTGTCGACATCGTGTCACTCCAAAGTACCCGGCGACCCGCGCTGTGCGAGCCGGATTACTCTTCCAACCGGATTACTCTTCCAATGGGGGAGCGTCGAGGCGGCAGAACCGCGAAAAAGGCACGAGGCAGCCCGGAACGAAAAGCGCCGATGCCGTGGTATGTTGGGCGGCGGGTTACAAATTGCAAGGAAGGGCGGCGGATGACCGAGACACCAGGGGAGGTGACCCAGGAGGTGGCCCAGGAGGTGGCCCGCCACTACGGCCGCGGCGGATTGCTGGAGCGTCTGCTCGGCGCTCTGAGCGAGGCCGGAAAGGACATCGCACATCTCACGATCGACGACCTTTCCCCGGTGGATGAATTCCACTCGCGCCGGCGGGCGGCGACGGTGGAACTTTCCCGGTTATTGGCGCCGGCGGCGAGCGACCACGTGATCGACATCGGCTCCGGAATCGGCGGACCGGCGCGCTATCTGGCTGCGACCTATGGCTGCCGGGTCAGCGGGGTGGACCTGACCGAGGAGTTCGTGGCGACCGCGATGGACCTGACCCGGCGCGTGGGCCTGGCGGACCGGGTCGATTTCCGTCAGGGCTCGGCGCTGGACCTGCCGTTCGAGGATGGGCACTTCGATCTGGCGTGGACCCAGAACGTGGCGATGAACATCGCCGACCGCCCGGGGTTCTATGCCGAGATCCATCGCGTGCTGAAGCCCGGAGCGCGGCTGGCGATCCAGGACGTGGTGCAGGGTCCCGGCGGTGCGCTTCATTACCCGGTGAACTGGGCGGACGCGTCGGAGATCAGTTTCCTGCGCACGGCGGAGGAGACGCGCGCGATGCTGGAAGCCGCGGGCTTCACGGTGCAGGTCTGGGAGGACAACAGCGACGTGGCGATTGCCGAGGCGGAGGCGGAACGGGAGCGTGCCGCGGCACGGGAGGACGGGGCGCGGCCGGCGCTGGGCGTGCACCTGGTGGTGGGTGAGAGCTTCCGCGAGAAGATGCGGAACTCGCGGCGCAACATGCTGGAGAACCGCACGCGGCTGATCAACGCGTTGCTGGCAAGGGCGTAAGCCGGCGCGACCTGTGGTCCGAACCGCCGAAGGTGCAGCCAAGAATTAAGGCACCCGGAGCGAGCGGGCGGCGGGAAATCCCGATCGCGCGATGGTGGGTCGCAGCAGCGCCGTTGGATCGTTGTCTTGGAAGCCGCTTACCCGCGAGGCAACCAGCGGCCCGGTCGCGAGTTTTCCGTTCCACAGCAATCGAATGGGAGAGCGACCATGAAGTGGCTACTGGCGGGTTGCGCGGCCGTCGCGCTGAGCAGCGGAGCGGCGTTTGCCGGACCTTGTTCGCAACAGATCACCACGCTGCAGCGGAGCCTTGGCAGCCATGATGCGGGTTCCGGACCAGTGCAGGCGTCACCCGACAGCACCGCGAGCGATCAGATCTCGGAGGCGGGCCATTCGACCCGCACGACATCAGAGGCGTCGCGCAGCGCGGCCGAGGTCCGAGCGAACGGGCAGAACGGGGGCTCGGATCGGACGGGACCGACCGGGGCGATGGGCCAGGCGGCCGGCGCATCGGCCGCATCCTCGCAGGATGTCCGGCTCCAGCAGCAGGGCAAGCCGACGCAGGCCCAGGCCGCGCAGAATGGCACGACGGGGGCGGCCGCGGGACAGGACAGATTGCAGAAGGTGGCGGCCGATCTCGATCGTGCCCGCACTCTGGACGGGAAGAACGACAGCGGATGCAAGGACGCGGTCAACGACGCCAGGAAGGCTATGGCCGCAGACTGAATGCATGAACGGCGGTCGCGCCGGTCACCCGGCGGCGACCGCCGTTTCGCGCGTCTCTGGAGCCGGCACGCGGCGGAGACCGAAATGGTCGCGCAGGGTGGTGCCCGCGTAGTCGCGGCGGAACAGCCCGCGGCGCTGCAACTCCGGCACGACGCGATCGACGAATTCGCTGAACGCGCCGGGGAAATGCGCCGGCAGGATGTTGAACCCATCGGCCGCCCGCTCGGCGAACCATTCCTCCAGCGTGTCGGCGATCGTGCGCGGGGTGCCGCACAGCACCCAATGGCCGCGCGCCGCCGCGGTCAGATTGTACAGATCGCGCAACGTCATGTTCTCGCGCCGCGCCATCTCATACAGCACACTGGCGAACGTCCGGCTGTTCAGCGCCGGCGGCGGCGGCGGCACCGGCCCATCGAGCGGATGGCCGGACACGTCGTAGCCGATCCGGCTGGCGACCAGCGTCGTGGCATTGGTCGGGCTGATCCAGCTTTGCAGCTTTGCCAGTTTCTCCCGCGCCTCGGTGTCGCTGTCGCCGACGATCGTCATCACGCCGGGAAGCACCGCGAGTTCGTCCGGGTCGCGGCCATACTTGGCCATGCGCCCCTTCAGATCGGCATAGGCGGCCTTGGCGGGCCCCAGTTCCTGCACCACCGAGAACACCACGTCCGCGGTGCGCGCCGCCAGTTCCAGCCCCGAGGGCGAGCCGCCGGCCTGGATGATGACCGGGTGGCCCTGCGGGCAGCGCGCCATGTTGAGCGGGCCGCGCACCTTGAAGAATTTTCCCCGGTGGTTGAGCGCGCGCACCTTCCCGGCATCGACGTAAAGGCCGGTGGCCTTGTCGGCGACGATCGCGCCGTCGTCCCAGCAATCCCACAGCCCGCGCACGACATCGACGAATTCGTTGGCGCGGGCGTAGCGGTGTTCGTGCTCGATGTGCTCGTCCAGGTTGAAGTTGAGCGCCGCCTTGGGGTTGGAGCTGGTGACCACGTTCCACCCGGCGCGTCCGCCGCTGATGTGGTCGATCGAGCCGAAGACGCGCGCGACGTTGTAGGGTTCGGAGAAGCTGGTGGAGACCGTGGCGCCGAGCCCGACATGGGTGGTGCAGGCGGCGAGCGCGGTGATCAGCGTGGTCGGCTCGAAGCGGCACAGGAATGACGGATGGTCGGTGGGGTCCATCGCCATCGAGTTGGAGATGAACAGCAGGTCGAATTTTCCCGCCTCGGCGATGCGGGCGATCTCCTGCATCACCGGCAGTTCCATGTGGGTGGTGAAGGCGCCGTCGGTGCGCCAGCCGGCCATGTGGTTGCCGGTGCCGAGGACGAAGACGCCGAGATGCATCTGACGGCGGGCCGTGGGCATGGTGCTTTGGCCTCCTGGTGGTGGGGACGCGGTGTGGTGGATGGTGCGGCGATACGGCGCGCGGGGAAAGGGGTGGTGGGTGCGGGGGTTATGCGCGGGGTTCGCAATTCTTGGGGACGCGCCGATGGTTGGCTTTGGGTGGTTTTGTGACAGTCCTCGATTAAGTTGAGAGGCACTGAAATCAGAAGTTCGGGCCGGCCGCCGCGAACTTCTGGTCGAGTCGGGGTTGTCCTGCCATATATCACCCATGAACCTGATCAAGTCCAAGCAGCGCGTCGCCGACCACGGGGAGGTCTTCACGCCCCGCGTGGATGGTCGAGGCGATGCTCGACCTCGTGAAGGGCGAGACCGAGCGCATCGACTCCCGCTTCCTGGAGCCGGCGTGCGGGAGCGGCAACTTCCTCGTGCAGGTCCTGCGGCGCAAGCTCGCCGCCGTGGAACTCAAGTACGGCAAGTCCGACTTCGAGAGGCGGCACTACGCGCTGCTCGCGCTGATGTGCATCTACGGCATCGAGCTGCTTGGCGGACAACATCGCCGAGTGCCGCGCGAACCTGCTGGAGATCCTCGCCGACTACCTGAATCTCGATGAGTCGGACGACCTCTATCGCGCCGCGTCCTACGTGCTGTCGCAGAACCTCGTGCACGGCGACGCGCTGACGATGCGCACCAGCGACGGCCAGCCGATCACCTTTGCCGAGTGGGGCTACCTCGGCAAGGGCAAGTTCCAGCGGCGCGACTTCCGCTTCGACGTTCTCACCGGATCGTCGGCCTTCAGCGCGGAGGGTTCGCTCTTCGCCCATCTCGGCAAGCACGAGATCTTCACGCCGACCAAGACCTACCCGCCGATGACGGTGAGCGAGCTGGCCGCCGTCGGCTGACGCCGGAGGAGGCCGTATGAGCGACCAAGCCAGCTTTGCCCTGCGCGGCCGCAACCCGGATGTGCTGACGTGCATCGCGAACCTCTCGAACGACGAGGTGTTCACGCCGCCCGAGTTCGCGAACCGGATGCTGGACACGCTGGCCGAGGCGTGGGCGGCCGACAACGGCGGCGCGAACATCTGGGCGGACAAGACGGTGAAGTTCCTCGACCCGTGCACGAAGTCGGGCGTGTTCCTGCGCGAGATCACCAGCCGCCTCACCAAGGGCTTGGCGGACGAGATTCCGAACCTGGAGGAGCGCGTCGATCACATCCTGACCAAGCAGGTGTTCGGCATCGGCATCACGCATCTCACCAGCCTGCTGGCGCGGCGCAGCGTGTATTGCTCGAAGCACGCCAACGGCAAGCACTCCATCGCCAAGGCCTTCGCCAGCGACGACGGGCAACATCTGGTTCGAGCGCATCGAGCACACATGGGTGGATGGCAAGTGCAAGTACTGCGGGGCAAGCCAGAAGACGTTGGACCGCGGCGAAGGGCTTGAAACCCACGCCTATGCGTTCATCCACACCGACGACATCAAGACTCGGATGGCCGAGTTGTTTGGAGGCGATATGCAGTTCGACGTGATCATCGGCAACCCACCGTACCAGTTGGACGACGGCGGCTACGGCACGAGCGCAGCGCCCATCTACCAGTTGTTCGTGGAGAAGGCGCTCGACCTTGATCCGCGCTACGCAGTGTTCGTGACGCCGTCGCGCTGGATGGCCGGGGGCAAGGGGCTCGACAAGTACCGGGAGCGGATGCTCTCCGACAAGCGGATGCGGAGCATCGTCGACTACCCGAAGCTCTACGAGGGATTTCCCGGGCGTGAAGATTCGAGGCGGCATCTCGTACTTCCTTTGGGATCGCGACCACAACGGGCCGTGCGACGGTGCAGACAATCTGGGACGGCAAGCCGACCGGACCAGCCGGTTGCGCGCCACCTCGATGCGTACGACATCCTCGTCCGGCGCAACGAGGCCGTACCGATTCTTGGAGAAGGTCAGGGCCAAGAGGCGAGCCCACGCTCGATGCTCGCGTCTCCAGCCAGAAAGCCGTTCGGCCTCCGCACGTTCTTCCACGGCAAGCCAGACGCCAAGCGGTCTCAAGAACCCCGTGAAGCTCTTCGGATCCCAGAAGAGTCAGCTGGGTCGAGCGCTCGGAAATTCCAACGAACGCCGCGTGGATCGACAAGTGGAAAGTGCTGATGACCGCGTGTCCAGGGCACGAGCGCAGCAGTCGAGACCAAGTTCCTCAGCAAGCCGATCATCGCCGAGCCCGGCACAGCTGTACCGAGACGCTATCTCGTCGCTGGCCTCTTCGACACTGAAGTCGAGGCGACGAACTACGCGAGCTACCTGCGCACGCGCTTCGTTCGCTTCCTTGTTTCGCTCCGCAAGTCCACCCAGGACGCGACCGAAGCATGTCTACGCCTTCGTCCCCGATCTGCCGCTGGATCAAGAGTGGACCGACGCCGAGCTCTACAAGCGATACGGGCTGACCAAGGACGAGATCGCCTTCATCGAGTCGCAGGTCGCCGAGCACGACAGCGAACTGTTCGACGAAGTCGCCGTGACGAAGTCGAAGATGAGTAAGACCATCGAGGAAATCCTCGCGCCGAAGCCGGAAGCCCGGCCGCGCATCTACGCCTACTCGATCGACGACGAGGCGCACGAGGGTCTGCTCAAGGTCGGGCAGACCACGCGCGACGTGAAGCAGCGCGTCGCCGAGCAGGTCAAGACCGCCGCCATCAAGAACTACACGCATCGAACTGGACGAATCCGCCGAGCGCGACGACGGCACGATCTTCACCGATCACGAGGTGCGCGCGGCGCTCGTCAAGAAGGGCTTCGAGAACGCCGAGCTGGAATGGATGCGCTGCACGGTCGAGGACGTGAAGACCGTGCTCACCGAACTGCGCACCGGGCAGACGTTCACCGGCACCCATCACGAGACGTTCCCGATGCGCCGCGAACAGGCCGAAGCCGTGAACAAGACGCACGCCTACTTCCACTCCATCTGGAAGGAGGACATGCACGCCGTCCCGCGCTTCCTCTGGAACGCGAAGATGCGCTTCGGCAAGACCTTCACCACCTACCAGCTCGCCAAGAAGCTCGGCGCCAAGCGCGTGCTGGTAGTGACCTTCAAGCCCGCCGTGGAGGATGCGTGGCAGACCGACCTCGAATCCCACGTGGACTTCGACGGCTGGCAGTACCTCTCCCGCAACTCCGAGCAGCGACCCGACGCAAGATCGACGACAAGAAGCCGGTGGTCTATTTCGGCTCGTTCCAGGATCTGCTCGGCCGCGACGCGGCGGGGAACATCAAGCCCAAGAACAAATGGCTCCACACGGTGAACTGGGACCTCGTGGTCTTCGACGAATACCACTTCGGCGCGTGGCGCGACACCGCCAAGGAACTGTTCGAGGGCGAGGACGACGCGGTCGCCAAGAAGGAGGCCAAGCTCGAATACGCCGCCGGCCTGGAAGACGTGAACGAGGACCTCGGCGAGCTCTCGGAGAAGGAGACCGAGTTCCTGCCCATCACGACCAAGGCGTATCTCTACCTCTCCGGCACGCCGTTCAAGGCGCTGGCCACGGGCGAGTTCATCGAAGAGCAGATCTTCAACTGGACCTACACCGACGAGCAGCGCGCCAAGGAAGAGTTCGCCGCCAAGCACCCCGGCAAGTGGAATCCCTACGGCGCGCTGCCGCAGATGCGCCTGCTCACCTACCAGATGCCGGACGAGCTGGTGGCGATCGCCAGCGCCGGGGAGTTCGACGAGTTCGACCTCAACGAGTTCTTCGAGGCGACGGGCACGGGCAAGAGGCGCGCAGTTCAAGCACAAGAGCGACGTGCAGAAGTGGCTCGACATCATCCGGGGCCAGTACGCGCCGAAGGCGGTCGAGCAGCCTCAAGACGGGCACGCGGCCGCCGTTCCCGTATTCGGACGTGCGCCTGCTGCCGTACCTGCAGCACTCGTTCTGGTTCCTGCCCAACGTCGCGGCCTGCCACGCGATGGCGAACCTGCTGGCCGAGAAGCACAACATCTTCTGGCACGACTACGAGGTCGTCGTCGCCGCCGGAGCGTCGGCGGGCATCGGACTCGACGCGCTGCCGCCGGTGCGCAAGGCGATCGGGAGCGGGTTCGACACCAAGACCATCACGCTCTCGTGCGGCAAGCTCACCACCGGCGTCACCGTGCCGCAGTGGTCGTCCATCCTGATGCTGCGCAACCTGAAGTCGCCCGAGACCTACTTCCAGGCCGCGTTCCGCGTGCAGTCGCCGTGGTCGATCAAGAACCCGAACGGCGACAACCCGAACGAGGAGGAAATCCTCAAGCCCGTCTGCTTCGTGTTCGACTTCGCGCCCACGCGCGCGCTGCGTCAGCTCTCCGAATACGGCATCGGGCTCTCGCCCAACGAGCCGAACCCGGAGAACGCCGTCAAGGACCTCGTGTCGTTCCTGCCGGTGCTGGCCTACGACGGCGCGAACATGACGCAGATCGATGCGGGCGGCATTCTCGACATCGCGATGGCGGGCACCTCGGCCACGCTGCTGGCGCGCAAATGGGAGAGCGCGCTGCTGGTGAACGTGGACAACGACACGCTGCGCCGCATCCTCGACAACCCCGAGGCGATGGCCGCCGTGGAGCGCATCGAGGGCTGGCGCGCGCTCGGCGACAACATCATCGAGACCATCATCAACAAGAGCGAGAAGGTCAAGGACCTCAAGAACAAGGCCAAGGACAAGCGATCTGACGGAGAAGGAGAAGAAGCAGCTCACCGACGAGGAGAAGGAGTACAAGTCCAAGCGCAAGCTCGTCCAGGAGAAGCTGATCAAGTTCGCGACGCGCATCCCGGCGTTCATGTACCTGACCGACTTCCGCGAGAACACGCTGCAGGACGTGATCACCAAGCTGGAGCCGGACTTGTTCCTGGCCGTCACCGGCCTGACGGTGAAGGACTTCCACCTGCTCGTGCGCCTCAAGGTGTTCAACACCGAGCAGATGAACCAGGCGGTGTTCGCGTTCCGCCGCTACGAGGACGCCTCGCTGCGCTACACGGGCATCGAGAGCCACGAGGGCCTGACCCACTACGGGCTCTACGACACCGTGGTGGCGAGGGAGTGAATGGGGCAGGGAGAGCCGAGGCTAGCGTGAGCGCGACCTCGACCGGTCAATCGCAGCCCGCGCCAAGGTTAGTGTTATCAACCATTGACAGTGAACATAACTAACTGCCATACTCCTCCGATGGACCATTTCACCCCCCAGCCCGACCTCTCCCTCCAACTCCCGCGGGACATGTACTACCAGGTCATCCACACCCTGTGCGGCTCGCTCCCGCCGCCGGTCAGCGCCTCGCCCGAGGACCGCACCCGCCGCGACAATGCCGCCATCGCGCAGGTCGCATGCCTGCTTCCCGCCAATGCCGACGAGGCCAACCTCGCCGCGCAATATGTCGCCGCCAGTGCCCAGGCGTTGGACAGCCTGCGGCAGGCGCGGGAGGACCCGTCGGATGCCGCGCGCGCCATGCAATGCATTGCCCAGTCTGCCTGCATGATGCGGCAGGCACGCGGGGCGCGGTCGTTGCTGATACGCGTGCAGGCGGTGCGCCAGAAGCGCGAGGCGGACAATGCCTCGCTCGACAGGGCCGCCTGGCTCGAGCATTGCACCACCGGCCTGATGGCGGACGCACTGGGCCGCACTGCGCCCGCGCCGATGGCGGAACCGCCGCCGCCGCAACCCGCGCCCATCGCGGCGGAGGAAGCGTGGCCGCAGCCAGACCCGGTCGCCGAGGCCGATCATTACGCGATCACCTACCCGCGCCGCGCCGCACTGATCCGCTCGCTGGGCTGCCTGCCGGCGCCGTGCACCTTCGGCCCGCCGGAGCCCGAACTGGTGCAGGCCATCGTCGCCGGCACCAGCCCGATCCTGCGCGCGCTCGACAGTCCGGCCGAGGCCAGCGCCGGGGCAGGCTGACCCCTGCTGCCAAGACCACGCCGGGGAGGCGAAGCAATCAAGCGGACACAGCGCAACCGCTGGCCGCGACCAAACCAAAGCGAGGGTCGCACGGGTGCCTCGCCATGTCAGTTTTAGGCTGGATCAGGCAACAGGAAGGGGAACCGCAAATAACGCAAATAACGCAAATGGCGCGCTTGCCAGGCCAGGGGGTCAGACGTGAGGCAATGTCGCTGCAACCTGCATTTGCGTGTTTTGCGTTATTTGCGGTTCCCCTTGCCTTGCGTCGGTGCAATCGCCTGCGTGCCATGACCCTTGAAGGTTACTGTCAAGCGACGCAGCGCGCTATCGGCTGTCTATCGGAAAATCAGCGTGGGCTGCGGTGATTTGGAAGGTTAGCAGTGCAGACCCCCGGGACAATCGCCCGGGGGCAAGGTTTCACGGAGAAAGGTTTTGGTTGGCGCTTCGCGCCGCAGGCGTTCACCGGCGTCGAACAGCAGGCGCGCAGCACTACAACGCCTTCTCCGTGAAACTCCGTGTGCACTCCGTGCACCCATGCCCCCGGGCGATTGTCCCGGGTGTCTGTGTCCGGCTTGATTGCTTTGCGCCGCCACAACGCACGCCTCACCCCATGCGTCAGAATCTCCGCAGCTGCGAAACGAGACGCTGCCGAGAGCGGCGAACCTGTGTGTCACACGGGGCCCGACGTTCCCCGCACCGGTTCCGCTGACGTCCTTGACAGAGCCGCCGTCCGCCACCATACTTCACCATATGGTGAAGCTTCATGCATCCCATCTGGACCGGACGTTCGCGGCGCTCGTTGACCCGACGCGCCGGGCGATCCTGGCGCGCCTCGCGCTGGAGGACAGCGTGTCCATCGGCGAACTCGCACGCCCCTTCGCGATCAAGCTGCCCGCGGTGATGAAGCATCTCGACGTGCTGGGCGCCGCCGGGCTCATCACCCGCTCGAAGACGGGCCGCACCGTCGCGGTGCGCCTGGCACCCGAACCCATGGCCGAGGCGATGGACTGGCTGCGCCGCTACGAGCGCTTCTGGTCGGCAAGCCTCGACCGGCTCGCCGCCTACGCGGCGGCACAGGAGGCGAAAGCCGAAGCGGCGAAGAACCAGGAGAACCCACCATGACGAGCCTGACCCTGGTGCGCCGCATCGCGGCCCGCCCCTCGATCGTGTTCGACGCCTTGACCACGCCTGACGGCATCGCCTGCTGGTGGGGCCCCGACGGAGGACCGGTGCTGCTTGCCGAAACCGAAATCCGCGTGGGCGGCCGCTTCCGGGTCCGCTTCCGGATGCTTGACGGCACCGAGCATGAGAGCAGCGGCCGGTATGTCGAAGTCGACAAGCCCAGCCGCCTGGTCATGACCTGGCGTTGGACCCAGGGCGGCGAGCCCGAGGAAGCCGGCGAGGAGTTGCGTGTCGAGGTCGATCTGCGACCGATCGATACTGGAACCGAGCTCACCTTCACGCATTCACGTCTGCGGACGGAGGCGTCGCGGGCCAGCCACGAGCAGGGCTGGAACGGCGCGCTCGACAAGCTGGCACGCCACTTCGCCAACGACCGGACGTGAGCAGCAACCAGGGAGACCGAGATATGACACCGACCATCACCACCTTCGGCTGGGTCCCCGAGTTCGCCCGCGGCTTTGTTCGCGATATGCGCCCGCGCTGGGCGTTCGAGGAAGTCGGCCAGCCCTACAAGGTGGACCTGATCGCCAATTCAAAGACCCCCGAACATCGGCGATCCCAGCCGTTCGGCCAGGTGCCGACCTATCGCGACGACGAGGTCGCGATCTTTGAATCAGGCGCGATCGTGCTGCGGATCGCCGAACGCGCCGGCAAGCTGATCCCGGCGGAACCCGCTCCGCGCATGCGCGCGCTGCAATGGCTGGCGGCGGCGCTCAACTCGGTTGAGCCCACTGTCATGGCGCTCGCGATCAACGACCTGTTCGAGGCGGATCGCGAATGGTCCAAGGCGCGCCACGTCAAGGTCGTTGCCGATCTGAGGACACGGCTCGCCGATCTCGAGGCCGCGCTTGGCAACAAGGTCTGGCTGGACGGGGACGAGTTCACCGTTGGCGACCTGATGATGATCTCGGTGCTGGGCGGGTTGCGTCGCACCGGCGAGCTCGCCGCCTTCCCGCTTCTCGCTGCCTACGTCGCGCGCGGGGAAGGCCGGCCGGCGCACCGGAAGGCGATGGCCGATCACATGGCGACCTTCGACGCAGCGGCCGCCGCCTGATTTGTACCACCGGCCACGCAAAGGGAGATTTCGCATGACAAACATCGACGCGACCCGGAAGAAGATTGCGACCTGCCTGTGGTTCGACCATGGCCAGGCGCGCGAGGCGGCCGAGTTCTACGCGGCAACCTTTCCCGACAGCCACGTGGATGCCCATCTGCCGTCGCCGTCCGATTATCCCGGCGGCAAGCAGGGTGACGAGCTCACCGTCGAGTTCACCGTGCTGGGCATGCCATTCCTCGGCCTCAATGCCGGGCCGCGTGTCAAGTTCAATGAGGCTGTCAGCTTTCAGGTCTTCACCGACAGCCAGGAGGAGACCGATCGCTACTGGAATGCGATCGTCGGAAACGGTGGCGAAGAATTGCAGTGTAGCTGGTGCAAGGACAAATTCGGCCTGTCCTGGCAGATCGTGCCGCGCGCGCTCATGAACGCCATGGCCGATCCCGACAGGGCGGCGGCGAAGCGCGCCATGGAAGCAATGATGGGCATGAAGAAGATCGACATCGCCACGATCGAGCGGGCGCGGGCCGGGAAGCCGGTCGCATGAGCCTGCAGCTCTTCGGTCACCCGTTTTCGTCCTACACGATGAAGGCGCTCATCGCGCTGTACGAGAACGCGACGCCGTTCGATTTCCGGATACTCGACCCGGACCATCCGGAGAACGCCGCGGAGCTGGCACGGCGCTGGCCGATCGCCCGGTTCCCGTTGCTCGTCGATGGCGCGACGACGGTGTTCGAGACCAGCGCGATCATCGAGCATCTGGCCGTGTTTCACCCCGGCCCGGTACCGCTGATCCCGGCCGATGCGAAGGCCGCCGTGCCGGTGCGGATGCTCGATCGCGTGTTCGACAACCACGTGATGGGCCCGATGCAGGCGATCGTGTCCGATGCACGCCGCCCCGACGAGGCCCGGGATCCTTACGGTGTCGGACAGGCCCGTACCGCGCTCGATACGATCTACGCCTGGCTCGACGATGCCCTGGCGGGGCGACAATGGGCGGCCGGCGATGCGTTCACGATGGCCGATGCAGCCGCCGCGCCTGCGTTGTTCTACGCCGACTGGGCGCATTCGATCGGCGAGGATCGCAGCACTCTGAAGGCCTATCGTGCACGCCTGCTCGCGCGTCCCTCGTTTGCCCGATGCATCGACGATGCCCGTCCCTATCGGCCCTTCTTCCCGCTTGGCGCCCCTGATCGGGACTGAACCGACCACGTTACTCGGCTCCGATCCGAGCGCCTTTCTCCGCGACGGAGCGTTTCATCAGCAGCACCACGAACACCAGCGCGACCATGACGACGGCCAGCACCCAGAACACATCGAAATAGGCGAGCGCCGATGCCTGTTGCGCGCGCAGGTTTGCCAGCGTCTGCAAGGCCAGTTGCTGTGCTGCGACCGGATCGCCGGTCTGCTGCAGGAACGGCCCGGTTGCCTGATCGAGGAAGGAACGCGTTGCCGGGTTGAAGGGATCGAGCGATTCGCCAAGCCGCAGACTGTGGAACTGGTCACGGCGCTCCTGCACCGTCTGAGCCAGCGAGGTCCCTACGCTGCCGCCTTCGTTGCGCAGCAGGCTCAACAGGCCGACCGCCGCGCCGCGCAGCGCGAGCGGTGTATAGAGGTAGGCCGCCACGTTCGCGGGGGCGAAGCACATCGCAAGCCCGACGATCAGCACCACCCGCGGCCAGACGGCCTGCCCCGGACTGATCTCCAGGTTCATCTGCGACATCCAGTAATTCCCCGCGGCCATGGTCAGCAGACCCGCGGCAAGCACCCACCGCGCATCCGTTCCACGACCGAGCAGGCGTCCCACGATCGGCATGGTGAGGACGGCAAAGAAGCCAGCCGGCGACATGACCAGTCCGGCGCTCAGTGCATCGTAACCGAACAGCGACTGGAGCAACGCAGGCAACGAGGTGCTGGCGGCATACAGCACCGCGAAGGAGCAGAAGATGATGATGCAGCAGGCGGCGAAATTCCGCTCGCGCAACGGCCGGAAATTGACCACCGGACTTGGATGTCGCAGTTCCCAGAAGATCAGCCCGGCCAGGCCCACGATGAACAGGATCACCAGCATCTGCACACGCCAGAACGGGTCGCCTAACCAGTCCCATTCCTGGCCCTTGCTGAGCGTCACCTCCCAACAGACGATGACGATGACCAGCAGCGACAGGCCGACGCCATCGAAGCTGAACGGCCGCTTTTGCAACTCCTTGCGCTGTGCGATCAGGTAATCGGGATCCCGCAGCGTGATGGCACACGCACCCAGCGCCAGGAGGCCGACCGGGACGTTGATCAGGAACACCCACCGCCAGGAGTAGCTGTCGGTGATCCAGCCGCCCAGCGTCGGACCGACGACGGGCGCGATCAGCGCGGCCAGGCCGAACAGCGTCATGGCCATGCCTTGCCGCTCGACCGGGAAGGCGTCCAGCAGCACGCCCTGGCTCGACGGCTGAAGACCACCGCCGGCAAGACCTTGCAGCACGCGGAACAGGATCAGTTGGCCGAGACTCGTGGCCATGCCGCACATGCCCGAGGCGAGCGTGAAGACAGCGATGGAAAGCAGGAAATAGTTGCGGCGCCCGAGATGCGCGATCAGCCAGCCGGTGATGGGCAGGATGATCGCGTTGGCGGCCAGGTAGCTGGTGAGGACCCATTCGCCGTCATCGACCGTGGCCGACAGCCCGCCCGCGATGTAGCGCAGCGCCACGACCGCGATCGTGGTGTCGAGCACCTCCATGAACGTCGGCACCACGACGACGGCGGCGACGATCCAGGGGTTAGTCGCCGCACGGGACCGGGAAGTCAGGGGTTTCGACGGCAGTACCGCGTCGGTCATTGCCTGGCGCCCGACGCGCTGGCGGTTGGAGCAGGGCTCGGAGGCGGCAACTGATCGGGCGGGGGCACGTAGGCCTGAAGGAACTTGCCGGCATCGGGTCCGGTCGCCGGCTTGTTGATAGAGACGTAGGGAACCACCGAGGTGCCGATGAACAGCGGCGTCTGATCGGCATTGTAATCGACCAGATCGATCCGCACCGGCAACCGCTGCACGACCTTGACGAAATTGCCGGTCGCGTTCTCCGGCGGCAGCAACGCCAGCGTCGATCCCGTCCCCTCGGTGAAGCCGGAAACCCGGCCCTTGAAGACGTGCGTGCCGCCGTACATGTCGACACGCAGATCGACTTGCTGCCCGATGCGCAGGTCGCGCAACTGCGTTTCCTTGAAGTTGGCATCGACCCAGATTTCGTTGAGCGAGCGAACCGCCATCAGGTTCTGGCCAACCTGCACGTAGTTGCCCGGATTGACGTTGCGCCGCGTGACGACGCCATCGATCTCGGCGACGATGTCCGTGTAACGAAGATCCAGTTCGGCCTGCGCGAGATCACGCATGGCGGCTTCGAGTTTTGCCTCGGCCTGCTTGACGGCCGGGGCATTCGCCGCGAACCGGGCGAACGTCGTGTCGACGTCGCCCAGCTTGTAGAACTCATCGAGCATCGCTTTCGGACTCTGGTCGAAGGAGTGCACGACGCCAAGCTGAGCCGCACTCTGAATGAGCGCCGCCTGCGCCTGGAGGACGGACGAAAAGGTCTCGTCGAGATCGGCCGGCACCTGGGCGAGATCGCCGCCGCCAGGTTGAACCGGCAAACCCAACGAGGCGCGGATCTGGAAGACTTCAGCCAGAGTCTGGGCGAGTTCCGCGCCGGCTGTCGTCAGCTGCGCTTGCCGCCGGTCGTACTCCGCGCGCGGCACGTCGTCTCTGGCGACGAGTTGTTTTGCCCGATCGAAGTCGAGTTGTGCCAGGGTCAGTGCGGCCTTGCTCTTTTCGACGGCGGCGACCCGCGCGTGCAGGAGAGCGACCTGGTTATCGACGTTCTCCACGGCGTGTTGCAGGTCCCAACGTCGGCTCACCGCCTGCGCTTCGGTCGCGCGCGCCGCCGCGGTGGCTGCCTGCAGGTCTGCTTTCGCGGTGTCGACCGCCGCCTGCCTCTCGGAGACCGCAACCCGGTAAGGCTCCTTGTCCAACGCGGCGAGGAGGTCTCCCTTGTGCACACGGTTGTTGTCATCGACCAGAACGCGGGAGATCTGTCCGGGCACGCGGGGTGCCACAAACGTCACGTGCCCATTTACGAATGCGTCGTCCGTGGAGACGGTGTTGAGCATCGCCTTGACCCACGGGATGCCGAACACCAGCAGAGCTGCCAGAACGGCAACGCCGACCACACCGGCCAGGAGCTTGCGTTTGTGCGCAGGCTTTCGGGCCTCCTGCGGCACTTGGCGGGACTCCGGCGGTGTCTGCGCCGATATCGCGTCAGGGGTAGCCGAAGCATCCTCATTCGCCGTCGGCTGCGCATTGATTGGACCTGGCTTGTTGCTTTGCTCGGTCATGTCGGGCACCCGTTGCAAGGGAACGAAACGGACGGCGTACGGCATCGAAATTCTACCACTCGTCCTGATCGGTAGGATACCTCGGCCGACCGTAAGCCGGCGCATTCCAGGGCATCCTCGGCCCCACAAGCCGAAGGCAATGCGCGCATCTGCGCTGCAATCCGCGGTGCGGTGGCCTTATGGTATTTCGCCAGTTACGTGCTCACCGAGCAGGAGGAGGAAATGACAGCCTACGACGCGATCATCATCGGAACCGGGCAGGCTGGGCCACCACTCGCGCGACGGCTGGCGGGTACGGGAATGAAAGTCGCCATCATCGAACGCGGGCGGTTCGGCGGCACCTGCATCAATACCGGCTGTACACCCACGAAAACGCTGGTCGCGAGCGCCTACGCCGCCCACCTCGCGCGCCGCGGAGGTGACTACGGTTTCAGCAGCGGGGACGTCAAGGTCGATATGAAGCGTGTCAAAGCGCGCAAGGATTACGTCGTTGGCTATTCCAACAGCCGCGTCGAGCGATCTCTCAAGAGCCTGGAGAACGGCCGGGTCTATGAAGGCCATGCACGGTTCGTGTCGCCGCGTGAGGTGCAGGTCGGCACAGAAATTCTGCATGCCGACCGGATTTTCATCAATGTCGGTGCCCGGGCGGTTGTGCCCGCGATCTCTGGCCTGGATAAGGTCGATTATCTCACCAACAGTTCAATGATGAACGTCGACTTCCTCCCCGCCCACCTGTTGGTACTCGGCGGCAGCTACATTGCTTTGGAGTTCGGTCAGATGTATCGGCGCTTCGGCAGCGCTGTCACCATTATCGAGATCGGTCCGCGTCTCACGCCGCGCGAGGACGAGGACGTATCAGAGGCGATCGCCGGATTCCTGACAAAAGAAGGCGTGTCTGTCCGCGTGAACGCGAAATGTATCCGCGTCCGCAAGGAAGGCAGCGATATCGTCATGACTGTCGATTGCGACGGCACTTCGGAGATCCGCGGCTCACACTTGCTGATCGCGACGGGGCGTCGGCCCAACACGGATGATCTTGGGCTCGAGCACGCCGGCGTCAAGCGGGACGCGCGCGGATACATCATTGTCGATGACGAACTCCGCACCAACGTAGCCGGGATCTGGGCCCTCGGCGATTGCAACGGCCGAGGTGCCTTCACCCACACTTCCTGGAACGATTACGAGATTGTCGCCGCCAATCTGCTCGATGGCGAACATCGGCGCGTGAGTGATCGCATTCCTGCCTATGCGCTCTACACCGATCCGCCATTGGGCAGAGCCGGCATGACAGCAGCGGACGTTCGAGCAAGTGGCCGCCGCGCACTGATCGGCAAGATCGCAATGGAGGATGTGTCCCGAGCATTCGAAAAGGGCGAGACGGAGGGCTTCATGAAAATCCTGGTCGATGCTGATACAAAGCAAATCCTGGGCGCGGCATTTCTGGGTATCAGTGGCGATGAGGTCATCCACTGTGTGCTCGACGTGATGTACGCGAAGGCACCCTATACAGTGCTCAAGCGCACCATGCACATCCATCCCACAGTTGCGGAATTCCTACCCGGAATCCTGGACGATCTCGCTCGACTGCCGGAACCGAGTTCCTAAAGGGGGACGCGCCCAGCTGACTCCAGCTCGGTCAGAAATCACTGTCCGTCACATTCGCAGCGTCGATGGCCATCAGTCCCGGGGAAGCAAGAGCAACGCGAACCATGCGAAGTACGACACCACAAAACCTGCCGCCATCAGGTGGGTCATCCAGAGCGTGAACCGCACGGGGACCGGCGAGCCGCCGGTATCGCCAAGAAGCTTGACGATCTCGTCAAGCTTGCGATGCGCGGCGGCGACGTAGTGTCGGAAGATCAAGATGCCGGCAAGGGCGATAAAGTGCAGCATCAGGCAGGCGATCGGTACGCCATACCGCAGCGCGAGCCCTCGCAACCCTTGTGGGTGCTCGCCGACGACGAGAAAACCGATTGCCGCAACCAGGCTGATTGTCAGGAAAAAGGAGAACCAGTTGACGAACGCAGTCGTGTTGGTCCGCAGATGGGCGTTGATCTCCTGGTACTCCAGGACCGGCGCGCCGGTTTCGCCGGAGGTCACGTCGCCGACGCCTGGCGGACAATGTTCATGGCCCAGCACAACCCGACCGCCGCACCCTTCATGAACGGCAGCAATGCGAGACACATGAGGACCGTCACCGGGAGCCAGATCGCGAATTCTATCCAGAGGGGAGGCTCATAAACGTTGTCCGTCCATATGAAGAGCGCGACTATGACGTGTCCGGCAACGAAGACGGTCAGATAGGGTGGAAAATCATCGGACGGATAGGCCAAGTTGTCGTTGCCACAGACTTCGCAGGGCGAGCGGATGGTCAAATAGCCTCGGAGCAGTTGCCCCTGGCCGCAATTGGGGCAGCGGCGAGCGAGCCCACGTTTCAGTCCCGTCCAGAGTGACTTGTCATCGGCCATCGGGCTCGGATCATGGATCAGGTTGGCCGCCTCGCCAAGCGCCCGCGGCGGCATCCGTCACAATGGGCGTTTGTGAGATGGTGATCTCGAAAACGGGTGCACAGTCACGGTGGCACAGTGTGTGCCGGCTTGACCTGCACGCCCTACCAAGCTCACTGCCGCATTCGATGGCAGCCGCGTCATGGAGGTGTGATGCTTTTCGCCGCTGCCGAGAGGAGATGCGTCACCGGAGATTCCATGATGGGTGTGATCGTTTCAGTCAATGTCGGGCTTCCTCAGGACGTCGCGTGGCAGGGCAGGACTGTCCGGACGGCGGTCTGGAAGACGCCGGTGACGGGACGGATTTTCGCCCGCCGGTTGAATCTCGATGGCGACGGCCAAGGCGACCTCCGCGGCCATGGCGGCGAGCAACGTGCGCTTATGGTCTACCAGCTCAATTCCTACCGCCACTGGGCGCGCTATCTTGGACGGTCGGATCTCGTGGCCGGGAATTTCGGCGAGAACCTCACAGTCGAGGGCCTCGCCGATAACGAGGTCTGTATCGGCGATCGATTTAGGATCGGCGGCGCCATCGTCGAGGTCAGTCAGCCGCGCGACACCTGCTACCGGGTCGGTATCAGGCTGCAACATCCGGAGATACCGGCGCTGCTGGTCGCGCATCACCGGCCCGGCTTTTATTTCCGCGTCATACAGGAAGGTGAGATCGGCGCGGGCGACCGCGTCGAGAAGCTTTCGGACGGCCCCGAGCGCATGACGGTCGCCGAGATCGATGCCCTCCTCTATTCGGCGGAGCACCCGCTCGAAGGCTTGCGCCGCGCAGTCCGAATTCCGGCACTCAGCGTGGACTGGCAAGGCTCGATGCAGGCGCTGCTCGCCGCTGCCGAAGCGGGAGGCACAACCGGCAACGCGGGCCTCGGCTTAGGCGCGTCGGCGTCCCTTGCGTGGCGTGGCTTCCGCCCGGTCGTGGTCGTTGCTTCGCGCGAGGAAAGCACCAACGTCCGATCGTTCGAGTTCGCTGCCGAAGATGGTTCGCCGCTGCCACCGGCACTGCCGGGCCAACACATCATGGTCCGCATGAGGCCGAGCCCGGATGCTCCCGCCGTCACGCGAAGCTATTCGCTGTGCGGTCCGCCCGGGACCCCCAACTACCGGATTGCCGTCAAGAACGAGGGCGGCCTCGCAAGCGGCTTTCTCCACCAAAACGTCCGGGCAGGCAGTCGCCTGGAGGTCAGCGCTCCTCGCGGCTCGTTCACGCTCGCGGCCGGCGCGACCCCCATCGTACTCATCAGCGCAGGTGTCGGCGTCACGCCGATGCTGGCGATGTTGCATGATGCGGCTGCTACAAACGCCGTGGCGTCTCGGCCGGTTTGGTGGCTGCATTCAGCCCGCGATCGGGCGCACCATTCGTTTGCCAAAGAGGCGGACGATCTGCTCGGCGGGCTCCGGGCCTCCCATCGCTGCGTGATCTACAGTCGGCCTGCACCAGACGACATTCTCGGCCGGGACTTCGATCGACCAGGCCATCTTTCGCTCCCGCTGCTCCACGAGTTCGAAATTCCTCAGAACGCTGATTTCTATCTGTGTGGTCCGCCCCGCTTTCTCGAGGATTTCCAGAAAGGCCTGGCGGCATGGGGCATTCCCTGGCCCAGGGTCCACGTTGAAGTGTTCGGGCCCGCGTCCACTCTTACGCCGGGCATCTCCAGCGTCGCCGCTGCCTTGCCGCATCGTCCTGACGGTCCCGCGGGCGGCGGACCCATGGTGACGTTCTTGCGCAGCGGTCTCGCCGTGCCATGGAACTCCCGTTTCGGCAGCCTGCTCGAGCTGGCGGAAGCCTGCGCCGTTCCCGTGCGTTGGTCCTGCCGATCGGGCGTATGCCACAACTGCGAAAGTGGCTTGATCGAAGGCGAACTCGTCTACGCGCCGGTGCCGCTGGACGCGCCCGCCGAAGGCAATGCGTTGATCTGCTGCGCAACGCCAGCAACCGCGGTCGAGTTCGATCTCTAAAGTCAGTCGCCAAACATGCCACGACAAAGCGCTGCGCCAGCAATTTGGGGTGGCCATATTTGCAGCGCGTTTGGGTGGGTCTCAGGGTGCGCGCATGTCGCGAGGCTTCTGGCTGCCTGCTGGACGCCCAATAAGCACCTTGCTATCCGTCCTGCTGTTGCCGCGCTCGTCGAGCGGGTCGCCTTCGAAAGTCATATTCTCGAAGATTTATCTCCGGCCATCGACAAGGGAGGGGAACCCATGAAGATCGTTATCATCGGCGGAACCGGCCTGATCGGCTCGAAAACCGTCACGATTCTGCGCCAGAGCGCCCATGAGGTCGTTGCCGCCTCGCCGCAAAGCGGTGTCAACACCATCACCGGCGCTGGGCTCAAAGAGGTCATGGCCCGCGCGCAGGTGGTGATCGACCTCGCGAATTCACCTTCATTTGAAGACAAGGCAGTGCTGGAATTCTTCGAGGCTTCCGGGCGCAATCTTCTCGCGGCGGAGGCCACAGCAGGTGTCCGGCACCATGTCGCTCTCTCCATCGTCGGAGCCGACCGAACGCCCGACAATGGCTACTTCCGCGCCAAGGTTGCGCAGGAGAAACTGATCGTGGCCTCCGGCGTTCCCTACACCATCGTCCGCGCAACCCAGTTCCTGGAATTCCTCAGCGCCATCGCCGCGTCAAGTACGGTTGGAAACCTGGTCAGGCTCCCGCCCGGGCTTTTCCAGCCCATCGCGGCGGATGACGTTGCTGCCAATGTCGCCGAAGCAGCGCTCGCAGCACCGCGAAACGGCATCGTCGAGATCGCCGGCCCGGAACGCGCGCCGTTCAACGAAATCATCGCCCGCTATCTGAAGGCGATCGGCGACCCGCGTGAGGTCGTGCGCGACTCAGAGGCCCGATACTGGGGCGGCCGGGTCGAGGAGCGATCGCTTGTGCCATTGGGCGAGGCGCACCTCGGCCGCATCGGTTTGGACGAATGGCTCCGTCGCTCACAGGGAAAAACCTGATCCGCATCGGCCAACCGAATGCCCCGCAGATGCGCCGCAGACAACAGCGCCAGGTTGACCCGCATGCACCAACACAAGCTCCGGAACCTCCTCGGCTTGCTCGACCGTAGCGTCACTTGCAACGTGCAGCGCCGCGCGCGGTTTGTGAGCGCAACGGAGAGGTCAGTGCCAGTACGGCGTTGGACGCCCTGCTATCCAAGTGCCGGAGTCGGCCTGGCGCACGGATGCTGAAGGGACAGGACTTTCATACGCGAATCAAGCGCAACCCTCGCGAAAAGGCCGCGTGGGTTCGCCTTGGCTCCTTCGAGTTCAAGAAGAAGGGAGTTTCGCGCTTCGATATACGAGACCCTTACCATCTCGCCGTTGCACTGACATGGCCACAATTCAGCGCGGCCCTTCTGGTATTCTATTTGCTGGTGAACGTTGCCTTTGCCACTTTCTTTTGGTTGGTGCCCGGTTCGGTGGCCAATGCCCGGCCGTATAGTTTTCCCGATGCGTTCTTCTTCAGCATCGAAACACTGGCGACGGTCGGCTATGGCGAGATGTATCCGGCCACGCCGTACGGCCATGTGATCGCGGCGTCCGAGATCGTCTGTGGGCTCGGCTTTACAGCTATACTGACAGGCCTGACCTTTGTCCGATTCTCGCGGCCACGGGCCAAGTTCGTGTTCGCCTCCAATCTGGTTGTGGCAACCCACAACGGCAAGCCGACGCTCATGTTGCGAGTTGGTAACGGACGCGCGAATATACTTTTGGATGCGATAACAAAGCTGAACGTACTACTCTCCGTCACGACTGCGGAAGGCAAACTTTTCCGCAGCGCGCAAGAACTACGACTTGAGCGCACACATCTACCGGTGTTTCCGCTCACCTGGACACTCATGCATGTGATGGACGAGCGCAGCCCATTGTACGGCTACGACGCAGCGCAACTGGCGTCGGTGCGCGCGCAGGTGTTCGTGACCCTCGAAGCGCTCGATCCGACCCTCGCCACATTGGTGTACGAAATCCGCAGCTATGCGCCTGAAGATATATGCTTCGGGATGCGCTATGTGGATGTGATAACCACGGAAGCGGACGGCA
The DNA here is from genome assembly GCA_963812475.1 of uncultured Alphaproteobacteria bacterium. Classification (GTDB taxonomy): domain Bacteria; phylum Pseudomonadota; class Alphaproteobacteria; order Acetobacterales; family Acetobacteraceae; genus JAMXLO01. The sequence continues at coordinate 99,426 of CAWEVI010000011.1, forward strand.
CGCCGGTGGCGGACCTCACCAAAATCGGAGAGATGGAGCCAGACGGAGGCGAACATCCGGAGCAAGGTTGGAGGGAGCAGGAAAACGTGCCAGATGCCGCACAGCCCGATGACGCCGTATCAGGGACGCGTCGGCGATATTGAACCGCCGCTCGCTGCCGGTGCCCCCGTGCGGCACATTTTGGCAGCCACTGCCTTTCAACCAAGCGGCTGGGCCGATTTTCATGAAGCAAAAGAAGGCACTGATCGTTGCCGGCCCGACAGCAAGCGGTAAATCCGCCCTGGCGCTCATGCTGGCCGAACGCCTCGACGGCACGATCATCAACACCGACGCCATGCAGGTTTACCGCGAGTTGCGTGTGCTGACCGCGCGTCCAACGCCGGACGATGAGGCACTTGTCCCGCACGCTCTGTACGGGGTGCGGCCGGCGGCGGAGCCCGGCAACGTTGCCTGGTGGCGGGAGGCCGCGCTGGCTCAGATGGCGGCGGCTCGGGAAGCGGGCCGGCTGCCGATCCTCACCGGCGGCAGCGGGCTCTATTTCGCCTCGCTGACCAAGGGACTTGCCCACATCCCCGATCCCGGTCCGGCAGCGCGGGCCGAGGCACGCGCTCTACTGAAGGAAATAGGCCCCGCCGCGCTGCACGCACGCCTCGCCGAGGCGGATCCGACGACGGCCGTGCGGTTGCGCCCCACCGACAGCCAGCGGATCGCTCGCGCCTGGGAGGTTTGGCGTGGCAGCGGAACCGGGCTGGCCGACTGGCAGGCGAGGATGACGCCGCCCACACCGTGGCGGTTTGCCGCCATCGTGCTCGACCCACCGCGAGCCGAGCTGCGCACCGCAATTTCGGCCCGCTTCGACGCGATGCTGCGGGAGGGTGCGCTGGAGGAGGTGCGGGCACTGCTGGCGCTGCAACTTGACCCCGCACTGCCGGCGATGCGGGCGCACGGCGTGCCCGAACTGTCCGCCCATCTGCGCGGCGAGAGCACGCTGGAGGACGCAGGTCGCCGGGTCGAATTGATGACCGGGCAGTACACCAAGCGTCAGGCGACCTGGTTCCGCCACCATGCGCTTGCCGCGCCAGCGCACTTGCATACGATCAATGCGCGATTTACCCCTTCCGAGCAACTTTCAGAAAGTATTAACCCCCAACTTTTGGCATTTTTGGAAAGCATGGCTTGACGCGCCGCACCATGCGGCTTATCGATGCGCCCCACGATCCTTCTTCGGAGCCACGACCATGTCGGCCGAACCAAGCCAGTCTGGAGCAGAAGTCCTCCTCCGCGCCTTGAAAGACCAGGGCGTGGAGGTGATCTTCGGCTATCCCGGCGGCGCCGTATTGCCCATCTACGATGCTATCTTCCAGCAGAACGCCATCCGCCACATCCTGGTCCGCCAGGAGGGCGGCGCGGTCCACGCCGCCGAGGGCTACGCCCGCAGCACTGGCAAGGTGGGGGTGGTGCTGGTGACCAGCGGCCCAGGCGCCACCAACGCGGTGACCGGACTGGTCGATGCGCTGATGGACTCCATTCCGATTGTCTGCCTGACCGGCCAGGTGCCGACGCATCTGATCGGCAACGACGCATTCCAGGAAGCGGACACCACCGGGATCACACGCCCGGCAACCAAGCACAATTACCTGGTGAAGCGGCCCGAGGACCTGGCGCGCGTGGTGCACGAGGCGTTCTACGTGGCGCGATCCGGCCGTCCCGGCCCCGTGGTTGTCGATCTGCCGAAGGATATCGTGATCGGCAAGGCGCCCTATACGTCGCCCGCGGCCAGCCACCCCAGCTATCGCCCGCGCACGGAGCCCGACCAAGGCCAGATCGCCAAAGCGATTGACCTGCTGAAATCGGCGAAGCGGCCGATGGTCTATGCCGGCGGCGGCGTGATCAATGCCGGTCCGGCAGCGGCGGCGGCGCTGACGAAATTCGTCCGCATGGCCGGCTTCCCGGTCACCAACACCCTGATGGGCCTCGGCGCCTATCCGGCCGGGGATCCGCAGTTCCTGGGCATGCTGGGAATGCACGGCACCTACGAGGCAAATCTCGCGATGCACGGCTGCGACGTGCTGCTGAACATTGGCGCGCGGTTCGACGACCGGGTGACCGGACGGCTGAACGCATTCAGCCAGGGGTCCAAGAAGATCCACGTCGACATCGACAGTTCGTCGATCAACAAGAACGTGCCGGTCGATGTGCCTATCGTGGGAGATGCCGGCCGTGCGCTGGATGCGATGATCGCCGCGTGGGAAGCGGACAGCACCGTGCCCGACACCCAGGCGCTCGCCTCTTGGTGGCGACAGATCGATGCATGGCGCGCGAAGGAGAGTCTGAAATTCACCCAGGACATGACGCGTGGCGCGATCATCAAGCCGCAATACGCCATCCAGCGGCTGTATGAACTGACGCGATCGGTGACCAAGGACATCTTCATCACGACCGAAGTCGGCCAGCACCAGATGTGGGCGGCGCAGCACTTCCACTTCGAGCAGCCGAACCGCTGGATGACCAGCGGCGGCCTCGGCACGATGGGTTATGGCCTGCCCGCGGCGATGGGCGTGCAGATCGCGCATCCGGATGCGCTGGTGATCGACATCGCCGGCGAGGCCAGCGTGCTGATGAACATCCAGGAGATGGGAACGCTGGCGCAGTACCGGCTGCCGGTGAAGGTGTTCATCCTGAACAACCAGTACATGGGAATGGTGCGCCAGTGGCAGGAACTGCTTCACGGCGGGCGCTATTCCGAAAGCTACTCGGCCGCGCTGCCGGATTTTGTCAAACTGGCGGATGCGTTCCATGCGGTCGGACTGCGCGCCGATCGAGTGGACCAGGTGGACGATGTCATCCGGGAAATGCTGGCGATCGATCGCGCGGTGATTGTCGATATGGTGGTGGACTCGAAGGAGAACTGCTTCCCGATGATCCCGAGCGGCGCCGCCCACAACGAGATGATCCTCGGCCCCGAGCACGAGGGCGAGGCCGCCGGTATCACCGACGAGGGCCTTGTGCTGGTCTAACCCTAGTGCGTCATGGCGGGTGAAGGCCCGCCATCCACGTCTTCGCCGACACACGGGCAGACAGACGTAGATGGCCGGCCTGTGCCGACCATGACGGCGGAGCCGTCATGCCCGACAATCCCATGCGCAGTGCGACGATCTCGGTCCTGGTGGACAACGAGGCCGGCGTGTTGGCGCGTGTCATCGGCCTGTTCTCCGGCCGCGGCTACAACATCGACAGCCTCACGGTCGCGCCGGTGGAAAGCGAAGGCGGACGGTCGCGCATCAACGTCGTCACCTCCGGCACCGAGATGGTGATCGAGCAGATCAAGGCGCAACTCGATCGTCTGGTGCCGGTGCATCGCGTCGCCGACCTGACGCGTGAAGGCCCGCACATTGCGCGTGAGATGGCGCTGATCAAATTGGTGAGCACCGGCGAAAATCGTGTGGAGGCGCTGCGCATCGCGGATGCATTCCGCGCGCGCGTGATCGACGCCACGCATGAAAGCTTCGTGTTCGAACTGACCGGCGCCACGGACAAGCTCGATGCGTTCATCGAGCTGATGCGGCCGCTTGGTCTGGCCGAGGTATCGCGCACCGGCGTGGCCGCGATGGCGCGCGGCGTGCGAACGATCTAGGGTCCCGTACGGTTCCACCGTCCAAGTTAGCAGGAGCGAGAGAGATGCGCGTTTACTACGATCGCGACGCCGATGTGAACCTGATCAAGGGTAAGCGTGTTGCCATCATCGGCTATGGCAGCCAGGGCCACGCCCACGCCAACAACCTGAAGGAAAGCGGCGTGAAGGAGATCGCGGTCGGCCTGCGGCAGAAGTCGGGCGGCGTTGCAAAGGCCGAGACCGCGGGACTGAAGGTGATGGACCCGGCCGACTGCGCGAAATGGGCCGACGTGGTGATGGTGCTGACGCCGGATGAAGGCCAGGGCGATCTGTACCGGGACAAACTTGGGCCGAACATGAAAAGCGGCGCGGCGCTCGCCTTCGCCCACGGGTTGAACGTGCATTTCAATCTGCTCGATCCGCGTCCCGACATCGACGTGTTCATGATCGCCCCGAAAGGTCCCGGCCATACCGTGCGCAGCGAGTACCAGCGCGGCGCCGGCGTGCCGTGTCTGGTGGCGGTGGCGCAGAACCCGTCCGGCAACGCCATGGAGGTCGCGCTGTCCTATGCCAGCGCGATCGGCGGCGGCCGTGCCGGCATCATCGAGACGACGTTCAAGGAGGAATGCGAGACCGACCTGTTCGGCGAACAGACCGTGCTCTGCGGCGGCCTCGTCGAACTGATGAAGGCCGGCTACGAGACATTGGTGGAAGCCGGCTACGCGCCCGAGATGGCGTATTTCGAATGCGTGCACGAGGTGAAGCTGATCGTGGATCTGGTCTACGAAGGTGGCATCGCCAACATGAACTACTCGGTCAGCAACACGGCGGAATACGGCGAGTACGTGTCCGGCCCACGCATCGTCAACGACGCGACCAAGGCGGAGATGAAGCGCGTGCTGGCCGACATCCAGTCCGGAAAATTCGCGCGCGACTGGATGCTTGAGAACAAGGTGAACCAGACCAGCTTCAAGGCGATGCGTCAGCGGCTGGCCGAGCATCCGATCGAGCAGGTCGGCGAGAAGTTGCGCGCGATGATGCCGTGGATCGGCAAGAACGCCCTGGTGGACAGGTCCCGCAATTGATGCCGCGGAAACTCTCCGTCGGTGCGGTGAGTTTCCATCTGTCATGCTGATTGCCTATACCTGCAACGGGACCGTGCTGCAGCGCGTCGCCGAGCCATCCGACGCGGCGCTTCGCGAGGCGGTCTGGATCGACCTGTTCAGCGCGACCGAGGACGAGACGCGACGCGTCGCCACGGTGACCGGCCTCCAGGTGCCAACCAAGGATGATCTGCGCGAGATCGAGAGTTCCAGCCGGCTCTCGGTGGCGAACGGCGTACTCACGCTCAGCCTGCCGCTGGTCAGCCGTCTGGACGGCGACCCGCAGCCGGTGCCCGGCGGCTTCGTGCTGTCGCGGGAGAGTTTGATCACCATTCGCTTCGCTGCCAGCCCCGTGTTCGACAGCTTCGCCGAGCGTGAGATGCAGGCCGGCACGCCTGACCGTACCGGCGCGCATCTGTTTGTCGGACTGCTGGAGGGGATCGTCGATCGCCACGCCGACGCCCTGGAGCAGATCCGTGATGATCTCGATGCGATCTCGCACCGCATCTTCCGCGACGCCGTGCGCATCGGCGGCAGCAGGCACGAGGATCGCATGCTGCGCGAAACCCTGGCCGCGATCGGCCGCTCCGGAGATTTCATATCGTTCATCCGCGACAGCCAGGTGGGCGCCGCACGGATCGTTCCCTATGTGCTGAGCACGGCGGCTGACTGGCTGCCGAGCGACCTGAAGCCGAGGCTTGATACGTTGCGCCAGGACATCGCGTCGCTGAATGACTTCGACACGCATCTGTTCGAGAAGATCCAGTTTCTGCTGGACGCCACGCTCGGCTTCATCAACATCGCGCAGAACAACGTGATGAAGGTGCTGACGGTGGCCTCGGTTGTCGGCATTCCGCCGGTGCTGATCGCCGGTATCTACGGGATGAACTTCAAGGGAATGCCGGAATTGGACTGGGCGTGGGGCTATCCGTACGGACTTGTGCTGATCGCGATCTCGGCGCTGGTGCCGCTGATCTGGTTCAAGCTGCGCGACTGGCTGTGACGGAGATTGCAATGGAGCGGATGGTCGTCTCGCAGGCGGACATCACGCAGCTTGCAGTGGATGCGATCGTGAACGCGGCGAACCAGTCGTTGCTGGGTGGCGGCGGCGTGGATGGCGCGATCCATCGCGCTGCCGGGCCGGAGCTGTTGGAGGAATGTCGCACGCTGGGCGGTTGTCCGACCGGGCAGGTGAAGATTACCCGCGGCTACCGGCTGCCGGCGAAGTTCGTGATCCACGCTGTGGGGCCGCGTTATCGTGACGGAACGCGAGGTGAGCCGGAGTTGCTGGCGAGCTGCTATTCCGAAAGCCTCAAACTTGCGATGGCGAATGGTGTGCGTTCGATTGCGTTCCCTGCGATCAGCTGCGGCATCTACGGCTACCCGATACCCGACGCGGCAAGCATCGCGGTGAGGACGGTCGCGGATTTTCTGGCCGCCAATGATACGATCCACCAGGTGATCTTCGCCTGCTTCGGTACGGATGTGATGGAAGCCTATCAAACCGCGCTGCGGTAGTTCAGCTGCGGACCCCTCCCCCCGCCGCTCAGTAGATCGTCGCCTTCAACCGCTCCGGATACGCCGCGTCATACTCCGCGCCGCCAACCCGTCCGCGCGTGATGTCTGCCAGAATGGTGCCGCTGCTCGGCAGGCTGCGCCGTTCGATATGCTTCGCCGGGTTCCACAGATCCGACCGCACCAGCGCCTTCGGGCACTGGAAATACACCCGCTCGACATGCACCACGATCACCGAACGCGGCAGCTTGCCCTGTGCGGGGAAGCGCGCGAGCAGGTCGGGATCGACGGAAATCTCGGCCCACCCGTTCACCCGCAGTGTTTCGCCGACGCCGGGGATCAGGAACAGCAGCGCAATGCGCGGGTCGGCGATCAGATTGCCGAGGCTGTCGGTGCGGTTGTTGCCGCGCCGGTCAGGGATCAGCAGCGTCGTCTCGTCTTCCACCACGACGAAGCCTGGCGGGTCGCCGCGTGGGGAGACGTCCAGACCGTCCGGACCGCTGGTCGCCATCACCATGAATGGCGATGCTTCGATCATCGCCCGATAATGCGGATGGACATGATTGACCTCCTTGGCGATCGCGCCGTCCGAGGGTTCGCCGTACAACGTCCGCAACGCCGCAGCATCGGTGACCAGGTGGGCGTCCTGCATGCCGTCCATCGCCGCCTCGCAACATATTTCCCATCGCCATCGTCGATGAGTTTCCCAGCAGAGGCAAGGGCGCTGTGATCGGAGATGGTGTCGTTCACCTTTGACCCGGCGCTGTCATGCTACAACGGGCGCCGGGCTGGCCGTGAGGAGCGGTGAGTGCAGGCGTGGTGGTCTGGTAACGCGGCTGAGCTGCTGGCGAACGAGGCCGAGGCGATTGTGCGGCGCCTCGCACTGCGGCTGGTCGAGACGCATCATCTGAACCGCGACACGCAACTGCATGCCTGGCGGCAGCAGATCGCTCTGCTGCGGACGGCGTTGCGCGGGTTGCCTGATACATGGCGTGTGCTGTTCGAATACCCGCTGCTTCGTCTGGGACGACGGATCGACACTGTTCTGCTCACCGAGGCCGCCATCCTGGTGCTGGAATTCAAGGTCGGCGCAACGGCAATCAGCGTGCTCGATCGTCAGCAGACCGAGGACTACGCACTCGATCTGTTCGACTTCCACGCGGAGAGCCGTGCGCATCCCGTGGTGCCGATCCTGGTCGCGACGCAATCCAGGGTTCCCGCGGTTCAATGGCCGTTGCTCTGGCACGGTGTCACTCCGGTATTCGTCGCGTCCGCAGCCACGCTGGGATCACTGCTGCAAGACATCACGACACGCTTCCCCGTGCCGGTGCGACCGCTCGATTCTGGCGCCTGGGAAGTTGCGCCGTATCGGCCGGTGCCGACGATCGTCGAGGCGGCAACCATGCTGTACAATCGCCATGGCGTCGGTGACATCGCCGCGGCGCGCGCCGATGTGGGTAATCTTGGCCGGACCACGACCGCCATCCGACAGAGGATCGATGCGGCTCGCAGCGCCGCGCGGCACGAGGTGCTGTTCGTCACCGGCATACCCGGCGCCGGGAAAACACTGTGTGGCCTGAATGCGGTATTCGGCGCGGTGACCGGCGCCGCGTTCCTGACCGGCAATCTGCCCCTGGTGCACGTGATGCGCGAAGCGCTGGCGCGTGATGCACACGAACGGGGTCGCAGCCTCCGCGTCGCGCGGCAGGAGACGGAAAGTGCGATCCAGCCGTTGATCGGCTTCCTCCGCGACAACCTGTCGCGAACCGAGCCGCCGCACGAGCATGTCGTCGTATTCGACGAAGCACAGCGTGCGTGGGATGCCGAGTTCGGGCGACGCAAGTTCGGCCATGCGCAAAGCGAGGCCGCGCTGTTTCTCGACATCATGCGGCGCCATCCGGACTGGGCGGTGATCATCGCGCTGGTCGGCACCGGGCAGGAGATCAACACTGGCGAAGCGGGGCTTGCCGCGTGGGGCGAGGCGCTTGCCGCCCGTCCGGACTGGCGCGTGAGCGCGCCCGCCGGTGTGCTCGGCGCGCGCGATCCGCGCCAGCGTTTGTTCGATGCGTTGCCGGAGGGAATGCAGATCGACCCGGCACTGCATCTGAACGTGCCGATCCGCTCGATCCGATCAACTGCCGCTGCTCCCTGGGTGGATGCGGTGTTGTCCGGCGATGCCGGCCAGGCGGTCGCCATAGCCGATGCCGCGGGCGGGGTCCCGTTCCTGTTGACGCGCTCGCTCCCGGATGCGCGCGCCGCGTTGCGCCGACTGGCTCGCGGAACGCGCCGCGCCGGCTTGGTATGCAGTGCCGGGGCGAGGCGGTTGGTGGCGGACGGGATCTGGCCGAATTTTCCGCATCTCGATGCGACGGCCATCGCCAACTGGTTCCTGCGTCGCTGGCCGGACGTGCGGGCCTCCGACGCCTTGGAGTTGCCAGCCACGCAATTCGCGTGTCAGGGACTGGAACTCGATCATGTCGGCCTGTGCTGGGGCAACGATCTGATACGGCGCGACGGACGGATGGAGTGGATCGCGCGCAGCCTGGCCGGCACGCGGTGGCAAGAACCGCGCGGCGAGGCGGCCATCGCCTTTCAGATCAACACATATCGTGTGCTGCTGACCCGCGCGCGCTACGAAACGGTGATCTGGGTTCCTGCGGGCGATGCAGTGGACGCAACCCGCGATCCGGCAACGTTCGATGCCATCGCGCGATTTCTGTGCGACTGCGGTGCTCAGGTGCTCGATGACGCAATCGAGCCCGAGACCGTGGCAGACGTCACCCCGGCGCTGTTGTGATGGCGATGAAACGCTGCATTCTCGTGTTGCTGCTCGTGCTTTCGGCGCCGGCGCCTGTGTTCGCCGCGGACCTGAAGCTTGCCACCTGGAATCTCGAATGGCTGACCGATCGCGGTGCGGGGGATTCACGACTGCCGTCCGACGCGCATCCGAAGCAACCGGAGGAAATCGATCTGTTGCGCCGCTATGCCGTCGAACTCGACGCGGATGTGATCGCGATCCAGGAGGTGGACGGCCCGGCAGTGGCCGCACGCGTCTTTCCGCCGGAGAATTACTCGATCCATATGACCCGCGACCATGTGGTCCAGCGTGTCGGCCTGGTGGTCAGGCGGGGCATCCGCTACACCGTCAATCCCGACATCACCGGTCTGGATGTCGATCCCGGACATCAGTTGCGCAGCGGCGCCGATATCACGCTGGATCTGGCGCAGGGCGCGTTGCGCGTGCTGGCGGTGCATTTGAAGACCGGCTGCTTCGACCAGCGCCTGAGCCGCACCACACACCGCACCTGCGCGGAACTGAGCGCACAGATTCCCCCGCTGCAGGAGTGGATCGCGGCACGCACGGCCGACGGTGTGCCGTTCGCGATACTTGGCGACTTCAATCGGCATATGGATGGGCGCGACCAGTTCTGGGCAGCCTTGCGGCAGGTCGCACCGCTCACGCGCGCAACCGAGGGGCGGGCAAGCCCGTGCTGGGGCGGCGAAGCCTTCATCGATCAAATCCTGCTCGGCGGTGCGGCGCGCGCGTGGCTGCAGCCGGATACGCTGCGCGTGCTGACCTACCGCGAGACAGGCGAAGCATGGAAGGAACGCTTATCGGACCATTGCCCGGTATCGGTCCGCTTGCGCGTCCCGGACTGAGCGCGTTGAATGCCGCGACCGACGGAAGGAGGCTGCGGCATGAAGATCACCGGCATCACCACCAAGGAATTCCGCTGGCCGCGCCACAAGCCGATCGCCAACGGTAAGCACACCTACACGCATGTGACTTTCGCCGTGGTGGAGATCGAGACCACCGAGGGCATTACCGGCATCGGGCTTGGCGGCGGAGGCGAGATCGAACGCGCCACCGTTGCGCGTTTGACACCGATGCTGGTCGGCGAGGATCCGATCAATGTCGAGCGTCTGTGGCAGAAGATGTGGGAGCCGAAGCTGATCGGCCGCCGCGGTCTTACCACGCGGGCGATCTCCGCGATCGATATCGGCCTGTGGGACATCCGCGCCAAGTTCGCCAACCTGCCGCTTTACAAATTGCTCGGCGGCTTCCGCGACCGCGTGCCGACCTATATCGCCGGCGGCTACTACGAGGAGGGCAAGGGATTTGCCGAACTGGCGCGCGAGATGGAAGACAACGTCCGCATGGGCGCCAAGGCGGTGAAGATGAAGATCGGCGCTGTGCCGATTGCCGAGGACGTGGCACGGGTACGCGTAGCGCGCGAAGCGGTCGGCCCGGATGTCAAGCTGATGGTCGATGCCAACTGCGCGTATCGTTATTACGAGGCGATCCAGATCGCCAAACGCATCGAGGAATACGACATATTCTGGTTCGAGGAGCCGGTGGCGCCGGACGACTATGACGGTCACCGCAAGCTGGCGCAGGCGACCAGCATTCCGATCGCAACCGGCGAGAACGAATACACACGCTACGGTTTTCGCGACCTGATCAAGCACGAATGCGCCGCGATCTTGAACGCGGACGCGAAGGTGCTGGGCGGCGTCACCGAATTCATGAAGGTGGCCGCGCTGGCGCAGGCCAACGACCTGGACATTGCGCCGCACGGCTCGCAGGACATCCACGTGCATCTGGTTTCGGCGATCTCCAACGGATTGATACTGGAGTTCTACCGCGACACGGTCGATCCGATGTGGGGCCGCGTGTATCGGCACACCTTGCGGCTGAACGACGATGGCACGGTGAGCCCGCCCGACGTGCCCGGCATCGGCGCCGATCCCAACTACGAATCGCTGGCCAAATTCCGCGTCGCCTGAGAACGAAGGACATCATGATGGCGAAGGTACTGATCATCCACGGCGCCGGCATGAACATGCGCGGCAAGGTGCAGACCGAGATATTCGGCCCGATGACGCTGCCGCAGTACGACGAGCGCATACGTGGCTACGCCGCCGAACTCGGAGTCGATGTCGAGATATTCCATTCGAACATCGAAGGCGAGGTGGTGAACAAGCTCTACGATGCGAACGATCGCGGTTTCGACGCAGCTCTGTTCAACCCGGCAGGATTCTCCCGCGGCTATCCGGCGCTTGTCGCCGCGATCTCGCAGGTGAAGTTTCCGACCATCGAGCTGCACATCTCGAACCCGGTGCGGCGCGGCCCGGTCTCCGATACCGCCACAGTGAGCCAGGGGATGGTCACTGGGTTCGGTATCGCCGGATATTATCTGGCGTTGCGCGGCCTGCGCGACATGCTGACGAAATAGCACGGCACTTAGTGTGAGGAAGGAAGCAAGGAACCAAGGTTCACCACAGAGACACAGAGACACGGAGGATCCAGAAAACGTCGTGTCCCTGGGGTGAGTCTGCTTTTCTACATATGGCTCGGCAGCCAGACCGCGATTACCGGGAATGCGATAAGGATTGCGAGCCGGATGATGTCGGTGATGACGAACGGGATCACGCCGACGAATATCGTCGAAAAGCTCACGTCCTTCACCACCGTCTTGATGACGAAGACGTTCATGCCCACCGGAGGATGGATCAGTCCCAGTTCCACCGTCATCACGATGATCACGCCGAACCACACCGGATCGAAGCCAAGCGTCGTGATCACCGGAAAGATGATCGGCACGGTCAGGATGATCATCGCCATCGCGTCCATCAGGCAGCCGAGGACGAGATACATCAGCATGATCAGCACCAGCACACCGTAGCGGCCGAAGCCCAGGCCGGTGACGAATGCGGTCACCTTCTGCGGCGTCTGCGTCACCGTCAGGAAATAGCCGAAGAGGATGGCGCCGATCAGGATGGTGAACACGGCGGCGGCGGTGCGCGTTGCCTGGAGCAGCGAGGCCAGAATGTCCTCGCGTGATAGGCGGCCGCGCGCCACGCCGATCAGGAACGCGCCGCCAGCGCCCATACCGCCGGCCTCGGTCGGCGTGAACAGCCCGCCGTAGAGCCCACCGATGACGAATACGAACAGCAGCAGCGGCGCCCAGACCTCGCGCATGGCGCGCAGGCGCTCGGTCCAGGAGCTTCGCAGCGCAGCTGGAAGGTAGGCCGGGCGAACGGCGCCGATGATTGCGATCGTTGCCATGTACATCGAGACGGCGAGCAACCCCGGAAGGATGCCGGCCATGAACAGCTTGCCGATATCCTGCTGGGTGATCAGGCCATAGACCGCGAGGACAATCGATGGTGGGAACATTGCGCCGAGCGTACCGCCGGCGGCGATCACCCCGGTGGCGAATGATTGTGGGTAGTGGTGGCTGCGCATTTCTGGATAGGCGACAGTGGAGAATGTCGCCGCGGTGGCGACGGACGAGCCGCTGATGGCGGCGAACCCGGCGCAGGCCGCGATGGTCGCGATGCCGAGGCCGCCGCGCAGATGGCCGACGAATTTGTTGGCTACGTGGAACAACTCGCGGCTCATGCCGGAACGCGAGACGAAGGCGCCCATCAGCAGAAACATGGGGATCACGCCGAAGGTGTAGTCGGTGACGGTGCGCATCGAGGTCTGCCCGACCATCTTCAGCGCCGGCGTGCCGCCGACCAGATAACCGAAGCCGCTGACTCCCACCAGGCCCATCGCCATGCCGACGGGAACGCGCAGCAGCATCAGCGCGAACAGGACGACAAAGCCGATGACCGCGACGGCGTCGCTGCTCAGATCCATCACTCGACCGACCTGACCACGCCCGCATCGGCCACGTTCTCCGGGTGGAAGATCAGCCGGTATGTCCGCACCGCGATCAGCAGCACCGCGGACACATCGCCGAGCCATGCCACCAGTGCGAACGGCCAGGTCGGCAGGTTCAGGTCAAACGTCAGAACGTTATCCGCGCGCGTGAGGCGCACCTTGTCGAACAGCATCGCGGTCTGAACGCTCACCACGAACAGCAGGACCAGTGTGGCGAAGATGTCGATGAGCCGCTTGCCGCGCGGTCCGGCTGCCGCCCAGACCAGATCGACGGTGATGTGGGTGCCGCGATAGCTGGTCGCGGCAATGCCCCAGAAGATCAGAATTCCCAGCAGCAGTTTTCCGAAGTCATAGCTGTCGGGAATGGACACGGCGAAGAAGTAGCGCAGCAGCACCGAGATGAAGATGTCGGCCGCGACAATCCCGACGAACGCCGCGGCCAATAGCTCGATGCCGTCGATGAAGCGATCCATCGGGTTGCGGCGGGACCGATCATCGCCGGCCTCGCTCACAGTCTCCAACCGTCATGGCCGGGCTTGACCCGGCCATCCGACCCGGCGACCTCACTGATGGAGATGGCCGGGTCAAGCCCGGCCATGACGTGGAAAACCGCGCCGGAAGAGATGGTCGGGTCAAGTCCGGTCATGACGTTTTTTGCACGGTTTGACGTTTGCACGCGATCTGAGGTTCGTCTCATTCGGCCAGCGCACCGCGCTTGTTCAGTTCCGCCTGCAATTCGCCAAACACGGCATCGGAGTCCTTTACCTGGGCGGCCCATTTGGCCTTCAGCGGTTCGGCCGCCTTGCGCCAGGCGGCGACCTGCTCGGGCGTCAGTTTGTAAACATCGTGCCCGGCTTCGGCGGCGATCCTGGCCCGGCCTGCATTTTCCCAGTCGGCCCAGGGGCTGGCGATCTTCTCGGCCCATTCAGTGGTGCAGTGAGCATCGATCACCGCCTTCTGCGCCGGCGACATGGCGTCATACTTCGGCTTGTTCATCACCCAAACGAAGGTGGTCGTGGCGAATGGCATGTCCATGTCGTACTTCACGACCTTGTCGATGCCGAACAGGATAGTGGATTGCCAGGGAAAAGTGATCGCATCGGCCACGCCGCGCTCCAACGTCTCGCGCGCCTCGGGCGCCGAGGCCTGTACGTTTGTGCCACCGAGCAGGGTGACGAACGATCCGACCGTCGCGTCCGCCGGGCGAATTTTCATCCCGCGGATGTCCTCGGGCAGCACAATCTTCCTGGTCCGCGAGTGGAACGTGAGCGGATCGAGCACGAATGCGATGCAGAAATGCACGTCCTTCATCTCGGTCGCTGCGTATTTGCGATACCAGGCATCCAGCGCCGCGGAGCCGCCCTTGGCATTGGCCATCAGGAACGGCAGTTCGCCGGCGGCGATGATCGGGAAGCGACCAGGCTGATAGCCTGGGTTGACGTAGGCGAAGTCGGCGATGCCATCGCGCGCCATGTCGTAGTGGTCCATCGCCTTGCCCAATTGCTCGGACGGAAACAGCGTGGACTTGATCGTGCCGCCGGATGCCTTGTCGATGTCCTCGCCCCAGGCCTGCAGCGCCGGGTTCAGCGGATGCGCCGGCGGTACCCAGCTCGAAAGTTTCAATTGTATCGTCTTGTCCTGGGCATGCGCGCCTGGGGCCGAGAGGAGGACTATGCACAGCAACGCTAGGGCGATGCAGGTGGCATTGCGGTTCGACACGGCGTTTCTCTCCCGTCTGGCGCTTCGATGCGGCTCGGAGTCAAACTACGACGTGCCATCTTGCGAGGGAACCTGCAATGCGTCTCGACGGACATGCGGCAATTGTCACCGGCGGCGGATCCGGGTTGGGGGCCGCGACGGGGGAACGGCTGGCGCGCGCCGGCTGCCGCGTGGCGGTGCTCGACATCAACCAGGCCGCAGCCAAGGCGAGTGCGGACCACATTGGCGGCATCGGCATTGCGTGCGATGTCGCCGACGCGGCGTCGGCTGAGGCAGCGGTGGCGGAGGCACGCGAAGCGCACGGACCGGCGCGGCTGCTGGTGAACTGCGCGGGTGTCGGCACAGCGGGCCGTATCGTCGGACGCGACGGTCCGATGGAGTTGGCGGCGTTCGAACGCGTGATCCGCGTCAATCTGATCGGCAGCTTCAACCTGCTGCGGCTTGCGGCGGCCGACATGAGCGCGCTCGATCCGCTGGAGGACGGCGAACGCGGCGTTATCGTCAACACCGCATCGATCGCGGCCTTCGACGGTCAGGTCGGCCAGGCTGCCTATGCCGCGTCGAAGGCAGGTGTGGTCGGCCTGACATTGCCGGCGGCACGGGAACTCGCGCGCGTCGGTGTCCGCGTGGTGGCGATCGCGCCCGGTCTTTTCCGGACGCCGATGGTCGAGGGGTTGCCGCAGGAGTTGCAGAAGAGCCTCGGCGAAGGCATTCCATTTCCGCAGCGGCTTGGTGAACCGGAGGAATTTGCGGCGCTGGTCGAGCACATTGCGACCAACACTTTCATCAATGGCGAGACCATTCGGCTCGATGGGGCGCTGCGGATGCCGCCGCGATAAGAACGTAAGGCTAACCACAAAGGCACAAAGACACCAAGTCACGGAACAAAACGGGTTTCACACGCCTTGGCAGGAAGCGCTGGATTTTATCTCTTCGTGTCTTTGTGTCTTTGTGTCTTTGTGTCTTTGTGTCTTTGTGTCTTTGTGGTGAAGTTTTCTTCTTACCATCCAACAGCATAGGCCGTCCGCCGTGGATCGGCGCCCGCCCATTTCACGCCGGACCGAAGATCCGACTGAATGGTGCACACCGAACCCGCGAGGTATTTGCGCTCGGGCCACCATTCGATGCGATGGCCCATGGCAGCGAGCGCTTCGCCCGTTGCCGTACCGACATCTTCCTCAATACAGAGATGTCCCGGCCGATAGGAATGCGGCAGCGCCAATTCCGGCCAGGAATAGCTGGCGAAGCGTGGCGCCTCGCAGGCCGATTGCGGGTCCATGCCGAACACGACCTGATTGAGGAACACCTGAACCATCGCCTGGCCGAGTACCTCGCTGCCGGGCGAGCCGAACGGCATCACCATCTCACCGGGCTTGATCGCAATCGCCGGATTGGCCGACATGCGCGGACGCCTCCCGGGGCCGACACGGGCAGGATGGTCCGCTCCGGTGTACCCGCGCGAACCCCACATCGATGGCACGATGCCGGTGCCCGGCACGACCGCCCCGCCAATCGTAGGGTCGCTTGGCGTGGCGGCGAACACGTTGCCGCGTCGATCGGCGACACACAGAAACGATGTCTCCGGTTTGGTATCGGCAATCTCCAGCGGCGCACCGGCGGACGGATCGGGGCGCCAGGGCGGGATCAACACGCCGCCGACCTCGCCCGCCGGCGGCATGCCGGGCCACGCCTTGGCCGGATCAAGTTCAGCGCGCCGGCGTGCCGCGTAGTCCTTTGACAGCAGCACATCGAGCGGCACGTCGACGAAATCCGGATCGCCGAAATAGACCTCGCGGTCAGCCGCGGCGAGTTTCAGCGCCTCGGTCACGGCGTGCACGTAGGCGGCCGAATTGTGCCGCATGGACTTCAGATCGAGGTCTTCCAGGATATTCAGCGCCTCCAGCACCATCGGCCCCTGCGACCACGGGCCACAGCCGCAAACATCGAAGTCCCCAAATCGAATGCGGCACGGCGGTTCGACACGGCTGTGGAATTCCGCCAGATCCTCGGCGGTCAGCCAGCCGCCATGCTCCTTCTGATGCCGCACGATCGCGCCGGCGATGTCGCCGCGATAGAACGCATCATGCGCCGCACGAAGCCCGGCACTCCGATCGCCACGCGCGCAGGCCTTTTCCTGATCGGCCATGTACTGAAGCGTGCGGCCGAGATCGGTCTGTCTGAAGATCTCGCCGACAGCGGGCGGGCGTCCGTCCGGCAGAAAGATCGCAGCCGTCGTCGGCCATTGTCGGATCTCGGCCTGCCTCGCCGCCAGGATTTCGGCGAAGAACGGATAGGTTGGAAAGCCGTCGCAGGCAAAGCGGATTGCCGATGCCGCAACATCGCCGAACGACATGGTGCCGAAGCGTTCGAGCGCGGCGATCCAATTGGCCGGCGCGGCGGGTACCACGGTTTGGAGAAGTCCGTCAGGAATGCGGCCGCCGCACTGCTGATGGAAGTAATCGACGCGGGCTGCCCTCGGCCAGACGCCAACGCCGTTGATCACAAGCGTCTCGCCGCGTTCGGCGAGGTGGATCATCACCGGCGCGACACCACCGAAGCCCACGAACTGGCTCTCCAGCACGTCGATCGCTAGTCCGGTGGCAACGCCGGCGTCGATCGCATTGCCGCCGGCCTCGAGGATCTGCAGGCCGGCGAGGGAGGCATAGTAATGGCCAGAGACCACGACGTGATGCCGAGCCATGATGTTGGGGCGACGCGGACGACCGGGACCGGACAGGTATGTGGGATCGGGCAAAGACGTTTGCTTATCGGCCGTCATTGCTTCACTCCAGCGACACGTCATGCCGCGGCCTTCCCCAATTCGCCGCGGCGGCGGCGCAACGTTCCACGTCCTCCTCCAGCATCAGCCCCTGCGCCACGAGTTCGCGCGCCGCGGTGGTGATCGCCGCGACGTAGGCCGCCTTGTCCGGATAGCGCTCCAGGATGGAGAGCCGCGGATCACCGGTCGCCTCGCGCTCCTGTGGCGATTCCGGGAACGGGATATAGCTGCCCTCGAAACGCAACTGCGCCCCATGGCCATGGCCGCGCGCACGCGGATTCCAGCCGGTGTAGGTGCCGAGCGGCGCCGCGACCATCGGCGCGCGCACGCCCGGCATGTCGTTGCCGTCACGGTCCACTGCCGGAACCAGCACCGTGTATTGCCTGCCGGCCACCACGTCCGGTGGCTCCTTCAGGATGCCGCGCTCCACGTCAGGACCAAAGTCGAGCAACGGCAGCGCATTCGGCGCGCGCGGTGTCGCGATGCCGGGAATGGCGGGGAACTGACGACGCCACTCGTCGATACTGACCAGCGTTCCATCGGCGCGCGTGGGAATCCGGCTCGGCGGCGGCGTGGTGCCATCCGTCGCCCAGCGATCCATCGCATCGAGATTGGCGCGGAAGAACATCGATGTGGACACGATGTTCGAATAATTCTGCCCGATGCCGCGTGACGGTGCCCGCGGCAGCGGATCGGCAAAGTGCTGCGAACTCGCCCAGCACTGGACGCGCACGGTGTCCGGCTGCTTGAGGTCGTTGCCCTGTGTGTCGGTGTGCGCCAGCGAGCCGCGCCGCACCCAGTATTCCGTCCCGGTCTGGGTATGGATAACCAGCGGATCGGTGTCCGGACGTTTGAGGATGGCGTCCTGCCTCCCCGTCAGGTGATCTGTGGACCACGCGTAGGAGAACGGGAAACTGTCGGCGATGTTGAAATGGTCCTCGTATTGCTGGCCGCCGGAGACGATCGGACTGGCGAAGCGATGGTTCAGCCACTTGCGCCCGGCGCCGGCGACATGCGGCAGCACGCCGTCGAACACGCGCCGCCCCCGCGCATCGGCATTGAAACCGCGATAGACGAAGTCGCGCAGGCAGCGCCCGGTCTGCGAGCGGCCCCAGGCATACGCCTTCTCCACCCCGCGCAGCGGGTTCGGCTGACCGGCCGCATCGGCCTCCGCATATTTCAGGAAGCTGATGAAGTCGCGCACCGCGACATGACCAAGGCCATGGATCAGCGGATCCTTGGCCGTATAGACCAGTTCATAGATCCACCCGGGTTGGAAGCCCGCGGGAAAATGGATGTGCCGCGACGACGGCACCACGGCGCGCTCGATCGACTGGGTCTCGCCGCCGACGCCGGCTTCGACGCACGCGAATTGCCACTGATTGCTCGGGATGACCTGCGGGTGATCATACGGATAGCGCCGGCGCGTCAGCACCGCATCGCGCGTGTCGAGCGAGGCGGTCGCATAGCTGTGGGCTGCGATCCTGCCGCTCAGCGGGAAGCAGGTTATGCCCGGCGTATCGGCGAGATACTCGACGCGCACCCGTCCGGTGATGGGCCGACCGTTGTCGCTCGCCACCGGCACGTCAAGCACCATGCGCCCGTCGCCGGGTAGCATGTCGCCCTCCCACGCGAGCCAGGCGACCGCATAGCCGCGGCGCATGAAGAACCCATTACCGGCGTGCGCCAGGGAGATCGGCGCATTGCTGTGCGGCGCATCGTTGAAGAACTGCAGCGCGCGTTTGTGGCCGCGGTTGCCGTAATCGTAGAACACGCGCCGGTTGGCGCGCTCCATCTCGCGCGGTTTCAAAATCATGAAGTCGGCGGCGAATCGCACCAGGCCATGGTCATCAATCGGCGCCTTGTCCAGATCGACGACCGTCGCCTGCGCGGAGGCGTGCGGATCGACCGCAAAATGCACACGCCCCGAGATGCGCTCATAGGCGCCGGTGTCACCGAACGCATGATCTCCGGCAAACGCGATGCGCTCGGAGATCCGCAGTTCGATCTGGCTGGTCATGCTGCCTCCTCGATGCCGGTCCAGGCGGGGATCGAGGGAAGGCTGGAATGGTCATGCCGTCAACTCGGGGATGCGATCCAGGACCAGGCCTGAATTGCCTCGGGCGCATGGGAAATCTGGCCTTCCGGGGTTTCGGGTTGCGGCGGTTCATCCAGCCGGAGCGTGCACACCAGCACGACATGCTCCCGCTCGACCCTGACGCCCTTGTCCGCGTGCCGAGGCAACGGCATGCCCGCGCGGTTGCAGTAGGAGATCAGCAGCGCGCCGAGCGCTTCGGCGCGCAACCCGAACACCCGCGTCGCGGTCAGCGTGCCATAGACCACCTCGATGCAGCCGTCCCTCGAATTGCAGCGGACGCCGGCCGGCACCAAAGGCGGCAGTCCAAACGCCTGAGCCGCCCGCGGTGACAATTCCAGAGCGCGTCGGACAGCGGCAGTGTCCAGTTCGATTTCATGCCGGTCGACGATCGTCACCGCCAAGGCCTCCCGTCGGCCCACCAGCATCGCAGCCGCGCATGAATGTTGGGTAAAGACGGTCCCGTCAGGTCACGACATTGGCAACGTCACCGAACCGGTTATTCCGCGTTCACCATGGGGTCTGCGCCGTGTTTGGGCGCAGGTCCTCTGGAAGGCAGAAGGAACCGTCACGATGCGAACGCTGCCAATGATTGCCCTCGCCGGCCTCGGCCTGCTGACGGCCTGCGGCTACAATGAGCCTGAGCGCGCGCAGGGTGGCGCCGCGGCGGGCGCGGCGACAGGGGCCGGCATCGGCGTCGTCGGTGGTCCGGTTGGCGTCGTCGCGGGCGGCCTGATCGGCGGGGCCGCGGGCGCCACGACCGGCGCGGTGACCAGCCCGCACGACGTCGACCTCGGGCCGCCGCCCTGGAGCGGCAAGCCATAGCGGCGAGGCAACCGGTCCTCAGCCTGTACCGGCAACATAGGCCTTCAGGCTGTCGACCTCGTTCTCCTGCTCCATGATGCGCGCCTTCACCACGTCGCCGATGCTGATCAGCCCGACCAGCGCGCCGTGATCCACGACGGGCAGGTGGCGAAACCGCCCCCTGGTCATCATCGACATGGCCTCGGCCACGGTCGTTTCGGGTCGCGCCAACTGAAGCGCCCGCGTCATCAACTGTCCCGCGGTCATCTCCAGAGTGCTCGCGCCGTTCGCAGCGAGGCAGCGGACGATGTCGCGCTCGCTGACGATACCCAGAAGCTGGTCCGCCCCATCGATGACCAGAGCCGCACCGATGCGATGCTCGGCCAGTACGTCCACCACGCGTGCGATGGTTACGGTCGGTTCGATCGTGGTGACCTGATAGCCCTTGTGTTTCAGGATCGCGGCAACCGTCGTCATGGCTTTGCTCCTTGGCTCAAGCCAGGCGGGCGATGATCCGGGGCGTAGTGGTCGCTGTTTACCGGGCCGGACAAATCACCCGCGCGGCGCATCTTCGTAGCCGATGATGCGCGCTTCACGCGGGCCGGCGCAAATACTGACTGTGCACCGCACAATCTGCCAGCCGCGATGGGTCTTTGCAGCGACCCCATCACGGCTGCGGATCGACAAGTCTAGAACAGCGTACTGCCGGCCATCAGCCCCGCCACCAGCAATACGACGAAGATCACGATGGCGATAAAGAACAGTATCCGGGCGATATCCGCCGACGCGGCCGAGATGCCGCCGAAGCCGAACAGTGCGGCGACCAGTGAAACGACAAGAAAGAACAGCGCCAATCTCAACATGATAGGTATCCACTCCTGCAGAACCGATGATGGAACGGAAACGTAAGCCGCCGGCTCCGCTTGATCCGGTCACAGATGCTCAACTCGCGAATGCCTGATCAGTCAGCGGCCAACGCCTGCTCGGCCGGAGCGAGCTGGGTGGCCACGAGATCGGCGAAGCAGCCACGCCGGGCCAGCAGCTCCGCGAAGCTGCCACGCTCCACCACGCTGCCATTGTTGAACACCAGGATCTCGTCCGCGTCCCGCACGGTGGACAGCCGGTGGGCGATGATGAAGGTGGTGCGGCCCGCCATCAGCCGCTTGAGCGCGCCCCCGACGCGCGCCTCGGTCGCCGCGTCCAGCGCGCTTGTCGCTTCATCCAGGACCAGGATCGGCGGGTCCTTCAGCAGGGCGCGCGCAATCGCCAGCCGCTGCCGCTGGCCACCCGACAAGGTCACGCCGCGCTCACCGATCTGCGTGTCGTAGCCGTGCCGCTGGCGGATGATGAACTCGTGCGCGTCCGCCATGCGGCAGGCCTGCTCCAGCTCTTCATCCGTCGCATCCGGCCGGCCGATCAGCAGGTTGTCGCGGATCGAGCGGTTGAACAGCATGCTCTCCTGGAACACCACGCCGATCGAGGCGCGCAGGCTCTCCAGGCTGACCTCGCGCAGGTCCTGGCCGTCGATCGTGACCCGGCCTCCGGTGGGGTCCCACAACCGCTGAAGCAGCATCATCGCGGTGGACTTGCCTGCACCGGTGTGTCCGACCAGGGCGACCGAACTTCCCGGCTTCGCGACGAATGATACGTCGCTGAGCACAGGGGACCCGCTTGGATAGGCGAATGACACATCGTCGAAGACAACCTCGCCGCGCGGAGCCCACAGGGTGCGCGCTTCCGGCCGATCCGGCACGGTGCTTCTTGCGTCCATTACGACGAAGAAATCCTCGATCGCCGGCAGCTTGAAGAACAGGCTGGCGATGAACGAAACGGCGCTCTCCAGCCGCCCGATCAGCAGCGTCGCCAGCCCCATGAAGCTGACGATCTCGCCGATGCTCGCCTGACCGTGGACGTGCAGCCAGGTCCCGATCGCCACGATCGTGATCACGGCGAACGTGCTCGCCCCACGCGTCAGGACATTGACCACGGCCCACCAGTTCAGCACCGGAAACTGCCGTTGGAGCAATTGCTGCGCGATGTCGCCGAAGATCCGCGCCTCGGCCGCCAGCCGGGTGAACGATTGAACGACCGTCACATTGGCCAGCGCATCCTGCGCGACACCCGCCAGGGAGGAGTTGCAGCTCTCGACCTGCCGCTGCCCCGCCTCGGTCTTGCGGATCACGAAGGCGGTGACGGTGGCAAACACGGCGACCAGCGCGATCAGCACCAGCGCGAGACGCCAGTTCATCAGCAGTGTAAGCGGCATCAGCACGAGAACCGCGATCAGCGTGGCGAGCTGGTCGCGGAAGAAAACCAACCAGGTGCCGAACAGACACTCGGTGCCGGAGATCATCGTCTTGATCAGTCGCCCCGAGTGCGTGTCGCCGTGAAAGGCCAGCGGCAAGGTGAGCACATGGCTGAAATAGCGCGCCATGGCCTGCAGGCGATGCCGGTGCGCAAGTCGCTCCGAGTGCACGGCCACCGCGGCATTGCTCGCGATGCCGCCCGCGCCGACCACGGCCCAGAGCGCGAGCAATCCTGCCGCCTGTGTCCACAGCACATCCGGCGCGAGCTGGTCGGAACGCGACAGCAGACTGACCACGCGCCCAAACAGCATCGGATCGATGAACTGCAGTCCCGCAACCAGCAGGTTGGCGCCGGTCAGCAGCGCCGCGATCCGGAGATCCCGACCTAATACGCCAAGCACACGTCCGTAAACCTTCAGGAAACGCATCGAAATTATCCCGTCGGGATTGCCTTCAGGAACAACAGATCGCTCACTTGTGTGTCAGCAACAGGGCGGCAATGTGCTGTCTTGGGGACGGGTCCACGGTTTGCGTCCAAGTTGCGCCATAGATGACGCCGAAGCGGCGATGCACCATATTGCTTGCGTGACAGAAGCAGGCAGCGCGTCGAATGGGCCTTGAGTTCCGCTCGATCTACCGACACGGCTTTGCCCGCGTCGCCGCCTGCACCACGCGCTGCACGCTCGCCGACCCTGCGGCGAACGCCGAGGCGATCCTTGCAATCGCACGCGATTGCCACCAGCGCGGCGCGGCGCTCGCCGTGTTCCCGGAGCTTGGCATATCCGGCTACGCGATCAGCGATCTGCTCCAGCAATCCACCTTGCTGCATGCGGTTGAGGAAGCAATCGCCTCGATCGTTGCAGCCTCCGCCGATCTGCTGCCGCTGTTGCTGGTCGGCGCCCCGTTGCGCCATGCCGGCGCGCTCTACAACACGGCGGTCGCCATCCATCGCGGCCGGCTGCTCGGCGTGGTGCCGAAGGTGCACCTTCCCAACTATCGCGAATTCTACGAGCCACGGCATTTTGTCGTGGGCGACGGAATGGTGGGCGGCGAGATTGCCATCGGCGCCCACGCCGCACCGTTCGGCACCGATCTGCTGTTTGCCGCCGAGGACGTGCCAGGTTTCGTCGTGCATGCCGAGATCTGCGAGGACATCTGGATCCCCGTGCCGCCGAGTTCCGAGGCCGCGCTCGCTGGCGCCACCATTCTCGCCAATCTTTCGGCAAGCAACATCACGATCGGCAAGGCCGAGACGCGCCGTCTGCTGTGCCGCTCGCAGTCCGCCCGTTGCCTCGCCGCCTATCTCTACGCGGCGGCCGGCATGGGCGAATCAACCACCGATCTCGCCTGGGACGGACAGGCCTCGATCTTCGAGAATGGCGCGACCCTGGCCGAGACCGAACGCTTTCCCTCGGTCAGCCAGTTTGCGATCGCCGATATCGACCTCGATCTGCTGTGCCACGAGCGCATGCAGATGGGCAGCTTCGATACCAACCGGCGGCGCCACCCAACGGTGTTCCGACGCGTCGGTTTCCGGCTTGAACACCCGCCGGGCGATATCGGCTTCGAGCGCAGGATCGAGCGCTATCCGTTCGTGCCGGCGGATGCCGACCGGCTCGAGCAGGACTGCTACGAGGGTTACAACATCCAGGTATCTGGGCTTGCGCAGCGGCTGCGCGCTACCGGCATCACGCGCGTGGTGATCGGTGTTTCAGGCGGCCTCAACTCGACCCAGGCGCTGATCGTCTGTGCTCAGGCTCTGGACCTGCTCAAACTACCCCGCACCAACATCCTCGCCTACACCATGCCGGGCTTTGCCACCTCGGCGCACACCAAGGCCATTGCGATCCGTTTGATGGAAGCGCTCGGCGTCACCTGGCATGAACTGGACATCAGACCGGCGGCGCAGCGCATGCTGGCCGACATCGGCCACCCGTTCTCACACGGCGAAGCGCTCTATGATCTGACATTCGAGAACGTTCAGGCGGGGCTGCGCACCGACTACCTGTTCCGCCTGGCAAACCACCACCACGGCATCGTCATCGGCACCGGCGATCTTTCCGAACTCGCGTTGGGCTGGTGCACCTATGGCGTCGGCGACCAGATGTCGCACTACAACGTCAACGCCGGCGTGCCAAAAACGCTGATCCAGCATCTGATCCGCTGGGTGATCAGCTCCGGGCAGTTCGAGGCGGACGTGGGGACGACGCTCGACGCGATCCTCGCGACCGAGATCACGCCCGAACTGGTGCCGACCAAAGCGGGTGAATCGCCGCAAAGCACCGAGGCGCATATCGGCCCCTACGCGCTGCAGGATTTCAACCTCTACTACACGCTGCGCCACGGCTTCGCCCCGTCCAAGATCGCGTTCCTGGCCCTGCACGCATGGGGCGATGCGGCGAAGGGCGACTGGCCGCCCGGTTTTCCCCCCGAACGACGCGGCGCCTACGACCTGCCGACGATCCGCCGCTGGCTGGAAGTGTTCCTGCGCCGCTTCTTTGCGTTCAGCCAGTTCAAGCGCTCGGCCATGCCGAACGGGCCGAAGGTCAGTGCGGGTGGCGCGCTGTCGCCGCGTGGTGACTGGCGCGCCCCATCCGACGGCAACGCCAATGCATGGCTTGCCGAACTGGAACGGAATGTGCCGAAGGCGTAGGGCAACGCCCGGCGCGATCGCTCGCCTCTCACGTCAGGGCGCATGGCCAGGTTTGCAGCACGTCACGGCCGTGCTCGAAGTACGTTATGCCCGGACATGACGGCTCCGAACCTGTGGCCGGCGCTCCAGCGACAGTCGGCCTGGGGACATGAAACAGAGCGACGCGGCGATCGGATCGGGTGCAATGCGCCGGCGCGTCGTGCGCTACAAACTCGCCAAAATCAACTCGGCCTTGCTGACATCGAAACCACCCGGCGGCTCCACCGCAAGATGGGTCACCTTGCCGTCCTGTGCGATCAGCGCATAGCGCTGGCTGCGTACCCCCATGCCGCGGCCCATCAGATCCAGTTCCAGGCCGATCGCCTTGGTGAACGCCGCGGAACCATCAGCCAGCATCATCAGCTTGCCGTTCGTGCCCTGCTCCTTGGCCCAGGCCGCCATCACGAACGCGTCGTTCACCGCGATGCACGCCACCGTATCGACGCCCTTAGCCTTGATGGCGTCAACGTTCTGCACAAAGCCCGGCATGTGTTTGACGCTGCAGGTCGGCGTGAAAGCGCCAGGCACCGCGAACAGCACCACCTTCTTGCCTTTGAAGATCTCGTCAGTCGAGGTCTCCTTGGGTCCCTCGGGGGTTCCCATCATGAGCTTCATGGACGGAATCTGATCGCCGACCTTGATCGTCATCGATTTCCTAGCTCCCCTCTGACTTGTGAGCCGCGAGTCCTACCCTTCCCCGTAGCCGGTGTCACGCTGCCCCCATCGTGGCGCTTGCGTCCCCGCCCCGACAACCCCATGATTCAGCGTCATGGACCAAACGCCCACCCCCACCGAAGAGCCCGCCCCCGGCGCCTTCCTCACCGGGCAGTTGCTCATCGCGATGCCCGCGATGGCGGATCCAAGATTCGCCCAGAGCGTTATCTATCTCTGCGCCCACACACCCGAGGGAGCGATGGGCCTTGTGCTGAACCGGCCGTTGAAGCGGCCGAGCTTCGAAGCCCTGTTGCGCCAGCTCGACGTGGCCCCGTTGCCGCCCGCCCGACGCATTCGGCTTTGCGCCGGCGGACCGGTAGACAATGCGCGCGGCTTCGTGCTGCACACGACCGACTGGACCGGCGAGGGCAGCCTTCGGGTGGACGACGAACTGGCTCTCACCGCGAGCCTCGACGTCCTGAAGGCGATCGCCGAAGGCGGCGGTCCGCGTGAGGGCATCCTCGCTTTGGGCTATGCCGGTTGGGGACCTGGGCAGCTCGACGCCGAGATCCAGCAGAACGCGTGGCTTTCGGTTTCCGCCGACGAGACGATCGTGTTCGACGGCGACCACGATACGAAGTGGCGCCGCGCCTTCGCGAAGCTGAACATCGATCCGCTGCTGCTCTCGGGCGCCGCCGGGCACGCGTAGTCCGCCGCCCCGTTAACGCGGCAGCAGGAACTCTGTCGTATAGCGCGAGCTCTTGGTGTCGGCTTGCCGTCAACGCCGGAGGTTGCTGCGAACATGTCAGAGAACCATGCGGCCGACCGCAAGGCGATCCTCGCCGCTCTCGCCGATATCTTTCGCTCCGTCTTCGAGGATTCGGACCTCGAACTGACGATGGAGACGACATCGGACGACCTGCCCTGCTGGGATTCCATGAACCAGATCGCCATCGTGGTCGAAGCCGAGTACCGCTTCGACATTCAGTTCCGGACCGCTGAGATCGCAGACCTGACACGCGTCAGCGAGCTGGTCCGCCTTATCGAGACCAAGCGAGCGGTTGCCCGGCCACTCGGAAATAGCAGCCTTGGCGGCCGCTCGCGGCAAATCGCCTGACCATCGGAGTTGAGATCAACTGACGGGGGGAATGAAGCCAGGCACGCCCGTCCCCACCACCGCATTGAACGGACTTTCGTGGTGATGCCGTCCCTGATCTGCCGCATGGCGTCGTCAGGCAGGCTCGAAATCTCAAAGTTCTCCTGGATACGGCGCGGTGTTATGGATGTGGTCGGGAAAGCGGTGCCGCGTTGAACGGCCCAGGCCAATGCAACCTGAGCAGGCGTCTTGTGGACGCGCTGTGCTATTGTTGTGATGACATGGTCATCCACTAATTTTGGACTCAAGTTGTGTCCCAACGCTGCGAACGCCAGCAGCACAATCCCGTGCTCTCGACAGAAATCGAGCGGGTCCCATTCAGGGAGGTACGGATGGGATTCGACCTGAACCACGGCAGGCTTGATCCGTGCAACGGCAACGATCTCGCGCAGCTTCTCCAACGTGACATCCGACAGGCCGATCGCCTTGCACCGGCCATCGTCAACAAGACGCTCGAGCGCCTGCCACGTCTCGCCCAACGTCACCCCTGGATCATAGATTACCTGACCGCGCTCGTCCCTTGGATCCTGCTCGTCGCCGGGTCGAAAGGCAAAAGCGACTGTCTTGTCTGTCAAGCATCGTTTCGACTTTTGATGATCTGGCACGGATCGCGGCGCCTCAAGGCTGGCGCGTCTCGCCACCGCCTTCGGCGGCTTCGGGCTTGACCCGCTCTGGACGATGATTGCTGTTCCATAGCTTCGTGGGAACGAAGATGTCTTCCCGACGAACCGTCCCCGCCTGGAATACTGCCCGCATCGCATCACCAACCGCTTCTTCATTGCGGTACCGTTCCGCGCAATCCAGATGTCGAAATCCCACTTCCAATGCGGTCTCGGTCGCTTGTCTGGTCGCGATAGGATCGGGGATCAGCGTGCCGAACCCGACGGCGGGGATTGCGCCGGAGCCATGGGAAAGAGGAATCGTGTCGTGTGGCGAAGCGCATGGGAGGTCGCCATGCTCATACGCCTCGTTGGTTGGCCGGGCGCGGCTTGCGGAGAAACAATACTGACCCCTCACCCCGTGAAATTGCCTCTCATCCATTGAGTGTCCGCGGACCGCTGACGAACCCATTACGCCGAACGTAGAACCGCAGCGGACTGTCGGCTGCGCGGGTAATGCCGATCCGTTTGCCCTGGCCGATTTCGTCCGATGCCTGACCGTCGGATCCGAGCCATAGTGGACCGGTCCGACAAAGGTCGATCCCGTCCAGCCGGCGATCGATCCCCAAGGCCGCGGCGAGCCGTCCCGGGCCTCGCGCCAGGTCGCGCACCCGCTCGGTGCCGCGATTTCGCTCCATGATCCTGATGCCATGGGTTGGCTCGATCGCCCTGATCAGAACGCCGGCGCCCACGCCGGACGTCTCGCTCGAGACGTTCAGCATGAACGAGATGCCATAGGCGAGATAGACATATGCGAACCCGCGCTCGAGAAAGAGCGCCCGATTGCGTGGGGTCATGCCGCGATAGGCGTGACCCGCGGGGTCGCCGATCGCATACGCCTCGGTCTCGACGATGCGGCCGCCCGCCGCGCCCTCGGGCAGCATTCGCACAAGCATCTTGCCGATGAGAAAGCGAGCGAGCTGGGCGGTATCGACGGGCAGCTCTGTCCGGTCCAGCACGCGCGGGCACGCGACGGTCGCGTCGATTTCACCCGAGCCGTTCAACCCAGTGCGCGCGTGCAGGTCCCGGTTCGAACGGGTCACGGCATGGCTGCCGCCTCACCTGCTGCACGCGGCGCCGCCGAGCACGCAGAACGACGCGCAATACGGATGGTTGAGCGCAACCGGGCGCGCCGCTTCCGTCAGGGTGCGTCCAAGCTCGAACTGCGGATCATACGCCAGCAGTGTGCAGGCCAGAACGACAGGAGACGCAGCGTCCTTGCGTTTCACCACCATGCGCGCCGATGCGCACATCACGTCGGCGGGCGACTTGTCGAGAATGCCCCAGCAGGACGTGGTGATCTCGGGCACGTCGCGTCCCGCATCCATCTCCGGGAACAGCACGAGCCGCACCGGGTCGAATGCATCCACGTCCACATCGAGTTCGCCGAACAGCCGCGCAAAGCCGGCGCGAAGATCGGCCTCCGGCTCCCCCGAGAAGCGCCGACCAGCCACGTCGATGGCAAAACCGTTGTGCGCCAGCCAGACGAGACCGTCGATAGCGGGCGCCCAACTTCGCCGCCCACGCTCCGCCTCGTGCACCGCCGGCGTGTAATGATCGATCGAGACGCGGATCGTCAGCCGCGCGCCATATGCCTCGCGCAATGCCAACAGCGGCGACCTCAGCTTGCGCATTGGCTTCATGGCATTGGTCAGTACCAACGCGTGCAGATCACGCGACAGCGCGTCGTCCAGCATGCCGATGATGTCGGGGTTCATGAACGGCTCGCCGCCGGTGAAGCCGATCAGCGTGGTCGGCAGACGTTCGCGCTCGATCTCGGCGAGATAATCCGACACTTCCTGGCGCGTCAGATAAGCCAGCCGGTCGTTGCGCGGAGACAATTCGATGTAGCAATTGCAGCAGGTCAGGTTGCAGAGCGTGCCCGTGTTGAACCACAGCGTTGCCAACGCGTGCAGCGGCACCTGCGCGCGGGTCTCGCCCTTTGCGGTGACAAATGGATCGCGGAACTTTCCCGGGTCGAGCGGTCGAAATAGCTGGTCCACGAAGCTACCTTCCCTCGAACACCGGCGTGCGCTTGTCCAGAAAAGCCTGCCGCGCTGCGCGATAATCCTCGCTGTTCACCGCCGCCTCCTGAATCGCCGCGATCTCCGCCTGCCGTTGTTCCGCCTCACCGCGCGCCAGAGCCTCCAGCACGATCTTGGCGCCGCGTTGCGACAGCGGCGCGCGCGTCGCCAGTTCCTTCGCAAGGTCCTTTGCGCCAGCGAGCGCACCGTGTTCCGATACCGCGTCGATCAGACCCATGGCGCGGCATTCGGGCAGCGGAAAATAGCGCCCGGAGTAGAGCACCAGCTTGGCACTCGACAGTCCCACCGCGCGCAGCAGCAGACTGCAATCCAGCGTGCCATAGACGATGGACAGGCGAGCGGCCGGAATGCCCATCCGGGTCGTCGCGTCGCCCACCCGCAGATCACACGACAGCGCTAGTCCGCAGCCACCGCCCACCCCGTAGCCATGCACCGCCGCGATCGTCGGTTGGGGCAGATCGATGATCGCCTGTGTCGCGTCGTGTCCCGCCTGACCATAGGCGTGCGCATCATCGACGGTGTTGCGCACCTTGGAGAACTCGGAGATGTCGGCACCGCCGCAGAAGTTGCCGCCTGCGCCGGTCAGGATCACCACCCGCACGTCGCTCCGCCTGCCCAAACCGGTAAAGATCTCCGCCAGACCACGCCACATCGCCAGCGACACGGCATTGCGCTTCTCTGGCCGGTTGAGTGTCACCACGGCAATGCCTGCCGCGTCCACCTGCACCAGGATATCGTCCGCCATCGCCGCCTCTCTCATATTCCTCCCGACCACCATGCCATCAGGCAGGCATCGTCAACAACCCGCGGCGGGCTTGAGGCACGCAAGTCAGGCCGCAGGCAGGAACGGGTTATGCCGCCCGATGCCGCTCGCGCAGGAACTGGAAGAACTCGACACCCTCGCGCAACCGACGCTTCATCATCTGCGGGCTGCGCACCATCTCACCCACGATGGAGGCGATCTTCGGCGCACGGAAATAGAACCGCCGGTAGAACGTCTCGACATTGTCGAAGATCTCGGTGTGCGACAGGTGCTCATAGGACAGCGGTGCGATCTGCACGCCGTGATCGTCCACCAGCTCCGCGTGTTCAGCGTCCAGCCAGCCATTCTCCACCGCCTGCCTGTACAGGAAGGTCCCCGGGTACGGCGCCGCCAGCGACACCTGGATGGTGTGCGGATTGATCTCGGTGGCGAACCTGATCGTTTCCTCGATCGTCGCCTGCGTCTCGCCCGGCAAACCGAGGATGAACGTGCCGTGGATCTTGATCCCGAGTTCGTGGCAGTCGCGCGTGAAGCGTTTCGCCACCTCGATCCGCATGCCCTTCTTGATGTTATACAGAATCTGCTGGTTGCCGCTCTCGTAACCCACCAGCAGCAGCCGCAGCCCGTTGTCCTTCAGCACCTTCAGCGTATCACGCGGCACGTTCGCCTTGGCATTGCACGACCATGTCACGCCCAATCTGCCGAGTTCGCGCGCAATCGCCTCGGCGCGCGGCAGATTGTCGGTGAACGTGTCGTCGTCGAAGAAGAACTCTCTCACGTTCGGAAAATACGCTTTCGCCAGCCGGATCTCCTCGGCCACATGGCCTGGCGAGCGCACCCGGTAGCGATGTCCGCCCACCGTCTGTGGCCACAGGCAGAAGGTGCAGTGCGACTTGCAGCCGCGGCCCGTGTACAGCGAAACGTAAGGGTGCAGCAGGTAGCCGATGAAGTAGTCCTCGATGTGCAGGTCGCGCTTGTAGACCTCGGTGACGAACGGCAACTGGTCCATGTCCTCGAGGATCGCGCGGTCCCGGTTGTGGACGATCCCGCCCGCACCGCCGCGATAGGAGATGCCATCCACGTCTGCCCAGTCGCGGCCCTCGGCGATCTCCTTCACCGTGAAGTCGAACTCGTTGCGGGCCACGAAATCGATCGGCACGCCCTGCGCCAGGCTTTCCTCCGGCTGCACCGCCACCTTGGCGCCGACGAAGCCGATCTTCATCGCCGGATTGGCCTCCTTCAGCGCCGCCGCCACCTTCACATCGGAGGCGAACGACGGCGTAGACGTGTGGATCACGCACAACTCGAAGTCCCGCGCCTGCCGCGTCACGTCATCGAGCCCGATGCCTGCCGGCGGTGCGTCGATCAGCTTGCTGCCGGGGACGAGCGCGGCCGGTTGCGCCAGCCATGTCGGATACCAGAACGAGCGGATCTCCCGCCGCGCCTGATAGCGCGAGCCGGCGCCGCCGTCGAACCCGTCGAACGAGGGCGGATGCAGGAACAGCGTCTTCATCATCGTAGGTCGAACCCCTCCGCCTGTAGCGTGTGGCCGCGCCAGTCGACCTGGCGGCCGGCGTAGCTCGCGGCCATCACGGCAACCGACATAAGCTCCCGCAGCGGCAGAAGCCAGACCGGGGAGCGGAATGGAAGTCCGAGCGCGCGTTCGACGCCACGTGCGGCGAGCGCTCGCACGGCCCAGACGGCGGCAAACCAGGCCAGCGACCAGGATGCGCCCCAGGCGAGGACGAGCGCGAGCGCGGCCCAAGCCAACGGATATTGCAGGACGGAGGCAGCGAACTGCACCGGCACCAGCGCCCTGATCGTCCGTGCCCAGCGCAGTTCGTGCCGCCACAAAGCCGCAAAGCTTGTTTCCGGCACCGTGGTCGCCGGCACGGTATCGGCCAGCCTCACCTTCAGCCCAAGCCCCTGGACCAGCCGCCCGAGCACATTGTCGTCGGCCAGATGATTTACCAGAGCCTGCAATCCGCCGATTCGCTCCAGCGTCTCGCGCCGCAGCGCCATGGTCGCCCCGAGGCAATCCTGCCGTCCCATTGCACGCGCCAGCAGGGCACCGGGCAGAAAGTAGTGGTTGATCTGGATCGTGCCGAGGATGCTGGGGAGCCGATGCACGATGGACCCCGCCCCCCGGCCCTTTCCCCAAAGGGCAGGGGGAGAAGGCATCGCTGCTCCACCGCTCCCGCTCTGCTTTGCGGAGGGGGCCGGGGGGAGGGGTAGCCCCGAATACAGCGTTGTCACCAACCCGGTCCCCGGCTCCCGCAGCGCCGCCGCCAGCCGCCGCAGGTAGTCCGGCGCCACGTGCAGGTCCGAATCGGCAATCACCAGCACCTCGTGCTTCGCCGCCGGCAGCATGTTGATCAGATTGGCGACCTTGCGGTTCGACCCGTGCGGCGTCGGATCGACGACCACTGCGATGTCGCAATCGGGAAACCGCGCCTGCAATCGCTGAACCACGATCAGCGCACCGTCGGCCGCGTCCTGAACACCGAACACCACCTGCCAGACCGGGTAGTCCTGCCGGCAAACGCTGGACAGTGCCTCTTCCAGCAACGGTTCGTCGCCGTGCAGGGGCTTGAGAACACTGATTTTCACCGTCCTGGCTGGTTGGGCGCATGGCCGGGTCATGCCCGGCCATGACAACAAGGCCACCCAACCCGCGACGACCTGAACCACCCCAATCGCCGACAATCCTGCGGCCAGAGCAGCCAGGATCAACCAGCGCTCGCCGTCTGCGGCAGTTTCGCCTTCAGCCCAAACGCCCCCAGCGCCGTCGCCACGATGTCCTTCGCGCTCAGCCGCGCCTCGGCCAACTGTTTGCTCTGAGAGTCGTGGTCGATGAACCAGTCCGGCAACACCATCGGCCGTACCTTCAGCCCGCGGTCCAGCAGCCCCTTCCACGCCAGATGATGCAGCACAGCCGAACCGAAGCCCCCGATCGACCCCTCCTCGATCGTAATGAGCACCTCATGGTGCCGCGCCAGGCGCTCGACCAGTGCCGTATCCAGCGGCTTGGCGAAGCGCGCATCGACGACGGTTGTCGGCAGCCCCCGCGCCGCCAACTCGTCCGCCGCCCGCAAAGCGTCCCCCAGCCTCGGTCCCAGCGACAGGATCGCGACACTGCCGCCTTCCCGGACCACACGTCCCTGGCCCAGATTCCACACCTCGCCGCGCGCCGGCAGCGCAACCCCTACCCCATCGCCACGCGGGTAGCGCAACGCGCTCGGCCGGTCGCCGATCGCGACCGCGGTTGCGACTGCATGCACCAATTCGGCCTCGTCCGACGGCGCCATCAGCACGAAGCCCGGCAGACAGCCCAGATAGGCAAGATCGAAGCTACCCGAATGCGTTGCCCCGTCGGCGCCCACCGGCCCCGCCCGGTCCAGTGCGAAGCGTACCGGCAGGCCCTGGATCGCCACGTCGTGCACCACCTGGTCGTAAGCACGCTGGAGGAACGTCGAGTAGATGGCGCAGAACGGCTTCATCCCCTCGGTTGCCAGT
Source organism: uncultured Alphaproteobacteria bacterium (assembly GCA_963812475.1). GTDB lineage: Bacteria > Pseudomonadota > Alphaproteobacteria > Acetobacterales > Acetobacteraceae > JAMXLO01. Next base: position 133,518 of record CAWEVI010000011.1, read on the forward strand.
CCGGCCGCGAACGTCACGCCATGCTGCTCGGCGATGCCCACGTCGAAGCAGCGGTCAGGAAACCGCGCGCCGAACCGGTCCAACCCGGTGCCGGACGGCATCGCAGCGGTGATCGCCACGACAGTAGGATCGCGTTCCGCCTCGGCGATCAGCGCATCGGCGAACACCCGCGTGTAGTTGGGCGGGCCCGGCGGCGCCTTCGCCTGCTCGCCCGTGATCACGTTGAACTTGGACACGCTGTGCAGCTTGTCGGCCGATGCCTCGGCCTTGGCGTAGCCTTTGCCCTTCTTGGTGATCGCATGAACCAGGATCGGGCCGGTCTCCTCCGCCTCGCGCACGTTGCGCAGCACCGGGATAAGGTGGTCCAGGTTGTGCCCGTCGATTGGACCGACGTAGTAGAACCCCAGTTCCTCGAACAGCGTGCCGCCGGTCAGCATGCCGCGGGCGTACTCCTCCGCCCGCCGCGCCGTCCGTTCGATGCCCTTCGGAAACCGCCTGGCCATGCGGGAGGCCAGCTCGCGCAGCGACAGGAAGCTGCGCGACGACATCAGCCGCGACAGATAGGCCGACATCGCCCCCACCGGCGGCGCGATCGACATGTCGTTGTCGTTCAACACCACGATCAGCCGCGAATGCCGAGCGCCGGCATTGTTCATGGCCTCGTACGCCATCCCGGCACTCATCGCGCCGTCGCCGATCACGCAGATCACGTTGCGTTCGTCCCGCTCGTCGCGTCCCTCGCGCGCCGCCTGTTCGTTCTTCAGGTCGCGCGCCACCGCCATGCCGAGGCCGGCCGAAATCGAGGTCGAGGAATGCGCCGCGCCGAACGGGTCGTATTCGCTCTCTGCCCGCCTGGTGAAGCCGGAGAGCCCGCCGCCCTGACGCAGCGTGCGGATGCGGTCACGCCGCCCGGTCAAAATTTTGTGCGGATAGGCCTGATGGCCCACGTCCCAGATCAACCTGTCATGCGGCGTGTCGAAGATCGCGTGGATTGCGACCGTGAGTTCCACGACGCCAAGCGAGGCGCCCAGATGCCCGCCGGTCACGGAAACCGCATCGATCGTCTCCGCACGCAGTTCGTCCGCAAGCTCGCGCAATTGCTCCGGAGAGAAATTGCGCAGATCCGCCGGATAGCGGACGCGGTCCAACAACGGCGTGTTCACAGGACTCATTGTTTGTTCTCTCTCCGACTCCGAACTTCAGTTCCGTCGCGTCACAACGTAGAACGCCAGCGACCGCAGCAACGCCGCTCGTTCGCCGAACCCATCCAGATGTCCGGCGGCCTGGCGCGCCAGCAACTCGGCCTGCAATCGCGCCCGTTCGATCCCAAGGATCGCAACCATCGTCGCCTTGCCGGCGGCCGCGTCCTTTCCGGCGGTCTTGCCGGTCTCCTCCGTGCTGCCTTCCGCGTCCAGCAAATCGTCGGCGATCTGGAAGGCCGCTCCCAGGTCGCGCCCATAGGCGGCCAGAAGGTGCCTCTGCGCAAGGGGCGCCCGGCCGAGGATGCCCCCCGCCTCGGCGCTGAACTGGATCAGCCGCCCGGTCTTCAGCGCCTGCAGCCGGGTCACCGCCGGACCATCCAACCGCCGACCCTCCGCCAGCATATCGATCATCTGGCCACCCGCCATGCCGCGTGCACCTGCCGCCCCACCCAGGGCAGCGACAAGTTCGCAGCGTGCCTGTGGGTCCGAGTGCGTGTCGGGTTCGGCGAGGACCTCGAAGGCGCGAGCCTGCAGCGCATCGCCAGCCAGGATCGCCGTGGCCTCGTCGAACGCCTTGTGCGTCGAAGGCTTGCCCCGCCGCAGATCGTCATCATCCATTGCCGGCAGGTCGTCATGAACCAGCGAATAGGCATGCAGCATCTCGATCGAGGCCGCCGCGCGCGCCGCGCACGTCTCGGACACGGCGAACAGGGCGGCGCTTTCCATCACCAGGAACGCCCTCAGCCGCTTGCCGCCACCCAGCGTCGCATAGCGCATCGCGTCTGCCAGACGCGCCTCGGCGCCCTCCGGTTCCGGCAAAAGCGCCTCCAAGGCAGCTTCCACCAGTTCGGCAACCCGCGCCATGGCGGCGGCCAGGTCCGAATCGGCCATTGTCATCGCGCCCCGTTGTCCGTTGCCACTCCGGTCCCCGTTTGCCTCCGGCTGCAAGGCCATTGGTACCAGTGGTAACACTTGCGCCGAGTTTGTTGCTCAAATCACACGTACGTGTGATTTAGGCCGCTCTGTCATCGGAACAGCATTAACCCAGGGACCGTTGTTGTGCCATACGCCCGCCGCGCCGGCATTGCCGGTCCCGGTGTTGCGTGCCATATCCGACGCGACTGCTCGGACTTTCGGCGCGGCTCGGGGCCGATCTCGCGCCATCCGTTGGACCATCCTTTGGAGATGAAGCATGATCCGCGTCGTCCTGGCCCAGCCCCGCGGCTTCTGCGCCGGTGTGGAGCGGGCGATTGAAATCGTCGAGCGAGCCCTGAAGAAATACGGCCCGCCGATCTATGTCCGCCACGAGATCGTCCACAATCGTCACGTCGTCGAGGATCTGCGGACCCGTGGTGCGGTGTTCGTCGACGAGCTGGACGAAATTCCGCGCGGCGCGATGACCATCTTTTCCGCTCACGGCGTTGCCAAGCGCGTGGAACAGCTCGCGGCCGAACGTGGTCTGCCGGTAATCGACGCGACCTGCCCGCTGGTTGCCAAGGTCCACAACGAGGGCCGCCGCTACGCTTCCCAGGGCCGCGAGATCGTCCTTGTGGGACATGCCGGCCATGCCGAGGTGGAAGGGACCATCGGCCAGGTGCCGGCCAAGGTGCATCTGGTGCAGACCGTTGCCGACGTCGCCCGACTCGAGGTCACCGATCCCGACAAGCTCGCCTATATCACCCAGACCACTCTCTCGGTTGACGACACCCGCGGCATCATCGCGGCGCTCAAGGCGCGTTTCCCGACGATCGTCGGTCCCGATGTGCGCGACATCTGCTATGCCACGCAAAATCGCCAGCAGGCGGTGCGCGATCTGGCCGGCGAGGTGGACATGATCCTGGTTGTCGGCTCGCGCAACAGCTCCAACTCCAACCGGCTGCGCGAGATCGGCGAGGAGCTGGGCAAGCCGTCCTACCTGATCGACGATGCGGATGCGCTGCGTCCGGAATGGTTTGTCGGCGTGGCGTCTGTCGGCGTGACCGCAGGCGCGTCCGCGCCCGAGACGCTGGTACGCGGTGTGCTGGATGGACTGCGCCGGTTCGGTGACATCGACGTGTCCACCCTCGCCGGCGTGGCGGAGGACGTGCGCTTCCGCTTCCCCAAGGAACTGATCGACGCATAGAGGATTCTACGGAATGGCCGTACCGCTGAACCAGGCGCTTCGCGTCGGGGCCTATGTCGTGAAGCAGCATCTGCTGGGACGCAAACGCTACCCGCTGGTGCTCATGCTGGAGCCGTTGTTCCGCTGCAATTTGGCTTGCGCCGGCTGCGGCAAGATCGACTATCCGGCCGAGATTCTGAACCAGCGCCTGTCGGTTGCCGAATGCATGGAGGCGGTGGACGAGTGCGGTGCGCCAGTCGTGGTGATCGCCGGCGGCGAGCCGCTGCTGCATCGCGAGATCGAGCAGATCGTCGAGGGCGCCATCGCGCGCAAGAAGTTCGTCATCGTGTGCACCAACGCGCTGCTGCTGGAAAAGAAGATGCATCTGTTCCGGCCGAGCAAATGGTTCTCCTGGTCGGTGCACCTCGACGGTTCGCGCGAGGAACACGATGTCTCGGTGTGCCAGACGGGCGTTTATGATCGCGCGGTGGCGGCGATCGCGGCGGCCAAGCGTGCCGGCTTCCGCACCATCATCAACTGCACGCTGTTCGACACCGCCGAGCCCGAGCGGGTTGCGGGGTTCTTCGACGACGTGATGGCGATGGGCGTTGACGGGATTTCAGTCTCGCCCGGCTACGCCTATGAACGTGCGCCCGATCAGCAGCATTTCCTCAATCGCCGCCGCACCAAGGAGTTGTTCCGCGGCATCTTCGCGCGCCAGCGGAAGGCGTCGGGCAAAAAGCGGTGGTCGTTCAACCAGTCGTCGATGTTTTTGGACTTCCTTGCCGGCAACCAGACGTTTCACTGCACGCCCTGGGGCAATCCGACGCGCACCTATTTCGGCTGGCAGCGGCCCTGCTATCTGCTCGGCGAGGGCTATGCGAAGACCTTCAAGGAGCTGATGGAAGAGACCGACTGGGACCGCTACGGCACCGGCAACTACGAGAAGTGCGCCGACTGCATGGTGCACTCGGGCTACGAGGCGACCGCGGTGTCCGAAACGGTCAGGCGGCCATGGAGGGCGGCGGCGCAGGCATTGCGAGGGATACGGACCAGCGGACCGATGGCGCCCGACATACCGCTCGATCGCCAGCGTCCCGCCGACTACGTGTTCAGCCGCCATGTCGAGCAGGCGCTGACGCGGATCAAGGCGCGCAAACAGAACGCGGTCGCCGACGCCGAATAAGTGCCGGCCGCAGCAGGATTCGAGCAGAATTCTCCCCCTCCCCTTGCGGGAGGGGGTTGGGGGAGGGGTGGCACCGGCGCAACGCAAGTTGCCGTGTCAGTACCCAAACGTAAATTTCGTGCTGCCTGTCCCCTCCCCCCCAACCCCCTCCCGCAAGGGGAGGGGGAGAACTCTCGCAATCCGCCAGACGTCAGCTCTCCAGCACGGTCCGTATTTTCGCCGCCAGATCCGAGTAGGTGAACGGCTTCGGCAGCAACTCCGTGCCGGGATCCAGCACGCCCCCATGCACGATCGCGTTGCGTGCGTAGCCAGTGGTGTAGAGTACCTTCAGATCGGGCCACCGGCGTCGCACTTCCTCGACAAGCTGACGCCCGGTCATGCCGCCGGGCAGCCCGACGTCGGTGAACAGCAACCGCACGTCGGGTGCGCGCGCCAGCAGAGCAAGTGCGGCGGCCCCGTTTGCGGCTTCCAACACCCGGTAGCCCAGCTCGCGCAAAACGTCCGTCGTGTGTGAACGCACGTCGTCATCATCCTCGACGACCAGCACGACCTCTGCGCGATCTCCGCGTGGAATGTCGGCCAGGCGTGCGACTTCATCGGGATCGTCAGGCCCGGTCAGCAGCCGTGGCAGATACAGCTTCACCGTCGTGCCCTGGCCCGGCTCGCTGTACACCTTGATGTGGCCGTTCGATTGCTTGATGAAGCCATAGACCTGCGAAAGCCCAAGCCCGGTGCCGTGACCCACGTCCTTCGTGGTGAAGAACGGCTCGAACACATGCTCGATAATGTCTTTCGAAATACCGATGCCGGTGTCGGAGATCGCGATCAGCACGTACTGGCCGGGAACAGCGCCCTCGTTCAGTGTTGCATAGGCGTCGTCGAGCCAGGCGTTGGCAGTCTCGATCGTCAGCTTGCCGCCGCCGGGCATCGCATCGCGGCCATTCACCGCGAGATTGAGCAGCGCGTTCTCAAGCTGGTTCGGATCGGCAAAGATGCGCCACAGGCCACCGGCAAGCACAGTCTCGATCGCAATCGACTCGCCGAGCGTACGGCGCAGCAGCTCCGACATTCCGGTGACCAGCTTGTTCGCATCGAGCGGCTTGGGCGCCAATGTCTGCCGCCGTGCGAATGCCAGCAGCCGATGGGTCAACGTCGCCGCGCGTTGCGCGCCCTGTTCAATGAGGGCGAGGGCGCGGCTCACGCGCGCCGGATTGTCGCCGAGGCGATCCGGCGGCAGGTGGCGTTGCAGTGTTCCGACGCCGCCGGAGATGATCGTCAGCAGGTTGTTGAAATCGTGCGCCACGCCACCGGTCAACTGACCGACCGCTTCCATCTTCTGCGCCTGGCGCAGCGCTTCCTCCGTCCGCAGTCGCTCGTTGATCTCCTCCGCGACGCGCTGTTCCAACGTGTCGTTGAGTCGGCGAAGCTTCTCCTCGGCCTGACGGCTGGCGCGATACAAGCGGGCATTGTCGATGCCGACCGCGGCCTGTGCGGCAATGCCGGAGACGATCAGCTCGTCGCGCGCGGTGAAGACGGCCGCATCGGGGTGGCCGAAGAACAGGCCGCCCAGCACTTCACCGGAACGCGAGACGACCGGTGCGGCCAGATAGCTGCGGACCGGCAGATGGCCATGCGGCATGCCGAAGTGCGGCGCGCTGCCGCCGTACCGTGGATCCTGCCGGATATCATCCGAACGGACGATCCCCGCACCGCGGAATGTCGGCTCGAACACGGCCGTGTTGCGTGGCATCGGAAAGTCGGCGAACGCCTCGCGCGACACGCCCGAGATCGTATAGAGCGTGTACGCCTCGCCGGCGTCGTTGATGACATTGTAAAAGAACGCCCCGAACTTGGCGCCGGTCAGTTCCACAGCCGCATCGGTGACCCCCTGCACCAGCCGATCGAGATCGAGTTCGGCCGCAATCGCCATGCCGGTGCGGTTGAGCACCTCCAGACGATGCGCCTCGGCTCGAATCTGGTCGGCCGCCTGCTGACGAACCTGCGCCATGTCCAGATTGGAGCGCACGCGGGCGAGAAGTTCGCGCGCAGAGAACGGCTTGACCAGATAATCGTCCGCGCTGGCCTCGAGACCATCGATCCGCGCCTCGTCTCCGGCGCGGGCCGACACCAGGATGACCGGCAGATCGCGGAGCACAGGATCGGCACGGATCGCGGACAGCAAGCCAAAGCCGTCGAGCCGCGGCATCATGACGTCGCTCAGCAACAGGTCGGGTCGTGTCGTCTGCACGGCGCGCCAGGCCGCCTCGCCGTCGCTGACCGTCTGCACATCATAGTTCGCGTGCAGCAGCCTCGCGATGTAGTCGCGCATATCGGCATTGTCGTCGGCAACCAGGATCCGATGCCGCCTGGCGCCACGCGGTGCATCCATCGTGCCGAGCGAGGCCAGCGAGCCGCTGGCGCCCAGCCCCCCTGGCTCGTCGGCCGAATCCCTGGCCGCATCAGGCAGCCAGCGCAGTGCCTCCTCCACAAAGGCAGCGGTGGCGTTGGCTTCCGGCGTGGTGCGGCCGAGATCGCCGGAAACATGCTCGACCGCGAGATGGTCGTGTCCGAACGGGATGACCACGCGCACGGTCGTGCCGACATCGATATGGCTCTCGATGGCAATCGTGCCGCCATGCAGACGAACCAGTTCGTTGACCAGGGCCAGACCAATGCCGGTGCCCTCGAGCGTGCGGCCGCGCTGACCTTCGATGCGATGGAAACGCTCGAAGATGCGCGGAATCTCCTGCTGCGGAATGCCGACGCCTGAATCGGCCACGATCAGCTCGGCCGCGTTCGCGTCGTCCGACTGCTTCAATGTGACATGGATGCCGCCGCGCAACGTGTATTTGAATGCGTTGGAGACGAGGTTGAGGACGATCCTCTCCCACATGTCGGCATCGACATAAACGGGCTGGGTCAGCTCGCGACAATCGACCTCCAGGGCGAGGTTCGCGCGCTCGCAGGCCGAACGAAAGTTGCTCGCCAGCTCCGCGGTGTATGACGCGAGGTCGGTGGGACGGTAGGTGGCGCGGACACGGCCTGCCTCGATGCGGGAGAAATCCAACAGGCTGTTGACCAGGCGCAGCAGGCGCAGACCATTGCGCTGTGCCATCGCCAGCTGACCCGCATCGTCCGGGCGCCGGCGGGCGAGTTCCTCCTCCAGCGGTCCCAGCATCAGTGTAAGCGGTGTGCGGAATTCATGACTGACATTGGAGAAGAACGCGGTCTTCGAGCGATCGATCTCGGCCAACGCCTCGGCGCGCTGGCGCTCCGCCTCATAGGCGCGCGCACTCGCCAGTCCAAATGCGATCTGCGAAGCGACCAGATCGATGAAGCCGGCGTTCGATTCGTCCAACGGACGGTAGGGATTGATGCCTTTGACGAACATGCCGGCCGGACGCGATTGGCCCTGCTGGATGATCGGCACGGCCACGGCCGCGCGGGGTGGCTTGTCCCATGCGCCGGTGGGGAGTTCGGGCAGGAACGACAGATCGTCCAGCACCACCCTGGACGTCCCACGCAGAATGGCCTGCGCGGGCCAGATGGAATCGGCAGCGGTGGCATCAAGCTGCAGCGGTGCGGCGGCATGGCCGGCGGCGACGCCGGTTTGGCAGACCAGGCGCGCCGTATCGCCCGCAGGGTCGAACAGGTAGGTCAGCGTGAACGGCAGGTCGTGCTGATTGGCCTCGAGGCCGCGTTGGATCGCCGCGCAAACGTCGGGCTCGGTGCGCACAGCGGCAAGTTCCAAGGCGAGTTTTTGCAGGGTGGCCAGGCGGCGCTCGCCGATGACCCGTTCGGTGTCCTCCGTGACGACACAGAGCATGCCACCGATCTTGCCGTCGTCGTCGGGCAGCGGGCTGTAGGAGAACGTGTGGTAGGTTTCCTCGGGATAGCCACTGCGCTCGAGGAACAGCCGCAGTCCTTCATCCCAGGTAGCGTTGCCCGTTCGCAGCACGGTCTCGGCGCGCGGCCGAAGATCCTGCCAGATCTCCTCCCAGACTTTCGCAGCAGGTTGGCCGAGCGCCCATGGATGCTTGGCGCCGAGCGTCATCGACCGGTAAGCGTCGTTGTAGAAGAAGATCAGGTCGGGACCCCATCCGAGCCACATCGCGTATCGCGACGTCACCAGGATGCGAAGCGCCGTCTGCAGGCTGCGCGGCCAGGTTTCCGATGGCCCGAGGCCGGTTTCGGACCAATCCCGGGCGCCGATCAGCGCAGCCATCTCGCCGCCCGAGGCAATGAAGGCCGAGACGTTCGCATGTGCAGGCCCGTCCATGGTGGCGGCCGGATCCTGGTACACCATCTGCGCCAATCGTATTCTCCCTACGCACCGGCATCGTGCCACGCTATTGCAGTATGCCAACATCCCCGAAAACGCGAGTACCTTCACGAAGGTTCGACTGACGGAGAGTTGAAACGAGGATTTTCGGGCCACCGATCACGGCGCCGTGCGACGCCCCATCGCCTGCGGTCTGCCCGCAGTGCTAGTGTCGGCACCGCAGCGCGGCAACAGCAGGGGCAGGCGTCATGACGAGTTGCATCAACCGGGCCATCGAACTGTTGGCACAGGATCAGGCGATCTACTACGACGGTCCGCATTCGGGCCATGTGCTCACTCACGCGCAAGGTCGCGACGACGCAGGCACCTGGGCCGACTACATCAACGTCGGCATGGAACATGGCGCCTTCGATATGACCGGGTTGGCGGAGTATATGCGCGGTCTGGTGGATGGCGGGCCGGCACGCTCGGGACACCGCACGCCGGCCATCATCGTCGAGGCGCCGGTGAACGGCACCGATGAGGCGAATGTCCGGTTCAATGCATGGCAGTTCCGGCAAATTCTTGGCCGCGGCGTGCATGGCATTCTGCTGTGCCAGGCGGAGACCGCCGATGCCGTGCGGGCGTTCATCGAATCCTGCCGCTATCCGCACCATGCAGCCGGCGTGGATCCGGCGATTCCCTCGCCGGTCGATCGCATGCACGGGACCCGGCGGCCGGAACGCGGCGGCGATGGCAAGCTGGGTATCGGCACGCGCGGGCGCGGTTCGGAGGCGACCGCCGCGCCGATCTGGGGGATATCCCAACAGGAGTATATGCAGCGCTGCGACCCCTGGCCGCTGAACCCCGAGGGCGAACTGCTGCTGGGCGTCAAGTTGGAAAGCCCCGAGGGTATTGCGAACTGCGAGGCGATCTGCGCGGTGCCGGGCCTTGGCTTTGCCGAGATGGGACCTGGCGATCTGGGCCTTTCGCTCGGTTTCACCACGCTGCAGCGCGATCCCTATCCGCCGGAGATGGCCGAGGCCCGGAAACGTGTGTTCGCGGCCTGCCGTCGCAATCACATCGCGTTCCTGGAAGGTTGCTCACCGACGAATATCGTGGCGCGCCTGGACGAGGGCGTGCGGGTGATCGCCGGCCACCAAGCGGAGACGGCACGCATCGGCCGCGCACATCAGAAGCGCATGATGCCGATATAAACCCGGGGGCCGATACAAGCCCGGGGGCCGATATGACATTCGGATCAGTACCCCGCTTTCGCGTAAGGCGCGGTGGCGCCACGACGATAAACCAACAGCGTACGGCGATAGGACAGCACCTCGACGCCATGCTGATTGCGGGCCCGCGTTGCAACCGCGACGATGCCCTCGCCTGGCCGTGAACGTGAGGCGCGGGTCTCCACTATGGTGGATTCCGCCTCGATCGTGTCGCCGACAGAGACCTGAACGGGAAGCTGCACGTCGTGCCATCCAAGGTTGGCGACCACACGACCGAAGGTGCGCGTGGTCAGAGCGGTTGCCGCGGCCACCACGAAGGTTTCCGGTACGTGGCGCTGGGGCGTCAGTTCCAACGAGCGACGTGCGTGGCTCGCCACCTCCTCGGAATGGAAGCTGCGGCCCGGCGCGTGCACGAAGGTCTCGCCCGCGGCGCAGTCCTCGAACCATAGTCCCACCTGTTCCACCAGCGCCCCATCCTCCGCCGCATGGTAGGCGTCGAAGCGGTCCTCCTGTGCCGGATGGTTCCCTGGATCGCGCCGCTCGATCGCCATGCGGCAGGTGATCCGGGCGACCTCGATTCCATCGGCCTTGCGGCCGCTGATCAATGTCCGGACGACTGCCGTCGCCGCATCGGTGTCGAGGACCTCCGATTCCGCATACAGCGTATCGCCGCCGAACAGCGGGCCATTCATCGCGATGTCGTCGAAGCCGAGGATTGCGCGGCGGCGGCCGTAGGTCTTGCTTGCCATGCCGATCAGCCGTTGCAACGTGAGCGTGCTGACCATGAGTGGCCGCTGCCACGCGGTCGCCGCGGCGTAGTGCGCGTCGTAATGCAGCATCGCGCCGTTCAGCGTGTCCAGCGCCTCGTCCGCATTGTCCTGTTGCGAAAGGGTAAGGCCGGGGCGGTGGCGGAAACGCTGGCCAGACGCAAACTCCTCGAAGTCGAGGCCGTGGCGTTCCTGATAGCGGTTGTCGCCGATCCAGTGGTAGGTGGTGAACATTGGGTCGTTCCAACGATGAACAGGCTTGGCGGAGCAACATCCAATTTAGCATGACGGAAAGGTGGAGGGCCACGATGTCCACTGTACGGATGCCCGCAGTGCGGATGCCCGCAGTGCGGATGCCCACTGTACGGATGGGACCATTTCTGCTCCGTTCTCGCCTGTTTCATTATTGCCGGACAACTCGGAACGACGGCTAGGCTTCCCGCAACCGAGCCATCTCGGATGCATCCGGAAGAGAGGCGGTTCATCATGCCAAGTGGGAGTTTCCGGTAGCGTTGCAACGAGAACATCGCCGCGGTTTTCAATGGGATCCGCGCCTGCCGGCCGCGTTGGTATTCATCGTCGTGGCCTTGTGCGGCCTGCCAGCAGTCTGGAACAGCCACTGGATGTGGATCGACGATCAAATGGTCGTCGGCTCGCAATTGTGGCCGCCAGACAGCATATTGAACCAGAAGTGGCACGCGCAAGGCCGCGAGTTCATTGCCCACGGTTTGTATTTCAAACTGCTGTCGCTCATCTTCCCGTTGCAGCCATTTTGGTATTATCTGACCAATTATGTTACGCACATTGCCGTCGTCGGCCTGGCCGGATGGGTGGTATGGCGCGCGACGAAATCCGGCGCCGCAACCGCGCTCTGCACACTGACCGCAGGTCTGGCTTCCACCGGGCCGGAGGTCTTCCTGACCCTGCTGAAGCAGGAACTCCACATGACGCTTTGGCTGCTCGTCGCCTTGCTTCTGGTGCAGCGCCTGCTACGACCGGATTGTTCCTGGCGCGCCGGAACCCTGATCACGTTGGCAATCGCAACATTTCTAGCGGGAACGCTTGGGAAGGAGAACTTCGTCATCCTGACGGTTGGTCTGGTGGCGGCTCTGACGTGCGTTGCACTGACGGCTACACGGCTCCGCCTGACTGGTCGTCCCCTCGCCGCGGTTGTTTCCACCTCAATTGGCACCACTGCCGTGTTCGTGGAGCGCCATCTGTTGGGCACAAGCAGTGTTGCCGATGGAGGTTACACAGGAAGCCTGCTGGTGCTCCAGCCAACGCTTGCCGCCTCGCTCGAGCGTGAGACGACCTACCGCATCCAGACGGGGGATGTTTTGGTGCTGGCCGTGGTTGCCGTGATTGCCTGCGCCGGCTGCCTGGCTGCGGCGATCTATCGAAAGCGCGACCTGACAGCTGCCCAAATTATAGCCATCACGTGCTCGGTCGCCGCAGCGGCGCAGGTCGTATTCAATGTGGTCTTCCTCTCATTCGTCCAGATTTACTACCTATATCCCGCCGCCATCCTGGGCACAGTGTCACTGGCGTGTTTGTGGCCCAGGTCAGGCCACGCCGGGGCTGGAATTGGAGCGGCGTGCTGGGAATGGTTTGGTCGCATTGGCCTGACGGCAGTCCTGGCCGGTACAACGATCCTGACATTGCCGACGTTTGCCATGCGTGTGTACGCTCAGAATATGATTCCGACAATGGAATGGCATCTGATGAAGGCGATATCGGCTGTGCCACCGCATAGCCTGGTGTTGCTGGGGTTTCCAAGGGACGCGGAAATGATCGAAAATGCGGGCGTGCTGCTACAGCACGAACTGGGCCGCAGCGACATCAGCATCGAATCAGCGTTCGATCCGGCCAACGCGGACCGGATGTCGGCCGCGTACGCGGAGCGACGTTCGGTCTTCCTGGCGTTTGTCTATGAACCGGGGGAAAACTGGACGGTCGGCGTACGCGGCGCCGAGCAGAAATCGCGCGCGGAGATCCTGGCGCTGGCTGCCTCCCATGGGATCGACCATATCTGCCCTGATCTGCAACAGGTCTTGGGACCCCCATCAATAGCCGTTTGGCGATTTTTCCCCTCACTGCATCCGATCTTGAAGGTTCAATTCGGTTACGCATGGGAACTGGACCGCGTGCCGCCACCATCCGCTGCCATCGCTGGATGCGAATCGAGGTGATGGTGATAAGGGCCTGCTCTGCTGGCTTATTGTCGCAACCAAACCAACCGTCAGGCTGCGCGCTGCGGCCGCGAGCGGCTGCCTCGGCTGTCCGTGCTCGCTGCGTTGTCTGAACAAGCCTCGCGCCGCATACTGCCGGCATGACAGATGCCCTGATCCTGGACGCCATCGACGCATTTCTCGCGCGTGACGTCGTGCCGCATGTGCACGCGCTGGAGCACGACGACATCTATCCCGAGGTTATCGTCGCGCGGATGCGCGAACTCGGGCTGTTCGGCGCCACCATCGGCGCGGCCCACGGCGGACTTGGCCTACCCTGCGCCTCCTATGCCGACATCGTCGAACGCATCGCACGCGTTTGGATGTCGCTGACAGGAATCTTCAACTCCCACCTGATCATGTCGGCCATCGTCGAGCGCAACGGCACCGCGGCGCAGAAGCGCGAATTCCTGCCGCGCTTCGCCACAGGTGAGATGCGCGGAGGGCTCGCGCTGACCGAGCCCGATTGCGGCACCGACCTGCAGGCGATCCGCTGCACCGCACGACGCGACGGCGACGGCTATGTCGTGAACGGCACGAAGACCTGGATCAGCAATGGCATCCATGGCTCCTGCTTCGCTCTGCTGGTGAAGACCGATCCCAGCGCGGAGCCGCGGCATCGCGGCATGAGCATGCTGTTGGCGGAAAAGGGGCCTGGCTTCACCGTCAGCCGCAAACTGGAGAAACTCGGATACAAGGGAATCGACAGTGCTGAACTGGTATTCCAGGACTATCGCGTGCCGGTGGACCGGCTGATCGGGGGCGTTGAAGGGCTCGGTCTGAAGCACGCTCTGTCCGGTCTTGAGCTTGGCCGCATAAACGTGGCGGCACGCGGCGTCGGCATCGCACAGGCGGCGCTGGATGAATCGCTGCGGTATGCGCAGATCCGACACACATTTGGCAAGCCGATCGCGCAGCATCAGGCGATCCAGTTGAAGCTCGCCGACATGGCGACGCGTACCGAAGCGGCGCGGTTGCTGACGCGACGCGCGGCCGAGATGTACGATCGCGGTGATCGCTGCGACATGGAGGCAGGAATGGCCAAGCTGTTTGCCACCGAGACCGCACTGGAGAACGCCACCGAAGCGATGCGCGTGCATGGCGGCTATGGTTATTCCACGGAATTCCCGGTCGAGCGGCTGTATCGCGATGCGCCGCTGCTGGTGATCGGCGAAGGCACCAACGAATTGCAGCGCATCATCATCGCGCGTCAACTCGTCGCGCGGAACCCGGTGTGATGCTGCCGCTCGCCGGCGTGCGCATCCTGGCGGTGGAACAGTACGGCGCGGGGCCGTTCGGCTCCATGCAGCTCGCTGACATGGGCGCCGAGGTGATAAAGATCGAGAACCCGAAGGATGGCGGCGATGTCAGTCGTTCCGTCGGTCCGTATTTCCTGGGCGAGCACGACAGCCATTTCTTCCAGGCCTTCAACCGCAACAAGCGCTCGGTCACACTCAATCTGCGCGCGCCCGAGGGCCAGCGTGTGCTGCACGATCTCGCCGCGACGGCGGACGCGGTGCTCGACAATTTGCGCGGCGACCAGGCGCCGCGGCTGGGTGTGACCTACGACCAGTTGAAGTCGGTCAATCCGCGCATCGTTTGCGCGCATCTGTCGGCTTACGGACGCGAAGGCAGTCGTGCCGCTTGGCCCGGCTACGACTATCTGATGCAGGCCGAGGCCGGCTATCTGTCTCTGACCGGCGAACCCGACCAGCCGCCGGCGCGATTCGGACTTTCGATCGTCGATATGATGGCGGGCGTCTATGCCGCGACCGCGCTGCTTGGTGGGGTTGTGGCAGCGCGTGCATCGGGCGTGGGGCGCGATGTCGATGTCAGCCTGTTCGACACTGCGCTTTCCAATTTGAACTACCTGGCGGCGTGGTTTCTGAATGGCGGCCACGCACAGGGCCGTGAGCCGCGCGGCGCGCATCCTTCGCTGACGCCGAGCCAGCTGTACCGCACCGCCGACGGCTGGATCTTCATCATGTGCAACAAGCAGAAATTCTGGCCGGTGCTGTGCGACAAGCTAGGCCGGCCGGAGTGGTCGGACGATCCGCGTTTTGCAACCTTCAATGCCCGGCTGCAGAACCGTCGCGAACTCACATGCCTGCTGGACGATGCGCTGTCGGCGCGAGGTACCGCGGACTGGCTGCAGCAGTTTGCCGGGGAAGTGCCTGCCGCGCCGGTGCATGACATCGCGCACGCGCTGCGCTCGGAATTCGTCACCGGCGAAGATCGCGTCTGGTCCTACGATCATCCACAGGGCGAGTTCCGCATGGTGCCGCCGGCATTCCGTTTCCCCGGCGATGCGATGCCGCGACAGGCAGCTCCCGCTCTCGGCGCGGACACCGACGCGGTTCTGGACGAACTCGGCTACGGTGCGGAGCGGATTGCGAGGCTCCGCGAGGCGGGCGTGGTATAGCCCCCCTCCCGCGCAGCGGGGGTGGTCAGGGAGCCGGTCTCCGCGTCGCATGCGGTTCCAGCCAACCCATCGTCGCACCAGGTTCGCAATCCGTCGTCGGCAGGAATGGCTTGATGTCCACAAGCTGCGTGCCATCCACACAGTCGAGATAACGCACCTGCAACGTACCGGGTGCCACAAATCCTTCGAACGCGACAACGGAAAGCCCGATCGGGTTCGGCCGCCATGGCGCCCGCGTGGAGAAGATGCCGCGCGACTGTCCATCGAATGGCGGCGTGAACACGAGCTCGGGGTCCCGGATAAGATGCATCCAGTAGAGCAGAATCAGGTGGGAAAACCCCTCGATGCTGCGCAGGCCTTCGACATACTCGGGGAACACCCGCACCGAACACAGCGGGGCGGGATCGGGCTGGCGACCGTTGCGGGGGCACTCCGCTATGGTCCGCCACGGCGTCGAGATGATGCCGATTGGGCGAACGGTGAAAGTCTGCGACGGCATGCGAAACTCCTTGCCGCTGGGGTGGGAATGAACTGTCACACCTGCAATAGATTGCCCAGCATCGTGAAGGAGTTCTGTCATGGTCAATCAGCTTGACGCGCGCACCCTGAAGGCCCGCCTGCACGATGGCGGCGAAATTGCACTTCTGGATGCGCGCGAGGAAGTGCCGTTCGATGCGCGGCATCTGCTGATGGCGGCGTGCGTCCCGCTCAGCCGCATGGAGATGATGGTCGATGACCTGGTCCCGCGCCGCTCGACGCGCGTGGTGTGGTGCGATGATGGCGAGGGTCTGGCCGAGCGTGCCGCATCGCGCATGGCCGCGCTCGGCTACACCGATATGGCTGTACTGACCGGTGGAATCGCGGCCTGGGAAGCCGCCGGGTATCGGCTCTACAGCGGCGTGCATGTCCCCAGCAAGGCATTCGCCGAGGTTGTCGAGCACGAAGCCGGCACGCCATGGATCACAGCAGGGCAGCTGAAGGCGCTGCTCGACAGCGAGGCCGATATCGCGCTGTTCGACAGTCGCTCCTACGAGGAATACCACGACAACAGCATCCCCGGCGCGATCAGCGTTCCCGGGGCGGAACTGCTCTACCGCTTCGCCGACCTTGTGCCGTCGCCGGACACCACGGTGGTCGTCAACTGCGGCGGCCGCACGCGCAGCATCATCGGCGCACAGTCGCTGATCGACGCGGGTGTGCCCAACAAGGTGGTATCGCTGCAGAACGGAACGCAGGCCTGGCACCTGTCGGGTTTGCAGGTGCTGAAGGGTGCGACGGCACAGCCGCCAGCCGTGTCGGATACCGGCCGCGCCGCGGCGCGCGCCGCCGCAGCCGGGGTGGCTCGGCGGTCCGGCATCGGAACCATCGACGCGGCGACGCTGCAACGCTGGCGGACCGAGACCGCGCGCTCCCTGTATGTGTTCGACGTGCGCACGCCGGCCGAATATGCGGCCGGGCACGTGCCGGGCATGAAGCACATCGCCGGCGGGCAACTGGTGCAGGAGACCGACCGGCACGCCGCCACGTGGGGCGCGCGCATCGTGCTGGTGGACGACGACGGCGTCCGCGCGACGATGACAGCGCACTGGATGCAACAGATGGGCTGGGACGTCGCGGTGATGACGCTGGACATGCGGTCTGTGGGCACCACCACGGGGCCCTATGTGCCGCGCGTCCTCGGGTTGGACGACGTGTCGGTGCCCGCGATCGAGGCCGCCGCGCTGCACGCGCGGTTGCAGGCGGCCAGCACGGTGGTGGTCGATCTGGATTGGAGCCGCGGCTTTATCGCCGGCCACATTCCAGGTGCATGGTTCGCTATCCGTGCACGCCTTGCCGAGGCATTCGCCGCATTGCCGGCGACAGACGCGATCGTGTTCACCTCGTCGGACGGAGTGCTGGCACGGCTGGCCGCGGCCGAATGGAACGGTCGCGCACCGGCGCCGGTGATGGCGCTATCGGGCGGCACCGCGGCCTGGGACGCCGGCGGGTACGGTCTGGAACGCGGCGCGGCGCGAATGGCCAGCGCGCGGGAGGATGAAAGGCTGCGGGCTCGCGAGCAGACCGGGAGCGTCGAGGACGCAATGCGGGCATATCTGGAATGGGAGATCGACCTGGTCAATCAAATGGCGACGGATGACGACCAGCGATTCAAGGTGCTGAGTCGGTGACGGGATCGCCAGGCTGGACTTGCAGGTCCGCCGTCATGGCCGGGCGTGACCCGGCCATCTTTCGCGGGATTGGTCGCGGTCCGTGGCAGCGGTGGTCCGCTTTCACAGGCCGTCGAGGATTCCATGTTACAAGAACCGGCATCGACGTATCAGCCCGCCGTCTCAACACGTTTCTCCCCGCGCTCGGACAGCATGCGGTCGAAATAGGCGATCGTCCGCTTTAGACCATCTTCCAGCGCCACGCTCGGGGCCCAGTCCAGAACACGGCGTGCAAGGCTGATGTCGGGGCAGCGTTGCAACGGATCGTCCTGTGGCAGTTCACGGTACATGATGCGCGACGACGAACCGGTCAGCCGGATCACCCGATCGGCCAGCCCGCTGACCGGAACTTCGTGCGGGTTTCCAAGATTGATCGGGCCGGTGATTTCATCACCGGTCGCCATGAGACGAACGAACCCGTCGATCAGGTCATCGACATAACAGAACGCCCTGGTCTGACTGCCGTCGCCGAACAACGTGATATCCCCGCCACGCAAAGCCTGGACGATGAAGTTCGACACCACGCGGCCATCGTTCGGGTGCATACGCGGCCCATAGGTGTTGAAGATGCGCGCCACCTTGATGCGCGTCCTGTGCTGACGGAAATAGTCGAAGAACAGCGTCTCGGCACAGCGCTTGCCCTCGTCGTAGCAGGCGCGCGGGCCGAGCGGATTGACGTTGCCGCGGTAGTCCTCGGTCTGCGGATGCACGGACGGATCGCCATATACTTCGCTGGTCGATGCCTGCATGATCTTCGCGCCGACACGCTTGGCCAGCCCCAGCATGTTGATCGCTCCGATGACACTCGTCTTGGTGGTCTGCACCGGATCGTACTGATAGTGAACCGGAGATGCCGGGCACGCCAGATTGTAGATTTCATCGACCTCCACATAGAGCGGGAAGGTGATGTCGTGCCGCATCGCCTCGAAGTGCGGGTCGCCGATCAGATGCGCGATGTTGTCCTTGCGTCCCGTGAAGTAGTTATCGACGCAAAGCACGTCGTCGCCGTCACGGATCAGCCGTTCGCAGAGATGCGAGCCGAGGAAACCTGCGCCGCCGGTCACCATCACGCGCTTGCGGGTCAACGCCATCAGCCTGCATCTCCCACGGCGAAGCAGGTTGCCCGATCTGCGGGTGGCCCGAACTCGCGGGGGCGTAGTCCGGCGTGCAGCCAGGTGACCAACGAGTAGATGTCATAGACCGGCAGACCCAATGCCTCGCGCAGCGCGAACGCGTAGGGCGGCATGTTGGTGCACTCCAGCACGATGGCGCCGATGTCGCCATGACGGGCCACCAGCGTCCGCCCCGCGTCCAGGATGTCGGCCGCGGCCAACGCAACGTCCATGTCCTGCTTCTCGCCGCGAACCAGCACGCGGAAAAATTCCTTTCCGTCCTCGGTGCCGACGAAGGGTGTGTCGAGCGGCACGCCGGCGGCTGACAGGTGCCGTGGCGTCAGCGAACCGGCGGACACCGTGATGATCCCGACGCGGCGCCCCGGCGGCAGCATGGCCTGCACCCATGGCACCTGGATCAGCGCGCTGGTGGCGACCGGCACTCGCACATGGGCCGCCAGTTCCGCCTGGAATAGCGACAGGAAGCCGCAGTTGGTGGTGATCGCCTCCGCGCCGTTGCGCACCAGTTCGGCGGCGGCGGCCAGGAAGTCGTCCAGCAGACCGGTGGCGGCGTTCAGCACCACGCGTTCCGGCGTGGCGCCCCGCACCACGCGGTACAGCACCGGAAATGGCCAGGTGCCGGCATTGCCCATGTCGCCCGGGATGCGGGGGAACCTCGCCTCCAGCATCAGGATTCCAAGCGGCGCACCGTAGATCGCCTTGCCGCCCGTCGCGATGACCTGCATGGTGACACCATGCCTCAAACCCTCGATAGGAGGAAGCAATGGCTGAGCGGCCGTTCACGCAGGCTGACCTGGATGTGCTGGCGGAGTGGGATACGCCGACGATCTGCAATGGCCTCGAGATCACCTCGCCGGAGCGCCGCCGCTTCGGCTACACCGTTGAGCCGATGGTGTGCATCGACCCGAAGGCCAAGCCGATCGTAGGCTTGGCGCGGGTGGGCATGATCCGCTCCACCGAACCGCCACGTGGCAAGGTGACCGACCGGGCGGACTGGTACGACTATGTCCACGCCACCGATTTCCCGACCATCGCCGTGATCCAGGACATCGACGACCGGCCAGGCTACGGCGCGTATTGGGGTGAGGTGCAGTCCACTATCCACAAGGCGCTTGGCTCCATCGGTTGCGTCACCAACGGTTCGTTCCGCGATCTCGACATGTGGGCACCCGGCTACCAGATGATCGGCGGGCGCATCGGGCCGAGCCACGCGCACGTGCACATGGTCACGTTCGGTCAGCCGGTGAACATCTTCGGCATGCAGGTCGGACATGACGATGTGGTCCACGCGGACTTCCACGGTGCGGTGGTGATTCCGGCGGACGCGGTGAAGAAGCTGCCGGCGGCGATCGACCTGATTTCACGGCGCGAGAAGGTCATTCTCGACGTTTGCCGGGCGCCCGGTTTCACACCGGCGAAGCTGCGCGATGCGCTGAAGCGCTCCGGCGAGATCCATTGATGCGGCGGAATTCCCTCTCCGCCCCTGGGGGCGGAGAGGGCAGGGTGAGGTGGGGGACGAGGCACCGCGCGGGTGTTCGATGGCAAAGAAGTTCTCCGCTTGCGGGTCCTCCCGGCCCCCACCTCACCCTGACCCCCTCCGCCCCAAGAGGCGGAGAGGGAACTGGGTCCTATGACCACCGTAATCCGCAACGCCGATATGGTGGTCGCCTGGGATGCGGCCGCCAAATCGCATGTTTACATGGCGGATGCGGATGTGGCGTTCGAGGGCGGTGTGCTGCGCTTCGTCGGTCGTGGCTACGAGGGGCCGGCGAATGAGGTGATCTCCGGTTCCGGCATGATGGTGATGCCGGGGCTGGTGAACATCCACTCGCATCCCTCCAGCGAGCCGATGAACAAGGGGTTGATCGACGAAATCGGCAGTCCGGGCTTCTACAATTCCTCGCTCTATGAGTACCTGCCGATCTTCCGCCCCGACCCGGAAGCGATCCCGCATTGCGTGCGCGTGGCGCTGTCCGAACTGTTGCTGTCGGGGGTGACCACGCTCGCCGATCTGTCGATGGCGCATCCCGGTTGGCTGGACCTGCTGGCGGAAGCCGGCATGCGCGTGTGCATCGCACCGATGTTCCGGTCCGGGCGCTGGTACACCAAGAACGGGCACCTGGTGGAGTATGCCTGGGACGAGGCGGCCGGCGAGAAGGCGATGGCCGAGGCACTGTCGCTGATTGAGCGCGCCGAACAGCATCCGTCGGGGCGTCTGTTTGGCATGGTCGTGCCGGCGCAGATCGACACGTGCTCCGAGGGTCTGCTGCGTGACTCTTTCAGCGAGGCGAAGGCGCGCGGCGTTTCCTGGCAGATCCATGCCGCCCAGTCCGTGTCCGAGTTCCACGAGATCACGCGCCGGCATGGCCACACGCCGATCGGCTGGCTCGATCATCTGGGGCTGCTGTCGGAACGCTCGATCATCGGCCATGGAATCTTTCTCGACGATCATCCATCGACGCGTTGGCACACCGATACCGACGTGAAGCGCCTGGCGGAGACCGGCACCACCGTCGCGCACTGTCCTACCGTGTTCGCCCGCCGCGGCATCACGCTGAGGGATTTCGGCCGGTATCGCCGAGCCGGCGTGAACATGGGCATCGGAACAGACACCTATCCGCACAACATGCTGGATGAGATGCGGCTGGCCGCGTACTTGGCGCGCACCCAGGCCGGCAATCCGCGCACGCTCAACAGCACCGACCTGTTCGAGGCCGCGACGATCGGCGGCGCACGCGCCCTCGGCCGCGACGACATTGGCCGCCTGTCGCCGGGCTGCCGCGCCGACATTGTCCTGGTTGACATCACGCATCCGATGATGCGCCCGGCACACGATCCGGTGCGCAGCCTGATCTATGCCGCCGGCGACCGCGCCGTGCGCGGTGTCTACGTGGATGGGCGGAAGGTGGTCGAGGACGGGCGCGTGCTGACGATGGACTATCCCGCCGCGGCGGCGGCGTTGCATGAAGCGCAGAAGCGCGTGAAGGCGAATGTGCCGAACCTCGACTGGGAGCATCGAACCGCGGAGCAGATTTCGCCGCTGACGTTCAATACGCGATGACAGGACGTACTGTCATGGCCGGGCTTGACGGCGTCTAGCAGCTGCTCGCATGACCGCACTTCTCTCCGTCACCGGCCTGCGCACCGTGTTCCGTACGACCGGCGGCGATGTCGCGGCGGTGGACGGCGTCGACATCGCGGTCGATCGGGGCCGCACGCTTGGCATCGTCGGTGAAAGCGGCTGCGGCAAGTCGGTTCTGTCGCTGTCGGTGATGCGTCTTGTGCCGTCGCCAGGTCGCATCGCCGCCGGACACATCGAATTTGACGGCAGGAACCTGCTGGACTTCTCGCCTGCGCAGATGCGCGACATCCGCGGCAACCGCATCGCGATGATCTTCCAGGAGCCGATGACCAGCCTGAACCCCGTGTTCACCGTCGGCGACCAGATCACCGAGGCGATGCGCGCGCATGACCGCTCCGCATCGGCGGGTGCGCTGCGCAGCCGTGCCATCGCCGCGCTACAGCGCGTGCGTATTCCCGCGCCCGAACGCCGCTTCGACGAATATCCCGCACCAGATGTCCGGCGGCATGCGCCAGCGCGTCATGATCGCCATGGCGCTCGCCTGCGAGCCCGACCTGCTGATCGCCGACGAACCGACCACCGCGCTCGACGTCACGGTGCAGGCGCAGATTCTCGACCTGCTGCGCGAACTCCAGCAGCAGACCGGCATGGCGATCATCCTGATCACCCACGACCTCGGCATCGTCGCCGAAATGGCCAACGAGGTCGCGGTGATGTACGCCGGCCGCGTGGTCGAGCGCGCAACCGGGGCTGCGATCTTCGACGACCCGCAGCATCCCTACACGCTCGGCCTGCTTGGCAGCATCCCGAAGATCGACGAGAACCGCGATCGCCTGCTGGCGATCGAAGGCACCGTCCCCGCGCCATTCGATCTGCCACAGGGCTGCCGGTTTCATCCACGCTGCGTGTTCGCCGACGCCGCGTGCACCATACAAGACCCGGCACTGCGGTTGCTCGGCGAGGACCATCGCGTTGCCTGCATCCGCGCGCCGATCGAGGCGCTGGTGGCATGACCGCGCTGCTGGAAGTCGAAGGTCTGACCAGGCACTTTGACGTCAAGCGCGGACTGATATTCGGCAAGACCGTGGGCGTGGTGCGTGCGGTGGACGGCATCTCGTTCAGCCTCGATCACGGCGAGACGCTGGCGCTGGTGGGCGAGTCTGGCTGCGGCAAATCCACCACGGCGCGGCTCGTGCTGCGGCTGATCGATCCGACCGCCGGCACGATCAGCTTCGAGGGCATGGACATCACCAACATGCACGGCGATCCGCTGCGCAAACTGCGCCGGCGAATGCAGATCGTGTTTCAGGATCCGTTCGCCTCGCTCAATCCGCGCATGACGGTGGGCGAGATCGTCGAGGAACCGCTGATCGTGCACGGCATCGGCGAACGCACGGCACGCCGCACACGGGTGACCGAGTTGCTCGGTCTGGTCGGCCTCGCATCCTACCACGCGCAACGCTACCCGCACGAATTCTCCGGCGGCCAGCGACAGCGCATCGGCATTGCGCGCGCGCTTGCCGTGGAGCCGGCGCTGGTGGTGTGCGACGAACCGGTCTCCGCGCTGGACGTGTCGATCCAGGCGCAGGTGGTGAACCTTCTGAAGGACCTTCAGGCGCGGCTTGGGCTGTCCTACCTGTTCATCGCGCACGATCTTGCGGTGGTGAAGCACATGGCCGACCGCGTGGCGGTGATGTATCTCGGCCAGATCGTCGAGATCTCGCCGAAGGACGTGCTGTTCACCGAGCCGCGCCATCCCTATACGCGCACGCTCCTGACTGCGATCCCGCGGCCGGACCCGCATCGGCACAGCGCGCGGCAATTACCGGGCGGCGATGTGCCGAGTCCGATGAACCCGCCCTCGGGCTGCCGCTTCCACACGCGCTGTCCGTTCGTCATCGACCGCTGCCGCGAGGAAATGCCAATCCTGCGCAAATGGAGCGAAGGCCACTTCACTGCCTGCCATCGCGCCGAGGAACTGCCCCCGGCGGGCGAGGTAATCGAGCCTGGCCACGTCGCGCCGATGGCGGCGAAGCGGCTGGCGCTGTATGCGAAGCGCCGCGCGGAAGTCGGTGCAGCGGCCGCGGGCTGACGCGCTCAGTGTGTCAGGCGTGCCGCAAGGGATAGACGCTCGGCCGCTGCCGACAGACGCTTGTCTCGCGTCCAAAGGGTTGTCTCCGGCGTGAGGCGCGCGGCAGCCAAAAGGTGGACGTCCACGTAACCCAGGCCCAACCCGAACAGGCGCTCTTGCTCGATGAGGCGCAGGACCTCGTCATCGCGCGCCACGATGACCCGATCAAGCTTCCGCAGAACGTCCAGCACCACGTTGCGCGGTCGGAGATTGCCGATCGCCAGCTCTCCGATAACGAAGGGATGCGTCATAACCTGCCCACGATCGAGCAGATCTGTCAGCATCTCATCAGCCCGGTGCAGGTGGTCGATCCACACCGAGCTGTCCACGAGTATCACCCCACCTTCGATCGGCGCCGGCGCACAGGTTTCAGATCGGGTTGCGATCCTCCCAATCTTGCAAGGCGGCGCGCGGCTTCGCGCTGGATCAGGGCCTGGAGCGCCGCGCTTACCAGTGCCGACTTCTCCATGATGCCAGTATACTCCTGCGCCGTTGCGACAAGCTCGTCGTCGAGGGTGATCGTTGTCCGCACCGTGATCCTCCGCCTCCATGTCGGCACGTTATTTGGCATCAGATGATGTCCGAATCAATGCCTCACCCAGCCCGCGACCGCCACTTCCTGTCTTCGTGCCTTTGTGCCTTTGTGGTGAACCTGCACTTTTCGGGAGGTCCACACCATGCCAGCAGTGAATGCCAACATCGCCGCCCCACGCATGCTGCAGGTCGGCGGCGGCGCGGTGCGTCAGATCGCCGAGGTACTCGCCAAATTCGGCCTGTCGCGTCCGCTGGTGGTGACGGACCCGTTCATGGTGTCCTCGCGCCACGTGCAGCATTGTCTCGAACCGTTGGCCGCTGCCGGCATCGCCGTCACCGTGTTCAGCGACACCGTGCCCGACCCCACCGACACGGTGATCGAGGCCGGCGTTGCGGAACTGAACCGTGGCAACTTCGACTGTTTGATCGGCTTCGGTGGCGGCTCGCCGATCGACACCGCGAAGGCGATGGCGATCCTGGCCGCGGGTGCCAAGGGACCTGGCAGCAAGATGCGCGACTACAAGGTGCCGGTGCAGGCCGATCGCGGCGCGCTGCCGGTGATCGCCATCCCCACCACCGCCGGCACCGGCAGCGAGTGCACGCGCTTCACCGTCATCACCGACACCGAACGCGACGAGAAGATGCTGATCGCCGGCCTTGGCGCACTGCCGTTGGCGGCAATCGTCGATTACGAACTGACCTTCAGCGTGCCGCCGCGTACCACAGCCGATACCGGCGTGGACAGCCTAACGCACGCGCTGGAAGCCTTCGTCTCCAAACGAGCAAATCCGTTCTCCGATGCGCTCGCCGTCTCGGCGATGGCGCTGATAGGCCAGCATATCCGCACCGCCTATGCCGAACCGCGCAACGCCGCGGCGCGCGAGGGCATGATGCTGGGCGCGACGCAGGCCGGCCTCGCGTTCTCCAACAGTTCGGTTGCGCTGGTGCACGGCATGTCACGGCCGATCGGCGCGCATTTCCACGTCCCGCACGGCCTGTCGAACGCCATGCTGCTGCCGGCGATCACGCGGTTTTCCGTCGGTTCCGCAGAGGCGCGCTACGCCGATGCCGCCCGCCGTATCGGTTTCGCCGACGATCGCGATGCCGATGCCGCGGCGGCAGCCAAGCTGGTCGCCGGCCTCGCAACGCTGAACACCGAGCTTTCCGTCCCCAACCCCGCAGCGTACGGGATCGACGAGCGTGCGTGGAACGGCAAGTTGGCGCTGATGGCCGATCAGGCGCTGGCGTCGGGCAGTCCGGCCAACAACCCGCGCGTGCCCGACAAGGCGGAGATCATGGACTTGTATCGCGAAGTGTGGACCGGCGCACCGCGGAACGCGTGACGGCGGATTTGCGTCGCCTGAAGCACGCTTGGTAGGCTGCCTCAACAATTGAATGATGCGAGGAAGGAATGGTCCGCTCCGTCGAACAGGCAACCATGCGCAAGGTCTATCTGCAACTCTTGCCGCTTGCGATGCTGGTTTACTTCTTTTGCTACCTCGACCGCATCAACGTGAGCTTTGCCGCTCTCACGATGAACAAGGACATCGGCCTGTCCCAGTGGGCATACGGTCTGAGTTCGACGGCATTCTACCTCGGCTACTGCCTCTTCGAGGTGCCGAGCAACGTCATCCTCGAAAAGGTCGGCGCGCGGATCTGGATCGCGCGCATCATGATCACCTGGGGCATGGCATCGGCCGCCACTGCCTTCGTCGTCGGACCGAACAGCTTCCTGACTGTTCGCTTCCTGCTCGGCCTCGCCGAGGCCGGCTTGTTCCCGGGCATCGTGTTGCTGTTCACCTACTGGTTCCCCGATCATCATCGTGCCCGCATCATCTCCAGCTTCACGCTCGCCTTGCCCGTCTCGGTGGCCCTTGGCGCGCCGGTCTCGACGTCGATCCTCGGCTTGGACGGGTTCCTCGGCTACGCCGGGTGGAAGTGGATCTTCATCCTGGAGGCGATACCGACCGTTCTGATCGGCGTCTTCGTGCTGTTCGCGCTGACCGACAATCCGGCAAAGGCCGGCTGGCTGACCTCGGAGGAGAAGAACTGGCTGGTCGGCACGCTGGCGCAGGAGCGGCGCGCGGTGGAATCGGGAGGAAAATACAGCATCTGGCAGGCGATGATGAATCCCAAGATCCTGCTTCTCTCGCTCAACTATCTTGGCATCGTCACCGCCAGCCTGGGACTGCTGCTGTTCATTCCACAAATCATCAAATCGCTCGGCACGACGAACATGGGCACGGGCTATGCGACCATGCTTGCCTACGTCTGCGGCGCGATCAGCATGGTCACCTGGGGTTGGATCTCCGACCGTATGGGTGAGCGGCGCTGGAACCTGTTCTGGGCCTGCACCGTCTCCTCCATCGGCCTGGCGATGGCCGGCATGATGATGGGCACCTGGTGGGCGCTGGCCGGGATGTGCATCGCGACGGCAGGCTTCTACGGCACCAAGGGTCCGTTCTGGTCGATGCCGTCGATGATGCTGACCGGCACGGCGGCGGCGGCCGGGATCGCCTGGATCAACTCGATCGGCAATGTCGGCGGCGCGGTCGGTCCCGCCCTGGTCGGCTGGATCAAGGACTTCACCGGCAGCTACTCGGGCGGTCTCTATGGCTTGGCGGCCTTCACCGGTATGTCGGCGCTGATCGCGGCATTCGCGCTGCATATTCCTCGCCGCGTGCCCGTTCGACCGAGTGTCAGCGTGCCGGCGGAGTAGTCCGGCCACTGCTGCTGCGGGATTCCGATAGCATGCGAATGCGTTGTCTGATAGAAACGATTATCACATCGATCAAGCAACGGTTCACATGCTCCATACGGTGTCCTGGCCAGCTGAGGCAGTCCTGCCTCCGGCGCCCGCCCGCCTGCCCCTTCGCTTCACGCGATGCCGGGCATGGTGGGCGCGCTGGTTGTTGGCTCTGGCGTTCTGCTGTGTCGCCGCGGCGGTACGATGGCTGCTTGACGATGCCGTCATCAGCGGACCGTTTCTGACGTTTCTTCCAGCGATTGCCCTGACCACCTTGGTCTGCGGACGGCGGCAAGCCGTGGCGGTGATCGCGCTCGGGGCTGCTGCCTGCGCCTATCTTTGGCTGCCTCCCATCGACTTATCGACGGAGTGGCCCACGGCTCCGATCTCGCTCGCGCTGTTCGTGCTTGTCGGCCTGTTCGAGATGGCGCTCGTCGACTCGCTCCATGTGGCGTCCCGCAACGACGCCACACAGGCGGGCCAGCTTGAAAGCTCCCTCCGGTTGCGCGAAATCATGGTGCGGGAGAAGCAGCATCGCATCGCAAATCAGCTGCACCTGATCATCGCAATGCTCGAAAGCTCGCAGACCAGGATCGATGGGGGCGCCAAGGTCGAGCATGTGCTCCATCAGGCGATCGGGCGGATATCGTCGATCAGCTATCTGCAACGCATCGTGGATGACAAATCGGGCTACCATAGGGGCCTGGCGCCGCTGCTACGCGAAATCCTCGACCACATCTTCTACGACGTGGATGTCGCCGTTCAGGTGCGGGTGCCGCCGCTGACACTGCCCGATCGGCATGTCACGATCGTCTGCCTGATCGCCATCGAAGCCGCGATAAATTCGTCGAAGCACATTTTTCAGCGTCGGCGCGGCTGCATGTTCGCTGTTGAACTGCGCAATGCCGCCGATGATCAGCTGGTGCTGACGATCTGGGACGACGGACCGGGATTTGATGCCGGTAGCGTTCTGGCGAATTCCAGCGGCCTTGGCCTGAGGATCATGCGGGACCTCGCCGCGGAACTTGGGGGCAGCCTTACGCTGGACAGCCAAAGCGGCACGACCGTGAAGGTGGAGTTCGCCGGCGCGTAGGCTGCCGGCTGGGCTCCCGCTCCCGCCGGTGCACGGCGAGCAGATCGCCGGGACTGTAGAAAACCACAACCGCCAGCCGGTTCGCCTGTTTCGAGCCGGGCCGTCAGGCGAAACTCTGCCGTTTCGACCACCGGCGCAGCCAGACGGGGACGGCAACTGCCAGCAACGGCCGTGCGATCAGGAAACCCTGCGCCATATCAACGCCGAGACCTGCCAACCGGTACCAGGACGCCGAGTCCTCCACGCCTTCCGCAGTGACGGTCAAACCGCGTGACTTCGCCACGTCAACGATGTCGAGGATGAAATTGCGCAATCCTGCGTCATCCGCCAGGAGCAGTACGAGGTCCTTGTCAAGCTTCACGCCCGTGAACGGCAGTTCCAGCAGCGCCTGAAGTTGCGGCACCTCCGGCTGGATATCGTCGATCACGACACCGTATCCCGCCGCGCGCAACCGCTCGATGGCGCGCCGCAAACCGACGACATCCTCGACCGGCCGGCTCTCGGTCAGCTCGATAATGACCTGTTTGGCTTCGATCCCCGCAATTCGACGCTGTGCATCCAGCAGCACCATCGCCTGCGGAACGAGCAGAACATCGAGTGGAAAGTTCAGTGCGATTTCAAGGCCATAAGGTAGCAGCGACCGATTGGTCATGTCGGCGAAAGCGCGACGGGTCACGGCTTCGGTCAGCGCGGGAGCAAGGCCGGCATCCTCCATCTGGGGCACAAAGAGGTGCGGCAGCAGGGTGCCCCGGATGGGATGGTTCATGCGAGCCAGCACCTCGACCGCCACAGGCTTGCGGTCAGCCAGACGCACGATCGGCTGGTAGCGCGTCTCGATCATGAACCCCGCCAGGGAGGCATGAATTTCATTCAACGGGATCAATGGGTGGGCGCCGCAGGTCTTATGACTGAGATGCTCAAGCTGGCATGTCCGAAAGGGTTCGCCCGACGTTACCTCACGGCCCGCCGGTACGGAACGCGGGCTTTCGCTTTTCGATAAAGGCGGCCATTCCCTCCCGCTGATCTGGAGTGCCGAACAGCGACAGGAACAGTGCCCGCTCGTGCCGCACACCCTCGATCAGGGTGGTTTCGAAGGCGCGGTTCACCGCCTGTTTGCCAAGTGCCACGGCCACCGGCGACAGGCCGGCGATCCGCTCGGCAATCTTCAACGCCTCGGGAATGAGCTGATCGGCCGGGAACACCCGCGAGACGAGATTGGCCCGCTCGGCCTCGGCGGCGTCCATCATCCGCGCCGTCAGAACCATGTCCATCGCCTTCGACTTGCCGACCGCCCGCGTCAGCCGCTGGGTGCCGCCAGCACCGGGAATGACGCCGAGATTGATCTCGGGCTGGCCGAATCGGGCGGTGTCGGCAGCCAGAATGAAATCGCACATCATGGCCAGCTCGCAGCCGCCGCCGAGGGCGAATCCGGCCACTGCGGCAATCACCGGCTTCCTGACCCGCAGCACCGTCTCCCAGCGCTTGCCGATGAAATCCTCCAGCAGGGCGGCGGGATGGGTGCGATCCTTCATTTCCTTGATGTCGGCGCCGGCGGCGAAGGCTTTTTCGTTTCCGGTCAAAATGATGGCGCCAATTGCCGCGTCGTCGTCGAACGCCAGGAGCTGATCGCCGATCTCCTGCATCATGGCATCGCACAATGCATTCAGCACAGCGGGCCGGTTAAGCCGGATCAGTCCAACCCGCCCGTGGGTCTCGACGACGATGTTCTCGAATCCGTCGGCCATCTGAGATCTCCCGCAAAGGGTGGGAGCTTCTAGCTAGCGCTGGGAACGCGGGCAATAGAATGTGCTGCGGGCCGACTGGACCACGCGGCGCACGCCGAGACAGGCGGGCGGGGCCGGACACCGCTCGCACGGCTCGCCCTCGCGGCCATAGACCTTCCAGGCGTGCTGGAAGTAACCCAGCTCGCCGTGCGGTTGCACATAGTCGCGCAGGCTGGAGCCACCGGCGGCGATCGCCTCCCGTAACGTGTCCTGGATTGCCGGCACCAGACGCGCCGCGCGGGCTCCGGGCACGGTGTGGGCCGAGCGCAGCGGGCTGAGCCGTGCCCGGAACAGGGCCTCGCATACGTAGATGTTGCCAAGGCCGGCCACGACCTTCTGGTCGAGCAAGGCGGCCTTGATCGACGTCCGCTTGCCGGCGAGGGAAGCCGACAGGCAGGCAGGGGAGAAGCCCGCGTCGAGCGGCTCGGGACCGAGTTCGGCCAGCAATCGATGCGTGTCCTCGAGCCGTGTCAGAACCAGATCGACCGAACCGAATCGGCGCGGATCGACGAAGCCCAGGCGCCAGCCGTCGTCCGTCTCCAGCACCAGGTGCTCGTGCGGCGTGGGCTGGTTCGGGCGCGCCGGACCCAGGACCATCCGACCGGACATGCCGAGATGCAGCAGCACCGAATCGCCACCGGCCAGTCGCATCAGGATGTACTTGCCGCGGCGGCGGAAGCCTTCGACGCGAGCGCCGGTCAGCCGCTGCTCCAGGCCCTCCGGCAGCGGCCAGCGCAGGTCCGGGCGATTGGCGATGGCGCGCACGATCAGGCGACCCTCCAACCGTTGCTGAAGGCCGCGCATCACCGTCTCGACTTCGGGGAGTTCCGGCATTGGGGTGCGGCACGCTATAGATGGGCCGCATGAGCGACAACCCGGCTGCGAGCGAAACCGCCGATTTCGGATTCCGCCGCGTTCCGCGCGCGGCAAAGAGCGGCCTGGTGCGTCAGGTGTTCGACAGCGTCGCGCCACGCTACGATCTGATGAACGACCTGATGTCGCTCGGCGTTCATCGCGCGTGGAAACGGGTTTTCGTCACGTTGCTGGATCCGCGGCCCGGGCGTGTTCTGCTGGACCTTGCCGCGGGCACCGGCGATGTCGGGTTCGCCTGGCTTTCACAGGGAGGCGGTCCCGTGCTGCTGACCGACATCAACGTGTCGATGCTGACCGTGGCACAGGACCGCGCCGTTGCAGGCGGCCTGATTGGCGGGGCTTCGCTGGTGGTTGCCGATGCCGAGCGATTGCCGTTGCCGGATCGCGCGGTGCATCGTGTCTCGATCGCGTTCGGTCTGCGCAACTGCACCGACCGGCAGGCCGTGCTGGCTGAGGCGCGGCGCGTGCTGAAGCCGGGCGGGCGGTTCTTCTGTCTGGAGTTCTCGCGGCTTCAGGTCGCCGTGTTGCAGCCGCTTTACGATGCGTGGTCGTTTCGGGCGCTGCCGGTTCTGGGGCGGTGCGTCGCGAGAGATGCGGCGAGTTATCGCTATCTGGCCGAGAGCATCAGGGAATTCCCCACCCAGGAGGTTCTTGCCGGCATGATGCGATCCGCCGGATTTGCACGCGTCGGTGTGCGCAACCTGTCGGGCGGCATCGCGGCGATCCATTCGGGATGGCGGCTGTGACGAAACCCCGCCCAGCACCGCCGCAAACTCCTTCTCCGCCCCTGTGGGGCGGAGAAGGTCGGGATGAGGTGGGGCTGCTGGCGCCACCGTGTCAACCGGTCATCACGGCGCGCCCACTGCGCTGCGATGCAATCGGTGCGGAACTGCGGTGCTGGCACGTCCCCCACCTCACCCTGACCCTCTCCGCCCCCAAGGGCGGAGAGGGAAATGTAGAGTACGGATGGCGGGCTTGGTCCCACGCATGACGATCGCCGGCAAACGCGTCTTGCTCATCGTCTCCGGCGGCATTGCGGCCTACAAGGCGCTGGAACTGATCCGGCTGCTGCGCGGCAGGGACTGCGCGGTCACTTGCGTGCTGACCGCGGCCGGCGCGCACTTCGTCACGCCGCTATCACTGCAGGCACTGAGCGAGGGCAAGGTCTATTCCGATCTGTTCTCGCTGACCGACGAAAGCGAGATGGGTCACATCCAGCTCTCGCGCAGTGCGGATCTGGTGGTAGTGGCGCCTGCATCGGCTGATATCCTGGCCAAGATGGCCGTCGGGCTGGCGGGCGATCTTGCCTCGACGCTGTTGCTGGCGACCGACAAGCCTGTGCTGGTCGCGCCGGCGATGAACGTCCGCATGTGGCAACACGCGGCGACGGTTGCGAACATGGCGCGGCTCGCCGCGCGCGGCATCCACGTGGTCGGTCCGGACGAGGGCGCGATGGCGTGCAACGAGTTCGGTCCCGGCCGGCTCGCGGAGCCGCCTGCGATTCTTGCGGCGATCGAGGCACTGCTCGCGCCGCGACGCCCGCTGTCGGGCCGCCACGTGCTGATAACCAGCGGGCCGACGCACGAACCGATCGATCCGGTGCGCTACATCGCCAATCGATCGAGCGGGCGGCAGGGGCATGCGATCGCCGCGGCGTTTGCCGATCTTGGCGCGCGCGTCACGCTGGTCAGCGGTCCGGTGAACGTTCCGGACCCGCCGGGCGTGGCGACGAATCACGTGGAAAGTGCGCAAGAGATGCTGGACGCATGCGAGGCGGCGCTGCCGGCCGATGTGGCGGTGTTCGCCGCGGCGGTCGCGGACTGGCGTGTTGCCGGCGCTTCGGCAGGAAAAATCAAGAAGGTGCCGGGCGCCGCGCCGCCGGCGCTGGAACTGGTGCCAAATCCCGACATTCTCGCCACGATCGCCCAGCCCGGGCCGCGCCGCCCCCGCCTCGTGATCGGCTTTGCCGCGGAGACCGATGACCTGATGGCCAATGCGCAGGCGAAGCGCGAGCGGAAGAATGCCGACTGGATCATCGCCAACGACGTGTCTCCGGCGACCGGCATCATGGGCGGCGAAGAGAACGCGGTGCATCTGATCACCGTCGATGGCGTGGAGGACTGGCCACGCCTCGCCAAGTCCGAGGTGGCGCGGCGGCTTGCGGCACGGGTCGCGGCGGCGCTGGCATGATCCGGCGCCTGGAACCGTCCGATGTCGATGCCTTCCGTGCGGTGCGGCTCGACGCGCTGCGTCTGCACCCGGAGGCATTCGGTGCTGCCTATGAGGACGAGGCGGCGCTGGACCGGGGGCAGTTCGTCGAACGCCTCGCCACGCCGGGCCTGGTGCGGTTCGGCGCGTTCGACGAGCACGGTTCGATGGTCGGGCTCATTGGGCTGGTGATCCGATCAGGCGCCAAGCAGCGACACAAGGCGTTTCTGTTCAGCATGTACGTTGATGCGGCGCATCGCGGCACGGGATTGGCGCAGCAACTGGTGGAGGCGGTCATTGCAGCGGCGCGCGAGGCCGGCGCGATCGTGCTGCAACTGACCGTGGCGGCCGGCAATGCACCGGCGCAGCGCCTCTATCGGCGCATGGGGTTCACGACATACGGGATAGAGCGGCGCTCGCTCAAAGTTGGCGATCGTTTCCATGACGAGGAGCTGATGGCACTGGACCTCGATCGCGGGTGATGACTCGCACACCAGGCGCCCGATCTGATGATCTTTTGGGTGATTTGCCGCCCGATGGCTATCCGGCGACGAACCTGCAGAAGCGAACGCTTATTCGCTCTCCTCGCGCCCGAGCACGACGTGCGTCGCGAGGTCTGTGGCAGTGGATTGCATCACGCGGTAGCCGAGGGCAGGGAGATCCAAGCCCTCGAACATCGCCTCGCCCCGTCCGAGCAGGACAGGCGAAAACGCGAAGTGCAGTTCATCGATCAGGCCGGCCTGCAGATATTGGCGAACTGTCGAGACGCCACCTCCAATCTTGACGTCGCGTGCTCCCGCGGCGTCGCGTGCGCGCTCGAGCGCGGCGTGGATCCCGTCCGTGACGAAGTGGAACGTGGTGCCGCCCTCCATGACGATCGGCTCGCGGGCATGGTGCGTCAGGACGAATGTCGGAGCGTGATAGGGCGGATCGTCTCCCCACCAGCCCTTCCAGCTATCGTCCCGCCATTGCCCACGCACAGGACCGAACATGTTCCGGCCAAGGATGAAGGCGCCAAAGCCGTCCATCGAGCGGTGGGCGAAGGTCTCGTCCACGCCCTCCGAGCCATCGCCCTTGCCGAACATGGCCCTGAAGGTTTTCGTTCCGACGAACCAGCGGTGGAGTTCTGTCCCGCGCTTTCCCAGAGGATCCTGAAGACTCTGTTCCGGGCCCGCTCCGAACCCATCCAGGGACAAGGAAAACCCCGCGACTCTGACACGCCCCACCATAGCCCCCTCTACTGGTTGCGACATGCTATGTTGCTGAACCGGTGTCTGCAATGATCTGCGAGTTGGGTCGCAAGCGGCCGTTGCCCATCATCCCTAGCCCAATGTGGGGTTGCAGCCGCCTCTGGAAAATATTCCTTGCCACTGACCCTCCACATAGGTTCATATTCCGTCCATGCCCGCCCCGCCCACCGCCGCCGCACAACCCAACCGCCCCGATCCCCACCAGGATCGGTCGGCCACCGGCGCGGACGCACCCACCCGCACCGGCCGCCTGCTCGGCCTGCTGCGCACGCTGATCGACTACGGGCGGCAACTCGCCGGCACGCTGCAACAGCGCACCGCCGCCACCGACACCGCCGATGTCACGCGCGACTTCGGCACCATCGACATCGGAGAGATCCTCGCGCGCATCGCCCGCGGCCTGCTACGCGCCGCCGCGCTCGAGACCAGACTGTCCAGCCGCCTCGCCCGGCAGGAGTCCGCACCGGCCGCCGTCCCGAGCGGCCCATCCCGCCGCCAGCCGCGCGCCACCCCGCCCGTGGACCGCGGCGCCCATGCGCCGCCGACCCGGGTCTCGCCCGTCTGCCCACGCCCGAGGACATCGCGGCCGAGGTGCGCCGCCGCCCGGTGGGCGCCGTCATCGCCGACATCTGCCGCGACTTCGGGATCGTGCCGAGCAACCCGCTGTGGCGCGAACTCTCCCTGGTCATCATCGAAAACGGCGGCAACCTCGCCACCCTGTTCAAGGACACCTGGAAGCGGCTCACCATCTGGCTGACCGATCCGCCCGCCGCCATGCGTCCCGCAACACCGGCACCCGACCTGCCATTCGCGGTGACGCCCGGCACCGGGCCGCCCTGAAGCGGAATATCCGACCATCGAGGGGCCGGCCCATGGCTTGGGAACGGGCTGCGGATGGCCGACTTTTGTCAGGAGCGGTCGATGGATAGAGCCGCTGGTGTCAAATCACTCGCCATAGCGGGCGCGTCAGCAGCATCGCCAGCAGTCCGGTGACCCCAGTGGCGGCGGTCGCCCACGGTGCGCCGATCGCATCGGCCAGCCAGCCGAGTGCCAGGAACCCGATCGGCCCGACGCCGATGCAGACCGACAGCACGCCCAGCACGCGGCTGCGCATCTCGGGCGGCGCCGACAGATACACCAACGTCGCCTGCATGATGCTGAACGCCGCGCCGCCGAGGCCGGTGAACAACAGCGCCGAACCGGCGATCGACGGCACCGGCACGAGCGCGAACACGATCAGCATGACCATGTACAGCGTCACGCCCCCGACATAGGCCTGGCGATACAGACGCGGCGGACAGAGCATCGCCATCAGCACCGCGCCGGCGAACGCGCCGATGCCGTCCATGCTGGCGAGCACGCCGATGCCCTCCGGGCCGAGCGCCAACTGGTCCTGTCCGATCACCGGCACCATGCTGGTGAACGGCCAGCCGAACACGTTGTAGATCACCGTTATCGTCAGCGTTCCGATCAATCGCCTGTCGCGGCGGACGAACGCCAGACCTTCGGCGATGCGTGCAATCACCGTCTCGGACGATGTCGGGGGAAAGCTGTTCCGGTAGCGCACGCGCAGCGCCGCCACCACCGAGACGGCGTAAAGCACGACACTCAGCGCGAACACGCCCTCGATGCCGGCGCCGGCGAGCAGCAGGCCGCCGACGGTGGGTCCCACCATGCGGCTCGCGTTGTTGGCGCCCACGTCGATCGACATGGCGGCGCCCATACGCGCCGATCCGACGGCCTCGCCGATCATCACGCGACGCACCGGATTGTCGGTCGCCCAGCCAACGCCGTTGATGAAGCTCGTCACCGCGAGATGCCAGACCGCGAGCAGCCGCAAGTGCGCCAGCGACACGAGCACGAGCGCGTTGACCAGCATGACCGCGACCACCAGGATAAGCGTCGTGCGCCGTTGCATCCGTTCGGCGATCGCGCCGATGAATGCGCCGAACAGACCCATCGGCAGCAGACGCAGCATCGTCATCATCGCGACAGTGAACGCCGATCCCGTGTGCTGATAGACGAACACGCCGACCGCGACCGTCTCCACCCAGCGCACCGAGAACACCACCAGCCCGACGAACCAGAGCCGCCAGAAATCCGGGTTGTCGATCAGCCACGGCGGTCGGCGGGCGACCGGCCTGGCAGCTACAGTTTCATTCACGAAACGGACGGTCCTCGTCTATGCCCGCGATCCTGACGGTCGCGCACCAATGCCGCAACCGCGCATACCGCAGCTCCGCTATTGTCGTTGCGCGGACCTTGGTGGACGATGCTCCTCAGGAGGTGAGATGGATCGGGACCAGGAGATTGCCGAGCTACGAAGGTTGATCGCCGATGCGCGCCGCGTCGTGGTGTTCACCGGCGCGGGCATCAGCACGGAGTCGGGCATTCCGGACTTCCGCAGCCCCGGCGGCATCTGGACGCGGATGCGGCCGATCGATTTTTCCGACTTCCTTGCCTCCGAGGAAGCGCGACGCGAAACCTGGCGGCGACGGTTCGCCACAGATCCGACGTTACGCGGAGCCGAACCGAACCGTGGCCATCGCGCCGTCGCCGCACTGGTGAACCGCGGCAAGGCTTCCGCCGTGATCACGCAGAACATAGATGGACTGCATCAGGCATCGGGCGTGCCGGCGACCCGCGTGATCGAACTGCACGGCAATACCACTTACGCCCATTGCCTGGAGTGCGCGCAGCGTTACGAACTGGAGGACGTCCGCATCAGGTTCGAACGCTCCGGCGATGCGCCGTGCTGCGAGACGTGCGGAGGGTTCATCAAGACCGCGACGGTTTCGTTCGGCCAGTCGATGCCGCCGGCCGCGATGATCCGCGCGGAGGAGGAGACGCTGGCGTCCGATCTGTTCATCACCATCGGCTCGTCGCTGGTGGTGTATCCCGCGGCCGGCTTCCCCGAACTTGCCGCGCGCAACGGGGCGCGGCTGGTGATCCTGAACCGCGAGCCGACCGGGCTCGATCCGCTCGCCGACCTCGTGCTGCATCGCGAGATCGGCGAGACGCTGGGCGAGGCGGTCGGCAACAACTGATGGAACGTCGTGCCCGGAACAGATCGATTGTTCCCGGAACAAATTGATCGTCATGCCCGGGCTTGACCCGGGCATCTTGAACGGCGCTCTTGCCGCATGAGATGGCCGGATCGGGTCCGGCCATGACGAACGGTACGGAGGCAACAATGGCGCGCAACATAGCCGTCGGATTGGGCCTGATGGACTTTCCGTTCTCCAGCACCGACGGGTTCTGGCGCTGGGTCGATCTGTGCGAGGCAGGCGGCATCGATTCGATCTGGCAGACTGACCGGATCGTCAGCCGCCAGCCGATCCTGGAATGCATGACGGCGCTGGCAGCCATCGCGGGCCGCACCCGGCGGATCAAGTTCGGCGTCAACGTGGTGTCGCTGGCACTGCGCGAACCGGTGCTGCTGGCCAAGCAGTGCGCGACGATCGACGTGCTGTCGCAGGGGCGGCTGCTGCCCGGGTTCGGCATCGGCAGTCCGCAGGGGCCGGAGTGGCAGGCGCTGCACATCGACACCACGACGCGAGGCCGCAAGACCGACGAATGCCTGGAGATCATTCATCGTCTGTGGTCGCAGGAGTCGGTCGATTTCGAAGGCCGGCATTTTCATCTGACTGGCGCGTCCATTTCGCCGAAGCCGGTGCAGCCCGATCTGCCGATCTGGATCGGCGGCTCGTCCGAGGCCGCGGTGCGGCGCACGGCGCGCTATGGCACCGGCTGGCAGGCGGGTGCCGAGGCGCCGGCGGACGTGGGGCGGGTGATTGCCGCGATCAAGGCGGCGGTGGCCGATGCGGGGCGGAGCATCGACGAGGACCATTACGGCGCGGCGTTCGCATATCGCTTCGGGCGGTGGGATGATCCGGGTGTCGCGCAGATGATGGAGGCGTATCGCAAGCGCACCGGGCGCGATCCGCAACGGCATTTTGTCATCGGTGATGCGGCGGCGATCATCGACCGGATCGGTGAGTATGTTGCAGCGGACGCGTCGAAGTTCATCCTGCGTCCGGCCGCGCGCGGGGACGAGGAGATGCTGGAGCAGTCGCGACTGTTGATCGAGCAGGTGCTGCCGCGGGTCGCACAGCGCTGGCCGAGGCCCGCG
Source organism: uncultured Alphaproteobacteria bacterium (assembly GCA_963812475.1). GTDB lineage: Bacteria > Pseudomonadota > Alphaproteobacteria > Acetobacterales > Acetobacteraceae > JAMXLO01. The sequence continues at coordinate 172,093 of CAWEVI010000011.1, forward strand.
AAGGCGGCGTAGCACGATCAGATCTGCGAATAACCTGACCCGGGGCTCTCCACGCCGCGACCGGCCCCGTTTTCGATCCAGCCGAACTCCTTGAGAATCTGCTGGCTGTAGGTGACGCGGCCGTTCACCTTGTCCGCCGGTTCGCTCGCCAGCAAAAGCGCCGCGCGCGCCATCATGATCGGCGGTTCGCCACGCGGATCGTCCATGCCGGAAACGAGCTTGTGGTAAACGGTGCCGGGCGTCGGCACCACGCGCGACGGCGACACCGCTGCAATCGTGATCCCGTCGTATTGCGCGACCTCCTGGGCCAGCCCCTGCGTGAATCGCTCGAGTGCTGCCTTCACCGCTCCATACATCGTACCGCCGCGATTGGCCTTGTCGGCGTAAGGTCCGCGTCCCGGACCGATTGCCGCGCCGGAACTGATGTTGATGATGGCGCCGCTACGCCGCGGGATCATGTCCTTCAGCACTTCCTTCGCCAGCATGAACGGCCCGTGCACATCGACCGCGAAGGCACGGAACCAGCGATTGGTCTGCATCTCGGTGATCGGCTGGAAGTAGCTGAGCGCGGCATTGTTCACCAGGATGTCGACCGGTCCGTAGTCGCGCGCCGATTGCACAAGAGCGACGCAATCTTCTTCCGAGGAGACGTCTGCGATGACAGCCTTCGCCTCGCCGCCCTTCGCGCGGATTAGCTCCACCGTGCGCGAGAGCGATCCCTCCAGCATGCGGTGGTCGCCCTCGTTGAAGGTGCGCGCGGCACACACCACCTTCGCGCCCTCCTCGGCGAACAGTTCGGAAATTGCCTGACCGATGCCGCGGCTTGCGCCGGTGACGATGGCGACCTTGCCGTCGAGCTTGCCCATGTCCGCCTCCTATTTCCGCCCATCCAGCAGCCGGCGCGCGATCACCATGCGATGCACCTCGGACGGGCCCTCGTAAACCCGCATCGTGCGCACCTTTTGCGCCATGAGCTGCAGCGGCAGCTCCTTGGCCACACCCATCGCGCCGAAGGTCTGCATCGCGCGGTCGATGGTCTCGGTCGCCATCTCGGTGCCGTACAACTTCACCATCGAGGCTTCGGTGCGCACGTCGCGGCCGGCGTCCGACTTTGTTGCCGCGTCATAGACCATCAGCCGGCACGCATGGATCTTGATCGCGGCGTCGGCGATCCACCACTGGATCGCCTGCCGGTCCGCGAGCCGCGCGCCGAATGTAACGCGCTGCCTCGCATGTTCCATCATCATGTCGAGCGCGCGTCGGGTCATTCCGACGCACCACGCGCCAATCTGGATCCGCCGCACCGTCAGGCGCAGCTGCATCGGTGCAAAGCCGCGGCCCACCTGGCCGAGCACCTGCAATTCCGGAATGCGGCAATCCTCGAACACCAGTTCATAGGTGCGTTGCCCGCCGAGCATCGGGATTTCGCGCTCGATGATGAACCCCTTGGTGCCGCGCTCGACGATGAAGGCGGTGACGCCCTCATGGCGCTTGCCCTCGCCGGTGCGCGCCATGACGATGGTGAAATCCGACTGCGGCACGCGGCTGACCCAGATCTTGCGCCCGTTGATCACCCAGTCGCCGCCATCCTTGACCGCACGCGTGATCATTCCCGCCGGATCGCCGCCGGCGCCGGGTTCGGAGATGGCAATAGCCGACTGTGCCTCGCCGCGCGCGTAAGGTTCCAGGTATTTCCTGCGTTGTTCCGGATCGGCGACCGCCATCAGCATGTGCAGGTTCGGACTGTCGGGCGGAAAGATGAAGGGCACGCAGGTGCGGCCCTGTTCCTCGTAAACGCCGATCAGCGCGACGGTCGGCAGATTGGCGCCGCCGAATTCCTCCGGCACGTCGAGACCCCACAGGCCGAGTTCGCGGCATTTGGCGAGCAGCGGTTCCTCTTCCTCGGGCGTCAGGGCTGACTTCTGGCCCGACATCTCGCGCGCGAGCACCGCCTTCTCCAGCGGGATGAGTTCCCGGTCGACGAACTTCGCCACCAGGTCCTGCAGCATGCGGTGTTCTTCGGAGAGTTCGAACATCGGGTCATTCCATGTTATTCGTCACAGCCGACCTACTTGGGCAGAAGCGTAATCAGGGCGTCGGCGATCGTCAGACCGGAACCATCGGCGTGGAGGATGACCGGATTGAACTCCATCTCGGCGATCCGCTCGCGATATGCGACCGCTGCCTGCGACAGATTGGCGATCAGCTCCGCCGCCGGCGCAATGTCGATCGGCTTCGCACCGCGGAATCCTACCAGCAACTTTGAGGACTTCAGGCCTCGGAGCATATCTGTCGCCTCCGCGACATCGACCGGCGCAGGTCGGTGCACCACGTCGCCCATCAGCTCGACCATGACGCCGCCAAACCCCACCATCATGATCGGGCCGAAGGTCGGATCGTTCACCATGCCGATCACCAGCTCATGGCCCTTCGGCGCCATCTTTTGCACCAATACGCCGTCGATGCACGCATCGGCCTTGTAGCGTTTCGCCGACTGCATGATCTGGTCGAAGGCGGCGGTGACGGACTGCTGGCTCTGGAGTCCAAGGATCACACCCCCGGCCTCGGTCTTATGCGGCAGATCGGGCGAGGCGATCTTCAGCACCACCGGGAAGCCAAGCCCGATCGCCGACTCAGCAGCTTCGGCGGCGGTGGTCGCCAGGCGTTCCCGCGACTCCGGCAACCCGAACGGCGCCAGCACTGCCTTGGCATGATGCTCGGTCAGCACATGCGGCAGGTCTTCCGGAAGCGGCGCGATTTCACGACCGGCCGGCAACGCCGGTAGCGGGCGGGCCATCGCCTCGGCATAGCCGGCAAGCCGGCCCATCGCCACACCGACGTTGCGCAGATCGCTGTGCACGAACAATCCGCATCCCGCGGCGCTGCGCCGGCCGAACTCCGACGGCAGCGTGTAGGTCCACACCGTCATCGGCTTGCCGCAGCGCGCCGCCGTCTCGCGCACGCGTTCAGCGTCGGTCGACACGCGCGTTTCGCTGGTCAGCGAGGCGATCAGCACCAGCATGTCGATCTCGTCCGATCCGGCGAGCGTCTCCATCGCCGTCATCAACGCCGGGCCAGTGTTGGAACCCTGCGCGGTGACATCGACGGGATTGCCCGACGCGCCATAGGACGGCATCAGCGACCGCAATGTCGCCTGCGTTCCGTCCGACAGCGTCGGCACGATCAAACCATGCGCCGAAAGAGTGTCCGCCATCCACGCACCGCCGCCGCCCGACGGCGTGATGATGCCGGTACGTCGGCCCTTCGGCAGCGGGCACGTCAGTAACACCCCGGCAATCGCAACCGCCTCGTCCGGATCCTCCGCCTCAATGACGCCGTAGCGATCGAACACGGCACGGTAGGCGGTATACGAGCCCGACAGGGATGCGGTATGCGAAGCCGAAGCGCGTTTGCCGGCATCGGAGCGGCCAATCTTGATGGCGATGATCGGCTTGCCGAGACGCCGCGCCTTCGCCAGTGCGGCCACGAAAGCCGGGCCATTGCGCGCCGTTTCGCAGAACAGCATGACCGCGTGGGTGCTCTCGTCCTCGACCATGTAATCGAGGAAGTCGGCCATGTTCAGATCGGCTTCATTGCCGGTGGAGATCACATAGGAAAACCCGATCCCGGCCGCCTTGCCGCGATTGAACAGCGCAAAACCGATGCCGCCCGATTGCGCGATCACGCCGACGCGCCGTTCCGATGCCAGGACGCGGCCCTCCTCCTCGCGCATCTCGACGGTCGGGCTGAAGGTGGTGGCGACCTTTCCCAATGCGTTGAAATAGCCCTCGCAGTTGGGGCCGCAGGCGCGAATACCGGTGCGCTGCGTCACCTCCACCAGGGCGGCCTGCATGTCGCCGGCTGCGCCGCCCTCCTCGGCAAACCCCGAGCTGATGATAAGCGCGTTCTTTACCCCGGCTTTGGCGCATTCCTCCAACGCCGGCGCGACACCGACAGCGGGGATCGCCACCAGCGCGAGGTCCATCGGCTCACCCACCGCCCCGATCGATGGATAGCAGCGCAGCCCGTCGATCTCCTGGTAGCTTGGATTGATCGGCAGGATGCGTCCCGGGAAACCGTTTTCCCGAAGTTGGTGCAGCAGGCGGCCACGGATGCGATGAACGTCCGGCGACGCGCCCAGAACGGCAATGGATTTCGGCCAGAAGAACGATTGGAGAGCGTGCGCCGTCATCCGCGGCTTCCCGTCGGCACGTCGCGGAACGGTACGTCCTTGTCCACCCGCACGTCCTGCGGCAGGCCGAGCACACGTTCGGCGATGATATTGCGCATGATCTCGTCAGTGCCGCCGGCGATGCGCAACGCCGGCGAATACAGCAGCGCCTCCTCGAAGATGCCGGCAACCGGCATGTCCTCGCCCATCGTCGGCCCCGCCATGCCGATCAGATCCAGCCCGTAGGACAGAATGTCCTGCAGCTTGTTCGCCGCCACCACCTTGATGATCGATGACTCCGGTCCCGGCGTGCCGCCGCGCGACAGCGCCGTCATCCCACGATACTTGGTGTACTTCAGCCCCTGCGCGCGGACATAGAAATCCGCCAGCTTCTCCTGCACGCCGGCATTGTCGATCGCCAGCCCGTCCTCCAGCTCAAGCTCGTTGGCGAGGGTGAACAGTTCCTGAAAATCCGGGCCGGGCGAATCGCGCATGCCGTGGCGCTCGTTCATCAGCGTGGTCAGCGCCACGCGCCAGCCGCCGCCGACCGGGCCGATGCGCATGTTGTCCGGGATGCGCACGTTGGTGAAGAACACCTCGTTGAAGTGCGCCGAACCGGAGAGCTGGCGGATCGGTCGGATCTCCACACCCGGCGCCTTCATGTCGAGGATGAAGAACGTCAGCCCTGCGTGCTTCGGCACGTTGGGATCGGTGCGCGCGACCAGGATGCCGAAATCGCTGTAGTGCGCGCCGGAATTCCAGATCTTCTGGCCGTTGATCACCCAGCCGTCGCCATCGCGTTCAGCGCGCGTCCGCAGTGCGGCAAGATCGGACCCGCCCGACGGTTCGGAGAACAGTTGGCACCACACTTCGTCCGCGCGCATCGCCGGCGGCACGAAGCGGTCGCGCTGTTCCGGCGTGCCGCAGACGCAGATCGTCGGCAGGGCCAAATTGACGCCGATGCCGAAGATGCCGGACAGCACGTCGAACTGCGCTTCCTCCTGGTTGTAGATGACATTCTGGATCTGCGTGCCGCCGCGGCCACCCCATTCCTTCGGCCAGTGGATGCCGACGAACCCCGCTTCGGCCTTGCGACGCTGGAACGACTTGGCGCGCTCCATGGCGCCGGGCGCATCCTGACCGCGGCGATAGCCCTCCACCGCGCCAGGCTTGCGGCGTTCGGCGTTGGCCTCCAGAAAGGCGCGTGCCTCGGTGCGGAATGCCGCCTCTTCCGGGGTGTCTTCGAAGTCCATGGCCAACTCCAACTGTGATTGTCATCCTCGCGAGCGCGGGATTGACGTTGGTGCGTGTCAGTCCGTCGGCAGCGCGATCGTGTTGCGCGTGCGCAGTTCCGCAATCAACCGGCGCTTCCACTCCCGCGTGCCGCCGAGCGCCAGTGCATGCAGCTTCGCGCGTCGGTAATAGAACTGGCAGTCCATCTGCCAGGTAAAGCCCATTCCGCCGTGCGTTTGTATGTTCTCCTTGGACGCCAGCCATCCCGCATCGCAGGCCGAGATGCGCGCCACCGACGCCGCGATCGGCAATTCGGCCGCCTCGCTGCGCAGCGCCCACGCGCCGTAATAGGCATTGGACCGCGCCAGTTCGACCGCGATGTAGATGTCCGCCAGCTTGTGCTTGATCGCCTGGAACGAGCCGATCGGACGGCCGAACGCATAGCGCTCGCGCGCATAGTCCCGCGCCATCTCGAGCGCGGCCTGCGCACCGCCAACCTGCTCGAACGCCAGCATCACCGCTGCACGATCAAGCAGGCGGCGGATCGAATCGGCGCCTTCGCTGCCGGGGAGCGGCTCGGCCGCGACATTGTCGAACACGATCCGGGCATGCGACCGCGTGGGATCGATCGTCGTCACCGGCTCTCGCGCCACTCCCGGACTGCCGAGGTCCACCAGAAACAGCCATGGCGCATTGCCGCCGTGCACCGCGACCACGGCCAGGTCGGCTATATCGCCGTCCGGCACCGCAAGTTTGGTGCCGGTCAGCCTGCCGTCGGCGACATGAGAGGTCAGCCGGCGCGGATCGGCCGGCCCCGGCCGCTCGGCCATGGCGAACGTGCCGATCGTCTCTCCCGCAGCGAGCTTCGGCAGGTGCTGCTGCTTCTGCGCATCGCTGCCGAACAGCTGGATCGCCTCGGTGGCGAGATAGACCGACGAGGAGAAGGGTACCGGCGCGACCGCGTGGCCAAGCTCCTCGGCCAGCACGCAGACCGCGAGATGGCCAAGCCCAGCGCCGCCGTACTGTTCAGGGATCGCCGCGCCGGTCCAGCCCATCTCCGCCATCGACTGCCATAGTGCGCGATCGTACGGCTCGGGCCCTTCCAGGATGCGCCGCGGCACGCTGGTCGGGCAGCGCTCGCTCAGGAAGCGCCGCGCCTCGTCGCGCAGTTGCTTCAGTTCGTCCGGGAAGTCGAAGTTCATGCCGCCAACCCTCCCAGGAATGTCTCGACCGCTTGGTTGAAGGCGGCCGGCTGGTGCAGGTTGGAGGCATGGCCGGCGTCGTCGATCACTACCTTCGTGGCGCCGGAGATCTTGCGCGCCATGTAGTCGGTGGCGGCCAGGAAATGCTTGTCCTCGCTGCCGACCAGTACGAGGCTCGGAACCGCGACCGTTTCCAGCGATCGGAACACCGCATCGTCCCGCTGCGTCAGCATGCCGCGCGCCGCGCCGGCCAGACCCGACGCGTCGCGGTGCTGGCTCATGCGTACCTCGTCGCTGCTTCCCAGGGCGGCAAGTCCGTGAATATCCAGATCGTCCGCCCGCTGCCGCGAGCGTTGGTTCCAGGCCTCGCGCGCCTCGGCGTTGCGGAAGCCGGGGCCGGTATCGAAGATCATCAGCGCGCGCGTCATCGCGGGATGCGCCAGATGGAACGCGAGTGACATGTAACCGCCGAGCGACAGTCCGCCGATCACCGCGCGCTGCTCGCCGCAGGCGCGCAGGATCGCCGTCATGTCGCCCACGGTGGCGGCCTCGGAATATGCGGCTGGATCGGTCGGATAGTCGCTTTGGCCGTGACCGCGCATGTCCCACACGATCACCCGGTAGCGGTCCTTCAGCGCGGCGACCTGCCCGTCCCACATGCGGCACGTCGCGCTGTAGCCGTGAGAGAGCAGGACGGCGGGCCCCTGCCCGTGCTCCTCGTAGTGGATCGCCACGCCGTCGCGATCGAGCCGCGCCATGACCGTTTCCTCCGTCCCTTCGCCCGCGTAAGCTGACACGCAGCGCAACGCGGCGGAAGAGCAGGGCAGGAAACGCAACATGGCAAGCTACGAGCATATCGGCGTCACGCAGTCCGGCATTATCGCGACGATCGAGGTGCGGCGCGGACCCAACAACTTCGTCGATACCGACATGGTGGGTGAGATCGCCGATGCGCTCGAGGGCTTCGACCGCACGTCCGACGTGCGGGGCATCGTGCTGTGCGCCGAGGGCAAGCACTTCTGCGCCGGTGCCGATTTCTCCAACCGCGGACCGGACGGGGTGTCGCGGGGAACGAAGCGCGGGCGGCACCTATATAAGGAGGCGCAGCGGCTGTGGCGCACCGGGAAGCCGATCGTTGCCGCGGTGCACGGCGCAGCGGTGGGCGCCGGCGTGGGGCTGGCGGTGATGGCGGATTTCCGGGTCACCTGCCCCGAAGCGCGGTTCTCGGTCAATTTCACCCGCCTGGGCTTCCATCCGGGCTTCGGGTTGACCGCGTCGTTGCCGCGGCTGATCGGCGCGCAGCAGGCCGCGCTGCTGATGTACACCGGCCGCCGCATCACCGGCGAGCAGGCGCTGTCGATCGGCCTGGCAGATTATTGCGTGCCACAGGAACAGGTGCGCGCGAAGGCCACCGAGTTGGCGACCGAGATCGCCCAGTCTGCTCCGCTGGCGATCGTGGCCACCCGGGAGACGCTGCGTCGCGGCTTGGCCGAGGCGGTGGCATCGGCGACCGAGCGCGAATACGAGGAGCAGGATTGGTTGCGCGGCACCGAGGATTTCCGCGAAGGCGTGAAGGCCATGGCCGAACGCCGGCTCCCGGACTTCAAGGCGCGATAGTCGCCGCTGCGGCGTCCGCTGACGATCCGCGGCTTCGGGCAGGCTCCTGCCTGGGCTGGGCGACGATCACTGTCCTCGATCGATTTCGTAACAGAGTCTTAACCAATTTGATCCAGATCGATGCGGGGGAGCGGACGCGCGCAGACTGGGTGTGGCGAGCGCACCTACGTCGGTTGCCGCCGACCCGGTCGTGAGGGGTCGGCCGGGCATGGCGGGTCGACGGCCGGGGGAAAGCCCGACCTATAGGCGGTATTGCGCGACGACTGGCATTCGGCGGCGGCTGGCTGGCTGCGGCAGGCGGGGTTCCGCTGAGCGAACGGCTGGTGGATCGATGTGACAGCAGGGCTCCCAGTCGCGGCCGTCGCGGATGCCTGTTAGATTGGTGGTATTATACCGTTAACACGATATATCGTGTACCGGAACGGTATGCCTGACTTCAGCCCCTGGCGCGCCCTACGGTTCCGCTCATCCGAACAGTATTACCGCGACGATTCGATGGATGTAGGTGCCATTTATGCGCTATAGGGCCGGTAATGTCCGCTATATTATCTGCGGTCGACCAGCACATTCCCCACAGGTCGATCAGTTATAACGATATTTTATCGGTCTTTTTCTCATCGGTACGAACAATATAATGCATACTAACTGTTACATTGTCAGTGTTACGAAAACGGGTTGGAAATATCTGTCCGCGTCAAAAAAACCGGTTGCAATAAGTTCGTTGTCGTTTATAAGTTGTTCCGTCCGGTGGCCGCAACGACAAGGGCTGGCTGACTAACGAAACGGAGAAAAAAATGCCATCGGTAACAGTCCCGGGCACGAACGGCTCGACGATCACCGAGGTCTACGGCAACCCGAACAGCGCACGGCTGGCACAACAAATCTCCGATGCGCTCGGCGCGGCGCTTTCGGCGCACAGCCTCCTTGTCACGGCCGCACCGAACCCCGGGTTCACGATCCCAGCCCCGACGACCAACCCAGGTGGCATCGACGAGCTCGTCATCTCGGCAGGCGGCGTCTACAGCATCCCGGCCGCGACCGGGGGGGCGCCCGACTACCTGGTCATTCTCAACAATACCGCCCCGGTCACGATCTTCGGTGGACCAAACAACACTATCATGGGCGGCAGCGGGCCGGTCACGATCATCGATCCCGCCACAGTGGTGGTGCCTGAGGGTGACGGCAACGCAACTGTTATATTGACAGCCGCCGACACCGGCGCCGTGGTGGCAGGCAATAACTTCAACGATACGATTTCAGCGGCGGGCGCGAACGATACGATCTTCGCTGGTACGGGGAACAACATGTTGTCGGCCAGCGGGGTCGGCGATGTGATCATTGGCGACAGCGGAAACAATACGTTCAACGTGACCGGCACCGGCGACACGCTCGCCGCTGGCGCGGGTCAGGCGACATTCCAGTTCGGTGCCAATGCGGTGGGCGCCTTGGCGTTCGCCGGATTGGGAGCGTCTACAATCATCGATGCCGGGACGGGCACGACAATCGTCGGCGGCGCTGCCGCGACAGCGGTCACCGTCTCCGGCAGTGGCGGCGCCATCTTTGGAGAAGCGGGATCGCTGGATGTCGTCGACTCGGGCGCCAATAACGTCGTCAATGCCGCGTTCGGTGCTGGGTTGTTCAACGCCACGGTGTTCGGCGCCGGTGACACGATCGTTTCCGGCAACGCCACGACGAACATGTCACTTACAAATACTGCCCAGAACGCGCTGATATTCGGGGTCGGGACCGGCGCACTCAACCTTGTGGATCAAGGCAGTAACGACACAATTGTCGGGAGCAGCAGCCCGACGGTCAATGTCACCGACAATGGCAGCAACGAGTTGCTGTTCGGCGGGTCGGGCTTCCTGCAATTCGTCGGTGGGTCGAACAGCGCAACGGTGGTCGGTGTCGGTGGTACCGCGGGTGCGGGCTCCGCCAGCATCACCGCGGGAACCGGCGCCTTGGTCTATGCGGATGGCGCCGGATCAGGCAGCACCACTGTCATTGGAGGAAGCGGCGGCACCACCTTGTTCGGTGCATCCAACGGTTCGGACATTACTTTCTCGAGCTCCACCGGCTCGGCAATCTACGTGGCTGGCTCGGGCAGCGAGACGCTCGACGCCAGTGGCTCAAGCACCGGCAACCTGCTCATCGGCACCGCTGACACCGCAGCTGGCGCGTCGCTTATCAAAGCCGGCACAGGCAATGACACCCTTGAGGGGACTGGCGGCAACGCGACTTTGACCGGCGGCAGCGGCGACAACCTGTTCTTGTTCAACAAGGGCCTCGTCTTCGGGGGCGCGCCACATGACATCGTCACGGACTTCACAGCCAGTGCAACCAACCTGGTGTTGCTGGCAAACTATGGAGCGAGCGAGGCTGCCGGTGCGCTGGCGGGCGCCACGACCGTCGGCGGGAACACGACTATCACATTGTCCGATAACACCAAGATCACCTTCAACAACACGTCGACGGCCCAATTGCAGGGCCACGTCTTCTCGTTCTGACAATCGCAGCCGGCATCATCTTCAGTGGATGTGCGGGACCGGCCGTTTGGGACATGGCGAGCCCTGCTTGCGTATCGCTGAAATCGAAGTGCGAGTTGAGACGCCCGAGCCTATCCATGGCCGAGCATTCAGTTCACGGGTCGCTGGAGTGCGATGTCGCAGAAGAGTTGTGGATGGAGCGCCAATCCGACTACCGGCCAGTCATGATTGGCGACCAATTCATTCACGGCCGGCACGACCCCATAGGGTCCTTGGCCGATGTGATCGTACATTATGTAGTCGTTGAAGATCAGGTAGCCGCCGGGCCTTAACCTACTGCGTGCTGCCTCAATGTCGCGCGTCACCGCATCGTAGCTGTGGTCCGCGTCGACGTAGATCAGGTCGAAATAGTCGTCGGGGAATTCCGCCAACTTGATATGGCTCGGGCCCTGTCGGATCGTGACAAGGCAACGACTGGCGGCCAGCCGCCGTTCGTAGAACGCGCGATGGGAATCGTCCTTGAAGATCTGACGCGGATGCATATCCCAGAGTTTCGGCTCAGTATGCAGATTGAAGATGTCTACCGCGACGAACTCCCGAGGCAACAGTGTCTCGATGAGGAATGCGGAGAAATCACCCAAAGCGACACCGACTTCGGCGACAACCGTCTGATGTGGTAAAGCCAGGCCCCGCAGCATGTCAAATCTATTCGCGTACAGGATGGCATGAGGCAAGTGTGCCTGTTTGAGAGGTGGGAAGTCCTGGTACGGATAGGGTACTGGCGTCACCTGCAAACTGCGGCCTGGAGTCATGGTTCGGCGAAATGGCGCGAGCAGCCTCCTCAGACCAGGCATGCGCAACAGCATGCCGGTAGCTCATTCCTTCACGCGAACGCCGACGAACACCCCTCTATCATGCGTCTTGTAGTATCCATTCAACATGGAATCCGATATCCGGTCAGGCAAACAGTCGAAATCCTCCATAACCAGGTTGAAACCTGTTTGCTTCAGGACATCGAAGATATGTTCCCTTTGAATCCAGAATGACCGATCATTCGACCATGACGCCCATTTGAGCATGTCAAGGTTGCCTTTCAGCTCGACGTCCGACGAGTCATATTCAAGAAACCAACGGCCCTTTACGCCTTCGTGCGATGTGATGTCGCTCAGACAATAGTTCGGGTTCGCGGTTTCGGTCGCGAAGTGAGTGTTCAATATCAACACCTTCCGGCATAGGCGGGAAAGCATCCGGATAAATGCCACAGGTCGATCGATGTGATAAAGCAGGCCGCAGCAAAAGACGACGTCGAATGTACCGTGTCTCCAGAGGTTCCAGGCATCGTCATTGACAAACTGCAGGTTGGGCAGGTCCACATGTTGCTTGACATGAAGACAATTCCGAAAATTACTCTGCCTGACCTCAAGGCCCAACGCGTCCATGCCCATACGGGCGAATTCGACCGTGAATCCGCCCTCCAAACAACCAAGGTCTGCTATCCTCAAACCTTGCACGCCGGCCGGGTAAAGGGCGCCAAGCAGACGCTTGACCGACCGGCACCACTGATCTTCGGTCAAAAGAAACCCGGCTTCCGGTCTCGTTTTCCGACCATCATCCAGCAGAATATTGTGAGCTGTAAACTGACCGGTCGTATTGTCCATGAGCTATCACCAGATGCTGTCGATTTGATTGGCAGGGCCGTTAACGTACCCGGAGAGGGGCGAACTGGCTGTCGGCCGATGAGGAACGGGAGGTCACTTCGCTGACTGGCTGATCACCAGGCAGAAACATCTGCGTCCTGGCCTGCGACGGACGCAGGTTCAGAATTGGGGTCTCGAAATACCGGAACGACAGCCACGACAATACCACCGGCGCCCCAAGCGAGATTGCCATCGCGGCCGGCACCGTCAACCATGGCCACTGACCTCTGGCCCTGAACGTCAGATCGATGAACGTCAGGTGCATTATGTAGAGGCCATAAGACTGCGCGCTGATCGCGCGTGCAATACGCACAAACCATCGTGGGGCCTGCCGCAATCGGATCGCGGCAGGCAGGCAAAGCGCCAAGCCGATCGAACTGAGATTGAACGTCAAAACACTCGCGAGATGGTGCGGCAAATAAAGCAGATTCTCCCATGCAGCCACGATGAGCGCCACTCCCAGTGCCAGCAAAAGTCGCGGTTGGCGCAGCCATCCCGGATGAAGCAGGCTGACTGCGGCAACAACGGTACCGTAAGCTATTGCGTCGAGCCGCAGAAACATCACCGTACGCATGTCGCCCGCAAGAGGGCCAAACTCCGGTACGAGATACCGAAGGATGGTGGGAACCACCAGGAAGGTTGCGATGGGAATCCAAATGGCCGCACGATGCCGTAGACACGCGGCAGATAGAACCATCAGACTGGCAAAAAACAGATAGAACCATTCCTCCACAGTCAAAGACCACGAGACGGGAAAAAAGTTGTCGTCCGGCATTCGCCAAAAGAAGTTTTGCGTCAGCGTGATATAACGCACAATGTAATCGGTCGAAATGTGGGTGAATGGAACGAAGGCCCAGAGTATGCCAACCCACAAAATGTACAGCGGCAGCGTACGTAACCATCGACGGGTCAGGAACACCAATAGCTGTTCGCCCGTCGGTCGTGTGGTGGCGATGTTTAAAAGGATCCGACCGATCAGAAACCCGCTCAGAACAAAAAAGAGCTACCAGGCGCCGCCCCATAGCGCTGCGGATCTTGCACCCCCAGCCAGAACAGGAACGTGTTGCCATAGTGGCAGCCCATGACCAGCAGGATCGCAATGGACCGAACCACGTCGAGACCCAAATTCCGCGTCGTGTCTGTTGGTGAGATCGTCATGAAGGTCAGGCTCACTCGCGCCCTTTATGGCGGTGGCAGAGCGGCGGGGGCTTCAGCATGGTACCATCCCCTGGTGGCTGCAACGCAAAACCAGGACTACCACGACGCCGAACGGGCGAACAGGCGGTCCCTTCGACAGGTTCGCAAGAATGCGGCATTGCCGATGCCGACAGGATCCCAGGGGTAGACTCAAACTCGAAACGGAAGCGTGAGCCAGGGATGTCTGTCCTCCAGCTGTCGAATGATTTTCAGCTTGTTGTGTGGGGTATCAGTCGTGGTTCGCAACATGGAGCCCTGATGAAACCGATATTCCGCGAGCGTCTCTGGAACGTGGAGCCCCCATAGCCCGTTTTCCACACACCGGCACCAGAAGTCGTAGTCCTCCCAGCCAAATTGGATATGTACATACCCACCGACCCTGGCCCACGCCGATTTGGCAACCAGCGCCATGGCATCGATGTAGTTGCCACTCGCAAATCGCATGGCCGAGAACGGTTCGGTACCAATCATATGATCGGAACCCCCGAAGCACCGCTGTCTCGAATAGGCAAAGCCGGCATTCGAATCACGCAACGCCGCCAATAGCACATTGCAACAATCCGGCAGCAACCGGTTGTCGGCATCCAGTGGCAGAACGTATGGAGTTTCTGCATGATCGAACCCGGCATTGCGGGAGCGTGCCAAACCGGCATTCGCCCGATTTCGCAACAAGAGAACTCGATTAGAATCTATCAGCGTGGCGGCGAACCCAGGCGAGAGCGACCTGCAATGACCCGTCCGTCGACGCGTCATCGACAACCACTAGATCAAGCGGCCACAATGACTGGCTACGAACCGAGTCAAGTGCCTCCTCGACGAAATTCTCATAGTTATAGAGGGGGATGGTCACAGTGACCTCGGCCGTTTGGAGGGTGTCGGCAGCAAATACGATATCAGATGCCGGTACGTCCACACATGACGCCGGTCGTATGCTATGCCGTAGTAAATCATATTCAAACTGCCGGGCCGCCTCGGGCCCACCGGCCATCTGCCGGAGCATGGACAACAGCAACTCCGCACATCTTTCGGGGCCAAATCTGCCAAGTACGTCAAGATAAGCTGCATGTGCCAGACGCTGTCGTAACTGCTTGTCATCGATCAGCGCGATGAGTGCAGCGTGCCATGCATCCACCGTATCGGCCAACTTGCCAGTCTCGCCTTCACGGATGGCGCGTTGCAGCGGGCCCGTAGGAGAGGCAACCGTGCAGACCTCAACCAGCGCCGCTTCGAAGTATTTCAGTTCGCTCTTGGCTTCGCAGAATGGATTGCCGACCTCAAGTGGCGCCAGGTTGATGTCGAACCGTGCGAGTTCGTTCGGCAGCTCCGCCAATGGAACAAGATCACGCCACTCGATCTGACCCTCCAGCTCTGCCAGCGCAGGGAATTCGCTGGGATCCAGAAGTGGAAGTCCTCCTGTCGGAGGACGAAACAGGACAAGGCGGCACTCCGGCCGATCGCGCAATACACGGCCAAGCGCTTCCGCGGCGACACGGAAGTCGCGCTGATGGGTTCGCGTGCCCGCCGCGTAGCCAAGCCTGATAATCCCTCGCTCCCCCTGTGAGCGTCTACGAACTGCCAATCGCGAAGCCGTCAGTACGCCAGCATCGAAACAGTTCGGGACTACAAAAGTGATCTTATCCAGTTCACGGAGGTGCCGGGCGAGTTCATCAGTCGTGCAGGAGCACCCATCTGTCTGGACTATTACCTCCTTGACCCGCTGATAGTGGTCGGCAACGTCCGCCTCTCGCAAACGCTGAGTTCGTATCCCGTCAATGATCTTCTCGGACGCCAGTTCGGGCTTGAACATCAGATCGTCCACATCGAACAAAACCTTGGCGCCACCGCTTCGCGCCGCGCTGATGGCAGCCGCCACCTCGGCGCAATTGGCCGCCCGCCATATTATGATGACAGAGGCTCGCTCGATCTCGGCCAATTGCGTTGTCACCTGCGCCAGGGACATCCAGGACGCTTTTACTCCCAGCGTTGCCAGCGCACGCGCGTGACGCGCGACACGCAAGCAGTGTCCAGGAATAGTTGGCTCACCCGAGATGATGATGACTTCGCCGTAGGGCAAGCCGATGGGAGCCACGTCGCCGGGTCGGGTCGATGCTTCTATCGTGACGGTGCTCTTTGACGGCAGAACGAACGTAGTGGGCAGGGCCGCGGTGGGCCGCCGCAAGAACACCTGCCGCGCCGCGCGCGCTGGCCGGCCAATAGTGCCCCGAAAGCCTTGCAATAGGCTGCGGACTGGCCTCGGCAACGCGTGGCCAGCCCGCCGAAGCGGTGCCGTCATGCGCCAGATGGTGGAACGCAGGATGATGTCCCGCTCCGTCGACAGCGCGGCGGCCGTCTGCCGCAACCAATCCAGCTCTCTGGTTGCCGCATTCACACTCGCATTCGCGACAGCCAGCTGTTCGTCCATGGCAGAAATCTGACGATGGGCGTCAGAAAGTTCCTGCCTGTATTCGCCAAGTTCGTGCTCAGCGTCGGTCCACGCGCGCTTGGCCTCGCCCAACGCGAGCTCCGCGGTCGCTGCGCGAACTGACAGTTCGGACTGCCAGCGTTGTTGTTCCTCGGTCAACCGATTGACTTGAGCGCGCAACAGAAGCAACCGGCTTTCGCTTTCGCACCATTCGCCGAGTCGGGCAAATCGCTGGCGGATGACCGCGATGGAGTCATCGCTCGCAATCGAGCACAGGCTTGCTACGGTCGGCGACACTTGTTGTCCGATCGCCAGTACACCAAGGCCGCTCGCGTGGAGAAACTCGAAGCCTGGATAAACCTGACGAAGTTCATGCCAAAGCCGCCAGACGCCAAAATTGCGCTCGCGCACATTAGTATCGTGGAACAGGATGACAGCCCAATTCGACAACTTGGGCAACCAACT
>CAWEVI010000012.1:0-32582 GCA_963812475.1 uncultured Alphaproteobacteria bacterium
GAACCGATCATCAGCAGATTGTGGCCGCCAGCCGCCGCGATCTCCACGGCGCGCTTGGCGGTCTCCATGCCCTTCACGTCCGACAGGTCGGGGCCGCGGCCGATTTCCGCCACCCCGGCGGTCTCCGGTGGCGTCAGCACCTGGGTGCCGCGGAAATGGTTGATCAGCGAGAGCAGGTCGGCAGCCGCCAGCACCTCGATGCGGCCGGCCCAGGCCGCCTCGCCGCCCTGGCTGGCGGGGCAGATCAACCCGAGATCCAATGTCGAGGCCCCGATCGCAGCCGGCAGCACGCCCGCGACCGCGTTCAGCGTCCCGTCCAGCGACAGTTCGCCCAGGGCTGCATAGCCGTAGAGGTCTTCACGCGGCACCACGTCCATCGCTGCCAACACCCCGAGCGCGATGGGCAGGTCGAAGTGACTGCCTTCCTTCAGCAGGTCGGCCGGCGCGAGGTTGATCAGTATGCGGCGGGGCGGCAGCGCCAGGCCCATGGCGTTGAGCGCGGCACGCATACGTTCCCGGGCCTCGCCCACCGCCTTGTCGGGCAGGCCGACCACCAGCAGTGCCGGCATACCGCCCGAGATCTGCACCTGCACCTCGACCGGCACCGCCTCGATGCCGGAGAAGGTGAAGGTGCGTACGCGGGCAATCGTGGCTATTTTGGCAAGCGCGGTCACGGCACGACGCCCGATCGGTTATGGACTGCACCCTGTTTACGCCCGGATGGTGAAGGTAACCGTAAGGACTCCGCGGCGAAGTATTCG
The DNA here is from genome assembly GCA_963812475.1 of uncultured Alphaproteobacteria bacterium. Lineage (GTDB taxonomy): Bacteria > Pseudomonadota > Alphaproteobacteria > Acetobacterales > Acetobacteraceae > JAMXLO01. The sequence continues at coordinate 762 of CAWEVI010000012.1, forward strand.
GTCAGGTGTTGCACCGCTTCCCGGTCATCATCGCTCCCTGGCCAAAACGACGGAGCAACCCAACTGCCTCCAATGCACGTCCTGTCGGCCTGTGTGTTATGCGCCTGTCGTTGCGACTGCTGCCGTGGCCGCGCCGCGCCGGATCGAGCTCGCGCCGCCCGCCACCGAGGTCGCGATCCGCGCCTACGGCATGGGACTGCTGCCGCTCGACGGAACGTTCGCGCGGTTCCACGGTGCGCTGACCTATGATCCGGATGACCATGCCGCCTGCCGCGTCGAGCTCAGCATCGATGTCGTCAGCCTGACCATGACCAATACCTCGATGCGAGAGACCATGATCGGTCCTGATTTCATGGATGCCCCCCGCTTTCCGACCCTGTCCTATTCCGGAGCCTGTCAGCCGTCGGGTCTCAGCGGCATGCTGGGCCTGCACGGGATAACCCGACCATTCGAGCTTTCGCTGGATTGGAGCCGGGATCGCGTGGTGGCGGAAGGCCAGCTGGTCCGCGCCGACTGGGGAATGACCGCCATGCCGATTGTCGCCGGCCGTACCGTCCGCATTCAGGTCTCGGTTCCGCTTGTGCCGTGATCGCACGCATGACGGGAATGATCCGGCGTCGCCGATAACGCCCGCGAAATCGGCGCACGCCCTGTTATCATAGGCCGATGCCTCTCCCCGCCGCCCTGGTTCCGCTCCGCAATGCCACGTTCCGCGGCCTGTGGCTCGCCAACGTGGTGGCGTGGCTTGGCACCTGGCTGCAGAACACCGGCGCCGGCTGGCTGATGACCAGCCTTGCTCCCCAGCCGTTCATCGTCGCCATGGTCCAGGCGGCGACGATCATGCCAGTGTTTCTGCTGGCGCTCCCCGGCGGAGCGTTGGCCGACATCGTGGACCGCCGCGTCTTCCTGATCAGCGCCCAGCTCTGGACGATCCTGGCTGCTGCCGCGCTGGCGATCCTGACGCTCAGTCACGCCGTAACCGCCTTCTGGCTGCTGGCGTTCACCTTTGCCATCGGCATCGGCTCCGCCCTTACGGCGCCCGCCTGGAGCGCCATCGTGCCGGAACTGGTGCCACGCGAGGACCTGGTCCAGGCCATCGCGCTGAACGGCATCGGCTACAACCTGACCCGTGCGATCGGCCCGGCGCTGGCGGGCTTCCTGATCCTTCTGGGCGGCACCAGCCTGGCCTTTTCACTGTACACCGTTTCGATCATCGCGGTGCTGAGCGCATTGTTCACCTGGCGTCGGGGGCGTCGGTTCACCGGTCTGCCGCGCGAGCACCTGCTTTCCGCCATGCGGGCCGGCGTCCGCTACGTCCGCAACACGCCTGCCGTGCGGTACACGATGGTCCGGACCATCGCATTTTCGATCCCGGCCGCCGCTCCCTGGGCATTGTTGCCGCTCCTGGTACGGGAGCATCTCGGACTTGGCCCGGGCATGTATGGCGTGATCCTGGGGATGATGGGGATCGGCGGCGTCAGTTCGGGGATGCTGCTGCCGTTGGTGCGGGGACGGATCAGCCGGGGAGCGACCGTGGTCGGCTGCACGCTGTTCTCGTGTGCCGGCGTCGCGCTGCTGGGTCTGTCGCGCCACTGGCTGCCGGCCGCGTTCGGCATGCTGCTGTTCGGCGTCGGCTGAACGTCGGCCTATGCCACGATCCAGGCAGCCGCCCAGCTGGTCTGCCCGCCGTGGGTGCGCGCCCGCGCTCTGTCGATCTACCAGCTGGCGCAGAACGGCGCACTGACCGCCGCATCGTTTGCCTGGGGTTGGCTGGGCGGCGAGATCGGTCTGGCCGATACGCTGCTGGTGGCCGCCGGCATCGGCATTGTTCTCGGAGCCCTGGTGAGGCGCTATTCCATCGATCTGTCGGTCGCAAGAACGACGCCGGCGGCGGTGGAGCAGCGGCCTTTGCCTGAGGCGCCGGCGGCTCGTTGATGCCCATGCTGCGACGGGCACGCGGGCGAGTAATGGAAACCGTGCATTACGAGGTGGAGCAGTCGCAGCGCCCGGCGTTCCTCGCCACCATGGCGGAAGTGCGCCGGGTGCGGGGTCGCGCCGGTGCCCATGCCTGGCAGCTCTACGAGGATGTGGCGCATCCCGAGGGTTGGCTCGAAGTATGGTCGGTCGAGAGCTGGACCGATCACCTGCGCGAGGTCACCCGCCTTTCCGAAGACGATCGGGCCGTCCTGGCCCGCGCGGGGGTGTTCCAGTGCAGCGGCGAGGGGCCGCGACCGGCGCGCTACATCGCCGTGGATCCGCTGCACCTGCCCTCGGGTGAGGTTGCCGGCCAATCGGCGCGTATGAGGAGGCGTCAACCATGAGTGCACCGCCGATCACGGTTCCTCAGGCAAACCCCGGGGCCGCGTATCGCACGCTGAAGACCGGGATCAACGTCGCCGTGGCGCGGGTGTTGCAATCGGGCTGGTACATGCTGGGGCAGGAGGTCCGCTCATTCGAAGCGGAATTTGCCGCCTGGCTGGGTTGCACGGCGGCGATCGGCTGCGGCAACGGCACGGATGCGTTGGCACTGGCACTGCGTGCTCTCGGGGTTGGGCCGGGCATGAGCGTCGTGACCGTGTCGCATACCGCCGTCGCGACGGTCGCGGCCATCGAGATGGTCGGCGCCACACCGCTACTGGTCGACATCGAGCCGGAATACTACGGGATGGACCCGGTGGAGTTGGCGGCCGTGCTGGATCATCCACCCGCCGGGTCGCCGCCGATCCGCGCGGTGATACCGGTGCACCTGTATGGCCAGCCGGTGGCACTCGATCCGATCATCGCCGCGTGCCGTCGTCACGGCGTGCCGATCGTGGAAGATTGCGCGCAGGCGCATGGAGCGACGATTGGCGAACGCAAGGTCGGCACATTCACCGAGATCGCGACATTCAGCTTCTATCCGACCAAGAATCTCGGAGCGCTCGGCGACGGCGGTATGGTTTCGACGCAGGACGTCGAGTTGGGCGCCAGCGTTGCCGCACTGCGCCAGTACGGCTGGCGGAACCACTACATCAGCGACGCGGTGGGCGTGAACAGCCGGCTCGATGAGCTTCAGGCAGCGATCCTCCGCGTGAAGTTGCAACATCTCGACGCACAGAATGCGCGTCGCCGGGCGATTGCCGCAGCCTACGATGCGGCGCTGCGTGGGACGCCACTGACGCCGCCGGCCCGGCGGAACGGCGTGGGCCATGTCTTCCATCTTTACGTCCTGCGCGTGCCGGACCGATCATCTGTGCAGGCACGGCTCCGTGCGGCCGGAATCGGCACCGGCATCCACTACCCAAGCCCGGTGCACCTTCAGCCGGCGTATCGCGAGCGGATCGCGACCGGGCCGTCCGGCTGCCGCGCTTCCGAGATCGCCGCGGGGCAGGTACTCAGTTTGCCGATCTATCCCGAATTGTCCGACCAGCAGGTTGCACAGGTGTGCGACGCGCTGCGGAACTTCTGACTGCGTGGCGCGCGGAACCGCTGGGTTATTTGGGCACGACGGTCTGGTTGCCGCCCGGTGTGCCGGGCGGCGGTATCACCGGCATCGTCCCCTGGGCGGCGGAGGGCAGCGGGGCACGAATGCCCGGATCAACGGCGGGCGGCTGCAACGTACCACTCTGCCTGGACAGCCGGTCGCTAAGGTTGCCCCCGCCCGGCGTTCCCGGTGTCCCGACGCCGGGGGCGATCTGTTCCGGAGGCGGCTGGGACGCGCTGGGCGGAGCAACGCTTGGGTGGGGCTCGTTCGGCGGCGCGGGCTGCGGGTTCTGCGCGCCGGCAACACAAGGCATTGCCAGGCATCCGACCAGGCCGACCAGGCAACCGATTTTGCGTATCATGGTTCCTCCGTGTTCGTGGGAGCGACGTACTCCATGCCGCTTCGACGGCGCCGACCGATCGGGGCTGAACGCGTCGTGGTCGCAGATGTTCCGGCTGATCAGCGACGGTTGATCGGGCCAACGATCAGTCCTGATCACAGCGCCGCCTGAGAAAGCTCTTGGGCCAGTAGGTTACCCTGCTGCGAACGCTGCCTTCGTTGAATGGAATGGGCGGCTCCTCGCGAACGAAGTCCGGATTGCGCGCCAGGAAGGCGTCCGCCGCTGCCAGCGGGTTGTTCCATGTCCAGTCCGGCGCGGTCCGCGGAGCACCGGCCAGCTGTGCCATGATGCCATCGCATGCGACGATGTAGGATCCGCGCGAGACGAGCGGCGCGTAGAGATCCAGCTCCGCCGCCACATGTGCCCTGCTGTGGTCTGAGTCGAGGATCACCAGAACGCTCTCCGTCGGTCCGATGCTGTGCCGCACCGCAGCCAGCGTGCCGGCAGCCGCAGAATTGCCCTCCACCAGCGTGACGCGCGCGGCGAGTGGGTGCGCCTCGATCGCAACCCGGTTGTACTCGCGGATGTCCACATCGATGCCGATGACGCGTCCGTGGCCCATCGCCTCGAACATGCTCGCATAGAAGATCAGCGAACCACCGTGGGCCACGCCGGTTTCCACCACCACGTCGGGTCGGACATGCCAGATCACCTCCTGAATGCGGATCATGTCCTCCGGAAGTTGGATCACGGGCCGTCCCAGCCAGGTGAAGCCGTGGACGTACTTTGTATCCCAGCCGCAGCGCAGCCATGCGGCCGAGACCACCTCGAACGCTCGCGACGTGTCGAATCGATGCTTCCGTCGTGCCGTTCGCGTTGAGAACGACTACGCAGCCGCGGGCCTCGTCAATGGTGAGCATTGGGATTCCTGGTCAAGGGTCAGCAGCAAGGGTCAGCAGCGACGTGAGATCGTCTGTGAGGTTGCCGGACGCCGGCCCGAACTCGGCATTGAGCCGCGAGGTGTCGATCGGCAGGAGCCGCACCGTCGGGGCCTCCGCGACAAAGCGCACCTGCCAGCCGAGGTCTTTGCGCAGACGGTCGGCGATGGTGGCATGGCTCGTGTTGCTGCCGGCGGCGACGTTGTAAATGCGATCCTGTCCCACCGTCGCGATCGCCGGCAACAATCGAACCACGGAGGCAATGCTGACGTAATCGCGGGTGAGCCGGGGCCTTGGTGAAACACCACGCTGCCGGTTGGCAAGCCGTCGCGCAGGGCCGCGCCAAGGACCGTCTCGGCCGGCATGCCAGGCCCGTACACGTTGGACAGTCGGACCACGCGCACCGCCGGTCGCCGATCCGACAGGCATAGCGCCTCGCCGGCCAGCTTCATCAGATTGTACAGATCCGCCGGATCCGCGGGCAGCGAAGGCAACGCGGTATCCTCATGCGTTGCGCAGGCATGGCGATAGACACGCGTCGAAGACAGCAACAGGAAGGATTCGAAGCGCAGCTCAGACAGGCAGCGTGCCACAACGCCGACATGTGCTTCCGCCGCATCGATCGGGCGGCTGCGGAAATGTCCGTTCAGACCGATGCAGTCGATGACATGGCCGCACGGTTGGCGCGCCGCAAGCAGTGCGGGGACCGCGGCTCTCGTGACGGCATGAACCCGGTGATCCCGGCTTTCCAGCCAGGCGACGAGCGCCGTGCCGATGAAGCCACTGGCGCCGAGGACCACGAACGGTGCACTGCGAGCAGACACGGGATGGGAACCGAAGCGTTTTGCCTGCGCAACCCTTACGCCTGGGTGGTAAATTTATCGTTGCCGACCGCGCCTGCCGCGCCGGTCATGCCGATGGGGCTGCGACAGTTGCATGACGGTCTGGCCCAAGCCCATGTTGGGCCAGGATCAGGCCTGTCGGGAGCAACGCGTGCCGCCGCCAAGACAGCAGTTTCCGTCGTTCATCTGGCTGGTTGTCGTGGGGCTCGTCGTGGTCACCGCGCTCGGCCTGTTCTCCAATGGCGGCGGAACCGGCGGCTTCGAGGTGATCCCGTACAGCCAGTTTCAGCAATATCTAGCTGGCAACAAGGTCAAGCAGGTCACCGTCGCCGGCAATGTGATCCACGGCACACTGACCGAGCCCATGCCGGGCGGCAAAACCGACTTCACCACCATCCAGGTGCCGCCCGACCTGGCCACCCAGCTCGCGCAGCACAATGTGGAGTTCAGCGGCGCCGCAACCGAGGGCGGTGCGTTCAGCACACTGCTGTCGTGGATCCTGCCGCCGGTGCTGTTCGTCGGCATCTGGATGTTCGCATCGCGGGCGATGATGGGCGGGCGCGGCGGCGGCTTCGGCGGCGGTCTGCTGTCGGTGGGTCGCTCGAAGGCCAAGCTGGTGGCCGAGACCGACGTGAAGGTCACCTTCAACGACGTGGCCGGCGTGGACGAAGCCAAGGAGGAACTGCACGAGATCATCGACTTCCTGAAGCGGCCGGAAGAGTTCACCAGGCTCGGGGCGCATATCCCGCGCGGCATCCTGCTGGTCGGGCCGCCCGGGACCGGTAAGACGCTGCTGGCACGTGCGGTGGCCGGGGAGGCGGGTGTGCCTTTCTATTCCACCGACGGCGCCGAGTTCGTCGAGATGTTCGTGGGCGTCGGGGCCGCCCGCGTGCGCGATCTGTTCGAGCAGGCGCGGAAGACCTCGCCGTGCATCATCTTCATCGACGAACTGGATGCGCTGGGACGGGCGCGTGGCGTCAGTCCGGTGGCGGGGCAGGACGAGAAGGAACAGACGCTCAATCAGCTGCTGGCCGAAATGGACGGGTTCGATCGGTCGGTGGCGATCGTGATCCTGGCGGCGACCAACCGGCCGGAGATTCTGGATCCGGCGCTGCTGCGGGCCGGACGGTTTGACCGGCAGGTATTGGTGGATCGGCCGGACAAAAAAGGCAGGGTGGACATCCTGCGCATCCATTTGAAGAACCTGAAACTGGCCGAGGATGTGAAGCTGGAGGAGATCGCGGCTCTGACGCCTGGCTTCACGGGGGCCGATTTGGCAAATCTTGCGAACGAGGCAGCCGTATTGGCGACGCGGCGTGGCGCGGACTCGATCGCGGAGAGCGACTTCACCGGGGCCGTGGAGCGGATCGTGGCCGGACTGGAGAAGAAATCGCGCATCCTGATCCCACGCGAGCGGCGCGTTGTGGCCTACCACGAGATGGGGCATGCGCTGATCGCGCTGGCAATTCCCGGCAGCGATCCGGTGCAGAAGGTGTCGATCATCCCGCGCGGCATCGGTGCGCTGGGCTACACGCTGCAACGGCCGACGGACGACAGGTTCCTGATGGGCAGGCAGGAACTGGCGGACAAGATGACCGTCCTGATGGGAGGGCGGGCGGCGGAAATCCTGCTGGACGAGGACATTTCCACCGGGGCCGCCGACGATCTGGCGAAGGCGACGGACATCGCGCGGGGGATCGTGCTGCGGTTCGGGATGGACGATCGACTTGGGCCGGTGGCGTGGGACACCGAACCGGGACAGTTCCTGCAGCAGCCTGGCGTATTCTGGCGGCCGCGGCAGTTCAGCGACGAGACGGCGCACGAGATCGACGTGGCGGTTCGCTCGCGTCTGGAGGGCGCACTGGCGCGGGCGGTGGATATCCTGACAGTGAATCGGGCGGAGCTGGATGAAGGGGCGGCGGCGCTGCTGGCGCATGAGTCGCTGTCGGCGGACGAGCTGCCGAAGCCGAGAGCTGAGATCGCAGCGGCGCGGTGAGGGTAGAATCACTTTGCACGGCGCGATATCGGCGACCGGCGATGAAAGAGTGACGATGAAGGCCACGGTTCATGGGGCGCCGACGGTGTCCGACAGCCGCGACAGCAATGCGGTCGCGCCGCTGCTTCGGGTCAGTGATCTGCGCGTTTCGTTCAAGCTCGACGAAGGCATGGTTCGCGCCGTGGATGGCGTGAGCTTCGACGTATTTCCCGGCCAGGTGGTCGGCATCGTCGGTGAGAGCGGTTGCGGCAAGAGCGTGACGATGAAGGCAACCCTGCAACTAGTCGAGCCGCCCGGGCGGATCACCGGCGGCCAGATACTCTATCGTCAAGGCGCAGATGAGGCGATCGACCTGACGCGACTCCCGCCGCGCGGTCAGATGATGCGCGCGTTGCGCGGCGCGGACATCGCGCTCATCCCGCAGGAGCCGATGGCGGCGTTCAGCCCCGTGCATACGGTGGGCGAACAGATCGTCGAGGCGATCATGCTGCATGGAAGCCAGCGGTACGGTCGGACAATCAATCGCCGCGAGGCACGCGCGATCACCGTCGATCTGTTCCGCGATGTCGGCATATCCATGCCGGAACAGCGCATCGATGCCTATTCATGGCAACTCTCCGGCGGTCTGCGCCAGCGCGCCATGATCGCGATGGCGCTGTCCTGCAAACCACGGCTGTTGATCGCCGACGAGCCGACGACGGCCATCGACGTGACGACCCAGGCGCAGATTCTTGCGTTGTTGCGCGAACTTCAGCGGAAGTACGACACCGCGATCATCTTTATCACCCACGACCTTGGCGTCATCGCGCAGATGGCGAACTACGTCGTTGTCATGTATCTGGGGCGCGTCATGGAGGAAGGTCCGGTCGATGAGATCTTCCATGCGCCCCGGCACCCCTACACCAGGGCGCTGCTGCGATCAATTCCAAGCATGCAAGGCGAGACCCGCACCGCGCTGCCGATCATCAAGGGGACGCTGCCGCATCCGTTCAACCGCCCGTCGGGGTGTCCGTTCCATCCGCGCTGCGATGACGTCATGCCGGAGCGGTGCACGAAGGCTGTTCCGATGCTTCACTCGGTCGGACAGCGACGGGCGGTGAGCTGCTTCCTGCACAGCGAACTGGCCGAACCGGCATGACCGGCGTGTCTGTCGTGGCTTCGGGCGTGCCACTGCTCGACGTTCGCGGCCTGCGCAAGTTCTTCCCGATCGCAAGGGGCGTGTTTCGGCGCGTTGTCGGGAACGTGCGCGCGGTCGATGACGTGAGCTTCACCGTGCAGGAAGGCGAAACGCTTGGCCTGGTGGGTGAAAGCGGTTGCGGCAAGACGACGGCCTCGCGCTGCATCCTGCGGGCCATCGATCCGACCGCCGGACAGGTCCTGTATCGCACCCGGGGCAACCAGGTGGTCGATCTGGCGCCGATGTCGCGCGCCGAACTGGCGCCGCTGCGGCGGGACATCCAAATGATCTTCCAGGACCCGTTCGGATCGCTCAATCCGCGCATGACGCTGTTCGACAATGTCGGCGAGCCGCTTCTGGTCAACGGCGTCAGGCGTCGCAGGGAACGCATGGATCGCGTGGCCGACTTGCTGCGGCTTGTCGGATTGCGGCCGGAGTTCATGCACCGCTTTCCGCATGCGTTCAGTGGCGGGCAGCGCCAGCGCATCGGCATCGCCCGCGCGCTGGCGACCAACCCGCGCTTGGTGGTGGCGGATGAACCTGTCTCGGCGCTGGATGTTTCAGTGCAGGCGCAGGTGCTGAACCTGCTGCTGGAACTCCAGTCGTCGCTGCGACTGACTTTCGTGTTTGTCGCGCACGATCTTTCCGTGGTGCGGCACATATCCGACCGTGTGGCGGTGATGTATGTCGGTCAGCTGGTCGAACTTGCGCCAACAGCCGCGGTGTTTGCGCGTCCCCGACATCCGTACACGGCAGCGCTCATGCGGGCGGTCCCGGTGCCGGACCCGCGCGTGTCGGCGGCCGATGCGATCCTTTCAGGCGAGGTGCCCAGCCCGGCGTCCCCACCATCCGGTTGCTATTTCCATCCGCGCTGCCGGTTCGCCGAGGACCGCTGCCGGCGTGAAACGCCGGTGTTGCGTGAGCTGATTCCCGGACATTTCGCGCGGTGCCATCTGGCCGAGCAACTGACGCTGGGTGGCAGCGAAACAGGCTGACGCGATCGGGCGATCACGGACGCTTCGGCACGATCAGCGCATCGACCGCGGTGATGTGCTCGCCGGTGCAGATCAGCGGATTGACGTCCAGTTCCGCGATTATGTCGCGGTGGTCGGCGGCAAACGCCGCGACACGACAGATCACATCGGCCAGGTGGTTGCGGTCCACCGAAGGCATGCCACGGAAACCGTCCAGCAGCCGCGCTCCCTTCAGCTGTGTCAGCAACCCCAGCGCCTCGGCGTGCGTCACGGGCGCCGGAGCAAGTGTGCTATCCTGCAACAGTTCGACCAGGATGCCGCCGAGCCCGACAACGACCAGCGGACCGAACAGCGGATCGATGCGCGCGCCGACCACCATCTCGACGCCCTGCGGCATCATGGTCTGCACCAGCACGCCATTGATGCGCGGCGGTGGCGCAACGGCTCTGGCGTTCGCCATGATTGCCTGATACGCAGCCCGCACCTCGTCCGCGTCGCGCAGATCCAAACGAACCACACCGGCCTCGGTCTTGTGCGGCAGGTCCGGCAATTCGACCTTCAGCACCACCGGATATCCGAGAGCACCCGCGGCATTCACCGCCTCCTGTGCGCTCTGCGCGACGCGTTCGCCGACAACGGGAACGCCATAAAGGGCAAGCACCTCCTTTGCCTCGCGCTCGGTCAGGGTTCGGCAGCCCGCGCCAGAGATCAGCCTGCCTGCCTGTTCCATTGTTTTCGCCGGCGTCGGCTCGTACATCGGCGTCCCGGCCGCGCGTTTCTCCGCGCGCCAATGCCATGCCGACAGCGCCGCGAAGCAGGACGGCATGGAGCGGAACAGAGCGACATGTTCCGCCTCTTCCGCCTCCTTCACGCCCGGCCCTTCCAGCCATTCGCTTTGCCAGACAATGCAGGTGATCTTGCCGTGCCTCGCCGCGAGTTCATCGTAAACGGGGATGCGCTTCGCCGATGGCCCGTAGCCATAGGTCTGCGGCACGACGAGTGCGCCGTAGGTGGTGTCCCCAAGCAGTGCATCGGCGCACGCGTTCAACAATTCCGGATTGGCCAGTATCTGCGCGGTCACGTCGCAAGGATTGCGCGCCGAGCCGAACTCCGGAATGTGCGACAGCAGAATTTCACGTACTGCTTCGTTCGGCTGCGGCAGCGGAACGCCGAACTGCTCCGCCCGGTCGGCCGCCATGATCGCTGCGCCGCCGGATGCCGCCACCACCGCCACCCCTTTTGACTTCGCAGGAGGGGCCTTTGCGAAGAAGGCCGCCGTCTCAGCGAGCGCCTCGAAGTCCTCCACCAGGATCGCGCCGGCGCGACGGAACACCGCGCGATACGCCGCCTGCGATCCGGCCAGAGAGCCGGTGTGCGACATCGCCGCCGCCGCACCTTGTTCGCCGGTTGCCATCTTGAACACGATCAGCGGCTTGTCGCGCTGCCAGGCGCGTTCCGCGGCGAGCAGCATGCGTTCGGGTTCGGCCATGCCCTCAAACACGCAGGCGATCGCCGCACACGACGGATCGTCCACGAGGTAAGAAATGTAATCCGCCATGTCCACGTCGCAGGAATTGCCGGAGGTCAGCACATGGCTGAACGACATGCCGCGCACCACCGCCTGCGCCAACGCCATTCCAAGCGCGCCGGACTGGCTCACCAGTCCGATCGACTGCCGGCGCGGCGGCGGGATCGGCGTGATGTCCATGAACGTCACGCGCATATCGAGCGGCGCGTTCACCACGCCGATGCAGTTCGGTCCGACGATGCGCATGTTGGTCTCACGCGCGATGGCCGCCAGGCGATGCTGCTGCGCGATGCGGTCCTGCTTGCCGGTCTCGGCATAGCCGGAGGCGAAGATGATCACGCCGCCCACACCGGCACGCGCGCAGTCCAGCACGATCTCCTCGACCGCCTCACGCGCAGCAGTGATCACCGCGCAGTCGGGCACCTCGGGGAGCGCCGCGACATCGGGATAGCAGCGTTGCTCGCCGATCCGTTCGTAGCGTGCATTCACCGGATAAACTCGTCCGCCGTAGTGGCGAAGATTGTGCAGCACGCGCTCGCCGAACGAGCCTGCCCGCGTCGAGGCGCCGATCACCGCAACGCTGGCCGGATGCAGCAGGCGAGTCAGGTCGGCGTGGCGATAGACGGACGTTCGTTTCGTTTGCATGCGGGGCTCGATTGACGTTTCCAGGGGGCGAGCATACTGATCGGTAGCCCTCCAGCAAAGGACGCCCCGATGTCGCTGTTCGATCTGACAGGCAAGGTCGCCGTCGTCACCGGCTCCAGCAAGGGGATCGGCCGCGCCATCGCCGAACGCATGGCGGAGCACGGCGCCAAGGTGGTGGTTTCCAGTCGCAAGGCCGATATTTGCGAGACCGTGGCGGCCGGCATTCGTGCCAAGGGCGGCGAGGCGGCGGTGATTCCGTGCCACATCGCACGCAAGGAGGAGTTGCAGAAGCTCGTTGACCAGACCACCGCGCTGTGGGGCGGGATCGACATCATGGTGAGCAACGCCGCGGTCAATCCGTATCTCGGTCCGGCGGCCGGCGCGTCGGATGAAGTCTACGAGCGCGTCATGGGTGCCAATGTGCGCAGCAATTTCTGGCTGGCCAACATGGTCTGTCCCCAGATGGCCGAACGTGGTGGCGGTTCGTTCATCATCATCTCCTCGATCGGCGGGCTGCGCGGCAGCGCCAGCCTGGGTCTCTATGCGATCTCCAAGGCCGCCGACATGCAACTGGCGCGCAACGTCGCGGTGGAATGGGGGCCCAGAAACGTCCGCGCCAACTGTATCGCACCGGGTCTGGTGCGTACGGACTTCGCGCGCGCGCTGTGGGAGGATCCGGTGCGCTATCGCAAGACGACGCGCGACAATCCGCTGCAGCGCATCGGCGAACCGGATGAGATCGCCGGAGCGGCGGTCTTCCTGGCATCGCCCGCCGGCAGTTTCGTCACCGGCCACACGCTGGTGGTGGACGGCGGCACGACAGCCGGCGTCGTGCTGCAGAAGGACGAGTGACCTGACTCGCGACGAGGTCGAGGCGCTCGATAGCGCGGACGAGCTTGCGGCGTTCCGCGACCGCTTTGTCCTGCCGGATGGTGTGATTTACCTCGACGGCAACTCGCTCGGAGCGCTGCCAAAGGCGACACCGGCGCGCGTGGCGCAGGTGGTGGAGCAGGAGTGGGGACAATCGCTGATCCGAAGCTGGACGGATCACGGCTGGATCGACCTGCAGTTTCGCGTGGGCGAGAAAATCGGAAGGATTATCGGCGCGGCGCCGGGCACGACAGTGGTTGCGGATTCCACGTCGGTCAACCTGTTCAAGCTGCTGGCCGCCGCACTGGATCAGCGTCCGGGCCGGACGGTGGTCCTGACCGAGGAAGGTAATTTTCCGACCGACCTCTACGTGGCCCAGGGCCTTTCCGCGTGGTTGCAGCGCGGACATTCGCTGCGATCGGTGCCCGCGACACGTCTGCACGACGCGCTGGATCATCAGGTTGCCGTGCTGATGTTGACCCATGTGAACTACCGCAGCGGTGCGATGCACGACATGGCGGCGTTGACCCGCGCTGCCCATGCGGCAGGCACACTTGTGCTGTGGGATCTGTCGCATTCGGCAGGTGCGGTGCCGTTGCAGCTTCAGGCCGATGACGTCGATCTCGCGGTCGGCTGCGGCTACAAGTACTTGAACGGCGGTCCGGGCGCACCGGCGTTTCTGCATGTTGCACCGCGCCTGCAGGCCGATTTGCGTCTGCCGCTCACCGGCTGGCTTGGCCACGCCGAACCTTTCGCATTCGAGAGTCTGTACCGGCCGGCCACCGGGATTGCGCGCGCGGTGGTTGGAACTCCACCGATCCTTTCTCTTGCAGCACTCGAGATCGGAATCGACGTGTCCCTAAAGGCGCCGATGTCGGCGGCTCGGGAGAAGTCATCGCGGCTTGCCGAGTTGTTCATCACGTTGATGGCGCAGGAACCTGGCTTCGAGCTACTGACGCCACGCGATCGGGAACGCCGCGGCAGTCAGGTCTCGTTCGCTCATCCGCACGGCCATGCGATCATGCAGGCGCTGATCGAGCGTGACGTGATCGGCGACTTCCGCGCACCCGACGTGCTGCGATTCGGCCTCGCACCGCTCTATGTGCGGTTCGCCGACGTCTGGGATGCGGTCGAGGTGCTGCGCGACGTGATGCGGACCGAGGCCTGGCGGGAAGATCGGTTTCAGCAACAACGCCAAGTGACCTGAACCGCGAACGGCTCGGCCGGCTCCAGATCATTCCCGCGCAAGCGGCATCACTGCGATCAAGCGTCGGTCGCTCAGCCGGTCAGCCGCTCTTCGGCTTGTTCTCCAGCGCCTCGGTCAGCCGCTGCGGATCGACCTCGATCTTCACGCCGGCGCGTTCTAACTGGCATAGCATCATCGACCGGGAGTCCCGATCGCCCCAGCCTCGATTGAGCCCTTCCGCCAAATCGGCGAGCGCCAGATTGGCAAGCCGCATCGGCACGTTCAGCTCCCGCCCGAGCCCCGTCGCCAACGACACGTCCTTGTGCGCCAAACGCAGCGCAAAGGCCGGTGGTTCGTACTTGTTCGGCAGGAACTGATCGGTCAGCGATTCAAAGGCACCGCGCCGTCCGATCGCGCCCTGACGCACCGCTTCCCAGATTGCCAGCGGCTCGATGCCGGCCTTGACACCCATGCTGAACACTTCCGCCGCCGCCGCGGTTGCGATGTAGCCGAAGCAGTTGTGCACCAACTTGGCGACCGAGCCCGCGCCGATCGGACCGATGTAGCGGGCCGCGTCGCCGATCATGTCGAGCACCGGCTTCCATTCGTCGAACACGTCCTGATCGCCGCCGCACCAGATCGCAAGCTTGCCGCTGGCCGCGCCACGTGGGCCGCCGCTGACCGGCGCATCGAGCAGATGTGCGCCCTTCGCGGCGAATGCGTCGTGCGCCTTGCGGACTGCGGTCGGCGAGTTTGTCGTCAAGTCGAAATACCCGGTCCCGCGCTTGATACCCGCCAGCAATCCGGCGCACACCGCCTCGAATTCCGGCGGGCCGGGAAGCGAGGTGAAGATCACCTCGCTCTGCTCCGCCACCGCCTGCGGCGAGTCTGCCCAGATGGCGCCGTCGTGCAGATGGCGTGCGGCGGCTTCACGGCGGATGTCGTGCACCACCAGCGTGTCGCCACGCGCCTTCAGTCCCTTTTGCAAGTTCGCGGCCATGCTGGCACCCATTGTGCCGAGGCCGATGAATCCCGCCTGCATGGCCGGTCACTCCTGTTACGTATGGGCTTCGAACACTTCGCGCGCGATGTTCGCAGCCGTCATCGCCGCCGGCCAGCCGGCATAGAACGCGAGATGCGTGATCACCTCGGAGAGCTCTTCCTTGGTGACGCCATTCGTCAGAGCGCGCTCCAGATGGCCGCGCAACTGCTCTGGTCGATAGGTCGCGATCAGTGTGGCGCAGACGATCAGGCTGCGATCGCGCTTGGAAAGCTGCGGACGCTCCCAGACATCGCCGAACAACACCTTCTCCGACAGATCAATCAGCTTCGGCACCGTGCCGCGAACACGGTCACGCGACGCCGTCGAAGGTTGCTGTGCCATGGTTTCCTCCACCTGTTGAAGCGATCCGCCTATTGCACACCAAGCCGGTCATCGAGTCCAATTGTCGTCGGCGAGGGGAGCACGCAACATGGCAGAGGAACAAAAAGTCGCGCTGGTCACAGGCAGTGCGCTCAACATCGGCCGCGCGACCGCGCTTGCACTGGCGCGCGACGGCTATCGCGTCATGGTGACGGCACGCAGTTCCGCCGCCGATTGCACGCGCACCGCCGAGATGATCGCCGAAGCCGGTGGCACGGCAGCGGTGCATCTCGCGGACATTTCAGACGCGAAGCAGGCGCGCGGACTTGTCGAAGCTGCGGTGGCGCGGTTTGGCCGGCTCGATGTGCTGGTGAACAATGCATCGATCCGTCGGCAGACCCCATTCTCCGAACTGACTGTGGAAGAGTGGCGTGAGATCCTCGGCGCAACGCTGGATGGCGCCTTCTACTGCGTCCATGCGGCCGCACCGCACATCCTCGCCACGGGTGGTGGCAGCATCGTGAACCTCGGCGGCATATCCGCGCATCTCGGCGCCAAGGGGCGCGTGCACGCGGTCACGGCAAAAGCCGGCATGCTTGGGCTGACCCGCGCACTGGCCAAGGAACTGGCGCCGAGCGTCACGGTCAACTGCGTCGTGCCCGGCTCCATCGATACCGTGCGCGGCTTCGCGGCCGGCGGCAATACGGGACGGGCGCACCTGCCGGACAACCTGGCCGGCCGACTGGGCAAACCTGAGGAGATCGCCGAGATGGTACGCTATCTTTGCTCCCCCGCGGCGCGCTTCATCACCGGCCAGACCATCCATGTGAACGGCGGCGCGTTCATGCCGTGACCGCGCGGCTGTTACGCCACCTTTGGCCAGATTGCGGACGATGCGGCGATCTCCTGTGGATAGATCGCCACCGGCCTGCCGTTCTGCCATTGGATGATCGCCAGCACCGCATCCACGCGACGACCCTTCTCGTCGAACTTCAAATGATGGCCTGGGAAGAACAACGCCGGCCCGTCGCGCATATCCAGGCCGCGGATCGCCTCCGACACCTTGTGGCGGTCAGCAACGCCGGCACGCTCCAGCGCCTCCTTGAAGATCAGCACGTGCACGTAGGCGAACACCGAATCATGTCCGAACCACGGTTCCTTGGTGCGCGCCACAAAGCTTTCCGCCAGCCGGTCCTGCTCTCGGCCGGGCCAATTGGCCAACCCCGCCATCAGGCCTTGCAGGATGTCGGCGCCGGTGACCTTCAGCAGTTCCGGCGCACCGATATGTCCGCCACCTCCGATCAACGGCAGCCTGCCGCCGGCAAGACCAAATTCCGCGAACTTGTCGAGTAGCAGCTTGTCGTCGGGCACATTGGACGACAGCATGATGCAGAAGTCCGGGCGTGCACCGCGGACTGGCTGCACCAGCGTCGTGGCATCGGCGATCGGCGGTGTGTACATCTGGTCAACCACCGCGGTCAGACCGAGCTCCTTCAGCGTGTGCTCGCGCACCTCTTTCAGGAAGCTCACATTGGCCGCGGTGTTGTCGGCCAGCAGCGCGACCTTCGTGGGTCGCTTGCCGGTGGCCTTCTGCGCCAGGTCGAGAATTGTCGGCAGCAGCTGTCGCGCCTGACTGTCGGCGGTCGGCGCAGTCTGGAACACGTTCTGGAAACCGCGGCCGGTGATCAGATCGGAATAGGACAAGGTGAGCCACGGTAGTCCAACGCGTTCCGTCACCTCGGTGGCTGCAAGCGTGAAACTGGAAAGCCAGCAGCCGAAGCCGCCGACAAGGTCGGGCTCCTGCGCAACCATGCGCTGCGCCGCATCTTTGGCCTTTTCCGCCGAATCCTGAGTGTCGAACTGCATCAGACGCAACTTGGCGCCACCCATCGAGCGGATGCCGCCGGCCGCGTTGATGTCGTCGATCGCCATCTCGGCGCCGAGCTTTTCCAGGATGCCGGAGCGCGCCCACGGTCCCGACAGCGGCACCAGCATGGCGATCTTTACTTCCTGCGGCGGCGCTGTTCCCGCTTGGGCACGAGCACGGCGCGCGATGCCGGCGGCACCCGAGGCCAAACCAAGCGCCAGCGCGGCCCTGCGTCCAATCGCGTTCGTGTCAGTCATCGTTGTGTTCCCCCCTTTGGTTGCGGCGTCGCGTCGCCGTCGGGAAGACTAACGAGGATCGGCGTCCACCCTCATGACGATGCCTTGCAGTTCCGGCGACGGTGCTGGATAGCGCTGCAACACCAGCGGATCGTGACCGGGGATTATGTTGTCGGGCCGGCTCGCCAGCCGGCGCATCGTTGCGTAACCCTCCAGCGTATCTTCGTGGCTGTGCATGATCGGGAATGCGCGGCCTTCCTCCACGTTGGCATAGAAGTGGCTGGCGTCCGAGGCCAGCACCATCCAGCCGCGCCGCGTCCAGACGCGCACTACCTGAAGGCCCTTCGAATGTCCGCCGACATGATGCACCGACAGACCCGGCGCGAGTTCATCGACACCGTCATGGAACTGCACGCGTCCGGCAAACAGTTTCCGCACGATCGCGATTACGTCGTCTTCCTCGAACGGCCCGCGCAGCCCGGCATGGCACATGCAGCGGCCGGTGCAATAGGCCATCTCCGCGTCCTGCAGGTGATAGCGCGCGCGAGGGAACAGGTCGTAGTTGCCGCAATGGTCGTAATGCATGTGCGACAGGATTACGTCCTGCACCTGCGACGGATCGACGCCGATCGCCTGCAGCCCGACCGCGGGCGAACGAACGAATTGTCGGCCCCGCCTTTGCCCCATCGGTTCATCGAAGCCGGTGTCCAGAATGAACGTTCGATCCGACCCCTTGATCGCCCACACGAAGTAGTCGAGCGGCATCGGTCCATCATGCGCATCGCCACCGATGAATGCGCCCGATCGCCTCGCATTGGCGTTGTGCGCATAGTGGACCGCGTATAGTTCGTACGGCTGCGGTCCGGGCATCACGCGGTCTTCGGCCAGAGTGCGTCCGCCACCGCGATCGAGGCAGGAAACACCGGCGTCGGCCTTCCCTTCTGCCACTGCACGATGCACAGCTTGGCACCGACGCGGCGACCCTTATCGTCGTATTTCAAATGGCCGTCGGGGAAGAACAGTGCCGGGCCGTCGGTCATGTCGAGCTTGCGGATCTCGTCCGCCACCTTGTGCCGGTCGGCGACAGCGGCGCGTTCCACCGCCTCCTTCAGGATCATCACGTGCACATAGGCAAAGATCGAGTCATGGCCGAACCACGGCTCCTTGGTCCGCTCGATGAACCGCTGTGCCAGCGCCGCCTGATTCTTGCCTGGCCAGTTGGCAAGGCCGACCAGCACGCCTTCCAGGTTGTCGGCGCCGGCAACCTTCAGCAGCTCCGGAACCGCCCAGTGCCCGCCGCTGCCGACAAGCGGCAACTTGTTGGCGGTCAGGCCGAATTCCGCGAACTTGTCGATCAGGAGCTTGTCGTCCGGGACGTTGGTAGACTGGAGCAAAACGAAATCAGGCCGCGCGGTACGGACGCCCTGGATGAGCGTGGTCGCATCGGTCAGCGGCGGCGTGTAAACCTGATCCGTGACAAGTGTCAGATCCAGGTTCTTCATCACGTGGTCGCGGATCGGCTTGTAGAAGCTCACGCTGGCGGCGGTGTTGTCACCGAGCATGCCGACCTTGCTGGGACGCTTGCCACTGGCCTTCTGTGCGAGATCGACCACCATCGGAACGACGTCTTCGGCCTGACTGTCCGCCGTGGGAGACGACTGAAACACATAGTGGAATCCGCGGTTGGTGATCAGGTCCGAATAGGACAACGTCAGCCAGGGCAGTTCCGCGCGCTCGGTCACCTCGGTCGCGGCGAGCGTAAAGGTGGACAACCAGCAACCAAATCCGCCGACGAGGTCCGGCTCCTGCGCGATCATGCGCTGCGCTGCGTCCTTTGCCTTCTCGGCTGAATCGCCGGTGTCGTATTGCAGGAGTGTCAGTTTCGCGCCGCCCAAGGACTTTATGCCGCCCGCCTTGTTGATGTCATCGATCGCAAGTTCCGCGCCGAATTTTTCCAGGATACCCTGACGCGCCCACGGGCCGGACAGCGGCACCAGCATGGCGATCTTGACTTCCTTTGGGGCCTGCGCACGCGCCCGGCGCGGCGTGATTGCCGCCGCTCCGGTGGCCAGGCCGAGGCCAAGCGCGGTTCGACGTCCGATCGAGGGGGTATTCATCATTTACGCGTGCTCCAGTTGGTCGTTATGCGCTCACGCCGCGGTCAGCCCGAGATATGAGCGGCGGACTCTGTCATCGGCAAGCAATGCCTCATAGGTTCCGTCGAGCACCACGTGGCCGGTTTCCAGCACATAACCGTGGTCGGACAGTTCCAGCGCCTCAGCGACGCGCTGCTCGACCAGCAGGATGGTGACGCCGTCTTCACGGTGGATCTGCGATATGCGCTCGAAGATCGTGTCGGCGACTGTGGGTGCGAGGCCCATGGATGGTTCGTCGAGCATCAACAGTTTCGGCGCTGAGGCCAGCCCGCGGCCGATCGCCACCATTTGTTGTTCGCCGCCCGACAGGGTACCGGCAAGTTGGGTGGCGCGTTCGGCGAGGATTGGGAACAGCGTATGGATGCGTTCGAGCGTGTGGTGCCATTGCGCGCGTGCAGCTTTGGGATAGGCGCCCATCTCAAGATTTTCGCGGACCGTGAGAGTCTTGAACACCTGGCGGCCCTCGGGGACGTGCGCGATGCCGAGATGCGCGCGCGATGCCGCGGGCCGGCCGAGCAGGTTTTCGCCGCGGAAGGTGACAGTGCCGGCGGCGGCGGGAACGATGCCGCAGATTGTCTTGAACAACGTGGATTTGCCGGCGCCATTGGGACCGACGACGGTGACAAACTGGCCCTCAGCCACTGACAGCGACACGTCGTTGAGCGCGCGCAGGCCTCCGTAGGAGACCGAGAGATTGCGTACTTCAAGCATGGCCCTCACCCCAGCCCTCTCCCGCTACGCAGGCGAGGGAGCTTGGCTTCGGAACGTGGTGCTGCGCCCCCTCGCCCGCGTAGCGGGAGAGGGCTGGGGCGAGGGAAACTACGCATTCTGCCGCGCCAGCCATTTGGAACCGAGATACGCCTCGATCACCGCACGATCCTCCACCACCTCGCGTGGCAGTCCGCTCGCCAGCACGCGGCCATGATCCAGCACGACGAACCGGTCGGCGATCCGCATCATCGCGTGCATCGTGTGCTCGATGATCGCGATCGTCATGCCGTCATCACGCACGCGCTGCAACACATCCAGCACCTCGTCGCACTCATCGCGCCCGAGACCAGCAAGCGTCTCGTCGAGCAACAGCAGCCGCGGACGTCCGGCCAACGCGCGCGCCAATTCCATCAAACGCAACTGCTTGTTGGTAAGCTGCCCGGCTGTGCTGCCCGCCTGGCGATGCAGACCGACCCGTGCGAGCGCACCGATCGCTGCCTCGAGGGCCGCATCGTCAGGCAGTCCCGCGCCATAGGCGCCCACCACGACATTGTCGAGCAGCGGCAGACGCGGGAAGCTGCGCACCACTTGGAAGGTGCGGCCGACGCCCATGCGGCAGACCTCGTGCACCTTGCGTCCAAGCATCGACTGTCCTGCCAGCGTCGCAACGCCCTCATCGGCGGCAAGCACGCCGTTCAGCACATTGAACAACGTCGTCTTGCCGGCGCCGTTCGGGCCGATGATGCCGAGGATCTCGCCCTCTGCTACGGAGAAGCTCACCTGGCTGACAGCGCGCAATCCGCCGAACGAACGCGACAGGTTCTCGACGCGCATCAGTTCCGTCCCGACAGTGCCGTGCTGCACGACCTGGCGCGCCGGCGTTGCGGGAAGCACCGGCGCGGGTTCGGGCAGGGTGCGGCGGAACAGGCGGTCGCGGATCGTCCAGTAAAGGCCATCGGGCGCGGCCAGAATGATCAGGATGATCGCAGCGCCATAGACTACGCCCTGGATGCCGGGAATGATATTGCCGAGTTCGGCGTTCAATGATTCGGCGAGCGGCACCAAAATTGCCGCGCCGATCACCGGGCCCCAGATCGAGACGACGCCGCCGAACAGCGTCACCACCACCGGTTGCGCGGATACCAAAAGGCCAAATACCGAGTCCGGCGTCACGACCAGCAGTACGCACGCATAGAGACCGCCCGCCGCGGCGGCGATGGCACCGGAGGTGATCAGCGCGCGCATCTTCCAGCGCCGTGAATCGATGCCCGCCGCCTCGGCTGCCAACTCGTTCTGCCTGATCGCCATCAGCGCGAGTCCGAAACGCGAGTTCTCCACCAGCATGCAGACGATCAGGCCGCCGACCAGCAGTCCCACCGCGACAAGCGTGTAAAGCCGCTGATCGGCGAACTCGAGAAACGCCGCCGGGTGCTCCCGATGCATGGGCAGCGAGACTTCCTGGAAGCCGAGATATTGCAGCACATAGAGGATGAACAATGGATAGGCCAGCATTGCCAGTGCGAAGTAATGCCCGCGCAGCCGGAACGTCGGCGTGCCTATGACGATGGCCGCAATGGCACCCAGCACCGCGCCGAACGGAATGCCGATCCAAGGTGTCAAATTCCAATACACCAGGGCGAGCGTCACGGTGTATGCGCCGATGCCGAAAAACGATGCGTGGCCAAAGGAAAGCTGGCCGCCATAGCCGGACAGGATATTCCATGAGACGCCGAATACCGCCCAGATCGGCACCAGGGTGAGGATCAGCTGATAGTAGCTGTTGGTGACCAGGACCGAGACGACAAGGTAGGCCACCGTGAGAACGGCAAGCGCGATACCGTCGCGTCGCAGCCGCGTTTTTGCACCTTGTCTCATGCGCGTTCCGCCGAACGACCGAACAAACCTTGCGGGCGCAGCATGACGATCAGCAGGAACACCACGAAGATCGCGGCGTTCTGCAATTGCGGCGGCAGCACCAGCGACGAGCATTGTTGCACGAAGCCGACGGTCAGCCCGCCCCAGAATGCGCCCAGGATGCTGCCCATGCCGCCCAGCACGACGCCGGAATACATGATGATGACGTAGTCGAGGCCGATGAACGGACCGAACGACAGGTAGGTCGCCATCAGGCCGCCGGCGACCGCGGTGATGCCGCAGCCAAGTGCGAAGGCGGTGCGGTAGGCGCGGTCGACGTCGATGCCCATGTAGGTCGCCGCCGTCGGATTGTCGGCCGCGGCACGCAGCGACTTGCCGAGGCGTGTATATTCCAACACCAGATACAGCGTGATCGCGGTGATGATCGCTACAATGCACGCGATCAGGCGCGCCTTGTTGAGGAAGACGGTTGCGTCGCCGATGATCGGGCCGATCTCGAAGGCACGGGAGGCGAGGGGCGTGCGCACCGTTTCCGGTGTGGAGCCGAACAGGATCAGACCGCCATTCTGCAGAATGAGCGAGATACCGAGCGTGATGATGAGCTGGCCGAAATGGCCATCGTCGAGACTGCCCGCGGTGCGCAGACCGGATACGCGGGAGATCAGGAACTTGTGCAGCAGCGCGCCGCCGGCGAACACGATCGGCCCAGCACACAGCGCGCCCACGAACGGACCGAAATACGGGCCGAGAAAGGCCAGCACGCCGCCGCCGGTCACCAGATACAGGCTGGCATACATGCCGAGCATCAACAGTTCGCCCTGGGCGAAGTTGACGATGCGCATGATGCCGAAGATCAGCCCGAGACCGATACACATCAGGCCGTAGATGCAGCCGATGGTAAGGCCGGCGGTGAGCGCGTTCAGGACGTTTTCGACCAGTACTTCAGCGTTCACCGCTTTCTTGTGCCTCCCGCTTTGCAGCGTCTTACTGGTTCACCGCCTCCACCTCAAGCGACCAACCTGAAATGAGCTGTCCCAGGTGGCGCGGCGCCTCGCCTGGCCACAGCGGTTCGCCGTCAATGTTGGCACCCCAGGCGGCCGCGACGCCCATCGCGCGCAGCCCGTCCGGCGCCACTGCGCGGTAGGTCACGTGATGATGGCCGTGGACGATCAGGCCGGCACCCATGGCGCGGGCCAGTGCGTCGAGTGCCGCGTTGCCGGCGGGATGGCTGCGGGGCGCCTCGTGCGTTACCAGAATGTCGGCGCGCTGGCCTGCGAGTTCATCATAGTCCTCCGGCCAGATGGCCGTGGCGCCCAGCGAATGGACCAGCGCGGCGATGTGATCCTCGCGCCAGCCGGAGCCGAGAGCGGCCAGGTCTTCCGGCAATTGCTCGCGGCGATGCAGGCGAGGCAGATCCGGCGGTTCCCAGATGCGCGGACGGAATGTACCGCCGAGCCCGGCGATGCGGAGGCCGGCGATCTCCGTGACCCTGCCGTGCAGTGCGCCTTGCGTGGTGCGTGGATTGCGCTGCGGCTCGACGAGGTTCGCCCACATCTCGGGGCCGCCGTCGTTGTCATGGTTGCCGAAGATCCAGTGCACATCGATGCCGCGATCGAGCAGCGGCGCCGCAAGATCGTCCAGCGGCCGATCGCACTGGAGGTCGCCGAGCAGGATGGCCGCCTTCGGCAGGCGATCAAGCAATTCAAGTCCGCGCTCCACAAGCTGCCATTGCTGGTGGATGTCGCCGATGAAGACAATCGTCATTGCGTGTTGCGTTCCGTAACGAGTGAGCCCGACCTTGACGATGTCCCGGCGGCGTCCCTAGCCTTCCACGAATATCCGCAAATGGAAACAGGATGAACGATCGGATCGAACAAGGACCGGCAGCATTTCTCGACCGGCTCGAACGGAGCGCGCGACGAACGGAGACGCCGTGCGGCGACGGAACGATGGTGTGGCGGTCGTGGGGGGACGGGCCGGTGCTGGTGCTGTTCCACGGCGGCGCGGGCTCGTGGCGGCACTGGGCGCACAACATCGACGTGCTGTCGCGCGACTACCGCTTGCTGGTGCCGGACCTGCCGGGGCTCGGCGAGTCCGCATTCCCGCCGGAAGGCGACGATGCCGCGCATGTCGCCGAGATCGTGGCGCGCGGCATCGACGTCGTGCTGGGTGCGGACGTGCAGTATGACGTCGCGGGGTTCTCCTTCGGCGGCACGATGGCGAGCTGCGTCGGAGCGATCCATGGCGCGCGGGTGCGGTCGGTGACGATCGTTGGTTCGAGCGGCGTGGGGCCGGCGGGCAGCGCCGTCGAACTGATGAAGGTGCGGCACCTTAGCGGCGACGAGCGCGTTGCCGCACATCGGACCAACCTGAACCGGCTGATGATCGCCGACCCGGCGAAGATCGACGATCTGGCACTGGCGATCCAGGAGTGGAACACGCGGCATTCGCGATTGAAGACCCCCACGTTGTCGCGCAGTGGCGCGTTGCAGCGGGCGATTGCGCAGGTGCACGTGCCGGTGAACGGAATTTGGGGCGAACTCGATGCACCAGCCAATCCACGCGCGCCGCAGCGCGTGGCGGCACTGCGCGCGCTGCGGCCGGATGCCGATGTGCGCATGATCCCGGGTGCGGGTCATTGGGTGGCGTATGAGGCACCGGAGCAGTTCCATGCGATTTTGCTGGAGATGCTGGGGCGGACGCGACCGTCCGCTCGGGGCCGGGCCTGACCTAGGAACTGCTCTCGAATTAACTGCATCAGCTGTCGGCGGAGCTGATTCCGTCGTTGGCATTCCCCGAAGCGGGGATGACAACAAGTGGAACAGGCCGTGGGCCCTTATTCGTAAAAGCTAGATCTCGCCGCTTCGTCATGGTCGGACCTCACCTCGTCGTCATGGCCGGGCTTGACCCGGCCATCTCGCGCGGCACTGTGGTGGAACAGATGCCCGGGGCAAGCCCGGGCATGACGTGTGGAGGGCCCGGGCATGACGTCGAAAGGACGAAACACCATGTCGGACGCCGACGAAATCGCGCGCGGACCCGGTGAGATGATGGGCAATGCCGGCCCGGGAATGCTGGCCGGCCTGCGCGTCATCGAAGTAGCCGACGAGCGGGCGGAATACACCGGCCTGCTACTCGCCGGCCTCGGCGCGGAGGTGGTGAAGGTCGAACCGCCGGAGGGCAACGCAACACGACGGATCGGCCCATACCTGGACGATCGGCCCGGCCCCGAGCGCTCGTTGTTCTTCTGGAACTACAATCGCAACAAGAAGTCGGTGGTGCTGGATCTCCGCAATGCGCCGGCGCGCGAGCACATGCTGCATCTGCTGTCCGGCGCGGATGTGCTGCTTGATGCAAGTTGCGGCGCGCTGAACGAGGCACTCGGCCTGGACCGTGCCGCCCTCGGCGCACGCTTCCCGGCGCTGGTAACCGCGCGCATGACACCATTCGGTGACGACGGTCCGTGGAAGGATTTCAAAAGCTCCGATCTGATCCACCTGGCACTCGGTGGCATCATGATGAATTGCGGCTACGATCCCGACCCCAACCTGGAATACGACACGCCGCCGATCGCGCCGCAGATCTGGCACGCCTACCACATTGCAGGCGAGCAGCTTGCCACTGGCATCATCGCCGCACTGATCCATCGGCATCGCAGCGGACAGGGGCAGGATGTGTCCGTGGCGGTGCACGAGGCGGTATCGAAGAATCCCGAACTCGACATCATGCACTGGGTGATGCGGCGCGTACCGATCTGGCGGATGACCAATCGTCACGCAGCGGAGACGCCGAACCACTCGCCGTCGATCAGCCACACCAAGGACGGCCGCTGGTTCATCACCCATGGCATGGGCGCGCGCGACCTGAAGAACCTTGTGCCGCTGCTGTCGAAATACGGCATGCAGGCGGACCTTCAGCCGCCGCCGCCGGATGCCGATTTGAAGGCGCGCCAGGTTCCCGGTTCGCAGGCCGGCGACGAGACGCGGGCGCACATGCTGGACGTGGTGCAGCGCTTCATCCGTGCGTGGACCTATGCCGACATGCCGTGGCGGGAGGCGCAGGATGCCGGTCTGCTGTGGGCGCCGCTGCGCAAGCCGCATGAGAACGCGCTGGACGAACACTGGCTGAAGCGCAAGAGCTTCGCCGACGTGCATCACCCGGAGCATGGCCGCAACTTCCGCTATCCGACCAGCAAGTGGCTCAGCACCAGGACGAGCTGGCAGGTGGGACGGCGCGCGCCGTTGCTGGGCGAGGACACGGAAGCCGTGCTGGGCGAGGCGGCGCGGCGCACTAGCGTGCCGGCCGAACCGCGCAAGGTCGCATCGCCAAAACTCTCGGCGCTGCACAACAAGCCATTCCCGCTGCAGGGCGTGAAAATTCTCGACTTCGCATGGTTCCTTGCGTCCGCCGGCGGCACGCGTTTTCTCGCCGCGATGGGTGCCGAGAGCTTCAAGGTGGAATGGAAAGACAATCCCGACACGCGTCTTGCCGCGATGGCTCCCGTGGGCGGCCGTGCGGCGCGCGATGCCGCGACCGGACCGCTGCCCGGCGTGAGGGACCACGACATGGGCGGGCAGTTCAACAACAAGAATGCCGGCAAGCGCGGCATCTCGTTGAATATCCGTCATCCAAAGGGATTGCAGATCGCCAAGGACATGCTGCGCATCTGCGATGTCGTGGCAGAGGGGTTTTCGCCGGGCGTGCTGGACCGTCTCGGGTTTGGCTACGACGTGATGAAGAGCATCCGGCCGGACATCATCTACATCCAGCAATCCGGCATGGGCGTGCATGGCACCTATGGACGGATGCGCACCGTCGGTCCGGTTGCCGCGGCGTTTGGCGGGCAGGGCGACATGTCGGGCCTGCCCGAGCCGGCGATGCCGGTTGGCTGGGGGTATTCCTTCCTCGACTGGATGGGCGCCTATGGCTACGCATTGGCGTTGCTCGGCGCGCTGTATCACCGCGAGCGTACCGGCGAGGGCCAGTGGATCGACGCATCGCAGTGCGAATCGGGATTGTTCCTGACCGGTGCTACAATTCTCGACTGGTCCGCGAATGAACGGGAGTGGCGGCGCTACGGCAACCGCTCGCCATACAAGCCGGCGGCGCCGCATGGTGCGTACCGTTGCGCCGGGACCGATCGCTGGATCGCCATCGCCTGCTTCACCGATGCGGAGTGGCACGCGCTTGCGCAGGCGGCGGGGCAGGGGGCGTGGCTGGACGATCGGCGATTTGACACGCTGGAAAACCGGATGATGCATCAGGATGCGCTCGATGCGCTGGTGGAAGCCTGGACACGCACGCAGGACGCGTATGACTGCATGAAGGGTTTGCAGCGCGCCGGGGTGCCGGCCGGCGTATGCCAGAATGCCGAAGATCGGTGCGACCATGATCCGCAGCTTCGCCATCTGAAATGGCTCACCGAGGTCACCGGCACGAAGATCGGCACCTGGCCGATTTACGAACTGCCGATGAAGTTCAGCCAGACGCCGGCCTATATCGGCGGCCCGACGGACCGCGGCGCGCCGTGCTACGGCGAGGACAACATGTGGGTGCTCACCGAATTGCTCGGCCGATCGCGCAGCGACGTGGAGCGACTTGCGGAGGAGGGCGTCATATGAATGATCTCGCACATTAAACTCTGCGTCTCTCCTTGAATACTTCTTCCTCAAACCGAAAGGGACGACCGGACCATGATCCTGGTCACCAACAATGAAGGCACGCTGGGCGCCCCGACCACTGCCCAACTGCTCGCCGAGGGACGCCACGCGCTCGATGCGATCGAGGCGGGCATTCGCCTGATCGAGGCCGATCCGTCCGTGCGCACTGTCGGCCGCGGCGGCTGGCCGAACCTGCTGTGCGAGATGGAGCTCGATGCCTGCGTGATGGAGGGCACGATGCTGCGTTCCGGTGCCGTTGGTGCGCTGCAAGGCTACCTGCACCCCGTCAGCGTCGCGCGCGAGATCATGCGCCGGCTGCCGCACGAATTGCTGGTGGGGCAGGGTGCTGCCCGCTTCGCACGTGAGATCGGCGCCGAACCGGCTGACAATCTGATCGCGGATTCCCGTCGCGCCTGGCAGGAATGGTTCGACAACGAAGTTCCCGAGGAGCAGAAACGCGACTGGCCGGACACACCGCTGGCGCAGCTCTGTCGCCATGCGATCGATCCGGAAGTGGGCCGCCCCCCGGGTCAAGAGCCCGAGGGTGGCGACACGACCGTGTTCCTGGCACAGGACAGTGGAGGCAATATCTGCACCGGCGCCAGCACGTCGGGATGGGGTTGGAAATATCCCGGCCGGCTCGGCGACAGCCCGATCGTCGGCGCGGGATCCTATGCCGATACACGCTACGGCGCCGCCGCCTGCACGGGCGCGGGCGAGATGACCATCCGCTGCTGCACCGCGCGCTCCATCGTCCTGTATATGAAGGCCGGGGCCAGCGTGTCGGACGCGGTCTATGAGGCAGCCGAGGACATGCGGGCGCTCAAGGGCGGCCTGATCAGCCGCGTTACCATTCATGCCATCGATCGCAACGGCGACCACAAGGTTGTTGCGGTAAACGGTTCGCGCGAGAATAAATATTGGATTTGGCAGGGGCAGGGCACGCCGCGACTGGAATGCGCTGAACCGATTGCCATTTCCGCCGTCCAGCCGCGTCCCACGACGACAACGCGGTACACGGCACCCCGCCGGTGAGCGGCGCGACGCGCGCCGCGATTCCCGAAGCGGCGCTGGGGCATCGCGCTGCTGCTCGGCGCCAGCGTGCAGTTCAGCGCGTCCGCTTGGTCGTACGCAATTCTGCAAATTCCTGCCGGCATGTTGCTCGATCGCTTCGGCGTCACGCGGTGCTGGGCCACCACACCACTGTCATGGCCGGGCTTGGGCCTGCCACCCACGACTTTGCACGAGAGCGAATCGAATATGTGGAAGATCGGGCCAAGCCCGGTAGGGGAGACCGCCATGGACACTGAAGACCTCCGACTCTCCTTTCGGCCCGGGAAGGTCGCCATACTCTTCGTTGGTGAATCGCCACCGGCCAATGGGAGATTCTTCTATAAGGCTAACTCACAGGTATTCCGTTACATGCTGGAGGCGTTCTCGAAGCTGGGCGGACCGGAAATCAGAGGGGATGTGTTCCTGACCCGGTTCAAATCCCTGGGATGCTACCTTGATGATCTGGTCTTAAAGCCGGTCAACACCGCAATTTGGACTGAGAGGAAGCGCGCCAGGAAGGCAGGAGTGGAGAGCCTGGCCGCACGGATACGGGACTTATCGCCCCTGGCCGTGGTGGCGATTGCGCGCAGCATTCGGGCGGAAGTCAGGAAGGCCGTTGCATTATCCGGCACGAAGGCGGCGTTCCATTGTGTGGCATTTCCCGGCACCGGGTGGCAGCGCGAGTTCCTAAACGACATGGCCACCTTGCTTCCTCGCCTCTTACCTGAGTTGCAAACTAGGGGCGAGCACGCCTGAAGTCAGAGGGCAGTGTCGGGGCCGGGCGTGAAGCAGAAGCTCGCCGCAGTGTGCATGCTGTTCGACTTGCTGGTGATCGGCCAGGTGGTGCCGATGGACCCGGCCGCCGCGGCGCGCGGACCGAAGCACGTCGTGAACACCGGCAAGACGCCGGTGCTCGATGGCACCGAATGGCGGAAGCTCATCGACAGCATTCCGACCGAGACCGTGGGCGATCTGCATGACCGGGTGCTGATCGCCACCCTCACCTATTCATTCGCTCGCATTATCGCGGCGCTGCGCAGCGGCTGACACTGGATGAGGTGGAAAGGATCAGGCTGTAATTCGACATCTTAACGCCCGTCGGCCGGGTTGGTCGCGGTCAGTAATGCGTCGGCCATGGTCAGGATCCGTGGCCGCCAAGCAAGGTTGATGAGCCACCGCTCCGGGATGGCGTGCACCCCATAGAGTGCTCCAGCGAGCTGCCCGGTTACTGCGCCGACGGTGTCCGCATCATCGCCCAGGTTCACCGCCAGCACTACGGCCTCTTCGAAGCTGTCGGTTTGCTCGACCGACCACAATGCCGCTTCGAGCGTGTGGATCACGTATCCGGAGGAGCGAATGCGCGCACGCGATCGCCCGCGCCATGTTCCGGCCGCGACGCTCTTTATGGTCGCATGGCCGTCCCAGGCACTTGGCGCCAGTAGCGCTTCCTTTGGCTCGCCCAGGATGGCACGGCGCAGCAGGTCGGCGAACCAGATGCAGGCTTCGATGGCCTGCGGCGCGGCATGCGTCGTGCGGCTCTGCTCCGCCGCGATACGCCGGACCTCGTCAGGATCGTGCAACGCGACCAATGCCACCGGCGACAGGCGCATCAGCGAGCCGTTGCCGGCGGCCTGCTCATCGGTCGTCCCTGCAAACGGATTGTGGTCCTTGCGGTATCGGGCGAGGGCCGCGCCGGTGGTGAAGCCGATGTCGAAACATGCGCCGGTGCATGAATAGGCGCCTTGCGTTGACCACCGCACAAACCGGTCCATGAGGTCGATCGCGTCGAAATGCGGATGGGCGATCAGACTGTCAGCGAGCGCCAACGCCATGCTGGTATCGTCGGTCCATTGTCCAGGCTCGAGCTTGAAAGGACCACCGCCCGTCATGTCTGTTTGCTTTGGATAGCTGTCGCGCGGCTTGAACTCGATGGTCGTTCCGAGGGCGTCACCGACAGCCAGGCCGAGCAGCGCGGCGCGCCCACGGTCGAGCATATCCTCTGCAAGCTTTGGATGCCGAACGGTCGCCGTCGCCGTGTTGCGCTGCCGGACTCGACGAACATAAGCTTCCTGCTCGCTGGTTTCGATAGCACCGGGCCGCGCCTCGCGGACCCGGACGATGGCCTCGTCCGTGGGCACACCGAGTTCGATCAACAGCCGCGCCGCGATCGTCCCGGTGCGGCCGAGGCCGCCCCGGCAATGAAGCAGGACGTTCTGCCCGGCGGCAAGGCTGGCTCGCAGATCCCGGCCCGCTGCCATCCAAGTCTGTTCAAAGGTCGCATCCGGCACGCTAACGTCGACGATTGGCAAATGGTGCCATGTCATGCCGCGCTGCAGGGCGGCATTGCCGATCCCACCTACCTTGCAGCGGATAAGCTCGTGCTCCTCCATCAACGTCACCACGGTGACGGCGCCCCATTCGCGGATGCGGTCGAGGTCCACCTCAAGATCGCGGGCCCACGGCCCGCTGACGGAATGCCGCTGCGTCTTCCCCGGGCAGAACGTCATACCGATCATGCCGCCGCCGGGTGCGGCAACCGCGTCAATTCGCAGCGGATGTGAGATGCTTGTTTTGGTCATGAGATTTTCCGGAATTTCTGCTCAACCAGGGTTATTGAGGGGAGGGTAAGGAGGAATTCGCCCGCATCCGCCGGGGAGTTCGCCGCGATTTCCGTGACTTCCTTTCGCGCCCGGGAGAGGACTGACGTGTTCATCCGTGCCACCGATGTTCAGACTAACCTGCGCAACGAGAAGAATGGCACTTCCCAATACCGACTAACTATGGGTGGTAGTCATCGGAAACAACGGGAGAAGCCATATAATTGCAGCGTTGCGACGGATGCCGCACTGGCAGCACCGAAACGCTGTTCAGACGAAGCCGGCCACCTCTGTCGACATCGTCGCAGAGTCAGTCATTACAGCGCCCGGCATTACACCGCCCT
>CAWEVI010000013.1:0-78915 GCA_963812475.1 uncultured Alphaproteobacteria bacterium
GTGTAGATTTCCTCGACACGGATCATGATCCCCGGCGGGACGAGCCTGATCTCGCCATTTGTGAGCATTGCGGTCGTGACCGCGCCCGCATCGTCGCGACGATGGTGCACGATCTGCTGTCGGTCGGCCCAGACGATCAGGTAATGGCGGACCGACGGGAGCCGAAAGTATTCGCGCACCTTCCATGCCCGATCCGTGGCGCTTGTAGCCGGAGACAGCACTTCGACGACCACCAACGGATTGGGCACCGCGATGCTGCCGGGAGCCAATCGGTCGCCGCAGTACAGGATGGCATCAGGCTCGTAATCGCTGTCGCCGATCTCAACCGTCATCCCATCGCCGTTCACGTGGCACGGCACCCCGGCATCGCGAACCGCGCGCCGCAGCGCGAGCCATGCCTGCATCTTGCGGTCGTTGTGCTCCACCCGCTCGGGGGCCATCGCGACCACCACGCCGTCGATACGTTCGAACCGCCCGTGCGGCTGCCGCTCCCTCCAGGCTTTGTATTCGGCCCTCGTCATGCGCTCGCACGGCTCGATGATTTGCGCCTTCGGCATGACGTGGCTCCTGGTCACAATGGCGTCCGACGCGTCAGCCGCCCGTTTGGCATGGCGCCGGCCGGTCCGGATAATGCCGCCATTCTCGTGCCAAGGTCACGCGGTTGGCGAGGGCATCCGCAGTGGCCGATGATGATAGGCGTACGGCAAACTGATCGGCGGATACGATCCTCGAAAGGAACGACTGATGGCGACGCAAGCAGCGGAACTCGCAGCCCGACTCGATCGGCTGCCGATGACGAGACACATCTGGTACCTGGTGACGCTGATATCGCTTGGCGGTTGCTTCGAGCTCTACGATCTGTTCCTCACCGCCTACATCGCACCAGGCCTGAACCGGGCGGGCTACTTCACCGCCGACTCGCTGGGTGTGTTCAACGTCCTGGGCCCCTACGGGGTCGCCGGCATCGGCACGTTCGTGTTTGCCCTGTTCGCCGGCCTGTTCGTGGGCGCCATCTGCCTCGGCCACGTCGCCGACCACTATGGGCGGCGCACCGTGTTCACCTTCTCGCTGGTCTGGTACTCGATCACCACTGCCATCATGGCGTTCCAGACGTCCGGCTTCGCCGTCGATCTCTGGCGCTTCATCGCCGGCGTCGGCATCGGCGTAGAGTTGGTGACCATCGATACCTACGTGGCCGAACTGGTCCCCATGACGCATCGCGGCCGCGCCTTCGCCTACAACCAGTTCTTCCAGTTCCTCGCCGTGCCGATCGTGGCCTTCATCGGCTGGCTGCTGGTACCCACCGCGCCATTCGGCTTCGACGGCTGGCGGTGGGTGGTGCTGATCGGCTCGGCGGGCGCCATTGTCATCTGGTTCATCCGCCTCCGCCTGCCGGAATCGCCGCGCTGGCTGGCCCGGCACCGGCGCTTCGAGGAGGCCGAACACGTCACCGCCGGCATCGAAGCCGCGGTGGCCGCCGATCTGGGCGCAGCCTTGCCGCCGCTGGGTCCGATCCAGCCCGAGGAGGAAGGCGAGGGCACGTTCGCGGAAATCTGGGAGCCCCCCTACGACCGGCGGGCGATCATCCTGTCCGTGTTCAACTTCTTCCAGACCTTCGGCTACTACGGCTTTGCCGCCTGGGTGCCCACGTTGCTTATCGCCAAGGGCATCACCATCACCGCCAGCCTGCTCTATTCGTTCGTCATCGCGATCGCCAACCCGGTCGGGCCGCTGCTCGGAACGCTGATCGCCGACCGGATGGAGCGCAAATGGCAGGTTTGCGCGGGCGCCACCGGCATCGGCGTGTTTGGCATGCTGTTCGCCAACGCCGGCGTGCCGTGGCAGTTGATCGGCCTCGGCGTGCTGGTGACGCTGTGCAACAACTGGATGTCGTTCAGCTTCCACAGTTACCAGTCCGAGCTGTTCCCCACCCGCATCCGCTCGCGCGCCGTGGGCTTCGTTTATTCCTGGAGCCGGCTGTCGGCCGCGCTGTCCGGTCTGGTGGTCGCCTATCTGCTGACCATCGGCGGCGTGAATGCCGTGTTCGCCTTTATCGCTTTTGCAATGGTGATCGTGGTGATCTCGATCGGCGCGTATGGACCGCGCACACGCGGTCTGGCGCTGGAGGCGATCTCGCAGTGATGCCAACGGCTGTCATTCTCTGGCCCCAGAAAGCCGCGGGGATGGCAGCAGCACTCTGGCCTTTCCCGCCGCGTCGCCATAGACAGGCCCGCGAGACACCGGTCGGGGGATCGCCATGGCGCGCACGCTGAAGGTTGCGGTTCAGATGGACCCGATCGAAGGCATCAACATCGATGCCGATTCGACCTTCGCGCTGATGCTCGAGGCACAGCAGCGCGGGCATGCGATGTGGCACTACGAAGTGCGCCACATGGCGCTGCGCGAAGGCGTGAAGCGCCAGGGCGACAAGCGCGAGGAACGGCTGCAGGCGCGCGCCCGTCCGGTGACCGTGGAACGCAGGCGCGGCGCCCACTACGTGTTCGGCGAGCCCGCGCTGCTCGACCTCGGTTCGATGGATGTCGTGCTGATGCGGCAGGACCCGCCTTTCGACATGGCCTACATCACGGCCACCCACCTGCTCGAGCACATCCACCCGAAGACGCTGGTGGTGAACGATCCCGCCTCGGTGCGCAACGCACCCGAAAAGCTGCTGGTCACGCATTTTCCGGACCTGATGCCGCCCACCATGATCACCTGGGACCTCGACGCGATCCGCAGCTTCCGCAACGAGCACCGCGACATCATCGTCAAGCCGCTGTTCGGCAATGGCGGGGCAGGGGTGTTCCGCATCAAGCCGGATGACGAGAACCTCGCCGCCCTGCTGGAGATGCACTTCGCCCGCTCCCGCGAGCCGCTGATGTTCCAGCGCTACGAGCCGGCGGTGCGGCAGGGCGACAAGCGCATCATCCTGGTGGACGGCGAACCCGTGGGCGTGGTGAACCGCGTGCCGGCGGAAGGCGAGGCGCGCTCCAACATGCATGTCGGCGGGCGGCCCGAGAAGTGCACGCTGAGTGCCCGCGACCGCGAGATCTGCGCCGCGATCGGCCCGACTTTGCGCGCGCAGGGGATGATCTTCGTCGGCATCGACGTGATCGGCGACTGGCTGACCGAGATCAACGTCACCTCGCCGACCGGTATCCAGGAGATCGATCGCTTCGATGGCATCAACATCGCCGGCATGATCTGGGGCCGCATCGAGGCCAGGCTGCACGGCTGAACAGTCACGGCCCGCATTGCCGGTCCAGTGGCACTGCGGACCAAGCAAGAATTTGAGCGCAGATGCTGACAGGCGATACCCGCAGAACGCGCAGATTATTCGGCGCGGTTTGTAGCCCATGGCCACGCGTTTGGTCTCCAGACGCATTGTCTTCCTGCATCTGCGTTGAAATTCTTGCTTTGCGATGCTGCGGACAAATGCGTGCGGAAGTCGTGACGGGCCGGCGGCGTGGCAGATGGTCGAAGCGTTTCCATCCGTGGATCAAGCCTAACGCAATCGGGCTGTGCCTCGATGTTGCCGTGCTTGTACCAAGCGCCCCAAAGGTTGGCTTTTCGGCAGGCTTCGGCGTCGCCGCAAAACCGTCATGGCCGTCCCCGGATCGAGTCCGGGGACGGCCATGACGCGTGAGGGGCCAGTGCCGTATGTCAACATTCAGAGGCGGTGTGTCGCACTCGTTTCGACCGGCCAAATCACAGTCGAGACGGTACTAGCTAGTCCTCGTCCGGTGCGCTGATGTTCTTGTGGACGATGGCAACGGCGATGAGCAGGAAGGCTGCCACGCGCAGCAGATAGAACCAGCTTCGCCCGCCACGCGGCTCCGGCGCCAGCGCCACCAGCGCCTCGTTCAGGGCCAGTAACCAGAACGCCGCGGTGAACGCCAAAAACAGAACGTCCCTGCTGCGCGCCCAGAAGCGTGCGAAGTACAGCCCCGCCGCCAGAAAACCGGCAGTGACCATGCCCGCCAGAAATGTGTTCACGAACGGATCGTTCACCACAGTTCCCAGATGAAGGCGTACAGCAGCACACAGACGGCAGACAGCGATGTGAGCAGTTGCAGCAGGCTGAGATCGGCGTCCGGCAGCAGCAGTACGTCCGCCGCAAGCACCAGATTGTTGATCGCCAACAGCGCGAAGCAGAGCGCACTCCAGACCAGCACCCGTGATCTGCCACGCAGGTAGGCGCGTGTCAGCAGCCAGGCACACAGCAGGCTGGTGATCACGCAGAGCAGATAGATGGTCACTTCCAGGACCGAACCGCCGAATTCAATGACCATGCTACGGTCCGCCCATGGGATCGAGCAGGAAACGGCAGAGGTTCCGCGAATGAAGTCGGGCAATCATTGGCAACGACATGACCGTGGGTCAGCTTCCGCGTGGTCGGTTGGGGCGCAGCCTGAATGCATCGCCAAGAACCTTCTCGACCGGCAACCGCCCGGCAGCAACGCCCTGCGAAGCCGCGTCGCCCTCAAGCAGCGCTGCTCCGGCATAGGCCCGCAGGCGGGCGATGTCGTGCAACTGGACGCGGGAGCCGTGGGTCTCGACGCCGTAAGCGCGCAAAGCCAGGAAGGCGCGCGACAGGTTCTCCGCGCGGCACCCGAGCCATGAGGCGAGCAGGCCCTTGTTCACCGGAAGGCGGAATTCGGCCTGCGTGGCCGTTGGTTCGGTGACAAGCTGCAGCAGATATGTGCCGAGACGCTGTGCCGCGATGCGCACCTTCAGGTCAACGACCTGCCGCGTCATGGCGCCGAGCTCGGCCGACATGGCACGCATCATGGCCATGGCGGCTGCCGGCTCCGCGGTCACCGCGGCTCGCATCGGCGCCGCCGCGATCCTGATCAGGGTCGAGATCGTGACCGCCTCCGCGCCCACCAGATACGGCTCATTGGTCAGAACATTCGCCAGGACGAAGCTGCTGTTGGGTCCCATGATATCGATCACCGCGCTGGTCGAATCGGCCGCCGTTCCGGTCAGGGTCACGCGACCGTCCAGCAGTACAAAAAGCGCCTCGGGTAGCGCGCCTTCGCGGAACAGGACCTCGCCGGTCGGGGCTTCGACAACGTCAGCGACCGAGGCGACGCGGTGAACGACAGCGATGGACAGCTGGTCAAAGCCCGGCACCGCCCGAAGCATCGCCTCGATTGATGGCACACCATTCCTGTGGGTTGATTGCCGTAGGCCTGGCCCCATCGTTCCGGTTGTAATGGCGAGCGTCGGCGGGCTCAATACTCGAACTGGTATGTCAGCCCCACGCTGGTGCCGTTCGATGAGCTGGCTGAGCCCACCGCGGACGTCCCGCCGGTGCCGGCAGTGCCTTCCAGCTTCAGCCCCTTGGCAATGTCGATCTGCACGTTGGCCTGCGCGCCACCGCCCGACGCACTCTGCTTGGCGCCAAGATAGACACCGGGCGCAAGGTAGCGGCCAGCCTCCAGCGTCGCGCCCCCATTGGTTCCGCTACCGACGGCCAGCCGGTCAAGTCCGAGCCCCTGACGAACCTTGTCCAATGGATCGCCGATGCCCCCGCCAGCTCCGGTAATGGTCGCCAGGCCCGAGGCGATGCCGGCGATCTCCAGCGGCCCCAGCGCGCCGACGCCCTTGCCGAACAGCAGATGCGCCAGCACCTCGTCCTGCGGCAGGTCCGGCACGCTGGACAGCGTGATCTTCGGGTTGTGCGCCGTGCCCCCGACCGTCAGGGTCGCGACCACGTTGGCGCTCGTGCTGTTGGCCACCAGACGGATGGCCGGGTCGGTGATGCTGCCGCCGTTGAACGTGATCGCACCTTCGCTGAAGTCGAGCGCATGACCGGCAAGGTTGAGCACGCCGCGCCGCAGATTGAGTGAGCCAACGGCCTTTAACTGTGCCGCGGTGCCGGTCAGCTTCATGGATCCGCCGAACTCCACGTCCAGGCCGCGGCCGCGGACGAAAATCTGTTCAGGCGCATCGAGCGTCAGATTCAGCGTCACCACCGAGGCCGCGGTCGAGGTCGATGCAGGCGGGGGTTTGGCGCCTGGGACGCTGATCGGCAACACGGCGATGCTGGACGGCAGTCGCTCCGGGATACGCAGGTCCGCCCGGCGCACGCGCACACTGCCGGCGACGGTCAGCTGGCCCATTGCTTCACCGCGGATCGTTAGGTCGGCGTCGAGGTCCGCGGTGATCAGATCGCTGGCCAGCGGCCGCGCGTTCCGCGCGGTCAGCGTGAGGTCGAGCGGCAGGCCTGGCGCGAGGACGCCGATGCTGCCGCCGCCGCCGATCGTGCCGGGGCCGGCCTTGGCGCTGAACTGGGTGATGCGCAACGTGTTGCCATCGCCCTGTAAGCGCGCGGCGATGCTGGATATGTGGAGCCCAGCCACGGCATCTTCCACCTCGCCGTCCGCGAACTGCGCCGAACCGGTCACACGTGGCGCGGCTATGGTGCCGGTGATGGTGATGTCCGGCGTCAGCCGACCTCGGACGCGCCGACCGCCCGCGGCAAGAATCGGGTTCGCCATGGCGACATCGACCGTGCCGCTGACGCGCAGGTCCAGATTGCCGGTCGCCGCGATCGGCGCGCGGCCGGCGATTTTCAGTTGCGATGAACCGACGCGGATCTGCGCGTCAACCTGTGCCTCCGTGCCGTTCAGCGTTGCCTCTGCTGTGACGCTTGCCGGCGGGACCCCGCGTCCTGGACCGTTGCGGGCCCGCAACCCGGTCGCTGACAGCTTTGCGGTGCCGGTCGGTCTGGCAGTCGACCCCGAGAGATGGGCATCCGCCTGGAGCGTGCCGTCGAGGGCGAAATCCGGCGAAATCGCCGTCGCCAGGTCGGCCGGCAGGTTGCGCAGCGACACGGTGAGATCGAGCGCCGCGCCGATGCGCCCCGACACTTCGAGCACCGCCTGGCGCAGGCCAACGCGCAAGCGATCGACCGCAACCCCATCAGCAAAGCTGACCCGCGCCGGCGCCAGCAGACGAAGGGTTTGCAGCCGCCAGTCGGCCTGGAGTGCCGATACGCTGAGCACACGCGACTGCGCGTTCAGCACGGCAGCGCCCTCGAGCCGCGCCGCGGCTCCCGACAGATCGGGCGACGTGGCGGTCAGTTTCGCAGTCAGCGCATCGATCGGACCGTTGACCAGCAGCCGCATCGAGCCCGCGACCTGGCTGGCCCGAATGCCGTCCGCTTCGAGCCGCGCATCGACCACCGGATGCGACTCGGGCTGATCCACATCGGCTACCAGAGCAATACGTGCCGCGGCGGCCGTGCCCGGCAGGTCGGCGCCCTGCACGTCGAGTGTCAGGTGCGCCTTGGCGGGCGAGGCATCGAGATCGGCGTTCAGGCTGCCGGCGATGCGCTCGCCGAGCAGGGGCGCCAGTTCGTCGAGCCGCCCCATCGCAATCCGCAGATGCCCCGCCGGAACCATCGTCGCGGTCGGCAGGCTCATGGCTCCCTCTGCGTGCGCGCTCTTCCAGTCCGCCCGCTCGATATCGATCGACAGCCCGTCAGTCTGCTGCCGCAGCGCGACCGCAAGGTCGAGCGGCGCATCCAGCAGCGAGCCTTGCGCGGTGATGCGCGCGTTCGCGTGGTTCGGCAGGCCGTGCGCCTCGATCCGCGACGTGAGTGTGCCGGACGACATGCCGCGACCCGCGACCCCGCCGGTCAGATCGGCGGTCAGATCCAGATTGTCGGTGGTCCCGGCGACGTGCCCATTGGCCTTCAGCTGGCCCGATAGAGTCGGTTCTGCCGCGGCGAGATCGCTTACGCCGAGGGTCCATGTCAGGTCAATCTGATCGTTGACGACAGATCCGCTTGCGGATGCGGTGAGCGAGCGCCCGTCGAACCGCAGTCTCGACAGCGTCACGTCCCGGCCGTGCAGCGTCGCGGCGAGCGTCAGTTGCCCGTCTTCGCCGATCAGGTCGCGTATCTGCTGCATGCCGCCGGTCACGCCGATCGTGCCATCGACACCGATCGTGGTGGCGTCGCCCGCCAACGCCGCGTGCAGTGCCAGTTTCAGGCCGCCTTGCAGGTCGAGCCCGGCCATCGCCGTGAACGGCGCCAGTTGCGGCAACGTCACCGTCGCATCGACACCTTGCGCGCCTGCTGTCCGTGCATTGGCGTCGGCCTCGATCAGCGTGTGGTGCACCACCACGTGCACCGGGCGATCAGGCGCGTCCAACCTGGCATCGGCGTGGATCACCAGCGGCTCGCCGGCGAACAGGTCTGGTTTTGGGCCGGGAACATGCAGGTCCACCAATTCGCCATCGACGTGGATCTGACCGGTGTTGCCGGACACGCTGGCCGTGATGGCGCCGACGCTGATGCCGGCGGCGTCAAGCGCGTCGATATGCAGTCGCCCGGTCGCATCCGGCTGAGCGAATGGACCTTTCACATGTGCATCGAGCGTCACTGCCTGCCACCCGATGTCCGGGCGCGGTCGCATCGCCGGAGCGCCGACGGACAGCGCGAGATCGCCCGCCGAATGCTCGAGGTCGATCGTGCCATCGGCGGAGGCATGGAGTGGGCCGGCAGACAGGGTGACATGCGTTGCGACGGCGCTCTGTGGACCGTCCAGTTGCGCCGCGAGATCGATCGCGCCGAGATCGGGCACGCCCGCGATGCCGGCGACCATGCCATGCGCGGGCTCGCTCGCCCGCAGAGTGGCATGCAGCCCGGCCGTGTCCATCGCTCCACTCAGCGTGTAGCTGCCCGCGCCGTCGAGCTGGCGAATGTTCAATGTCACTCGCCCCTGCGTCAGTGATTGCAGCGCGCCCGAGCCGTCCAGTGCGACCGATGCCGGGGTCCCTCCGATGGCCGCGGCGATATCCACCCGCTCAACCCGCAGCTCGCGCAGGACGACCGGCGCCGGCAGGCCGTAGCTGCCACCGGACGAGGAACTGGCCGGCTGCCGCAGCACGGCGACGCGCGTGGCGGCCAGGCGATCGATCACGATCTGTCGGTGCACCAACCGGGTGGGAGACCAGTCGAAGGCGAACCCCTCGATTGTGGCGTAGTCGCCTTGCGGGTCGCGCAGTTCGATATGGGCAACGCGCAGCGCATCGGGAAAACGGCCGGCGATGCCGGCGAGCCGCACCGTATCGCCGGTCAGCTTCGGTGTGAGGCGCTCGATGGCGTGCCTTCCGGGCTCGCTGTTGGCGCCGGTCAGCACGACGAGGATCAGCAGCACCGGCGCGCCAACCAGTATTACGAATGTCCAGCCGAGCCATTTCGCCACGCGCCGCATCAGAAGGCCTGTCCGATCCCGATGTACAGTTCGAAAGCGTCGCCACCCGGCTCCCGGTTCAATGGAATTGCGACGTCGAGACGAATTGGCCCGATCGAAGTGTAATATCGGGCGCCGATGCCCGCGCCGACCCGCCAGTTGCTGGTGAACGGCGAGCCGTTCGCGGTGACCTGGCCGGCGTCAACGAACGCCACCACGCCGTAATTGGCGAGAATCCGTTGGCGGAACTCGACCGATCCGGCGCTGACGGCCGTGCCGCCGGTCGGCTTGCCGTCCGCGAACTGCGGTCCGACCGACTGGTAGCGAAAACCGCGCACGGTTCCCGACCCGCCGGCATAGAAGCGCTGGTCCGGCGGCAGGCTAAACACATTCGCGCCGAATGCCTTGCCGACCAGTCCGCGCAGCGCCACGACGCTGCGTCCCGCGCCGCTAAGGTCGATATACGTGGAACCGGACAGTTGGGCGATGGCGAACGTGGCACTCGACCCGCCGAAGGACTGGGTGGGCGTCACCAGCAGCGCGGCACGGAAACCATCGGTCGGATCGAGCAGGCTGTTGGTGTCATCATACCGTGCCGACAGCGGCAGGCCGAGCAGTTCGTAATCGTTCTTCACACCCTCCTGGGTGATCTGCTCCTGCTCGCCGGACACGCCGATGCCGATGGTCCAGTGCGGCAGGAACTTGCGCTCGATCCCGATCTTCTGGAACAGCGCCTGCTGGTCGTATGCGTCGAGGCTCTGCTTCACCGCGCGGAGGTTGATCTCGAGCGACTGGTCGCGCGTCAGGAAGTCCGGCTTGATGAACTGGGCTCCCACATTGTAGCCCGGCTGCTGCACCGCGCTGCCGCCAAGCTCCACGCCGGCGGTCAGGTTGAGCTGCTCGGCGTTGCCGAACAGGTTGCGGTGGTGCCACCCGGCATTGAGGTTGATGCCAAGATCGGTCGAATAGGCCGCGCCGACGTCCACCGAATGCAGCGGCCGCTCGGTCACGTCGATGGCGATCGGTATCGTGCCGTCGGGGTCCAGGTGATCGGCCGGATCGATGCGCACTACCGAGAAGACGCCGGTCGCCGTCAGGTCCGCGCGCGCCGCCTCGATCTTTGTCGGGCTGAAACGCTGGCCCTGCTCCAGCAGCAGGCGGCGGCGGATGTAGTCCTCGTTCACCGTCTTCAGGCCGGTGATCGTGATCGGTCCGATGTTGGCGTACGGCCCGGCGGCGACCCGAAACGTCACGTCCAGCATATTGTCGGCGGGCCGCAGGGTCACCGGCGGCAGGTCCACCTTGGCCAGTGGGTGCCCTGCTTCGCGGATCGCGGTGAGCAGGCGCTGCTGTGCCGCCAGCACATCGGCGGCAACCGCTGGGTCGCCGGCGGCCAGGCCGATCTTGTCCTGAACTTCGGGCGGCGCGTCGCCGTCGATCGTGACGCGGCCCAGATGGAACTGCGGTCCCAGGTCGAATGACGCCACCACGTCGATCGGCGGATCGGCGGGCGCCTGCTCCAGCAGGTCGAGCAGGCCGGCATCGTCAAGCTGCCGCCCATCGACGGTAATCGTCACGCGCCCCTTGTAGTAGCCGAAGCTGTTAAGCGCGGACTGGAAGCGGCCTGCATCCTGGCGCGCCCGCGTCACCAGGGCGAACGGCCCGACCGGCGCATTTTTTTGCAGCCCGATCAGCTGGGAGGCGTCGTGCAGCGTCTGGTCGAGCGCGCTGTTGTCGGTCGGCTTCAGCGTGACGTTGTAGGGCTGAGGATCGACCCCGAATGCGTGTTCGCCTGCCAGCCAAACGATGAGGACGATCAGCAGGGCGGCGAGCTTCGGCGGGTTCGACAAGCGCTTCATCCGAGGACGGTAATCAATGCACTGTTCCGCCGAGTGTCACGCTTGCGCCATTGTTGTGAAACCTTCGGCGAGCTATGCGATTCCCATGAGGGCATCTTCCCACCGTCCGCGTGGCCCGGGTGTCGCACGCACGCCGCCGGTCCGCCATGGGGGCGTCGCCACCGAAGGAGCGGGCAGTCCGATTGGCGCGTCCGAGGCTTCACGCTTGTTGAAGCGCCTGCGCGTGGTTCGGCGTGGCGTCAGCGTGCTGGTGTGGACGCTGGTCTGCATGCCGATCCAGGCGGTCTGCCTGATGTTGCCAGGCCGTCCGAAGGTTGCGTTCGCCAGGTTTTATTGGGCGATGGTGAGCCGCCTGCTCGGGCTTCGGGTGCGGGTTGCGGGCAACCTTGCCTCGACTGCCGGGGGACGGCCGGTTGTGTTCGTCGCGAACCATTCGTCATGGCTGGATATTCCCGTGCTGGGTGGGCGGCTGGATGCCTGTTTCGTGTCCAAGGACGATGTCGCGCGCTGGCCTGTCGTCGCCACCGTGGCGCGGCTGGGACGGACCGTCTATGTCTCGCGCCAGCGTGGCGCGACCGGCCGCGAGCGGAATGCGATGCGCACACGGCTGGCGTCCGGCGACAACCTTCTGCTGTTCCCCGAGGGGACGTCCTCGGACGGATCGCGCGTGCTGCCGTTCCGCTCGTCGTTCTTCGCAATCGCCGAGGGCGCCGATCCGCCGCTGATCCAGCCGGTGTCGCTGGTTTACGATCGACTTGGCTGGCTGCCGACGGGACGGGCCAGCCGGCCGGTCTTCGCGTGGTACGGCGACATGGATCTGGCGTCGCATTTCTGGCGCTTTGCGCAACATTCCGGCCTTCGCGTCACCATCCTGCTGCACCCGCCCCTCGATCCGTCTCGGTTCGCAAACCGCAAGGCTCTGTCGCACGCCGTCTGGCAGACGGTGGCGGACGGCGCCGCAAAGCTGCGGCAGAACCGGCCGGTGGAGGCTCCGGCGGCGGCGCCCGCAGCCCCGGAGCCTGCCTATGCCTGAACGTTCCGGTTGAATGATCGCGGCAGTTCCTGTCAGACTGCGGACCCATGAAGGTGGCGAATCCGCGCTGTTGCGCTTGACCCGATCGGCTCCCCCGTCGATTGCACTGCATCGCCGCGCCGGGCTGCACCGGCCAGGCCGTGCGGAGCAGGGTCGATGAGTTCGCTGAAACGCGTGAAGCCGGAGCTGAAACGCCTGCACGTCATCACCTGGGGCTGCCAGATGAACGTGTATGACAGCGCGCGGATGGCGGACGTGCTGGCTCCGCTCGGCTATGGGCCCGCGCCGGAGCCGGACGGCG
Source organism: uncultured Alphaproteobacteria bacterium (assembly GCA_963812475.1). Classification (GTDB taxonomy): domain Bacteria; phylum Pseudomonadota; class Alphaproteobacteria; order Acetobacterales; family Acetobacteraceae; genus JAMXLO01. The sequence continues at coordinate 12,403 of CAWEVI010000013.1, forward strand.
CCGACATGGTCATCCTCAACACCTGCCATATCCGCGACAAGGCGACCGAGAAGGTGTTTTCCGAACTTGGCCGCCTGCGCCGGCTGCAGGTGAAGCGTGCGGCCGAAGGCGGACGCATGATCCTGGCCGTGGCGGGCTGCGTCGCCCAGGCCGAGGGGGCGGAGATTCTCGCCCGCGCGCCGTATGTCGATATCGTGCTCGGCCCGCAGACCTATCACCGGCTGCCCGAGATGGTGGCGCGCGCGGCGCGGGCGGCCCATGGGGACAAGGGCGGCGCGGTGATCGAGACCGATTTCCCGACTGAGGACAAGTTCGACCACCTCCCGGAGGCTTCGGCGCCGCAGGGGATCACCGCGTTCCTGACCATCCAGGAGGGCTGCGACAGGTTCTGCAGCTTCTGCGTGGTGCCCTACACGCGCGGCGCCGAGCAGAGCCGGCCGGCGGCGGCGGTGCTCGCGGAGGCGCGGCGTCTGGTGGCGCAGGGCTCGCGCGAGATCACGCTGCTCGGCCAGAACGTCAACGCCTGGCATGGCGCGGCGCCCGACGGCGGCGTCTGGGGCCTCGGCAGGCTGTTGCGCGCATTGGCGGAACTGCCCGGCCTGCTGCGTCTACGCTACACCACGTCGCATCCCCGCGACATGGACGACGCGCTGATCGCGGCGCATCGGGATGTGCCGACACTGATGCCGTTCCTGCACCTGCCGGTGCAGTCGGGCGCCGATCGCGTGCTGGCGGCGATGAACCGCCGGCATACCGCTGCCGACTATCTGCGCCTGGTGGATCGACTGCGCGTGGCGCGGCCGGATATCGCGCTGTCGTCCGACTTCATCGTCGGCCATCCCGGCGAGAGCCGGGCCGACTTCGACGCCACGCTGGCGCTGGTCCGCGAAGTCGGCTTCGCCCAGGCCTTCAGCTTCAAATATTCCCCCCGCCCCGGAACGCCCGCCGCCACCGCGTCCGGCCAGGTTCCGGATGCCGAGAAGGAATGCCGCCTTGCCGAGCTGCAGGCGCTGCTGCGGGCGCAGCAGATCCGGTTCAACGCCGACTGCATCGGCCTGACCCTGCCCGTGCTGTTCACAGGCCCAGGCCGCCATCCCGGGCAGGTCGCCGGACGGTCGCCGTTCCTTCAACCGGTGCATGCATCCGGACCGCCCGGCGTGATCGGCCGCGAAATATCCGTGCAGATCGCCGCTGCACTCCCCAACTCACTGTCAGCATCGTTCACCGAGGAGAGAGCCAGCGCTTGAGCCAAGCTGCCGCAATTCCAGCCACCTCCGCCACCTCCTCCCACGGCAAGGCCGTGACCCTCCATTTCGGCGACAACACGCTGCTGCCGCTGCTGCTCGGCGACCACGATCGGCATTTGGTTCGCATCGAGCAGGCTCTGGGGGTGCGCCTGGCCTGTCGGGGCAACCGGGTCGCCATCACCGGGGAGGCGTCGCGCGTCGATGCGGCGCAAACCATGCTGGAGGGCCTCTGGCGACGGCTGGAGCGCGGCGAGAGCGTCGGCCGCCCGGACGTCGAAGCAGCGATCCGGCTGGCGAGCGCCGAGGCCGACCCGCGCCTCCCGTTGTCCGATGTGCCGGCCATTCGCACCCGACGCGGGGCGATCGGGCCGCGCAGCCCGGGGCAGGCGAGCTACATGGAGGCGCTCGCCGCGCATGATCTGGTGTTCGGCGTCGGACCTGCCGGCACAGGCAAGACCTATCTCGCGGTGGCGCAGGCGGTTGCGATGCTGCAGGTCGGCCGGGTGGACCGCATCGTGCTGTCACGCCCGGCGGTAGAAGCCGGGGAGCGGCTGGGCTTTCTGCCGGGCGACATGAAGGAGAAGGTCGATCCCTATCTGCGCCCGCTGTACGACGCGCTGCACGACATGATGCCGGCCGAACAGGTGATGCGCCGCCTCGGCAACGGCGAGATCGAGGTGGCTCCGCTGGCCTTCATGCGCGGCCGGACGCTGGCCCATGCCTATGCCATCCTCGATGAAGCGCAAAATACCACCGCCGTTCAGATGAAGATGTGGCTGACGCGGATGGGGGAGGGGACCCGGATGGTGGTGACCGGCGATCTGAGCCAGGTCGATCTGCCGCAAGGTGTCCGCTCCGGCCTGCGCGACGCGCTGGAGACACTGGAAGGCGTGCCGGGGATCGCGGTCACCCGGCTCGACCGGCGCGACGTGGTGCGCCATCCCCTGGTCGCGCGCATCGTCGATGCCTACGATCAGCGTGCCGAAGCCGAAGGCGACAAACGGCGTGAGGCTCGCCGTGCACGAGAAATCAACCAGCCGGGTGATGGATCCGGCAAGTAGCGATGGACCCCGAGGCAAGTAGCGGCCCCGCGGCAGCGGGGATCCACGGACAGGTCAGCGTGATCGTGGCGGAGCCGGCTTGGCGCCGTCTGGTGCCTCGCGCCGAGGCGGTCGCTGCTCGTGCCGCCCGCGCCGCGGGCAACGGCAGCGCCGCCATCATACTCGCCGCCGACCGCACGGTACGTCGCCTCAACGCCCGCCACCGCGGCCGCGACGAGCCGACCAACGTGCTGACCTACCCTCTGCCCGCCCCCGAGATCGTGCTTGCGCTCGGCGTGATCCGTCGCGAGGCCGCATCGGCCGGGCGCAGACCGGCGCATCACCTCGCCCATCTTGTGGTGCATGGGGTCCTGCATCTCGCGGGCCACGACCATCATCGCGCTGGCGAGGCCCGCCGCATGGAACAGGCCGAGGCCCGCATCCTGCATCGGTTGCGCGTGCCTAATCCGTGGAAGCGCGCATGAGCGCGAACGGCAACGGCGCCCGGACTTCGGTATTCTCCCGCCTGCGCCAGCTCGTCGGCCGGCGCCAGCCGGAGCCCTCGTTGCGCGAATCGATCGCCGAACTGGTGCAGGAGGCGGCGGACGCCCAGCAGGAGGCCGGCGAGCAACCGGAACTGGATCGCCAGGAACGCGCGCTGATCGCCAACATCCTGCGCCTGCGCGAGACCATCGCCGACGATGTGATGGTGCCGCGGGCGGACATCGTGGCGATGCGGGTCGAGGTCACGCTGGAGCAGGCGCTGGAGCAACTCCGCACCGAGGGCCATTCGCGCCTGCCGGTTTATCGCGAGCAGCTGGATGACATCGTGGGGATGGTGCACATCAAGGACGTTTACGCCTATGTCGGCCGTCCCGAGGCGTTCCGGCTCGAGGCGATCCTGCGCCGCCCGCTGATGGTGGCGCCGCAGATGCCGGTGCTGGATCTGCTGCTGCAAATGCGCCAGCAGCGGATGCACCTGGCGCTGGTGATCGACGAATACGGCGGGGTCGATGGGCTGGTGACGATCGAGGACCTGGTCGAGACGATCGTCGGCGATATCTCGGACGAGCACGACGAGGTGCAGGCGGCGATGGTGGTGGAGCGCGCCGACGGCACGCTGGACGTCAACGCGCGGTTGCCGGTCGAGGAGTTCGAGCACCGGATGGGTCCCGTGCTGTCCGAGGACGAACGCGATGCGGACATCGAGACGGTGGGCGGGCTGGTGTTCACGCTGGCCGGGCGGGTGCCGGCGAAGGGCGAGGTGATCAGCCACCCGTCGGGGATCGAGTTCCGCGTGCTGGACGCCGACCCGCGGCGCATCCGGCGGGTGCGGGTGCGGCGCGCGTCGGAGCAGACGGCAGCCGCGGCGGAGTGAGGGCGGAGGCTTCCTGAGGCCGAAAGCCTGTCGCCGCGGCACCCACGCACGGTGGTTTTGTTACCTTCGACAAGGCGCTTGCCAGGACGGGGCGCAGGCTTGGGTACCGACGGTGCGGAACCCGTAGCAGGCACGATCCTGCGACGGCTGCGGCGATCGCTTATTGATCGAGATGAGCCCCGACGGTGGCAGGACGTTTGTTATCCGGCCCACATCAGTGCGACGCCGTCACACGCCCGCACCACGGCATCGGCGGTTGTCAGGGTAAGCGCCAGGCGCCTCGCCTGCGCGACGAGCATCCGGTCGAATGGATCGTTGTGGCGCCATGGCAGAGCGCCGGCGTGTTCCGCGTCCATCGGCAGGACGGGCAGCTCGTGAAAGCCGTTGCTGCCGATGGCGGCGACCGAGGAGCCGCGAAAAGCGAGCTTCCGCAGCTCGCGCTTGCTGGCGATTTCCCAGACCGACGCGGCGCTGATGTAGACCTGGTTTGCGGGGTCAGCAATGTGCACCCGGGCATCGGGATTCAAATGCCTGTCCTGCTTGTCCCACCAGAGGAAAACATGGGTATCGAGCAGCAGGTTCACGCCTCATTGCCCTGGAACATGCGCTCGATGGCCGGGTCGGATGCGTCGAAATCGGCCGCGATGCGGCGGATGCGCATGGCATTGGCGGCCTTGCGCGGTTCGCCGCGAAACGCGATCGTCACCAGTCTGGCCTGCGGGATGCCGTTCTTGGCGATGATGATCTTCGCCCCGGCGGCGGCGCGGTCGACCACGCCTGAGAGGTGGGTCTTGGCGTCATCGAGGCTAGCAATCCGGGTCATGCGCGGGGTCCTTGACCAAGCAGACCAAATAGGGGCACGGAGGGTTTGGCAAGCTGGTCAGGCGTGAGCTTGGAAGTATGCGATCTGTCCGCAGCGGGGCTCGTGCTCAAGCTCCGAATCGCGCCACAGCATCCGGGAGCTCTCCCCCGAGGGGAGAGGGGGAATGGGACGCACCTCACCCCCACAGCGCCCGGCTCGCGATCGCCGCCCCATCCCGCAGCGCCTCGAACTTCGCCCAGATCACCGTCGGATGCACTTCGGTCTGATACGTGGCCTGCGACGAGAATCCGCAATCCGCCCCGGCTATCACATTCTCCCGCCCCACCAGCCGTGCAAACCGCACCAGCCGTTCGGCGATCCACTCGGGGTGCTCGACGATGTTGGAGGAATGCGTGATCACCCCCGGGATCAGCACCTTGCCCGGCGGCAGCTTCACCGTTTCCCACAGATGATACTCATGCTCGTGTCGCGCGTTGGCTGCCTCGAAGCTGTAGGCGCCGGCGTTCACCCGCAGCATATGGCCGGCGACGTCCGCCAACGCCGCCTCGTGGATGCGCGGGCCGTGGTTGATGCCGTAGCAGGTGTGATAGCGCACCCGCTCCGCCGGGATCCCGCGCAGGCTCGCATTGATCGCCGCTACATAGATTTCCGCCCGCGTATAACGCTGCGCGGCATCGAACGCCGGATCGCCGTACAGATCCGACAGGAACGGATCGTCGATCTGCAGGATGAACCCCGCATCGACGATCGCCTGGTACTCCGTGTGCAGCGCCTCGCCCACCGCGAGGAAGAACGCCTCGTCCGTGTTGTAGTATTCGTCCGCCCCGACGCCGCTCGGCGCCACCGCGGGCATGAAGGCGGCGTGATGCGGCACGCTCGCCAGCGCGGCCTTCAGATTGTCGATGTCACGCCGCAGGGCCGCCGCGCCGCGATAGCGGATCGGCCCGGTGCAGACCAGCGGCACGACCGGCGCGACGGCGCCGCCGAGCATCGCGGTCCTGAAGTACTGCTCATAGTATTCCGGAAACGCCGCGATCTCGGCCACGAACATCTCGCGACGCTGCTGCGGTCGCGCCTCGAACCCATCCAGTCGCTCGCGCACATAGGTGAAGAAGCCGGACTTGGACTGTTCGCCGTCGCACAGGATGTCGATGCCGGCCTCGGCCTGCTTGCGGACGCATTCGGCCACGGCGGTGCGGACGCGATCATGGTAGGCGTCCTCGTTGTGGTCCTGGCCCGCGAGCCGCGCCTTCATCATGTCCAGCAGGTCGTGCGGCCGCGGCAGGCTGCCGACATGCGTGGTCATGATCCGATCGGTGTTCTGCTGAAGCGTCATCGGCGTCTCCACCATGCTGACGTGATGCTGGACTGGAAAACTCCGCCGCACGGCGACGGCGGTCAACGCTTGCTCTCCCGCTCGCGAGGCACAACGCCTCGACCCCGGCACATCGCCGGCGGCCTGGACGGATTTGCAAACCGGGAGCACCGGCGCCACATGCGCGGCATGCATCGCCGAGACCTGATCCTTTTGTCGTTCGCCCCACTGGTGTTCGCCGCGACGACCGCACGGGCGCAGCCGCGTTTCCAGCCGTCGCCGCAGGACCGCGCCGACCTGGCGCGAATCGAGACCTATCTGGACAGTCTCCGGACCCTCAAGGCGCATTTTCTCCAGGTGGCGCCGAACGGGGCGACCAGTCAGGGGACCGCCTGGCTGGACCGGCCCGGGCGAATGCGCTTCCAGTACGATCCACCCAGCCCGCTTCTGCTTGTCGCCGGCCACGGTCTTGTGGTTTTTCATGACAAGTCATTGAATCAGACGACGAATATCCCGCTGTCCCATACCCCGTTGGGGATCCTGCTGGCGGACAATGTCCACCTCACCGGCGATGTGACCGTGACCGCCATGCAGCGACTGCCGGGCCAGCTTCAAGTGAGCCTGGTGCGCACCGCCTCGCCAGGCGACGGCACGCTGACGCTGATATTTGCCGACAACCCACTGACGCTGCGGCAGTGGACCGTGCTGGACGCCCAGCGCCAGGAGACCCGGGTGACGCTCTACAACGTCGAGACCGGCGGCAAATTCGACGCAAAGCTGTTCGAATTCATCGATCCGCGGTTTTTTCAGCCAAATCCTGGCTAGCGGATTGCAATTACCGGCCTGCGCCCCGGCGTGAAATCGCTCCTTGCGGGCCAGACATGACGGCCATCGCACAAAGTATCTTCATTTTAACGCGAAAATCGAAGATTATCCTACCACATGAGGTCCATGCGGGTTGTCAAGCCGCTCGTCGGCATAAGTTGCTGCACCAAGCAGTTCGGCGTTTTCGGCATGCCGAACCACGCCGCTTCGAACACGTATGTCGATGCCACCGATCTGATCGTGGGCGCGGTGCCGGTACTGATCCCGGCGAACGGGCCGACCGCCGACATCGAAACGCTGCTCGAGCGGCTGGACGGGATCATCCTCACCGGCAGCCGGTCCAACGTGCACCCCAGCTACTACGACGGGCCGCCGCATGCCGAGGGCACGTGGGAGGATCCGGCTCGGGACGGGACCACGCTGCCGCTGATCCGTGCCGCGGTGGCGCGTGGCGTGCCGGTCCTGGCGATCTGCCGCGGCTTTCAGGAGCTGAACGTGGCCCTCGGCGGCTCGCTGCACCAGCGATTGCAGGACCTGCCCGACCGGATGGACCATTCATCGCCGATGGTCGCCTCGCGCGAGATCCGAATCGGCAAGGCGCACAGTATCCGCATCACGCCGGGCGGCTGGCTGCATCGCCTGGCCGGCACCACCGAGATTGCGGTGAACTCGCTCCACAACCAGGGCGTCAACGAGCTTGCGCCTGGTGTGCTGGTGGAAGGTACCGCCCCGGACGGGACGATCGAGGCAGTGCACGTCATCGCCACGCCCGCCGGTCCCGTCCCCGGATTCGCCGTCGGTGTGCAGTGGCACCCGGAGAACGACTGGCGGACCGACATCGTGTCCCGCCGGATTTTCGAACAGTTCGCCGCGGCTGTGCACGCGTATGCCGAGGGTGGCGGCATGGGCGGCGTTACGGCAGCCGCCGCGGACTGAACGCGCCCGGCCACGCGCGGCCAACCCTTGTCATTCCGGCCGCTTCGGCCGATGTAACAGTCACCGACCGGACCGTGGCGGTCCGGTTTCCCGTCCACAACCACAGCAGGCCAGATTCATGTTCATCGAGACCGAAGACACACCGAATCCCGCCACTCTCAAATTCCTGCCCGGCCGCTACGTCATGGAGGCTTCCACGGCGGACTTCGCCTCCCCGGCCTCGGCTGAGCGCAGCCCGCTGGCGAGCGCATTGTTCGACCTGCCGGGCGTGGCCCGCGTATTCCTGGGCGGCGACTTCATCACGGTGACGAAGGCCGGCGATATCGACTGGCAGGCGCTCAAGCCGCAGGTGCTGGCTGCGATCATGGACCACTTCGTCGCCGGCCGTCCGGTGATCGAGGGCGCCGCGGACGCCGAACAGGACGAGGACGTGGCGCCTGAGGACCAGGAAATCGTTGACCAGATCAAGGAATTGCTGGACACGCGGGTGCGTCCGGCGGTGGCCGGCGATGGCGGCGACATCGTGTTCCGCGGTTATCGCGACGGCATCGTCAGGCTGCACATGCAGGGTTCCTGTTCGGGCTGCCCGTCGTCCCGCGCGACCCTGAAGCATGGCATCGAGAACATGCTCCGCCATTACGTGCCGGAAGTTGTCGGCGTGGAGCAGGTCGAGCTCTGAGCGCATCGCCGTCGGCTTTATCGGCCGGCGGCGATCCCCTTTCGGGCGCGCGCGGCGATCGTTCCGAGCCGGGTGATCGCCAGGCAACTTTGATCACGGAGACTGCATATGGCGCTGGACACCGCCGGGCTCGATCTGTTGTTCCGCGAGGCGCGAACGCACAACAGGTTCACCGATCAGCCGGTCACCGATGACGAACTGCGGGCACTGTACAACGTTCCTGAAGATGGGTCCGACCTCGGCCAACTGCTCGCCGGCGCGCTTCCTGTTCCTGCGCACGAAGGAGGCGAAGCAGAAGCTGGCGCCTGCGCTGTCGAGTGGCAATCTGGAGAAGACGATGGCCGCGCCGGTCACGGCGATCGTGGCCTATGACCCAAAATTCTACGAAAAGCTGCCAACTCTGTTTCCACACAACCAGGACGCTCGTTCCTGGTTCACCAGTAACGAGTTGTTGGCTGCTACGACGGCATTTCGCAACGGTACGTTGCAGGGTGGCTATCTGCTTCTTGCGGCGCGTGCGGTTGGGCTCGACACCGGGGCGATGTCGGGTTTCGACAACGCAATGGTCGATGAGGTGTTCCTGGCTGATCGCGGCTGGCGATCGAATTTCCTGTGCAATATCGGCCACGGCGATCCGGATGGGCTGTTTCCCCGTTCCCCGCGGCTCGAGTTCTACGAAGCATGCGTATTCCTGTAGGAAGGAAGCAGACTCACCACGAAGACACAGAGGCACCAAGAATAGGAAATGCGCTGCGCTCGAAGCGCCATTCTATTGTTCTTTGTGTCTTCGTGTCTTTGTGGTGAACCTGCTTCCTGTCCAACCGTATGCGCGTTCTGGCGCTGGATGCCGCACTGGCGCGCTGTGGTGCCGCCATCGTCGTGGATCAGCATACGCTGGCCCTACGGCAGGAAGACGCCGTCCGCGGTCACGCCGCGTTGTTGCCGGTGATGGCGAGCGCGGTGCTGGACGAGGCAAAGCTGCGCGCGACCGCACTCGATCTGGTGGCGGTGACCGTGGGTCCGGGAAGCTTTACCGGCATCCGGGCGGCGCTGGCGCTGGCGCATGGCATCGCGCTCGCGGCCGGCATACCGGTGATCGGGGTCACGGTCGGCGAAGCACTGGCCGACTCGCTGCCGCGTCTTGGCGAGCGCCGTCTCTGGTCGGCGATCGACAGCCGGCGGGGCAGGATCTTCCTGGAGCAGGACGGAGCCATTTTCTCCTGCTCGCTGGACCTGCTGCCTCCGGCACAGGGCAAGGTCGCGGTCGCGGGTGACGCTGCGATCGCAGTGGCCTCCCGGCTGGCGGCGCGTGACGCCGACGTGATGCTGACCGACGCACGGCTGCCGCAGGCTCGGCATATCGCGGTGATCGGCGAGCGCCGGTTCGCCGGACTGCTGGCGCCCTTGCCGGCCCAGCCGTTGTATGTCGATCCGCCGGAAGCGAGGCTCCCTGCCGGCGGCTTGCGCCCGCCCCCCGCGGCATGAACGGGACGATCCAGCCCGCCTCGCAGGCGCATGCCGTCATTCTCGCCGCGATCCATGCGTCGGCGTTTCCGCCGGCCGAGGCGTGGGGCGCGGACGCGATGTCGCTGCAGCTGGCACTGCCGGGAGTGTTCGGCCTGCTGGAGGGGCGGGGCGGTATGCTGCTCGCGCGCGTCGCGGCGGAGGATGCGGAGGTGCTTACCCTGGCAGTCGAGCCTGGCGTGCGCAGGCAGGGAATCGCGCGGTCGCTGCTGCTGGCCGCGATCGCAGAGGCGGGCGCGCGCGGCGCCACGGCGTTGTTCCTTGAGGCTGCAACGACCAACTTCGCCGCGCGGGAAGCTCTATTGGCGAGCCGGCCTATCCGAGGTGGCGCAGCGGCGGCGTTATTACGCCGATGGCAGTGATGCGATCGGTACTGCGCATGAAACTTTTGTGATTATCGGCGGCAAGACTCCCCGGCTTTAGCAGCCCGCGAATCAACCGCCGCCGCGTCGCAGAAGCAACCGGCTGACGCCATCGGCATCGGTCGCCAATGAAAGCACTTCATGGCCCTGTTCGCGGGCGGTACGCGGCACGTTGCGCAGCGGTTCCCCACCGCGCAGCCGTACCAGCAGTGTCTGTCCCGGAGCCATGCGGTCGAGCGCAAGGCGGGTTCGCACGAAGGTCATCGGACATACCTCGTCGGTTATGTCCAGTTCATGATCGGGAGCTTGCTTGTCTGTCATGTTACTAATGGGCTTCTTGCAGTTCCAAATATCCATTGCGAAACGGCCTGCCGCGCTCTTATATGGCGAAAGTCTATCGACTTGAAAGGAACTGCGATGGCTGAGCAACCCGAGACCGCCAACGTCCTGGGACTGACGGCGCAGATCGTCGCGGCGCATGTATCCAACAATTCCGTTGCACCCGATGCACTACCGTCCCTGATCGAGGAAGTTTACAAGACGCTGGCGGGCATCGGCAAGGAAACGGTCCAACCGGAACGGCCTCAGCCGGCGGTGCCGGTGAAGAAGTCGGTCTTCCCCGACCATATCGTCTGTCTGGAAGACGGCAAGAAGCTGAAGATGCTGAAGCGACACTTGAAAACCGCCTACAATATGACGCCGGAGCAGTATCGGGAGCGTTGGGGACTGACGGCCGACTATCCGATGGTTTCGCCCAACTATGCCAAGCATCGCTCCTCGCTTGCCAAGAAGAGCGGCCTTGGCACCAAGCCCCGCGCCGAAGGCGTCCGGCAGGTTTCCGCGGGCCGGGCCGCCGCCTGAGCGACACATTGGACAGGTCCGACCCTGATCGGCTACGCCGTTGCATCCCCGCGGATCGCTGTCCCGACCCGGACGGCTCCGCTGGGCAACTGACCCCCCGGTCACGCATTTCGGGGGGCTGACCTGGGCGACCAAGCGGGGCGACCAGGCGGCTGGATTGATCGCAAGGGATCCGATGGAATCGCGCATCGAGCGCCTGTGCGTCGAACGAGGCCTCAAGATGACCGGGCAGCGTCGCGTTATCGCCCGCGTCCTGTCCGACGCCTCCGACCATCCCGACGTGGAGGAGCTGTATCGTCGCGCAGCGGCGCTCGACGCCCGCATCTCCATCGCCACCGTTTACCGGACGGTGCGGCTGCTTGAGGAGAAGGGCATCCTCGAGCGGCGCGACTTCGGCGGCGGGCGCGCGCGCTATGAACCGACCGAACACGGCCACCACTATCACCTGATCGACATCGATACCGGCAAGGTCATCGAGTTTCAGGACCCCGAATACCAGCGGCTGATGGAGGCTATTGCCGAGCGGCTCGGCTTCGATCTGGTCTCGCTGCGCCTGGAGCTGTTCGGGCGTCGGCGTGACCCGGCGACCGCGGGACGCAGCAGGGCAGGGCGGCGGCAAGCGTCGGAACCGATTGAAACCGACCAGCAGACAAGTTCACCCACGGTCCTTGCGACCCAAGGCGGGTCCCAGGCGACGCCCGCCGCGAAGTCGGCCATGGCGCAGGGAAGGGTGGATCGATGACGGTGGCCGAGCGAGTTCGAGGCGCGCGGACCGAGATCCTGCCCTTTCCCGAACTTCGGGCCGGCGCCCTTGGCGTGCGGATTGCCGCTACCCAGGCCGAGATCGACGCTGTGGAGGCACTGCGCTACCGGGTGTTCTATCAGGAAATGGGCGCGACCGCCGATGCGGCGACGGCTGCCAGCCGGCGCGACCGCGATGCATTCGACGCGATCGCCGATCATCTGCTGGTGGTCGATCATGCGATCGGCGCGGGAGCCGAGGGCGTGGTCGGAACGTATCGGCTGATTCAACGGGAAGCGGCGGAAAAACTCGGCCGTTTCTATTCGGCTGGCGAGTACGACATCGCGCCGATCACGAATTTTCCGGGCCGCATCCTCGAACTCGGCCGCTCCTGTGTGGATGCAGCCTATCGCGGCCGCGCGGCGATGCAGTTGCTCTGGCGCGGCATCGCCGCCTACGTGTTCCACTACCAGATCGACCTGATGTTCGGCTGCGCAAGTCTGTACGGCACCGACCCCGACGTTCTGGCGCAGGAGCTTACCTACCTCTACTACAACCACCTGGCGCCGCCCGCGGTGCGCCCCCGTGCATTGCCGCACCGCTATGTGGACATGCGGCGGATGCCGCCGAGCCTGCTCGATTCCAGGCGTGTGCTCACGCAGCTGCCGCCGCTGATCAAAGGCTATCTGCGCCTGGGCGGCTTTGTCGGTGACGGGGCGGTGATCGATCGGCAATTCAACACGACCGACGTCGCCGTGGTGGTGAAGACCGATCTGGTAACCGACAAATACTACCGCCATTACGAGCGCCAGCTGCGCGACGCGCTGGACTGATCGGCGCATCCGGACCGCGACCCGGGCAAGCCCGGTTGTTGCACGACCATCCGCCAGAATTGATCACGAAAAGTTTTCCAGCGCGGCACGGAATGGCCTAGGCATGGCAGGCTTGCTCGTTGTCGTATCCGCAACGTTTCCCGAATCGGTAACCAGGGCGATTGTCGGGATCGCGCGGGACAGAAGGCAGAAACGTGAACGGTGGGGAAATCGGCCCGAATCAGGGCCGGGAAACGGAGTTCGCCGCACTGGCGAGGCGATCGTCTGCGGCGGCACTGCTGCTGATCGGCGCTGTCGGCGCGTTCGCGCCGGCATTGGCGCAGGCGCCAGCCGTCGTCAATCCCGTGCCGCAGGGTTCGCCGGTTCCGCGCATCCTGCCTCCAGCGCCGCCCGCGGTGGGGCCGGGCACGGTCATTACGCCGCCATCGGCGCCGGCCACCGAGGTGCCGAACCAGCCGGTGCGCGTCAGCGACGTCGAAGTGGAGGGCGTGACCGCCTACCCGCAGCCCGAGATCGCGCAACTCACCGCCGGCCTGATCGGCCCCGCGGTGCCGCTGCCGCAGATCGACGCCGCGCGTCAGGCGATCCTGCAGCGCTATCGCGCCGATGGCTATGTGCTGACCACCGTCTCGGCCAAGCTGGAGGCCAACGGCCGGCTGCGCTTCGTGGTCACCGAGGGGCGGATCGCCAGCGTCAAACTGGACGGCGATATCGGTCCGGCCGGCACGCAGGTGCTGCGCTTTCTCAATCGGCTGACCGAGCAGCAGCCGATCGATTCGGTCACGCTGGAGCGCTATCTGCTGCTGGCGCAGGACGTGCCGGGCGTGAGCCTGCGCGCGGTGCTGGAGCCGTCATCCGATCAGCCCGGCGCGCTGAACCTCATCGCCCAGGTGAGCCGCCAGGCAGTCTCCGGGCTTGCCACCATCGATAACCGCGCCTTCAACCAGACCGGGCCGATCGAGCTGCTCGGCGTGCTGGATTTCAACAGCTTCAGTCAGTACCGGCGAGAAGACCGAACTCTCCTACTACCATACGTTCCCGAACAGCGAGAATTTCGGCCAGGCATCGAGCGAGGTGTTCATCGGATCGTCCGGCCTGAAGGCGCGGGTCTATGGCGGCTATGGCTCGACCGTTCCGACCGGGAGCCTGGGGCTCACCGGCTACAACGGTGCCACCACGGTGTTCGGCGCGCTGGCCAGTTACCCGGTGATACGCTCGCGGCAGCAGACGCTGAACGTCTATGCCGTGTTCGATGCGCTGGATTCCAACATCACCACAACGCCGACCGGGGTCCGTCTGCAATCGAGCTACGATGCGCTGCGCATTCTGCGTCTCGGCCAGGATTATGCGCTTTCGGATGTGCTGCTGGGCGCCGAACGCTCCGCGGTCAACGCGTTGTCGGTGCGCCTCTCGCAGGGGATGAAGCTGCTGGGCGCCTCGACCGACGGCGCGTCCCCCACATCGCCGCGCCCGGGCGAGCAGACCGGTTTTACCAAGATCAACTTCGAGACGAGCCGCACGCAGACCCTGTTCTCGCCCTGGGATGGCGCCAGCGTGGCGTTGATGGGTCTGCTCACCGGGCAATGGTCCGACAATATCCTGCCGCCGGCGGAACAGTTCTATCTGGGCGGTTCGCGTTTCACCCGCGGCTACTATGCCGGTCAGGTGCCGGGCGACAAGGCTCTGGCGGCGACCGCGGAGCTACAGCTCAACACCGGGTTCGAGGCGAACCTGTTCGGCCAGTCGTTCGACGTTTCGACCCAGTACTATGTGTTCTATGACTGGGGCGAGACCTGGCAGAACCTCAGCACCGACCATGCCGCCATGATCAATTCGGCCGGCGGCGGCGTGCGCATGCAGGTCACGCGCTACACCGAGGTCGATTTCGAGGGTCTGGCGCGCTTCAACAAATTTCCGACAGGTGGCTCCATCCCCGGCTGTACTGTGAACTGCGTCTCACCCTTGTACGGCGGCGCGTTCTATTGGAGGGTGCTGACGCGGTTCTGAAGAACAAGCGACGGAGATCGATACGGTGTCCGTGGCGACGGGGGTGGCGATGGCTCGGTCTCGGTTCGAGAACGATATGAAGCTGTTGGGCGTGGTCCGCCGCGGACGCCCGGTGCTGATGATGACCACGGCGCTGCAGGCGACCGTGATGCTGGTTCTGTCGCTGCCCGCCGATGCGCAGCCCGCGCCGAATGCCCGGCCGACCGGGGGCAGTGTGGTCGCCGGCGCCGCCGCGATCAGCCAGACCGCCACCAACACCGCGATCAACCAGTCCAGCCAGCGCGCGGCGGTGAACTGGCAGAGCTTCAATGTCGGCAGCCGGCAGAGCGTTACGTTCAATCAGCCATCCGCCAGCGCGGTCACGCTGAACCGGGTGACCGGCCCCGATCCGTCGCAGATCGCCGGACGCATCGACGCGAACGGTCAGATCATCCTGGTGAACCAGTCCGGCATAACGTTCTACAAGGGCTCTCAGGTCAATGCGAACGGGCTGATAGCGACCGCGGCGGGGATCAGCACGCCGAACTTCATGTCCGGCGTCATGACGTTCGACCAGGCGGCCAAGCCCAATGCGCGCATCGACAACCAGGGCACGATCACGGTCAAGCAGGCGGGTCTCGCCGCGCTGGTGGCGCCGCAGGTGGCCAACTCCGGCGTGATCAACGCGAGGCTTGGGCATATCGTGCTGGCGGGAGCGAAGACCGCAACGCTCGATCTGTATGGCGACGGGCTGCTGTCGCTCGATGTCACCAATCAGGTGGTTCAGACGCCGCGCGACGCCAGCGGCCAGGCGGCGACCGCGCTGGTGACCAACACCGGTGTCATCCAGGCTGACGGCGGCACGGTGCAGCTGACCGCGCGTGCCGCCGACGGCATCGTGGCGAATCTGGTGGAGGCCGGTGGCAAGATCCGCGCGGCCAGCGTGGGCGCCCAGACCGGCGTGGTGGCGCTGAACGGGGTCGGCGGGTCGATCGTGGTCGAGGGCCAGCTTTCGGCGCCCGGCATCGCCGCGGGCACCATGGGCGGCGCAGTCGAGGTCGTGACGGACAAGACGGTAACCATTGCGTCCACGGCGAAAGTCAGCGCGAACGGCAAGGCCGGCGGCGGCGTGGTCGCGCTCGGCACGACGCTGGACCGCGCGCGCGGCGGCCCAAGTGTCACGCCGGCGCAGACCGCGGCCAACACGGTGATCCAGCAGGGCGCCAAGATCAGCGCCAATGCGACGGGCAAGGGCGATGGCGGGCGTGTCACGGTGCTGTCGACGCAGTCCACCACCATGGCGGGCACAATCGCCGCGAAGGGCGGTCCATCCGGCGGGAATGGCGGGACCGTCGAGGTGTCGGGGGGGACGCTGTCGCTGACCGGGACGGTCGATGCATCGGCTCCGCTTGGCGTGACGGGATCGATATTGCTTGACCCGCTTGATCTGTTCATTTCGGCCGAAAATCCGGAAAATGGTTCGGGGCTGATAGCCCCGAGCGCCACCGGGGTCGCGGCCGACGGCCAGCCGAGCGCCACCACGAGTTCATGGCTTACGCCCGCCAGCATCGCCAACCTCGCCGGTGCGGTGACAATCGCCACGACGCGTGACCTGACAGTGCTGTCGGCCTTGAACACTGCGCAAAGCAAAATCACGACGCTGACATTGGATGCCGGCCGCAACCTGACCGTGAATATAAGAACAGGTATCACGACAGCGGGAAGCCTATTGCTGTCGGCTGGAAATATAACTCCAGCCGGAACGCTGACCATAGGCAGCCCAATACAATCGCTGACCGGCTCCGTCTTTATGCAGGCACACGCGGGCAATATCAATCAAAACGCTTCGGTGACCGCGAACGGCTTCGGTCAATTGGTGAGCTTCAGGACCGACGGGACCGTAAATTTCACAGCGTCGAAGGCAGCGTCGGGGGCACAAATTCAAGCTGCCGCGGGCACCATTGAACTTGGCCCCACCACCGATAACACGCTGCTTGTCGACGGCGGTTTCGATCATGACTTTGTCGCACTATCGTATCGTATCGGTCAGACCACCAACCCATTTACCAACATTTTGGGCCCCAAGGCGTCGACCATAAATCTTGGCGATACGGCCGGTGCCGGCGGTGCTTTGTCCTTTACAAATGTCGCGGCCATAGACTTGGAAGCGCACGGTGCGATCACCGAAACCGCATCATCAATCACAAACCTTGGCAATGGCGGCCTGACCCTGACGGGCGGAGGTGGCGCGGTCACCCTTGGCGCGGCAGGAAACGCATTCAGCACGTTGGGGCCGTTTACCGCGACCGGCAATTTCATTCTGGCGAACAACAACGCCTTGAACGTCACTGGGCCAGTAAACGCCGGCGCCGGCGACCTGACCATCGTCAACGCCAGCAACCTGACCCTGTCCGGCGTCATCACGGCCAACAACCTGTTCTTCGAGGTCGCCAACCGCCAGGGCACCGGCATTCTGACGCTCGGGAGTTCACCTCCCGTCCTCATCGGCGCTGTCGTCGAAGCGGCCGTCGTGCCGAGCGTGCCGGCAACGTTGACCGCAACCGCGCAAACGGGCGCATTTCGCTCGTCGCGGACAACTACGTCGTCGCGAGCACCAAAAGTACGATCACGACGACGGCGGGCACGGTCCAACTGGCGCCGTTCACCGCGGTCAACACCAGTCTGTTGGGCGGCGACATCGCCGGTCTTATCGTGGGTGGCGATCTGCTGAATGCCATCCATACCAACGGTGGCACGCTGGAGGTCGGCGGCTTCACCAATGTCCCGGTCGGGGCGACCGTGCCCACCGCATCGGCAGCCACGGTCACCATCGACGGCGCGGTGAACCTGACCGGCATCGCCTCGACGTTGCGGCTGGATGCTGTCGGCGCGATCACCGAGCCCAGCGGTCCGCTCACCGTTACCACTCTGACCGGCAACGCCGGCAGCGCAACGCTCGGCAACACCAAAAATCTGATTGCCAATCTGGCTGCTTTCACGACCGGCAGTGACGTGGCGCCGGGCGGCGATTTCACGCTGATGGATGCGGGGCCACTCGCCGTCATCGGCCCCGTCTCGGCCGGCGGCACGCTGACACCGACGCCAGCCAACACCGCCCGTCCGGTCAATTCGGCGACGCTCAGCCTGACCGCCGGTGGCACGCTGACAATCGGCACCACCGGCAGTGCAGCTAAGTTGAGCGCCGGCACCGTGGTGCTGAGCGCGAGCGGTGCGATCACCGAGCCGAACGGCTCGATCGCGGCGGACAGCTTCACCGCGACCACGACATCGGTGAACGGTCTTGGTGGTGGCGACGTTCTGCTCACCAGCGCCAACAACAAGATTGCTGCCAGCACCGGGATCACTGCCGCCAATGGCGTTGTCGCGTTTCTGGACGATCCGACGCTGGTGCTGAGCGGCCTTTACACCGGCGCAAATCTGTTCTTCGAGGTCACGCTTCCCGGCGGCAGTCTGGCACTGGGTGGCGAGAGGCCGGCGACGCTCGCCACGACCGGATCCGGTGGCCGCATTTCGCTGGTGGCCGACAATATCGGCGTCGGGAATCCCGCAAGCTCGGTCACGGCGACCGCGGGGACGGTGCAACTGGCGCCTGTCTCGGCCATCAACACCAGCCTGCTCGGCACCAGCGGACTCGTCATCGCTCCTACGCTGCTCTCGATCGTCCGTACCGCCGGCGGGACGCTGGAGGTCGGCGGTTTCACCAATGTCCCGCTCGCCGCGACTGTGCCCGCCGCGTCGGCGGGTTCGGTGACCATCGACGGCGCGACAAACCTGACCGGTATCGCCGCGACCCTACGCCTGGATTCGATCGGGTCGATCACCCAGACCGCTGGCCCGCTGACGGTCGCCAACCTGACCGGCAACGCCGGGACCTCGGCCAGCCTGATCCAGCCAACCAACCAGATCGGCACGCTCGGCGCATTCACCACCTCGGCCGGTTTCGCGCTGGTGGACAATCAGGCGCTCCTCGTGGCTGGCCCGGTGACGGACACCGGCGCAACAAGCACGCTCGCGCTGACCACCAAGGCCGGCAATATCACGCTGGCGGGCACGGTGGATGCCACGAATATCGTGGATCTGATCTCTGCCGGTGCCATCAACCAGACCGGCGGGAGCCTGATCGCCGGCACGCTGACGGGCACCGCGGCGACCTCAGCCAGCCTGACCCAGCCCACCAACCTGGTCGGCACACTCGGCGCGTTCAGCACCACGGCCGGCTTCGCACTGCTCGACAATCAGTCACTGCTCGTCGACGGGCCTATCTCCGACACCGGCGCAACGAGCACATTGGCACTGACCACCAAGACCGGTGGCATCACCCTGGCGGGTGACGTCGCCACGGAAAGCGGCATCATCCAGATCACTTCGATCGGCGACATTACCCAATCCGGCAATTCGACCGTCGAAGCCGGGCCCGGCAGCGCAATCCAAATACTCGCCGGGGGAAATCTGTCTCAGTCGGGCACCGCACGCATTTTCGGGGACACGGTAAGCGTCAACGTCGGCGGCAACGTCCAGCAGAGCGGCAATGCGTTCATCACCACGGTCCAGGGCGGCAAGACCAATACCGACACCGTGACGGCCGGCGGCAACATCGTTCAGTCCGACAGTGGCGCAATCCTGGCGGTCAACGCCGTTGACATCACGGCGGGCGGGAACCTGACGCAAACCGGTTCGGCCAGCATCCTGTCGTCAAACGCGTCCGTCACCGTCAATGTCAAGGGCAGCATCGCCTCGTCGGGCAATTCCTCGATAACGGCGCCCACGATCAGCCTGACCACCGGACCAGGCGGCGTCGCGCTGACCGACAGCGCCACTATGGGCGAGGCCGGCAGCGTCATCGATATCACATCGGCCGGTCCGGTGACCGAGGCGGCCACCAGCGCGATCGTCGCCGGGACCCTGACCAGCAGCGGTAACATCGCCGGCCCTGTCAGCCTGGCCGGCGCAGCCAACGCCATCGCGGAACTGCGCAATGTCACCGTGACCGGCACCGCCGGCAGCTTCCAGTTGACCGACAGCGTCGATCTGCTGATTGCCGGCACGCTGAACGCGACGCAGATCCAGGTGCGCGCTCCCACAAGCCAGATATCCCTCGGCGATGGCGCGACAATCATGACCGGCGGCACGGTCCGGCCACCGGGACCACTCCAATCCAAATTGGAACCAGTCAATGGCGCGCCGGGCGCCTTCTTCCAGGCTGCCAACTTTACCCAGATCGGCAGCAGCGCGGTGCTCGGCCAGGCCGGAGGACCAGCCACGTTGCAGATCTCCACGACCGGCCGCGCGCAGTTCGATCCGCCGCTTGGCCTGCAGGCGACCGGCACATGGCTGATCCTCGACCTCGCCAACGGGACCGCCGCCGGCAACGTGTTCGTCAACGCACTCGACGTGATCTACACCACGCCAGGAAGTGCAAATCTGTCCGGCACCATTCAGGGCGTCAGCGGTGGCAACGCCGCGAAGCTCGCTTTCATTCAGCCGGCGATCAACGTCAACTAC
Organism: uncultured Alphaproteobacteria bacterium; assembly: GCA_963812475.1. GTDB lineage: Bacteria > Pseudomonadota > Alphaproteobacteria > Acetobacterales > Acetobacteraceae > JAMXLO01. Next base: position 32,477 of record CAWEVI010000013.1, read on the forward strand.
CAGTTCAACGGTTGTGAGATCGCCGCTGCGGTATGCCAGGCGCCAACAACATCGCCACCAGGGGCACACCAACCAGACAGCCAAAAACTGGGACCGCCAACGGAAACTGTGCCGCCGGTGCCGGGGACACTCTGGTGAACGCCCTGCCAAACAACGCACTGACATCGGCCCTCGGCGGCATTTACCAGTATTTCCTCTCCGGCGCGCCGCCCGCGCTCATCGGTTCGTCGAGGCTCGTCCTCGTGGCACTTCCGACGCTGCCCGGTTCGCTGCGACGAATGACCGACACCGACGTGGTGCCACCCAACATCTCTTACCTGGACTACTGACAATGCGATCGTTCGTTGCAGAACTTGCCGTGCTCTGCCTGCTGGCCGGCTGCGCGAAGCCGCCCCCGTCCGCCTATGTCGGCGGGGCGGCATCCGCGGCGCAAGGCGAGGGCATCAGTCTGGGTGCCAATGCCAGCGGCGAGACGTGCAGTCAGCTGCCGTCAGGCGCGGAGGACACCGTCGATGTTTTCTGCGGTTCCTGGCAGCAGCCCGCCGCGCGCATCCGCGCCGACGGATCGTCCGCTGACACCACGCCCATGAGCGCCGCAACCGCGGGTTCGTGGCGCGAAACCATCGATCTACGCTACGTCTGCAACGCACCGGTCCCGACATCGATCCTCGGCGGCGAGCAGGCTGTCGTGCTGCAATGCACCCGGCGCGTCGGCGGTTGGCCGCAGATCGCGATGGTGGCCTCGGTCGATGGCCGCATCTATCAGGCCTACGGCATCCTGCCGACGCTGCCGGTGATCGAGCGATCGATCGGCGTGCTGTCGGGGCGCACGACCGCCACGTCCGCCGCGCTGCCGCCATCGGCTGCCGATGCGCTGCTCGCGCCCCAGCTTGCCGCACACGCATTCAGTGCCGGCGATGTCGGCGAATACGAGCGGCTGATGTCACTCGGCGCGCGCGCCAATCTTGCCGAGAACTTCGCCGCCGCCGAGATCGCGTATCGCGCCGCACTCGCCCTGGAGCAGCGCAAGCTTGGCCGCGACAATCCCGATACTGTCACCGCCCTGATGCATCTCGCGTTGCAGGTCTCCGACCAGGGCCGCTTCACCGACGCCGATGCATTGTTCAAACAGGCGGACGCGCTGGCACCGCGTGCCAGCGACAAGGCGGCGGTGGCGCGCCTGCAGCACTACCGGGCTCTGCACGCACTGAATCAGGGGCGCAACGAGCAGGCCCTCACGCTGCTTCAATCCGCTGAAAGCGGGTATGCCGCACTCGTGCCGCGCGACAGCCTGACGCCCAATGTGCAACTCGCATCGGTGGGGGGCGCCAGCGACCTCGCCATCTTTCCCGGCCAGGGACTGACGCTGGATCCGACCACGCAGTCGGCGCTGATCGGCCTGATCGAGGCGCGCCGCTACCGTGCCATCGTGCTGCGCCAGCTCGGCAGACCGACCGAAAGCGCCGCGGCGATCGCTTCGGCCGAAAGTCTGGCCCGTGCGAACCATCTGAGCGTCCCGCTGGTCTCCGCGCGGTTGTCGCGCACGACCGCGACGACCGAGGACGTGAACGGCAACGTCGTTGCCGCCGCCTCCGGCCTTTCGTTTTCGCGGCAGAATTTCACCCAGATCGTGCCGCGCACGCGGCCGGTTGCCGAAACGGCGCTGCTGCAGGCTGGCGTCGCCGCGAAGCAGGGCGATCCGTCCCGGACAATCGAATTGTGCCGGATCGGCATCACGCTGCTGCGCGACCTGCGATCGGGCACCGATCCAGCGCTGCTGGAACCTTGCCTGGCATCGTTCGCCGCCGAGGCGCAGCATCGTTCAGGCGAACGTCAACGTCTTCTGATGGAGATGTTCGAGACCGCTGAACTGGCGCAGGACAGCCTGACCAGCCGCGAGATCGACGAGGCGGCGGCGCGGCTTGCGGCCAATGCGCGCGATCCCAGGGTGGCGGAGGCAATCCGCCGCCGCCAGGACACGACGGACGCGCTGGCCGAGCTGTATCGGCAGCGGGACGCACTGGCTGGCCGTGCGTCGCCGGAGAGCATGCCGTCCGACGCACCGATCGACCCTGCCGCACTGGACAAGAAGATCGCCGCCACACAGGCCGACCTGGCCGATGCGGACGCCGCGTTGCAGGCTGCGGCACCGAATTACGCGCAGCTCGTGCAGCAGGTGGTTCCGACCGCCGATGTCCTGGGGGCGCTCGCGCCGAACGAAGCCCTGGCGGCAATCACGCCGACGAAGAACGGCGGCTGGGTGTTTCTGCTGCGCGACGGCACCATCGATGTCGCACCGATGAAGGGTGACGCCGCCTCGATCACCGACATGGTCAAACGCGTGCGCGCGAGCATTGAATCGCCGACGGGATCGCTGCCGCAATTCGACACCAGATCGGCACAGGGACTTTATGATGCGACGCTCGCGCAGGTGACCACTCGCCTGACCGGGGTCAAGGCGCTGGTGGTGGCGCCATCGGGCGCGTTGCTGTCGTTGCCGTTTGCCCTGCTGCTGACCGGGCCGGCCGATCCGACAAATCTGGCTGCCGCACCCTGGCTGAACCGGCAAATGACGATCGCGCATGTTCCATCGGCGGCGAACTTCGTCACGCTGCGCAAGGCGGGCAACTCGCAGGCGGCGCATCCGTGGTTCGGCTTCGGTGATTTCCGTCCGGTGACCCTCGCCCAGGCCGAGGCGAGCTTCCCCGGCGCGAGCTGCATGGACAGTGCAAAGCTGTTCGCGTCGTTGCCGCCGTTGCCCTACGCGCAGCGCGAGCTGGTCGCGGCCCGGACGCTGCTTGGTGCGCCCGCCTCCGCCGAACTGCTCAACACGGCTTTCACCGCCGATGCGGTACGCCATGCCGCGCTGAAGGATTACCGCATTCTACACTTTGCCGCGCACGCGCTGCTTCCCTCCGAATTGCACTGCCAGAACGAGCCGGCGATCGTCACATCGGCGCCGCCGCGCGCGCGCGATGCGTCCGGCGCATTGCTGACGACAAGCGATATTACCGGGCTCGACCTCGATGCGGACCTTGTCATCCTGTCGGCCTGCAACTCGGGAGGGCCCGGCGGCACGACGGCCGGTGCAAGTCTCTCCGGTCTGGCGCGCGCCTTCTTCTATGCCGGCGCGCGGTCGCTCGAGGTCACGCACTGGTCGGTCAATGACCAGGTGGCGGCATTCCTGGTGGCCGACACGCTGCGGCGATTGCGGGAAAATCCAAATCTTGGAATCGCCGGCGCCTTGCGCGACGCGCAGCTCGCCATGCTGGCGGATGCCGGCAAGGGTATGCCCGCCGAGATCGCACATCCGTTCTTCTGGGCCGCGTTCGCGGTGATCGGCGAGGGTGGTGGACGCGGTGCCATCAGTGCCGAGCGTCGCATTTCGCCACATCGTCTCGCAGGTCTATAACCCGTACCAAAGGTGGTGCGGGATACGGATGGAGACCATCGAGACCCTCGGCAAGTACGAAATCAAACGGCCGCTTGGCCGAGGCGCGATGGGCACCGTCTATGAAGGCTGGGATCCGATCATCGCCCGCCGCGTTGCCATCAAGACGGTGCGTTTGCCCTATGAGTTGGACCCGGAAACCGAGGAGGCGCTGGCCCGATTCCGCCGCGAGGCGCAGGCTGCCGGTCGGCTGAACCATCCCAACATCGTGGGCGTCTTCGACTACGGCGAGACCAGCGATCTCGCCTATATCGTGATGGAATTCGTTGACGGTCCGCCGCTGAAATCACTGCTCGACAGGCAGGACCGCTTCGTGCTGGCCGACACGGTCCGCATCATGGAAGACGTGCTGGCGGGGCTGCATTACAGCCACGAACGCGGCGTGGTGCACCGGGATATCAAGCCGGCAAACGTCATGCTCACCGGCACGGGCCAGGCGAAGATCGCCGATTTCGGCATCGCGCGGATCGAGAGCAGCTCGATGACGCAGGCCGGCACGATACTTGGAACGCCGGCCTACATGTCGCCCGAGCAGTTCATGGGCCAGGTGGTGGACGCGCGCACCGATATCTATTCGTCGGGCGTGCTGTTGTATCAGCTGCTGACCGGCGAGCGCCCCTTCGAGGGCGGCATGTCGGCGATCATGCACAAGGCGCTGAACACCGATCCGCCGTCGCCCTCGCAGCTCTCGGTGACCGCGCCGCCGTCGTTCGACGCCGTGGTGCGCCGGGCGATGGCGCGGCGGCCGGAGGACCGTTACCGGTCGGCCACGGAATTCGCCGCGGCGATACGGGCCGCATTGTCGGCGAGCGCCGAACCCGCGAGCCAGGATGAGGTCACGCAGGTCACCATGGCCGCGCGCCCGCGGGCGGACCCCGGCGTCGCCGCCGCTTCGGCGTCCGGTGAGGTGCCGGCCAGTCAGCCTGTCGGGCGTTTGCCGGTGCCGGTCATGGCCGCCGGCGCGGTCCTGCTGCTTGCGTTTCTGGGCGCCGCCGGATGGTGGTTTCTCCCGCGCACGCCGCCGCCAATTCAAACGCAGGTCGCAACGACGACGACGCCCGTGCCGGCTGCGGACAAGCCAACGCCGAAACCGGAGTCGCGGCCAGCCGCGCCACCCGCCGATACTTCGAAAGTCGATCGAACCCCGCCGCCGGCTCCGTCTGCGACGCCATCGCCGCCCACCGTGGCACCTGCGCCGGTTCCCGCCGTGGCCGCTCCGCCACCCCCGCCGCCGGTGACCACCGCGCAGGCCACGGCGGCGGGTCTCGACGTGATGCGGCGGCAGATTGCGCAATACATCGCCGGCCGGCGCTGCGCCCTGCTTGGCGGTGATTTCAGTGACAATGGTTCGGCGGCGCTGTCAGGCTTCGCGGGCAGCACCTTTGCCAACGAAGTGCGTCAGGACATCGAAGGCATCACGTCGCCCAATGGCATCGACTGGCGTGTCAGCAGCGTCGATCCGGTATTCTGCCCCGCGTTGGACGCGTTGCGCCCGACCGTGCCCGCATTCGGCAACGGTGGATTTCAGCTTGGCCTGCGGATGGCGGATGACAAGACGCGGCTGCGCGACGGCGAGCCGATCCGCCTGCGGCTTGTCATGCCGGGTTTCGCCGGCTGGCTGCGGGTCGATTACATCGCGCATGACAGGACGGTGCAGCATCTGTATCCGCAGCTCACCGAACCAAAGGTCGCCATCAAGGCCGACCTGCCGCGGACCTATGGAGCCGGAGAGCCGGTCGATCTCGGTCACCCGTCGTGGCTGGTCGGCCCCCCCTACGGCACCGACATGATCATCGCGGTCGCATCGTCGGAGCCGCTGTTCAACCGTCCGCGCCCGCGCAACCAGGAGACCGCCGACATTTATCTGCGCGACCTGCAGACGGCGATCACCAATGCCTCGCAGCACGGCGTCCGACTTGCGGGCGTTGCAACGACCCTGGAGACGCTGCCATGATCGATTGCGGCGCGCGGAGCCGGCAGCGTTCGTCATGGCGGGGCTTGTCCCGTCGAGGGCGCTAACGTGCCGATGCCGGCTCCTGGTAGCCCGCCAGGATATCGCGCAGCCAGCCGGGCGGCATGCCGGCGAGAAAGCGGGATTGCAGCTCGCCGAGACGCCCCGGCGTCAATCCGGCCAGTTCCGCGGTGAAGAACAGCGGATCGCGGGTGAACATCAGATAAGCCTGCATCTCGTTGTACATCAGTTCTTCGTTGCCGGTGTCATACTCGTCCTTTGCCAGAAAGCTGCGAAAAGCAGCCCGCTCGGTGCCGGTCAGTGCCGTCAGCCAGAAGTCGTGCACGTACTCGGCATAGACCGGGTTGCTGAAGAACTCGCCATGCGACAACTCGTGCCGCAGGATCGCAATCCGCGCGCCTAGCGTGACCTTGGCATCCGCACCGGCGGCAGTCAGCGAAATCAATGCGGCGTTCGCGCCTGGGGCGAACCAACCCTCCTGATGCAGCAACGCCCGCAGCTGCTCCTCCTCGGGGTTCAGCTCGATCCGATCGCGATCGGCGAGGGCGAAGAAGCGGACCAGCAATTCGGCGCCGTAGTCGTGACCGTAATAAAATGTCTCGACGGTATCGCCCTGCGATCGAATCGCCTCGCCCAGCTGGCCGTCGGTAAGCACGCGATCGCGTGGCAGACCGGCCTTTTCCACCAATGCCGCCACGCGGTTGAGCATGCGCCCCTGCTCGTGCAGGGATGCGAAATCGAGCACCAGGATCCGCGGGTTGTCGGTGAAGCGGAAGACGGAGAGACCGGCCGGCGCATGATCGCGTATCTGCTGTTCCGTGGCGATCTCGACCGGGAGGGCCGGCCGGCTCGCCGCGGCGAGCGCATCCGACGGGACCGGCGCCGCCACGGTCGGCGCGCTGGTTGAAGGGAGGGTGGCCGAAGGGGGCGTGGCCGATAGGGGGATGGCCGATGGCGGGGTGGATGGACCCGGCCAGAGCAGCCAACCACCCGCCGAAACGCCCAGCAAGGCGGCAACGGCAGCAGCGGCGAGCCAGCCGCGGTAGTTGCGTCGTGGCAGCGGCAGCACCCGAACGGTGTCGTCGGAATCCGGCTCGACCGGTGTCATGGCGCACGCATCGGTGCGGCGCGGATCAGGCGCCCAGGTTGATCACCTGCACCCGGCGATTGCGCGGTTCCGGCGTATCGGCTGGCGTCTGCACCAGCAGACCGTCCTCGCCCAGGCCGACCGCCTGCAGTCTGGCCGGATCGACTCCGTATTTGTGCGCGACGTAGTCAACCACGGCGGCGGCCCGTCGTTCGGAGAGTGCCTGATTGTAATCGCGCGAACCGACCGTATCGGTGTGGCCTTCGATGCGGAACCGATACGTGGAGAGATCCTTGCTGGCCAGCGCGCGCCCCAGTTCGTCCAGCGTGCGGATCGCATCGGCTGTCAGGTCGGCCGAACCGCTTGCGAAGTTCACCGTCAGGCTGACCGAAGGATCGACCGCCTCGTGCGTCGTGGGTGCGCCCTGCCGGTTGGCCGCAACGCGTGGCCCCTGCCGGGTGGCGGGTGCGGTCGCTGCCGGCGCGGTCGTGTCGCCGGATGGCGCCGCGAGCCTGATGCCGCGCGTGCCCTGCGTCAGATCGCCGCTCGGCTTCAGCGATTTGATGATCTGGTCCGCCGATGGATTGCTCTGGGCAAGGGCCGGCAGGCTTCCAAAGACCAACGGGGCGACGATGATCGGAGCTATCAGCAAACGCACGGAACAGATCCTCCAAGGTCGTGCGGTCTTATAACACGGAAGTCGCGCCAGGCGAGGATTTGTCGCAGTGTCCGACATCGCAAATCGTGATGCGCCGCGGCACACGCCTCGCCTGATCACGCACGCACACCGCAGCGCCGCGCTCAGAAGACGCCCGCCGCGCGCAGGATGGGCAGCCGCACGCGCAGGCACCGGTTCAGCACGTCGCGCAGCTTGCCCTGTCCCACCTCGTCGAGGTTGGCGCCAACATCCGAGACCCAATCTTCCATCTTCTCCTCGCCCTCGCCCTGCTGCGCGCGATCGAGCACATAGAGGTCAAACAAGGTGCACGGCGCGCCGGTACCGAGTGCGTTGCTTGCCGCGGCAATCGGGCGTCCCGGATTGTCGGTGCGCGCCAGTTGCGCCGCGGTGGTCCGGTTGAAACGAGACACTCCTGCCGTCGGCGCGACACCCGGACGCAATGCCGGCTCGGCCAGATCGAGACCGACCAGGATGCCGATCAACTCCGCCGGATTGTCGCGCTTGCCGTCGAGCGTTGGCAGTCCAAGCAGATCGCCGACGCGGCGCGGACCGGCCGCCAACGCCTCGGTGATCGGCCCATAGAAGCCGCGGTTCAGCGACGCGCGCCCGGCCGGCATGTCGGCTTCGAACGGCATGTCCGCGGGCGTTATGTTCAGCGCAAGCGACAACTCCATCAGCGCCGCATCGCGCATCGGCGGACTCATTCGCCGCGCGCCGCGCACGAACACATCATGACGCAGCGAGCGATCGAGGCATGCGTCCTTCACCAGTTCGCGCAGCAGCGGATCGTCGAACCGCTGCGTGACGGCCCGTTGCTCATCGGTGAGAGTGAGCTCGGGAAAATTCTCCACCAGGTTGGCCGAGCCGACCCAGTCGAGCTTGGCGTCCGCGAACGCGGCGACCACATCGCCATGGAAGCACGGCGTCCACGAATCATTCATGTATTCATGTGCCAGGTACTGCAACGGCAGTGTGCCCATCCGCTCGATCAGAGCACTCACCCACGGCGATCGAGTGAGCTGCAGCGCATTCGCCGCATGCAGCTCCTTCACCAGTTTGAGCCCCGCCTCGGCCTGCCGGTCGCTGCGCGAGCCCAGCCGCAGACCGCACTCGCGCAGCACGCGCTGCATCCCGAGCGCGGCGCCCCAGGCGGGCAGCGCATTGTAGCTGACATGCACCGCCCCACCCGGTTTCACCTTGCTCCGCAACAGGCGGACGATGCCGGACTGAACAATCGGGGGAACCCAGCTCCACACACCGTGCAGGCTGACGAAATCCGCCAGCGGCACGTCGGCTGAGGCCGGGTCCTCGGCAAAGTTCGCTAAATCCGCCTCGATGAATCGAATGTTGTGGAGTGCCGCCTCCGCCGCCCATGCGCGTGCAGCCGCAATATGCGCCGGGTTGAAGTCGATCGCGGTGACACGCCAGTTCGGGTTGCTCGCCGCCAGCACCATCGCGCCGAAGCCCTGACCGCAGCCAAGCTCGAGATAGCTCAACGGATCGTCCGGCCCGGGCATCGGTGACGCGACACCACCCAGCAGACAGCCCAGCGCGATCATCGCCGGCGACTGCTGGCGATAATAGCCGGTCATGTAGGTGATGTCGGTCACATAGCCGCCGCCCCATCCGGTCATGCCGCCTGTCCCATCGCCATCGTGTTCCCGATCGTCTGCCCGACTTTTTCCCCTGGGGCCTGCTGCGCCTCGATCACCTCGGCCTCGAAAACCGCATCCGCCGCATCCCCGCGGCTGATCACGCCCGGGCCGGCGCCGGGAATCCACGTGTTCCACCCGAGCCGTGGCGGCGGGTCCGCGGTCGCGGTCAACAGCAGCGGTGGAATTTCCCGCGCCGCCAGCACCGGATTGATCGCAAACCCGAGCTCGAAACCCAGATAGGCCCGAATCAGCGACACCAGTCGGTGCAGCGCCGCACGATCCGGCAACAACTGTTGAAATCCCTGCAGATCCAGCGGACCGATGCGAAGGATGATGCGCGCCTGTGGATCCCAGGCCCGCACGCCGGCCGCGGCGTCAAGCCCCAGCCGGCACCACGCGCCGTTCACCGACAGTCGGGTCCGCTGGTCCGGCGGCAGCGACAGCCATGCGCCGGCGAACTCCACCACCTCGACATCCATGCCAAGCCAATCTGAAATCAGCGCCCCCAGCCGGTCGGCCGAACGGGGATGCCCGGCAAACAGCCCGGCATAAAAAACCAGCGGCTCGGTGCCCGCGGCGAGGCGCGAGCCGAGATGCGGCGTCCCATAGCCGGTGAGGGCCAGCAGGACCTGCGTCACCGGGTCCGCCGCGGAGGGCGTGCGCAGCGAAGCCGCTTCCGCCACCCGCGCCGGACGATACTTCATCCCGGCGCGTGCGAAAAACGCCACGAAGCGATGCGCCAGCATGTCGAGAAAGTCGCGCAACGCCGTCGAACGCCCCCGCAACGTCTGGGTGACGACCTCGGAATAATATCGCGGCAGCACGCCCGATGGTCCGGTCAGTCCGATCAGCCCGATCGTCAACTCGGGTGGGCCTTCGCCGTGCTGGCGAACGTCGAGCACGTCCGCGGGCGGATAGACCAGCCCGGCCGGTGAGCGGAAGCGCAGGATCTCGGTTGGATCCTCGACCCGCCGCGCCCAGGCCAACACCCGCACCGCCGCATCGAAGCGAAACCGCCGAGGCATCGCCCTCAATTGCGCCAGCGCGGACCGTCCCCTCATGCGAGCACGCGGGTGCCGCTACGCGCCGGCCATGCGGCTGCGCTGCCGGAGCGGCCGCGCAGCGTGGCGCGGGTGCGGGTGAAGCTGTTGACCGTCGCGTGCAGCGCCAGGAAGCGTTCCAGCACCGAGGCCAGCAGATAGAGGCCGCCGGTCTGCCAGGAGCGCGGGTCGAATTCCAGAGCGATATCGAGTCCACGGCAGAACGCGCCGGCGCGACCGGGCGCGCGCGCCGTGCCGGGGGCCGCGCTGATGCCGGTCAACGCATCGATGGCATTGCGGGTTTCCGCGGTGTCGCGCAGGTCGTAGAGGCGCAGCACCTCCTTCAGCGCCGCCGCGCCCTGGGCGCCGCCGGTGACCGACAGATGGCCGAGCGAAAGATGCGAGACCAGCCGCCAGAAGCCGGCTTCGCGCAACGGCGGGCGCAGCGTCGATGTGGCGGCGGTGATGCAGTTCAGCGCGGCGATCGCCGCCGCGCCCTCCACCAGGCGAAGCCGCGGTCGGCCGCCGCCGAACGGCAGGTCGGTCGGCAGGTCGCGGTTCACGCAGAGCGCGTCGATGGACAGCACCGTATCGGCCGGGCTGTCGGGATCGAACGCGGGATCATGCGGCGCCAGGAACAGTTCGGTCCCCGGCACGCCCGGCGCCGCGGCGCGCCGCGCCACGTGGTAGAAGCCGCCTGGGACACCGGGATCCGGATCGTTCTCGGTCAGGCGATGAAACGGACGCCATGGTCGGAACGAACCGTCGGGCCTGGTCTCGCGCACGCGCTCGACGCTCCAGATCTCGGCCGCGCGCGGGCGACGGGCGTCGGGCACGATGCGGTATTCGGTGTCCATGTGACTGAGCGTGACCGGCTCGCAGCGCTGCGGAAACAGGTTGACCAGCGGTGTGCAGCCGAGCGCCAGCGACTGCTGGCCGATCGTGCGCTCCAGTTCCGGCAGCGTACGGTCCAGATAGACGAAGACTTCGAGCCGGTTGCCGGCGGAGACCAGCGTCTTTGCGTCCATCCGGGTGAGGTCGAGGAACAGGAATTTCTCCGGGAACGCGAAGTATTCGGTGAGCAGGCGGAAGCCGGAGAACCCGCGCGCCGACCATGGCAGCAACGCCTCCTCCGGCGCGAAGCCGGCGGGTTCGATCGCGGTGGCGGGCAGAATGACCGGCGCCGGGTCCGCCGCGCTGTCGGCGTAGGCGATCGAGATCACATGCGCGCCGAGCAGTTCGTAGAGCGCAAGCGTCTGGTTCACCGGCCCGCGCAGGAAGAAGCGCAGCCGGTCAACGCCGAGCTGCGTGAAGGTGGTCTCCGGCGAGGCGCATTTCAAACTGATGCGGAGCACGCCGGCGGCCCCGGCGGCGGCCTGATTGGCGGGTGCCACGATCGGCAGACCGGAGAGACGGACGTTCTCCACCTGGATCGGCCACAGCGTGACCGCGGCGCTGGTGCGGTAGTGCAACGGCTCGCCGTGCACCGGCTCGGTGTCGATCGGCATCCCGGCGGGCAGGCGGGCCGGCATCATCAGGTCCGGCTGGCAATCGAGCTGGGCCATCATGCAGGACGGCATCGGGGCGAGGTAGTGCGGATACAACAGTCCCAGCAGGGCGTCGGTGAGTTCCGGGAACTCGTCGTCCAGCCGGTGGTGCACGCGGGCGGCGAGGAACGCCACGCCTTCCAGCAGGCGGGCGACATGCGGGTCGTCCACTCCATCGGCGGACAGGCGCAGTCGGCCGGCGATCTTCGGGTGGGTGTCGGCGAACTCGGCGGCGAGCCGTTTGATCGCTGCCAGTTCGCGCTCGTAATAGGGCAGCAGGGCGTCAGACATCGGCGCGACTGCCTGGGCGGACGGTTTCGCGCCGGGACCATCGAGGGTCGGTCGGGGGCTGTGACATCCTGGGTGGTTTCATGGGCGGATCAGACACAATGGCGGCTGCGCGCACAAGACGACGATCGTGGTGCCGGCGCCTTATATGACAGCTCTGTGAAGTGCCGCAGGTCCCAGCCTCGCGACCGTCGGATGTTCGCCGCAATGGCAAACGCGCCCAGTGCCCACCATCGATGAAACGCAAGTCACAGTCGCTGAGCCGTCATGGCGGGGCCTGACCGGGCAAGCCCGGGCATGACGTGCTTTGCGTGCCGCGCTCCAATAATTCCGGTGCTAGGCTGTCATCGACGTTTCTGGTGAGTGGTTCTCAAAAGGAACGATTGGGGCAGTGGGAGCACGGACGATCGCCGCACCGTTCGCGGGGGTTATGTATGCATCGGCAGCAATGTGCCACCTGCGATCGACCCCGCGCCATCCCCGAAGAGGGTAATGCCTTGGGATGACTGCGATACGGTAAACCCTGTGGGATGTGCCTGGGGCTGGACCGTCAAATCCAGCTTCCCGACGACCTTCGATCCCGAAAACAGCAACAACAAATCGTCCTTGACCGTGAAGCTATCGGCCTTCAGCCCGCCAAGAACGATCTCCCCGAACCCAAGTTTGACGGGCGCATGAAAATCACGCGGATCATCTACCAGCAGCCTGGCCGTAACACCGCGCGTCTGGTCTCCGCCGACTGTGATCGCCTGGCCGCGGTCCACGGATTTTGTGAATTCCAGCACACCGACGACGGATTGGTCCAATTCCACGTTGAATGTGCCGTGCCCTACGACATCGACATCGACGGTGCTCATGGCGGCAACGTTGCTGACCTGATTGGCAAATCGCCCTTCGCCGGTGATGAACACCCCACCACCCAGATTGGTCGAGAAGCCGCCGATCCATTTGGCATGGTCGGCCAGATTGATGGTGATCGACCCGATGCCAACGGGTGGAAACGCCGCTGCCTCCTGGAAAGCGGCGGTGCCGGAGACATTCAAGGTAAAGTCCTGCGACGGCGACGACGAGGCGCCGCCGATGAGCAGCGTATCTCCATGCAGGTCGTTGCCGTGAATGTTCATCGTGCCGCCATTGGGCATGCTCAGCGCGTCGCCGGGCTGTGGCGATCCTTTGGGCGACCAGTCATTCGGATTGCTGGCGCGATCGTTCCCGCCACCGAGCCATGTGCGGTCGATCGGCACAGGCGCAGTCAGCGTACCGTTTGCATTGTGAGTGCCAGGACCTGACGACCAGCCGTCGAACGAGCCAGCGCCGCCGGTCTTGGCCCACCACAATTTGTCGGTGTTCTCCTGCCATACCAGGCCGTTTTTGAACGCTATCTCGATCACGTTGGCTGTGTCGGCATCGACCTGACCATTTTCGATGACCTGCTCACCGTCCGAAATCCACCAAAGATTGGCGCTTAAATCGACAATGGCTGATCCGTTGATGGGATGGACGCTCGGCGGGACCGGCGTGTTGCCCATCGTGATGACGGTGCCGTCGGGCGACGGCGGCAATGGGCTGACCGACGTGGCGGTCCCCCAACCGTCAAAGCCCGTGCCAGTCTTGGCCCACCAGAGGCCCTGCGCGGTTGCCTGCTGCCATATCACGCCATCCACATACGCAAGTGCATCAACATTTGCGGTCCCGCTGTCGACGGTAAACGTCTGGTCAGGTTCATTCGGATTTTTGATCTCGGTCACCTGGCCGTTCGTAATGCCCCAGATATTGCCGGAGGCATCAACGATGACGGCACCGTTGACAACCACGCTGTCATTCGGCGAAGCAGGAAATTGGGTCATCCTGGCTGTTCTTTCAAATGTGTATTGATCGCCGTTTCCTGTTGAATGAGTGAGGCTCTGCTGGCGGTGACAGGCGTGTCAATAAAATAACGCCGCTGATGACGTGCTTAGGACACTGCACGAATTGATCGCGGCGATCTGGACTTGAACAGCGTCTGCACAAAAATTTTGCCGTTGTGGCTGGAATAACTCATTCCGGTACGAAAAACGTGCGGCTTTACCAACTATGTCGACTGCCAGCAGGCGGTTGGCGCATCTGTCGTCAGAGTCGCCACGTGGCGAACATCTCGCCGAGCCGGCGCAACGCTTGCATGCACCATTCGTACGCAGAGATACCGCGGCTCGCATCAGTCGCCCATGCCTGCCGACATTTTCCGAATCGCCTCATATGCGTGGACCAGGGTGAAGATTAAGGCCACTCCTTCCGTCAAAGGAACAGAACGATATAAGACGGATCATCGCCGTCAGCGCATCGTGGCTTGGCAGTGGCGCTCGGCTGGGGCAGGCGAGGGGGTTTCCTTGCCTCGGGCCGCCTGCTTACATCGCTGGCGTGACCCGATATCCAAAATGGCGCCCCAGCTCGCTACGTAAGCCTGGCGAAGAAATCTCCGACCTATTGATCTGACGTATTGTTATGACTGTGACATACTCATGAACCGAAATGTCTGGCTGCTGTTCTGCTGTCAGGCGCTGATGAACGCCGTCATGTCCGGCCAAACGGTCATGAGCGCGCTGATTGGCCACGCGCTCGCGGTGGACAAGGCGCTGAACACGCTGCCAATGGCGATCCAGATGACCGCGACGATGACCGCCTCGATCCCGGCGGGCATCGTGTTTTCCCGGCTCGGCCGCAAGCCGGGATTCTGGCTAGGCTGCGTGGGCTCGCTGCTCGGCAGCCTGACCTTTGCGCTCGGCGTGTGGCGCGGCAGCTTCCAGATCTACTGCATGGGCGCCGTGTTCGCCGGCCTGGGCTTCGGCATCGCCCAGCATCTGCGCTTCGCCGCGGCCGAGGTGGCGGCGCCGGCGGCGCGTGCGCGCGCAATCTCGCTGGTGATGGCAGGCGGCGTGCTGGCCGCGATCATCGGTCCCGAGGTGGTCAAGCGCACCAACATGCTGCTGCCGCCGATGACGTTCCTCGGCACCTATCTGTGCCTGCTGGTGCTGCCGCTGATCTGCGCCACGCTGCTGCTGTTCATCGAACTGCCGCCGGCGACGCGGCAGGTCAGCGAGCCGGTGCCGTTCCGCACCATCGTCGCCCGACCCGGTTTCCTCACCGCCGTGGTGTGCAGCATGGTCGGCTACGGCACGATGAACCTGATCATGGCATCCACGCCGCTGCAGATGCTGTTCTGCGGGTTCGGCGTGAACGCCAGCGCCGATGTGATCCGCGCGCATTCGATCGCGATGTTCCTGCCAGGCTTCGTGACCGGACGTTTGATCCAGCGCTTCGGCGCGCATCCGATCATCTGGATCGGCGCCGTGCTCACATTGCTCTGCGTTGTCACAAACCTCAGCTTCGCCCCGGTGCTCGCCACGTTCATGACGGCGCTGGCCCTGCTCGGCGTGGGCTGGAACTTCCTGTTCGTCGGCGGCACCACACTGCTGGCGACCGCGCACGATGCGCACGAACGGGTACGCGTCCAGGCCACCAACGACTTCATCGTGTTCGGCACCGTTGCGTGCACCGCGTTCGCGTCCGGCGCGATCGAGGCCACCGGCGGCTGGGCCGCGCTGAACCTGGTGGTCGTGCCGCCGACGCTGATCGCCGCCGGTCTGGTCGTCTGGCACTGGTCCGCCCGCGCGCGGCTGGCGCCGGCATAGCCAGGGGTCCGGCCGCGTTCAGCCGGACAGGATTCAGTAGGCCGGGGTGGGAGCGCCGCCGGTCGGACCGGAACCGGTCGATGGATTGATCGCATTGAACCGGCCGATGTTGCCGAACAACTGCTGCAGGAACGACGCCTCCGTCCCAGGCGAGGGCGTGGTGCGCGCCACCACCGTCACCGGCAATGCATCCTCCTGATTGAGCCGCTTCATGTCCTGGAGCACCCCCTGCTCGTTGAAGCTGAGCACGAGCACGTCCTGGCTCAGCACGCCCTGCACGCGGGCGATCCGCGGACGGGTCACCTCGCTGATGTAGATCCAGGTGTTGTCGTCGAACGTGGCGCGCGCGGTCGGCGAGCCGATCAGCGCCGTCACGTCGTTTCGCGTCGAGGTTCCGGGAACCAGTTCCTTGAGCTGGTCCGCGTCCACGTGATTGCCGCGAAGCTGCGACTGCGCCTCGAAGACGCTGCAGCCGCCGACCAGCATGCAGCCCAGCAGGAGCATCAGGGTGCAACAACGCATGCGGGGCGGCAGGAAAGCTGAACGATCTCTGTCCACCTGGGCGTATCCTCAACTCCGCGCTATGTCACCTCGGTGTCACGCCAGCCCGTCGCTTGTCAATCGCGCGGGGCTCCGGGTGCGTGGCGGCGGCAGGCAGGAATGATGCATCGGTGGCGGGTATGCTCGGGCTGAAGGGGTTGCGCAGGGCCAACCGGCATGAGCGAGCCGGCTTCGCACTGTACGGTGCAGCGGTCGCGGCGGCGCGCGAGCGTTACCTGTACGAATCGCTCGGTGTGCCGGACACGCTTGATGGCCGGTTCGACCTGATTTCACTCTATGCCTTCCTGCTGATCCATCGCCTGCGCGGACTGTCCGAACCGGGCGCCGCCCTGGCGCAGGCGGTATTCGACGCCATGTTCGCCGATATGGATATGAACCTGCGCGAGCTCGGGGTGGGCGACCTGAGCGTCGGCAAGCGCGTGCGCGGCATGTGGGAAGCGTTCCATGGCCGCGCCAACGTCTATAGCGCGGCACTCCAGGCAGGGGACCGCCTCGCGCTGGAGGCGGCGCTGGCACGCAACGTTTGGCGCGGCGGGCCGCCCCCGGTGGGCTCGCCCGCGGCGCTGGCCCGAGTGGTGCTGGCGCAGGCCGCCTGTCTCATGACCCAGGCGCCCGCGGCTTTGGCATCGGGCGAGGCGCGGTTCATGCCGGCTGTGGAGGCGGTGCGATGACGCCCGAACTGCACAGGCCCGTCGCGATGGAGCGGGTCGGCCCGGGTGGGCTGGACTACGTGGTGGAGGCCAGCCGGGACGAATGTGCCGCGCTGGCGCGCCGAATGAACCTGCCCGCGGTGCTGTCGCTGACCTGCCGATTTCGTCTGGAACCGGATCTCGGCGGCGCGATCCTGGCGCGCGGTCATCTGATCGCCAGCATCGTGCAGACGTGCGTGGTTTCGCTCGACGACTTTACCGCCGCGGTCGAGGAACGCTTCGTGGTGCGCTGTGTGAAGGACGGGATGGAGACCGACGATCCGGACCCCGAGGCCCTGGACGAGATCACCTATGCGGGCGGGATCGTCGATCTCGGCGAGGCCACCGCGGAACAGCTGGCGCTCGCGCTCGATCCTTATCCGCGCTGTCCCGGCGCCGTGTTCCCGGACATCGAGGTCGAACCGGAACCGCACCAGTTTGCCAACCTGGAGGCCCTGAAGCGGCGGCATTAGGGTCTGTCGTGAAATGGTTATATCGACCGGCGGGCGCCAGCGCCACGTCGGGTGGTGCTACCAGAGAGTCCCGGTTGCCTTTATGCCGAGCGCCCTAAATGTTGACCTCCGGCACTGGCCCCTTAGACGTCACGGCCGGGCTTGACCGGTCAAACCCGGCCATGACGTGTGAGAGGCGACGCCGAGCCTGTCCCAAGGGGCAACCATCGGGGCGCTTGGCATTACACGCTTTTGGTCCCACGTCAGTGGCTACCCGACTGGATCAGAACCACGCGTGGGCCGTCCAGCGCGCCCGCGACATGACCCTGGAAAGCGTCGGCCAATTGAGCGATGATCCCTGATCAGCCTGCCTGCCCTGCCACGCTGATCAGCCCGGCGCGTCCGGAAAGCGCGGCGACCAATTCCGCCAGCTACGCCACTTTACGAGGCATCATTTTCAACACCCTGCCACCGGATCCAAAACCCAATCACCGATGGGAGAACATTCTTGCTCCGACCGACGCTGCCTGGGCAAATCGGCGATGCGGTCCCGCCAATGGCCGGCGGCTGCGTCGGGCCGCTCAACCTGGTCAATCTGCCGGCGCTTATGAAGCTGAGCGAGGGCCGTCCGGAAATCACCATCGGGCTGATCGATGGTCCTGTCGCGCGGGACCATCCGGACCTTGCAGGTGGTCGCATCCGTGAGATCCCGGGCGCTGGCGCAAGCGCCTGCGTGGTGAATACCAGCGCCGCGTGCCGGCACGGCACGTTCGTGGCCGGCATATTGGCCGCGAGGCGAGGCTGCGCCGCGCCCGCGATCTGCCCCGGTTGCACCCTGCTCGTTCGTCCGATCTTTTCAGAGGCGGCGGGCCCCGGTGGGCTTCCGAGCGCCTCGCCACAGGATCTCGCCGAGGCGATTATCGCGTGCATCGATGCGGGCGCGCGCGTGCTCAACATCAGCGCGGCCATCACACAGCCCGTTGCGCGCGGCGAACGCGCTCTGAAGGAGGCCCTCGGAGAGGCCGCCCGGCATGGCGTGATCGTGGTCGCGGCGGCGGGCAATCAGGGCTCCCTCGGATGCACCGCAATCACCGGCAACTCCTGGGTCATCCCGGTCGTCGCCTACGAGGCGGCGGACAGGCCGCTCGGACAGTCAAATCTGGGTGCGTCGATCGGGCGGAACGGCATCGGCGCGCCCGGTGCGCGGATCACGAGCCTCGGCGCCGGCGGCAAGCCGGTGACGGGCGGCGGCACCAGCGCCGCGGCCGCCTTCGTCACTGGCACAGCCGCGCTGCTGTGGTCGCAGTTCCCGCAAGCGCCGCCGGCAACGATCAAACTTGCGATCGTGTCGGGTCGGTTGCTCCGGCGGACGACCGTGGTCCCGCCACTGCTCGATGCCTGGGCGGCCCATCAGGCTCTGCTAAGATTGCATCAAACAAGGAGGCGGCCATGAGGCGAGACAAGAAGACCGAAGACAGCGCACCCCAGCCGCGATTCCAGATCAGGCTCCCCGGGTTTGTCACGGACGAAGAATTAGGTCTCGGCGGGGCCGTCAAACGCGTCGGCTACGCGCTCGGCATAAGGCCGTGCGGCGGGTGCGAGCGGAGGGCGGCGGCGCTTGATCGGTGGGTCGCCTTCACCGGCGGCCACAAGTGACGCAAAGCAAAGGAATCGTGGGATGGAACAGAGCGAATCGACCGAACCGGCGCCGATGAACCAGGCTCCGGGGATGATCTATCCGTCACAGGATACGCAGGACGCGTCGGCGTCGTGTCCGACCTGCGGTGGTGACGCCGCCTCCATGCCGCTGAGCCCCGTCTACGCGCTCGGACGCATCGAGCCGCGCATCCCGAGACTTTCGGTGGAAAAGGAACTGGCCCAGGCGGCCGGGCGTGCCGACACCGCCGGCAAGACCGATCCGCAGGTGTTCGGCGAGGTCTTGTCCCGTCCGGAGAACCGCTATCTGGTGCGGCAGATGTGCTGGGTGTTCACGAACCGGGGTCTCGAAACCTACATCCTGCAGCCGCGGGTCGCCGAGGACTTCAGCCTGCTGGTGGGCGCGATCCGGCAGGCACCGGGTCCGGCCGACCTCGATGTCGTGGTCGGAATGCGCGGGCCCCTCGCGCCGCCCGAAATGTGCAACGGGCTGGTGGTGCCGATGGTGGTCTTCGACCAGATCTATTCGTTCGATCGCGAGGCTCTGATCAAGGCGATACCGCGACCAAAGGAAGTGACCGCCGCGGCGTTCGGCCCGGCCGCCGAGCAGGTGTTCGATCGGATCATGCAGATGACCGACAATGCGGGCGCAACTGACGAGCATCGCGCGCTGAATTATCTCGTGATGCGCTATCCCGCGATCTACGCCAAGGCGGCCGAAGAGTTTGCGCGAGACTTCTCGCTGAGCGGGGTCGAAGTGCGGCCGTCGCCGCTCGGCGGTACCCGCAGACTGGTCGATTGCGTGTTCGGTTACACGAACCGCAACACCGATTTCACCGAGAAGTTTCTCGTGCGGGTGGATGTGACCGAGGAGTTTCCGTTTCTGGTGACAAAGCTGTCGCCCTATTACGATCTCAACCTAAGCAATCGATAGGAGATGTGACATGAACACCTTCAGCCTGCCCGGATTTACGGCGGAAGCATCGCTCTCTCCGGCCGCCAGCCAATACTCCACGCCCAGCTTGCGGCGCCGCGGGAGCGTCGGACGAGGGGTTGTTGCGCAACTGTCCACGATCGGTCTCGGCGACACCGGCGGCGGCGGAGGCGATGAGCCGGACTGCATTCTGCGCTGCTACTGGCGGTGCGGGCGGTATGGGTGCTTTCCGTCGAACTGCTACTGGCTCTGCTTCTAGGAGGGCGCGGAACTCGCGGTAACCGTTATCCGTCACGGCCGAGGGCAGATCCGGCCGCGCGTTGACGGACATTGGTGTTTCGGCATGAGCCCGAGGGCCCGGCTCTTGCCCGGAAGAGGGAGACAGAAGCGATGACGATGCCCGGATTTAGTGCAGAAGCCGCGCTTTTGCCGACGGTCGGTCACTACCGTTCGGTGGGCGGGCAGTCACCTGGCGACGCGGATCGGGGGATAGCGCCACAAATGTTGGCCGGAAGCTCAGCGATCGCGCGCTCGCCGTTCTCCGGGTCGTGCATGTGCGGTCCGGGATACTGCTGCTGTATATTCTGCTACTTCAACTCGTGCTATTTCTGGTGCTGGTCGAGCGTCCTCGCCCAGGGACAGTCGTCAATCGACTGATTTCGGCCGGCGGGCGCCGGCGGATGGTGGGACCGGTGAGGGCCGATTGCCACAGCCGGCGGTAAGCGACCGCGCGCGGCTTGCTGGCCGCGGTCCAGTTACGCGGGAAGACGGGCATTCGCCGGCCTGAACGATCACTCCTGGGCGAGCCCGATCTGCGCCTCCAGATCGCGTCGGATCGCCGCCAGGACATGCGCGGTCCGCTTGCGCGTGTCGCCCTCGCAGAGGGACCCGGTTAGGTTCGACACCAGTTCCCGTTGCACCGACACCTCACGCTGCGTCACGGTCCAGTGCGCCTCGTAGTGCAGCAGCGCATTGTCGATCACCAGGTCGTGCGGCGCCCGCGTCACCCGCGAGCCCGTGGGCAGCGTCAGCACGAGCGTCTCGATCTGCCGGCCGGCATGGCACGGCGTCGGGTCGGTGTCCTTCAGATCGCGCAGGCCGAGCGGCCCGAGCAGCGGGTCGCCAGGCCGCTCCAGCAGCCGCAGTCCGACCGGCAGGGGAAACGTTGCTCCGTCCAGCAGTTCCGGCCTGGCATCGAGCTTGAAATGCCCGACCACGCTGTAGTCCGCGTCGATGTTGGTTGGCGGAGGAAAACCGAAGCTGCCGGTGCCGTCCTCGCCCAATGTCTTGAGCTGAGCCTGCGCCGCGGCTTGGCGTCCCTGCTGGTCGATGGATCGCGCCGACAGTCGGAGCGAGGCGGAGAAGGCGCCCGACGCGACGGTCGTGCTGTCGCCCTCGATCGTGCCGTCCGGCTCGAGCCGCGCCTTGGTCACGAACGTCGCCGTCGCCTGATCGTGCGCGAGGTCCGGCGTCCGCCGCTCGGCGGGCGCGGTCGTGCCGGCGTGCACCGCCGGTTTGCCGTATTCCTGGAACGACAGCACGCCGAACGGCGCGACGCCGGCCGTCGTATCCGCGTACAGCGCGAACTCGGGCAGCCAGGTGATAACATGGTTCAGCACGGCCAGGGTCGGTGAGTCGGGAAGCACATACTCATTGCCGAGGTTGATCAGCACCGGCTCGCTGTCGATGCCGCGCGCCCGGAGCAACGCGCCGAACAGGACCGCGTGGTCCTTGCAATCGCCGTAGCCGACTTCGAGGATGGCCGACGCGGCATGCGGTTCGATCGCACCCTGGGCCAGCCAGACGGCAACATAGCGGATATGCGTGCTCACCCAGTCGTAGAGTGCGCGCGCCTGCTCCCTGCGGTCGGTGATCCCGTCGGTCAATTTGTCCGCCAACTGCTGAATCGCGGGCGTGACGGCCTCTTTCGGCGCGGCCTGCGCGGCATACGCGCGTGCCATCGTGGCGTAGTCGGGCATGCTGGAGGCGAAGGCGCGCGGCAGGCGCTGGAACGGACCCACGGCCGCCGGCTCGGCGATCTGCGCGTTGGGATAGGTGGCGTGGAAGTGATAGACGATCTTATCGCCGTCCTGACGCTGCTCGGCCTCGATGCCATCTGCCGCGATGCGCAGCGGCATGGTGGCGGGCGCGGTGATCGTCACCTGATAGTCGTGCCAGCTTATCGAGCGATCCAGGAGGGTCTGCCAGATGAACTGGCCGGGAAACAGCGGCTTACGGATCTCCCGCCTTATCGTATAGACCAACGTGTCCTGCGCGGCCACGGCGGGGAACACGATCACCTTGCGTTCCTGGTCGTTGAACAGCGTCAGGTTCGGCGATCCGGGGACGAGTTGGGCGTGGATTGCGGCGGCATCCACCGGCAGGCGCGTACCGTCCGGCTTCTGGGTATAGGCTTCGACGACGGTCAGTTGCTCGCGCGAGGAACTGAATGCGATCGGCTGCTGGGCGATCCGTTGCGCCGCGGCGTCGTTGGTCGCCCGCAGTTCGATATGGGCGGTCTGCACCGCGCTGCCGTCGGGATGCACATCGACGTCCACCACCACCTGACGGATGATCAACTGTGCCTGCGCCCACGCCGGCACGCCGACCGCCAGCAAGGCGGACGCCAGGTATCGCGTCATCATACGCATCGCCGCACCTTTCCCCGCCAGTCACGGCGGATACTGCCGCAATCGGACGCTCCCGTCAGCAGCGACATGCGGGAGAGGTGGGGCGGGGGTGGTTGGGGGCTCAGGCCGCGGCGGGCAGCTTTGGCTCCTCGAGGAGGCGCGACCAGTAGCGGATGGCCGAGGCCGGCAGCTGATCGTCCTTGCCGAGGGTCACGGTCTCGCCGGTGGGCGTGCCGAATATGTTCAGCAATTCGTATTTGCCGGCCGTGGGCGCCTGATCTGTCGGATCGTATTCGGGTGGTCGCGGCATGGCGGCCTTCCACTCAGGAGACCCCTCGTGCCACGCCGGCGCCATGACGGCATTGATCTGGATCATGGGGCGGGATTGGTCGGGGTGGCCAGCCAGATCGCGTCGCCAATCGCCTGGGGGGGGTTGCGACAGCGGATTAACGCAATCTAGACGTTCTTTCGGTATCGGCACCGGATGCGTCGACCACCCCGTCTCGCGATGATGATGCTTCCGAGCCTCGATCACTTCACAGCCGACCTGCTGGCACGTCTGCCGGCTGCTTCGGGCTGGGAGGTCAAGAAATTCATGGTCACCGGACCAGCACCAATGGCAGCGGCCTTGGCTTGGACCGACGATACATCGCGGGACGCGGTTTGGTTCGAATTCTGCTGGCCGCCGTTTCCGGCATTGATCGGCGCGATCGATTTTGCCGGGAGGCGGGTGATGGTCCGTGTGCATCGGATCGAAGCGACGGAGACATCGCATGTAGCCGGTACCCCCTGGGAGAAGGTGGACGATGTAATCGTGGTCAGCCCGGACATGGAGCAGCGCGTTCTGACCGCAGCGCCCGAGATCGCAGTGACGACACGACTTCACCTTGTGTGCAACGGCGTGGATACCGAACGCTACAAGCCGGCGACCAAATGGAGTCCGTTCCGCATCGGCTGGTGCGGGCTGATGACGTTACGGAAGAATCCCACATTGGCGTTGCAGATTCTCGCGCAATTGCATGAGGCGGACGAACAATATTTCCTAAGCGTGTGCGGGATGGGCGGTGAGCCCTTGGCCCATGAGACGTTCGTGCATCTCGCAAAACGGCTAGGCTTGTTAGGTTTGATCCGATGGGAAGGGAGGGTTGCGCAAGACGATATGCCTGCGTGGCATGCCGCGAATGGAGTGTTGCTCCATACGAGCTTGCACGAAGGGCTGAGTTACGCCGTCTTGGAAGCTGCTGCAAGCG
This sequence comes from uncultured Alphaproteobacteria bacterium, assembly GCA_963812475.1. Classification (GTDB taxonomy): domain Bacteria; phylum Pseudomonadota; class Alphaproteobacteria; order Acetobacterales; family Acetobacteraceae; genus JAMXLO01. The sequence continues at coordinate 56,036 of CAWEVI010000013.1, forward strand.
GTTGCGACCTTGCCGTGCTCGATCATCCTGGCGCCGCTGCCTGCTGGCCGGCGTCGATCCTGTTCGGCACGACGGACGAGGCTGTGACAATGATCGGCACAGCCAGGCCTGGGCGGTGGCGCGAGTATGTATGCGGACGGTATTCCGTGGAACAGCAGGTTCAAGCGGTCGCCACGCTGCTGAACCGAAGCGCCAACCGATGAGCATCCGCCCCTTGAAGAAGCTGAGCTCGAACTAGCGCATAAATCATCGGATCTGGCATTTAAGACCCGAGAAGTTGAGCAACTCCAGTTCCATAGCGTGTCCACCCGCCAAGTCGACAGTTGCCGTCAGGCGGTTCGGCTTCCTTCGAATCCAACGTTCTCACGTTTTTCATCAATCTGGTGCGCGTGTCAAAAGGCGTCAGATTACTCGGATGAAAGAGCCAATATGAACTATAATTCGTCAAAAAATACGTCGCATTTACTAAGCAGTCCACTTACAGGAACCAGCATTGGCGTCGAAGTCGTCAGAGACGTTAGCGTAATTCAATTGATCGAAGGATACAGGTTGCGTCTTGGCGTGGATATCTCCTCACTCTTTTCTGGTATAACTAAATTGCAGCTTATGTACGACACCCATACGGGCATGTCATTCTTTAGCCCGCTGGTTACCGGCGATGCTGCGTTCTATGCGACAATGTCCCGCCGTCCAGGCTATCACCGCCCGAATAAGGCGGAATTCCGGATTGCTGCACCCTATATCCCTGCGGGCGTACGCGTGCTTGAAGTAGGTGCAGGTGTCGGTCACTTCACGATGCATCTGAAAGATGTCGACTATACGGGCCTCGAATTCAATGCTGACGCAGTTGCGGAAGCTGTCTCCCATCGCCGAAACGTATGCAGCAGAGACGTTCGAGACCTCGTGTTGGAGCAATTCGAAAGTTTTGATGTGACATGCGCTTTTCAGGTGCTGGAACACGTAGCCGATCCACTTGGCATGATCGGAGCGATGGTGTCACTCACTCGGCCTGGAGGTCGGATCATTCTGGCGACACCGAATGCTGGCGCCTATATCAGCCGCTGCCGCGACCTGCTGAGTTCGCCACCCCACCACGTAACCTGGTGGGAAGACCGGACCTGGGGTTGGGTCGCCAGCCAATTCGGCCTCATCGATCTGAAAATCCAACATACCCCGATTGATGAGATGCTGGGTGTTTGGGCGCAAATGATTGCGAGCGATGGCGTTGCCCGGCAGCTTGGCCTGACGCTCGATCCGGTCGTGGATGAATCACCGCTGCGCAACCGGATCGACCAGTTGGCTGCGCCCATTGCACGAACCATACTGGCGGGCATCACCCACAAAGCCGACGTTCCGGAGGCAGGGCACACCAGCGTTGCTGTCTTTACAAAGCCAGAAGCAGCCACTGATAGAGCGGGATCGGGAGCAGCGCGGGAAGGCCACGGGATGGCCGTGCGGGAACGCAAGCGGTTCGACACCGTAGGCGAGATGATCGTTGATTTTTTTGTCCACGACACTCCCGATGCGCTCGAGAATCGCAGGGTCAGTTCAGGTGGCAGCGTCACCTGCGCTTTTCTGGGACATACGTTTCCCGGCGGCCTGCCGTCGGGTTTCGGTATGGCGGAGATTGGCGTTTGGCACGGAGAAACGACCATAAAGCTCGCGGAATTGCTACCCGAAGACGGATTTCTGCACATTTTCGATTTCGAGCAGATTGTGCAAGCGGTCAGCCGGCGTCTGAGCGTGGCAGGCCACACCAACGTGTCGGGTTTCGGTTGTTCGACAAAGGCCTGCGACTCATACAATTGGTCTTTGATGCGGTTATTGATCAGCAATCCACTACCGATTTACGACTATATTTATGTTGACGGCTCGCATGCCTGGGAAATCGATGGTTTGGCTTTTTTCCTTCTCGATCGGTTACTGAAACCCGGTGGTTACATGGATTTTGACGATTATGGATGGTCTATGGCGGCCTCACCGGCGTTAAATCCGACGGCATGCCCGGAAATTCTCAATTGGTTTACAGACGAGCAAATCAAGACTTCCCATATAATGCTCATCGTTGAACTCCTCGTGAAGCGAGATAGCCGATACCATGAGGTTGTCAGCAACAAAATCTTTCGGAAGGCCAGTGCCTGAAACGATTGATTGGTTCCTGGGTCCTCAGATCAAAGAATTGGATAGTATTCGGCGCCCGGATGAAAACTGGCACAAGGGCGCGACGCTACGCTGCGATCTGGCGCCCCTGGTTGCCTCTGCTCATGTGCCGTCGCGTGGGACTTCATCGACGCCAACCCGGTGCGGCAATCCGGCAAGTGCCGCGATGTCAGATTGACCAGGACCAAAACACTCAGTCCACGCGTGCCACCGCTCAGCGACACCAGCCTCAACGCACTTGTCGGCACACCTCGGCACGTCACCGCGCCCTTCGCCCGGCGAACCGGAGCCAGACCCGCGCTCCAGGCAATTCCCGGCGATATGACCATCACCATGACGATGCCCTGCTCGCACTGAGACCGAGCAGGCTCGTCCGCACCGGGGCGGTGGCCTCGACCGGATCGAGCGTGTGTTTCTGCCAAGGATTTCAGTGATGTGGCTGCGGGCTGTCACGCACGCGGTCCCGTGGTAGAACTCACCCCGGCGCCGGGTTAGCACAGTGGTAGTGCAGCGGTTTTGTAAACCGAAGGTCGGGGGTTCAAATCCCTCACCCGGCACCACCGGAGCGGACTTCGAGTCGAGCCCGGCTCCCTTGACGCCCCCTGCCGGCGCCGTACATATCGCTGCGCAATATCAACATCCCGGAGGATACGCCCATGCAGCATGGCATTTCACGGCGTGCCCTCGGGCGCGCATCCCTCGCCACCCTGGGCAGCTTCGCCATCCTGCGCCATCCCCGCGGCGAAGAACCGCTGAAGATCCGCTGCTCGCTCGACACCGCGCCGTCGCATGTCCGCAACGTCTCGATCGTCGATTACCTGGGCAAGCTCGAGCATGCCTCGGGCGGGAAGATCACCAGCGAGGTGTTCCACAGCGGCCAGTTGTTCGCCGATCTGAACGTCGCCAAGGCGCTGCTGCAGGGCCAGGTTGAGATGGCCGCGCCCGGCGCCTGGACACTGACCGGACTGGTGCCGGACTGCGACATGGTGCAGCTCCCGGTGTTCTACGGCCAGCCGATGGAGGTGACGCACGCCGCCAGCGACGGCCGCGCCGGCGCCCATATCAACGGTCAGCTCGAAACCAAGCTGCGCACGCATGTGCTGGGATCGTGGATCGATCTGGGATTCCAGAACTGGTACAGCACCAAGAAGCCGATCAAGGCGACCGACGACCTGAAGGGCATGAAGATCCGCAGCCCCGGCGGCGCCGGCATCAGCTGGCGGATCGCCTTCTTTGGCGGCATCCCGAATGTCACGCCCTGGCCGAACGTGCCGCTGGCGCTGTCGCAGGGTACGTTCGACGGCTTCGTCTCGACCGACGAAAGCTGCACCACTGCCAAGCTGTGGGAAGCCGGGGTGCGGAACTCCTACGCCGACCACCAGTATTCCGGTCAGTACATCCCGATGATCTCCGGGACGTTCTGGGACAAGCTATCCGCCGATCAGCAGACGCTGATGCGCGATCTGTGGGCGCAGAACATCGGCACCTACCGCACCAATGCCGCGGCCGCGCAGGCGCGGGCACGCAAGACCATGGAAGACAACGGCGTCACGTTCGTCGATCCGTCGAAGCAGGAGCTCGCTGCGGCGCGCAAACGCATGCAGGCGGACGTCGCCACGCTGATCAAGGACGCCAAGCTGTCGCCCGAAGTGGTGAAATACGCCGAGGAGGCCGCCGCACAGACGGCCTGATGGCAACGACCATCTGGGACCGGGTCGAGAACACGCTGGTCGGCGTGCTCGGCGCGCTGGCTATGATCGTCGGGCTGGCCCAGGTGCTCGGCCGCTACTTCTTCCAGGCGCTCGCCATCACCTGGGCCGAGGAGGTGATCGTCTATCTGGTCATCTGGGCCGTGATGATCGTCTCGAGCCAACTGGTGCGCACCGACGGCCATGTGCGTCCCGACCTTGTCCTGCGCGCCCTGCCGCCGGGCTGGCAACGCTGGGTCGAGGTGTTCAACTGCCTCGTCGCGCTCGGGTTCTGCGGCGGCATGGTCTGGTACGGATGGGACATCGTCAGCGGTTCGTGGGCGCTGGATGAACACAGCTCCACCGGTCTGGCCTTCCCGATGTGGCTCTACTACGCGGCGCTGCCCGCCGGCGGGCTGCTGATGCTGATCCGCTATCTGGTGCGGCTGTTTCGTTACCTGTTCCATTTTGATCCCGTGACCATGGCGGTGGGTCATATCCCGGCGCATGAACTGTCGGGCTCGATCGCCGTGCCGACCGACTGAACGGCACGCGAGCGGCCGCGCCGATGTCCACCGTGCTGTTCCTGCTCATGTTCTTCGGCCTGCTCGCCGCGGGCATGCCCATCTTCCTGGTGCTTGGCGCCTGCGCGGCGATCCTGTTCGTGGCCTCGGGACAGCCGCTGATCGGCGTGGCGCAGGTGGTCGCCGACCAGTTGAACTCGCCAACGTTGATGTCGCTGCCGCTGTTCGTGATGGCGGCGGCATTCATGCGCCGCGGCGGCGTGGCGAAGGCACTGGTGGACGTCGCCAGCGCCTGGCTGGGCGGAATTCGCGGCTCGCTCGGACTGGTCACCGTGGTGGCCTGCACGCTGTTCGCGGCGATCTGCGGATCGTCCGTCGCGACCGCGCTGGCGATGGGCACGATCCTGTTGCCGGCGATGATCGAGAAGGGCTATCCGCGATCCTTCGCGCTTGGGGTAATCGGCGCATCCGGGACGATCGGCATCGTGATCCCACCATCGCTGGCGCTGATCCTGTACGGGATCGTGGCGGAGCAGTCGGTGCCGCGGCTTTTCCTGGCGGGCATCCTGCCGGGGTTGTTGCAGGCGGCGGCGTTCTTCGCCTGGGTCTGGTACGACGCGCGACGGCGCAACTTCCCGATGGAACCGGCGTTGCCATTTGCCGACCGGCTGCGCGTGACCTGGCGGGCATTACCGGCGCTCGGCGTGCCAGCGGTCGTGCTGATCGGCATCTACGGCGGCATCGTCACCGTGACCGAGGCCGCGGCGATCGCCGCCGTGGTCTCGCTGCTGATCAGCCTGTTCGTCTATCGCGGCTTCCCCGTCACCGCGACGCTGCCGGTGATCGCCGATGCGCTGCGCAGCGCCGGCACGATCATGCTGATCGTCGCGACCGCGCTGGCGTTCGGCCACTGGATGACGGAATCCGGCGTTCCGGCGAAGTTGGTGCAATGGACGCTGGACCACCATTTCAGGACCTGGGAGTTCCTGCTTGCGATCAATTTGCTGCTGCTGGTGCTGGGGTGCTTCCTGGAGGTCGTGGCCACGTTGCTGCTGGTGCTGCCGATACTGGCGTCGGCGCTGAAGCCGTTGGGCGTCGATCCGGTGCATTTCTCGATCATCTTCACGCACAACATGGAGATTGCGCTGATCCACCCGCCGGTCGGGCTGAACCTGTATGTGCTGGCGACGATCTCCACCGCGCCGATCGGCGAGGTGATTCGCGGCATTCTGCCGTTCCTGATCCTGCTGTTGATCATGCTGGGGATCATCACCTACGTGCCGGAGCTGACCCTGTGGCTGCCGCGCGCGGTGTATGGCTCGTAGGCGAGATCGTGGGTGCCGTCAGCGCCGGGATGCGCCCAGTGGGTCATCAGGCCCACCCGGGGACGCGCGCCGCAGCATGACCCACTGACCGAGACTGAACACCTCGGGGCCGCAGGTGGCAACGAGCCGGGAGGCATGCTCCACCGTCGTCAGCAGGAACCGGATGTCCACGCCGTGCGTATCCGTGCCGCAGCCCTGATCGAACAGCGCCTGGCTGAGCTGCACACGGCGATACCACGTGATGAGATCGGCGTCGTTGGTGGGTGCGAACTTCCACATCACCAGTGTGGGACGGCCGGTGCGGCGCTCGAAGTCGAGCAGTTGCATCTCGGCGTCCGGATCGATCAGCACGATGTCACCCGGGGCCGTCACCCGCGCCACGGCCGCCGCAAGCAGGCGCTTCTGGCCCTGAAAGGTTTCGTTCGCCTCGACCTCCTCGTTCAGATGAGCGCCCTGTATATACAGGAATGCCGGGCCGACCGCGGCCAGAATGACCACACGCGGCAACCACGGCCGTTGCCGGAACATCGCCGCCACAACCGCCAGCGCCAGCATCAGCCATAACAGCAGAATGAGCGACGACGGCCGGAACAGGTAGAACTTGCCGAGCGCGCCGCTGTTCCGATCGAGAAATTTCGGCCCCAGCACGAGAAGCAGATACGCCAGCAGGCCGGCGAGCCACGCCGCCAGAACGCGCAGCCGCCGCGTCGGACCGCCCCATGCCACGCCAATGCACGCCAGCAGCATTGGCGCTGCCATGACATAGCCGGGCAGCCAGTTGTCGCGGAAATACGCCCAGGACAGGAACGGAGACTGGTGGTGCGGCTCGCGGATGATCGAATAGATCACGTCGGGCGGCGGCACGTCGGTGGCCTGCGCTGCGGCGGTGTCGGCAATGCGGGACCAGCCGATAAGACCGGCCAGAGGTGCCACCAGCAGCACGAACAGCGCCGTTGCGGCACCGACGCCCCGCCGGTCCCGCGGCCGGTCCAACAGCCGCAGTGCCATTGCCGCGACGAACCAGAACCCGCCGACCAGAAAATGGAAATAGGTTGCAGTCGCGAACAGCAACGTCGCGACCGTCAGACGTTCGGAGATCACGACAAGTCGCAGCGCCGCCAGCACCAGCACATAGGCCGTCACCTTGGCCTCGTAGCCGCCGAACAGCCACTCGCCGCCGATGATGCCTTCGCCGTTGAGCGCCATGAGCATGACCGCCAGTGCCGTGTCCAGCGCGGTCAGTTCGAAGGCGGCGAACAGCGCCGGCAGCACGAGCGCGTAGGCCGCGACCGTCAGCAGCCGGGTCACCACCTGCGCCGGCGCATAGCCGATCGCGGACACCAGCGCGCCGAGCGTCGCATCGCTCAGCATCCGGTGCCGCGACGCGTCGAATATTGCGGTCTCCCCGGGCCATGCGCTGCCGTCAACGAACCGCTCGGCCAGCGCGAAATAATTCTCCTCGTTTTCCGACAGGATCCCGTGCGGCGGGATCAGCAACAGCAGGACGACGATCAGGATCGCCGCGCCCCCGTTGCCGCGCAGTGCCGCGCCGATTGCCGCCATGATGCCGCAGATGGTCCGGCCAACCCTGGACCTCGACGATGCCTTCGATGCAACCATTGACCAGAGCCTGCCTTCGCATGCGATCGGGGGGAAGCCGCGACCGGTCCGAGCGTTGACTTCATCTCGTGGGCAGACGCAGGATTTGGGCGACGCTGAAAGCTCCGATACACCAGTGGCCGACGGCACGAGATATGGGGAATCCGCCATGCAGAATGCGTGCGACGTTGGCATGCCTGTTGCCGAACCCGGCCAGGACGCCGCATTGATCGACCTGTGCGATCGGCTGACAGCCCTGGCCGGCGAGCTTGAGGCGCTTGCCAGATCGGACCCTTCGGCCCTCGACGGCGGACCGAACAAGGGTCGGCACGACGCGTTGTGGCGGGAGCGGGTCGAGCTGCGCGGGCGGATCTACGCGATGGCCGGGCCGGTGAGCCGGGCAGGGGCCGAGGCCGCAGCGCGTGCCGCAATGGCCGTGTGGGATCGCGACGTGAATGGCAATCCGACGTGCAAAGGTCTCGCCGATCGGCTGGCCGTGATGGCGCTGAAATGCATTGCGTCGGGACAGACCGAGGCGTGAGCACGGCCAAACGATGCCCGCCATGAAGACACCCGGCCCGTCGCGAGCACGCGCGAGGCTTGGTTTTGCGGCTCTAGGCGGGACGGTTGCCGCCTTTGCCGGCGCCGAACCGGCCGCCAATTGTCCGATAAGCCGGCCGCCTACCGGATAGAATCCGAGGCCCGCGACCCACAGGGATGGGATTGATCCACGCGCACCGCCGGCGATCGCCTGTTCCACACACAGGTTTGAGTCCACTTCATCTCGATCCGATGATATAACAATACCGCTATCGGATTTGAGACGCGCCCATCTGCGCTATCGAATTGACCGAAGGATTGCACACGGTCGTGCAGCAGGGGGAGTCGCGTGGCGGAATTCAGGTGTCTGTGCTTGACCGTGGACAATGCGGTCGCGTGGGAAACGCTTGTCCAGGCGCCAAACCTGCAGGCCGCGATCATTGCCGCGCACGTTGCCTGTCAGGAGCATTTCAGAACCACGACCAGCAGGGTTGAGGTCTGGCTTGGCGAGGACAGGCTCTATGTCAGTCCCACGCCGGACGGTCGCGCACCGACGTGGACTCCTCCGTAGTGCAGGTGTGATAGCAACCGTCCGAAACGTTGGCTCTCAGAGGAGGCTCGGCGTCGCCGCAAAACCGCCATGGCCGGACTTGATCCGGCCACCTTTGCAGGCCGCAGTGCCGCGACAGATGGCCGGGTCGTGCCCGGCCATGACGTGTGAGGGGCCAGTGCCGTACGTCAACATTGAGGGCGCTCGGTGTGATACGAGGGAAGCCGGTCGGGCCGGGACGGTTTTGGCATAGGCAGGATTGGGCGCGCTGGCCGGTATTGCGGTCCAGCGAGGTTCTGGTCGTGCGCGTGAACTGGCCAACCCACGCACAGACGTGCCGCCGCTCGGCGTCGGTGAGGCAACGGCCGGTCCGACCGCGGCAGCGATCGGCAACGCAGTCGCCCGCGCACTCGGGGCCCGAGTTCGCGGCACTTCAGCGCCAGCCGAGTGCCGGCGCGACGTGGGTCAGGATCGCTTCCATGATATGCGCGTTGTAATCCACACCGAGCTGGTTGGGGACGGTCAGCAGCAGTGTATCGGCCGCGGCGATCGCCTCGTCCTGCCTGAGCTGTTCGATCAGCACGTCCGGTTCCGCAGCATAGCTCCGACCGAAGATCGACCGGGTACTTTCGTCGATGAAGCCAAATTGGTCGTCCCCGTCCCCGCCGTGTCCGAAATAAGCGCGGTCTCTTTCGTCAACCAGAGCGAATATGCTGCGGCTGACCGACACCCTCGGCTCACGCGCGTGACCAGCCTCTTTCCAGGCATCCTGGAAAGCCCGGATCTGAGCCGCCTGCTGAATGTGGAAAGGCAGGCCGGTCTCGTCGTTCTTGAGCGTGGAGCATTGCAGGTTCATGCCGCGTGTCGCCGCCCAGACCGCGGTCGCGTTGGATCCAGACCCCCACCAGATCCGCTCGCGCAGCCCCTCCGAGAACGGTTCGAGGCGCAGCAGGCCCGGCGGATTCTGGAACATCGGTCGCGGGCTGGGCTCCGCGAAGCCCCTGCCCTGCAGCAGGTCGTAGAACACCTCGGCATGTCGGCGTCCCATGTCGGCGTCGGTCTCACCCTCCACCGGGCGGTAGCCGAAATGGCGCCAACCGGCGATCACCTGCTCGGGTGAGCCGCGGCTGATGCCCAGCTGCAGGCGACCACCCGCGATGAGGTCCGCCGCGCACGCGTCCTCAATCATGTAGAGCGGGTTCTCGTAGCGCATGTCGATCACCGCGGTGCCGATTTCGATGCTGCTGGTCTTTGCCCCAACGGCTGCCAGCAGCGGGAAGGGCGATGCAAGTTGACGGGCGAAGTGATGGACCCGAAAGAACGCTCCGTCCGCGCCCAGTTGTTCGGCCGCGACGGCAAGGTCGATGGACTGGAGCAGCACGTCCGACGCCGAACGGGCCTGGGATCGCGGCGCAGGCGTCCAATGCCCGAACGAGAGGAATCCGATCTTCTTCATGCGAGGTCGCCTTGTGATGCTCCTGACGCGGACTCGAAAGCCTGCACTGCAAAGTGCCACTTCGAACGCCGCTTTCAACCCGGAGCGACCACGCGCCGCCACGTTTCAGCCGCGCCAAGGGTCTGCTATGCTCAACCGGATACAGCCCCCGTATGGAGACGCCCCATGGATGATGTGACGATCCGACCTGCCACGAGCCGGGCCACGAAGGCAGCGCCCGCCGATTGGTTCACCGGAACGGTGCTGCAGGATGCGCTGGCAACGCCGGTGGGAGCATCGCGCACGAGCGCCACACTGGTCACCTTCAGCCCGGGCGCACGCACCAACTGGCACACCCACAAGACCCGCCAGGTGCTCGTCGCAACGCACGGGACCGGGATGATCGAGGTACGCGGCAAGCCGCCCCGTGTCCTGCGGGCCGGTGACGTCGCCGAGGTGCCGCCGGGCCTGGTGCACTGGCATGGCGCCGTGGCGGGGCACCTGTTTGCGCATCTCTCGTTCCTGGAGATCGAGGGACCGGATAACAACAACTGGATGGAGCCGGTCGACGAAGCGCACTACCGCGCGGTCGCGGTCTCACCGAAGGACTAGCGTCGGGCTCTTATGCGCCGGCAAGTCCGAGGCCGCATGCCGGCACTGTTCAACACGGAAGAAAATGTCCAGGGACATTGTTGGCAAGGGACTACGGTTCTCGCTGCGGCACGCGCCTTGCGCTCATATCTGCCGCTATTGTCTGATTTCGGAATCACGCAAGCGAAGTGCGTTGCCATTCGGCCGTTTCGAGCAGCTTGTGCACCGGTTTCACGACTGGCGGCAGGCTGAGCGTCCCGACCTTGAGATCGGGGTCTTCGTCGGACCGTCATTCGACTATGACCTGGAAACGCTGAAGGGCGTTGCGCGGCTGCACGAGCGGCGCGGCGCGAAATTCCGCATCGTCAATCTCGGTGGGCTCCGCGTACGCCGCGGCGACGAACTGACCACCTGGCTTCAAGAACGCCAGGACGCCGGCATTGTCGGACTGCACACGTCGCTTGCGGGCTTCGGCGCAACACACGACCGCTGGAATGGTCGGGCCGGGGACTTCGATTATCAGGTCACCGTACTGCGCCTCGGCGGCGAGCGCGGGATGACACGCCAGGAGAAACTGTTCCTGACGAAAAGCACGCTCCCGCTGTTCGACCGCCTGCTCGATGTGCTCGACGCGATCCCTGGAGAGCTGCGCGGTCGCAGCGTCAGCCAGTTCTTCTATGCCGGTTCTTCTATGCCGGGCTGGCGACCCGTTACGAGGACGAGCGTCTTACGGAAGAGGATCGGGACAACCTTCCTGAACGGATCAATGCACTTCGATCAGGGAAGTTCGGCACGTGGCTGTCGGAGCGGGAGTGGATTCCGATCATGCTGGAAACGGCGACCCAGCCGCGCCGCCTGGTTCTCAAGCTGGATGTCGATGAAAACAATATCGATCAACTGGAGAACACCCCCTGCGAGGAGATCTTTGCTCGACGTGAGCTCGAATACAGGGCCAGCTATAGCGCGATTCCGACGTTGGCCGAGTTGTCCGAGCGTTACGGAGATCCAGAAAACCGTCGGATTTACATGATGAGCCGCGACGTTGAAGGCAGGTGGCTCGATCTCCACCAACGTGAAACCGGGGGAAGCAAACCCATCGATTGATGGCTGATCGAACCATCATCCGGGCAGCGCATGGATCGCATTCAGGTGCAGACCTTTGATCCGGTCTTGCCTTGGTCCGTTCCCAGCCGCACTGTCTTCGGGTCCGACGTAAGGGGAGACAATCCATGCTCTATGAATTGCGTATCTATGAATGCGTCCCGGGCAAACTGCCCGATTTGAACAAGCGGTTCTCCACGATCACGCTGAAGATCTGGGAAAAGCACGGCATCAAGCAGGCTGGCTTCTGGACTACCGTGATCGGTGAATCAAACCAGACGTTGTATTACATGCTCCAGTGGGATTCGTTGGCGGACCGCGAGAAGAAGTGGAACGCGTTCCAGGCTGATCCGGAATGGCACTCCGCGCGCGCCAAGACCGAGGAAGCCGGCCCGATCGTCGCCAACGTGAAGAACTTCATTCTCGGCCCGACGCCGTATTCATCGGTTACGTGACAACATGCCGGCTCTGGCTCCCGTGAGCCAGAGCCGGCCTGAGCATCAACGGCACTCAAGCCGGGCTTTTTGGTCTCGGGGTCGGAGCCGGATGTCTCCCGGGCTCGAGCACGTTCCGATGCGACGCCGTCGATGTGTGCGCTCGTGTGGTGGTGATCGAACATTCAAGCCACGCAACCCGATGCGACGCGCTCGCCATGCGCGAGGTCGCTTCCGACACCGCGGCAATCCGGGAAGGCGCGATAATACCAAGCACGATAAGGGCTGACTCTAATGACAGGTCGGCGTCGCCGCCAAACCGTCATGCCGTCGCCGGACTTGATCCGGGGAGTGACCCGGCCATGACGTGTGCGGGACCGACTCGCGACAGGCGGGGAGATACGAATTGCCGGTGACCTCTGTGCACACACAGTCGAACCTGATAGAGATGAAGGGAGATCATCCGGCCGCTGAGGTCCAGCTCACACCGACCAGGCACGCGTCATTCCGCAGTCGGGTCGAAAATCGCACCAACCCGGACAGGCACCGGCCGGCTCTTGGTGAGCCGTTCTCTGTCACGATCCACAGACCGCCACATGGGCTAGACTGCCGCCAGGAAATCAGACGGGGTAAACCGATGCGCCCTCTAGTGCATACCATCGCCTTGCTCTGCCTCATCGCCACGGCTCCCGAGGTTGCGGCACAGCAGCCCACCGCCATCCCGGTCGGCGTTCTGCCGGCAGAGCTGCGCCCGATCACCCAGGCGACCGAATTCGTCGGGCGGGTGGAGGCCGTTGAGCGCGTGGAAATCCGCGCCCGCGTGACGGGTTTCCTCCAAGAGGTCCTGTTCAAGGAGGGCGACATCGTCAAGGCAGGCGATGTGCTCTACCGGATCGAGCCGGACACGTTTCAGGCCGCGGTGCAGCAGGCGCAGGGCGCGCTGTTCGAGGCGCAGGGCAAATTCGCCAACGCCACCGCGCAGCGCGCGCGCACGCAGGAACTGACCAAGACCGACGCCGCCTCGAAAGCCCTGCTCGACGTACGGATCGCCGACGAGAAAAGCGCCCAGGGCGACGTGGTGATCGCCGATGCCAACCTGAAGACCGCCAACGTCAACCTGGGCTACACCGACATCACCGCCCCGATCACCGGTGAGGTCGGCCGCACCAAATTGACCAAAGGCAACGTGGTCGGACCGGACAGTGGCCCGCTGACGGTCATCGTCAGCCGCGATCCGATGTATGTGACCTTCCCGGTCAGCCAGCGCGAGTTCCTGCACGTGCAAGAGGACGCGGACCGCAAGACAGGCGCCGAACGGGGTCAGGCGTTCGCCGTTCGCATCAGCTTTTCGGATGGCTCGATCTACGACCAGACGGGGCGGATCAACTTCGTGGACGTGACGGTGGATCGCGCCACCGACACCGTCCTGGTGCGCGCGACCTTCCCCAATCCCAAGGGCAGGCTCATCGATGGCCAGCTCGTCCGGGTATCGGTCGAGTCGGACAAACCTGAGGAGAAGGTGCTGGTGCCGCAGACCGCGCTGATCGTCGATCAGCAGGGCACCTACGTCTTCGTGGTGGCAGACGGCAAGGCCGCGGTCCAGCGCATCAAGCTGGGTGGCATGTCGGGTCCGTATGCGATCGTGGACGATGGTCTCAAGGGTGGCGAGCAGGTGATCGTTCAGGGCATGGAAAGCCTCCGCCCGGGCACGCCGGTGATGGCCAGCCCCGCACCGCCCCCGCTCAGCCGGACCTGACCGCATGTTCTCCGCCATCTTCATCGAGCGGCCGCGGCTCGCGACGGTCATCGCCATCGTCACCACGATCGCCGGACTGCTGTCGCTGCTGGTTATCCCGATCGCGCAGTACCCCGACATCGTGCCGCCGCAGGTGTCGGTCACCACGCTGTATCCCGGCGCGTCAGCCGCCGTGGTGGAATCGACGATCGCGCAGCCGATCGAAAGCCAGGTCGTCGGCGTCGACAAGATGATCTACATGAAGAGCGTCAGCGGCAACGACGGCAGCTACTCGCTGAAGGTGTCGTTCGAGCTTGGCACCGACCCCGACATCAACACGGTCAACGTCAACAACCGCGTGCAGGTCGCGCTGTCCAAGTTGCCGGAGGATGTGCGCAAGCAGGGTCTGACGGTGAAGAAGCAATCCTCCGCGCTGCTCGGGGTGATCGCGCTCTCGTCGCCGAAACGGACGCACGACGAGCTGTACATCTCGAACTACGCGACCATCAACTTGCTCGACCAGATCAAGAGCTCGCCCGGCGTGGGCGATGCATCGCTGTTCGGTCCGCAGGACTACTCGATGCGCGTGTGGGTGCGCACCGACCGGCTGACCGGCCTCGGCTTGACCACCGCCGACGTGATCAGCGCGATCCAGTCGCAGAACGTGCAGGCCGCGGTGGGGCGGATCGGCGCGCGGCCGATCTCCAACGACCAGCAGTTGCAGCTCAACATCCAGACCAAGGGGCGCCTGGCTTCCGTCGCCGAATTCGAGCAGATCGTCATCCGCACCAATCCCGACGGCTCGGTTCTGCGTCTGGGCGACATCGCCCGCCTGGAGCTCGGCGCGGCCAACCTCGATCGCTCGACCCGTCTGAACGGCGCGCCGGCGGCGCTGATGGCGGTGTACCAATCGCCGGGCGCCAACGCGCTCAGCGCGCTCGGCGGCGTCAAGCAGGTGATGGCCGACGCGGCGCGCAACTTTCCGGACGACCTGACCTGGAAGGTGACCTACGACCCGACGACCTTCGTCACCGCGACGATCCACGAGGTGCAGAAGACGCTGATCGAGGCGTTCATCCTGGTGGTGCTCGTCGTCTACCTGTTCCTGGGCAACCTGCGCGCCACGCTGATCCCGACGATCGCTGTGCCGGTCAGCCTGATCGGCACGTTCATCGTGCTCAATGCGATCGGCTATTCGGCGAATACCGTTTCGCTGCTCGCGATCGTGCTGGCGATCGGCATCGTGGTGGACGATGCGATCGTGGTGGTCGAGGCAGTCGAGCAGGTGATGGAACGCCATCCCGAGCTGTCGCCGGCCGAGGCGACCAAGATGGCGATGGGGCAGATCTTCGCGCCGATCATCGCGATCACGCTGGTGCTGCTCTCGGTGTTCGTCCCGGTGGCGTTCATCCCCGGCATCTCGGGCGAGCTGTTCCGGCAATTCGCCGTCACGGTCGCCGTGTCGATGTTCCTCTCGGCGATCAACGCGCTGACCCTCTCGCCGGCGCTGTGTGCCGTGCTGCTGCGCCCGCACCACGGGCCGCGCCGTGGGCCGATCGGGGCACTGATGCGCGGCATCGACCATGTGCGCGACGGCTACGGCGCCATCGTCGCCCGGCTGGTGCGCATCTCGATCATCGGGCTGGTGATGGTCGGCGCCGCGATGGCCGGCGTGTGGGGTCTGGGCAAGATCACGCCGACCGGCTTCCTGCCGGAGGACGACCAGGGGGCGTTCTTCGTCATCGTTCAGTTGCCCGACGGCGCCTCGGTCGGGCGGACCACCGACGTGGTCGAGCAGATCGAGGACGTCCTCAAACAGGAAAGCGCCGTCGAGGACTACTCGGCGACGATCGGGCTGAACTTCATCGACAACTACTCGCAGGCCAACGCCGCCTTCCTGATCGTCTCGCTGAAGCCGTTCGAGGAGCGCCCTGGGGCGTCGCAGTCGGCGCAGGCGTTGATCGCCAGCCTTGGCGGCAAGCTTCGCCAACTGCGCGGTGGACGCGGCGTGCCCCTGGCGCCACCGCCGATCATCGGCCTCGGCACCGGCGGCGGGTTCAGTTACGTGCTGCAGGACACCGGCGGCGGCACGCCACAGTCACTGGCGCAGGTACTGCGCGGATTGCTGGTGGCGGCGAACCAGGATCCCAGGCTCAGCCGCGTGTTCAGCACGTTCTCCGCCGCGACGCCGTCGATCTACCTCGATATCGATCGCGACAAGGCGCAGATCCTGAAGGTCGACCCCGCGGCGATCTTCCAGGCGCTGCAGGCCTCGCTCGGCGGCTACTACGTCAACGACATGAACCTGTTCGGCCGCACGTGGCAGGTGCAGGTCCAGGCGGAAGCCGATGACCGGGCATCGGTCGACGACATCTATCGGATCAACGTGCGCAGTGCGGACGACAAGATGATCCCGCTGCGCAGCCTGGTCGAGGTGAAGCCGGTGATCGGACCGCAGGCGTTGATCCGCTACAACAACCAGATCGCCGTGACGGTGCAGGGCAGCCCCGCACCGGGCGTCTCATCGGGACAGGCGCTGGCGGCGATGGAGCAGGTTGCGGCGAACACCCTGCCACGCGGTTATCGCGGACTTTGGACCGACGTGTCGTTCCAGGAGAAACGCGCGGAGGGCAAGACCGTCATCATCCTGGGCTTCGCCGTGCTGTTCGCCTACCTGTTCCTCGTCGCGCTCTATGAAAGCTGGACGATCCCCGTGCCGGTCCTGCTGTCGGTCACCATCGGCGTGGTCGGATCGTTCCTCGCCATCGTGGTGGCGGGCCTGACGCTTGATCTCTATGCGCAGATCGGCATGGTCGTGCTGATCGGATTGGCCGCCAAGAACGGCATCCTGATCGTGGAGTTCGCCAAGGAGCGCCGGTCCGAAGGCATCCCGCTGCTGGAGGCCGCGACCGAGGGCGCCAGGCTGCGCTTCCGCCCGGTGATGATGACGTCGTTCGCGTTCATCCTGGGGCTTTTGCCGCTGGTCATCGCGGTTGGTCCGTCGCAACTGGCGCGGCGCAACGTCGGCACGCCGGTGTTCGGCGGCATGCTCACCGCGTCGTTCATCGGTATCTTCGCGATCCCGGCGCTCTACGTGACCTTCCAGTCGATCCGCGAGCGGCTGCGCACTTCGGCGCGGCCGAAGGAACGGAGCGCGGCGGATGAGAGCAGTGTCGGCGCCGGCGAACACTTGCCGAGATCGATCCATTGAGACGCAATCAGGCCGCTTGATCAGGACACCAGGCACATGAGAGCATCGTACCTGGCCGCGCGGATGTCTGTCACAATGATGGCGATCGCCGGCTGCACCGCAACACCCGCAACGCAACTCAACAGCGTCGCATCGCCGGGACCAGCAGCCGCGACATCATGGGACGGCACTTACCGAGGAGCCGTGCAGATCACCGGGCTGGGTTCGGGTGTGCAGCAACAATGGTGCGAGACCGATCCGCAGATCGCGTTCCAGGTGACGAACAACGCGTTCTCCTACGCCATGCCGCATCCCAACGCGCCGAACAACCCAACGCCGATATATTCGGCGACGATCGCACCGGATGGTTCATTCCGCAGCAGCCTGGCGAGTGGCACGATGACCGGCCGCATCATCGGATCACACATATCCGGCAAGATCGACGGTTCCGTCTGCGTCTATGCGTTCGCGCTGGATCGATCGTAGAGGGCCACGATGGTGGCGAGCGATGCCGGCGCAACCCAGCAGTCATTGACGCGCGCCAACCTCAAAACGCCCCGCGCCGCCGCCATTGCCGGAATTGTTTTTTCGCTCCTGCTGATCACCAGCCTCTGGCTGCTCCGCCTGTCGATCCCAAGCGATCCGCTCCAGGTCTCCGCGTGGATGGAGAAGGACGCGGCAAGGGTGACGTTCGCGCTGAACCTTGTGCCGTTCGCCGGCATCGCGTTCATGTGGTTCCTTGGTGTCCTGCGCGACCGCCTCGGCGCCAAGGAGGACAAGTTCTTCGCCACCGTGTTCCTCGGCAGCGGTCTGATGTTCCTGGGCATGCTGTTTGTCGCTGCCTCGGCGATTGGAAGTCTCGTGCTGTCATACACCGCCGCGCCGGGTGCGCAGCTCGATGCGTCCTCACTGACCTTCGCTCGCAAATTTGCTTACGACATCATGCATATTTACGCCTTCAAGATGGCGGCGGTCTTCATGATCACGACATCCACACTTTCCATATACACCCGCGTCACCGCGCGTTGGATCGCGATGCTCGGATATGCATCAGCCGCGATCATTCTGATCGGCAGCGGATTTGTAGACTGGCTGCTGTTCGTCTTTCCGTGCTGGGTGCTGGTGGTCAGCATCTATGTCCTGACCGAGAACCTGCGGAAGGAGACGCGGCCACCTGCCGGGCACGGATGACCAGCAAGCCGCAGCGATACGCACCCGGCGAGCTTACGCGATCGAGGTGACGGACGAGCAGTTTACCGGCCGGCCTGGTCGCGCCTGTGTCGCAGCGCCTCGTTCGGCGTCGCGACCCCGGTCTCGGAAGCAGCGGTCTGCTCCTCCAGCTTCTGCGCGAGCGCCCGCACAAGGTCGGAGCGGGCAACGATGCCCACCAGTTTGCCATCACGCACCACCGGCACTCGCTTGATGTTCCTGGCGTGCATCAGATGTGCCACGTCACGCGCCGGCGTATCCTCGGTGACCGTGGTGACTCCTGTCGCCATCACTGACTTCACCTTGCGTCGCTGCTCCTGGATGCCCCGCAGGAATTCCGGGGCGAGCTCAAAACCATCGGCCAACATGTCGAGCCAGCGGGCCTGGCGCTCGGTGTACCCTTCGTGCCAGCGTACCAGATCACCCTCGCTCATCATGCCGACGATGCTGCCGGCATCGTCCACCACCGGCACACCGCTGATACGGCGCTTCGCCATCAACTTCACGGCGTCGAGCAGAGATGTCTCCGGATGCACCACTGCCACATCGCGTGTCATCAGATCGCCCGCCGTGAACACTGCTTCATCAAGCATCGGTTGGTTCCCCTCTCGCGTCCGCGCGAACCCGCGTCACCGTTGCACGGATCATTAACACATTTAGACGCACGGCGCTTGATCTGGATCAAACTGTCTTGTCCTGGCAGATCCGGCTCATACCGAGCACCCTGAAGGTTGACGTAGGACACGCTCGGCGTCGCCGCACAACCGTCATGGCTCAGGGCGGCTCGGTTATCAGCTGGCGGGGATCGTCAGTACCGGCACTTGCGGTGTGACGCCGGTTTCGGCAAGCGAGAAGAATATCATCAGGAATGTGAAAACGCGCTTCGAGGTCAGGTCTCCGTCGTCGATCCAGTACCAGGTATTGCGATATTGCACGGCAGCATAGGTGTCGGCGGGCGGGGACGGCGATGACCTGATACGGATCAGTGGCCGATCGCGGGGGTTCTCGGCGTCTGCCAGCCGGGTCGCCGAGGCAGTACGGCCTTGCGCAACGTGCTCCGGGGGCACCTCGATGCCGGCGGAGACCTCCAGCAGGATCTCGGCCATGGATCGCGTGAGCAAGGCGATTTCATTGGGCCCCCGTGGCAAAAGTCCGAAAACGACAGTGACCTCACCGTTCCGATCGGGGGTGGCTTCGAGCGTCTTACGGACGAATTGCAGATCCTGGCTGGCCTCCGCCGCCCGCTTGCCGCTCAGAATGAGCATGCCGAGTTGCTCCGATCCGCGCTTCTCAAGCCGGATGCTGACCGCCCCCGAAAGCTGCAGACGCCGCAACGCATCCAGCAGCGGGTAAAACTCCGGATCTGACTCGCGAGCCCGCGGGCCGATGCCGGACCGGTTGTAGATGCCATTGATGGCACGCGTTGTGATAAGCAGCACGGCGTCCGCCGGATAGCCGGCCTGGATCAGTTCGAAGACCTCGCTGGGCGGCAGCGGCTGAAGCAGGCTCCTGGCAAACTTGTCCCCCGACAGAGGTGTGTAGGTGATCGTCGGGCGATCGAGATACAGCGCGCTGCCGGACACGCTTGCCAGATTGGATGGAACGGCGTTTGTCAGGTTCGAGCTGAATTGTCCGGCTGCCGAGACCTGTCCCTGGAATGTATAGGCGCTGATCACCGACGACACATCGACGAAGCTCGGCGCATCGCCGTAGCGGAGCCGCACGATGTTGAGCAGCGTCTGTTCCTTCCAGGATTCTCCGACCGCCGAGATATAGTCGAGCCGGTCGCGCGGTACCGTCCCGGGTCCGATCGATGCGCATCCGGCGACTACCAGCGCCATGACCAGCAGGTTGAGCCAAGTGGTGATCCGCCGTGACATCTTTTGCCCGCGCATGCCCAAGCAGCGGAACGGCCCCGCCGACCTTGGTCCTCCCGATCGCCCGCATGAACCACCGGACACCGCCATGTCTAACGCTTAGCACGATCCCCGTCGTGGCGTATTGATCCAGGTGAAACGCCTCGACGCTGGTCTTCGCCTCTGGCTCACCTTTGCGACAAAGTCATCGGCCTGGAATGATGGAGGGCTCCGTGACGCGGTCCGCTGAACTGAGACGGCACTTCCTCAAGGCTCTCTGGCAGGAATTGCGTGTGGTCTGGCCAATTCTTTCCGCCCTCATCGTTGTTCAGCTGGGACTTGGCATGCTGGTCGGACTTCGTGAGGGGTGGCGGGTGGGCGAGGCGGCGTATTTCACGTTCGTCACCGGGCTGACCATCGGATATGGCGACCTGGTGCCAGGTCATTTCAGCACGCGGCTGATCGCCGTGATGATCGGCTTCTGCGGCATCCTGCTGACGGGCCTGGTCGCGGCGGTCGGTGTCCGCGCACTCCAGGAATCCACCGGCCGCGAAGCACGGTAACGATCGCCGACCCGCGCGGCCTCAGGACGCAGGTCGGGCACTCCGGCCACGTCATGGCCTGGCTTGACCCGGCAATTCCCTCGTGCCCGTTTCGGACAGTGCGGCGAGCTCGCCTTCAAGCGATGTCCCCCGCGCGATGCCGCGGACTTTGCCATCGAGTCGCTCGGCGCGCAGCAGGTCGCGCACGCGCCCATGCGCATTCGTGACGGTCAGCCCGATGCCACGATCCCCGAGGTTCTCGCACAGCTCGGCCAGCATCCGAGCCCCGGCGAGATCCATCGACGGCGAGGCGGAGAGATCGCAGACCACGTTACGGATCGCGTTCGAACCAGCGGCCTCGAGCTGCCCGAGAATGGAAGACAGCACGTAGTCTGCGTTCAGATACAGCAGCGCAGCCTCGGGGCGTACGGCCATCACGCCCGCCAGCGGCTCGTTGTGCGGATGGCGCTCGATGTCCGAGTATTGCTCGGTGCCGGGAATGCGCCCAAGCACCGCCACATGCGGGGTCGCAGACAACGCCAGCAGCAGCAGGACCGAGATCAACGCCGCGAGCAGGATGCCCTGCAGGATGCCAAGCAGCAGCACCCCCACAAGAGCGGCCAGTGCGTTGAGAAAATCCACCCGGCTGGTCCGCCACATGTGTCGCAGCGCGCGGACATCGACAAGCCCGCGCACAGCCATCATGACCACAGCGGCCAGCACCGCCTTGGGCAGATCGGCGAGCAGCGTGGTGAAGAACATCAGGCACAGCGCAAGGGTCAGCGAGGCGAACACCAGCGACATGCGGGAGCGCGCGCCTGCCCCTTCGTTCACCGCGGTCTGCGACAGGCCTCCCGCCACCGGATAGCCGCCGAATGCCGCGGTTGCGATGTTGGCCGCGGCCAGACCCAGTAGCTCCCGCCGCGGGTCGATGGTCTGGCGGTGCTTGGTGGCAAACGCGCGCGCCGCCGCCACGCCCTCGATATAGGCAAGCAGCATGCAGCCGATGGCGAGTGCGCCGATCCCCTCCTGATCGCGCAACTGCCCGGTCGGCATCACAGGCAAGGGCAAACCCGGCGGGATGATGCCGGTGACGGTGATCCTGAACCGCGTAAGCCCGAACAGCGCCACCGCGATGATCGACAGCGCGACCACGCCCAGCGCGACCGGACGTCCCGGCAGCCACCGTTCGCCACACCACAACAGCGCCAGCGCCACGAGACCGACAGCAAGCGTCGCCAGGTTCGTGCCGCCGAGCTGTCCAGCCAGGATCAGCAGTCGTTCGGGGACGCCGTGGCCGCCGCCGTTTACGCCGAAGAGCGCCGGCAACTGCGTCAATGCGATGGTCAATCCGGCGCCGGCCTTGAACCCGGTCAGCACACTGTCGCTGATCAGCTTCACCAGGACGCTGAGCCGGAACAGCCATGCGATCAGGCAGGCTAAGCCCACTCCGAAGGCGGCGGCGGAAGCGATCTGGGCATACCGCGCCATATCGTCCCCCGCCATGTTGCCGACCGCGCCCGCAATCATCAGCGAGATCGCGGACGTCGGGCCGACGGCGAGGAAGCGGGACGATCCGGCGAGTGCGTAGCCAAGTCCGCCGAGCAGATAGCCGTACACCCCCACCTGCGGCGGCAGTCCGGCCAGCGTCGCGTAGGCGAGCGAGACCGGAATGGCGTACGCCGCGAGCGTGATGCCGGCAACAAGATCGGCGGACAGCCAGCCGACCGGATAGCCGAATGCGCGCGCACCGGTTGGCATGCTGTTTCCTTCGCCGTTCAGAGGTTTTCGCCTATCGGCCGCCAACGCAGAATGCCGCCGCGGGTCGGGTGTACGTATGCCACGACACCTATCCTCCTGGGACACAAGTTCTTCGTGCGGGCCATAAAGCCGATCCCACCGTAGCGGCATGCTCCATTTTATCCATGTCAACGCACCTCAGTGTCGAATTTTCTGGATATTTGCCGGAACATTGTGTAATCGGAAAACTGACGCCAATGGCCGCAACGGCGAGATGGTGCGCGTCCGGAATAATGGCCGGCGCGATGCAACACCGCGATTGTGTTCGGCTCCCATGGCGCGGGCTGATTTTGGCGGGCGGTCAAGACCCCTGAGTGATCTGGATCAATGCAGCCGTACCGTTCCCGGTCTTCACTCTCGGCAGTCTGCGATCGCTGCGCCCAGCAGCTTTGTGAAGGGAGGTGTCATGTCTGGAACATCAGCCCAGGCCCTGTCGGTAACCGGTCTTTTCGCCGAGCGCGACGCCCGCCGTCGCCATGACCAGGAGGCGTTGGAGCAACTTCAGAGGCGCAAGGAGGAGGAGATTGCGGAATACCGCCAGCGTCTCGACAATTTTCAATTGACCGATGCGATCATCCAGTCCGGTCTCGACAGGATCAAG
>CAWEVI010000014.1:0-14952 GCA_963812475.1 uncultured Alphaproteobacteria bacterium
ATCACCGCGCGGCTCGCCGCCGAGGATCTGGTGAAGGCCAGCGCGGCCAGACTTAGAAGCCTGATCGATACGGTGCTCGATACGGTGGTGGACGGCCTCGTCACCATCGACAGTCATGGCGTCATCCAGTCCTACAACAAGGCTTGTGTCAGCCTGTTCGGCTATGCAGTCGAGGAGGTGCTCGGCCGCAACGTGAATATGCTGATGCCCGCGCCCGATCGCGGTGAGCACGACAGATACGCGTCCACGACACCCGAAACCGGCATGGCGAAGATCATCGGCGCCGGCCGCGAGGTCATGGGGCGGCGCAAGGATGGCTCGACCTTCCCGATGGAACTGGCGGTCGGCGAACTGCCGCAGGGCGGCAATCAGGCCTTCGTCGGCATCATCCGGGACCTGACCGAACGGCGCGAGGCGGAGAAGCAGCGCGACCAGTTGCGCCAGGCCCAGAAGATGGAGGCAGTCGGCCAACTCACCGGGGGACTAGCGCACGACTTCAACAATCTGCTGGCAATCATCATCGGCAATCTCGACCTGCTGCGTGAGATACGTCAGGACGACCTGGTGACCGAGGAACTGGTGCGCGATGCGCTCGAATCGGCACTGCGCGGCGCGGACCTGACACGGCGGCTGTTGGCATTCGCACGGCTCCAGCCGTTGCAGCCGGAGCGTGCCGACATCAATGCCGTCATCGGCGGCATCGTCAAGCTGTTGACACGGACACTGGGCGAGAACATTGCCATCGAGCTGGCGCTTTCCCCCGCGGTCTGGCCGGTGCAGATCGATCGCGCTCAATTCGAGGCCGCCATCGCCAATCTCGCCACCAATGCGCGGGATGCGATGCCGAAGGGTGGCACCCTGCTGATCGACACAAGGAACGGCCAGCTCGATGAGGCTTATGCCGCGGCTCACAGTGAGGTGACCCCCGGCGATTATGTGGTGATAGAACTTCGCGATTCAGGCGGCGGCATGCCTTCGGAGATCCTCGCACGCATCTTCGAACCGTTCTTCACCACCAAGGAGCAAGGCAAGGGAACCGGACTTGGCCTATCTATGGTCTTCGGGTTCATAAAGCAGTCGGGCGGCCATATCACGGTCCATAGCGAGCCCGGCAAAGGGACAACGTTCCGTCTTTTTCTGCCTCGCCTCAAAGCAGCGGTGCTCACCCAGGGCGAACGAAGCACCCGGCCGGCCTGGCGTGGCGGCAACGAGACGATCCTGGTCGTGGAGGACAACCCCAGTCTGCGACGCATCGTCGTTCGGCAATTGAGCGAGGCAGGGTACCGCGTATTGCAGTCGCCAGACGCCGCGGCGGCAATTGCGTTGATCAATGGCTCCGAGCAGATTCACCTGTTGCTCAGCGATATCGTAATGCCGGGTGAGATGGACGGGCGCGACCTTGCGCGTGCGTCGGTGCTCCGGCGGCCCCAGATCAACGTACTGTTGACGTCAGGCTTTCCCGATGCGCGGCCGCCCGGTCCGGGCTCGCGGTCCCCCGGAAGCCGCCTGCTCATCAAGCCGTATCGCAAGGAGGAGCTGCTGCGAGCGGTACGCGAGGCGATCGACGATCCGATATAGGACGCCGTGTCTGCCTTGCCCTGTCGAGCCGACGACCCACGTAGTATGCGAGGCCAAGTCACAAATCGGGGGTGATATGCCATGAGCGACACTGGCACGGTGCGGATATTGGGTGTCGCGGGCAGCCTGCGGCGCGGTTCGTTCAACGCAGCCGTGCTGCGCGCGGCGCAGGAGCTGGCCCCGAGGGGGTTGACCATCAATGCCTTCGATATCGCGCCGATCCCGCTCTACAACGAGGACGTTCGTCAGCAGGGATTTCCGGCACCGGTCGAGGAGCTGCGGGCGCTCATTCAAGGCGCCGATGGGCTGCTGATCGTGACACCCGAATACAACTATTCAATTCCGGGCGTGCTCAAGAATGCAATCGACTGGGCATCGCGACCGCCGGAGCAGCCCTTCGACGGCAAGCCGATCGGCCTGATGGGTGCAAGCATGGGCACCCATGGCACCAGCCGCGCGCAGTATCACCTGCGTCAGTGCTTCGTGTTCCTCAACGGCCTGGTGATGAACCAGCCGGAGGTGATGATCCCTACGGCACAGAATCAGTTCGATGCCAGCGGCAAGCTGACTGATCAGGTGACGCGCGATTTCATCACGGCGCATCTGGCGGCGTTCAAGGCGTGGGTGCTGCGGTTGAAGTAAGAAATTCACCACAAAGACACAAAGGCACGAAGCTTCGTGTCTTCGTGTCTTTGTGGTGAACATTCATTCGCGCGCGGCTTTGTGGTACTCTCGGTTCGGCATCATGTCGGTAGCCGACGCCATGCGGTTCGACAGATTGAAGAACGCAGCGGTTTCCGAAAGATCAAAAACATCCTGCTCGGACAGGCCCGCCTTGCGCAGCGTCGCGCGGTCGTCATCGTCGATCAGCCAGGGCGTGGTCGTCAGCTTCCAGGCGTAATCCAGCATCGCGCGCTGACGGGGATCGAGCTTCGCGACGCGGTAGTTCAGCGCCATCATCTCGCCGAGCTCCGGATCGCCGGACAGCGCGCGCACCGCCGCACCATGCGCGACCAGACAGTAATAGCAACGGTTGGCCGACGACACGACGACGGCGATCATCTCACGCTCGAGCTTCGACAGTCCGGAGTCCGAGAGCATGATCTCGTTGTACATCGCCATGAAGTTGCGCAGCCTGCGCGGGTTCAGGCTGTAGGCGCTGAACACGTTCGGGACGAAGCCAAGCTTGTCCACGCATTTCTGCCAGATGACCTTCAGGTCGCCGTCCAGCGTGGCCGGGTCGGGTACACCGAGCTTGGAGATGTGATCCGGCTGCGGCATGTCTGTTCACCCCTGTGCCTGAACCGTCATAGCAGCGTCAAGCCGGGCCATGACAGCGAAGCGTCAATCCAACACCTCTTGGTTGATGACGTTGTCCCGGTTCGGTTTGTCATCCAGCACGCTCAGAATGTTCTCGGCCGTCACCATCGCCATGCCGGCAACCAATTCCGTCGTCACGCCCGCCATGTGCGGCGAGGTTATCACCGTGTCGAGCTGAAGCAGCGTGTTATTGACCGGCGTCGGCTCCAGGTCGAACACGTCGAGGCCCGCACCGGCAAGCCGACCGGAGGTGAGCGCCGCGTGCAGTGCCGGCTCATCGATGATGCCGCCGCGTGCCGTGTTGACGATGAACGCGCCCCGCTTCATGCGGTGAAGGCGCGCGGCATCGAACATCCCCACCGTCTCGGGGTTCTTCGGACAATGGATCGAAACAAAATCGGCGCGCGGCAACGCAGCGTTGAGGTCCGTCACGCGTTCGCATCCGGCACTCGTGATCTTTTCGGCCGGTGCGTAAGGATCGTAGATCAGCACGTTCATGTCGAAGCCCTGGCAGCGACGGGCCGAGCGCGTCCCGATGCGGCCAAACCCGACGATCAGCACGGTCTTGCCGGACAGCTCCATCGGCAGCCCGGCATGACGGTCGCTCCATGCGCCCTTGCGCACCATCGCATCCAGCGCCGGCGTGCGTTTGGCAAGCGCCATCATCAGGTGGAACGCATGCTCCGCCACGGAGGTCGAATTCGCCGTTCCCGCCACCATCAGCGGCACGCGGCGCGCGGTCAGCGCCGGCACTTCCACCGCGTCGTAACCGACACCGATGCGCGCAACCACCTGCATCGCGGGCGAGGCATCCATCTCGGCCTGCTTGTACGGCGTACCCGACAGCGCGATGCCCGCCGCATCCGACAGCATCGGCAGCAGTTCGGTCTGGCTGATCCCGGCGGGATAGATCTGCACCTCGATGTCGTCGCGGCGCCGGAGCAGGTCCACGCCTTCCTTGCCCATGTTGTGCGGCAGCAGCACCTTCTTGCGATTCGAAGCCATCGTGACGTGCGTCCTCAGAGTTTGCGTTGCAGATTGGCGACGTAGGTGCGGTTCCAGGTCGGCGCCAGCATCACCTCGCTCATCACCACGTGCTTCGGCAGACACGCAATATAGCGGATCAGGTCGCCGCAATCCTCCGATTGCACCATGCGCGCCCGCTCTTCCGGACCCACCGGATTGGGCCGCTTGTCGAGGATCGGCGTGGCGACTTCGCCCGGCAGAAGCACCGTGGAGCGAATGCCGTTGACGCACTCCTCCTGGTTGATGGTGTGGCTCATCGCGACGATGCCGTGCTTCGCCGCACCATAGATCGGCCCGGAGAAGCCGCCGATGAACCGGCCGGCGATCGAGGCGGTGTGGATCAGCACGCCGTCCTTCTGCTCGCGCATCAGCGGCAGCGCCACTGTGACGCAGTACAGTGCCTGCGACAGATTGCCGTGCACCAGTTCGTCGATGCCCTCGGGCGTGAGCTTGTCCCAATGCCGGTCGGTTATGTTGAGCCCGGCGTTGTTCACCAGGATGTCGAGTCGGCCGAGCGTGTCCCTGATGAATTTTCCGACGCCCTGCACCTGCTTTGCATCCATCAGATTGGCCGGCTGCACGTGCGCGGTGCCGCCCTTCTGGTGAATGCGCGCCGCAACGCCATCCAGCGGTTCGCGGCGGCGTCCTGTCAAAACGGTGGTCGCGCCCTCCTCGGCCAATGCAAGCGCGGCGGCCTCGCCGATGCCGCTACCGGCGCCCGTGATCCAGGCGATCTTTCCCGCGAGCCTCGGCATGGATGTCTCCCCTTCGTAGCGAACTTGCGCGCACGCCATTGAACGTGTTTGCCTGCGGCGGGGCAAGAGAGGAGCCGCACGATGGCAATCGTCCTGAACGACACGGGCGAGACGACGGTCGCCGCGACAGACGGCCTGTGGCTGTCGGCGGACGATGCCTTGCGCGCGACCGGTTGGACGCTGAAACCCGAGGGCATGTGTCAGGCCGATGTCTGCGTGCCGTTGCACGCAGATGCCGTGCGCCACGGTCGCTTGGATGTGGCGGCGTTCTGGCAATTGCTCGGGCGGCCGGTCGTGCACGATGCGGCCAACGAGACGTGGGTGCTCGGCGCCGGGGCGGATCAACGCAACGCCGCGCTGGCCGGGTTGATCGCGCCGGACTTCACGCTGCCTGATCTCGCGGGCGTGCCGCACACGCTCTCGGCTTTGCGGGGGAACAAGGTCTTCCTCAGTACCTGGGCATCCTGGTGAGGCTGTCGCTTTGACTTGCCCGTGTGGCAGCAACTGTTCGACGGCCTGAAGAGCGAAAGATTTATGATCGTGGCGGTGGCCGAGGAGAGCCGCGGTGCGGAGCATGCGCGGCAGTGGATCGAGCAGGCGAAGGCGGAGTACTGGTGCCTGATCGACGAGGACCATCGCGTCGCCGATCTGTACGGCATGGTGAATGTGCCGCAAGCCGTTTGGATCGATGCGACGGGCCGCATTGTCCGTCCGCCGGAGACCGCCGGCTCGACCGATCATTTCCGGCTGATGGACCCTGCAACGCGGACGCTTGCATCCGAGCACCAGGCGGCGCGACAGGCTGCGCGCTCGGCGTATCTGGATGCGGTGCGCGACTGGGTATTGACCGGCAGGCACGCGCTGCCGAACGATACGGCGCGGGACGCACTGCCACGGATCACACCGGAGATCGCACTGGCTCAGGCGCATTTCCGATTGGGCGTGTGGCTGCGCCGGCATGGCAACACCGGCGAGGGCGATGTTCATCTGGCGGAAGCAAGTCGGCTGCATCCGGATTCATGGAACATCTGGCGCCAGTCCGCCGATCTCGACGAGGTCGGTAAGGCAAGCGGCGAGACATTCTGGCAGCGTGTCCAGACGCTGGGGGATAAGCCTTACTACCCGCCACCGGACCTGAGGTGAAACAGCACTACCGTCGCCTAAATGAACCTTTCAAAAGACTCTCCTCGGAAACCTGATACCGTAGAGAGAGTGCCTAACATCGCCAGTTGCGGCCGACCATTTCATTTAGCCGGGTCGAACCGTCAACTGTTCCGACCGCGCCGCACTCCGCGTTTCCCGGTGACCGCGGAGCGCCGTCGAGCAGCCAATCACCCTCCCACACACGTCGCCACATTCTTCGGCGTGCAGACATCGAGGCCGGTGTAGGTCGGATCCGCCGGCTTCGCCTTGCCGTCCTTGATGTCCTTCAGGAAGAACATCGTCCTGTAGCCCATCTCGAACGGCCGCTGCCCGACCTGAGCGCGCGACAGCCCGGCCTTCAGCAGATCGATCTGCACCGGCAGCGTGTCCGCAACCACCAGCGCCAGCGATCCGTCGTCGATGCGCGCCTTGTATTTCTCCGCCACCTTCCGATAAGCCTGTGGCAGGAACTGCGGAAAACCGCCGGTCGGCACAAAGGCGTCGAGCTTCGGATATTTGCCGAGGATGTCTTCCATCTGCTGCACCGCCACCGGGAAATCATCGTTGGTATAGAGCGGGCAACCATCGACTTCCGTCCAATTGTTCTGTCCGGTCAACCGCTTGCCGGGCGGCGCATTGCTTGGCTCGCCGGACAGCGTGTCGCGCAGTCCCTGCATGCGCTCGTTGTGATTCGCCGCCGCGGCACCGCCCGACTGGATGCAGATCGTGCCGCCCTTCGGTTTGATCATCGCCACCTGAAGAGCGAGGTTCTTGCCGATCTCGTAATTGTTCGTGCCGACATAGGCGATGCGAAGCTTCTTGTCGCGCTCGAGCAGATCCGAATCCCAGGTCAGCACCGGAATGCCCGCCTTCTGCGCCTCGATCAGCGCGCGCCCCATCGCCGGTGCATTCGAAGGCGACACCGCGATGCCATCGACCCGACGCGCGATCAGGTCATTGACGACCTGCACCTGTTCCTCGCCGCCGCCATGCTCGCCGGGACCGATGTAGAGGCACTCGATCGCGCCGGCCAACTCCTTTTCGGCCTGCTTGCAGCCGTCGCGCGCCTGATCGAAAAACGGGTTGTTCATGTTCTTCGGCACCAGAGCGAAGACGTATTTCTTGTCGGCCGCCGCGCCGGGATGCGCGGACATTGCCAGCAAGACTGCAATCGCAGCGCCAGCAGCAAGATACTTTTTCATCGCTTTCCTCCTGTATTCGCTGTCACGCGCGCCGGCGCCCGCGGAGCTTTTCCAATAGCACCGCCAGAACGATGAAGACGCCGACAAAAGTGCCTTGCCAATTGGAGTCCACTCCTGCCATGAGCAGCGAATTGCGGATCACCTCGATCAGCGCGGCGCCGATGAATGCACCATAGGCGCCGCCCTCGCCGCCCATCAGATTGGCCCCGCCGATAACAGTCGAGGCGATCACGCGCAATTCGTATCCGGTGCCGAGCGCGTTGATCGCCGAACCCTGCCAGCCGATGATCAGCACCGCGGCAAGTGCTGCCGTCATCGCCGAGACGATGTAGGCAGCCAGCTTCACCCGCGCCACCGGCACGCCGGTCAGCAGCGCTGCCTGCTCGTTGCCGCCGATCGCGTAAAGATGCCGGCCCCAGCGCGTCAGGTGCAGGACGGCGGAGAAGACCGCCGTCAGCGCCAGCAGCACCCAGACCGGATTGGCGATGCCCAGCATCTGCCCTCCGCCGATCGCGAAGATCGTGTCCGCGTCAGGGCCGAAATCATAGATCATCTTGTTCTGCGACAGCACGACCGCCAGCGAACGACCCACCGACAGCGTGCCAAGCGTCACCACGAAGGGGGGCAGGCCGATCCAGGCGATCAGCACGCCGTTCACCGCGCCGGCCGCAAGTCCGGTGGCAAGGCCGGCACCCATCGCCAGCCACCACGCGCCGCCGTCCTGCAGCACGAGGCCGGCAACGATCGCCGCCAGCCCCATCACAGAGCCCACCGAAAGGTCGATGCCGCCGGTCACGATGACCGTCGTCATGCCAAGCGCCATGATCCCAATGAACGCGAAGTTGCGCGTGATGTTGTAGAAATTCTCGGTACTGGCGAAGGCAGCGGGCTGCAGGACGGCCATCACGCCGCACATCGCGAGCAGCGCGACTGTTACCCAGAAGGCCTGGCTGGACAGCAGACGCTGCGCCAGCGTGTGCTCCCTGAGTTCCGCCACACTGGCCATGGCCACGGGCGCTTCAAGCGGCATCGATTGCTCCGGTGATCAACCCGGTGACCTCCTCGGGACTCGATGCGGCGATCGGCTTCTCCGCCACCTTGCGACCGCGCCGCATCACGAGGACGCGGTCGGCGACGGTGAAGACGTCCGGCATGCGGTGGCTGATCAGCACCACCGCGATGCCCTGGTCGCGCAGTCTGCGGATCAGGTCCAACACCTCGGCGACCTGACGCACCGAGATCGCGGCAGTCGGCTCATCGAGCAGCACGATGCGCGGATTGGAGAGCCGCGTGCGCGCGATTGCCACCGCCTGGCGCTGACCGCCTGACATGCGCCGCACCAGATCGCGCGGGCGCGTCTCGGACTTCAGTTCGGCGAACAGCGTGCCGGCGCGGGCGTACATGGTGGGATAGTCGAGCAGTCGCAGCGGGCCCACACGGCGGGTCAGTTCGCGACCCAGAAACACGTTCGCCGCCGCGGTGAGATTGTCGCACAGCGCAAGCTCCTGATAGACGATCTCGATCCCCTTACGGCGCGCGTCCACCGGGCGGTGGAACTGCACCGGCTCGCCGTCCAGCAGCATCTCCCCGCTGGTTGCCGGGAAGTTTCCCGCGATGATGCGCACCAGCGTGGATTTGCCGGCCCCGTTGTCGCCCATCAGGCCGAGCACCTCGCCTGGCTCGAGCGAAAGGTCCACCTCGCTCAACGCCTGGATCGCGCCGAAGCTTTTGGAAATCCCTCGAAGCTCGAGCACCGGGCTCGGCCACTCTCCGGCGATCCTTCCAAGCTGTCCCGGTCGGGACGTTACTTGCAGGGGTAGCGTTCGGCGAGAAACTTGAACAGACCATCCAGCGCCGTTTCGTTGCGGTGCTCCGGCAACGAGCGCACCCAATTGACGAAATCGCCCAATGTCTGCGTGCGGGTCGGGGGCGGGTTGGGGAAGCAGAACGGCTTCTTGTCGCCGGCATTGCGCATTTCGACTGCAATCGCCCCCTGGGCGTAGCCATGGCAGAAGTTGATCTTGGCATCGCCCTGCGGATCCTTGGGATTTGCCGCGCAAAGATCAGCCAGATCGTTGGCCGTGCGCGCCTGGGGCGCGAACGCGCGCTGTGCCTGCGCCGGAACAACGGACAAGGCCGAAATCATCGCGAGGGTGGCGAACGGGGCGAAGGACTTCATGCACTCTCTCCTGCCGGTGGGACTTCAATTGAAGCCGAGCCGGCGCCAGCGCGCCAGCGCTGCCAGCCGGACGCACGCAACTCGCACGCCGGGCAGGTGCCGCAGCCATAGCCCCAGTCGTGGCGGTGGCTGCGGTCGCCGAGATAGCAGCTGTGCGTTTCGGTGCGGATCAGCTCGACCAGCGCCGACCCGCCGAGCGCTTCGACCAGCGCCCAGGTGGCGGCCTTGTCGCGCCACATCAGCGGCGTCTCCAGCACGAAGCGGCGCTGCATGCCCAGGTTGAGCGCGAGCTGCATCGCCTTGATGGTGTCATCACGGCAGTCGGGGTAGCCGGAGTAGTCGGTCTCGCACATCCCCGCGACGATGCGGCGCAGTCCGCGGCGATAGGCCAGCGCTCCGGCGCAGGTGAAGAACAGCAGGTTGCGGCCGGGGACGAAGGTGTTGGGCAACCCCTC
The DNA here is from genome assembly GCA_963812475.1 of uncultured Alphaproteobacteria bacterium. Taxonomy (GTDB): domain Bacteria; phylum Pseudomonadota; class Alphaproteobacteria; order Acetobacterales; family Acetobacteraceae; genus JAMXLO01. The sequence goes on from CAWEVI010000014.1 coordinate 9,659, forward strand.
GGCGGTCATCGCGATGGTCGTGTCGCTGGTGAGCGCGGTCGCGCCGAGGCCGGCCAGCGTCCCGACCAGGTCGATCACATGATCGGGGCCGAGCCGTCCGGGCCAAAGGGCGGTCAGCGCGCCGCGAACCGGCGCACGACATTCCAGCTCCACCGCGTGCCGCTGCCCGTAGGCGAAGCCGATGGTTTCCACATGCGGGTAGCGGGCGAGCGCCCAGGCGAGGCAGGTCGTGCTGTCCTGGCCGCCGGAAAACAGCACCAGGGCGTGATCTTCGTTCATGCGTGCAACCTGTCCTCTGTCCGCGCGCGCCGCGTCACCATATCCTAGCGCCATGGACCTGGACTTCACCGAAGACGAAATTCGCCGCTACTCCCGTCACATCCTGCTGCAGGACGTGGGGGGCATTGGCCAGGCCAAGCTGAAGGCCGCGCGGGTGCTGGTAATCGGCGCCGGCGGGCTTGGCTCACCGCTTGCGCTCTATCTGGCCGCGGCCGGGGTCGGCACGGTCGGCATCGTCGATCATGACCACGTGGAGCTGTCGAACCTGCAGCGGCAGATTGCGCATACCACGGCGCGGATCGGCGCACCGAAGGCGGAATCCGCGGCCCAGGCGGCGCGCGAGATCAATCCGTTGGTGCGGATCGAACCGCACAGTGTGCGCCTGGACGCCGACAACGCCGCCGATCTCGTCGCGCGATACGACCTGGTCTGCGACGGTACGGACAACTTCGCCACGCGCTTCCTGGTGGCCGACGCCTGCGTGCTGGGCCGTCGCACGCTGGTCTCCGCCGCCGTGCTGCGCTTCGAGGGACAGCTATCGGTCTTCAAGCCGCATCAGCACGAGGGCGGCCCCTGCTACCGCTGCCTGTATCCCGAACCGCCACCGGAGGGCACCGTGCCGACCTGTAGCGAGGCCGGCGTGCTCGGCGCGGTCACCGGCGTGATGGGCACCTTGCAGGCGACCGAGGTGCTGAAGGAGATTCTCGGCGTCGGCGAGAGCCTGTCCGGCAAGCTGCTGATCTGGGATGCGCTGGCGACGCGCTTCCGCACCGTGCGGCTGCGCCAGGACCCGCATTGCGCGCTGTGCAGCCCGGTGGCGACGATCAAGGACCTGTCGGCACACCGAAACACCCCGGCACCCGCCTGTGCCGTCTGAGCCGCTCGGAATTTTGCTGCTGTCAGGCGCGCATGACCGTGCCCACTATGCGTTCGTCGTCGCCTCCGGCGCGGCGGCGTTGGGGCGACGTGTGGTGCTGTTCGCCACCAACGGCGGTTGCCACGCTTTGCTGTCCGATTGGTCTGGGCTGGTGGACGCCGGTCGCGATGCGCGCGTGCGTGCCGCCGGGGTGGCTGGTCTCGAGGAACTGCGCGAGGCGACGCGGGAGTTGGGCGCACGCCTGATCGCCTGCGAGGCGGGGCTACGCGTTGAGGCCTTGGACGCGGCGGCCCTGATGCCGGACGTCGAGGTGGCAGGGATCGCAACGTTCCTCGAAGCGATCGGCGGCGGGCAGATTGTTTCGATTTAGCGGGACTCGCTGCAAAGGAAAGCAATCAAGCGGATAGTAAACTCGAGGAAGGGTGCGGTGTCGCTTGACGATTTGTTTCCCCTCCCCGCTTATCAAACCGCACGGGCGGCTTGATGCGAGCCACCCACCGCTGCGTTCGCCGAAGTGTCCTGCGCGAAGCGCAATTTTGTTGCCTCCGTGAAACTCGGTGTGCACTCGGTGAAATTCCGTGTCCGCTTGATTGTTTTGCCACCTCAACGCACGGGCGGAACGGAGCAGTTACAAATTTGAATTGCCTAATCCCGCAACTCCGGGATCACCCACAGCGGCTTCTCGCCCCGCGCCACGCGCTCAACATTGTCGAAGCCGTTGCGAAAGCGGGCGGACTGGTTGTCCCAGGTCGGCCCCGCGTAGTGCGGCGTCAGAATCACGTTGTCCAGGTTGAACAGCGGATTGTTCGCCGGCGGCGGCTCCTGGTCGAACACGTCCAGCCCGGCGCCCGCGATCGTGCCATTGGTCAGTGCCTCATACATGGCCGGCTCGTCCACCACCGGTCCTCGGCACGTGTTGATCAGATACGCCGTCGGCTTCATCAGCCTGAACTGCGCGGCACCCATCATGTGGCGCGAGGCCGTCGTCAGCGGAACGTGCAGCGAAACGATATCCGACGTGCGCAAAAGTTCGTTGAAGAGCCGGAACTTGACGCCCAGCGCATCCGCGGCGTCCTCGCTGAGCCGGGCGATGTCGAAATACTGCACCGCCATGCCGAAGCCCTTCGCCAGCCGGGCGACCTTCTTGCCGATGTTGCCGAGCCCGACCAGACCAAGCGTGCGGCCCGACAGTTCATAGAGCCGGACATCGGCCACGTCGTTGCCGCGCCACCGGCCGGACGCGACCATCTCGTGCAGCCAGGTCAGCCGGCGGCAGACCGCGAGCATCAGCAGGATCGTATGCTCCGACACCGCGATCGCGTTGGCACCGCCGTTGTTGCACACGGGAACGCCGGCGCGGCGCGCGGCCTCGATGTCGACGCGGTCGTAGCCGGCGCTGAGCAACTGCACCAGCTTCAGCTTCGGCGCGGATTTGTAGAACGCATCGTCCATCTTCACTTCGCCGAGGCCGACGATGAAATCGATATCGGCCAGCGCGGCGTTGAATTCGGGGGTGTTCGCCCGGGCGATCACCAGGTCGAAGCCGGACGGCGCCAGGTCGCGCGCGATGTCCATCGCGCTCAGCGGGTTATCGGTCAGCAGGATCTTCGGCGCCATCTTAGCCTCCTGGTCGGTTGATCGCCCGAACGATACCCGGACGACCGCGGTTAGCCAATTGTTCACCGAATTCCCGGACATTCCGCGCCTCTCGATTTTTGTAGGGGTCACTCCGATGATTGCTGCGCGCGAACGGTGGGCTAGGGGATCCCGGCTTGGACGCCGGTCTTTTCTCGGCGCGGCGGCGATCGGCTGCGCCTGCTGCCGGATGTTGCCGCGGGCGCTGGCCGAGGAGGCGCCGCATGCGGCTTCGCCGCACTGGGCCTATGAAGGCGAGGCCGCGAACTGGGGAGAGCTCACCCCGGCGTTCAAGGTCTGCCAGCTCGGCCTCGAACAGTCGCCGATCGACCTTGCCGACGCCGTTGCGGCGGAGCCTGGCGGTCTGGATATCGCCTATCAGTCGATGAAGCTCCGGATCATCAACAACGGACACACGATCCAGATCAATGCCGCCCCCGGTTCGGCCTGCATGATCGGCGGCACGAGCTACGAGCTGCAGCAGTTCCACTTCCACCATCCGAGCGAACACCTGCTGTCCGGCAAGCCGTTCGATCTCGAATGCCATTTCGTGCATCGTTCGGCGGCGGGCGATCTTGCGGTCATCGGCGTCTTTGTCAGGCCCGGCGAGACGAACCGTGCTCTGGAGCCGATCTGGAGCGCCATGCCGCGGCAGGAGGGTCCGGAGCGGGACGCGGGGACCGCGGTCGATCCAGGCACGCTGATGCCCGCCGAGCGCGGGTTTTACCGCTACATGGGTTCGCTCACGACGCCGCCATGCACACAGGGCATCGTCTGGACGCTGTTCCAGCAATCCATCGAGGCGTCACCCGAACAGATCAGGCAATTCGCCACGCTGTACGCTGACAATGCCCGCCCCACACAAGGCCATAACCGCCGTTTCCTTCTGCGATCGAGCTGATACTCACCCGCTCCGGGAGAACCCGTCGATGAACACCAACAACGGCGCCATGTCGCTCATAGCCAATCGCGCGATTGGCACGAAGGTCGCCATCGGCTTTGCCTGCGTGCTGGCGATTCTGGCGATCGTGAGCGGCACGGCGTACCTCTCGTTCCACACTGCCGCGGAAGGTTTTGCCACCTACGTGCAGCGCGTATCGGTGGTGGGGATCGCCCGGGACGTGGATCGCGGGTTCCTGAACGTTCGGCGTTTCGCGCGGGACTACGCGTCCAGCGGCATCGAGAGCAATATCGAGTTGGCGGCTAAGGAACAGGCGTCACTTCGGCCGCTGCTGCAGCAAGGCCTGGCTGAGATCAAGAACCCGGAGCGGCATCGCCTGCTCGAAGACATCGTTCGCAATTTCGAGGCATATTCGAAAGACTTCGACCAACTCGTGGCACAGATGCACGAGCAGAAGAAGCTCGTCGAAAGCACGCTCGATCCACTGGGCGCCAACATCCAGCAGAACTTCGACTCACTCATTACCGTTGCCGCCAAAACCGGAAACGGCAGCGTCAGCGTGCTCGGCTATGAGGGTCGGCAGCACCTGATGCTCGCACGCCTCAACGTCAACAAATTGCTCGGCCGGCACGAGCAGGCCGCGGCCGACGCGGCGGAGAAATCGTTCGCCAATCTCACGGCGGCGTTGCAGGCGCTCGATGCTGCCACCAAGGGTGCAGATTACCGCAAGAACTTCGACGATCTGCAGGCCGGCGCGACAAACTATCGGGATTCCTATCGGAAGGCCGCGGACCTCGAGCGAGGCATCGACACCATGGCCAACGGCACCATGCGGGACATTGGTCAGCAGGTGCAGACCGACGCCGAATCGATAAAGGCCAGCGGCATCGCCGAGGAGAAGCAGGAAGAGCACGACACGCTGTCCACGATGGCCTCGACAAGCTCGCTGATCCTGTATCTGTCGGTCGGCGGGCTGCTGGCCGGCGCGGTGCTGGCCTGGCTCATAGGCCGCGGTATCTCACGCCCGGTGATCGGGATGTGCGCGGCGATGCGGGCGCTCGCCGGCGGCGACAAGACGGTGGAAATCCCCGGTGTCGTACGCAAGGACGAGATCGGCCAGATGGCCGAGACCGTCGCGGTATTCAAGAACAACATGATCGAGGCGGACCGGCTGCGCGCGGAAACCGAGCAGCACAAGGCCGCGGCGGAAGCGGAACGCAAGACCGGCATGCTCCGGCTCGCCGATGGGTTCGAGGCCGGCATCAAGGGCGTGGTCAATTCGGTCGCCTCGCAGGCCACCGAAATGCAATCATCCGCGCAGGCGATGACCCAAACGGCCGAGCAGGCGACGCATCAGGCAACCGCGGTCGCCGCCTCGGTCGAGGAAGCATCGGCCAATGTGCAGACCGTGGCGTCATCGGCGGAGGAGCTGTCCACGTCGGTGCTGGAGATCGGCCGGCAGGTGGAGCAGTCCTCGAAGATCGCCGGCCAGGCTGTGGTCGAGGCGGACAAGACCAATGCGACCGTCGAGGGCCTCAACAAGACCGCGCAGCGCATCGGCGAAGTCGTTCAGCTGATCGAGACGATCGCCAGCCAGACCAA
>CAWEVI010000015.1:0-38929 GCA_963812475.1 uncultured Alphaproteobacteria bacterium
CCAGACCAACCTGCTGGCGCTCAACGCCACGATCGAGGCAGCGCGTGCGGGCGATGCCGGCAAGGGCTTTGCCGTGGTCGCCAGCGAGGTCAAGTCGCTCGCCAGCCAGACGGCGAAGGCCACCGAGGAGATCCGCGCGCAGATCGGCGACATCCAGGGTGCCACGGGGCAGACCGTGGAGGCGATCCGCAGCATCGGCGCCACGATCCGTCAGATGAGCGAGATCGCCACCTCGATCGCATCGGCGGTGGAGGAGCAGGGTGCGGCCACACGCGAGATCGCCACCAATGTGCACCAGGCCGCGCAGGGCACCAATGACATCGCGACCAACATCGAGGGTGTCAGCCGCGCCGCGAGTGACACCGGGGCGGCGGCGGCGCAGGTGCTGAGTGCGGCCGGCGAACTATCGAAACAGTCCGAGACGCTACGGCGCGATGTCGACGACTTCCTGGCGACCGTCCGGGCAGCGTGACGTCAGGTCCACGCCCATCGCCTGGCGCATGAACAACCGTTTTAGCCGCGGTGCATGATGCACCGCGGCGATCCCGACATCGCGGGCCAGGCGAAGTAGCGGATTGTCGGTGCTGAACAGCCTGTCGAGCGCGTCGGTGGCGGCCAGCATCAGCAGATTGTCCGGCCGCCGCCGCCCCTGGTAGAGCCGCAGCAGCGACGGCGCGCCGAGGTCGTCGCCCTGGCGCGCCGCCGCGATCAACAGCTCGGACAGCGCAATGGCATCGCGAAACCCAAGATTGAGACCCTGCCCGGCGATCGGATGGATCGTGTGCGCCGCGTCGCCCACCAGCGCGAGACGCGTATCCGTGTACCGGTGCGCGTGCATCGCCGAGAGCGGATAGCTCCAGCGACGCCCGACCACGCGCACGCCGCCCAGATGGTTGCCCAGGCGGCGGGTGATCTCGCCGGCAAGCCGCGCGTCGTTCAGCTTCAACATACGCCGCGCGATCGCCGTGCGCTCGGTCCACACAATGGCCGACACGTTCGCCGCGCCACCCTCCTCGGCGTCGCGGCTGGCGCACATCGGAAGCTGCGCGAACGGGCCGGATGGCAGGAAGTGCTCAAGCGCCGTGTTGTTGTGGGGCTTCTCGTGGCTGATGGCGCAGACGATCGCGGTCTGGCTGTACGGCAATGTGGTGACCGGAATGCGGGCTGTCTCGCGCAGCGGCGAATTGCGGCCTTCCGCCGCCACTACCAGTTGGCAGTCGATCCATGGGCCATCCACAATCCGCACACTGGCCCCATCCTCGCGACGTTCCACATCGGCCGCGGCGGGTGCGAATACGCGCAGGGCCGGCAAAGTGTGCATGTGGGCGTTCAACGCCACGCGCAGGCTGCGCGCCTCAACCATCCAGCCGAACGCTCCCGAATCGCTGCCGGCCTCGCGGTGGTCGAAATGCAGGAACAAGGATGAGGCGCGGCGGCCGACGCGGCCGTCGCTGACCCGGATGTCCAGGATCGGACACGCCGGTTCAGGCAGCCCGCCCCACAGGCCCGCGGCTTCCAGCAGACGACGCGATCCGGCGGCGACGGCATAGGCGCGGCCATCGAACGCCGGGTGCTCCATCGGCGGCAGCGCGGCGCGATCCACCACGATGGTGCTGATGCCGGCGCTGGCGAGCCGGCAGGCCAGGGTGCCACCGACCGGGCCAGCGCCGACCACGCACACCGCGGCGGACAGATGTTCGCTCATCGCCGGGACACTGACGCCAGCGCCGGCCGCCGGCAAGCGGAGGTCACCACTTCATCTATCAGGGGTTTCCGGGATATAGTTCGATTCGCGCGCGAACAGCGGGTGCAAAGGGTCAAGAAACACATGGCCACTGCTAGGTCCGCCGGGGCACGCCGCCTGGTCTCCCCCGACGTCAAGGCGCTGATGAATCGTCGCTCGGCTGAGCTGATCGGGCTGGCGCTCGGGCTGCTCGGCCTCGCCGTGCTGGTGGCGCTGGCCTGCTACGATCCGCGCGATCCCTCGTTGAACACCGCCACGTCCCGCCACGTCAGCAACCTGGCGGGTCCGGTCGGCGCCGTGCTGGCGGACCTGCTGCTGCAAGGCTTCGGCATTGCCGGCGCGCTGCCCGGCCTGGCCATGCTCGCCTGGGCCTGGCGCATTGCCTCCCGACGCGGCCTGGGCAGCATCGCCGCACGGGTTGCCGCCCTGCTTGCCGCACTGCCGCTGCTTGCCGCGGTACTGGCCGCCCTCGCCGCGCCGACCGCGCTCGCCTGGCCGTCGGTGGCGGGGCTGGGAGGGGCGATCGGCCGGCTGCTCGGTACCGCCGGTCTCGCGGTCGGGCGCGACATTCTGGGACCGCTCGGTGCCTTGATGGTCTGGATCATCGGAACAGCGCTTGCCGTGACGCTGACCCTTTTGGCACTTGGTCTGTCGGCCGGAGAATGGCGCGCGGCTTCACGCTCCGCCGGACGCGCGGCGCGTTACGGCGTATCTGGTGGCAGCGCCATCGCTGGAGCCGCGCGGGACGTTTCCGCCGCCGTCTCGCGCAGCCTCAGCCGCCTCGGCCACCTGCTGCACCTGCGCCGGCCCGTCGAGCCAGTTGCCGGCCCGGTCGTCCGGCGCGATTCGCCCGCTGCGTTCCACACTGCCCCAGTCGCGGATGAGCCGCCGCCTGTCGTCGCATCGCGCATGGCGCGGCCGGCCCCGCCGCTGCGTCGCCCGCGCCAGGAGAGCCTGCCGCTGTCCGAGGCCGGCTGGCGTTTCCCGTCACTTTCGCTGCTCAAGCCCGCTCCGGCCCGCGCCAGCAGCGGACCCAGCAGCGAGTCGCTCCAGGCCAACGCCCGTTTGCTGGAGACGGTACTCGCCGATTACGGCGTGCAGGGCAACATCGTGGAGATCCGTCCCGGTCCGGTGGTGACGCTGTACGAACTGGAGCCCGCGCCCGGCATTCGCAGCGCGCGCGTGATCGGCCTGGCCGATGACGTGGCCCGCAGCCTCTCGGTCACTGCCGTGCGCATCGCTACCGTACCAGGTCGGAACGTCATCGGCATCGAGGTGCCGAATGCCCGGCGGGAGACCGTGTTCCTGTCGGAGATCCTGGCGTCCGAGGAGGTGCAGAAGCATACCGGTCGGCTTGCGCTGGCGCTCGGCAAGGACATCAGCGGCGCAGCAGTCGTGGCCGACCTGGCGCGCATGCCGCACCTGATGATCGCCGGCACCACGGGCTCCGGCAAGTCGGTCGGCGTCAATGCGATGATCCTGTCGTTGCTGTATCGGCTGGCGCCCGACCAGTGCCGGCTGATCCTGATCGACCCGAAGATGCTGGAGCTTTCGATGTACGAGGGCATCCCGCATCTGATGGCCCCGGTGGTGACCGAACCCGCCAAGGCGGTGACCGCGCTGAAATGGACGGTCCGCGAAATGGAGCGCCGCTATCGCGCGATGAGTCAGCTCGGCGTGCGCAACATCAGCGGCTACAACGACCGGGTGGCCGAGGCGCGTGCCAAGGGCGAGGTGGTGACGCGCCGCGTGCAGACCGGGTTCGATCCCGATACCGGCCGTCCCACGTTCGAGGAGCAGCCGCTGTCGCTGGAGGCCATGCCGCTGATCGTGGTGGTGGTGGACGAGATGGCGGATCTGATGATGGTCGCCGGCAAGGAGATCGAGGCCGCGGTGCAGCGTCTCGCGCAGATGGCGCGCGCGGCCGGCATCCACGTGATCATGGCGACCCAGCGGCCATCGGTGGACGTGATCACCGGCACGATCAAGGCCAACTTTCCGACGCGGATCAGCTTCCAGGTGATCAGCAAGTTCGATAGCCGGACCATCCTGGGCGAGCAGGGCGCCGAACAACTGCTGGGCATGGGCGACATGCTGTTCATGCAGGGTGGCGGGCGGATCACCCGCGTGCACGGTCCCTTCGTGTCGGACGAGGAGGTGGAGAAGGTGGTGGAGTTCCTGCGCGAGCAGGGCGAGCCCGCCTATCTCGAGGAGGTAACCGAACCGGCGGACGATGACGGCGGGTCCATGCTGCCCGGCCTTGGCGCTACAGGCGACGGCGAGAAAGGGCTGTATCCCGAGGCGGTCGCCGTGGTGGCGCGCGAGGGCAAGGCGAGCACCAGCTTCATCCAGCGTCATCTCAACATCGGCTACAACCGTGCCGCCAAGCTGATCGAGCAGATGGAGAAGGAGGGCATCGTCGGTCCCGCGAACCATGTCGGCAAGCGCGAAGTGATGATCCGACGGACGGCCGACGACGATTGATCCAAAAGGCGAGAGCCTGCTTTTCGCCAAAACGCTGCTCGACGAAGCGGCCACACGCCACCTCGGAACTATCGGGGTTCATGAGGCCAGCCTGTGGTTCGGCTGCCTGCCGAATTGTTAATCGACTGGCTGGCTGGGGCGGCTGGCCAGAAAGGAAGAATAACACGGATTACACGGATTACTCACCAGTCGGTAATATAGGAGACACTCGGCGCCTTGAAGAATGACCGTATCAACCGTGGCATGCGCTTGATGGCGCTAAGTTGTGCTTCGATCTTTTCCTGCAGCTTCTCGCCGCGCCGCAGCGGTGCTCTCGCCACACCGGTGCGTTTCATGTGGCTCCAGACCAGTTCATCGGGGTTCAGTTCAGGCGCATAGCCGGGGAGGAAATGCAGCGTCAGCATGCCCTTCGTGGATGCGACATAGGCCTTCACGAGCGCGGTCTTGTGCGCGGGAAGTCCGTCGACCACCAAATGAACCGGCTTCGAGCGACGCCGCATCATCCGCCGCAGCAGGGTGACAAACAACTCGGCCGTCAGTCCACCATGGTAGGTGCAATACCAAAATGCGCCACGGGCGTTCACCGCCGAGGCCGCGCTGATCGATTGCCGCTGACCAGGCCGTTCGACGACAGGTGTCTCACCCTTCTTGCCCCAGGTCTTGCCGTGCACGGTATCGGCACGAAACCCAAACTCATCCCAGAAATAGACTTCACCACCTGAGGTTTTTGCCTGTCTGGCAATGGCAGGAAACCGCTCGAGCCGCCATGCCTCGATCGCGTCCGGATCGCGTTGGTAAGCCCGTTGCAGTGGCTTTTGCGGCGTCAGTCCCAGCTTGGCGAGCAACGCCCCCACCGCCGTCACGCCAAGCCGAATGTTGAATTTACGCTCGATCAGGTCGGCCACTACAGACCGCGTCCACAAGCCGAAATCCAGCCCATACTGACGCGGATCGCGGCCGTTTATCCAGCGAAACACCTGTTGCTCCTGCCCCGACGTCAAGCTGCGTGGTCGCCCCGTTGCCGGCCTGGCGTGCAGCGCTTTCAGTCCCACTCCAGGGCGTGACGCCGCCTTGAGCCATTTGTAGATCGTCGTGCGATGAAAGCCGAACGAAGTCACCACCGAGGATGGCCGCTCTCCGCCCCGCACCCGCTCGACCGCCATCAATCGAATGGCTTCCAGCGTCTGATGATCAAAACCGCGTCCATCTCGTTTCATGCCCCGAGCGTAGCACCGGCTTTGGGAAAGTACAATAGGAATGTCGTCTTACTTGTCGACTGGTGAGTAATACACGGATTACACGGAAAGGATTTGAATGCGCTTCGCGCAGGTTGATCCAAGAGCGCAGCGCGAAGCGCCTAAGTCTGCCTATCCGTGTAATCCGTGACATTGGATCGCATTGCGATCCAATCCGTGTAATCCGTGTTATTCTTGCTTTCCGCTGTGCAACCCGCTGCACCAGCCCAGCAAACGGGGACGCGCAGCTTGTGGCGATGCCTGAACCCGACTTAGTCCGCAGCCGCAGCGCCGCGCCCACAGCGCTGCGACTTCGTGATAGATGGACCGTGACCTCCAGTGCTTCGGCCAGTGCGGCGGTGGTCATCGGCCGTCTGACGTTCGCATTTGTCTGGCCCCCACACCAGCCGCTAGGATGCATCGATGTTGCACCCATTGGCCCTGAAAATCCGACGCAGTGAGACCGCCGCCAGCATGCCGCCATGGGCGGGTGTCGGTCTGCACTTTGGCGGCCTGCTGGCCTCGGGCTGGCTGACGGTTGATACATTGATCCATCGTGCTTGGGTGGTCGGCCTCGTCGGCGGCCTGATCTTCGTCACGGCACTGTTCGTGACCGTCGGATACCTGTTCCCGGAGAATCGCCCCTGACGCCGAGGGCCAGATACGACTGACAGAACGCTGTCTGTATCCACCGGCTATGGTGCGCCGCGGATGAATGGGAGCGAAGCCGTGATCACCCTCACCGACGATCCGGATCCACGCCTCGAAAGGGTGCTGGAGACCGGCCTGGCCGACCACAACGCGACACAGACCGGCGTAAGCGACTGGCGAGCGCTGGCAATCGAGGTGCGGGATCCGGATACCGGCGAGCCTGTCGGCGGGTTGCTTGGGCGCACCACGTTGGGGCTGTTCTTCCTCGACCTGTTCTACCTGCCGGAGCATCTGCGGCGCTCGGGCACCGGCAGCCGTGCACTGCACATGGCGGAGCAGGAGGCGATCCGCCGCGGCTGCCGCGCCGCGATGCTGATCACCATCAATATCCAGGCGCCCCAATTCTACGCCCATCACGGCTGGGAGGAATTCGGCCGGATCACCTGCATGCCGGGGGTCGAACGCGTCTTTATGCGCAAGACACTCGTCAGCTAAACCCGGCCATTTGTCAGGTCACATTCGCCAGCGATACTTCTTCCGGATACCACGGCACGTCCGCCTCGACCCGCGCCAGCAGCAATTCCAGATCACGGATCGTGTACGGCTTGTTCAACACACCCTGCAACGCATTCAGCTCGAACTGCTCAGCCTCGCTCAAATCGGCATAGCCTGTCGCGAGGACAATCGGCCCGGCGAAGCCACGGGTGCGCATGGCGGCCGCGACCTCGAGCCCGGTCATCGACGGCATTGCGTAGTCGAGCACGACGATCGCCGGCTCCGCGTCGAGCAGCGCCAGCGCCTCGAGACCGCAACGCGCCGTGGTCACGCTGTAGCCGAGCTGGCGCAGCATTTCCGCGGTGACCTGCAGCACCTCGGGATCGTCGTCGGCGACCAGCACCGGCAGCTTCGGATGCGGCCTGCTCTCCGTGACGCGCGGTCGGTTCAGTTGCGGCATTTCGGCCGCGCGCGGCAGCAGCAAAGTCAACGACGTGCCATGGCCCGGCGCCGAGACCAGACGGACGGTGCCGCCGGATTCGCGCACCATGGCATACACCTGGCTCAGGCCGAGACCGGATCCGGCAAGACCCTTCGTGGTGAAGAACGGCTCGAACGCCCGCTCCGCCACCTCGTCCGTCATGCCCACGCCCGTATCGGTCACGGTGATCGAGACATAATCACCCGCGGCGACATCCCGCGCGGTTTCTTCGCTGACGACCTCGTTGCCGGTGGCTATCGTCAGCACGCCGCCATCAGGCATCGCATCACGCCCGTTCAAGGCCAGATTCAGAATGGCGGCCTCGACCTGGCTTGGTTCGACCATTGCCGGCCATAGCCGGGCGCCAAGCACGGTATCGATGCGAATCCGCTGTCCGTGCGTGCAGGTTCGGAGCAGCGGCACGAGATCGCGCACCAGCCTGTCCACGTCCGATGCCTCGACCACCAGCCGCTGGCGGCGTGAGAACGACAGCAGGCGCCCGGTCAGCTGGGACCCGCGGAACACCGCGCCCGAAGCCCGCTCGATCCAGCCGCGCTGGCGTTTGTGCTCCGGCTGGATGCTGCGCGACAGCAGATCGAGGCTGCCCTGTACCGTTGCCAGCAGATTGTTGAAATCATGGGCAATGCCGCCGGCAAGCTGTCCCACCGCCTGGAGCTTCTGCGATTGCACGAGGGCGGCCTCGGTGTTCTGCCGCTCGGCAATCTCCACCTGCAGCCGGTTGTTGGTGACCAGCAACTCCCGCGTGCGGTCAGCCACCCGCGCCTCCAACGCCTCGGCGTGCTCGCGCAATTCCTCCTCGCGACGGGCAAGCGTGCGGACAAGATCGTTGTACGCGGTCGCTATCTGGCCGAACTCGGAACGTCTCGTCGGGGCCAGGTGCGCGCGCGGTGAGGTCGCCCGCACGCCACCGACGCGCCGCCTCGAGCAGTTCCTTGGTCGGCCGCCCGATGAAGCGTCGCGCGACGAACAGCGTGACGAGGAATGCGCCGATCGTGACGGCCCCCAGCAGCAGGCCGCCGCGGATGCTGGCCCGATTGATGTCCGTCATCAGATCGGGCTCATAAAAGCCGATCGCGACCATCAGGTGATACCGCGATTTCGCGGCGGGGATGAACCCGAACACGCGCTCCGTCCCATCCATGCTCTTCAATCGCATAACGCCGGACTGCGGAGCATTGACCATCTGCAACGCCGCCGCCGGCAGACGCTTGCCGACGTTCGTATCGTGCGCGGGCGCACGGGCCAGTATGGTACCGTCTCGATCGGTCAGCGAAAGCACCGTGCCGGCCAGGAAGCGCGAGCCTGTCTGGCGGACCTGCTGGAGGTGCTGTGCCAGCCATCCCAGGTCCAGGCCAGTGACAAGCGTTCGGCGTTGGTCCGCAGCGGTTCCAGGGACGGGAAGAGCAAACGGCAGGAACCCGGAGTCCAGCGCCGGCGACGTCGCATAGCGACCCACCGAAAAGTCGGCGGCGGCTATCGCGTCCTGCAACCAGACCGGCGTGCCTCCTTCGCTCGCGCGCAGACCGGGTCTGGAGGCGCAGAGCACATTGCCGCGGGCATCGACCACGGCGAGGAATGCGAACATCGGCAGATCTTGCTGGATGCTGACAAGGCGCTCGTCGCAGGAGGTGGTCAGGTCCCGACGAAACACGCGGAATTCCGCCGCCGTGCTCAGCAGGACGCGCGCACCGTCAGCGATGCTCGAGATATCGCCGTTCAGCAATTCGGCCTGCTGCTCCGCCAGATCGCCAAGTTGCGCCCGCCGTTCCGCCCAGTGGCTGAACTCGACCCAGACCACCAGTGCCATGATGGGCACCAGACACGTCAGGACGATCAGAAGCAGCCGGGTAGACAGTCGCATGCTCTGGTATCGTGCCCACACGCTGAATCGCCCCCCTGTGGCAGCGAGACAAGGAAGCACGGGGCTCACTAAAACGTCAACAACTCAATCACGGGGAGTTGAGTTTAGTTCTGTACCATACCCGGCCAGGGGATCAAACCTCCAGCCATTCCCGGCGGATATCGTTGCTGGCCGCGATATCGGCGGGCGTGCCCTCGAAAACGATGCGGCCATGGCCCATAACGTAAAGCCGGCGGGAAATCCGCATCGCGATGGTCAGCTTCTGTTCCACCAGCAGAATCGATACGCCCCGCCGAGCGATCTCCTCCAGCAGGTGGCCGACCTGCTCGACCAGCATCGGCGCCAGACCCTCGGTCGGCTCGTCGATCAGGATCAGGTCCGGATCGCCCATCAGGGTGCGACACATCGTGAGCATCTGCTGCTCGCCGCCGGACAGGACCCCGGCCGGATTGTTCTGCCGCTCCGCCAGATTGGGAAACAGCCGGAACACGTCATCGAAGTTCCAGCGCCCGAACCGGCCGGCACGCTTGAGGCCCAACATCAGGTTCTGGCGCACCGTCAGCGTGGGGAAGATCTGTCGGTCCTCCGGGACGTAGCCGATGCCGGCCTTGGCCACCAGATTGGCCCGCAGGCCAGCGATGTCCCGGCCGCGATAGCGCACCGTGCCCACCGGTTGCACGAGGCCCATGATCGCCTTGCAGGTGGTGGACCGCCCGACGCCGTTGCGACCGAGCAGGCTGACGATCTCCCCCTCGTTCACCGAAAGATCGACGCCCTGAAGGATGTGGCTCTTGCCGTAGAAGGCGTGCAGGTCGCGGACTTCGAGCATCATCCGTACTCGCCGCCACATCTCCATCTCCACCCCTTGGGGTGGAGATGGCCGGGGTCAGGCGGGGGATCCTTGCAACGGTTGCGACACAGTCGGCGTTGTGCGACCGCGGATGAGGCAGCGGCGGCAGCCCCACCTCTCCCCGACCCTCTCCGCCCCTCGGGGCGGCGAGGGAGCGTTGAGCAGGCGCCGGTCGGGATTTGCTCGCGCCGCCTCATGCCGCGATCGCCCCCAGATAGGCTTCCTGCACCGCGCGGTTGGCGCGGATCTCCACCGGCGGCCCGGACGCGATCACCTTGCCGTAGACCAGAACGGTGATCGTGTCGGCGAGGTCGAACACGACGCGCATATCGTGCTCCACCATCACCAATGTCTTCCCCTGCGTCACGCGGCGGATCAGCGCCACGGCGTATTCCGTCTCGCTGTGGCTCATCCCCGCGGTCGGCTCATCCAGCAGGATCATGCTAGCGCCCCCCGCGATCGTCATCCCGATCTCCAGCGCGCGCTGCTCGGCATACGACAGCAGCCCCGCCTGCACGTCCCGCCGGTCCGCGAGATTGAGCTCCTCCAGCAGCCGCTCCGTCTCCGCGTTCAGCGCGCGCTGCCGGCCAAGCGCGTGCCAGAACGAATAGCGGTAGCCGCGGCTCCACAGCAGGCCGCAACGGATGTTCTCGAACACACTGAGACGATGGAAGATCGAGGTGATCTGGAAGCTGCGCGACAGGCCAAGCCGGTTGATGCGATGCGGCGGCAGTCCGTCCAGTCTTTTCTCATCCAGCCGTATTTCGCCCGACGTGATCGGGAACCGCCCGCTGATCAGGTTGAACAGCGTGGTCTTGCCAGCGCCGTTCGGACCGATCAGCGCGTGACGCTCGCCAGCCGCGACGTTCATGCTGACGCCGCGGATGATCTCGGTCTGGCCGAAGCTTTTGGTGACGCCGGCGAGCGAAAGACCGGGAGGGCTCACCGCGCTCCACCTGGCCGCACGGTTTCCATCACCCCGTCCCAGACCTGTTTGAACCGGCGCGCCTCGCGCGCGAGCCAGAAGCCGCCGCCCAGCAGGCAGGTCAGCGAGACCAGCCACGGCGTGGCGCTGTAGATGTCGACCGCCCGCCCGAACAGTGCGAGCCGCCTGCCCTGCGCCATACCGATCGTGAGGAACGACGCCAATTCGACCAGCCCGACGAAGCCGAACAGCACGATCAGCCCCGGGACCAGGATGCGCAGATAGGGCAGCGTGAGCCGGTGCAGCAGCCTGGCGCGCGCGATCGGCGCGTGTTCCAGGACGATGCCGGTAAGGCCGGCCGGCGCAAAGGTGACCATCGCGATGAACAGCACGCCGACATAGATCAGCCAGGAGTTCGACATCAGGCTGACCCCGCTCTGCATCAGCGTGATCAGGATCGCGCCGAGCACGGGGCCGAAAAACGTCGTGGCGCCGCCGATATAGGCCATCAGCAGCGCGTTCGCCGCCAGCGGTGCAGCGACGGCATCGAACGTGACGATCTCGTAGGTGATCGCGAACAGCCCACCCGCGATGCCGGCATAGAAGCCCGAGACGGCGAACTGCTGGAAGCGCACGATGCGCGGGTCGTAGCCGACGAACTGGGCGCGTTCGTGGTTGTCGCGGCAGGCATTCGCCATGCGGCCCAACGGCGTCGTGGTGTGGAAATACATGCCGACCGCCGCGATCATCATCCAGGCCACGATGAGGTAATAGACCTCGATCGACTGGGCGTATTCAAATCCGAACAGGCTGTTGCCGATCACGCGGTCGGTCTTGATCCCACCCTCGCCGCCGAAGAAGCTGTGGAACATCGTCGCCGCGGTGGTGACAAGCTGGACAATGCCAAGCGTGATCATCGCGAACGCGGTGGAACGCTGCTTGGTCGCCATGTAGCCGAACACGATGGCAAATCCGAGCCCGCTGAGGCCCGAGAGCAGAGGCATCAACTCCATCGGCACCGGTAGCTGCCCGGCGCCGGCGGCGTCCAGGAAATGCACCGTCGAATAGCCGGCAAGGCCGAACAGCACGGAATGGCAGAACGACAGCAGACCCGCCTGCCCCATCAGCATGTTGAACGACAGCGCGAAGATGATCATCATGCCGGTCTGGCTGAGCATCGACACCACGAACCCGGCGTGACGCGCATGCTGCCAGTCGTAGAACAGCCAGGGCAGCCCGACCGAAACCACCAGCGCCGCGAGCCACGGCCAGTAACGGATGGTCCGCGACGCGGCACGGCGCACCGGAAGGACGCGGACGTTCGGGGTTTCCGCCGCGTCGCTCATGTCTCGCGGGTACCCAACAGGCCGCGTGGACGGAACAGCAGGATCAGGATCAGCAGCACATACGGCACCAGCGGGCCGATGCGCGACACCGGGATGGTGAGGATCTCGCCCGCCAGATTATTCGCCGCGAGCGTGATCCCGAACGGGCTGAGCAAATCGGCAAAGGACCAGTCCATCACCACCGAAAATGTCTGCACCATCCCCATCAGAATCGACGCAATGAAACAGCCGGCGAGCGATCCCAACCCGCCGAAAATTACCACGACAAACACGATCGGTCCCATCGCATCCGCCATGCCGGATTCGGTGGTGAAGTAGTTGCCGGCAATCACCCCGGCGAGCCCGGCCAGCAGCGATCCGCCGGCAAACACGATGGTGAACACGCGCGGCACGTTGTGACCAAGTGCGCTGACCATGCCGGGATGCGTGAGCGCGGCCTGAATGATCAGGCCGATGCGCGTCTTCTTCAGCAGCAGCCAGGTGGTGAACAGCATGCCCGCCGACACCAGCAGCATGAAGGCGCGATACGCCGGGAAGTTTTCGCCATAAACGGAGAACAGCGGAAAATCGAGCGAGGCCGGCACCCGATACGGCAGCGGCAGCATGCCCCAGGCCATCTGCACGGCGCGGCCGATGATGAACACCAGGCCGAAGGTGAACAGCAGTTCGGCGATATGTCCGTTGTGGTGCACGCGCCTGAGCCCCCACACCTCGATCGCCGCGCCGATCGCGCCGCACAGGAGCGGGGCCAGCACGAAGGCCGGCCAGAAGCCGACCCAGTGGCTGATCTGGTAGGCGAAGTAGGCGCCGAGCATGTAGATGCTGGCATGAGCGAAGTTCAGCACGCCCATCATGCTGAGGATCAGCGTGAGCCCGCTCGCCAGCATGAACAGCAGCATCCCGTAAACCAGGCCATCGAGCAGGGAGATCACACCGATCTGCATGATGACCTCGCGCGGCTGTGCGGTGCGGCTACGACGACGGCCGCTTCATCTTGCACGTGGTCGGCAGCGTTTCGTCTGCCACCGACGTCTTCGCTTCGGTCTTCCATCCGAGACCGGT
Source organism: uncultured Alphaproteobacteria bacterium (assembly GCA_963812475.1). Lineage (GTDB taxonomy): Bacteria > Pseudomonadota > Alphaproteobacteria > Acetobacterales > Acetobacteraceae > JAMXLO01. The sequence continues at coordinate 13,156 of CAWEVI010000015.1, forward strand.
ATGTTCCGAGTCGTACTTTACGTCTTTTGTGAAGATCGCCTCGTAGTACGGGTGCAGCAACTGATGGTCATCCTTGCGCATGATGTTCGTGGCACCGAACAGGTCTTTCTGCTCCATGCCCTCCAACGCCTGCGCAACCTTCACGGCATCGGTTGAACCGGCCTGGTTGATCGCGCGGGCCAGCATCTCGAACTGGGTCAGACCGGGGACTTCGATGAAGCTGAAGTCATGCGTGTCCTGCCAGCGCTTGAAGAACGCCTCGGCCTCGGCGTTGTGCTCCTCCACCGCGACGTTCGCGTGGTCCTCCATCACCGAGGTAAGCCGACCCTCGCCTGTCTCGCCGATGGCGGTCGCGGCGCCGATCACGTGGCCAAGGTAGGCATCGTAGCGGATATCGAGCCCGGCATCGACGCCGGCCTTGATCAGCAGGTTCAGGTCGGGCCCATAGTTTCCGGTGAGCAGCGACTGCGCGCCGGACGCTTTGATCTTGGTGATATAGGGCGAAAAATCCTTGATCTGCATCAGCGGGATGAACTCGTCGGCGACGATCTTGATGTCGGGACGATACAGCGCGAGGTACTTCTTGGTGTCCTTCTCGATCGACTGGCCGAACAGATAATCCTGGTTCAGCAGGTAGACCGTCTTCACCGACGGTGGCAGCGACTTGATCCGCGCCACGGCGCGCATTTCCACACTGCCGACGAAGCGGAAATGCCAGAAGCTGCACTGCTCGTTGGTGAGTTCGGTCGCAAGCTGACCGCAGTTCAGCAGCAACAGCCGGTTGTCGGGGTTGCGCGTGTTGTGCTTGGTCACCGCGTCGATCAGCGCCGAGCCGACATTGGAGCCGACGCACGACATGACGAACGGCAGGTTCTGGTCGATGACGCTTTTCAGCGCGATCAGCGCCTCGGCCGGCTGCAGCTTGTCGTCGAAGGTGACCAACTCGAACTTCTTGCCGAGCGCGCCGCCCTTGTTGTTGATATAATCCAGCACGAACTGGAACATCTTCAGGCTCGCGTCGCCGCCCTGGGCGAAGGCGCCGGAGAACGGGTCGATATAGCCGATCTTTATGGTGTCATCGGCGGCACGCGCTCCCGGCCCCCACAAGGCCATCCCCAGCAATGCCAGAAAGACTGTCGCGATCGAGCGAAGACGCTTCATTCATTTTCTCCCTGGACCTTTGGGGTCGCGGCGTCGTAACGTTTTTGTGGTTTGGACGAAGCTTAGGCACCGGCTTGAAACCGAGTCAATTTGCCTGTCACAGCGCCGGCGGCCAGCCGCACGCCTTGACGTACGCCGAAACCGAGGCGCCAGCATAAGAATGTCATGACCCAGGTGATAAACGCGCCGATCTTCGATCCGAGCACCTTTCGCCTGACCGATCAGCAGGCGGCACTGATCGAGCAGGCGCGCCAAATGGCGGGGGAAAAATTCGCTCCGCGCGCGGCGCATCACGACCGCGATGCCAGCTTCCCGACGGAGAACTACCGCGACCTGCATGCGGCGGGTCTGCTGGCGATCTGCATTCCGCAATCGCATGGCGGACTTGGCGCGGATTACCAGACCTATGCACTGGCGGCGGCAGAGATCGCGCGGCATTGCGGCGCCACAGCGCTTACCTGGAACATGCACGTCTGTTCCACATTGTGGGCCGGCAGGATCGTGGACGACCTGGAAATGGACAACGCTGCGCGCGCCGAACACGAACGCCGGCGAGCAATCCACTTCCGGCGCATCGCCGTGGACGGTGCGATCTATGCGCAGCCGTTCTCGGAAGGCAACGCATCGGCGGTCGGTCAGATCCCGTTCGGCACCGCGGCCCGACCGGTCGAGGGCGGCTGGCTGGTGACCGGGCGGAAGATCTTCGCGTCGCTGTCGGGGCACGCCGATTACTACGGACTGCTGGCGACCGAGGTCGCGCCGGATGGCAACGCATCGCGCCGCAATACTTTGTATTTGGCGGTGCCTGCCAATGCGCCGGGTGTCCGCGTGACGGGCGAGTGGGATCCGCTGGGGATGCGCGGCACGGTCTCGCGCAATCTGGAATTTGCCGATGTGTTCGTTGAGCACGATGCCGCGATCATGCCGCGCGGCGTATATTTCCAGGCCGCGTCGCGCTGGCCGCACATGTTCCTGACGCTTACCCCGACCTATCTGGGACTGGCGCAGGCTGCCTTTGACTTCACCGTGCGCTATCTGCGCGGCGAGATGCCAGGCGCGCCTCCGGGCAAACGTCGCAACAGCGCGGTGAAGCAGCTTGCCGTCGCGGAGATGCACATCAAACTGGAGCAGGCCAAGGTATTGTGGTTCCAGTCGGTGAGCGAGGCGCGCGTCGATCCTACGCCCGAGCAGCGGCTGCGCGCCTACGCGGCGCAGTTCTCGACAATGGAGACGGCGAACGATCTTGCGCGGCTTGCCATCCGCACCTGCGGCGGACATTCGATGTTTCGCTCGCTGCCGCTGGAACGGATCTACCGCGACAGCCGCTGCGGATCCCTGATGGCGCCGTGGACAGCGGAAGTCTGTCTGGAGCGGATCGGCCGCGGCGCGCTGTACCAACAGGACGAGACAGACGACTGATGGACCTGGCAGATCTGATCGACCGCAACGCCGCCTTCACACCAGACAAGCCGGCACTGCGGTATCGGGGACAGGCGTGGAGCTACGCTGATCTTGCCGTGCGCATTACCGCCCTGGCGCGCGCGATGAAATCGCAACTTGGCGTGCATCGCGGTGACCGGGTTGCCGTGCTGGCGCTGAATTCACCCGACTACCTGGCGCTGCTCTACGCCTGTGCACGATTGGGTGCGATGCTGGTGCCGTTGAACTGGCGGCTCGCGGTGCCCGAACAGGTGTTCATCCTGCGCGACGCCGCGGTGAAGGCGTTGTTCGTCGAACACGCATTCGATGCGGTCTGCGCGCCGCTCGCCGATGTGCTCCCCGAGACGCGGATCGTCGGCCTGGACTGCTCGCCGGAGCCTGGCAGCGATCTGGCGACGCTGATCGACGCCGGCAGCGGCGACGGACGTGAACCGTACGTCGATTGGCGCGCGCCGCTGCTCATCGTTTACACCGCCGGCACCACCGGACGGCCGAAAGGTGCGGTGCTGACGCAGGAAGCGCTGCTATGGAACGGCGTGATGAGCCAGCACATGCATGCCATGACCGCAGACGATCATGTGCTGACGGTGCTGCCGTTGTTCCATGTGGGCGGCATGAATATCCAGACCACGCCAGCGCTGCATCTCGGTGCGACGGTCACCATCCATCCGCGCTTTACGGCCGACGACACCCTGCGCGCGATCGCACAGGAGCGGCCAAGTCTGGCAGTACTTGTGCCGGCAACCATCCAGGCGCTGCTCGAGCATCCGCGGTGGCACGACACGCACCTTTCGAGCCTGCGCGCGGTCAGCACCGGCTCCACGCTGGTGCCGCAGTCGCTGGTTGATGCGATCACCGCGCGCGGCGTTCCGGTTCTGCAGGTTTACGGCGCGACCGAAACCAGCCCGATCGCGGTGTACACGCGTCTCGGCGGCGATCTGTCGCGCGGCAGTTCGACAGGCCTGCCAGGCCTCGTCTGCGAGGCGCGCGTGGTGGACGAGGACGGACAGGACGTGCTGCCCGACGTGCCGGGCGAAGTGGTTGTGCGTGGCCCGAACGTCCTCACCGAATACTGGGGGAACGCGGCGGCGACAGCAGAGGCTCTGCGCGAAGGCTGGTTCTGGACCGGCGACATCGCGGTGCGCGACGCCGATGGGTATTTTACCATTCAGGACCGCAAGAAGAACATGATCGTATCGGGAGGCGAGAACATCTATCCCGCCGAGATCGAGCGCGTGCTGCTGGAACATCCGGCCGTCGCGGAAGCCGCGGTGATCGGCGTGCCCGATCCGAGATGGCAGGAGGTCCCGTTTGCCATCGTGGTGCCTCACCCTGGAGCAGTGGTTACGCAGGACGAATTGCGCGCATTCCTGCTGTCGCAAGTTGCACGCTTCAAGATGCCCCGCGACATCCTGTTCGCACACGAACTTCCGCGCAACGCGCTTGGCAAGCTGCAGCACTTCCGTCTGCGAGAAACATACGGCGGCCGATAGGTTCCGCGTCGCCGCCAACTTGACTTGACGGCCACCGTCCCGGCACGCTTTCGCAAAACCAATCGGCCGCGATGGCCGCAACTCAACGGGTGGAGATGTCGATGCAGGGCAACGGGCTTACACGCCGCCACGTCATGCAAGGTGCGGCCGGCATAGGCGCCGCCACGATCCTGCACTGGCCGGCCAACGCCGCGGAGTTCAGCTACAAGCTAGGCGCGTCGGCACCGATGGAGCACCCGGCGATGGCGCGCCAGCAAGAGGCCGCCAACAAGATCAAGCAGGACAGCAACGGCCGGCTGGAGATCACCATCTATCCTAACAGTGTCCTCGGCGGCGACACGGCGATGATCGCTCAGGCCATCTCCGGGGCGATGGAGATGTACAACCTTCCGGTCGATCTGCTGGCCTCGCGCAACCCGGTCTGCGGTCTGGCCGGCGTCGGCTTTGCATTCCCCGACTACCCGCATGTCTGGGCGGCAATGGACGGAGAGTTCGGCGACATGCTGCGTGCCGCCGCCGAACAGATCGGCCTGCTGTGTATGCCAAAGGGCTACGATCACGGCTTCCGCCAGGTCACCACGCGCACCAAGCCGATCAACAGCCCCGACGACCTGCACGGCTTCAAGATACGGCTCCCGGTCGCGCCCTATCTGATCTCGCTGTTCCGCCATCTGGGCGCCTCGCCGACCGCGATCAATTTCAACGAGGTGTACAGCGCACTCCAGACCGGCATCGTGGACGGGCAGGAGAACCCGCTCGTGCTGATCGATACCGCCAAGCTGTACGAGGTGCAGAAGTACTGCTCGCAGACCAACCATGTCTGGTCCGGGTTCCACACGTCATTCAACGTGGCGGCGTGGAAGAAGCTGCCGGCCGACCTGCAGGAGATCTGCCAGCGCAACTTCGCTGCCGCCTCGGTCGTTCAGCGCGAGGACTTCATCGCCATGACGACGATCGAGCAGCAGAACCTGACCGCCAAGGGTCTGACGTTCAACTCGCCAGACAACAAGCCGTTCCGCGAGGTGCTGGCGAAGAACGGCTTCTATCCCGACATGAAGAAGCTTGCGGGCGACAAGGCCTGGGCGCTGTTGGAGAAATACGTCGGCCCGCTTACGTCATGAGCCTCGACACGCCGGAGTTCGCATCCTCTATCGCCCAGTCGAACCCGCCACTTTGGGCAGGGCTGCGGCGTAGCGCTTTCCTGCTGGACCAGGCGATCGGCGTGACCTGTGAGGTGATTGGCGCGATACTCGTGCTGGCCGAGGTCAGCATTCTATTTGCGGGTGTGGTGTCGCGCTATCTGCTGGACAGCCCGCTGTTCTGGACCGATGAGCTCGCCAACTTCCTTTTTCTTTGGCTGTCCATGCTGGGGATGGTGGTCGCGCTGCGCCGCGACGGACACATGCGGCTCACCACGCTGGCGAACTGGGTGGCCCCGCACATCGCGCGGTGGTTCGCCGCCGTCGCATCGCTGGTGGTGATCGCCTTCGTTCTGGAAATTCTGGTGCCGGCCGCGCAATACCTGGATCAGCAACGTTTTGTCGAACTGATCTCGTTGCAGATCTCCGACGGCTACCGTGTCGTCGCCATACTTGTCGGCGCGGGACTCGCCGCAACCATCGCACTGCTCCGCCTGCTCGAGACGACGACATGGCGCAGCTTCGGGCTGGCGCTGCTGACCGTCGGCGGCATCGCGGCGCTGTTGTGGATCGGTCAGCCGCTGCTGCTCGCCATGGGGTTCGGCAGCCTGATCGTATTCTTTGTCGTCATCGTCGCCGCCTGCGTCGGCATCGGCGTGCCGATCGCGTTCGCCTTTGGCATCGCCACACTGTCCTATCTTGGCCTGACCAGCGCCATGCCGCTGTCCGTCGTGGTCAACCGGATGGACGAGGGCATGTCGAATTTGCTGCTGCTGTCGGTGCCGATGTTCGTGTTTCTCGGCTTGCTGATGGAGATGACCGGCATCGCGCGTGTCATGGTGGCGTTCCTCGCCGCACTGGTCGGCCATGTGCGCGGCGGCCTGTCCTATGTGCTGCTGGGCGCGATGTACCTGGTCTCCGGCATTTCCGGCTCGAAGGCGGCCGACATGGCAGCGGTCGCGCCGGTGCTGTTCCCCGAAATGCGACGCCGCGGCTCGCACCCCGGCGAGCTTGCCGCATTGCTGGCGAGTTCCAGCGCGATGTCGGAGACGATTCCGCCGAGCCTGGTGCTGATCACCATCGGTTCGGTGACCAACGTCTCGATCACCGCGCTGTTCACCGGCGGACTGCTGCCGGCGGCGGTGGCAGCGCTCGCGCTTGTGGCGGTGAGTTGGTATCGCTCGCGCCACATGGACATCAGCGGCGGCGAGCGAGCGCCCCTGAAACAGATTCTGCGCACGTTCGTCATCGCGGTGCCTGGACTGACGTTGCCGTTCGTGATCCGCGCCGCGGTGATCGATGGCATCGCAACGGCGACCGAGGTCTCGACCGTCGGTGTGGTCTACACCGCACTGCTCGGGATGCTGGTGTACCGGCAGTTCGACTGGCGGCGCATCTATCCGATATTGGTGGATACCGTCTCGCTCACCGGCGCGGTGATGTTGATCATCGGTACCGCCACGGCGATGGCCTGGGCACTGACGCAGTCGGGCTTTTCCCAATGGCTTGTGGCCACGATGGCATCGGTGCCGGGCGGCAAAGGTGGATTCCTGGCGATCACCGCGGTCGCATTTGTCATTCTGGGCAGCGTGCTGGAGGGGATTCCGGCTATCGTGCTGTTCGGCCCGCTGCTGTTCCCGGTGGCCAAGGCGATGGGCGTGCACGAGGTGCACTATGCGATGGTGATCATTCTGGCGATGGGCATCGGACTGTTCGCGCCGCCGTTCGGTGTGGGGTTCTACGGGGCGTGCGCGATCGGGCGGGTTTCGCCGGACGATGCGCTGTGGCGGATGTGGCCGTATCTGGCGGGGCTGGCAGTGGCGCTGGCGATTGTTGTGGCGGTACCCTGGTTGTCGATCGGGTTTCTGTGAGGGCCGCCGTCGTTCGAGCATTGTGAGAGCTGATCGGTTCGGGGCAGGATGCCTAAAAGTAGGACGTCAGCGGATTGTTTTGATCTGCCGGCCCATCAGCCTGCTCTACGCATCGGGTTCACGATTTGAAGACCCGAGAAGTCCTTTTCGTCACCCGTGACGATCATGCATTCATGCGCGACGGTGGCGATGATCGTGTCAAGGGCGCTTTCGCCGCGAGACGTCACGGTGGCCTCGCCATCCAGCAGTTCGTATTCGAAGACACCGCCGAGCCGAAATGCCCACCGCCCGGCAAATTCTCATCCGGTCTCTTCTCCGCCCACTTGCTCCCTGACGACCCTGGCCATTATGCGTCCGCGTTCGGTCTCCAGCAGGGTCTTGGCGTCGACCCGCGCGAACAAATCCAGGAGTGGGGCAACCAGAGCGGTCCACCCCGTCTGATGGCTGGCCCCAAGGCCCGCGCCATTGTCACCGTGGAAATACTCGTAAAACAGGATCAGGTCGCGCCAATTCGGGTCGTCCTGAAACTTGGCCGTCCCGCCGTAGACGGGTCGTTGCCCATCGGCATCGCGCAGAAAAGTGCCGGTCAGCCGGCGGACAATCTCCTGCGCCACCTCGAACAGCGTCATGTACTGCCCCGAGCCAGTGGGGCACTGAACCCTGAACTCATCGCCGTAGAAGCTATACAGATTGACCAGCGCCCGGACGATCAGCCCGTTGACCGGCATCCACACCGGACCGCGCCAGTTGGAGTTGCCGCCGAACATTCCGGTATTTGATTCAGCCGGCAGGTACTGCACCTTGTACTCCTGGCCGCCGACATGAAAAACAAACGGATGTTCCAGGTGATAGCGCGAGAGCGAGCGAATCCCGTGCGGTCCCAGGAATTCGTTCTCGTCGAGCAGGTACCCGAGCACGCGCTCGAGTTTATGCTTGTTGAGAATCGACAGCAGCCTCCGCTGCCTATGGCCGATGAAGCCCGCGTCCGTCGGGGCCACGTGGGAAACCAACTCGGGGTGGCGGTCTCGAAACTGCGCAATCAGCGCCATCAGTTTTGGATAGTGTGTGACGGAGTCAGCCTCGAACACCGTTGACGCGCACAGCGGCAACAGCCCCACCATCGACCTGACCTTCAGGCGCATCGCCTGGCCATCGGGAAGCCGCAGCAGATCGTAGAAGAATCCGTCCTGCTCGTCCCACATATTGTCCTGATGTTCGCCCATGCGGTCCATCGCATAGGAAATCCACATAAAATGCTGTACGAACTTGAAGGCGACCTCCTCGTAGATCGGATCGTGCTCGGTCAGGATGAGTGCCATCTCCAGCATGTTCTGGCAGTAGAATGCCATCCATGCCGTGCCGTCCGCCTGCTCGAGCGAGCCACCGGTCGGCAGCGGCGCGCTCCGGTCGAAGACACCGATGTTGTCCAACCCCAGGAATCCGCCGGCGAACACGTTGCGCCCGGCAGGGTCCTTGCGATTGACCCACCAGCTGAAATTCAGCATCAATCCCTGAAACGACCGCTCCAGGAACCGCAGATCAGCTCGGCCCAGCTGCTTCTCATATTTGTAAAGCCAGAGCGTTGCAAAGGCATGCACCGGCGGATTGACGTCGCTGAAATTCCACTCATACGCCGGAATCTGGCCGCTGGGATGGAAATACAGGCTGCGCAACATCAGCAGCAGCTGCTCCTTGGCAAAATCAAAGTCGACCAACGCCAGCGATATCGTATGGAACGCCAGATCCCAGGCTGCGTACCACGGATACTCCCACTTGTCCGGCATCGAGATCACGTCGGCGTTCAACATGTGGAACCACTCGGTGTTCCGCACGTCGTGCCGGGCGGACGTGAGCAGTGGGTGACTCTTGTGCTCACGCAGCCAAAGTTCCAGATCGAAGTAGTAATACTGCTTGCTCCACAGCAGGCCCGCCAACGCCTGGCGATGCACCCGGCGCTGATCTTCGGTCAGCGTATTGGGCGCAATTCGCTGATAGAATTCATCGATGTCGGCGATGCGGCTATCGAATACCTGCTCGAATCCACCGAACGGGTGTTCTGTCCTGGCGGCCGCCAGCCGCAGCCGGACAGTCCTGCTGCCGCCTCCGGCAACGTCGAGGGCATAGTGGGCTGCGGCCTTGGTCCCCGTCCTGGAGGGATTGACCGCCTCTCGCTGTCCGGCGACGACGTAGGTGTGGAACGCATCTTTGACATATGGCGATGCGTTGGGCTGGCCCCACAAACGCTGTGCGTTGGTTTCGTTTTCGGTGAAGAGCAGCTCCGGGACGCCATCACAGTGGAGCCAGTAATCACCCAACTCAGGGTGCGTGGCCTGAATGGCACCCGGCCCCACTTCTTGCAGCGTAGGCTTGCGGCTGTCGTAACCCCACGACCAGGTGTTGCGAAACCACAGGGTCGGCAATACACGCAGCCGGGCTGCCTCCGCCCCGCGATTGTGCACGGTGATCCGGATCAGCACGTCTTCCGGACCTTCCTTGGCATATTCCACGAACACATCGAAGTAGCGGTCATCGTCGAAGATACCGGTGTCGAGCAGCTCGTATTCGAACTCTTCCCGCGACCGCCTCCGGTTGGTTTCAATCAGGTCTCGATACGGATACTCGCGCTGCGGGTATTTATAAAGATATTTCATATAGGAATGTGTCGGCGTACTGTCGATGTAGAAGTAGTATTCCTTGACGTCTTCGCCGTGGTTCGCTTCGTTGTTGGTGAGGCCGAACATACGCTCCTTCAGGATCGGGTCGCGCTCGTTCCACAACGCCAGCGCGAAGCACAAAATCTGCTTCTCGTCGCACACACCGCCGAGCCCATCCTCGCCCCATTTGTAGGCGCGCGAGCGCGCTTGGTCATGCGTGAAGTAATTCCAGGCGTCGCCGTTTTCGCTGTAGTCCTCGCGAACCGTGCCCCACTGCCTTTCGCTCAAATAGGGTCCCCATTTCTTCCACGGAATCTGCGCCTCACGCGCGTCGTTCAAGCGCTTTTGTTCCGCCACATCCACGATTGCAGGGCTCATTCCTGGCCTCCTGGGAGATCAACCGGCGACAGCATACAGAACGACCACAGACCTCGGTCCGGCCCGGTAAGTGCTTACAGGATACATTGACGCCGCCTGCCATTCCACGATGCCGCGCGGGGTGGGCAAGACGACACCATTCCTGACCATGGCGCCAAGAGCAACGCTTCGACCGGAGTTGTGCGACGTATTACATCGGTGCAGAGACGTTCGTTGTGGCGCCATGCGACCACCCGCCCGTCGGCTGTCGCATTCCGGCCACACCTTTGCCTCACCAAACGACCCGCTGTCTCAGCCCAAACCTCCCGAGACGCAATCGAGCACGCCCTGGCCCGTCATGCATTGCCGCGATACCCATAGAACGCACGCGCCGCCTCCAGGCTGACCTTGCCGTTGCGCAGGTCCGCCTGCACCGACGCCGGATCGCGTTCCGTGGGCGCGCCGTACCCGCCGCCGCCGGCGGTGGCGATCACCATGCGGTCGCCCTTGCGCAGCGTGGACACGATCTTCGATTTGACGACTTCCTCGCCCCCCGCCACGCGCCGGATCACCGCGCTGGCACGACCGCCGGCCATGCCGTCGGCGACGCCGTCCGCCTCGCACAGATGCCGTTCGCCGCGATACGTCACGGTGACCTCGCCTTCCAGCAGCTCGTATTCGAACACGCCACCGAGCCCGCCACGGTGCGTGCCGGGGCCGCCGGAATCGCGATGCAGCGCCACGCGGTGGACGCGGATCGGCGCCTCCATCATCAGCGCCTCGGCAGGCACATTCAGGCAGTTGCTGGCATCCGTCTCGATCACATCCACCCCGTCGAGCCCCCGCGACGCACCACTGCCCGACACCATAAGCTGCAACGTCACATAGCGCCGCCCATCCGATCGGTGGCCGCCAAAATGCATGATGACGATCTCGCTGCCGGAATCGGCCGGCACGCGGTCCGGAGCAGCCTGGCGCAGCGCGCCGAGGATGCAGGTCGTGATCCGCTTGATCGTCGAAGTGCGGCAGCCGGTAGGCGCAGGTTCGCGCGGATTGACCAGGCTGCCCTCCGGCAGATGAAACGCCAGCGGCCGAAAACATCCGCCGTTGTTGGGAACGCGCCCCTCCGGATCGGTCACAGCGCGCAGCGCGAAACAGGCGGCGGCATACGGGCCGGACGCCATGCTGTTGAACGGCCCACGAACCTGCGGGGCGGTACCGGTGAAGTCGCAGGTCATCTGCCCATCCGCAATGGTCACCGCCACTTCGATTCGCACCAATTTGTCGAGCTCGATACCGTCGTTGTCGAGGAAATCGACGTGCCGATACGTGCCGGCCGTCAGACTGCGCAGTGCCTGGCGTGTCATCACCTCCGACCGGTTCAGCAGTTCGTCAAACAACGCGAGCAGTTCACCGCGTCCGAAGCTGCCGGCAAGTTCGCCGAGCCGGCGCGCGCCGATCGTGCAGGCGGCGATCTGTGCGTTGATGTCGCCCATCAGCACGTCGGGCAGCCGCACGTTCTGGCGCAGCATCGCGATCAGGGTGGCGTTCAGCGTGTCGCCCTGGCGGAACTGCAGCAACGGAATGCGGATGCCTTCCTGGAAGATCTCGGTCGCGTTCGTCGGCGTGGAGCCAGGCGCCATGCCGCCGACATCCTGGTGGTGTGTCATCGCCGCGCTGATCGCAATCACGCGGCCATCGGCGAACACCGGCATCATGATCGCGATGTCGGGGAGATGCGTGCCGCCCAGATACGTATCGTTCAGGATCCAGATGTCGCCCTCGCCCATCCGGTCGAGCGGCACGGTCTGCAGCAGCCGGCCGACCATCGGGGTCAGCGCGCCAAGATGCACGGGAATGGCCAGCGCCTGCGCCAAAGTCTCGCCTTGCAGCGTGAACAGGCTGGCCGATGCGTCGAGCCCTTCCTTCACAATGGCCGAAAAAGCGCTGCGCACCAGGGTCAGCTGCATCTCGTTGGCGATGCCGTCGAGCTTGTTGCGCATGACCTCAAGCGTGATCGGGTCGACGTCGTTGGCGTCCCTGGGCATGTCAGCCTCGCGTCAGCAGAAGGTTGCCGTTGTCCAGCACCGTTACGCGCCAGCCCGGTTCAACCAGCGTGGTGGTGTCGTCCTGCTCCACGATCGCAGGGCCGGCGAATGTCAGCCCCGCCGGCATCGCGACGCGATGATAGATCGCCGCCTGCATCGGCGCACGCTCACCGGCAACACGGATCGCGCGCGGCGGTTTGCGTGGATCGGCATCGAGCGGACGCCACGCGCCCTCGTCCAGATGGTCGCTGCCGCCCGCGCGATGCACGGAGCGCAGGTTCACGATCGCTGCGGGCTGCTCCGTCGCATGCCCGTAGATACGATCGTGCAGCACCAGGAAGTCGCGGTACAGCGCGGCGAGCGGATCCGGCGCATCCGCGTCAAGCGGCACTTCCAAATGATAGGACTGGCCGATGTACCAGACATCGGCGGAATACCGTATCGACACGGGGATGTCCCCGATGCTCTCCTCGGCCATCAGGCGCGCGCATTGGCGATCCAGTTCGTCCAGCACCCGGCGCGCATCGGCGAAAACGAGGCCGGCGAGCGGGCACGGAAACGCCGTGGCCACCTCGTGTTCGATCGGCGCGGCGAGCAGGCCAGCGGCCGAAAGCACGCCCGGATGGCGCGGAATGAGCACGCTGCCGATGCCAAGCTCCGCGGCAAGTGCGGTCGCGTGGATTGGTCCGGCACCGCCAAGCGCCACCAGCGTGAAATGGCGCGGATCGAGGCCACGACGGACGGACACCAGTCGAATGCCCTCGACCATCTGCGCGTTCACCACACGATGAATGCCGAGCGCCGCGTCCTCAACGGTCAGGCCCAGTGGCGCAGCGATGCGGCGCTCGATCGCGGCGCGTGCGAGTGACGGATCGAGTGATACCGAGCCGCCGGCGAAGTACGCGGGATCAAGCCACCCGAGCACCACCGATGCATCGGTCACCGTTGCTTCCTCGCCGCCGCGGCCGTAGCACGCGGGCCCCGGCTCCGAACCGGCCGAATGCGGCCCGACCCGCATGCCACCCGCACCATCGAGCCACGCGATGGAGCCTCCGCCGGCGCCGATCGCATTCACATCCACCATCGGCACACGCACCGGAAAACCGGCGATGCTGCCCTGCGAACGGATCACCGGTTCGCCGCCTTCGACCAGCGCGATGTCGCTCGATGTGCCGCCCACGTCGATGGTGATGAGGTCGCGGTAGCCGGATGATCGCCCGACGATGGCGCCGCCGATCACACCCGCGGCGGGCCCGGAGAGAAACAGCCGCACCGGCCGTTGGCGCGCGACGGAAGTTCCGGCAAGCCCGCCGCGTGACTGCATCATCTGCAGCGGCGCGGCGACATGGGCCGCGGCGAGCCCATCCTCCAGCCGCTCCAGATAACGGCGCACGACCGGTTTCATGTAGGCGTCAAATGCGGTGACGACGGTGCGCTCGTATTCACGGAAGGCGGGATCGACTTCGGACGACAGCGAAACCGCGATGCCTGGATGATCCACCTCGATCAGTTCGCGGGTGCGCTGCTCATGCACGGGGTACAGGAACGAGAACAGGTAGCAGACGGCGATTGCCTGCGCGCCATCGGCGACAAGCTCAGCCGATGCACGCCGTACCGATGCTTCGTCCAGCGGGATGATCACCTCGCCCTGTGCAGAGACCTGCTCGATCGCCTCCTTGCGTTGTGCACCGGGCGCCAGGAACACCGGTGTCACCGGCTCGAGCATGATCCGGTGCAAATCCTGGCGAAGCTGGTAGCCGATTTCCAGGATGTCCTTGAACCCCACGCTGGTGATCAGGCCGATCTTCGCGCCCTTGCGTTCCAGCACTGCGTTTGTGGCGATCGTCGTCCCGTGCAGAAAGCGGGCGATGCTGGCGGAGGCGATGCCAAGGTCGTTCGACAGATGCGTGACGGCGTTCAGCACCGCCTGGCTGGGATCGCCGCGCGTGGTGGGGATCTTCAGCGCGCGCACCGGCTGTCCAACGCTGCGGCAGACAATGTCGGTGAAGGTGCCGCCGATATCGACACCGATTTCGACTGTTGGTGTGGGGGTCGGCATTTGGCGCCGCGAGTCCTGCACAAATTATTCCGTCATGGGCGGGCTTGACCCGGCCATCTCTCGCCGCAAGAGAAGGCCGGGTCAATCCCCGGGTCAAGCCCGGGGACGGCCATGACGACGGGCGTCAACGCCGATCAACTCAGCCAACCTCGGCAGATCGTCGTGCAGGGTTTTGCTGTCACCGTCATAAACAATCCTGCCCCGATCCAAAATCACTGCGCGGCTGGCGAACTCCAGTGCAAGGCGCGCATGCTGTTCCACCAACACCATCGCAAGTCCATCGTTCTCGCGCAGGCGGTGCAACGCCGCGAGCAGCAAATCCACAACAACCGGCGCCAATCCTTCCAACGGTTCGTCCAGCAGCAGAAGTGACGGATTGCCCATCAGCGCACGCCCGATCGCGAGCATCTGCTGTTCACCGCCGGACAGCTGATTGCCCATGTTGCGCCGGCGCTCGGCAAGTGCAGGAAACAGATCATAGACGCGCTCGCGCGTCCATCGTGCGCCGAGCCGCGCGGCCACAGACAGGTTCTCGTCAACAGTCAGCGACGGAAAGATTTCGCGTTCCTGCGGCACGTAACCAATGCCAAGACGCGCTCGCCGGAACGATCGCAGACCCTCGATCGCCTGATTGCGGAACAGGATGCGGCCGGCATGATGCGTGGTGTGGCCGACCACCGAAGCAAGCAGCGTCGTCTTTCCGACGCCATTGCGTCCCAGCACCGACAGTGTACAGCCTTCCTGCAACGCAAGCGATATGCCGTCCAGCACAACGGTCTCACCATAGCCCGACGAGACGTCGTGCAACGCGAACCAGTCAGACATGCTGACGCTCGCCGAGATAGACCTCGCGCACCCGTGCATCGGCGGCTATTTCCGCCGGAGTACCCTCGACCAGGATGCTCCCTTGCACCAGAACGGTGATGCGGCGCGCGAAGCGGAACACCAGCTCCATGTCATGTTCGATGATCAGCACTGCGATGTCGCGCGGAAGATGATCGATGACATCGAGGATGATCGCGCTTTCCGCCAAAGGAACACCGGCCGCCGGCTCGTCGAGCAGCAGCACGGTGGGCTGCAGCCCAAGGGCGATGGCGATCTCGACCAGACGTTGCTTCCCGTACGGCAACTCCTTTACCGGCACAAGTGCGTCATCGGCGATATGCAACTGTTCGAGCAGCGCGTAGGCGCGCTCCACCACGAAACGGCGCGAACCTAGCAGCCGGAACATACCGCCGCCGGTGCGCGCATGCTCGCCTACCGCCAGACAGACATTTTCCAGGACGGTCAGGCCTTTGAACAGCGTGTTGATCTGGAACGTCCTGCCGAGACCGCGGCTGACGCGTGCCGACTGCGGCAGCGCGGTGATGTCCTCGCCGCCGAGCAGGATCCGGCCCGCAGATGGTGCCAGCCGACCGGTGATCAGGTTGATGAAGGTCGTCTTGCCGGCGCCGTTCGGCCCGATCAAAGCATGGCGCGCGTCGGCTTCGAGGCGGAAATGGATCTCGTTCGCCACGATCAACGCGCCAAACCGCTTGTGCAGTCCGATCGTTTCCAGCGCCGGCGTCACCGCCGCCTCCGCAGCAACCGCAATGCCTGATCGACCAGTCCGAGCACGCCGCCGCGGGCGAACATCACCAGCATCACCAGCAGCAGGCCGATCCAGAAGTTCCAAAAGACGGGCTCCAGCTTGGCAAGCTGGTCCTGCATGATCATGTAGAGCGCAGCGCCGACGAACGCGCCGTACAATCGACCGATGCCGCCGAATACCAGCATGATGACGATCTCGCCCGAGCGTTGAAAGCCAAGCACCGTTAGGCCCACGAACTGCGTGGTCTGCGCGAGCAAGCCTCCCGCGATGCCGGCGAGCGCGGCGGAGATCGTGTAAATCGTCAGCAGGCGGCGGCGCACCGGCGAGCCGATCGCATGCATGCGGGTGACGTTTTCCCGAACTCCGATCAGTGATTGGCCGAACGGTGAATGCACCAGGCGCCGCGCGAACAGCCATGCGAGGAACAGCACCGCGAGGCAATACAGATAGGCCGTGCGGCCGAACATATCGAAGCGGAACGCACCAAAGATCGGGTCCATATCGACGCCTTGCAGCCCATCGGCGCCACCGGTGATGAAGCTCGCCTTGTTCGCCGCTTCTGCCAACAGCGCGGTCACCGCGAGGGTCAGCATCAGCAGCGTAAGACCCTGCGTGCGCAGTATGACGAGCCCTGATAGCCATCCGACCGCGGCGGCGCCAATTGCCGCGACCAGCAGGCCGGACAGCGGCTCGCCGGAGACGTGCGCGGCGTAGATACCTGCCGCATAAGCGCCGACGCCGAAGAACGCCGAATGGCCCAGCGTGACGATACCCGCATAGCCGAGCACGAGGTCGAGTGACATTGCGAACAGGATCATGATCAGGATCTGACTGCCGAGCGACAGATAATTGGCGAAACCGAAGTAGGCCGCGACAGCGACGATCCATGGCAGCAGTTCAACAAGGCGCAGACGGTGGCGACGGATCAGCGTCTCGATCGGCGATGCCAATGGATCAGGCTCGACCGAACAGCCCGGCAGGCCGCCACAGCAGCAGGCCGATCATGGCGGCGAACACGAAGAACGACCCAAGTTCGGGCACGAGGTATTTGCAGGCGGTGTCGCCGAAGCCGAGCAGCAGTGCGGCCACGAACGGCCCGCGTAACGAGCCGAGGCCGCCGATCGCGACGACCATCAGGAAGTAGACGAGATATTCGGTGGCATAGCCGGGATAGATCGCCAGGATGTCGGCGCCGAGACCGCCGCCGAGCGCGGCCAGTCCGGAGCCAAGCGCGAAGGCGAGCGAGAACAGGCGCCGCGTGTCGATGCCGACGGATTCGGCCATACGGCGGTTATCGACGGCGGCGCGAAGCTGGGCGCCGAAGTTGGTGCGCTCCACGCCGAGCCACAACAGCGCGATCAGCACGAAGCCGACCGCGATCAGGAACGAGCGATACATAGGGAAGCTGCGGAAGCCGAGATCGAGCTGGCCGCTGAGTGCTGCTGGCAATGTCACGGGCTGCGGCGACGGTCCCCAGAAGTAGCGCACGATTGCGCCGGCCATGAAGATCAGGCCGATGGTGAACAGCACCTGCTCCAGTTCGCTGGCGCCATACAGGCGTGCATACAGTGTCCGTTCAAGCACCACGCTGACCAGCGCGACCACGACGAAGGCAACCAGGAGTGCCAGGCCGAACGGCGCCGCGTAAGTGTTCATCAGTGTGACGGTGACATAGCCGCCGACCATGGCGAACACGCCATGTGCAAGGTTGACGAAGCCCATCAGCCCCATGGTCACCGAGAGTCCCACCGAGATGATGTACAGGATCATCGCATAGGCCAGGCCGTGGAACAGGATGGAGAGCAGCGCGTCCATACAATCCCACTTCACATCGTCATGGCCGCCGTGAACTCCCTCTCCGCCCCGGGGCGGAGAGGGCCGGGGGTGAGGTGG
This sequence comes from uncultured Alphaproteobacteria bacterium, assembly GCA_963812475.1. Classification (GTDB taxonomy): domain Bacteria; phylum Pseudomonadota; class Alphaproteobacteria; order Acetobacterales; family Acetobacteraceae; genus JAMXLO01. The sequence goes on from CAWEVI010000015.1 coordinate 30,862, forward strand.
GGGCCAATGCCACAGCGGCGTCCCCCACCTCACCCTGACCCTCTCCGCCCTCAAGGGCGGAGAGGGAAATGCACAGGCATCGCGATATGCGCACCCGCATCACTTCTGGTTATTGATCTGCTTCCACGGGTCCTTCACCATCGGCATGGTCTCGAACTCGACGTTCGCCAGCTTGCCGTCCACCTTTTCGGTCCGGCGCATGTATTCGTTCTGCACGATGTCGCGCGTCTCGGGATCGATCATGATCGGACCGCGCGGACTCGCATCGTCCTTCCAGCCCTTCAGCAGCTCCATCGTCTTGTCCGGATCGATCTTGCCGTTCTGCGCGATGATGACGTGAAAGATCGCCGCCATGCCGTCGTAGCCGCCGACCGCCTCGAAGCCGGGCTCGTCTTTCGTGTTGAACTCCGTCCTGGTACGCCTTGACGAATGCCTGATTGGCTGGCCGCGTGGACGCAGCCGAGTAGTGGAACGCGGTTACCACGCCGAGCACCACGTCGCCCATGTTCTGCAGCTCCTCATCGGTGGTGATGTCGCCAGGACCGATCAGCTTGATGCCGGCCTGCTTCAGCCCAAGATCGCCAAACGTCTTCATCAGCGCCGTCGCATCCTTGCCGGCTGGAACGAAGGCGAACACGGCATCCGGTCCGGCATCCTTGGCGCGCTGCATGAACGGCACATAGTCCGGATTGACCAGCGGCATGTGCACCGATCCTACGATCTGTCCACCCGCATCGGTAAAGCCCTTGGCGAACGCCGCCTCGGCATCGATGCCCGGGCCGTAATCCGACACCGCGGTGTACGCCTTCTTGATGCCGCTCTTCGCAGCCCACGAACCCAGCGGATAGCTCGACTGCCACATGGTGAACGATACGCGCGCGATGTAGGGCGACTTGGTGGTGATCATCGCGGTGCCGGCGTTCATGACGATGAACGGCACCTTCGCCTCGGTCGCCAGCGGGGCGATGGCGAGTGCATTCGGCGTGTAGATCGCCCCGGCCAGAAGCTGCACGTGGTCGCGCGTGATCAGTTCCTGCGCCATGCGCTTGGCGACCTCCGGATTGGGGCCGGTGTCGTCGCGCCGGATGATCTCCAGCTTCACGCCAGGCGGCAGATCCTTCTCGTGCAGCTTCACGTAGAGCCGGATGCCACGGTCCAACTGTTCGCCGACGGCGGCGAATGGGCCGGAATAGGTATCGACCACGCCCAGCTTCACGGTCTGCGCCGAGGCTGCCGTGGCAAAACCGACAGCGATGCAGGCCGTCGCGACGGCTGATGTCCAGAACCTCATGGTGCGCCTCCCAGTTTTGCCGCGACTTCTGCCGCAGATCGGGCGGTGCGGCAACTGGGATCAGAGCATCGCGGCGGGCAAGCGCCGGACGGTTTGATTAAGCAGGTCATCACGGAGCGTGGCAGACCCTGGTCGATGGCACGGCGCACTGACAAACCATGCCGCGGATCGTCGACTGCCCATTGACTATCGTTGAGTTACAGGTAATTCGATCGAACCTCGCGATGGATCGTGCCCTTGATTTGTCCTGGTGCAAAGCCGTCACCCCGAGGTCCTCGCAACCGGCGGAGAACGGAATTTTCGGCCGAATGAGCGCCTTCCGTCAGGAGCTTCAACAACGCCTTGGCTGCGGAGCTGACATAGCCGTTGCGGCGGTGAATAGCGGTGATTGGGATGGTGGTGCGCATCGATGGAATATCCAGCGCCACCAACGCGCCCCGGCGGAGTTCATCGCGCACACTGCTCTCGGGCACCAGCGCCAGGCCGAAGCCAGCCTGGGCCAGGCGCTTCTGGGCGGTCAGACTGTCGATCAGAGTGATGTCAGCGCCGTCGAGCCCGGCACGAATCAGCTGACGGGCCAGAGAATGACCGGAGTTCTCGTTCGCCCGGTGTAGGCGGAAAGCCTAGCCAGCATTCGCCTGTCAACAGACGCGCCTGTTGGACCCGGCGGCCAGCAAGGCGATGCCCGGATGCGGCCACCACAAGCATGGCTTCGTTCCCCGCGGGGAGCGAAATCAGGTCCGGCCGATCGCTGGCGTAGTAACGCAGGCCGAGTGTTGCCTCCCCGCGTCGCACCAGGTCGGTCACCTCCCGGCTTGAGGCCGTACGGAGGTGCACCCGGACATTCGATGACTGCACCGCGAACCGGCGCAGAGCGTGCACGATGTGCGTATCCGCAAGCGTGCCGACGAGCGCCAGCGAAATCGTACCCTCGATGCCCGCCCGCAGACCGCGAACGGCGTCTTGCCCATCCCGGAGGGACGCCAGCACCGCCTCGGCATACGGCAGCAAGGCGCGGCCCGCCTCGGTAAGCCGCGCGCGACCACGCAGGCGTTCGAACAAGGGCGCGCCAAGTTCATGCTCGAGAATATCGAGGCGGCGGCTGATTGCGGGCTGAGAGCGGTGCAGCCGCTGGGCCGCGCGCGTGAAGCTGCCAAGCTCCGCGATAGCGAGGAAGGTTTGGATCTCGTCGGTATCCATGGATCAGTTTTCCTGATGCTATTCGAACATACTATGCATTGGACAACTCATGCCGCGAAGCCAAGATGACTTCCCATGACCGACTTCGTTGAAAGGGGACCGAGATGCGCACCCAGGCAGACAAGGCAGCGGCATTCCGCGCGCTCCACGAGCGCCCCGGCGCATTCATCATTCCCAATCCCTGGGATGCGGGTACGGCGAAGCTGCTCGGGGCTATGGGATTCGAGGCACTTGCCACCACCAGCCTCGGACTCGCCAACATGCTCGGCCGCGCCGACAGCCGCGTGACCCAGGCCGAAGTGATCGATAATTGCCGGATAATTGCTCAGGTGACGGATCTTCCGGTCAATGCCGACCTCGAGAACTGTTTCGCACACGATCCGGCGGCAGCGGCCGAGGTGATCCGGTTCGCTGCCGAGGCCGGCGCGGTCGGTGGTTCCATCGAGGATTACACCGGCGATCCGGCCAACCCCATCTACGAATTCGACCTCGCTGTTGCGCGCGTGCGCGCGGCGGCACAAGTCGCGCGCACGCTTCCGGTGCCGTTCCTGCTAACCGCACGGGCGGAGAACCTCATCCATGGGCGGAATGACATGGCCGACACTGTACGGCGCCTGCGAGCCTATGAAGCTGCTGGCGCGGATGTGCTCTATGCGCCCGGGCTGCGCAACCTCGACGATGTGCGTGATGTTGCGCGCGCGGTAACCCGGCCGGTCAACGTTGTCACCGGTTGGCTCGATCCGGACATCACGCTTGCCCAGCTCAGCGAGGCTGGCGCCAAACGGATCAGTGTCGGCGGGGCACTCTCCCGCCTCGCGCTGGCGACCTTCGTCAAGGCCGCGCAATCCATGGGGGAGGATGGGTCCTTCACTTGGATGCGGGAGATGATTGGCATCGCGGAGCTGCGGAAAATGCTCAATTCCGAGAGCGTGTCATGAACCTAAGGCCGGTTTGACCGGAAGGGATATAAACCTTGGAGCACCTGACAGTCGCGACCGATGGCGCATCCTTTCATGCAGCGCGTGCCGGCAGCGGTCCGGCGCTACTCCTGCTGCACGGTTGGCCGGAATTCTGGTTCGCCTGGGAACCTTTGATGCAGCGCCTCGCCGATCGCTACACCCTCGTCGCGCCCGATCTCCGCGGTTTCGGCGACAGCGACAAGCCCGCGGGTCCTTTCGGTCCGAACGACCATGCGGCCGACATGCTGGCGCTGCTCGATGCGCTTGGCATCCGCCGGATCGGGGTCGTGGGTCATGATGTCGGCGGCGCCGTTATGCAGCCGCTGGCGCGCAAGGCTCCCGAACGCCTCGTGGGGCTTTTCTTCTTCGATTTCGTCTATCCGGGTATTGGATCTCGCATGGGCATGCCCGACCGGCTGAACGAGATTTGGTACCAGTCCTTCCACCAAATGGAGATGGCACCGGAGCTTGTGGGGGCGACGCGCGAGACCTGCCGAGCCTATATCGGTCATTTCCTGCGACACTGGGCGCATCGAAAAGACGCGCATGACGACGTTCTCGATGCCTACGCCGACAACTTCCTGAAACCTGGCAATCTCGGGGGTGGCTTCTCCCATTACAAAGCGTCACACGCTGGACGCATCGCCATGATGAAGGGCGAGACACCCGCGCTTCCGCCTATTACGATACCAACGTGTGTGCGCTGGCCGGAACACGACGCACTCCTCCCCTATGCCTGGACCGATCGGCTGAGAGAGAGCTTTGCCGATCTTGACCTCGCACCCTTTCCGGATGTCGGCCATTTCCCGCACCGCGAAAATCCGGACCGCGCAGCCCGGGAAATCGATGGGTTTTTCTCACACCACGGCTGGCCATGAGTCCGACTCCGGTCGGAATGTCTGAACGGTTAGCGCGCGCCGGCGCGCTTCACTGGCTTGCGCAGACCGGTATTCGCCGTCTGGGCTGCGTTCGGGTTCGCCTTTCCCTCTGAACCGCTCCCGCTCGCGCTGAACATCATTTCGAAGATCCTGTGCTTCTTAGCGGCGATCATGCTGTTTGTCTGGAGGGCGGAGGGAGCAGTCTCTGGAACCAGATCGGCCTCGGTGTTCCGGAATATTTTCCTTGCCACTCGCCGCCGTTCATGGCCTTGTTGCGCTCATGCCAGCCGCAGCCAACCCCTTTGACCCCACAACCCCGCCTGGCCCCTGGCCGCCGAGCTCCGACAGGCGCGGCGGTCTCGCCCGCCTGCTTGGCCTCGTCCGCAAGCTCATCGACTACGGCAAGGAACTCGCCACCACGCTCCAGGCGCGCGGCCTCACCGACCGCCCCGCCGGCGCCTCGGCGTGCTTCGGTACACGCGACATCGCGCTGATCCTGTCGCGCATTGCCGTCGCCCTGCTCCGCGCCGACGCGCTCGAAGCGAGACTCCTGCGCAGCGCGGCTCGTCCGGACCCGAAGCCCTGTCCGCCGCGTGCGCCATCACAGCGCGCACCGAACGCCGCGCGGCGGAAAGCCGAGCCAGACGACGAGCCCGATCCGTTCCTGGCGCGCCTGCCCACGACGGCGCAGATCGCCGCCGAAATCCGCCGCCGGCCGATCGGCGCTGTGCTGATCGATATCTGCCGCGATCTTGGCATCATGGCGGACCATCCCCTGTGGCGGGAACTGCATCCTGCCATCATCTTTTTCTCTACGGCGGTGGCTTCGCGGCCTTCTTCAAGGACATCTGCGAACGGGCATTTGCGTCCTGGCGCCAGCCGACGAGCGCGCTTGACGCCCCACCCGCATCATCCCCGCCGCTGTCCCTCGAACCGGCCGCCACCGGCCCGCCCTGAACGGGTCGCTCCTGAGCATGACCAACGGGGCCAGCCCAGGGGCGGACCCCGCCATTTCGCGTGGGCGATCGCGTCGCACTCACCAACGCTCGGCAATTACGGCGATGACCCCGAACGCCCAACCAGCAAATTCGGGCCGGGGCCAGGGTCCTTCGCAGGATGCTGATCAGACCGGGTGCTTCGCCGTTTGGTTGAACAGGATCCGCCGCTCCTCCTCGGTCGGCGGCGCGCCCCGGCGCAGCTCCTTGCCGAGATCGACACCGCGCTGCACCGCCGGTCGCTGCTTGATCACCTCGCGCCAGCGGGCGACGTTGGGGAACTCATCCAACACCTGGCCCAGCGGCTTGCTGATCAGCACCCACGGAAACGAAGCCATATCGGCGATCGAATAGTCGCCAAGAATGTAGTCCCGCCTCTCAAGCCGGCGTTCCAGCACACCAAGGCAGCGGTTGTACTCGTTGGCGTAGCGCTGATGCGAATAGGTGTGCTCGCCCTGCGCATAATTGACGAAGTGGCTGAGCTGCCCCGCCATGGGTCCAAGATTGCCCACCTGCCAGAACAGCCATTCCAGTGTCTCCTTCCGCCCGCGCGAATCGGTCGGCATGAAGCAGCCGGACTTTTCCGCCAGGTGCAGCAAAATCGCGCCTGACTCGAATACCGAGACACCATCATCGACGATGGCGGGCATGCGGTTGTTGGGGCTGATCGCCAGGAACTCCGGCTTGAACTGATCGCCGCGGCCGATGTTCACCGGAACAACGCGGTACGGCAGTCCGCATTCCTCCAGCATGATCGAGACCTTCCAGCCGTTCGGCGTCGGCCAGTAGTAAAAGTCGATCATGCCTCGACGCCCTCCGCCCGAAGCGCGGCAATCTCCGCATCCGAATAGCCCAGTTCGGCCAGTATCTCGCCGGTGTGTTCGCCAAGCGCGGGACCGCCCCGCCGGATGCCCGCCTGCGTGGCCGAGAACCGCGCCGCCGCACGTGCCTGGCGCAGCCGTCCCGCACCAGGATGTTCGGTCTCCACGACGATGCCGTTCGCGACCACCTGCGGATGCTCGATCATCCGGCTGCGGGTCAGCACGGGCGCGCAGGGCACGCCTTCCGCGGTCAGCCGCTCCAGCCATTCAGCCGCCGGGCGCGTGAGCAGCACCTCCTGGATCATCGCCAGCCGCTCGTTGATGTGCTTTTGCCGCAGGGCGGGTGTCTTGAAACGCGGATCGTCCAGCCAATCCGGGCAATCCAGCGCACGGGTCAGTGCCACCCATTCACGATCGGTCTGCACCGCAGCGCTGATGTAATCGTCCGCCGTTTCGTAGATCAGGTCGATGAAGCTGGCGGCCTCCTGCTGCGGCAGTTCATCGCCGACGAAGGTCTGGCTGCCCATGTCGGACCCCCACAGGAAGGCGACCACCGCATCCAGCATCGCGAGCCGCACATGCTGCCCCTGCCCGGTTCGCTCGCGCGCCAGCAGTGCCGCGGTGATCGCCTGCGCCGCCACGATGCCGGTCAGTTTGTCGGGCAGGATGGTGCGCACCAGCCGCGGCCGCTCCTGATCGGAGCCGGCCTGCACCGTGGCCAGGCCCGACAGTGCCTGCACCAGCGGATCGTACACCGGCTTGGCGGCGAACGGCCCCTGCTCGCCGAAGCCGCTGATCGAAACATAGACGATGTCCGGAGCCAGCGCCCGGACCACCGCCTCCCCGAACCCCATGCGGTCGATGACGCCGGCGCGGAAGTTCTGGATGAACACATCGGCTCCGGTGAGCAGCCGCTTGAGCACCTCGGCCCCGCCCGGCGTCTTCAGATCCAGCACGATCGAGCGCTTGTTGCGGTTATTGTTAAGGAATGAGGCGGAGAACCCGCCGCGTCGGTTCGCCGCGGCACGCGTGTGGTCGCCGCCCTGCGGGTTCTCGACCTTGATGACATCGGCGCCCTGGTCGGCCAGCAGCATGGTCGCGGACGGCCCCGATACCATCGAGCTCAGATCAACAACTCGGTAACCGTGCAGTGGTCCCGGCATGGGCCTCACTCTCTCAAACGGTGGATGCGTGATCGTGATCGGGCATCACGCGAAGCGGGTCAAGTTCACGGAATTGTGTTGCTGCAAGTGCGAAGGAAATGGCAATATCATTGCCGCATCGACCGGGAAGATCATCCAAGAGGCAGAACCCGTACGCCCAACAATGAAGAGGTTCAGCCATGATCACCCATTCCGGTCGGACGCCATCCCGCCGCCCGATACGCCGCGCTCCGGGCCGCGGAGCGTCCAACACCAGCGGTCGCAACCGATGAGGGGCCGGGATCGCAGGCGGACCGGGGAACCGGCAGAGGATCTTCTCGGGACCGCGCTGCTCGCCTGCCTCGTTGCCGCGCTGCTGGCAAGTTCCGTCGCCGTGGTATCGGCAGCCAGGGCGATCGACATCGCTCCAAAGGTCGGCGACATCCTGGCGTTTCGGGTCGGCGCGCAGGTGCCCACCGTATGGGATTTCCCCGCTGTGACCATATCGGACCAGCTCCCGGTCAGCTGCAATCTGCGGCCCGACGTCATGGTGGCCGCCGGTGGCAGCCTCGTCGTCGAGGAGCGCTTCGAGAACAGGCGCATGTATCGCGTCCATTGGGCCGGGCAGCATACCGCGAACGGCGAATACGATTGCGGCAGCACCGCGGACCTGCTGGTTTCCCGTAGCGACCTTCAGTTGCTCACCAACGCCGTCGGCGGCGTAGGCGTGCAGCACGGACCATCCGCCGGCTACTGATCGCGTCGCCAAAGTGCGGCGGTGG
>CAWEVI010000016.1:0-35965 GCA_963812475.1 uncultured Alphaproteobacteria bacterium
GACCAACCTGCTGGCGTTGAACGCCACCATCGAGGCGGCGCGCGCCGGCGATGCCGGCAAGGGATTCGCCGTCGTCGCGTCCGAGGTGAAGGGGCTGGCGCAACACCGCCAACGCGACCGAGGATATCCGCGCGCAGATCAATCAGATCCAGTCGGCGACGCAGGAAGCGGTGGCAGCAATCCGCGACATCACTGGAACCATCGGCCAGGTGAGCGCGATCGCCGCGACGATTGCCGCGGCCATGGAGGAGCAGGGCAGCGCCACGGCCGAAATCGCCCGCAGCGTGCAACAGACCGCCGCCAGCACCGAGGAAGTGCGCAGCAACATCACCGGCATCAGTCAGGCCGCGGCCGATACCGGCGCCGCGGCCGGCGAAGTCCTCGGTTCCGCCGGCGGACTCTCGCGCCAGGCGCGGGACCTGTCGCGCGAGGTGAGCGGCTTCGTCGCCGGCGTACGCGCGGCCTGACGGTTGGTCGCTACGCCGCCGCGTGGAAGGTCCGGGGGATACCGGCCTTGGGCACCTGGCCGTGCATCGGTTCCTCCGGCAGCCCTTCGTGCAGCGGGCGGCGCGCGGCGATCAGCTTGGTCAGGTCGATGCCGGTCTCGAAGCCCATGCTTTCCAGCATGAACACAAGGTCCTCGGTGACGACGTTGCCCGACGCACCCGGCGCGTAGGGGCAACCGCCCAGCCCGGCGAGGCAGGAGTCGAAGGCGCGGATACCCTCCTCGAGCCCGGCCAGCGCGTTGGCTATGCCGAGGCCACAGGTGTCGTGCAGGTGCAGGCCGTACAGCGTGTCGCCGATCGCCTCACGCGTGGCGCGCACCACCTCCTTGATCTGCGCCGGGTGCGCGTAGCCCACCGTGTCGGCGAGCATGATCTGATCGACGCCGGCATCTGCCAGACCTTTCGCCAACGCCACAGTCTTGCCGGTTGGCACGACGCCATCGATCGAACAGCCGAAGGCTGTGGAGACGCCCGCCACCACCGGAACCTTGCGTGGCTGCGCCTTCAACCAGTCCATGATCTCCCGCATCATGGTGATCGATTGCGCCGGCATCCGGTTCAGGTTGGCCATGCTGTGACCTTCGCTGACCGAGACCGGAATGCTGATCTTGTGCACCCCAGCGTTGTAGGCGTTCTGCACGCCACGCAGGTTGGGCGCGAGCGCCTGCACGATCAGGCCGGGGATCTTCAGGCACTCCTCCACCACATCCGGCGTGTCCGACAGCTGCGGGATCACGCGCGGCGGGACGAAGCTGCCGACCTCGATCTCCTTCACACCGGCTGCGGCGATCGCGGCGATCCAGCGAACCTTGGCCTCGGTTGCCATACGGGTCTTTGCAATCTGGAGCCCATCCCGGGGTGCGACTTCGCAGATGGCAACGTGTTCCTTCATGGCGGCGATACCTCCATGGGCGCACCCTGCTTCGGTCGGAGTTTGCGCGCAAGGCCGCCGCTGCCGGAAAGCAGGGGTTCCACACGGAGCACCCCGGTTCTGGACGGCTGGGCAATCGCGATGATCTCCCGCAGACTGCACCCATGACGTGACCGGGGGGATCCACACCAATGAGCGTCGTCACGACCGAACAACACGGCCCGGTCTCCATCATCCGCATCAACCGTCCGGAGAAGCTGAACGCGATCTCCAGCGGCGTCGCGGTCGAGTTGCAGCAGGCGTTCCAGGCGTTCGATGCGTCCGACCAGCGCGTCGCGATCCTCAGCGCCGCCGGCGAACGCGCCTTCACCTCGGGCGCCGATGTCACGGACCTGCCGGAACTGTGGCGCGCCATTCCCACGGTTGGGTTCACATCGGACAAACCGATCATCGCCGCCACCTCCGGCTGGTGCGTCGGCGGCGGCATCGTCATGGTGATGATGTGCGACCTGATGGTGTCCACCGAGAATACCATCTTCTACTACCCGGAGGCGAAGCTCGGCATCACCGGCGGCATGATCAGTTCCCTGGTCTCGCGCATGCCGCACAAGCTGGCGATGGAGATGATGCTGCTGGGCAGCAAGGTCAGTGCACAGCGCGCCTACGACGTGGGATTTGTGAACCGCGTGGTGCCGAACGGCCAGCATGAGGCCGAGGCGCTGGCGATGGCGAACGAGATGCTGGACTCCGCCCCGCTGGTGATCGGCGCGTTGAAACGGCTGGCCGCCGAGGTGCTTCCGGTCGGCCCGGTGGAACGCATGGTCGCCGTCAGCCAGACGCTCGGCCGCGTGCGGGCGAGCGAGGACATGCAGGAGGGCATCACAGCGCACAAGGAACGGCGCAAACCGGCCTTTCGCGGGCGTTGAGGGAGACGGGAGATGTCAGCAGTGCATCCGGACGATGGTGCAGGCGTGACGGCCTGGTTCGAAACACTGGCCGCGCATGTGCGTGAGGTGGATTTCAGCGGGGCGCGCGCGATTTTTGCGCCCGATATGATCGCGTTCGGCACGTTCACCGATTTCATGACCGGGCGCGAGGCGGCTGAACGGCAGCAATGGCGCAATGTCTGGCCGCATATCGACGGTTTCGGATGGCGTCCCGACATCAAGGCGATCGTCTCGCCGGACCGGCTGCAGGCCGTCGGGATGGGCGTGTTCGATTCCACCGGCTATAGACAGGACGGCACACCGTACGATCGGCCCGGGCGTGCAACCGTCGTGTTGGTACGTCCTCGCACGGACGCACCGTGGCTTGCCCAGCATACCCACCTTTCGTTGTTCCGCGACGTGCCGACGCGGAGCTTCAAGAACAAGCCGGAGAAGCGGTAGGACATCACACTTCGTAGGTCTTGCGCATTGACGCTGAACCAATACCTCAGATCGGCTTCCCCTCGCTGCGTCGCCAGACGTCCTGCATCAGCGTGTTGCTCGGCAACGAGCGGTCCATGACCTTGCGCGCCGCTTCGGCTCCCACAACGGGCAAACCTTTCGGATCGAGCAAGCCGATCTGCACCAGGACCGAAGCCTGGTCCCAGTAGATGTGCTCATGCACGAGCTTGTCCCCTTCAAGCTGCACGATGGCCACGGTGGCGACACTGACCTCGCGCCCGGTCGGCGCAATGCCGGGCAGCATCCAGTCGATCTTCGTCGTGTGGGTAAATTGCATCACGAACTCATCGACGATGCGGTCGGTCCCGATCGTGCGGCTTACTGGAGTGAGACGAAAGTCCGGCGGGTTCACCCCGATGAAGTGGTATTTGTAAAACCGCTTGAGTTCGTCGTGTCCGACGCCACCGGCCATGGTCGGGATGTGATTGACGTAAGGCTCGGAGACCATCGTCGCCATCGTTGCATCGACGTCGCGCGTCTCGAACTCGAAACGGCAGTGCTGCTCCCAGAGAGCCACGATATCATGATCCGCCATTGGTCTGCCTCCGCGACGTTGCCATCGAAGGACGCAAGGTAGAACCGACCGAGCGCTGGTCGCAATCTGCCGTGCTGGCATGGGGCTTCCTCATCCACTGGCCCGATCGGCCGCGATGACAGCTGTTTCACGTTGCGGAGCGCTCTCCCGCCCTGCCGTGCTCCGACCGGCCGAGGTGACAGGGACAGCACGGCTGCGCTACGACCTGAGCCTTCGACCTATCAGGACCAGAGCCCGCCCGCCATGGCCAGCAGCAACGACATCCGCGCCGCCTTCCTCGACTACTTTGCCCGCAACGGGCATCAGGTGGTCGAAAGCTCGCCGCTGGTGCCGCGCAACGACCCGACGCTGATGTTCACCAACGCTGGCATGGTGCAGTTCAAAAACCTGTTCACCGGCCAGGAGAAGCGCCCGTACGCGCGGGCCACCACGGCGCAGAAATGCGTCCGCGCCGGCGGCAAGCACAACGACCTCGACAACGTGGGCTATACGGCACGGCACCACACGTTCTTCGAGATGCTCGGCAATTTCAGCTTCGGCGACTACTTCAAGGAGAAGGCGATCCCGTATGCCTGGGAGCTGGTGACGCGGGATTATGGGCTGCCGAAGGACCGGCTGCTGGTCACCGTGTACGCCGAGGACGATGACGCGGCGGCGATCTGGAAGAAGGTGACCGGTTTCGCCGACGAACGGATCATCCGCATCCCGACCGATGCCAATTTCTGGCGCATGGGCGAAACTGGCCCCTGCGGCCCCTGCAGCGAGATCTTCTTTGACCATGGACCGGCGATCCCTGGCGGGCCGCCCGGCTCGCCGGACGAGGATGGCGATCGGTTCGTCGAAGTCTGGAACCTGGTGTTCATGCAGTTCGAGGAGGGCCCACCAGGTACGCGGGTGCCGTTGCCGCGGCCCTCCATCGACACCGGCATGGGGCTGGAGCGGATTGCCGCGATCCTGCAGGGCAAGCACGACAACTACGACATCGACATCTTCCGCGCGCTGATCCTGGCGAGCGCGGAAGCAACCGGCCAGGACCCGGACGGCCCGTTCCGTGTCAGCCACCGGGTCGTGGCCGACCATCTGCGCAGCGTCGCGTTCCTAATCGCGGACGGCGTGCTGCCATCCAACGAAGGCCGCGGCTATGTGCTGCGCCGGATCATGCGCCGCGCGATGCGCCACATCCACCTGATGGGCGCGCGGGAGCCGGTGATGTACCGGCTGGTGCCGGCGCTGGTGCGCCAGATGGGCGCCGCGTATCCCGAGCTTGGCCGCGCCGAGGCGCTGATCGTCGAGACCCTGTTGCTGGAGGAGACGCGGTTCCGTCAGACGCTGGAGCGCGGGCTGCATCTGCTGACCGAGGAGACAGCCAGGCTCGGCGACCGCCAGCCGTTGCCGGGCACCGTGGCGTTCCGGCTTTACGACACCTTCGGTTTTCCGCTCGATCTGACGCAGGACGCGTTGCGCGAGGAGGGCCGGGACGTGGACCTCGCCGGTTTTGAAGCGGCGATGGAGGAGCAGCGCACGCGTGCCCGCGCCGCCTGGGCGGGGTCCGGCGAGGCGGCCACCGAGCGGGTCTGGTTCGAGCTGAAGCAGAAGGTCGGCGCGTCGGAGTTCCTCGGCTATTCGACCGAGACCGCGGAAGCCGAAATCCTCGCGCTCGTCGTGGATGGCGCGCCGGTCGAAAAGGCGGGTGCCGGAAGCGATGTCGCGGTCGTGCTGAACCAGACGCCGTTCTATGGCGAAAGCGGCGGTCAGGTCGGCGACACCGGCATGATCACCGGCGCCGACGGCCTGCGGATCGTTGTGACGGATACGCAGAAGAAACTTGGCGATCTGTTCGTGCACCTCGGCCGCGTCGAGGCGGGCCAAGTGCGTGTGGGAACGCCGGTCCTGGCCGAGGTGGATCACGCGCGTCGCGCCTCGGTCCGCGCGCATCACTCGGCGACGCACCTGCTGCACGAGGCACTGCGTCAGCGACTGGGGACCCACGTCACGCAGAAGGGCAGCCTGAACGCGCCCGATCGGCTGCGCTTCAACGTCTCGCAGCCGCGACCGATGACGGCGGACGATATCGCCTGGGTGGAAGCCGAGGTAAATGCGCGGGTTCGCGAGAACAGCGAGGTGACGACGCGGCTGATGACGCCGGATGCCGCGGTCGAGATGGGCGCGATGGCGCTGTTCGGCGAGAAATACGGCGAGGAGGTGCGCGTCGTCGCGATGGGACGCGGCGAGGGCAACAAGGCCGCCTGGTCGATCGAGCTGTGCGGTGGCACCCATGTCAGGCGCACCGGCGACATCGGCTACTTCAAGATCCTATCCGAGAGCGCCGTGGCCGCAGGCGTGCGGCGCATCGAGGCGGTGACCGGCGCGTATGCCGAGGCTGTGGTGGCCGAGACTCAGCGTCGCCTGAACGAGGCGGCGGGGCTGCTGCGTGCGAGCCCTGCCGATGTCCCCGAACGGGTCGCTGCAGGTCCTGGACGAACGGCGAAAGCAGGATCGCCAGATTTCCGACCTGCAGCGCAAACTCGCCACCGGCGGAAGTGCCGGGGGGGTGGAAGAGGTGAACGGCGTGAAGCTCGCCGCGCGCAATCTCGGCGAGGTGCCGGCGCGCGACCTCAAGGGGTTGGCGGACGCGATCGGCAAGCAGATCGGCAGCGGCGTGGTGGCACTTGTATCCACGGCCGAGGGCAAGGCCAGCATCGTGGTCGGCGTTTCTCAGGATCTGATCAAGCGGTTCAACGCGGTGGAGCTTGTGCGTGCCGCATCGGCCGCGGTGGGTGGCAAGGGCGGTGGTGGGCGGCCTGACATGGCGCAGGCCGGTGGGCCAGATGGCGGGCAGGCGGACGCGGCGCTGGCGGCGGTACGGGGAGCGCTGTCGGCGTAGCGCCGGGACCGATGCCTAACGCCGCGATCCGCCTCAAGCTCTCTTGACTATGATGCCGAACAGGCCCTTCTGCTTCAGACGCGCGCGGAGTGGATCGGGACGCAGCGGTTCGGCTTCGCACACCAGTGACAGATGCTGGGGCATTTCTTCCGCGAACGTGTGGAACGCCCAGTTCAGGTCGATGTCGTCCACGACCATCGCTCCTCCTGGCCGGATCCATGGCCAAGCCGCCCGCATTTCAAACAGCATATTGTATTCGGTATGTTGGCTGTCGTGGATGAACAGATCGATCTTGCCGGTATCTTGCAGCAGACGCCGCAGATGCCGGCGGCTCGACCCTCGGACATAGGTCCATGCTTCGGTCATGCTCTCATCGACCGCGGCGCCGATTTGACTGTGCACCTCCGATATAGTCTGCGGGGGTAGATCGATGCTCCACAGGCGACCACCGCCATTGCGGCGCATCCCCTCCAATACGAATCGGCTGGTCACGCCGTGCGCAACGCCGGTCTCTACAACCTTGGTCGCCTTCAGATGCCGCACCAAACACCAGATGGCGCGTATGAACGCCTGATCACCGTCATTATGTCCGGAATAGCTGGCAGGTCCTGGAATAACGCCTTTGCTGCTCAATCTTTCGAGCACACCCGGCCAGAGTGAATCGAGCTCCTTTGCAACCGTGCATGGCAACTCCGCGCCCACGGCGTCGTGGAGCGCGCGTTCCCACTGAGCATCGGGGACATAGTTGCACCGAGGTTTCCTTTGCTCAGGCCTTTCCCGAAGTTTACCCCATATTCGGATTCCCACCTCCAATGGGTTCGTCGCCATTTCTCGAGCAATTTCTGCGATCAACTGTGCCAAGACCCTGCTTCCCCATTATCGTGCATGCAGCGTTCCGTGGAACGTTATCATCGAGTATATCAGGCGGGAGTCGTCGGACGAGGGCGGTCGAAGACAAATGCGCTTGGCTATACCGATGAGCAGCGCCGGGCCCCGGTCGCCAACCACCGAGAGCACGCCAACCTCGTCTCCCAACCGGAGGATGCCATGACCAAAATGCTGGAAGGCGGTTGCGCCTGCGGGAGGCTGCGTTATCGCATGCGTTCCGCTCCGATGTTCGTGCATTGCTGCCACTGCAAGGACTGCCAGCGGCAGACTGGAACTGGCTTCGTACTCAACGCACTGATCGAAGCCGACCGGATCGAATTGCTGGCCGGTGAACCCAGGCCCTATGCGATGCCGACCGACAGCGGCCGCCCGCATCGGGTGTTCCGTTGCGCCGATTGCGGCTCCGCTGC
Source organism: uncultured Alphaproteobacteria bacterium (assembly GCA_963812475.1). Classification (GTDB taxonomy): domain Bacteria; phylum Pseudomonadota; class Alphaproteobacteria; order Acetobacterales; family Acetobacteraceae; genus JAMXLO01. The sequence continues at coordinate 7,543 of CAWEVI010000016.1, forward strand.
GTGGAGCGAGTATGGCGGCCTGACGACGTTGCGCTTCGTCCGCGTCGGCACGCTCGACGACCCTCAGGCGCTGCCGCCCGACGTGCATATCTATGTCCGGTCAAAGCTGCCATGGATCACGCTGCCCGAGGATGTACCTGCCTTCGACGCGTATTACAATTCGAGGGCGCTATGGCCGGCGGCAAGCCTCGAACGACGCAAGGCGGTGCTTGGCTGAGAACGTGGCCTCGCCGACCGCGCTCAAACCGGACGTCGATCTCCCCTTGCTTGCAGCGACCGACGCTTCGGCCTCGCCGCTGCAACGGCCCGCCCTCCGGCGGCCGGCACGGGATTCTTGTTGGTGACGACTTTCGTTCGCGTACGGGTGGCCGGGCGCGTTGCAACCTTGCGCGCGGAGCGAGGCGCTTTGGTTTTGCCGGGAGTGCCGGGCTGACCGTCGGCTCCGGCCATTTCCAAACCAAATATCGACGACAGGTCGTCGGAAGCCAGGATCTTGCCGGCGGCAGGGCTCGCCTTTGACATGGGTAGCGCCTGATCCATGTGCGCCACCAGTTCGTTCTCGTCCACCGCGCGTAGCCGGAACAGCAGCTCCGGCTGTGCGTCAAGCCGCACCCCGACGCCGTAGAGCACCGCGGCAACGTGCTTGCACATCGAAGCGTAGTCCGGACAGCTGCACGCAAATCGGATCTCGGAGGGTCGTGGAAACAGGCCATGCTCCTGGCGACAGATGCGTTCCATGACGCCCTTGGAAAAGCGGCCCTGCAGCAACTCCACCAGGGAATCGATCCCGCCCGCACAATCCTTGCAGATCGACTGCCATTGCGCCCTCACAACCGCGCCGATGCTGACAGTGACATGATAGATCGACGAACCGCTGACCATCGCCTTGATCTCGCGCGGCCCGATCTGCAGATCGACCACCGATCCGTTACGCACATAGGAGCGGCCGCGCGGCAAGCGGTTCTCGTAGTCGCGGTAGCCCTCCAGATTGTCGCACCAGGCCTTGCCCCAAAAGGTGGCAGCCATGGCGCGGCGGCCGACGAGGGTCACCGGCGCCACGGGATGACCCTTCTTGCGCAGGTTCTCCATCGCGCGCAATGCCCTGCGACGGCGTTCGGCGACCGGCACGTAGGGAGCCCAATCCCCGTAAAAACGCGACATGGCCGTCAGTCCTTCATCGCCGCATTCACGTCCAGTGCGACCAAATTCAGCAGATCGTCGTTCTTCATCTCGGTCAGGTTGATCTCGCCGGCGCCCGATAACAGCTCATCAGACACACCTTGCTTCAATTCGATCAAGGCATCGATCTTTTCCTCGACTGTGCCACGGCAAACAAATTTATGCACCAGCACGTTCCGCCTTTGACCGATGCGGAATGCGCGGTCGGTGGCCTGGTTCTCCACCGCTGGATTCCACCAACGATCAAAGTGCACCACGTGTGAAGCCGCCGTGAGCGTCAGACCCGAACCACCGGCCTTCAACGACAGGACGAAGAACGGCACGGTCTCATCGTCCTGGAACGTCTGCACCAGGGCGCGCCGTTTCCGCACTTCCGTCTCGCCGTGCAGAACAAGACCCGGACGTCCGAATATGCCGCCCAGGAATGTCGCCAGCGGCGCTGTCATCTCGCGGAATTGGGTGAACACCAGCATCTTCTCCTGCCGCGAGGCCACGACTTCGGCAATCTCGCGCAGCCGCGCCAGCTTGCCGCTGTCCTGTTCGGCCCAGGCGTTGTCGTTCAGCCACTGCGAGGGGTGGTTGCAGATCTGCTTGAAGCGCATCAGCATCGCCAGCACGATGCCCTTGCGCTGGATGCCCTCGCTGGCTTCCAGGGCGTTGCCAAGATCATCGACCGCCTTGGCATACAGCGCCGCCTGTTGCCGGCTGAGACTGCAATACGCCTTCACCTCGGTCTTGTCGGGCAGATCGCTGATGATCGCCTTGTCGGTCTTCATGCGGCGCAGGATGTACGGCCGCACCAGTTCGCGCAGCGGGCCATAGGGATTGACCTCGCGTTCGGCCAGGCTTTTGGCATAGCGCTTGAACTGCCCGATCGATCCAAGCAGTCCGGGATTGATGAAATCGAAGATCGACCACAGGTCGCCGAGGTGGTTCTCGACCGGCGTTCCGGTGAGGGCGATGCGCGCGGATGCCTTGAGCGCCTTCGCCGCGCGCGTCTGTTTGGCATTTGGATTCTTGATCGCCTGCGCCTCATCAAGAATGGCGAAGCACCACTCGGTCTCAGCCAGAACCGCCATGCGCAGCAGCGAACCGTAACTGGTGATCGCCAGATCCAGTTCCGCCGCACGAGCCGGGGTAAAACTCCTGATCTGCTCCGCGGTCATCGTCGAGGGATGCACGATCATCGCCCTCAGGCCCGGAGCGAACTTTTCGATCTCCGCCGCCCAGTTCGCCAGCAGGGAAGCCGGCGCCACCAGCAGGCTCGGCTGATGCCGTGCATCGCCATTCTGATGGGTCATCTGACGCTTCTGCGCGAGCAGCAGCGCGAGAACCTGGATCGTCTTGCCGAGTCCCATGTCGTCGGCCAGGCATGCGCCGAGACCCAACCCGGACAGCAAATGCAGCCATTGCACACCGGCCTGCTGATACGGCCGCAAAACGCCATGCAGCGCCGGGCCGGGATCGCCACTCGCGCCGTTTGGTGCGCGAAGCTTTTGCAAGGTTTCCGCCAACCACGGTCCTGCGGTAACGTGCGACCAGTCAGCGCTGGCCACTTCCGCCGCATCGTCGGCGACCGCCGCACCAGCCAGCATCCGCATCGCCTCGGCAAACGTCAGACCATCCCGCGCGGCCAATTCCTCGGCCTCGCGAAATTGCCGCATCGCGCGTTCCAACCGTTTGCGATCGACCTCGACCCATTGACCGCGCAACAGCACCAGGGAGTCGGTGCCGGAAAGCAGCGTCGCGACTTCCTGCTTGCTGAGTGTCTGCCCGTCCAGGGTGATTTCCATCCGGAAATCCAGCAGTCCATCGAGGCCAATTGCCGATGGCGCACGTGCGCCGACAGTTCCGGTCACCTGCGGACGCGGCGGCCGGTTCGCCCGCCACGTGGCCGGCATCCGGACGACGACGCCGGCATCTTCCAGGTCGGGAGCGCTGGCCAGAAGACGCGAGGCCTCCTGCGGTGTCCAGCGCAGTGGATGATAGATCTCGCCGGCATCGATGATCGGCCGGAGCCATGCGCAGGTTTCAGCAGCACGCTGGACCGGCACCAGGAGCGACAACAGTCTCGGCTTGTTCGCCGCCCCGGCGTACTCGCGCAAGGCCTGCCCGAGCGGCAGATGCTGGGCCTTGGCCTGCGCCGACAGCCGCGTCGTGTAGGTCGCCATGAACGCGAACGGCGCTTCCTCGTCGCGGCGGTTTTCCGCCAGATTGAAGTGCACGCGCCCGACCAGGTTCCAGGCCGGATTGAGTCCTTTCAAGAAGCTCTGCAGATCCATCTTGGCTGCGGACAGCGACTGCGTCAGCGCCGTCGCGGTGTCCTGCCACAGCGCCCGCAGCACGTTGGGCGTGAGATATTCGGCACCCGCCATCATCGGCGCCGTCAGCACCAGCGATGCCAGTTCGGCCTCAGTCGGCGCCGTTATGTCCGGAACGCGGGACGACGATGCGGCACCGCCGTCCGTGCCCGGCGATTGCAGGCACAGCGCTGCCACGTAGCGCGCGGCAAATCCACGCCACCATAGGAAAGTCGGCGGCAGGGTCTGACCCACCTCGCCGGCGCCAAGTTGCAACAGTCCGTTCCCGCCGCCGCGCGCGAACGCATCGCTCAGGCGCTCGGCAACGCGTGGGTCGATCTCCGGCGCGTCCGCCGACGGTTCAAGCACGAGATGGCCATGCGGTGTCAGGCGGAGACTCGGCCGGGACATGCATCGAATACGAGCGATCGCTACGCTCCGGTCAAGCATGACGACGGTGCCCGCCGGCAATGTGGAAACGAAAGACGCCTTCGCTTGTTCGCGCACTCGCGGAAGTCCAGACTGGATCGGCGCCATGTCATCAGCCGCCAGCATTCCAGCCCCGATTCCCCGTGCCGCTCTCATCACCGGCGGCGCGCAGCGGATCGGGCGTGGGATAGCGCTCGCGCTCGCCGACGCCGGCTTCGCCATCGCGTTGCATTGCCACACCAGTGTCGCGGCGGCCGAAACCACCTGCGCAGATATACGCAACACCGGCGGCCGATGCGTCGTGTTGCACGCCGACCTGGCAAACGAGGCCGAGGCCGCCGGCCTCGTGCCGCACGCCACTGCCGCCCTCGGCCCGATCGGCGTGCTGGTGAACAACGCCAGCCCGTTCGAGCGCGACGAGTGGCACGACGCCACCCGCGCCTCCTGGGACGCCCACATCGAACCCAGCCTGCGGGCCCCGTTCGTGCTGATGCAGCAGTTCGCCCGGGCACTTCCCTCCGACGCGGAAGGCGCGGTGATCAACATGTTGGACCAGCGGGTCTGGTCCATCACCCCGCACTTCGTATCCTACACCGTCGCCAAGGCCGGGTTGTGGGCGCTGACCCAGTCGATGGCCCTGGCGCTCGCACCACGCATCCGGGTGAACGGCATCGGCCCCGGCCCTGCACTGCCGAATACCCGGCAGACGGCGCAGCAGTTCGCCCGGCAAACCGCCTCGGTCCCACTCGGCCATGGGACCAGCCCCGACGAGATCGCCCGCGCGGTGCTCGCAATCCTTGCCCTGCCGGCGATGACGGGCCAGATGCTGGCACTCGACGGTGGCCAGCACCTGCAATGGCAGCCCGGCCACCACACCCCGCCGCCCGAGGAGTGACCCGCATGGACGCGCCTCCGATCGCCAGCAGCGCCAGGGCACTCCGCCACGTGTTCCTGCGCGATCTCGTGCTCGCCGCCAGCATCGGGGTTCATCCGCATGAGCATGCCGCGCCGCAGCGGGTGCGGATCAACGTCGATCTTGGCGTGGAGGACGATGGCGCGCGATCGCTGTCGCGCAAGCCGGTCGGCCGCGACGAGCTGGCGCGCGTGGTGGACTACGAAAAGGTGGCCGCGACCGTGCGCGCAATCGTCGGTACGGGCCATGTCAGGCTGGTGGAGACGCTGGCGGAACGCATCGCCGAGGCGTGCCTTGCCGACCGCCGAATCCATTTCGCCCGGATTCGCGTGGAAAAGCTTGATATCTTTGCCGACGCAACATCCGCCGGGGTGGAGATCGAGCGTCGGCAGAGCGACTTGTCCACTCGCTAGGGCATACCCCATCACTTCAGCGGGATGGCGGAATGTGTCGGCGTTGTAATGCGACCAACAGGGAAAATGCTTGCAAATCAATAATATAGCCCGTGCCTGGAAATTGAGCAAGGTGATTGAAAGCCACAGAATCCGCGGCTTTCACGCGATAGCGAGCAGTTCTGCCCACAGACTTGTCCACAGGTTCGGTGGATCATCGTCAACTGCATAGATTGTCCGGCATGAGCGATACCAATCCAACCGCTGGCATCAAGGGCGTCGCCGCAATCGATCAGGCACTCGTCACCATGCCATTCAACCCTGGCGTCTATCGGATGCTCGATGCCAAGGGAGACGCGCTTTATGTCGGCAAGGCGCGCAACCTGAAGAAGCGGGTCACCGCATACACGCAGGTGGGTCGCCTGGATGAACGCCTCCGCCGCATGGTCAGCGAGACTGTCGCGATGGAGGTGATCACCACCCATACCGAGGCCGAAGCGCTTCTCCTGGAAGCCAACCTCATCAAGCGCCTCAAGCCTCGCTTCAACATCGTGCTGCGGGACGACAAGTCCTACCCCTGGCTGATGCTGACCGAGGACCATCCGTTCCCGCAGATCGCCAAGCATCGAGGGGCCCATGTGCGCAAGGGTAGCTACTGGGGGCCATTCGCGTCTGCCTGGGCGGTGAACCAGACCGTCACCGCCATGCAACGGGTGTTCCTGCTGCGCTCCTGCGCCGACACGGTGTTCGCCAACCGTACACGGCCCTGCCTGCTGTATCAGATCCGCCGCTGTTCGGCGCCCTGCGTGGGCCGTATCAGTGAGGCGGACTATGGGCGCCTGGTCGGCCAGGCGAAGGCGTTCCTCGCCGGCAAGTCGGCCTCGGTGCAGCAGGAGCTTGCCGCCGAGATGGAACACGCGGCCGCGGCGCTCGAGTTCGAACATGCCGCCGCGGCGCGCGACCGCATCCGCGCCTTGACCTTCGTGCAGGGCAACGACGTGGTGAACCCGGCCAGCCTGACCGACGCCGACGTGATCGCCGCCTGGCAGATCGCCGGACAGACCTGCGTGCAGGTGTTCTTCTTCCGCGGCGGCCGCAACAACGGTAACCGCGCCTTCTTCCCCTCGCATGCGAAGACTGAGGAAGCCGCCGATGTGCTGGCCGCCTTCATCGCGCAATTCTATGACGACAAGCCGCCGCCGCCGTGCGTGCTGGTCAACCATCCGCTGCCGGAGCAGGCCCTGGTTGCCGAGGCGTTGAGCCTGAAGGCGGAGCGCAGGGTGGAGATCCTGACGCCGCAGCGCGGCGAAAAACGCGCCGTGATGCAGCACGCCGAGATCAACGCGCGCGAGGCGCTGGAACGCCGGCTCGCGGAGTCGGCCGGCCAGGCCAAGCTGCTGGAAGGCGTTGCCCAGCTGTTCAATCTTCCCGCTCCGCCCGAGCGGATCGAGGTCTATGACAACAGCCACATCATGGGTACCAACCCCTATGGCGTGATGATCGTCGCCGGGCCGGGCGGCTTCACCAAGGCCGCGTATCGGAAATTCGCCATCCGCGGCGCCATCACCCCGGGCGATGACTTCGCGATGATGCGCGAGGTGCTGCAGCGCCGGTTCACCCGGGCGCTGCGCGAACAGGCGGAAGGCGCACCGCCGACCGACTGGCCCGACCTGCTGTTGATCGACGGCGGCGCCGGCCAACTCTCGGCCGCGCGCCAGACGCTGCAGGACCTGGGTGTCAACGACGTGAAGCTGGTCGCCATCGCAAAGGGTCCGGACCGCGATGCGGGCCGCGAGTGGTTCCATACCGACGGCCCAGGGGATCGACAGGAGCCGTTCCAGCTCCCGCCGCGCGACCCGGTGCTGTATTTTCTCCAACGCCTGCGCGATGAGGCGCATCGCTTTGCGATCACCACCCACCGGGCGGGCCGTTCGAAGAATATCCGGCAGAGCGAACTGGATGAGATTTCAGGCATCGGCGCCGCACGCAAGCGTGCGCTGCTGAACCATTTCGGTTCGGCGCGCGGCGTCAAGATGGCAGGGCTTGCGGACCTGGAGGCCGCGCCCGGCATCAGTCGCGAGATTGCGCGGCGCGTCTACGCGCATTTCCATCCGGGGGTACGACTGGAAAATGTGTCGTAAGTACTAATTCACGGTCATGAACTAACGCACTCACAAACTGGCGATGTAACGTTGTGTACATTGCCAGTTACACGCTTTGCGCCACATAGCCGACTGCGGCGCATCGGCACCGCCTACCGCGGATTCGGCCTCACCACGATGAAAAAATCCCGATTGTTAGTCTTCGCCGCAATCGTTGCGACGGTTCCCATAGTATGGTTCGCGCACAGCCACATCGCGGTTCATGCGCAGACCGAGGCGGCTGCACCGGCGGTCCCAGTCACTGCCGCGCCTGCCAAGGTGCAGGACGTTCCGGTGGATCTGCGTGGCCTGGGCACGGTGCAGGCATTCAATACGGTGGAGATCAAGGCGCAGGTCAGCGGCATGCTGACCGACATTCCGGTGCAGGAAGGCCAGGAGGTGCACAAGGGCAACGTCGTCGCGTCGATCGATCCCCGCCCCTTCCAGGCCGCGCTCGATCAGGCGACCGCGCAGCGCGCCGAGGACGCCGCGCAGCTACAGAGCGCGCAACTCGATCTGCAGCGGTTTCAGCAGCTCGCGAAGAGCCAGTTTGCGCCGGTGCAGCAGGTGGATGACCAGCAGGCGACCGTCAACAAACTGGTCGCGACCATCCAGGCGGACACGGCGGCGATGGAAACCGCGCAGATCAACCTCGGCTATTGCACGATCCGCGCGCCGATCGACGGCCGCGTCAGCTTCCACCAGACCGATGTCGGCAACATCATCCAGTCGGCGAGCCAGACCGGCATCGTCTCGATCACGCAGGACAAGCCGATCTCGGTGGTCTTCACGCTGGCCGAGGCGCAGCTTCCGCGCATCCAGCAGGCGATGGCGCGCGGCGCCCTGCCGGTTGCGGCCTACGATGGCGACGACAAGACAAAGCTAGCCGATGGGCAGTTGCTGACGCCGAACAACGCAATCGATACGACCACCGGCACGATCCAGCTGAAGGCCACGTTCCCGAACGACAATGACGCGCTGTGGCCCGGCGAGTTCGTCAATGCGCGGCTGCGCGTGGGCACGATGAAGCAGGCGGTGACGGTGCCGGTGGCGGCGATCCAGCACGGCCCGAACGGGCTGTTCATCTATACGGTGAAGCCGGACAACACGGTGCAGGAGCAGGACATCGAACTCGCCTACCAGACCGACGACATTGCCGTGGTGTCAAAGGGTCTGCAAGGCGGCGAGAACATCGTGCTGAGCGGGCAGTCACGGCTCGCACCCGGCACGCGCGTCGCGATGAACACGGGCAGCGCCGCGCCCGGCGGCAAGAGCTAGCGTTCGCTGCATGAGCATCTCGACGCCATTCATCCGCCGGCCCATCGCGACCTCGCTGCTGACCGCGGCGATATTGCTGGCCGGCCTTGTCGCATTTCCGCTGCTCCCCGTCGCGCCGCTGCCGAATGTCGAATTCCCAACACTCGTGGTAACGGCGAACTATCCCGGCGCCAGTCCCGAGACGATGGCCTCCACCGTCGCGACCCCGCTCGAGACGCAGTTCGGCCAGATGCTGCCTGGCCTTGCGCAGATGACTTCGACCAGCGTGCTGGGCAGTACGCAGATCACGCTGCAGTTCGACCTGAGCGCCGATCTCAAGAACGAAGAGACGCTGGTGCTCGAAGCGATGAACGCCGCGCAAGGCTCGCTGCCGAAGGCAATTCCGAACCCGCCGACATTCCGCGAAACGAACCCTTCGGACGCGCCAATCCTGATCCTGTCGATGCAGTCGGACCAGGCGCCGATCACCGAGGTGGACGACTACGCGGAGAATCTGGTCGCGCAGCAGCTTTCGCAGCTCAAAGGCGTGGGCCAAGTGCTGGTCGGCGGGCAGCAGACGCCAGCGATCCGCGTGCAGGTCGACCCGGCGAAGCTCGCGTCGATGGGCATGACCCTGGAAGATGTCCGCACAGTGCTGACCAACGCCACGGTTGACGATCCGAAGGGCAGCGTCAACGGACCGCAGCAGTCCTTCACGATCTATGCCAACGACCAGCTGACCAAGGCGGCGCCTTACAACAACATAATCGTCGGCTACCGCAACGGCGCGGCAATCCGCATCGGCGATATCGGGCGCGCGGTGGACGGACCGCAGAACGACGAGCTGGCAGCCTGGACGAACGGCAAGCGAGCCATCCTGCTGCTGGTGTTCAAGCAGGCCAACGCCAATGTCATCACGACGGCCGACAGCGTGAAGGCCAAGCTGCCGTCGCTCCAGAACAACATGCCGCCGAACATCCACATGTCGGTGGTGTCGGACCGCACGCTGACGATCCGCGCCTCGGTTGGCAACGTCGAGTTCACCCTGATGCTGGCGGTCGCGCTGGTGGTGATGGTGATCTTCCTGTTCCTGCGCAACCTTTGGGCGACCATCATCCCATCCATCACGATACCGGTGTCGCTGGCCGGCACGCTCGGAGCGATGTACCTGTGCGGCTTCAGCCTCGACAATCTGTCGCTGATGGGACTGACCATCGCAGTCGGCTTCGTCGTGGACGATGCGATCGTGATGCTGGAGAACATCTTCCGCTACATCGAGGCCGGCATGAAGCCGTTCGACGCCGCCATCAAGGGCGCCGGCGAAATCGGCTTCACCATCATCTCGATCAGTTTTTCACTGATTGCCGTGTTCATCCCGCTGCTGATGATGGGCGGCATCGTCGGCCGGCTGTTCCGCGAGTTCGCCATCTGCGTGTCGATGACCATCGTCATCTCGGCCATCGTCTCGCTGACGCTGACGCCGATGATGGCGTCGCGCTTCCTGTCGTCCGAAGCGCATGAGCACGGCCGCATCTACAATACCATCGAGGGCGCATTCGCCGCGATCCTGCGCTTCTATGAGCGCACGCTCGATGTCGCGCTGCGCTTCCGCTTCATCACGCTGCTGGTGTTCCTGGCGACGGTGAGCGTGAGCGTGCTGCTCTACGTCATGATCCCCAAGGGGTTCTTCCCCGACCAGGATACCGGCATCATGATCGGCACGACTGTCGCGGCGGACGACATCTCCTACCAGGCGATGGTCACCTTGCAGCAGCAGGCGAACAACATCGTCCAGGCGGACCCGGCAGTTGCCTCGGTGGTAGCGTCAGTGGGGGCCGGCGTGGCCGGTCAGACTGCAAACAACGGCCGCATGTACATCACGTTGAAGCCCTGGGATGAGCGCAAGGAGAACGCATTCCAGGTGATCGCGCGCATTGATCAGAAGATGCAGGCTGTGCCGGGCATTCGGCTGTTCCTCCAGGTGGTGCAGGACGTGCGCGTGGGTGGTCGCGTCTCCCGGACGCAGTACCAATTCACGCTGCAGGATGCCACCGCCGCGGAGCTGAACACCTGGGCGCCGAAGATTCTGGACAAGCTGCGCGATCTGCCGCAGCTCGCCGATGTCACCTCGGATCAGGAGAACGCCGGCACCACCGAAACGCTGACCTACGACCGCGACCAGGCGGCGCGGTTCGGCGTGCAGCCGGCGGCGATCGACGCCATCCTGTACGACGCGTTCGGTCAGCGCGAGGTGGCGCAGTACTTCACCGGCAACAAGGCGTATTACGTGATCCTGGAGGCGCTGCCCGATCAGCAGGGTCAGCTCAGCACGCTGCAGAAGCTCTATGTCACATCGTCTTCCGGCCAGGCGGTACCGCTGTCGACTTTAGTGCACGCGACGTCGGTTCCGGTGCAGCCGGTCGGGCTGAACCACCAGAGCCAGTTCCCGGCGGTGACGATCTCATTCAATCTGAAGGGCGACGCCTCGCTGGGCGATGCGGTGGCCGCGATCGAGCGCACCGAGGCCCAGATGAATGTGCCGGTCACGGTGGAAGGCTCTTTCCAGGGGACGGCGCAGGCGTTCCAAAGCTCGCTCAGCACCGAGCCCTACCTGATCGCCGCGGCGCTGGTCACGGTCTACATCATCCTCGGCATCCTGTACGAGAGCTACATACTGCCGCTGACGATCCTCTCGACCCTGCCATCGGCCGGCGTGGGGGCGCTGCTGATCCTGCTCGTCTCCGGCTACCAGCTCACCGTGATCGCGCTGATCGGCATCATCCTGCTGATCGGCATCGTGAAGAAGAACGGCATCATGATGGTGGACTTCGCCATCAATGCCGAGCGGCGCGAAGGGCTGGCGCCGATAGCCGCGATCCGCCAGGCATGCCTGCTGCGCTTCCGGCCGATCCTGATGACCACGATGGCGGCACTGCTGAGCGGCCTGCCGCTGATGGTGGAAAGCGGCGCGGGATCGGAGCTGCGCAAGCCGCTGGGCTTCGCCATGGTCGGCGGCCTGCTGCTGAGCCAGGTGCTCACACTCTATACGACGCCGGTGATCTATCTCTATCTCGACCAGCTGCAACAATGGCTTGCGCCGCGCCGCGCGCCCAACGTGCCCAGGCTGGCGGCGATCATGGCAGGCTCGAGCGCCGAGGGTGCGGACTGAGCGGGCGGCGTTCCTCACAGGACTTCCCCCGCGTGCCTCACACGATTTCCCCCGCGTGCCTCACACGATCCCCCTCCCGCAATTCTTCCCAAGCGGCTAGGGTGCGCGCAATGCTGACCGACCTGCCGAACCTGCTGACGTTCTCGCGGATCGCGGCGATCCCGCTGCTGGTCGCACTGGTCGCACTGCGCAACCCGGTGGCCGATCTCGCCGCGTGTGTGCTGTTCAGCGTCGCGGCGGTGACCGACTATTTCGACGGCAAGGTCGCTCGTAACCGCCGGCAACAATCCGATCTCGGCCGCATGCTTGACCCGATCGCCGACAAGCTGCTGGTCGGTGCGGCGCTGATGATGCTGGCGGGTCAGGCGCGCCTGTCCAACTGGGGTCTCTACCCGGCGATCGTCATCATGCTGCGTGAGATCCTGGTGAGCGGGCTGCGCGAGTACCTCGCCGAGATCCGCATCGGTCTGCCGGTCACACGTCTGGCCAAATGGAAGACCGGCTTCCAGATGGGCGCCCTCGGCACGCTGCTGGCGGGCGATTCCTCGGCCCGGCTGCTACATCTGTCGTTCCTGCCGATCGGCATCCTCGGCGAGGCGATGCTGTGGATTGCCGCGGCACTCACCCTTTGGACCGGATGGGACTACCTGACCGCCGGCCTGCGCCACGCTTTCGGCCCACGGACCACCGGCGGCCTGCCCAAACGCCAGATGCCCTCCTCGTGACCGCTCCGGCGTGATGGTTCCAGCGTGAAGGTGGTCGGCATCGTCGGCTGGTCCGGCAGCGGCAAGACCACGCTGTTGACCGGGCTGATCCCGGTGCTGCGGGCTCGGGGCCTCACCGTCTCGACCGTGAAGCACACGCATCACGGCTTCGACATGGACCGGCCCGGCAAGGACACCTATCGGCATCGCGAGGCCGGCGCGCATGAGGTGCTGGTTGCGGGCAGTACACGCTGGGCGCTGTTGCATGAAGTCGTCGGACCGGGGCCTGATCTGCCCGAACTGCTTACCCGGCTCGAACCGGTGGACCTGGTGCTGGTCGAAGGCTTCAAAAGCCATCCATTCCCGAAGATCGAGGTGCATCGCCCCTCATTCGGCAAACCACCGATCTGGCCACAGCAGCCGGATATCGTTGCGATCGCCACCGACGCCCCGATCGCCGCCAACCGCGCTCTGTTGCCGCTGAACGATCCCGCCGCGATCGCCACATGGATATTGGGCTTTGCGTCAGACCGGACGATCGTTCCATAAGTCCTTGAGCGTGGCGCGTCGCCGGGCCACATTCCGCGTCGGCTGGCGTCGTCCGGCCCATTGAGCCGACGATTCGTCCCTGGGAGCCCCCCGTTATGCGGCGCATAGCCCAAACCTGCATCTGCCTGGCGCTATCAGGCTGCGGCTACAATACCTGGTCCGATCTGCCCTTCTCGACCGGCAGCAATCCCAACATGCCTGTCGGCAGTAGCGAGAACATGCGCCGCGCGATGGGCGAAGTCGTGGAGGTTCGGCCGCTGACCACGGAACCGGGCGATGTCTGGCCGGGTCCGCTGCCTCCTGAGCCGACGCTTGAAGACATCGAGAAGCAAGGCCTGCAGCCGCAGGTGGAGCGACCTGTGCCCGGTTCACCGGACTTCCAAAATCAGGCGCCGAACCTGCCGCCACCGCCGGCAGCCCGCGGCAGTTCCACGCCGCCGACCAACAACCAGCTGGGCCTGACGCCGCTGCCGGCCCCGAGACCGCCGCAGGCCTCCAGCCCGACACCGCCCGGTCCCAATCCCGCAGGGCAGGTGTACCCGACGCTGAACGGCCCGGCGGTGACCAACGGCGGCACCGGTGGCTATCAGACCACCACGACGCCCGGCGGCGGTTCCGCCATCGTCGTGCCCAATGGCAATGGGACCAGCACGGTCATACATTCCAATGGCACGATCGAGACCGTGCCCACACCACGCTGAACCGGAATGACAGACGCCGCGCTTCCACTGACCGTCCTTTATTTCGCCTGGCTGCGCGAACGGACGGGCACGTCCGAGGAGCGGGTGATCCCGCCCGCAGGGGTCCAGACGGTGGGTGATCTGATCGCCTGGCTGACGGAGCAAAGCCCTGGCCACGCGAGTGCATTTGCCAACCGGCGCACAGTTCGCTGCGCGGTGAACCAGGATTTTGCCGAGGCGACGACGGTCCTGCATCCGGGCGACGAGGTGGCGTTCTTCCCCCCTGTGACGGGCGGCTGACGCGATGGCCACAATCAAGGTGCAGCCTGAGGATTTCGACATCGGCGCGGAATTCGCCGCGCTGACCGCCGGGCGGACGGATATCGGCGGCATCGGCTGCTTCGTGGGCACCGTGCGCAACAATGCGCTGGACCAGCGCGTCGCCGCGATGACACTGGAGCACTACCCGGCGATGACCGAACGCGCCATCGCGCGGATTACCGAGGAAGCCGAACGGCGGTGGAGCCTGCTCGGCTGCACGGTGATCCACCGGGTCGGACGGCTGGTGGCGGGCGACAACATCGTGCTGGTGCTGGCGGCGGGGTCGCATAGGCAGCCGGCGCTGGACGCCACGGCGTTTCTCATCGACTGGCTGAAGACGAAGGCCCCGTTCTGGAAGCGGGAGGAATTCGCCGATGGCGGCGCGGCCTGGGTCGAAGCGCGGGAAGCCGACGACACCGCCGCGGCGCGGTGGTAGGGCAGGTCTGGTCCATGCCGTCACGGCGCACCGGACAAACGCATTTGATTATCCGGGTTCATCCGTGGTCGCGTCTGCCTGCAGCCCAGCTTATGGTGTCAGCCAATTTCGATGACCTTGGCGGCCATTCTCACCATTCTTTTCACCGCAGCTCCGTCTGCTGTGCCGCCATGAACACGCCGGCCCCTGACCTGAGGACACGCCATGACCAAATATCTGCATACCATGATCCGCGTCAGTTCGCTGGAGGACGCCATTGCCTTCTTCGAGGTGCTCGGCCTGCGAGAAATCCGCCGCCGTGCGGACGATAAAGGCCGCTACACCAACGTCTTCCTCGCCGCACCCGGCGACGAAATGGCTCCCTTGGAGCTTACCTACAATTGGGATCCCGAGCCTTACACTGGTGGCCGCAATTTCGGGCATCTCGCCTATGCCGTGGACAACATCTACGACACCTGCAACGCCTTCATCGCCCGCGGCGTTACGATCAACCGCCCGCCTCGTGACGGCCACATGGCCTTCATCCGCACGCCGGACGGCATCTCCATCGAACTGCTGCAAGCCGGCGGCGCGCTTGCACCAGCCGAACCCTGGACCAGCATGCCCAACACCGGTGCCTGGTAGAGCCGGAAGCTCGCGACCGGCGCGCCGGGCTCGGTGGATGCCCGGCGCAAGGCAAAGTCGGTCCGAAAGATTCTCGAATTGACGGGTCGATCAGCTTGATCTGACCCGGCCCTATTGAGCGGCGGCGGCCATGGTTCGCGCTTCCGCCACCGGCCGATACGCGCGCAGGAATGTGCGTATGTGGCGCACCGCCAGTGGGATCTTATCCGGAGTGTCCTTCCACGGGTAAAGGCTCACTTGCGCGTTCGGCGCGAGATGCACGGTTTCCATGGCGACGGCATATGGATGCGCCGGCACATCGTCTGGCAATACCAGGATCGGCGTCTGGCAGCCGCGCACGAAGTCGCGCGTCACGGTGTAAACGAAGTCGGCGCGGGCCCGGTACATGTTGGTCAGGAAGGTGTCGACCATTGCCATCGTGATATCGGGCCGGCGGGCGCACAGTTCCGGACCCCAGACCTTCATGTTGTTGTCGTAGGAAAGTGTGGGCATCTCCGGGCGATAGCCGCTGGGCTGTGCCGGCACCGCCGCGACCACGCGGTCGCTGGCGCGCGTGAGCAGATTCCAGATGAAAGGGCCGCCGATGCAGAAACCGAGCACCAGGAATTCCCGGATGCCAAGGTGATCCATCAGGCCGATATGATCGTCGGTATAGGCGTCCCACGGCCGATCGGTCTCGAGCGGACCTGAGGACTGGCCACCCTTGGCGTTGCGCAGATCCGCCGCGATCACACGGAATTCGTCCTTGAACGCGTCGAACGGATTGAACGGGTGGGACTGGCTCGCGAGGCCCGCGATCGTGGAGTTCAGCCCGCCGCCGGGGATGACCAGCAACGGGAAGCCGGAGCCGGCCTCTTCGTAATGGATGCGGACGTCGCCTCTTTCATAGAACGGCATGATGGTTTTCTCCTTCCGCAGTGAGGTGTCGATCAAGGCGTGTCGTGACCGGTCATACCCCGTCGGGACCGGATGCGAACCGGCGTGGTTTCCGGGATGGCATTGCTTGTGCAGTATCACCCGATTTTCGCGACCGCCAATGGCGGGATGGGTTGATCCTCTGGGGGCGTCCTCGGGCGCGCGGTGATGAGGGCATCCACGGAACGGACCACTTGGGTCTGTCAGACTGCACCAGCCTACGCCTTCACCAGCGGACAGCCGCCCTCGTTCAGCGGCCGGAATGCCTCTTCCATCGGTGTCGTCGCCAGCAGCTTCGCAACATCCCACTCCTGTTTGCTCTCGGACGGCGTCTTCGCCTCGAACAGGTAGCAAGGGTGCAACGCCCGCCCGTCCTCGCGGATACGGCCGGGGCCGAAGCAGTCGTCATCCGTCGGCATCGCCTTCATCCTGGCCACCACCGCCCGGCCATCCGCCTTGGCCGCCGCCACGCCCATGTCCGCAACCGCCTTCAGATAGTGCAGCGTCACCGCATAGTCGCCGGCCTGCGTCATGTTCGGATAGATGCCGCTCGGCGTCTTGCCCTTGATGCGGTCGTTGAACGCGCGCGTGCGGTCGTTCAGGTCCCAGTAGTATGACTTCGCTCCAGCGCAGACCCTGCGACGTGGCAAGCCCCAGCGAATGCACGCCGGTGCTCTGGATCAGCAGTGCCGCCACCTTCATGGTCTTCATCAGACCGAATTCCTGCGCCTGCTTGATGCAGTTCTGCGTGTCGCCGCCGGCGTTCGCCAGCCCGAGCACCTTCGCGCCCGACGCCTGCGCACGCACCAGCATAGCCGAGAAATCGGTGGTGTCGGGGAACGGGTAGCGGATGCTGCCAAGCACCTTCGCACCCATCTTGGTGATGACCTGCGTGGTGTCGCGTTCCAATGCCTGCCCGAATGCGTAGTCGGCGCTGATGAAGAACCAGCTGTCGCCGCCCTCCTTGACGATGGAGCCACCGGTCGATTTGCCCAGCATGTAGGTGTCGTAGGTCCAGTGGATCGTGTTCGGACTGCATTGCGGACCCGTCAGGTCGGACGTGCCGGTGCCCGAATTCAGCATCACCTTGTTCTTCTCGCGACACACGGTGTTGACCGCGAGACCAACGGACGAGGTCGGCACATCGACGATGGCATCGACGCCGTTCTGATCGAACCACTGACGCGCGATCGAGGCGCCGACATCGGGCTTGTTCTGGTGGTCGGCTGCGATGATCTCGACGTTGAATCCCTTGGCGGAGACGCCGAAATCCACCAGCGCCTGCCTGGCGCACACCACGCCCGTGGGTCCGCCATCGTCACGGTACTGTCCGGACTGATCGTTGAGGACGCCGATGCGGATGGTCGGCGTCTGCGCGCGCACCAGGCGTGGAGCGGCGGCAATCGCAGCGGTGGCAAGCATGGCGCGACGCGTCAGGCGCATTGTTCAGGTCCTTGTGGCGTTGAGTGTGGGGCGTCCGACGCCTCCCTCTCCGCCCTTGGGGCGGAGAGGGTCAAGGTGAGGTGGGGGCCGATGCCACCGCCGAATCCCCCACCTCACCCTGACCCTCTCGGCCCCCAAGGGGCGGAGAGGGAATTCGCTGGACGCAGTGTGGGCCCGATCCTACGCCGGGGCGAACATCGGAATCGGCGGCCCGCCGTCGCTTGGCACAAACTTCAGCTTTACGTCCTGGCCGATCTTCAGCGCACCGAAGTCGCAGTCCACGATGTTGGTCATCATCGACGGACCTTCCTCCAGCGTCACATACGCGATCGCATACGGCACCTCGGCGCGCGTCATGATGCTGAGTGTGTAGATCTTGCCCTTGCCGGAACCCTCCACCCATTCGCAATCACCGAAGCAGAACGGACAGAGCGAGCGCGGATACCAATGCGCCTTCTTGCAGGCGGTGCAGCGGCGGATGAGAAACTTCCCGGCCGCACAGCCGTCCCAGTACCGGCTTGGTTTCCGGATTGGTGTCGGGCGTGCCGACGAAGGAGATCTTGCGTTGTACGTAGGCCATGTCGATCACTCCCGCTCCAGAATGACAGTGCTGCCGCAATGCCGCGTGCCGAGCGAACCGCCCGTGCCATGCGCAATCGCCAGGTCGCAGTTCTTCACCTGCACGGCGGGATGCGCCTCGCCGCGCAATTGCCGTACTGCCTCGATGATCTTGGTGATGCCGCCGCGGTTCGCTGGGTGATTGCTGCACAGCCCGCCGCCATCGGTATTGAACGGCAGCTTGCCGACGCCGGAGATCAGGTTGCCGTCGGAGACGAACTTGCCCCCCTGCCCTTTCTCGCAGAAGCCGAGATCCTCGATCTGCATCAGTACGGTGATGGTGAAGCTGTCGTAGATCGACGCGTACTTGATGTCGGATGGCTTGATCCCCGCCATTTCCCACGCCGGCGGCCCCGACCAGCGCGCAGCCGAGTAGGTCAGGTCGATGTCGCCGCCCGCCTGGTGCTTCGGCAATTCGCCGACGCCGATCACCTTCACCTTCGGCCGCTTGAGGCTTTTGGCGATCTCGGGTTTGGTGATGATCAGCGCGCCGCCGCCATCGCTGATCACACAGCAATCCAGCCGATGCAGCGGTGTGGCGACCATCGGCGATTTGACCACGTCCTCCACCGTAACGACGTCGCGCAGCATGGCGTGCGGGTTGTGTTGAGCATGATGCGACGCGGCAACCTTGATCCAGGCGAGCTGTTCGCTGGTCGTGCCGAATTCGTGCATGTGGCGCGTGGCACACATCGCGTACATGTTCGCTGTAGCCGGCCCATAGGGGAACTCGAACTGCATTTCGGGCTGCGCGGGGCTGCCGGCGCGCGGCGCGGTCCCGGTCGCCATGCCCTCGCTGCGCGGTCGGCCGGCGAGCGTGATCAGCGCGATGCTGCAACGTCCGGCGGCGATCGATTCCAGTGCATGGCCGACCGCCACCTGATAAGACGAGCCGCCGACATCGGTGCTGTCCACGTGCCGGCATTTGAGGTTCATGTAGTCGACCATCGACAGCGGGCCGAGGCCGGGGGCGTCGCCGGCGCAGAAGTAGCCATCGATGTCGTCCTTGGTCAGACCGGCATCCGCGAGCGCGCCCTTCGCGCATTCCGCATGCAGGAGTGTCACCGACTTGTCGGCTGCCTTTCGTGTCGGGTGCTCGAATGCCCCGACGATGTAGCCCGCACCTTTCAAACTCATCCGTCTCTCTCCCTTGCGCGTATCGCCTTTGATCGATCAACCGGGCGGAGTATACCGATCAGTAGCCTCTCCGCCAGCCGGGCCCGCGCCAGGTCGGAAGCCATACCATCAGATCGGCAGCGGCGACGCCTTCAACCGCTCCATGGAGAAGCGACTGGTGACGTTGCGCAGCGGCACCGCGGCGATCATGCGGCGATAGAAGTCGTCATACGCAGCGATGTCCGGCACGACAACGTGCAGCAGGTAGTCCACGTCACCGCTCATCCGCCAGGCATCGACGATTTCCGGCAGCTCCGCCACCGCACCGGCGAAGCGCTTGAGCCATTCGCTCGAGTGGTCGGCGGCCTCGACTGCGACGAACACCGAGACCGGCAGTCCGACCTTCGCCGGATCGATCGTCGCGACGCGGCCGAGGATCACGCCCGCCTGCTCCATGCGCCGGATGCGCTTCCAGCACGGTGTCGGCGTGAGGCCGACGCGGGAGGCGATGTCGGCGAGCGAGAGAGAAGCGTCGGCGGCAAGGAGGCGGAGTATTTCCCGGTCCAGCCGATCGAGGTCCTTGTCCGAAGCCATGCAGGCGATCCCTAGGATTGATGTGTCGTATAGCAGAAAATCGCTGTTGAGGCATCCCTGCCCTGGAGTTTGGAGAATTAAATGCTCCATGCCGCCGCTATTGGCGCCTCAGGCGCACCCGGTGCATCCGCCAGCTCCAGCCGATAGGCGAACGGAATACTGCCCGGATACACTCCACCCGGTAGCAGGGAGGCAATGGCCATGGATTTCGGCGCGGCGATGTTCTTCACCGACTACTCGATGGCTCCCGGCGAACTCGCCCAGGCGCTCGAGACGCGCGGCTTCGAGTTGCTTTGGGCGCCGGAGCATTCGCACATTCCAGTGTCGCGCGCTTCGCCTTTCCCATCCGGGGGAGATCTGCCCAAAGAGTACCACGACGTGATGGATCCGTTCGTCACGCTGACCGCAGCCGCGGCCGTGACGACGGCGCTGAAGATCGGCACCGGAGTGTGCCTGGTGCAGCAGCGGGACCCGATCCAGACCGCCAAGCTGGTGGCCTCGATCGACCAGGTTTCCGCGGGACGCTTCCTGTTCGGTGTCGGCTCCGGCTGGAACGCCGAGGAAATGGCGGACCACGGCACGGATTTCAAATCGCGCCACAAGGTCGCGCGCGAGCGCATCGAGGCGATGAAGCTGATCTGGGCCGAGAGCAAGCCTGAGTACCACGGCGAATTCGTCAACTTCGACCCGATGATGGCGTGGCCGAAACCGGTGCAGAGGCCACACCCGCCGATCATCGTCGGTGGCGCGTTCCCTTATGGCGCGCGGCGTGCGATCCGCTATGGCGATGGCTGGGTGCCGCACGCCAGCCGTCCGGAATACGGCAACGTCAGCGACTTCCTGCCGCAGTTCCATCGGATGGCAAAGGAAGCCGGCCGCGATCCGGCGTCGTTGCCGCTGACCATGTTCCGCGTCGTGGAGGAATTGGATCGGCTGCGCCACTACCGCGACATCGGCATCGCGCGCGTGGTGATCACCTTGCCATCGGCTAACGCGGACCAGGTGCTGCCGATCCTCGACCGCTGGGTGCCGTTGATGCGCGCGACGCAGGCGGGCTGACGGTATCAGCCGCTCTGCGTCGAGTAGCTGGCGCGGCCGATCGCCACCGGATTGCCCTTCGCGTCGGACACATCCACGTCCACCACGCCAACGCTTCTGCCGGCACGCCGCACGCGCGCGGTCGCTGTCAGTGCCGTGTTCACCGCGGGCCGCAAATAGTCCACACGGAAGTTTATCGTCGGCAGCGGACGACCAAGGCTCATCACCAGAGCGTAATCGCCGACCGTGTCGATGATCGCGGCGATCGGACCGCCATGCCACTGGCCGCTGCCGGCGATGCGCTCGAATTCCGGGCGCATGGGCAGTGTCATCGTCACAAGCTGACGCGCCGGATCAGCTTCGACGACGGTGAGACCCAGGAAGCGGATGAATGGCGATCGCGCCAGCAACTCCTGAAGCTGCGCCGCCGTCAGTGCCTCGCTCATGGCGTCACCACGATCTTGCCGAACACCTCGCGATCCTCGATCACCCGCAGCGCCTCGGCGGCGTCGGCAAGCTGATAGGTGCGCTCCACCAGCGTGTTCAGTTTGCGCTGCTGCACCATCTCCAGCAGGGCCACGATGTCGCTGCGTTGCCAGCCGTTGGAGCCGCGAATTTCCAGTTCGAATGTCCAGATGAAGCGGATGTCCTCCTTGGGATCGTAACCCACGGTCGCGCCGCAGGTGAGCAGCCGGCCGCCAACTTTCAAACAGCGCATCGACTTCACCCAGGTGTCGCCGCCGGTGAAGTTGACCACCACGTCGAGCCCGTTGCCGATATTCGCACCGCGTCGCGACGGCTTGCCATAAAGGGAAAACACCTCCTGGACGAAATCGCTTTCGGCATAGTTGATCAGATGGTCGGCACTGAGCGACCGCAGGCGATCCAGTTTTGCAACCGTGCTGGCGCAGGCCACGACCTCCGCTCCGGCCTGTCTCGCAAGTTGCACGCAGCACACACCGACGCCGCCGCTGGCGCCCAGGATCATCACCTTGTCGCCCGAGCTGACGTTGCCCTTGGAGACCAGCATGCGATGCGCTGTGCCGTAGGCGACCGGGAGTGCCGCCGCATCGACGTAACTCACGGCATCAGGAATTTGCACCAACTGATGCGCCCGCACGCAGCACAGTTCCGCAAGGCCGCCATGCGTGGTCTCGCCGATCAGCCCACCCTCGACGCGATTGATCGGATCGACCAGCACCCTGTCGCCGACCGACCAACCTTCGACACCCGGACCGACCTCGGCAATCTCACCGGCGACGTCCAGGCCCATGATCAGCGGCATCGGAATTTTGATTCCGGGCATGCCGCGGCGCGTGAACACGTCGTGGTAATTCAGCGACGAGGCGCGGACGCGGATCAGCACGTCGCCTTCACCGACAGCCGGATCGGGGAAGTCGGACACGAACTCCATCACGTCTGATCCGCCATGCCGGCGGACGACCATCGCTTTCATCGGGCCTCCTGTTACGCCAGTGTCGCGGCCTGCTCGGCCAGGCGTTTGCGATCAATCTTGTTGGTTCCCGCGAGCGGCAGTTCATCGAGGAACCAAACGCGCCGGGGATGCTGATAGGCCGGTGCGTTGGCCAGCGCGAATTGCCTGATGTCGTCCTCGCACACTTTCGCACCCGCTTGCGGCACGACGAAGGCAACCGGCTTGTATGCCTTCAATTCGTCTGGTAGCGGCACGACGCAAACCTGGTGCACGGCGGGATGCCGTTCCAACATCTTCTCCACTTCGCCGGGATAGATGTTCTCGCCGCCACAGACGAACATATCGTCGGCGCGCCTGATAAAGAAGAAGAACCCGTCCGCGTCCCGGCGAAAAACGTCGCCCGTGATATAATAGCCGTCCGCCGTCAAAACCTTGCGCGTGGCATCCGGCAACTTGTGATAGCCGTTCATCACCGCGGGACACCGCATTTCGAGCACGCCCCCGTCCGTCACCACGGCGCCATCACGCCAGAGACGCAACTCGACCGACGGATGCGCGACGCCGGGGGACAGCGGCGTCCTGACGAGCCCGTCAGGATGTGGGCCGAATACGATCGGTCCCGCTTCCGTCGTGCCGTAGCCATGGACAATCCGGGCATACGGGAGAGCCTGGCGCATCTGTCCGATCAGTTGTTCGGAGAGCGGCGCCGATCCGACGCGCAGACTTTGCACGGAGGAAAGGTCAGCCGATGCCATCGCCGCGTCCTGGAACGGCGGTGAGCGCGTGGACCCGATAGCGTGATGCGGCATCGATGTAGGCCGGAGCGTTGAATGACGGCAGCAGCACGATGGTGCCGCCGGTGTTCAGAGTGGACTGGCACACCGACAGTGCGTTCATATGATAACAGCGGCGCCGCGACCAACACGCGCTGGCCTGGTGGCGGTGCGGGATTGGCTCGTTGTTCCAAAACCCATAGATGGCTCTGGTGCGACAGCACCACGCCCTTGGGTCGCCCGGTCGAACCCGAGGTGTAGAGGAACATGGCCGGCTCCCCGGAATCGGCCTGCACCGTGTCGAAGTCGCCGTCATCCAGCAGTGAGGTGAATGCGTCGTCGATGACGATCCGCGGCACGTCCGGATGAAGCAGCGGTTGTCGGGCTGAATCGCACAACACCAGCCGGGCGTCGGCGTCCTCCACCACGAAATTCACCGTCGCAGCCGGCAGCTTGTAATTTAGCGGAACAGACACGAATCCGGCGCGCATGGTGCCCAGAAAAGCGATCAGATACTCGGCACTGTTTGCCGCCAGGATCGCAACGCGTTCGCCACGCCGCAGGCCGCGCCGCAACAGGCCGCGCGCGAGCGCATTGCTCAGCCGCTCGATGTCGGCGTAACGGAATGATCGCGGCGCGCCATGGCCGATGTCGATCAACGCGATTGCCGCGGGATCGACGCACGCCGCGACCGCACCGCCGAGATTAGCCCTCGCCATCGTCAGGCGCGGAACTCGATGGTCGCGCCAAATGCCTCGGTCGCCGGCACAACGATACGGTCGGGTCCGCGATAGACGCCGCGGATCTGCCCCACCGCCAACGCCGCGGCCGCACCGTCCAGCGAACGGACACGAATGGTCAGTGCCGCCATGTACTCGTCACGCCCGTCCCCCGCCGGTGCGGCGTCGCCGAATTCATGTGCAAGTCCGGCCGGCGTGACGATGTCGAATTGTGACAATCCGACGGCGAGCGAGCAGCCGGTCGCGCTCTGCCGCACGGAGTCTTCGCCGAACATGCGAATGAAGAGCCGTCCCAGCGCAGAAGGATCACGCGCCGCGATCACCGCACGCGCCACGCCGACGGCGCCGTTCGGGTGATGCCGCCATTCGTCGCGCCAGACAAGGTCGCGGGTGAAGTGGTGACAGAAATAGATGCGCCCCACGGCTACACTGCCCGGCGTCAGGCGCACGGTGCGAAATGTAGCGTCGCGGGGGCCACCGGTCAGTTCGACCGGCCGGGAGAACTCGAGCGGCGGTTCCACCGGAACGTCAGCTTCATGCAATGCAGCATATACCGAAGCGGAATCCTCTGTGCCGAACACGAGGCCGTTCAGACCGAACGGCGCGGCCAGGATCTCGCCACGCCGTGTGTCGCCCGAGGGCGCCGCGATCAATTCCAAATACTCGGTCCCGAAGATCGCCAGGTGGTTCATTGATCCCAACGTGTGATAGCCACGCGGGGTCATGGTGAAGCCGAGGCGACGATAGGTCTCAAGCCCGGCATCGATGCGATCCCGCACGTTGACCACCACGTGGTCGAGCGTCGGCACCGGCAGTGTCACGGTCATGGCGCTCCCCTTGATCGAATAGCGCATTCGGTCCCGCCGGGATGGTATTGCGGCGGCGGCCGGCAAGCCAGCCCTCCCGCTGTGACTCACCGGTCGCAGCGCGCAGGCGTGCACAGAAAAAAATGGCGACACCCCTGAGGGCGCCGCCAAGTTTGGGGGGGAAACGTCACGCAGCGGAGCCACATGGCAATCCGCCGCGCCGCAGACATTGGGCCTCATCCAACCATGTCAAGCTCACAGTTCCGCGCGCCGGCAGCGCCGTTCGTTATATCCACGCGATCCGAAATACAAACGGCAGCAGCAGGTAACGCCGTGCTAGCGGTTTGATGACAATGTTGTAACATCTGTGCGCCGCGTTACGTTCCTCGACGCCTGGGCTTCGCTGCCTGGACGATGACGGTCTTGCCGGTGCTGCGCGATCGCGGTTGCGGCGTATCGGGCCCAGGTGCCAGATCGGGCCCAGGTACAGCAAGATCAGGCAGGCGTTGCCGCACGGCGGAAAAACCGTCCCATGGATCGACGCCCAGTCGCGCGAGTTCGATCCGGTGTGTTCCGCAAGGTGAACCTCGCAGGATCTAGCTTGCCGTTCAACTCGTCCCATGCAACCGGCGTCGCCACATTTGCGCCCGGCCGCGCGCGTGGACAAAATGACGCCACCGCCGTAGCGCCCATGCCATTGCGCAGCCAGTCGATAAGGATCTTGCCGCGCCGATCAACTTTCTTGAGCGTTGGCAAGTACCGGTCAGGCTGTTCCTGGCTCATGGTCTCTGCGAGCGCGCGGCAAAAGGGTTTGACAACATCCCAATGCACTATCGGCTCGAGCGGAACCACCACGTGCAGTCCCTTGCCTCCCGTTGTCCGGCAGAATGACCGGAGACCAAGGCGCTGCAATTGGTCGCGAACATCATGGGCGGCGCCTACCACGTTGGCGAACGGGACACCTTCGCCAGGATCGAGGTCAAACACGATCAGGTCGGGATGGAGCGCATCTGCTTCCGTCGCACCCCAGGCGTGGAGTTCGATGGCGGACATCTGCGCCATGGCAACCAGACCGGCGGCATCGTCGATCGCCAGATACGGCGAACCCGCAACCTCACCCCCGCGAATTGCCGACGGAAGCGCACCGTGGCCATGTTTCTGAAAGAAGTGCTCGCCCGCGATGCCGGTAGGACAGCGGACAACCGCGAGCGGCCGACGCGCCAGCCCTGGCAGCGCATGATCGGCGACCGCGAGCCAGTATTCCGCCAGGTCCTGTTTTGTGATCCCGGGCCACAGCTCGCGATCGGGGTGTGTCAGCGTGACACCACCAACTGTTACACCACGCTGCTTCGGTGCGCGCGCAGTTACAATATTGTTGCCGCGCTTCGCCGCGGTTTCGCTGCGCTTCGCACGGATCACATCGACTGGCGCCTGGCGCGGGCGGACCATCTTTCGCTCTACCTTGGGATCGGCCGGCTCACGCACCACCTCGGACTCCGACCTGTCTTCCCGCTGACCCAGATAGACTGCGTGGCGCACCCGGCCCGACCCGGACCATGACGAGAACTGCACTTCCGCGACCAATTCGGGCCGCACCCAGTGGATACCGCTCGGCAACGGATCGCCGGCGACCAGCAGCGGTTCGGGTGTATCGGATGCGAGACCGGCAAGCCGTTCGCTCAGTCGCGCCAATTCGTGCTCGGAAAATCCCGAACCAACACCGCCGGCATAGTGCAGCCCACCCTGCGGATCATGATAGCCCAGGTGAAGCGAGCCAAGGCCGGTGCGACTGCCGCCGGGCGGCGTCCAACCCAGCACGATGAACTCTTCGCGACCCAGGCATTTCACCTTCACCCAACCATGTCCGCGCCCCCCGCGGTACGGCGCATCCGCCTGCTTGCAGACGATGCCTTCCAGGCCCATCCGGCAGGCCTCGCGACGCATGCCGGCGGCGTCGCCTACCTGATGGTCGCTGTAGCGGACCATGCCGCGCCAATCCGCAAGACCGCTCAGCGCGCGCTTTCGCTCGATCAGGCGACACGCTCGCAGGTCCCACCCGTCGAGGTGAAGCAGATCAAACAGATAGAGACTGAGCCTCTCGTCCTGTCCCGCCGAAAGCGCCGCCTGCAGTGCGGGAAAACTCGACGCGCCAGCCTGATCCAGCGCCACAAGCTCGCCATCCACCAGCGCTACATCCACATTTAGCCTGCCGACCTCGCGCGCCACCGCGGGAAGCCGATCCGTCCAGTCCAAGCCATTGCGCGTCACAAGGCGCACGGTGCCGTGATCGATCCAGCACAGCAAGCGATAACCGTCGAACTTGATCTCGCTGATCCAGCCAGGGCCCTTTGGCGGTTCCTCCGCTTGTGAGGCGAGTTGCGGCGCCTGCCGTTGCGGCAGCTTCGCCCGCGTGGCCCCATCCGCCGGCGGCCCGTCGCGCCGCTTCCTCGCCGCTTTGCCCGCGGGCTTCGGTGGCGGCGCTGCCTGCTCGATCGCCGTCGCATCCGCACCGACACGCTCCGCCTCGTCGTGTCCCTTGATCAACAGCCAGTTGTCCTGCCGCCCGCGCTGGCCCGGGCGAGGCTTCAGCCGCACCAGCGTGAAGCGGCCATTCAGCCGCTTGCCGTGCAGGACGAATTTGAGTTCGCCCTTGCCCATTCCGGCTTCGGGATCATCGAGGGCTTCCCAGGTGCCTCGATCCCAGGTTTCCACCGTGCCGGCGCCGTACTGCCCATCCGGAATCGCGCCCTGAAAATCCGCGTAATCGAGTGGATGATCCTCGACATGAACGGCGATCCGTTTGTCCGAAGGATCCAGCGAGGGACCTTTGCGCACCGCCCAACTCCAGAGCACACCGCCATGCTCCAGCCGGAAATCCCAGTGCAGGCCTGCGCGATGCGCCGCGTGTTTCTGCACCACGAACATCGGCGCGCCCGTCGGATTGGCGCGTGCCGTTGGCGCGGGTTCGCGGGTGACGTCGAAGTTGCGCTTCGCCCGATAGGTGCGGATCGAGGTGTCGCGTGCGGTGCTGGTACGTGCCATGGAATATCAGCCTGCCATCGCATCCGGGGTTGCGGCCCTACACAACCAATTGATGCCGTCGCCCAGACAGCCGGACCACGACTCCAATCCGCGCGGCAACCCTCCCGACCCGTTTACGCCACAGCGTCCTCGCCACTCACGCACGCATTTCCTTGCCGGTTCCGCGCATGAGAATCTGCGCGTGTGCGCCGGTGATCGCTGCGTGATAGGCCCGCGCCTCTGGCGACATGTCGGCTTGCGGCCGCTGCTCGTCTTCGAAGTGGTGGTGGATATCGACGCCACGCACGAGCGTCGCGCAGTCATGGCTGCCGGCAACCTGGCGGACATAGGTCGGGATGTAGCGGATAGCGAAGCCGATGCGCCGGTCGTCTGACGGATTGGGATCGGACCCATGGATCAGCCGCACATGATGCAGCGACATCTCGCCGGCCGCGAGTTCCAGCATAGCCGCCTGACGTTCGCTCACATCCACCATGATCTCCTGGCCACGCGACAGCAGGTTCCCTGGAGCGAAGGTGTCGCGGTGCGGCACCTGATCGAGTTGATGCGAGGCTGGGATAACGCGCATGGCGCCGTTTGCCGCGGAACTATCGGTGAACGCGACCCAGGCGGTAACGACATCCGGTGGCTCCAACCCCCAGTAGGTGGAGTCCTGGTGCCACGAGACATAGCTTGCGTCGCGCTTTTCCTTGATGAAGAACGACGACCCCCAGCACAGGATGTCGGGACCGATGATGTCTTCCACCGCATCCAGAATGCGCGGATGGCGGATCAGATCGTTGAGCCATGTGAACAGCAGATGCGACTTG
>CAWEVI010000017.1:0-78707 GCA_963812475.1 uncultured Alphaproteobacteria bacterium
CATCAGCCAGGGGTAGGACTTGTCGTCCCGCAGCACGATGTTGAAGCGAGGCTTGAGGCGCTTGATGAGGTTGGCTTCCAGGAGAAGCGCTTCGGCCTCGGTATGGGTGGTGATCACCTCCATCGCGACAGTCTCGCTGACCATGCGGCGGAGGCGTTCATCCAGGCGACCCACCTGCGTGTATGCGGTGACCCGCTTCTTCAGGTTGCGCGCCTTGCCGACATAAAGCGCGTCTCCCTTGGCATCGAGCATCCGATAGACGCCAGGGTTGAATGGCATGGTGACGAGTGCCTGATCGATTGCGGCGACGCCCTTGATGCCAGCGGTTGGATTGGTATCGCTCATGCCGGACAATCTATGCAGTTGACGATGATCCACCGAACCTGTGGACAAGTCTGTGGGCAGAACTGCTCGCTATCGCGTGAAAGCCGCGGATTTTGTGGCTTTCAATCACCTTGCTCAATTTCCAGGCACGGGCTATATTATTGATTTGCAAGCATTTTCCCTGTTGGTCGCATTACAACGCCGACACATTCCGCCATCCCGCTGAAGTGATGGGGTATGCCCTAGCGAGTGGACAAGTCGCTCTGCCGACGCTCGATCTCCACCCCGGCGGATGTTGCGTCGGCAAAGATATCAAGCTTTTCCACGCGAATCCGGGCCAAATGGATTCGGCGGTCGGCAAGGCACGCCTCGGCGATGCGTTCCGCCAGCGTCTCCACCAGCCTGACATGGCCCGTACCGACGATTGCGCGCACGGTCGCGGCCACCTTTTCGTAGTCCACCACGCGCGCCAGCTCGTCGCGGCCGACCGGCTTGCGCGACAGCGATCGCGCGCCATCGTCCTCCACGCCAAGATCGACGTTGATCCGCACCCGCTGCGGCGCGGCATGCTCATGCGGATGAACCCCGATGCTGGCGGCGAGCACGAGATCGCGCAGGAACACGTGACGGAGTGCCCTGGCGCTGCTGGCGATCGGAGGCGCGTCCATGCGGGTCACTCCTCGGGCGGCGGGGTGTGGTGGCCGGGCTGCCATTGCAGGTGCTGGCCACCGTCGAGTGCCAGCATCTGGCCCGTCATCGCCGGCAGGGCAAGGATTGCGAGCACCGCGCGAGCGATCTCGTCGGGGCTGGTCCCATGGCCGAGTGGGACCGAGGCGGATTGCCGGGCGAACTGCTGCGCCGTCTGCCGGGTATTCGGCAGTGCAGGGCCGGGGCCGATGCCGTTCACCCGGATGCGTGGCGCGAGCGCCAGGGCCATCGACTGGGTCAGCGCCCACAACCCGGCCTTGGCGACGGTGTAGGATACGAAGTGCGGGGTGATGGACCAGACCCGCTGGTCCAACATGTTGATCACCGCGCCTTCCGCGTCGGAGGGAAGTGCCCGGGCGAACTGCTGCATCAGCACGAACGGGGCCCGCAGGCCTGGTTCGATGTGGGCGTCCCAGGAGGCGCGGGTGGCGTCGTGCCACTCGTCGCGCTCGAACGGGCTGGCGTTGTTCACCAGCACGCCGATCGGGCCGAGGGCGGCAGTGGCGTGCGGCACGAGGCCGGCGGCCTCGGCCTCGTTTGCCAGGTCGGCGTGCAACACGACGCATCGGCCGCCGGTGTTGCGTATATCTGCGCAGGTGGTTTCGGCCGCCGCGACACTGGTGTGGCAATGCAACGCGATGGCGAAGCCGGCGTCGGCGAGCGCGAGCGCTATCCCACGCCCGATCCGCTGCGCGCCGCCGGTGATGAGAGCGGCACGGGGAATCGGGGCTGGAATGCTGGCGGCTGATGACATGGCGCCGATCCAGTCTGGACTTCCGCGAGTGCGCGAACAAGCGAAGGCGTCTTTCGTTTCCACATTGCCGGCGGGCACCGTCGTCATGCTTGACCGGAGCGTAGCGATCGCTCGTATTCGATGCATGTCCCGGCCGAGTCTCCGCCTGACACCGCATGGCCATCTCGTGCTTGAACCGTCGGCGGACGCGCCGGAGATCGACCCACGCGTTGCCGAGCGCCTGAGCGATGCGTTCGCGCGCGGCGGCGGGAACGGACTGTTGCAACTTGGCGCCGGCGAGGTGGGTCAGACCCTGCCGCCGACTTTCCTATGGTGGCGTGGATTTGCCGCGCGCTACGTGGCAGCGCTGTGCCTGCAATCGCCGGGCACGGACGGCGGTGCCGCATCGTCGTCCCGCGTTCCGGACATAACGGCGCCGACTGAGGCCGAACTGGCATCGCTGGTGCTGACGGCGCCGATGATGGCGGGTGCCGAATATCTCACGCCCAACGTGCTGCGGGCGCTGTGGCAGGACACCGCGACGGCGCTGACGCAGTCGCTGTCCGCAGCCAAGATGGATCTGCAGAGCTTCTTGAAAGGACTCAATCCGGCCTGGAACCTGGTCGGGCGCGTGCACTTCAATCTGGCGGAAAACCGCCGCGACGAGGAAGCGCCGTTCGCGTTCATGGCGACCTACACGACGCGGCTGTCGGCGCAGGCCAAGGCCCAGCATCTGCCGCTCGGGCAGGCCTTGCGCGAGTACGCCGGGGCGGCGAACAAGCCGAGACTGTTGTCGCTCCTGGTGCCGGTCCAGCGTGCTGCTGAAACCTGCGCATGGCTCCGGCCGATCATCGATGCCGGCGAGATCTATCATCCACTGCGCTGGACACCGCAGGAGGCCTCGCGTCTTCTGGTCAGCGCTCCCGACCTGGAAAATGCCGGCGTCGTCGTCCGGATGCCGGCCACGTGGCGGGCGAACCGGCCGCCGCGTCCGCAGGTGACCGGAACTGTCGGCGCACGTGCGCCATCGGCAATTGGCCTCGATGGACTGCTGGATTTCCGGATGGAAATCACCCTGGACGGGCAGACACTCAGCAAGCAGGAAGTCGCGACGCTGCTTTCCGGCACCGACTCCCTGGTGCTGTTGCGCGGTCAATGGGTCGAGGTCGATCGCAAACGGTTGGAACGCGCGATGCGGCAATTTCGCGAGGCCGAGGAATTGGCCGCGCGGGATGGTCTGACGTTTGCCGAGGCGATGCGGATGCTGGCTGGTGCGGCGGTCGCCGACGATGCGGCGGAAGTGGCCAGCGCTGACTGGTCGCACGTTACCGCAGGACCGTGGTTGGCGGAAACCTTGCAAAAGCTTCGCGCACCAAACGGCGCGAGTGGCGATCCCGGCCCGGCGCTGCATGGCGTTTTGCGGCCGTATCAGCAGGCCGGTGTGCAATGGCTGCATTTGCTGTCCGGGTTGGGTCTCGGCGCATGCCTGGCCGACGACATGGGACTCGGCAAGACGATCCAGGTTCTCGCGCTGCTGCTCGCGCAGAAGCGTCAGATGACCCATCAGAATGGCGATGCACGGCATCAGCCGAGCCTGCTGGTGGCGCCGGCTTCCCTGCTGGCGAACTGGGCGGCGGAGATCGAAAAGTTCGCTCCGGGCCTGAGGGCGATGATCGTGCATCCCTCGACGATGACCGCGGAGCAGATCAGGAGTTTTACCCCGGCTCGTGCGGAGGAACTGGATCTGGCGATCACCAGTTACGGTTCGCTGCTGCGCATGGCGGTTCTGGCTGAGACCGAGTGGTGCTTCGCCATTCTTGATGAGGCGCAGGCGATCAAGAATCCAAATGCCAAACAGACGCGCGCGGCGAAGGCGCTGAAGGCATCCGCGCGCATCGCCCTCACCGGAACGCCGGTCGAGAACCACCTCGGCGACCTGTGGTCGATCTTCGATTTCATCAATCCCGGACTGCTTGGATCGATCGGGCAGTTCAAGCGCTATGCCAAAAGCCTGGCCGAACGCGAGGTCAATCCCTATGGCCCGCTGCGCGAACTGGTGCGGCCGTACATCCTGCGCCGCATGAAGACCGACAAGGCGATCATCAGCGATCTGCCCGACAAGACCGAGGTGAAGGCGTATTGCAGTCTCAGCCGGCAACAGGCGGCGCTGTATGCCAAGGCGGTCGATGATCTTGGCAACGCCCTGGAAGCCAGCGAGGGCATCCAGCGCAAGGGCATCGTGCTGGCGATGCTGATGCGCTTCAAGCAGATCTGCAACCACCCCTCGCAGTGGCTGAACGACAACGCCTGGGCCGAACAGGACAGCGGCAAGCTGGCGCGGCTGCGCGAGATTGCCGAAGTCGTGGCCTCGCGGCAGGAGAAGATGCTGGTGTTCACCCAATTCCGCGAGATGACAGCGCCGCTGGCGACATTCCTGGGCGGCATATTCGGACGTCCGGGTCTTGTTCTGCACGGCGAGACGGAAGTGCGGAAACGGCGCGCCCTGGTGCAGACGTTCCAGGACGATGAGACCGTGCCGTTCTTCGTCCTGTCGTTGAAGGCCGGTGGTTCGGGTCTGACGCTCACGGCGGCTTCACACGTGGTGCACTTTGATCGTTGGTGGAATCCAGCGGTGGAGAACCAGGCCACCGACCGCGCATTCCGCATCGGTCAAAGGCGGAACGTGCTGGTGCATAAATTTGTTTGCCGTGGCACAGTCGAGGAAAAGATCGATGCCTTGATCGAATTGAAGCAAGGTGTGTCTGATGAGCTGTTGTCGGGTGCAGGCGAGATCAACCTGACCGAGATGAAGAACGACGATCTGCTGAATTTGGTCGCACTGGACCTGAATGCGGCGATGAAGGACTGACGGCCATGTCGCGTTTTTACGGGGATTGGGCTCCCTACGTGCCGGTCGCCGAACGCCGTCGCAGGGCATTGCGCGCGATGGAGAACCTGCGCAAGAAGGGTCATCCCGTGGCGCCGGTGACCCTCGTCGGCCGCGCCATGGCTGCCACCTTTTGGGGCAAGGCCTGGTGCGACAATCTGGAGGGCTACCGCGACTACGAGAACCGCTTGCCGCGCGGCCGCTCCTATGTGCGTAACGGATCGGTGGTCGATCTGCAGATCGGGCCGCGCGAGATCAAGGCGATGGTCAGCGGTTCGTCGATCTATCATGTCACTGTCAGCATCGGCGCGGTCGTGAGGGCGCAATGGCAGTCGATCTGCAAGGATTGCGCGGGCGGGATCGATTCCCTGGTGGAGTTGCTGCAGGGCCGCTTTTCCAAGGGCGTCATGGAACGCATCTGTCGCCAGGAGCATGGCCTGTTTCCACGACCCTCCGAGATCCGATTTGCGTGCAGCTGTCCGGACTACGCTTCGATGTGCAAGCACGTTGCCGCGGTGCTCTACGGCGTCGGGGTGCGGCTTGACGCACAGCCGGAGCTGCTGTTCCGGCTACGCGCGGTGGACGAGAACGAACTGGTGGCGCACATGGATCAGGCGCTACCCATGTCAAAGGCGAGCCCTGCCGCCGGCAAGATCCTGGCTTCCGACGACCTGTCGTCGATATTTGGTTTGGAAATGGCCGGAGCCGACGGTCAGCCCGGCACTCCCGGCAAAACCAAAGCGCCTCGCTCCGCGCGCAAGGTTGCAACGCGCCCGGCCACCCGTACGCGAACGAAAGTCGTCACCAACAAGAATCCCGTGCCGGCCGCCGGAGGGCGGGCCGTTGCAGCGGCGAGGCCGAAGCGTCGGTCGCTGCAAGCAAGGGGAGATCAACGTCCGGTTTGAGCGCGGTCGGCGAGGCCACGTTCTCAGCCAAGCACCGCCTTGCGTCGTTCGAGGCTTGCCGCCGGCCATAGCGCCCTCGAATCGTAATACGCGTCGAAGGCAGGTACATCCTCGGGCAGCGTGATCCATGGCAGCTTTGACCGGACATAGATATGCACGTCGGGCGGCAGCGCCTGAGGGTCGTCGAGCGTGCCGACGCGGACGAAGCGCAACGTCGTCAGGCCGCCATACTCGCTCCACGCAGCGGTGCCGCAATCGGCGCAACGGAACACCCGATGCGGGCGGCCGCTGTCGGTCGGCATCGCATAGGGCCTGGGTTCACCGGCCAGCAATTCGATCCGGTCGGCTTCGATCAGTGCGTTGAGTACGAAGCCAGTTCCAGTCTGCCGCTGGCAGTCCTTGCAGTGGCAGCAATGCACGAACATCGGAGCGGAACGCATGCGATAACGCAGCCTCCCGCAGGCGCAACCGCCTTCCAGCATTTTGGTCATGGCATCCTCCGGTTGGGAGACGAGGTTGGCGTGCTCGCGGTGGTTGGCGACCGGGGCCCGGCGCTGCTCATCGGTATAGCCAAGCGCATTTGTCTTCGACCGCCCTCGTCCGACAACTCCCGCCTGATATACTCGATGATAACGTTCCACGGAACGCTGCATGCACGATAAAGGGGAAGCAGGGTCTTGGCACAGTTGATCGCAGAAATTGCTCGAGAAATGGCGACGAACCCATTGGAGGTGGGAATCCGAATATGGGGTAAACTTCGGGAAAGGCCTGAGCAAAGGAAACCTCGGTGCAACTATGTCCCCGATGCTCAGTGGGAACGCGCGCTCCACGACGCCGTGGGCGCGGAGTTGCCATGCACGGTTGCAAAGGAGCTCGATTCACTCTGGCCGGGTGTGCTCGAAAGATTGAGCAGCAAAGGCGTTATTCCAGGACCTGCCAGCTATTCCGGACATAATGACGGTGATCAGGCGTTCATACGCGCCATCTGGTGTTTGGTGCGGCATCTGAAGGCGACCAAGGTTGTAGAGACCGGCGTTGCGCACGGCGTGACCAGCCGATTCGTATTGGAGGGGATGCGCCGCAATGGCGGTGGTCGCCTGTGGAGCATCGATCTACCCCCGCAGACTATATCGGAGGTGCACAGTCAAATCGGCGCCGCGGTCGATGAGAGCATGACCGAAGCATGGACCTATGTCCGAGGGTCGAGCCGCCGGCATCTGCGGCGTCTGCTGCAAGATACCGGCAAGATCGATCTGTTCATCCACGACAGCCAACATACCGAATACAATATGCTGTTTGAAATGCGGGCGGCTTGGCCATGGATCCGGCCAGGAGGAGCGATGGTCGTGGACGACATCGACCTGAACTGGGCGTTCCACACGTTCGCGGAAGAAATGCCCCAGCATCTGTCACTGGTGTGCGAAGCCGAACCGCTGCGTCCCGATCCACTCCGCGCGCGTCTGAAGCAGAAGGGCCTGTTCGGCATCATAGTCAAGAGAGCTTGAGGCGGATCGCGGCGTTAGGCATCGGTCCCGGCGCTACGCCGCCAGCGCTCCCCGTACCGCCGCCAGCGCCGCGTCCGCCTGCCCGCCATCTGGCCCACCGGCCTGCGCCATGTCAGGCCGCCCACCACCGCCCTTGCCACCCACCGCGGCCGATGCGGCACGCACAAGCTCCACCGCGTTGAACCGCTTGGTCAGATCCTGAGAAACGCCGACCACGATGCTGGCCTTGCCCTCGGCCGTGGATACAAGTGCCACCACGCCGCTGCCGATCTGCTTGCCGATCGCGTCCGCCAACCCCTTGAGGTCGCGCGCCGGCACCTCGCCGAGATTGCGCGCGGCGAGCTTCACGCCGTTCACCTCTTCCACCCCCGCGGCACTTCCGCCGGTGGCGAGTTTGCGCTGCAGGTCGGAAATCTGGCGATCCTGCTTTCGCCGTTCGTCCAGGTACCTGCAGCGACCCGTTCGGGGACATCGGCAGGGCTCGCACGCAGCAGCCCCGCCGCCTCGTTCAGGCGACGCTGAGTCTCGGCCACCACAGCCTCGGCATACGCGCCGGTCACCGCCTCGATGCGCCGCACGCCTGCGGCCACGGCGCTCTCGGATAGGATCTTGAAGTAGCCGATGTCGCCGGTGCGCCTGACATGGGTGCCACCGCACAGCTCGATCGACCAGGCGGCCTTGTTGCCCTCGCCGCGTCCCATCGCGACGACGCGCACCTCCTCGCCGTATTTCTCGCCGAACAGCGCCATCGCGCCCATCTCGACCGCGGCATCCGGCGTCATCAGCCGCGTCGTCACCTCGCTGTTCTCGCGAACCTGCGCATTTACCTCGGCTTCCACCCAGGCGATATCGTCCGCCGTCATCGGTCGCGGCTGCGAGACGTCGAAGCGCAGCCGATCGGGCGCGTTCAGGCTGCCCTTCTGCGTGACGTGGGTCCCCAGTCGCTGACGCAGTGCCTCGTGCAGCAGGTGCGTCGCCGAGTGATGCGCGCGGACCGAGGCGCGACGCGCGTGATCCACCTCGGCCAGGACCGGCGTTCCCACACGCACTTGGCCCGCCTCGACGCGGCCGAGGTGCACGAACAGATCGCCAAGTTTCTTCTGCGTGTCCGTCACAACGATCCGCAGGCCGTCGGCGCCGGTGATCATGCCGGTGTCGCCGACCTGACCGCCGCTTTCGCCATAGAACGGCGTCTGGTTCAGCACGACCGCGACATCGCTTCCGGCACCCGCCTTTTCGACCGGCGCGCCATCCACGACGAGCGCGAGGATTTCGGCTTCCGCGGTCTCGGTCGAATAGCCGAGGAACTCCGACGCGCCGACCTTCTGCTTCAGCTCGAACCAGACCCGCTCGGTGGCCGCCTCGCCGGACCCCGCCCAGGCGGCGCGGGCACGCGTGCGCTGCTCCTCCATCGCCGCTTCAAAACCGGCGAGGTCCACGTCCCGGCCCTCCTCGCGCAGCGCGTCCTGCGTCAGATCGAGCGGAAAACCGAAGGTGTCGTAAAGCCGGAACGCCACGGTGCCCGGCAACGGCTGGCGGTCGCCGAGCCTGGCTGTCTCCTCGGTCAGCAGATGCAGCCCGCGCTCCAGCGTCTGACGGAACCGCGTCTCCTCCAGCAACAGGGTCTCGACGATCAGCGCCTCGGCGCGGCCAAGCTCGGGATACGCGGCGCCCATCTGGCGCACCAGCGCCGGCACCAGCCGGTACATCACCGGCTCCCGCGCGCCCATCAGGTGGATGTGGCGCATCGCGCGGCGCATGATCCGGCGCAGCACATAGCCGCGGCCTTCGTTGGATGGCAGCACGCCGTCCGCGATTAGGAACGCGACGCTGCGCAGATGGTCGGCCACCACCCGGTGGCTGACACGGAACGGGCCGTCCGGGTCCTGGCCGGTTGCTTCCGCGCTCGCCAGGATCAGCGCGCGGAAGATGTCGATGTCGTAGTTGTCGTGCTTGCCCTGCAGGATCGCGGCAATCCGCTCCAGCCCCATGCCGGTGTCGATGGAGGGCCGCGGCAACGGCACCCGCGTACCTGGTGGGCCCTCCTCGAACTGCATGAACACCAGGTTCCAGACTTCGACGAACCGATCGCCATCCTCGTCCGGCGAGCCGGGCGGCCCGCCAGGGATCGCCGGTCCATGGTCAAAGAAGATCTCGCTGCAGGGGCCGCAGGGGCCAGTTTCGCCCATGCGCCAGAAATTGGCATCGGTCGGGATGCGGATGATCCGTTCGTCGGCGAAACCGGTCACCTTCTTCCAGATCGCCGCCGCGTCATCGTCCTCGGCGTACACGGTGACCAGCAGCCGGTCCTTCGGCAGCCCATAATCCCGCGTCACCAGCTCCCAGGCATACGGGATCGCCTTCTCCTTGAAGTAGTCGCCGAAGCTGAAATTGCCGAGCATCTCGAAGAACGTGTGGTGCCGTGCCGTATAGCCCACGTTGTCGAGGTCGTTGTGCTTGCCGCCGGCGCGGACGCATTTCTGCGCCGTGGTGGCCCGCGCGTACGGGCGCTTCTCCTGGCCGGTGAACAGGTTTTTGAACTGCACCATGCCAGCGTTGGTGAACATCAGCGTCGGGTCGTTGCGCGGCACCAGCGGCGAGCTTTCGACCACCTGATGCCCGTTGCGGGCAAAGTAGTCGAGGAAGGCGGCGCGGATGTCGTTGCTGCTGGCCATGGCGGGCGGGCTCTGCTCCTGATAGGTCGAAGGCTCAGGTCGTAGCGCAGCCGTGCTGTCCCTGTCACCTCGGCCGGTCGGAGCACGGCAGGGCGGGAGAGCGC
This sequence comes from uncultured Alphaproteobacteria bacterium, assembly GCA_963812475.1. Classification (GTDB taxonomy): domain Bacteria; phylum Pseudomonadota; class Alphaproteobacteria; order Acetobacterales; family Acetobacteraceae; genus JAMXLO01. Next base: position 9,842 of record CAWEVI010000017.1, read on the forward strand.
TCCGCAACGTGAAACAGCTGTCATCGCGGCCGATCGGGCCAGTGGATGAGGAAGCCCCATGCCAGCACGGCAGATTGCGACCAGCGCTCGGTCGGTTCTACCTTGCGTCCTTCGATGGCAACGTCGCGGAGGCAGACCAATGGCGGATCATGATATCGTGGCTCTCTGGGAGCAGCACTGCCGTTTCGAGTTCGAGACGCGCGACGTCGATGCAACGATGGCGACGATGGTCTCCGAGCCTTACGTCAATCACATCCCGACCATGGCCGGTGGCGTCGGACACGACGAACTCAAGCGGTTTTACAAATACCACTTCATCGGGGTGAACCCGCCGGACTTTCGTCTCACTCCAGTAAGCCGCACGATCGGGACCGACCGCATCGTCGATGAGTTCGTGATGCAATTTACCCACACGACGGAGATCGACTGGATGCTGCCCGGCATTGCGCCGACCGGGCGCGAGGTCAGTGTCGCCACCGTGGCCATCGTGCAGCTTGAAGGGGACAAGCTCGTGCATGAGCACATCTACTGGGACCAGGCTTCGGTCCTGGTGCAGATCGGCTTGCTCGATCCGAAAGGTTTGCCCGTTGTGGGAGCCGAAGCGGCGCGCAAGGTCATGGACCGCTCGTTGCCGAGCAACACGCTGATGCAGGACGTTCTGGCGACGCAGCGAGGGGAAGCCGATCTGAGGTATTGGTTCAGCGTCAATGCGCAAGACCTACGAAGTGTGATGTCCTACCGCTTCTCCGGCTTGTTCTTGAAGCTCCGCGTCGACACGTCGCGGAACAACGAAAGGTGGGTATGCTGGGCAAGCCACGGTGCGTCCGTGCGAGGACGTACCAACACGACGGTCGCACGCCCGGGCCGATCGTACGGTGTGCCGTCCTGTCTATAGCCGGTGGAATCGAACACGCCCATCCCGACGGCCTGCAGCCGGTCCGGCGAGACGATCGCCTTGATGTCGGGACGCCATCCGAAACCGTCGATATGCGGCCAGACATTGCGCCATTGCTGCCGTTCAGCCGCCTCGCGCCCGGTCATGAAATCGGTGAACGTGCCGAACGCGATCATATCGGGCGCAAAAATCGCGCGCGCCCCGCTGAAATCCACCTCACGCACATGCGCGGCCAGTGTTTCGAACCAGGCCGTCACGCCTGCACCATCGTCCGGATGCACTGCTGACATCTCCCGTCTCCCTCAACGCCCGCGAAAGGCCGGTTTGCGCCGTTCCTTGTGCGCTGTGATGCCCTCCTGCATGTCCTCGCTCGCCCGCACGCGGCCGAGCGTCTGGCTGACGGCGACCATGCGTTCCACCGGGCCGACCGGAAGCACCTCGGCGGCCAGCCGTTTCAACGCGCCGATCACCAGCGGGGCGGAGTCCAGCATCTCGTTCGCCATCGCCAGCGCCTCGGCCTCATGCTGGCCGTTCGGCACCACGCGGTTCACAAATCCCACGTCGTAGGCGCGCTGTGCACTGACCTTGCTGCCCAGCAGCATCATCTCCATCGCCAGCTTGTGCGGCATGCGCGAGACCAGGGAACTGATCATGCCGCCGGTGATGCCGAGCTTCGCCTCCGGGTAGTAGAAGATGGTATTCTCGGTGGACACCATCAGGTCGCACATCATCACCATGACGATGCCGCCGCCGACGCACCAGCCGGAGGTGGCGGCGATGATCGGTTTGTCCGATGTGAACCCAACCGTGGGAATGGCGCGCCACAGTTCCGGCAGGTCCGTGACATCGGCGCCCGAGGTGAAGGCGCGTTCGCCGGCGGCGCTGAGGATCGCGACGCGCTGGTCGGACGCATCGAACGCCTGGAACGCCTGCTGCAACTCGACCGCGACGCCGCTGGAGATCGCGTTCAGCTTCTCCGGACGGTTGATGCGGATGATGGAGACCGGGCCGTGTTGTTCGGTCGTGACGACGCTCATTCGTGTGGATCCCCCCGGTCACGTCATGGGTGCAGTCTGCGGGAGATCATCGCGATTGCCCAGCCGTCCAGAACCGGGGTGCTCCGTGTGGAACCCCTGCTTTCCGGCAGCGGCGGCCTTGCGCGCAAACTCCGACCGAAGCAGGGTGCGCCCATGGAGGTATCGCCGCCATGAAGGAACACGTTGCCATCTGCGAAGTCGCACCCCGGGATGGGCTCCAGATTGCCAAGACCCGTATGGCAACCGAGGCCAAGGTTCGCTGGATCGCCGCGATCGCCGCAGCCGGTGTGAAGGAGATCGAGGTCGGCAGCTTCGTCCCGCCGCGCGTGATCCCGCAGCTGTCGGACACGCCGGATGTGGTGGAGGAGTGCCTGAAGATCCCCGGCCTGATCGTGCAGGCGCTCGCGCCCAACCTGCGTGGCGTGCAGAACGCCTACAACGCTGGGGTGCACAAGATCAGCATTCCGGTCTCGGTCAGCGAAGGTCACAGCATGGCCAACCTGAACCGGATGCCGGCGCAATCGATCACCATGATGCGGGAGATCATGGACTGGTTGAAGGCGCAGCCACGCAAGGTTCCGGTGGTGGCGGGCGTCTCCACAGCCTTCGGCTGTTCGATCGATGGCGTCGTGCCAACCGGCAAGACTGTGGCGTTGGCGAAAGGTCTGGCAGATGCCGGCGTCGATCAGATCATGCTCGCCGACACGGTGGGCTACGCGCACCCGGCGCAGATCAAGGAGGTGGTGCGCGCCACGCGTGAGGCGATCGGCGACACGCTGTACGGCCTGCACCTGCACGACACCTGCGGCCTCGGCATAGCCAACGCGCTGGCCGGGCTCGAGGAGGGTATCCGCGCCTTCAACTCCTGCCTCGCCGGGCTGGGCGGTTGCCCCTACGCGCCGGGTGCGTCGGGCAACGTCGTCACCGAGGACCTTGTGTTCATGCTGGAAAGCATGGGCTTCGCGACCGGCATCGACCTGACCAAGCTGATCGCCGCGCGCCGCCCGCTGCACGAAGGGCTGCCGGAGGAACCGATGCACGGCCAGGTGCCCAAGGCCGGTATCCCCCGGACCTTCCACGCGGCGGCGTAGCGACCAACCGTCAGGCCGCGCGTACGCCGGCGACGAAGCCGCTCACCTCGCGCGACAGGTCCTGCGCCTGGCGCGAGAGTCCGCCGGCGGAACCGAGGACTTCGCCGGCCGCGGCGCCGGTATCGGCCGCGGCCTGACTGATGCCGGTGATGTTGCTGCGCACTTCCTCGGTGCTGGCGGCGGTCTGCTGCACGCTGCGGGCGATTTCGGCCGTGGCGCTGCCCTGCTCCTCCATGGCCGCGGCAATCGTCGCGGCGATCGCGCTCACCTGGCCGATGGTTCCAGTGATGTCGCGGATTGCTGCCACCGCTTCCTGCGTCGCCGACTGGATCTGATTGATCTGCGCGCGGATATCCTCGGTCGCGTTGGCGGTCTGTTGCGCCAGCCCCTTCACCTCGGACGCGACGACGGCAAATCCCTTGCCGGCATCGCCGGCGCGCGCCGCCTCGATGGTGGCGTTCAACGCCAGCAGGTTGGTCTGACCGGCGATGCTGGTGATCAGCCCCACAACGTCGCCGATCTTCTGCGCCCCTTCGGCGAGGGCATGCACGATCGCATCGGTCCGCTGTGCCGCCACGACGGCCTCGCCGGTGATCTTTGCCGACTGATCCACCTGACGGGAAATCTCGCCAATTGAAGCCGAGAGCTGCTCGGCGGCCGATGCGACGGTTTGCGCGCCGGCGCTTGCCGCTTCGGCCGACGCGGCCGCCTGCGTTGCCTGCTCGCTGGTGTGGCCGGCGGCCGCCGTCATCGATTGCGCGGTCGCCTCCATCTCGGTCGAGGCCGATGCCAGCAGATCCACCAATCCGGCCACCTTCGTCTCGAAGTCCCGCACCAGCCCTGCCAGTCGCGCCGCGCGTTCCTCCTTCGCCGATTGCTCGGTCGCCCGTTCCGCGGACTGGCGATCCGCGGCAACCATATTGTCCTTGAAGACCTGCACCGCGCCCGCCATCGCACCGATCTCGTCACCGCGCCCGCGACCGGGAATGTCCACCGCCATCTCGCGGTCGGCCAGACGATGCATGGCGCCGGTAAGCGCGCGTACCGGCCTTGCGATGGCGCGTACCAACATCCAGCCGGCCAGTATGGCAATCAGCACGGATACCAGCACCGTCGCAAGCACGACCCGAAAGCCGATCAGGTTGGCCTGCGTGATCTCGTCGGCCAACGCCGCGGCGGCGGCTTGATTGTAGGCAGCGTCCTTCAACAGGTTCGCTTCGATCTCGTTGCCCAACGGACCGAGCACCCGGACAAGGGCTAGAGCCTCCTCGAATTTCCCACTGCCGATGAACTCGCGCAACGGCAGCGTGCCCTGGCGGAACTCGGCCCACTTGGTCTGGAACGCCTGATAATACTGCTTTTCCTCGGCGGTATCGACGGTCGGCGCATAGTTGGCAACGGCCTGGTCGAGTTGTTCGTCCAGCTTCTGAAGCGCCGCATCGAGCACGGACTTCCCGGCAGGACTGATGTCGCGCAATGCCAGCGCACGCAGCAAGGTCGCGCGATAGCTCAATACCGCTTGGCGGATGTCACCGAGATAACCGATGGCCAGGGCGCAGTTGGTCGCGAGGGAGCGCGCGCTTGCGTCCATTGCCGCGAATCTCTGGATCGCGGTGCCGCCGAGGACGACGAACAGTATCACCAGGGCGGTGAAGGCGACGACCAGCTTGTTGCGGATCGAAAGGTCGCGCAGACGGGAGGAAATGGACATGGGTCAACCTTGGTGGGCAGGCAACCCTAATTTGGATGGATGAAGGTTCGGTTTACGCCGCTGCCGCTTTTGCGTGGGGATGGTGGTGTCCAGTAAACGCGACACCTCAGCAGCGCAATCGCGTGAACGTCCAGCGGTCCGAGCGCTCGGATAGTCCGCAAGGAAGGATTTTACACGGAGGGCGAACGAGGGCCACGGGAGAACCACGGAGAACGGATTGCGTGCGCGGTGCACCAGCCAGATCGGCTCTCCGTGGCCCTCCGCATTCCTCCGTGTTGAAATTCTTGCGTCCTTTCGATCGCACAGGCCATTCACCCGATTGCCCAGGACACCTCAGGCGCTTCGTTTGTGCACCTCGTCCCGCATCCGATTGCCGCTCGCACTGAATCCTTTGATGCCGGCGCGCAATGCATGTTCCTCGCGCTTCAGGCGCTCGAACGTCTTTCACCCGAGCCCTTTTTCCTTGAGGATGCGTTTGACCACAGCGGACACGTTCATGGTTACGAAGTGCCGCACCGGGCTCGTGGTATCAAATCAAAGGCTCGACGTCGCCGCAAAACCGTCATGGCCGTCCCCGGACTTGATCCGGGGAGTGACCCACGACTGTCCGGCACTGGCCACTCACACGTCGTGGCCGGACCTGACCAGGCCTGACCAGGCCTGACCCGGCCATCTGGACCGGCACTGCGGCCTGCACAGGTACGTCACCATTTAGGGCATTCGGACCGGGACCGGTTCAGGGCGGGCCGGTAGGGACGGGTGCGGGGAATCGCGGGGGCGGCGCCGGCGATCTGCGCCGCGCGGCGGCCGCGAGCGGAAACGCCTGGTCGAGGATGTCCTTCACCAGACGGGCGAGGCTGCCGCCGTGTCTGATGATGACAAGGCTCAATTCCCGCCACAGAGGATCGCTCGGCATGATGCCGAGGTCACGACAGATGTCGGCGATGACGGCGCCGATCGGCCGGCGACGAACCTCGGCGGCGATCTGCGCCGGGGTGGGCAGGCGCGCGAGGCGCGGGTCCGTCTCGGCGGTAGCGGGTGCTGCGGCCGGCCGGGGTGCGCGCAGCCTGGGCTGCGACGGAGCAGCCGGGGGCGCCGCATCCAGGCGGTCGGCGTTGCGGATAAGCCTTGCCTCCAGCGTGTTGGCGCGGTGCAGGCCGCGGGTGATGCGAGCGAGGATCAGTGCAACGTCGGCAGTGCCGAAGCAGCATATGACGGAGGTGGGGTCGGTAAAAGCGCGCCGACGGATCGTGGCGGCGAGTTCACGGCCGTAGTCGATGAGCTTGCGGACGAGGGAGAGGAGGGATGCCGAGCGGCTCGGTTGGGTGGGTGGATCAGAGGCTTCGGCCGCGGCGGACATGAACAGGATGAGACCATGAGGCGTGGTTGAGTGGCAAGGAATATTTTCCGGTAGGTAGAGAAAGCCGCGGGTAGATTCCGACCCATACGCGTCACTCGCCCGCCACTGGCGATTTCGGGAAAGCGGACACGCTTGCCCGACCTCCGGCTGCGATCAACCGGCTGAGGTCTTCCTGACTGCGGCGATATTGTCGTCCGGGGCGCTGACGGTGACGTTCAGGTCCATGATGAGACCGTTAGAAAGGGAATAGACCCAGCCGTGAACACTGAGCTGCTGTCCACGCGCCCAGGCATCCTGCACGAACACGTCGGTTGCCACGTTGCGCACTTGGCGCATGATGTTCAACTCGCATAGCCGATCCAGTCGCGCGCGGCCGGGCGGAGTTGCATCCAGCTCGGCGCTGTGCTCGGCATACACCTCGCGGATCGGGTGCAGCCAGTGGTCTACCAGGCCCCGCCGGCGCCCGTCGATCGCTGCGGCAATGCCGCCGCAGCCGTAGTGGCCGACCACCATGATGTGCTTCACCTTCAACACATCGACCGCAAATTGTAGCACCGACAGATAGTTGGCATCCTGCGGCGGCGCGAGATTGGCGACGTTGCGGTGCACGAACATCTCTCCCGGGTCCAGGTCGACGATCTCGTTCGCTGGTACTCGACTGTCGGAGCACCCGATCCACAGGTATTCCGGCGCCTGTTGGTTTTCCAGGCGCTTGAAAAACCCCGCATCGGCCGCAACCTTGCGCTGCGCCCATGCCCGGTTGTTGGCCTTCAGGTGATCGAGCATCGTAACGTTTCCTCTAGGGATGTCGCTCAGGCCATCAGCCGCGCCGATCGCAGTCTGTGTCTGGCGCTGCTGTTTGCAACCAGGGTCGGCGGCCGCACGGCAGATCTGATACTAGCGGCCCAAACGAATCACCTTCCGTCACCGCTCGTTCCTTCCGTCATGGCCGGGGTTGACCCGGCCATCCGCCGCAGCGCCAGTGCGGGAGGAGATGGCCGGAACAAGCCCGGCCATGACGGTGTAATGGCAGTGAGGAGGGTCAATAGTAACGGCCCCTGGTATGACACCGCCACCATTGCCCGGCATTGCCCTTGTGAACCACACCCAAATGGCGGGTGCGTGCCGTGCCTGATTTTGACAACTGGACGGTTGAGCCCATTCAGGGCCGTTGATCGAGGTGCTACCGCGTCACCCCTGCTTATTATTGATAACCTATCTGATCGGGGGGCTCCGCATGGCCCACCGTACCCGATATCCACCCAGAGTCGGAATTCAAGCACCTTTCGCCGCGACCACCGCCGCCACGTCCTGGATCGTCGCCTTACGACCCTTGCCTCAATTCAAAAACATCTTCCCCGGGTTCAAAATCCCCCGCGGATCCAGCGCCTGCTTCACCGAACGCATCACCGCCAGCGCCTCGGCGCCATGCTCCTGCTCCAGGAACTCGCGCTTGCCGATCCCCACGCCGTGCTCACCGCTGCACGACCCACCCAGCGCCAGCGCCCGCGCCACGATCTTCTTGTCCAGCTCCCAGGCGCGTTGCAGCCCATCCGGCTCCGGCGGCACCAGGATCACGGTGTGAAAATTGCCGTCACCGACATGGCCGACGATCGGCGCGGTCAGCCCCGAGGCGGCGATGTCCTCCTTCGCGCCAAGGATCGCCGCGTCCAGCTGGGAAATTGGCACGATGGCGTCCGTCGCGATGCCCCTATGGCCGGGCTTCAGCGCGAGGCACGCCCACAGCGCGTCATGCCGCGCCTTCCACAGCTTGCCGCGTTCTGCCGCATCGGTGGCCCAACGGAAGCCCTCGCCATCGTAGCCGGCGGCGATCTCTTCGGCCTGCTGTGCCTGTTCGGCGACCGCTGCCGTGCTGCCGTGGAATTCGAAGAACAGGCTCGGCAGAGCCTCCAGCCCTTCCAGCTTCGAATAGGCGATGCACGCCGCCATCTGCACCTCGTCCAGCAACTCCATCCGCGCGACGGGGATGCCGGTCTGCAGGATGGCGATCACCGTCTCGACCGCGCCGCCCAGCGTGGCAAACTGGCAGGTGGCGGATGACACGGCCTCCGGGATGCCGTGCAGCCGGAGCTGGATCTCCGTGATGACGCCGAGCGTGCCCTCCGATCCGATGAACAGCCGCGTCAGGTCGTAGCCGGTCGCCGACTTGCGCACGCGGCCGCCGGTGCGGATCAGCCGGCCATCGGCCATCGCCACCGTCAGGCCCAGCACGTTCTCGCGGATCGTGCCGTAGCGCACGGCATTGGTGCCCGAGGCGCGCGTCGCGCACATCCCGCCGATGGTGCAGAGCGCGGTGCCCGGATCGACCGGGAAGAACAGGCCCTGGTCGCGCAGGTGCTCGTTGAGCTGGTCCCGCGTCACGCCGGCCTCCACGCGGCAGTCCATGTCGGCCTGGCTGGCGTCGATGATGCGTGTCATGCGCGAGAGGTCGAGCGTGATGCCGCCGCGCACCGGCGTCACGTGGCCCTCCAGCGAGGTGCCCGCACCCCACGCGACCACCGGCACGTGCGCGCCGTTGCACAGCGCGAGCAGACGCGCTGCCTCGTCGGAGGTTTCGATGAATGCCACGGCGTCCGGGAGCACCGGCGGCTGGGTGTCCTGGCCGTGCGAGTGGTGCTCGCGCAGCGTGGCGTTGGTGGTGATGCGCTCGCCCAGGAATTCGCGGGCGGCGGCGATCACCGACTGGACTGGCTCGGGCATCGGCGGGTCCTTGGCGTATGCGGCGGCAGGATTGGAGCAGCGCCGTCACGCTGGCAAGCTATGCTCGCGGGCTGGCGGCAGGCCGCGGAACGATGACCTGGCTTCGGCGCCCTATCCCTCCACGATCAGCCGCGACAGTTCATCGGCCGCGGTCACCATGGGATAGTGGCCGGTGTCCAGTTCATGCCACTTGGCGCCAAGCCGATCGGCCGCACGACGCTGGTGTGCCTCGCCCGGGTTCACCGCCTGACGGCACCAGATCACCGTCGCCGGCCATTTCTGCTGCCAGAAGCTCGGCAGCTTCACCTTGTCCCGCATCGCCGCGACCGGATGCGGCGTGTAGCGCTCCAGCGCCCAGGCCTTCGTCGCATCGTCAAGGCCGGCGAACATCCGGCCGGCCGCGTCCTCGCGCGAAGGCCCGGTGGTCAGGTCCGTCGTCACCGCGGTCGGACGCTTCACGATGTCGGGGATGCTCTCGCCATCGAACAGCGCCAGCGCATCGGCGAACACCAGCCGTCCGATCCGCTCGCGCGCCTGCTCCGCCGCGCTGCACACGACCATGCCGCCGCTGCTGGTGCCGACCAGGACGACGTTTTGCAGGTCCTCGAAGAACAGCAGTTCCGCAATCTCCGCGGCGTGCGTTTCGGTGGTGATGCCAGGACGCAGCGCATGGCGGCGTTCCGCGCAACCGTCGAGCGACGGCGCGAACACCGTGTGCCCGTCCGCGGCCAGCCGATCGCATCACGCGCTGCCAGATCCAGCCGCCCTGATACGCGCCGTGGATCAATACGATTGCTGCCATTGTCGTCTCCTCACGCAAGTGCCGGGGCGCGGAATCGCTCATGCACGAACAGCACCGCGATGCCGCTCGCCAGGGCCGCCGCCATCACATAGAAGCTCGGCGCCAGGGGGTTGCCCGTGACGTGCACCAGGAACGTCGCAATATACGGTGCGAACCCGCCGAAGATCGCCACCGCGAAGCCGTAGCTGACCGACAGCGCCGTGTAGCGAACGTTGGTCGGGAACATCTCCGACAGGATCGTCGAGATCACCCCGGTATAGAGCGTCAGCACGGTCTGAGCGGTCGCCTGCACCACCAGCAATCCCCAAAAGTTCGGATGCGTCTGGAGGAACAGGAACAACGGGTACGCCATGATGAAGGCGAGCACGGCGCAGGCCAGCATCATCGGCTTGCGGCCGACGCGGTCCGACCAATGCCCGACGACCGGCGTCAACACCAGGTAGATCGTAAGGGCCAGCGTGGTGGACCACAGCGCGTAGCTCAGGTCGATCTTCAGTGTCTGCGAGGCGAAGCTCGGCAGGAACACCAGGAACACGTAGTTGATCACGCAGCCGATGATCGACAGCCCGAACGCGGCCAGGAACACCCAGCCGTGTGTGGTGAAGGCCTCGACGAGCGGCATGCGGGTGATCGTCTGCGTTGCCACGGCGCGCTGGAACGCCGGCGTCTCGGCGACGCGGGTGCGCAGATAGTAGCCGACGGGGCCGAGCACGAAGCCGATCAGGAACGGAATGCGCCAGCCCCAGGCGAAGAAGCTTTCCGGGGTCAGCATGGTTGTGAGGATCGCCGCCGAGAACGTCGCGCACATCGCGCCGATCGCGGTCGCCGCCTGCTGCAGACTGCCGATCAGCCCGCGCTTGCCGGCGGGCGCATGCTCGACCAGGAACGCCGCCGCGCCGCCCCATTCGCCGCCGGTCGAGAAGCCCTGGAACATGCGGCAGATCACCAGCAGGATCGGACCGATCAGACCGATCGTGGCATAGGACGGGATCAGCCCGGTGATGCCGGTGGCGGCGGCCATCATCCCGATCGTCACCACCAGCGCCTTGCGGCGGCCGAAGCGGTCGCCGTACCAGCCGATGACCATCGCGCCCACCGGACGCATCAGGAAGCCGACGGCAAAGGTGGCGAAGCTTGCGAGCAGCGAGGCGATCGGATCGGTGGAGGGGAAGAACGCGCGCCCGATCGCAACGGCGAAGAAGCCGTAGATCACGAAGTCGAAGATTTCAAATACCTGTCCGATCGCGCAGGCAATGACGGCGCGGCGGATCGCCACGGCATCTTCCGTCATCCCCATTTTCGACATGGGCTGCGCGAGTTGCTGCATGACATCCCCCACACGATCGAACGAAACTATAGGGAGCGGCGTGCAGCGTGGAAACCCTCGGCGGGCTGGCGCGCTGCCTCGACCGGGACAAAGCCGTAAGCTAGGCTCGCGGCATGATCGACAAGTTCGTGCATTCGATGCCCGATGCCATGGCGGGCATCGCCGATGGATCGACCGTGCTGCTCGGCGGCTTCGGCGATGTCGGCATTCCCACACCACTGCTCACGGGCCTGATCGAGCAGGGCGCGCGCGACCTGACGATCGTGGCGGTCGCCGGCGGGCGCGACGGCAGTGCGATCGAGCAGCTTCTGTCGCTCGGCCGTGTGCGCAGGCTCATCTGCAGCTTCGTGCGTCCCGCGAGTTTGGCTGCCCGATTGTTCCAGCGTGGCGACCTGGACGTCGACATCGTACCGCAGGGCACGCTTGCCGAACGCATGCGCGCCGCCGGTGCCGGCATCACCGGATTCTATACGCCGACCGGCGCCGACACGCTGCTGGCGGAGGGTCGCGAGACCCGCGAGATCGGCGGCCGACTCTGTCTCCTGGAGTATCCGCTGCCAGGCGATGTCGCACTGATCGAGGCGTGGTGCGCCGATCGCTGGGGCAACCTGACGTATCGCGACAGCGCGCGGAACCTCAATCCGGTGATGGCGATGGCCGCCACACTGACCATCGCGATGACGCGCAATGTCGCCGCGTTGGGCGAGATCTCGCCGGAGAGCGTGGTGACGCCGGGCATCTTCGTCGATCGCGTGCTGCACGTGCCCTGAAGGAACAGCGTATGGCGGACTTTGAAATTTCCCCGCTCGATCGCAACGGCATGGCCGAACGCGCGGCGCGCGATATACCCGAAGGCTGGCTGGTCAATCTCGGCATCGGCATTCCGACGCATATCGCCGACTTCGTGCCGATCGATCGCGAGGTGATTTTCCATGCCGAGAACGGCGTGATCGGTGTCGGCCCCGCGCCGGCGCCGGAGAAGGTCAATCCTTACCTGATCAATGCCAGCACGATGCACGTGACGTTACGCACCGGTGGCAGTTATGTGCACCACGCCGACAGTTTTGCGATCGCGCGCGGCGGGCATCTGGATCTGTGTGTGCTGGGCGCGTTCGAGGTGGCCGAGAATGGCGACATCGCCAACTGGGCGCGCTCGGCCGATGAGCCGGTGAAGCAGGTCGGTGGCGCGATGGATCTGGCGATCGGCGCCAAACGGCTGTGGGTGGTGATGGAACACACCACCAGGGAAGGAGAAACACGCCTGCGGCACCGCTGCACGTATCCGCTGACAGCGAAGGGCGTGGTGACGCGCGTCTATACCAATCTTGCGGTGCTGGATGTGACGCCGCGCGGCTTCGTCGTGCGGGACATGATTCCTGGCATGACGCTGGAGAAACTTCAGGCGCGCACCGAGGCCAAACTTCATTCCCGATAGGAGGAGGAACTGGCGATGACGACACGCATCACCCGTCGACATGCGATGCAAATCGGCGCCGCCGCGTTGCCTTTGGTGCATATCCGTACCGGTCATGCGGCCGGCAAGCTGGCGCTTGCGTTCTGGGACCATTGGGTGCCTGGCGGCAACGACGTCATGACGAAGCAGATCACCGCCTGGGCGCAGAAGAATCAGGTGGACGTCACCACCGACTACATGAGCGCGGGCAACAAGCTGGTGATCACCGCGGCGGCCGAGGAGCAGGCGAGGACCGGCCACGACGCGATCGCGCTGCCGGTTTGGGAAGTGCACAATCACGCCCGCGCGTTCGAACCGGTCGATGATGTGGTGCAGCGGCTGATCGCGAAATACGGTCCGACCAACGAGGTGAACGAGTATCTCGCCAAGGTGAATGGCCATTGGATGGCGGTGCCGAGCAACTCGGGTTCGCAGAACCAGCCTCCCGTGGGCCGCATCAGTGTGCTGAGGGACAAGGCCGGGCTGGATTTGCTTTCGATGTATCCGGTCGGCGACGAGTACACGCCAGGTGCCGATGCGTGGACATGGGATGCGCATTTGAAGGCGGCCGAGGCCTGTCAGAAGGCGGGCATGCCGTTCGCGCTTGGGCTGTCGAATGCCGGTGACTGCGTCGATTTCTGCGGTGCGCTGTTCGCGGCGTACGGCGCGGAACTCGTCGATGCCAAGGGCAACGTTGCGGTGAAGTCGGACGAGGTGCGGCAGGTGCTGGAATATGGGCAGCAACTCGTGCGGTTTTTGCCGCGCGACGTGCTGAGCTATGACAGCGCATCGAACAATCGCGCGCTGATCTCGGGACAGAGCGCGCTGATCTTCAACCCGCCCTCTGCCTGGGCCGTGGCAAAGCGTGACCAACCGCAGGTTGCGCAGGATTGCTGGACGATCTCCGCCCCGCGCGGACCAAAGGGTCGGTTCGTCGCCTATAATCCGTATTTCTGGGGACTCTGGTCGTTCAGCCGCAACAAGTCCGCGGCGAAGGATCTGTTGGAGTATCTTTGCCAGCGCGAACAGGTGGAGGAGCGCACCAACGCGGTATCGGGCTTTGACATCCCGCCGTTCGACAGCATGCTGGACTTCACCATCTGGAACGAGGTCGAGCCGCCGCGTGGCACGGTGTATCACTATCCGATCCGTCCGTCGCACCACGCGCACCCGCACGTCGCCGGCACGCCGGCGGCGCCGGACATTGCCATGCAGATCTATAGTCGCGGCACGCAGCCCGCCATGCTGGGGAAACTGCTCAGCGGCCAGTCCATCCCGCAGGTGATCGCCTGGGCGGAAGAGGAATTGGCCGGCTTCGTTCGCTGAAGGAGCTTCTTCGATGATCACAGCTATCGAAATCACGTCGCGCGCCCCGTTCGTCGGGGGCGCTGCGTTTGGCGATGTCGGTGCGTACGAGCGGCTGGATGGTGTGGCGATCGGCGAAATCGATCCGGCGCATCCCGGCAACATCGGCATCGTCAACATCGACAAGGCGCCGCGTAATGCACATGGCCGCGTCGAGTACCGCAGCGATATCTGCATCCTGCGCCCGGCCGATCCGGAGCGCGGCAACGGCCGCATGCTGTACAAAGTGAACAACCGTGGGCGCATCATGCTGTTCGCCAACCTGTGCGCCGGCAAGGTGGGTAATCTGCCGCAGACGGCATCTGACCTCGGCAATGCCCTGCCATTGCGGCGCGGCTTCACACTGGTCTGGTCCGGCTGGGACCCCGGCGCGCCACGCGCCAATGGCGGCCTTGGTTTGAATGCGCCCGTGGCGACGAACAATGGCGCGCCCATCGTGCGGCGCATCCGCGAGGAATTCATCTCCGGCACGCGTGGCGGTTTATTGGAGCGCTTCCGCCTGTCATACGAGACGGCAAGCCTCGATCTGCGCGACGCGCGATTGACCGTGCGGCAAACACAGGAGGCGCCGCGGCGCGAGGTTTCGGCGTGGCGGTTCGTCGATGCGCGCACGGTGCAGTTGCTGCCGGAGGGCACGCCGCCGGAGCCCGGCTCGATCTACGAACTCCATTACCAGGCGACAAAACCCGGTGTGCTTGGCATCGGCTTTGCCGCGACGCGTGATCTCGTCGGCCATATGCGCCGCTCCGCGGCAGGGCGCGATCTGCTTGGTCGCCCAATGGAGCATACGCTGGCATTTGGTATTTCCCAGGCTGGACGCTATCTGCGCGACCACATTGCCCAAGGCTTTAATCGCGACGAGGACGGAGCGCGCGTGTTCGATGGCGTGTTCACCCATGTCGCCGGCATCGGGCGGGTCTTCCACAACACCGAATTCGGTCAGCCTGCGCGTACCCGGACCTGGCATGAAGACCATGATTTTCCCGAGGTGCAGTTCCCGTTCTCCACTGCCACGCTCGACGATCCGATCAGTGGCGGTTCCGGCACTTTGCTGCGCGGCGACGACAGCGACCCGAAGTTGATCGAGACCAACACTTCGACCGAATACTGGCAGAAGGGCGCGTCGCTGTTGCACACCGATCCAGGCGGGAGCCGTGACGTGACACTGCCGGCGAATGTCCGCGGCTATTATCTCCCGGGTACGCGGCACGGCGGCAAAGCCGGGATGCCACGCGATCCGGGTCCCTGCATCAATCCGCGCAACTGGCACGATCCGATGCCGGCGATCCGCGCGCTGCTGATCGCCTTGGATGAGTGGGTGGCGCGCGGACGCGAACCGCCACCGTCGCGCCTGCCGCGCATCGACGATGGAACGTTGGTGCCCGCCGAGTCCGTTGCATGGCCAAAGCTGTCCACGCTGGTGCCGCCACGTGCGGCGAATGACGCCGTGCCGCTTGGTGACTGGACAAATCCGCAGTCGCCGGTGCGCGCGTGGTGCGCTCTGGTGCCGCAGGTGGATGCGGACGGCAATGAGATCGCTGGCATCAGTGCTGCCGGACATCGCGGTGCCGCTCGGCACGTTCACCGGGTGGAATCTTTACAAGTCGCCGCTGCCGTCAGGCGAACTGGCCGATCGCGACGGCACGTACCTGGCGTTCGCCGCGACCGCGGAGCGAACGCGAGCAGTCGTCCGACCCACGCCCATCGCTTGCAGAACGCTATCCAAACCACGAAGCGTATTTGGCGCGCGTAAGTCGTGTGGTCGAAACGCTACGACGCGACAGGCTGCTTTTAGACGAGGACGCCGAAGCTTATCTGATGCGTGCTCGCAACTAGCCAACCTACCCCCGGGTTAGTCACACCAGCCGTCCCCATTTGTCATGGCCGGGTCGTGCCCGGCCATCCATACCAGCACTCTGCCGGCGGAGATGGCCGGGTCACGCCCGGCCATGACGTGTGAGAGGCCAATGCCGTACGTCAATATTTGCGACGCCCGATCAATGCGGAGGGTGAGCGAAGGGCCACCGAGAACCACGGAGAACGGATTGAGTGCGCGGTACGCCGGCCAGATCGATCTCCGTGGTCCTTCGTGGCCCTCGTTCGTCCTCCGTGTTAAGTAACCTTGCGTCCTTCGGATGGCACCGGCCAACTGCCACGGGAGGAACGCCCGCGATGGTCAGTCGTCTGCGTGTCGATGCTTTCAGAACGTCACGCGCACGCCGGCAAATCCGCCAACGGGCGCCGCCGGGCTCAGACTGCGCGGATTGGTAGCGCCTGGTGCCTGAGCCAGAAATACCGAACTGGTCGGCGAGAACGTGCCGAACGTGGAGTACTTCTCGTTCGTGACATTCTCCACCAACGCGAACAGTTGGACATGGTCCGTCAACTGGTACGACGTGGTGAGGTTCAGTGTGAAGTAAGGCGTCAGTTTCGGCGTCAGATTGGCCTCGTCGCCGAACAGGAACGCGCCGCTGGCGACAATCGCCGTGCCGCCCACGGTCCACTTGTCCGTTATCTTGTAGTAGGCACCAAGCTTGGCCTGGTTCGTGGGTATGCCGGGCAGACGATTGCCGGGCCGCACCGTGATGTTGCCGTCCGCATCGGCCGCCGGATTGCTGCCGCCCAACTCGACGAAAGTGCTCTGGAAGGTCGCGTCGGTGTACCAGGTACTCGACATAGGCGATCCAGCGATCGTTCTTGAACTGCAATCCGGCGTCAACGCCCTGCCGTCGTGTCTGGCCGACATTGGCGAAGAAGGCGCGCCCCGTGGTGACGCTGTTGATGAAGGCGATGTCGTTGTTGAGGTTGCTGCGGAACAAGGCGACGTTGTAGCTGAGGTTGGCGCCGTCGAACGGCGTGAAGCTGCCGCGTACGCCGGCCTCCATGGTGTAGGAGATGACCTGCTGGAGGTCCGGATCCCCCACGAAGAAATTCGCCAGGCTGCACGAGTTGGCGGGTCCCGCGCAGGACAGCTCGGCCGGCGTGGGAGCGCGGTTCGCCACGGCATAACCGGCATACGCGGTCAGCCAAGGCGCAACCTGATAGGTCACGCCGCCCGCCGGGTTGAAGTGGTTGTAGCTGTGATTGCCCGTCAGGTCGCCGCCGTTCTCGTCGTTCAGGTCAACCAGCGCCATGTTGAAACGGCCGGAAACGGTCAGCGCGAGACGCTGCGTCAGGTTGAACGTGTCTGCGAAGTAGATGCCGTAGTTGGCGTTGGAGAGGCCGACGCGAACCGGTGAGTTGCTGCCGGGCTCGTCGATCACGATGCCAGGTCCGATGAACACGCGGTCGAGCGGTGTCAGTCCGCCGATGAATGAGGTGGCGCTGAACAGGGTCTGCGCGCCATCGAAGCTCATTCCCGCGACGAAGTGGTTCGGGAAGCCGAACAGGTCGTTGGTATTGGTGACCTGAAGCGAGGCGCCGTAGGCGTTGGTGTTGGTGGTCTGATTGTCGAGCTCGGAATAAGGACCGCCGTTCAGGAAGTCCGGGATCAGTCCGCCGCCAAGCGTGGTGCTGGGAACGCCGTCGTTGCACAGCAATCCGGTGCCGTCATTGCAGGGCGTGTCGTTCGGCGCGTTGCCGTTGGTGACCCGCTGGAGGAAGTAGCGGTAATACGCGAGCGCCTGGATCGACGTGGTGTCGGTCACGTCCACACTGCCGGATAGACTGAGCGCCGCATACTGGTTGGCGATCTGATTGGGCGCGGTGAACTGGGCCGCCTGATCGACGGCCAGTAGCTCGACCGGGGACGTGCCGGGACCGTTCAGGATCGAGTGCGCCGCCGTGACATTCAGGTGCAGCTCCGCGCGGTCGCTGCGCCAGCCGAGATCGCCGTAGATGTTCTGGATTTCGGTCGATTGCAGATCGCGCCAGCCGCCCTGGTGCAGCACGGTGCCGGCGACGTAGGTGGCGACATTGCCGGACTGCTTGCCGTACTGGAACTCGCCCTCGACTTGGCCGAACGAGCCGCCCGAGACATCGCCTTCGAACCCCTGATAGGTGAAGCCGTTCTTCAGCTGCACGTTCACCGCGCCGCCCAACGCGTTGAGCCCGAACACCGGGTTGGAGCCCACCAGGTTGATCCGATCGATCGCGATGTCGGGTATCAGGTCCCAGTCCACGGTGTCGCCGAACGGCTGATTGAAGCGCATGCCATTGACGTAGACCGCCAGACCCTGCGGGGTTCCTTGCAGCCCGGATGCCGCGAAGCCGTGATAGAAGAGAGTTGGCTGGAATGGATTGCCGGAAGCGGAGTCCAGGCCGATACCGCCGATCTGCTGGTTGAGCGAGCCCAACAGGTCGGACGTTCCCTGGCGCTGCAGGTCCTGGCTGTTCAGCACGTGGGTTTCCGCCGGGACCAGGTTGCGATCGATGCCCGAGCCGATCAGCGGCGACGCCCCGATCACCTCGACCGGCGGCAGCTGGGTGACCGGCTGTGGCGCCTGCTGCGGGGTGTCCGGGGTTTGCGCGGGCTGCGCTGCCGCCGCGCCGGTGAACAGGAACGCCATCACCGCAATGCCATGCCGCGCTCGCACGTCGATATTCCCCCAGCCCCGTTGTCATAGTCCGTTGGAATCGGATGAGGCCGCACGGCGCGCGGGATGGCTATGGCGCAACTTCCCGAATTTGGCGACAATGTTTCCCGAACTCACCGCCCGGCATGGAATGGGCGTGAGGTGTGGGAATAGGGAAACGGATCATGCCGCTGCGGGTGCGGCTCATCGGATTGATCGGCCTGGTGCTGCTGGGCAGTCTGGCCGGCGGCAGTGTGCTGGTGGGCTGGCACGCCGCGAGGTCGGTGCGGACGGAACTGCGCGCCGCACTCGATGTCGGTGCGAACACGATCCGCAACGGGCTGGGCGAAACGGTTCGCACGAATGATCGCGCGGATGAATTGCGCCATCTGGTCAGCACATTCAACGGCAACCGTCACGTGCGCGCAACGCTGTTGGACGCACGGGATCAGCCGCTCGCGGTGTCGGCGCTGTTCGTGCCGACGCAGCCGGTTCCCGGCTGGTTCCGTCGCCTTGCGGGTCGCGTGCCAGGCGCCGTTCGGATTCCGGTTGTACCCGCGGGTGAGTCCGGCGGCGCAATCGTCTTGCAGGCCGATCCGATCAACGAGATCGGCGAGGTCTGGGGTGAATCGCGTGACGCGGTGCTGGTGCTCGCGGGATTTGCGCTGCTGAGCGCGGCGCTGATCTATGCGGTGATCGGGCGCACCCTGCGGCCACTGGAGAACCTGTCGAGCGCCTTCGAGCAGATCGGCAAGGGCGACTATCACGGCAGGCTACCGGAGCGCGGGCCGCCCGAACTGACGCGGCTGGCGAGCGGGTTCAACC
The DNA here is from genome assembly GCA_963812475.1 of uncultured Alphaproteobacteria bacterium. Taxonomy (GTDB): domain Bacteria; phylum Pseudomonadota; class Alphaproteobacteria; order Acetobacterales; family Acetobacteraceae; genus JAMXLO01. The sequence continues at coordinate 28,943 of CAWEVI010000017.1, forward strand.
TCATGACCCAACGGCTGGCCACGATCGCGGCGCAGAACCGCCGGCTGAACGAGCGGCTGCTGACCTTGCAGGCGGAGGAACGCGCCGATCTGGCGCGCGACCTGCATGACGAGATCGGACCGCTGCTGTTCGCGGTGGACATGACCGCGGCGACGATCGAGCGTTGTGCCGGCGGCGACCGAGCGGGCGACATTCCAACCCATGTGCGCTCAATTCACGATGCGGTCGGTCGGGTGCAACGTCATGTGCGGGCCATACTCGGACGGCTGCGGCCGATCCGCGCAATCGGGCTGGAGGCCGCGATCGCCCGGTTGGCGGCATTCTGGCAAAGCCGCCGTCCCGACATTGTCTTCGCGGTCGATGTCTCGTTCGATGAGGATCGGATCGGCGACGATCTGAAGGACACGATCTACCGCGTCGTGCAGGAGGCCGTGAGCAATGCGATCCGGCACGGCAAGCCGTCGCGCGTGGAAATTGCCGTCGCGCATGGCGATGCCGATGCGGTTCGCGTCGAGGTGACGGATGACGGCATTGGCATGGCGACGGATGAAATGACCGTGCGGGGTCCGGCGCAGCTCGGTCTTGTTGGCATGCGCGAGCGCGTGATGGCGATGGCCGGTTCGCTGTCGATCGAGCAGGGGCGCGAGGGCAGGGGGCTCGCGCTGGTCGCCTCCCTGCCGTGTTTGAATGCGCAACAATCGCAGCACGTGGATGTGTCCGGATGAAGATCCTGCTGGTCGATGACCACGTAATTGTCCGGGCCGGCCTGCGCAATCTGCTGATGTCGGTGTCGGGCACGCACATCTCAGAGGCCGCCACCGGGCGCGATGCTCTGCTGCGGCTGCGACAGGATCGCCCTGACCTCGTGCTGCTCGACCTCAATCTGCCGGGCATCGGCGGCCTGGAACTGCTGCGCAGGATGCTGCAGGAGGACAAGGCGGCGCGCATTCTGGTGTTGAGCATGCACGCGGAGCCGCTGTACGCCGCGCGCGCGATGGAACTCGGTGCGCGCGGCTACCTCAGCAAAAATGCATCGGCCGATGAACTGTTGACCGCGGTGCGTCGCGTTACCGAGGGCGGTCGGTACATCGAGAACGAGATCGCGCAGGAACTGGCGCTGCAGACGGTTTCGCCCGGTCACGGCCTGCAGGATCTTACCGAACGCGATCTGGAGATCATGCGGCTTATGGCCGAGGGCATGAGCCTGGCCGAGATCGCGGATGCGCTTGGCATCGGTTACAAGACGGTCGCCAATGCATGCAGTCAGATCAAGGCCAGACTTGGCGTGACACGGACGAATGAACTGGTGCGTCTCGCGATGACACTCGGCATCGCCTGAGGCACGGGCTCAGTGGGTTTCCTGCCAACTGGCCCGCACCTGAATCTCGCATTGGAACTGGAGCGGCCCCTGGCAATAGCCCCACAGACAAATCCGTGTATTGTCGTTATCCACTCTGGTACGGCCCTCGGCTTTTTCGACCTTCCAGTCCGGATCGCCGCCGGGGTCCATCATCCGCGCTGTGTCCACTTCGGTCTTCACGGACTCGGGCACGATCTTCCAGCCCGATTGCGCGTTGGCACAACTCTCGTTCGTCAGCATATGGGTGGGTGTTTCCTCGTGCAGGATCAGTGCCGTCTCGTGCACTTCCAGTCCGTTGGTGACTGTTCGGGTCTCGGCTGCCACTTGCCCGATTGCGCCGTGGGTGATGAGGGCGGCCAAAGCCAAGGTCGATCCGAATTGGCTGTGTCGCACGGTGTTTCCCTCTCCATCGTTCCGGCCACGGTGTTCGCACGCAAGCATTCAGAAATTGACCGTAGCGCATTCCGGCGCGTCCTAAAACATGATCGGATGCCAACGTGACAACGACGACGACGACTGGTAGCGTACTGATGACGCCGGCGGGAGATGTTGGACCTTGACGAACGATTCCCACGAACGCGCAACCATCGACCGGCGAATTCCCGAAACCGCTGCCACTGATCCGACCGACAAGGCAATACGCGCTGCGGCGTGTCCCTGCGCCATTGCGACGGCGGGGCGGCGGGCGCTGCTTGCCGCCGGCGTCGGACTCGGTGTCGGGCTGGTCGCGGGAACCGCGGGCGCGCAGACCGATCCGACGCGCGATCGGCCGAAGGAGGGCGACCTGCTGATCAGGGCGGGCGATACCGCGTCGGTGCCGCTCACACCCGACAGCATTCCGCTCAACGCGGGACAGATTTTGGCATGGCCCATGGACCCGGCCGGCAATGTCGTGCGCGATGGGTCGCGCCTCAACAAGGTGCTGCTGGTGCGGCTGGATCCGGCGTCGTTCGACGCGCCGACCGCGGAACGTTCGGCGAGTGGCGTGGTGGCATACTCGGCGATCTGTCCGCACACCGGTTGCGAGGTGGTGAACTGGCTGAGCGAGACGCAGATTCTCGATTGCCCGTGCCACAACTCCGAATACGATCCAAAAGCCGGCGCGCGCGTTGTCAGCGGTCCGTCGCCGCGTGGGCTGGCGGCGCTGCCGCTGCGCGTCACGGACGGCAAGCTGACGGTTGCGCGACCCTTCATCGGGCGGCTGGGCATTCAGCAGATTTGACATGCGGTGCACCGAACGACGCACCCGTGCGCAACAAGGCTCGATAAACCGACTGAAATCCCGTGACAAGAAATGGAGGAAACCGGTGCTCGACATAGATCGTTCGCGGCGCATTGCCGCAGGTGCGGCGCTTACGCTCAGTCTGCTTGCTTCATCGGCCTTTGCGCAACAATCCGCACCCGTGACGAACCCGCCTCCGGCGGCGCCGGCGGCACCCAACCCGATGCCGGGCAATGGCGAACCGGTTGCCGCTCCGGCGCCGATGCCATCGATCCTGGCCAACTACAAGCCGGTCACCGCGGAGCGTCTGACCAATCCCGCCGATGGCGATTGGCTGATGTTCCGCCGCACCTACAACGGCTGGGGCTATAGTCCGCTGACCCAGATCACCTCGGCGAATGCGGGCCATCTGAAGCCGGTCTGGACGCTGACGACAGGACAATTGGAAGGTCACCAGGCGCCGCCGATCGTCAACGACGGCGTGATGTTCGTTGCCACGCCGGGCAATCAGGTCATGGCGCTGAACGCCGCGACCGGCGCGCTGCTGTGGCGCTACAAGCGCCCGATTCCCGAGGACATGCTGCAACTGCACCCGACCAGCCGCGGTGTCGCATTGTGGGGCGACAAGGTGCTGTTCGCCGCCACCGATGCGGTGATCGTCGCGATCAATGCAAAGACCGGCAAGGAAGTCTGGTCCACCAAGGTCGAGGACTACGCCAAGGGCTACTACATGTCGCTCGCCCCGCTGGTGATCGACGGCAAGGTGCTGCTCGGTACGTCCGGCGGTGAAATGGGCGTGCGTGGCTTTGTCGCGGCCTACGACGTGGAGACCGGCAAGGAACTGTGGAAGACCTTCATGGTTCCGGCACCGGGAGAGCCGGGCAGCGAGACATGGCCGAAGGGCGACCAGTGGAAGAACGGCGGCGCGTCGGTCTGGGTCACCGGGGTCTACGATCCGGAAACGAAGCTGACCTTCTGGGGCACCGGCAATGGTGGCCCCTGGATGGGCGACCAGCGACCGGGCGACAACCTTTATACATCGTCGGTCGTGGCGCTGGATGTCGCCACGGGTCAGATCAAGGGCTTTCACCAGTATCACCAGAACAACTCATGGGACTGGGATGAGGTTTCGCCACCGATCATCGTGGATTACAAACACGACGGCAGGACAATCAAGGGTCTGATCGACGTAGCACGCGACGGCTATCTGTGGATGCTCGAGCGCACCGCCGACAAGATCAACTTCGTCGCCGGCCAGCCGTTCGTTTATCACAACGTGTTCACGAGCCTCGACCCGAAGACCGGTCACCCGGTGGTGGCCGAGGAACACAAGCCGGGAACCGGGAAGCTGGCTGATTTCTGTCCCGGCACCTGGGGCGGCAAGGATTGGCCGCCGGTCGCGTATAGTCCAAAGACCAGGCTGCTCTACATCCCGGCCAATGAAAATCTATGCGCCACGTTGATTGGCCGGCCGGTCACCTATACCGCCGGCCAACCGTTCACCGGCGTCACGAGCACGCTCTATTTGCGCAAGGGCGCCGATCATATCGGCGAATTGCAGGCGTGGAACGTGGACACCGGCAAGAAGGTCTGGACACATAGTTTCGGCATGACCCACACCTGGGGACCGGTGCTGGCGACTGCCGGCAACGTCGTGTTCGCGGGCGGGACCAACGACCGCAAGTTCCGCGCCTTCGATGCGACCAATGGCAAGGTGCTCTACGAGGTGCCAACGTCTTCGGGCGTGAACGGCGTTCCGATGTCGTTCGAGGTCGGCGGCAAGCAATACGTCGCAGTGCAGACCGGCTGGGGCGTGGATGCCACGCGCGTCCAGAGCCGGCTCAATCTGGTGCGGCCGGGAGCGTATCCCGAGGTGCCCCAGGGCGGTTCGATCTGGGTGTTCGCTGTCGAATAGACTGTTGCGAAAGCGGCCGCGCGGCCGTCACGGTCGCGCGGCCGCACGACGCCAGTCGGGTTGCTTCGGCGCATCGCGTCGTGCTTGGTTGGGTGATGTGCTCAAGACAGGTGCCTGCCTGGCTATCGTTGATCGCGGCTGTCGTGCTCGCCTGCGGAACCGCCGCGGCGCAGGATTTCCGGTCGGGCCTGTCAGCCTACAACGGCGGCGACTACGCGCGCGCCTTCCATGACTGGCTCGGCTTGGCCGAGCAGGGCGACGCAGCGGCCGAGGCCGGGATTGGCTTCCTGTTTCACAAGGGCCTCGGCGTGACGCAGGACGATGCCGAGGCTGCGACGTGGTTCATCAAGGCCGCGGAGCAGGGTCAGGCGGAAGCACAGTTGCTGCTGGGTACGCTGTTCTTTTTCGGCCAGGGCGTACCGCAAAACTATGTCACGGCCTTCGCCTGGTGCGACATCGCCGAGACGAACGGCCAGTCGGATGCATCGGAATGTCGCGATGCCGCACTGGAGCACCTGACGCCCGCCGAGATGGCGCAATCCTACAAGATCGTCAGCGACTGGCTGGGCAGGCATCTGCACGCCTCCCCCTGACGACGGCTCAATCACTCAGCCTGAATCGGATCGGCACTTCGGCGACCGCTGCGACGGACCTGCCGGCCTGCGTCGCCGGGATGAACCGCCACTGGCGCACGGCCGACAGCGCCGCCGAATCGAGGCTTGGATGGCCGCTGGTGCCCATCACTTCGACGTCGAGCGGCGCACCTTCCGGTGACACGCTGACGCGCAGCATCACGCGCCCCTGTTCGCCGCGGCGTCGCGCGGCTTCCGGGTAGGTCGGCGCTCGATTTGTCTCCATGCCGGCGACCGGCCGGGGCGGAACAATCGCGGCGGCTGCGGAGGGGTTGGCAGAACCGGCCGCGGCGGACTGCTGCTCGGCCGGCGTGGCTTCATGCGACGGTGCAGCGCCGGCGTGCGGCGTTGTCGGTGCGCTGCGGGCATGCGCGGCGGGGTGCCTCGCTGGCGGCTTTTGCGCGGGAGGCGGCGGTTCCTCGGGGACAGGCTGTGCCACGTCTGGCGGCGGCGGTTCGGCCGCAAGCGGCGCCGGAGCGGGCGGCTCGATCGGCGTCGGCGTGGGCTCTTCCGGCGGCGCTGGCGCAACGGCTGGTGGAATTGGCTCGGCTGGCGGAGGTTCGTCGCTGGGTTCGGCGGGCGCGGGTGGAGCGGTCTCGGCGCTCGGCGATGCGACATCGGGGGCCGATGGCTGATCGGCCGGTGCCGGCGCGAACACCATCGCGATGCTCGATTCAGCGGGCGCGGCGGGCGGCTCCGTGCGGGCCGGGAGCAACACGAACACCGCCAGGACCGTGGCATGAGCCAGAACCGACAGCGCCGCCGGAAGGGTGAGGCGGCCTCGTGCGTGGCCATTCAGACGCGGTGCGTCGCCCATCTCGGGCGGTCGAATGGCCATCGCGTCGCTGATTGGACCCGATGGTTGGTCGGTCCGCGTACGCATCAGGACAATGGCGATGCCGGAGGAGAGTGCTCCCCCTCCCCTTGCGGGAGGGGGTCGGGGTGAGGGGAAAACGGCGCCCAGGCAGGTCCGGCTACGCCGCCATCATGCCCGGTATTCGTGCTCCCCTTCCTCCAGCCCCCTCCCGCAAGGGAAGGGGTACCATCCGGCGCTCCGGCCCAGCGGTCCTGACGGCTCATTTTTGGGTGCAGTGGTCCAATGCTTCCTTGCCGATGGAGAACACCGCACCTGCCTTCACGTCCACGTCCTTCACGATGCAGTTGCGGCCGGTCTTGTCGGCGAACCTGACATCAAAGCGGCCGGACGAGATGCCCGTGATGCGCAACCGTTCGTCGAAATCCACGGTGCCGTCCGGATCGTTGCGGCACTGATCGGGACCCCAGTTCGTGGTGCCCGCCGGTGCCATGCTGAGATGCGTAATGGTCTCGCCCGTCAGGTTCCAGAACCGGGTCCCGCCGGTGTCCGCCGCCTGCGCCGTGCTCACTCCGCCAAGAAGCATGAGAGCCATCATGATTGGCCAGAAGAAGATTTTCATGGTCCGCCCGTCACCGAATTGTTTGAAACGGATTGCTGCCTGATCAGGCGACCGGAGCAGCGCATCGCGCCGGTCGATCCTATGCGGCCTCTGCGCAATGAGGCAAGTTGCGGCCACGACATGCCGCATGCGAGGTTGGAATGGCGACTGCGCACTACCGGATCAGCGTATTGCTCGCGGTGTGCGGTGCGGTGTTCGCGCTGCCGGGGCGAGCCGATGACAATGCCGGGTATGCCACTTCGGCACGCGCGGAATACGTGTTCGCCTGCATGGCCACGAACGGCGGTACCCCAGAGGCGCTGCAACGCTGCTCCTGCGCCATCGACGTGATCGCCTCCGTGCTGCCGTACGACAAATACGAGAAGGCCGAAACGGTGCTGCGCATGCGCCGCACCGCCGGTGGCTACCTGGGCCAGGAGTTCCGGAGTGCGTCCACCAACGACATTGTGCGCGATCTCGAGGAGGCTCAGGCCGAGGCCGAGGTGCGCTGCTTCTGAAGCTGTCCGCGACCGGGTGTCAGACGCGTGTCGCGGGCCATGACCGGGTGAATGCCTGGCCCTCGCTGTCCTCCATTTCGGCACGGAAGCTGGTCGCGCCGTTTGGGTGGTAGTCGAAGCGGAATTCCGGGTTTTCGGCGATCGAGATGCCGCTCTCGACGGTGAGCAGCAGATCGTCGCCCTGCCAGACGCGCACCGTCTTGACGAAGTGCGCGGGCACATAGAGGCGGGTCAACTGATCCATCTGCATGCCCGAGAAGTTGGGGTGGCGGATCAGCAGCTGTGCCTCGCGCATGGTGAGGTCCGCACCGGGTGCGGGGGCGAACTGGCGGAAGCGCATGGTGCCCAGCGGGATCGCGTCTGCGTCCTGCTTCGCGGCCGGCGCCGAGCAACCGCCGGCGGCCTTGACGAACCGGTCCGCCGCGTAGAGTTCGCCATCGCTCAGTTCGGCCACGACGTGCACGTTGGTGTAGGAGTTGACCCGGACCCGCGTGGACAGCGAGCGTATGCCGCTGCCGACGCCCGGCGAGAACACGGCGGCGAGCGGCGAGGGATTTTCGTCGATCACCAGCGTGATGCCGCGAATGCCGCGGGCGTCGTCGTCGGCCAGCAGGCTGCGGATGCCGATCGGCACCAGCGCGGCATCTTCCGCGCGGTAGGGCGCGTCGATCGCCAGCACCGCGCTGCCGTCGCGGACGGTCCGTCCGTTGAAAATCTGTGCGGCGAGCGACGGCCAGGGATCCTCGTGCACCGGCGCCTGCGCGGCCGCATATCGGCCTGCCGCGCCGACTGCCAGCCCGGCCAGAAGGGTTCGGCCCAGCAGGGTTCGACGACGCAGTGGATGCATGTGTTGCGTGCTCATGGTATCGCTCCCATCCCGCAGCATAGCAGTTTCGCGCGGCCCGTTCACGGGTCTGTCGAGCGGATATGGTCACGTACTCGCTGGCCTGCCCGCAAGATCGGCGCCGGTCTGGACGGCATCCGCCCGATCTGTTAGCTTCTGGTTGCTGACGGGACGAAACGATAAGCGTCGGCTGGTGCGCTATCTTGAATCACAAGAAACGAGGAGTAACCACATGGCTTGGTCACGCCCGAAGCTCCGGGAAATCTGCATCGGCATGGAGATCAACGGCTACTTCGCCGGCAAGATCTAACCCCACACGACTACGCCTCTACGAATGCCTGACCGGGCAGCCAGGCTCACGGGACTGGTGCTCGGTGCGGCGGCTGGTGGCGGGTTCCCGCAGTGGAACTGCGGGTGCCGCCAGTGTTCGCTTGTACGATCGAACGACCCGCGGGTTCGCCCCGCCACGCAGGCGAGCGTCGCCATCAGCGGCAACGGTTCGGACTGGATCGTCGTCGGCGCGTCACCCGACCTGCGCCAGCAGATCCTCCAGACGCCGTGTCTGTGGCCGCGTACCCCAGGTCGCGATTCTCCGATTGCCGGCGTGGTGTTGATCGGCGGCGACGTTGATGCGATCGCCGGGCTGTTGGTCTTGCGCGAACGCCAGCCGCTGACGATTTACGCGCCGCCCGCGCTGCTGGACCTGCTCGATGCTAACCGCATCTTCGACGTGCTCGATCCGTCGCTGGTGCGACGGGTGGCGCTCACGCCACTGGAACCGGTGCCGTGCGGAGGCGGGCTGACGCTGACGCTGCTGGCCATGCCGGGAAAGGTTCCGCTGTATATGGAGGAACGTGGCGCCACCCAGCCGGAACCCGGACCCAACTACGCGGCGCTGTTGCAGGCCAACGGCGGCAGTGTGATCGTCGCCCCGGCCTGCGCCGAGATCACGGACCCGGTGCGTCACCAGCTTCGCCAGGCTGACCTGCTGTTTTTCGATGGCACGCTGTTCACCGACGACGAGATGATCACGGCCGGGCTGGGGCAGAAGACCGGCCGGCGGATGGGTCATGTGCCGGTGAGCGGTCCGGGTGGAACACTGGAAGGACTGGCCGACCTGCGCGGCCGTCGCATCCTGCTGCACATCAACAACACCAATCCCATCTGGCTTCTCGACTCGCCGGAGCGGCGACAGGTCGAGATGGCCGGTTTCGAAATTGCCTATGACGGGATGGAGGTACAGGTTTGAACGACACACCGACCCCGGCTGACCTGGAATCCCGCCTGCGCGAACTCGGTGCGCGACGCTACCACAACCTGCATCCGTTTCACCGCATGCTGCACGGGGGCAAGTGCACGAAGGCGCAGGTGCAGGCCTGGGCACTCAACCGCTACTACTACCAGGCGATGATCCCACTGAAGGACGCCTCGTTGATCGGCCGCTGCGAGGACGAGTCGCTGCGGCGGGAATGGCGCAAGCGACTGGAGGACCACGACGGCGACGAGAACCGCCCCGGCGGCATCGAGCGCTGGCTCAAGCTCACCGACGGCCTCGGCCTTGACCGTGAAGCCGTGATGTCCACCCGCCTGCTGCTGCCGGCGACGCGCTTCGCCGTACAAGCCTATGTGCATCTGGTGCGCGAGCGCAGCCTGCTGGAGGCGGTCGCCTCCTGCCTGACCGAACTGTTCTCGCCACAGATAATCACGGAGCGCATGGCGGGGATGCTCGCCCACTACGACTTCATCACGCCGGACATCATGCTGTACTTCGACAAGCGCCCGCCGCAGGCTGAACGCGACGCGAATTTCGCCCTCGAATGGGTGAAGCAACATGCCCGCACACCGGAACAGCAGCAGGCGGTGGTGGACACGCTCGCATTCAAATGCGACGTGCTGTGGTGCATGCTGGACGCGCTGCATTATTCCTACGTCTCACCCGGGCTGATCCCGCCTGGCGCGTTTGTGCCGGCTGCCTCCGATGCCTGAGACCGACGCGCCGAAGCTGCCGGAGCGGCCGCGTCTGGCGCCTGGCGTTCGCCTGCATTTCGACAAGACGCGCGACGCGTGGGTACTGCTCGGGCCGGAGCGGGTGATCGAAGCCGAAGGTCCCGCTAGCGAGATTCTCCGCCGCTGCGATGGCAGTCGCACCGTCGGCCAGATCGTTGATGAACTGGCGGTGCTGTACACCGCCGATCGCGCGGAGATCGAAGGCGACGTGAACGACATGCTGGCCGACCTCGCGACGAAACGGATGCTGGCCGCATGAGCGGATCGGACCTTCCAGCCCCGCTCGGCCTGCTTGCGGAACTGACACATCGCTGTCCGCTCGCCTGTCCGTATTGTTCGAACCCGCTGAACCTGGACAACCGGGCCGATGAACTCGACGCCGCTACATGGGCGCGCATATTTCGCGAGGCGGCCGCGATGGGCGTGCTGCAGGTCCACCTGTCCGGCGGCGAACCCGCGTCCCGCCGCGACCTTGTCGAGATCGTCGCGGCCGCTCGCGACGCGGGGCTCTACACCAACCTCATCACCTCGGCGATTGGCCTCGACCCGGCACGCCTCGAACGGCTGCAGGACGTGGGGCTGGATCACGTCCAGCTTTCGATCCAGGACGTCGACGCGGAATCCGCCGACCGGATCGCCGGCTATGCCGGAGCGCATGTCCGGAAACTGGCATTCGCGCAATCCGTGGTGCGGCTTGGGCTCGCACTTACCGTCAATGCGGTGATCCACCGCGCCAACATCGACCGCGTGGCTGCCTTGGTGGAAACGGCCGCATCGCTCGGCGCCGGACGGGTGGAAATCGCCCATGCGCAGTATTACGGCTGGGCGTTCCGCAACCGCCAGGCCCTGATGCCGACCCGCGATCAGGTGTTTCGCGCGATGCAGGAGATGGAGACCATCCGCCCGCGATACCTCGGTCGCCTGGTGATCGATCTGGTCGTGCCGGACTATTACGCACGACGGCCGAAGGCCTGCATGGGCGGTTGGGCGCGTCGCTCGTTGAACGTGACGCCGTCGGGACGCGTGCTGCCGTGCCACGCCGCCGAGACGATCCCCGGCCTGGAGTTCTGGTCGGTGCGCGACCGGTCGCTGGACGCGATATGGCGCGAGTCGCCGGCGTTCCAGGCATTCCGCGGCACGGAATGGATGCCGGAACCGTGCCGGTCCTGCGATCAGCGCGAGATCGATTTTGGCGGCTGTCGCTGCCAGGCGCTGGCGATCACCGGCGATGCGGCGGCGACCGATCCGGCATGCGAATTGTCACCGCATCACGCGCGCATGCTGGAGCTTGCCGAGGCGGCTTCGTCGGGGAGTGAGGCGCGCTACGCGTATCGCGGCCGCGGCGCGCGCGAGCCGGCAACGCCCAACCCGGCTACTCCCATTCCAGTTCACTGAACGCCGTGGTCGCGTTGCGCGGGTTGTAGTTGTCGAACAACTGCCATCGATGTTCCTCCGAGCGGCCGATCTCGGGCACCGCGCGCGCCAGAGGCGTGCCCGCCGCGATCAGGCGGCGCGCATCCTGTGCCAGCACATTCAGGTAGCGGCGCTCGTCGTCCAGCGCCTGCGGCCAGGGCGCCGTCAGACTGCCATGCCCAGGGACCACGATCGTGGCCGGCACCTGTGCCAGACGCGGCAGCACCGCGAGCCAGCCTTTGAGGCTGCCGTCCACGACCGGCACGTGCTGGAGGAATACCAGATCGCCGGCGAACAGCACGCCGGTGGTCTGGTCCAGGACAGTGAGGTCGCAGTCGGTGTGGGCGGCCGGCGACCACGCCGTGAGTAGCAGACGCCGGCCCCCCAGATCCAACGTGGTCTCGGTGTCCACCAGCAAGGTCGGCGGGACAATCCGCACCGCCTCGATGGCTTCCTCGCCAATCTGCTCGCGGAACGAGCGCAGGTAGTAGGTGCCGCGTTTGGCCAGCGCGGCCGGCAGGTTGTGATGGCCGACAAACGTCACGCCGGAGCCGAACGCCGCGTTGCCGAATATGTGATCCGGGTGATCGTGCGTGTTGATCACGTAACGGACCGGCTTGTCGGTGATGGCCCGGACCGCCAGCAGCAGACGCTGTCCCACCGCGAAACTGCCGCCGGTGTCCACGATCGCGACGGCGTCCTGGCCAACGATGATGCCGAGATTGGCGATGTCGCCGGCATTGTCGGGGCTCGTCATGGCGATCTGTCCGAAATGCACGAAGTCGCCCGCTGCAACCTGCTGCTCGGCGAGCGGCGTGTTCGCCGCCGGTGCCGCCGCGGCAGCGCCGACACTCAGCAGCAGTATCGCACTGGCCAGAACGCGGATGGCCGGCATGGCACGCTCCCGGTTGCTCCGATTGTGTGCAGGCCGCATGGCGGGGGCGGGTTGTCAAGCCAAGAACGCCAAGGGGTCACGCCGTCGGCATGTTGACGACCGCGTGGCGGACAATGCATAAATTTACCGACTTCCGGCTTCCACGGATGCCTGCAGTTGGGAGGGTGGGTATTCGCCTGGTCGAGACCGTGAGCGTCGGCCGCATGACAACGAACACGGCCGGCTCGCCCAGGCACGCTGTCGGATCGAGCTACTTCCCAACCGAACTGAATGCGACTGGTGGACTGATCCTCGGGTCGTTCATCGCGAGCGAGAACAAAACGGGAGGAATTGAATGCGAACTCACTTCGGCGAGATTTTGGCTCACGGCAACAACACTCGTAACGTCCAGCCTTCTGATCGCAGCAGCGACCGTGCGGACCGCGGCGGCCGACGACCTCGTGAAGATGCAGGCGAATGCAAAAGACGTGGTGATGCCGACCATCACCTACGACAATCAGCGCTATTCGACGCTCAATCAGATCACCGCAGCGAACGTCAACAAGCTTCAGGTTGCGTGGACGTTCTCCACCGGCGTGCTGCGCGGCCATGAAGGCGCACCGCTGGTCATCGGCGACACGATGTTTGTGCACGCGCCGTTTCCCAACACCGTATTCGCGCTCGACCTGAATCACGACGGCACGATCCTGTGGCGATATGAGCCGAAACAGGATGCGAACGTCATCCCGGTGATGTGCTGCGACACCGTCAACCGTGGTCTTGCCTATTCCGACGGCAAGATATTCCTGCACCAGGCGGACACGACCCTGGTCGCGCTCGACGCAAAGACCGGCAAGGTGGCATGGTCGGTGAAGACCGGTGACCCCGGCAAGGGCGAGACCGGCACCGGCGCGCCGATGATAGTCAAGGATAAAGTTTATGTCGGCGTATCCGGCGGCGAGTTCGGCGTTCGCGGCTGGGTCACGGCATATGCGGTTGCGGATGGCAAGCAGATCTGGCGTGCCTATTCCGAAGGCCCGGACACCGATCTGCTGGTCGATCCGCAGAAGACTACGGTGTTGGGCAAGCCGCTCGGCGCCGACTCCAGTTTGAAGAGCTGGGAAGGCGACCAGTGGAAGATCGGTGGCGGCGACACCTGGGGCTGGTATTCATATGATCCAGCGCTGAACCTGATTTATTATGGATCGGGCAATCCCTCGACCTGGAACCCGAAGCAGCGGCCCGGCGACAACAAGTGGTCGATGACGATCTTTGCGCGCGATGCCGACACCGGCATGGCGAAATGGGTCTATCAGATGACGCCGCACGATCAGTGGGATTACGACGGGGTCAATGAGATGATCCTGGCCGACCAGCAGATCAACGGCCAGACGGTACCGACGCTGGTCCATTTCGATCGCAACGGGCTTGGCTACACGTTGAACCGGGCGACAGGTGAACTGCTGGTCGCCGCCAAATACGATCCGGCGGTGAACTGGACCACGGGCGTGGACATGAACAAGAGCAGCCCGAACTACGGCCGGCCGGCCGTGGTGGACAAATACGCCCCTGGCGTGGCCGGCGAGGATGTGAACTCGAAGGGCATCTGCCCGGCCGCATTGGGCAGCAAGGACGAGCAGCCCGCAGCGTATTCGCCTGATACCGCGCTGTTCTACGTGCCGACCAACCATGTCTGCATGGACTACGAGCCGTTCCGCGTGTCGTACACCGCCGGGCAGCCGTATGTCGGCGCGACGCTGACGATGTATCCGCCGGCCGGTGAAACCAACATGGGCAACTTCATCGCGTGGGACGCAAAGGCGGGCAAGATCGTGTGGTCCGATCCGGAGCAGTTCTCGGTCTGGTCGGGCGCGCTGGCGACCAAGGGCGGCGTGGTGTTCTACGGAACCCTGGAGGGTTATCTGAAGGCGGTCGATGCGAAGACCGGCAAGGAGCTTTACAAGTTCAAGACGCCGTCCGGCATCATCGGCAACGTGATGACGTATGAGCATGGCGGCAGGCAGTACGTGGCCGTGCTGTCCGGCGTTGGCGGCTGGGCCGGAATCGGCCTCGCGGCCGGCCTTACGGATCCCCATGCCGGGCTCGGTGCGGTCGGTGGTTACGCCGCATTGAACAACTACACCGCGCTCGGTGGCGCACTGACGGTGTTCGCGCTGCCGCCGAGCTGATCACAAGGGCTGATCAAGTCGTCGGTTTTACGGCCGGCTCCGTGGCAGCGCGCCACGGGCCGGCCGGTTTGTCATCTCAGGCAAGGAAGCGAATTGTGCAACGTGTCTTGGGTGCGGTCGCGGGGATCGCCACGGTTCTGATGCTGTCGGTCAGCGCTTACGCTGTCACCGACGGGTCGGGCGATCCGACAGCGATAAAGTCCGACGATGGCAAGTGGGTGGACAAGGACGGCAATCCCACGTTCAAGGTCGAACCGGACGGGACGGTGGACTGGTACAGCTATGTCGGCTTCACCCGCTACTCGTCTGAATGCCTGCGCTGTCATGGTCCTGACGGCATGGGGTCCACCTATGCGCCGGCGCTCATGGAATCGATGAAGCACCTGAGCTATTCCGATTTTTTTGCGACCGTTGCAGGTGGCAAAAAGGAAGTGTCCGCGTCGCAGGACCTGGTCATGCCGTCCAACGGCGACAACAAGAACGTCATGTGCTTCATCGACGCAATCTACGTTTATCTGCGCGCGCGCGCCGACGATGCCGTCGGGCGCGGCCGTCCGGACAAGCATGCCCCGAAACCCGAGGCGTTCACCAAGGCCGAGGACGAATGTATGGGTTGATCGGGTTGGTCGTATCATGACCGAATTGCAGGCAGGGACAGGTATCCGGCGCGGGTGGCTCGCGGTTGCGGCAATCGGCCTGGTGCTGCTGCCCGTCGGGCGGCCCTGGGCCCAGGCGCCGGGTCTCGGCACATCGGCCGAACTGGTTGACCCCCAGGTGTTTCGGGTCTGCGCGGACCCGCGCAATCTGCCGTTCTCCAACGAAGCGGGCGAAGGGTTCGAGAACAAGCTGGCCGAGCTGTTCGCCGGCAAGCTCGGCGAGCCCGTCAGCTACACCTATTTTCCGCAGGTGATCGGCTTCGTGCGCAACACGCTCAATGCGTTGCGCTGCGACGTGATCATGGGCGTGGCGATCGGCGACAATCTGGTACAGACCACCAATCCGTATTACCGCACGACCTATGCACTGGTTTTCAAGCCAGGCGCCGGACTGGATGGAATCGAATCGCTTGCGGATGCGCGGCTCAAGCCGGAGCACATCGGCATCGTCGCGGGCACGCCGCCGGCCACAGTCATGGTGCAGCAGGGATTGATGGCGTTGGCCCGATCCTATGCGCTCACGATCGATACGCGCGTCGATTCGCCCGCTCATAATATGGTCAACGATATCGCGGCGGGGCAGATCGATGCCGGCGTGCTGTGGGGACCGATCGCCGGCTTTTATGCGCAGCGCACGACACCACGCCTTGCCGTCGCACCGCTGTTGAAAGAGCCAGAGCGGATGGACTTCCGCATCGCCATGGGCGTGCGCCAGAGCGACCAGGACTGGAAGCGCAGGCTCAATCGCCTCATTGCCGAAAATCAGCCGGAGATCGACCGCATCCTGGAGGCGTTCGGCGTGCCGCTGCTGGACGAGCAAGGCAAGCTGATCGCGCGGTGAGCACGAACGGCGTTCGCGTTGTAGCCGCGTTTGGCATCGTGCTTCTCTTGGGCGGTGCCGGAGCGGCGGATGCGCCTGCGACCGAACCGTCCGATTACCGCATGGAGGACTATCGCTCGCCTGTGCCGGGCACGCTGCGCGGCGCCGCGGTGCTGTCAACGGACGAAGCGCGGGCCTGGTGGGACAGGCACGACGCGGTGTTTATCGACGTGTTGCCGCAGCCGCCACGTCCGGTCGGATTGCCGGCCGCGACGATCTGGCGTCCGAAGCCGCGCGACGATGTGCCGGGCAGCATCTGGTTGCCGGATACCGGATACGGAGCGCTGGCGCCGGTCATGCAACAATACTTCGAACGGGGCCTGCAGCAGGTCACCGGCGGTGATCGGGGCCGCGCTCTGGTGTTCTACTGTCTGGCGAATTGCTGGATGTCGTGGAACGCGGCGAAGCGTGCGGTGGCGCTGGGCTATACGCATGTGGCCTGGTATCCCGACGGCACCGACGGCTGGGCGGAGCATCATCTGCCGCTGGAGGCGCGCGCTCCGGTGCCGCGACCGCAGGCGGCTGAATGAGCGCTCCAGTTGTTGGGCGACCCCGCCCCCAACCCCCTTCCCAAAGGGGAGGGGGAAAATTGGCTCACACCACGTTCATTGCAGCTCCTGCTGGATGATCCGCGCCAATGCGAACAGTCGCTGTTCTATCTTGCCGGGCACGTCGCACGCATAGCTCAAGGCCTGGCGGCGGTCGCGGAAGACCTCGGCGTCCCACGTGACCTGCTGCACCATCCGGGTGACCTCGCTCGCATCCGCCGATGGGTCCGCCTGCAGCGTTCGCAGCTTTTCGTTATCTGCGCGAATCGCGGTGGCGAGTTCCTTCTGGCGCACGCCGAACCGGTCCAACCCCACAACGACGCCGCCGCGTTCATCGTCGAGCACGCTGAACAGGCCAGCGAGCAATTCCAGCAGCTTCGCCTGCCTTTGATCCCTGGCCTGCTGCGCGAACGCATGGATCCTGCCCTGTGCCTGCTCGATCGGCACGCGGCGCTGCGCCACGTCATGCACCAGATCAACCACCTGCTGGTCCTGCCGCCAATCGCCTTGCTGCGGATCCACCGGCGGACCGGACCAGATCGCCGCGAGCGAAAGCCGCGGGACCTTGATCTGCTGGCATGGCCAGTCGGGATCGCGCGGACCCGGCGGCGCGGCTTCCGCCACCGTTGCCGCGAGCAGCGCAGCCGATGCCAGCATCGTCGCACGGACGCAGCGCACGCTCATCCCCCGCCGCCACGCCGCGCAATGAAACCCCGTGCAGGGTCATACGCGATGATGGCACCGGTCATGAACACGACCGTCATGCCCGCGACCACCCCAAGCGACGTCCAGTCGATCTCGGCATACAGCGCAAAACGGATCAGCTCGACGGCATAGGTGAACGGGTTCATCCGGCAGATTGTGTAAACCACCGGGCTGGACTGCTGCACCAGCCACAGCGGGTACAGCGCGGAGGATGCAAAGAACATCGGGAAAATGACAAAATTCATCACACCGGCGAAGTTCTCGAGCTGTCGTATGGCCGACGACAACAGCATGCCGAGCGCCCCGAGCATCATCCCGGACAACGCGAGCGCCGGCAGCACGGCGAGATAGCCCCAGAGCGGCGGCTGGATGCCCCAGAACCACGCCACGATCAGATAGGCATAGACCTGCAGGATCGAAACCACGGTGCTCGCCAGCAGCTTGCCCGTCAGCAGGAACCAGCGCGGAAAGGGGCTGACCAGCAGCATGCGCATGTTGCCCATCTCGCGGTCGTAAACCATGGAGAGCGAGGATTGCATGCCGTTGAACAGCTGGATCATCGCCATCAGGCCGGGCGTGACGTAGACCTCGTACAGAACATAGGTTTCGTATGGCGGGATGATCGACACGCCGAGGATCTGGCGGAAGCCTGCGGCGAAGATGAACAGCCAGACCAGCGGTCGCACCAGCGCCGAGACGAAGCGTTCGCGCTGGTGCACGAAACGCAGCGCCTCGCGCCAGGCAATGCCGTGCAGGCAGATCAAATATTGGCCGATCGCGAATCCCGGGCTTCGGTCGCCGATGTCGCCTGCGCTCACTCCGTGCCGCCTGGCGCGGCGCCGGTCAACGCAACGAAGGCTTCGCGCATGTCGGCCGCGCCGGTCGATGCCACGACGTCCGAAACGTCGCCCGCCGCGAGCACCCGGCCGCGATGCAGCACGACCACCGCGTCGTCGGGTTCGACTTCATCGAGCAGATGGGTCGCCCACAGCACGGCGACGCCGCGCTCGCGCACCAGCGAGCGGACATGGCGCAGGATGGCGGATCTGGAGGCCACGTCCAATCCGACCGTCGGTTCGTCCAGCACCAGGACGCAGGGCCGGTGCAGCAGCGCGCGCGCGATCTCGACCCGCCGCATCTGACCGCCCGACAATTTGCGCACGACATCCCGGGCGCGGTCGGCGAGTTCGATCTCGTCCAGCGCCGCGAGCGCGCGTCGCCGTGCCTCGCGACCGCCGATGCCATGCAGCGCGGCGTGATATTGCAGATTTTCCATCACGGAGAGATCGAGATCGAGCGTGCGCGCCTGAAACACCACGCCAAGCAGGCGGAGTGCCTTGCCGGGTTCACGCGACACGCGATGACCGAGCACGTCGATCGAACCATGTCGCGTATCGTAGAGCCGCGTGATCAGCGAGAACAGCGTGGTCTTGCCGGCTCCGTTCAGCCCGAGCAGCGCGGTGAAGCGCGATTGTGGCACCGTGAGGCTCACGTCCTGGAGCGCCTGGCGCGATCCATACGCGTGGCTCACGTCGCGCACCGCGAGCGCGGCGACGGCCTGCGTTGAAACAGGCGCGGGATCGGGCGCGTTGCGCTGGGCCAGGTCGGTGACGGTGCCGGTGCTCATTTCGGTGACACGACCACGCCCCACGGCAGCCGGCCGACCGGAATCGACTTCACCACATCCAGCGATGCAACGTCGATCACCGAGATGTCGTTGGAAAGTCCGTTGGTGGTCAGCAGGTATTTCTCGTCCGGCGTGAACGCCATCTGCCAGACGCGCTGTCCGACCAGCAGGTATTTTCGAACCTTGTATGTTTTCGTGTCGATCACCGCGACGCGGTTTGCCGGTCCCATGGCGACGAAGGCAGTCGCATCATCGCGGGTGAACCGGATGCCGACCGGCTGTATCGATTCGGCGCGCAGGCCCTGCACGTCGAACGTGATCTTGTGCGTCACGGCGTGCTGCACCGGATCGATCACGCTGACCGTGCCGCCAAGCTCCGAGGACACCCAGACCTCGGATCCGTCATGTTTGAACATTGCGGCGCGCGGTCGCGCATCGACCAGCACGCCGGCCACCATCTTGCGCGTCTTGTAATCGAGGAAATGCGCCATGTTGGTGGTCTCGGACGTATTGACGATGGTCTGGCCGTCCGGGCTCACCGCCATGCCCTCGGGCTCCACCCCGGTCGGTATCTCCGCGATCATCTTGCGCGTGGGCAGGTCGATCACGGTCACCATGTTGTCGTTCTCGTTCGACACATAGAGCGGATTGCCGGAGACGTGCAGTGCGAACGTTTCGGGATCCGGCCCGGACGGCAGATCGCCGACGATGCGCAGCGTCTTGGCATCGATGATCTGGATCGTGTCGTCGTCGCTCGCGCAGACCAGGATCAGGGCGCCGTCCGCGGTCATCGTGATGCCGCGCGGGCGCTGGCCGAGCGGAACGGTCTGCACGGTCTTCATCTGATCGAGATCGATCACGCTCATCGTGTTGTCGCGCTCGTTCGTCACATAGGCGGTATAGGCGCGCGCCGGTCCGGGCGCCGCCGCCAGCAGCAATGCGAAGCAGCACCAGGCCGGTCGCGCGTTGCGGCGTGTCATTGCAGTTTGCATTTGGTCTCCGGCCGGTCGATGCCGAGCGTGTCGAGTTCGGTCACCTGGTGCAGGAAGCCCGGCTGCGGCGACACCGATACGACGTTGCGGCCATCGGACAGCAGGATCGGCTGGCGAAGTTGCCAGTCCCAGTTGCGCAGGGTGAGTTTCTGTCCCTTATAGGCGGCAACGCCGAAATCCGCGCCTTTCATGTCCTGCATGATCTTCGCCGGATCGGCTGATGCGCTGCGGCTGGCGGCCTCGCCGATCATCCGGCACGCGGTCCAGGCCTGCATGTCGAGTTCGCTCATGCGGCGATGCGCCACGCGGATGAAGCGGTCCTGAAGCTGCGCCCCGCCCCACGACTCGCTGCTCGGATCCCAGGTCACCGGCCGCAGTCCCGCCGATCCCACCACCGGCCGCGCGTCCCAGGAGCGATACGGGAGGTAATCGGCGAACACGCTGTTCTCGTCGGCCGCCACCAGCACATCATAGTCGGGCAGCCCCTGCGTGAAGACCGGAATTTGCTGCTGCGTCTGCACCACGCCGGAGTCGGTCTGACGCGCTCCACCGGTGTCGGTGTATTCGCGCTCCTTCACGATGCGGGCGCCGAAGCGCTTTGCGGCGCGGCGGTAGGCATCCGCCAGCAATGCATCCTCGGGATGCGAACCATAGACCAGGACCCAGCGGGACCACTTCTTCCACGCCAGATACTGCGCCACCGCGTCGGCACGCATGCTGCGCGACGGCGCGACGTGGATCACGTTGTCGCGACAATCCTGCTGGCGCAGCGCATCGTCTGGCGCCCTGATATTGAACAGCACGACCCCGCTCGCGCGTCCAGCGGCGGCAAGCTTCAGCAGACGGTCGGCCGGAAGGTCGGTCAGGACCAGCCTGACGCCGTGATCCGTCAGGGTTGTGAGCATGGCCACGGGATCGTCATCGGCGCGGACCGAGTTATCCGAAAGCTCGAACCGCTGGTTCATGAAGCGACCGGTCGTGTCGTTGTCGCTCATGGCGAGTTTCGCGCCCGCCAGCCCGTCGTCCGGCGGCATCTTGTCGAGCAGTGATATTGTCGGTTGCGGCTCGGTCCAGCGGAGATAGCCGACCTGTACGGTCGCCGGGTCGGATCTTGCGACGCGCGTCGTGGCCGCGAGGATGGTGCCCGTCGCGATTGCGATCAGGGTGCGCCGGCTGAACCGGTCGTGCCGCATCAGCGTTTGACGTTTCATTCGGACCAAGGATGGAGAACTCTTGGCGGCCATTCAAGCAGCGCCGGGATTAGCTTGTTGTCATCCCCGCGCGCCACTCGCCATCCCGCTTTCGCCGGGACAACGAGAATGGGGGCGGGGAATGGCCAGACGGATGCGGCCATTTGGCATGAACATCTGGCAATCCGTGTCGGAGGCATGTATCTGCGCGGCAGCCCAACCCAGAGAACGCGATGCAACTGGTCGACCTCATTCTTCTGGCGTGTGCGCTGGCCGATCCTGGAGCATGTCGCGAATATCACATTCTGTTCCAGACCGCGGGCTCGCTGAAAAACTGCACGATGCAGGCGCAGCCCTACCTGGCCCAATGGGTCGGCGAGCACCCGAACTTCCGTGTGGCGCGCTGGCATTGCGCCTGGCCCGACCAGGAGGACGAAAATGGCTGAGCGGCACGTTGACAGCCGGTGGCCGGGTTCTGCAACTTCGGCCACGAAACGCAACGGCGAGGAGGTTACCGCGTGCTCCGCACTGCATTGGTTGCTACGACGCTGCTCATCGTGGGCGTGAGCCACACGCGTGCCCAGGATGCGGCGGCAGGCGAGAAGGACTTTCTCGTGTGCCGCGCCTGTCATCAGATCGGTCCGAACGCCAAGATCGCGGTCGGCCCTGTGCTCAATGGCATCGTCGGACGTAAGGCGGGTACCTACCCCGGTTACGCGTATTCCGAGGCGAACAGGGACTCGGGCATCACCTGGACACCGGAAGAACTCGACAAGTATCTGACATCTCCGCAGACGGTTGTGCCGCACACGAAGATGATCTTTCCCGGGCTGAAGGAAGAGCAGAAGCGGAAGGATGTAATTGCGTTTCTGGAACAGTTCGGGCCGGACGGCGAAAAGAAGCAATAGTTTTGCCACAGGGGAGGGGAACGCAATGAAGGTCCGTGCTGCCGTGGCCCGCGAGGCGGGCAAGCCGCTCAGCCTGGAAACGGTGGACGTCGAAGGCCCCCGGGCCGGCGAGGTACTGGTCGAGATCAAGGCCACCGGCATCTGCCACACCGACGAGTTCACCCTCTCCGGCGCCGATCCCGAAGGCATCTTCCCCGCCATCCTCGGCCATGAGGGCGCCGGCGTGGTAGCCGAGGTCGGCGCGGGTGTGACCAGCCTGAAGCCGGGGGACCACGTCATCCCGCTGTACACGCCGGAATGCCGGCAATGCGAGTACTGCCTCAGCCGCAAGACCAACCTCTGCGTGGCGATCCGCGCGACGCAGGGGCGCGGTGTGATGCCAGACGGCACCAGCCGGTTCTCGAGCAACGGCGCGCCGGTGATGCACTACATGGGCACCTCGACGTTCGCCAACTTCACCGTGCTGCCCGAGATCGCGCTGGCGAAGATCCGCGAGGACGCGCCATTTGAGAAGGTCTGCTACATCGGCTGCGGCGTCACCACCGGGATCGGCGCCGTTATCAACACCGCCAAGGTCGAGTCGGGCGCGCGCTGCGTGGTGTTCGGCCTGGGCGGGATCGGCCTGAACGTGATCCAGGGCCTGCGCATGGTCGGTGCCGAGATGATCGTCGGCGTGGACCTGAACCCGAACCGCCGCGCCACCGCCGAGAAGTTCGGCATGACGCATTTCGTAAACCCGTCCGAGGTCGAGGGTGATCTGGTTCCTCATCTGGTCGATGTGACAAAGGGCGGCGCCGACTACAGCTTTGAATGCATCGGCAATGTGAAGGTCATGCGCCAGGCGCTGGAATGCGCCCACCGCGGCTGGGGCCAGTCCATCATCATCGGCGTCGCCGGGTCAGGGCAGGAGATCGCCACGCGGCCGTTTCAGCTGGTGACCGGCCGCGTCTGGAAGGGCACCGCGTTCGGTGGCGCGCGCGGCCGCACCGATGTGCCGCGGATCGTCGATTGGTACATGGAAGGCCGGATCAACATCGACGATCTGATCACGCACGTACTGCCGTTCGACCGCATCAATGAGGGCTTCGATTTGATGCGGCGGGGCGAGAGCATCCGCACGGTCGTTACGTACTGATCGTTCCCGCCCGCACCCGCGCTGCCGCGCTTCAGGCCGGCAGCGCGCCGGAGGCTTTCGCGATGTGGGTCGCGATCGCATCCATCAGGCCAGGTGACAGGCAGTCGTACGGCTCGAGGCCGAGTTCCTTCAGCCGGCCGCGAATTCCTGCCATCCTGTCGGGAGACACGCCCGACTCGATCACCGACGACACGAACGCGGCGAACTCCGGTGGCGCCCAGCCCGATTCCTGGAACAGTTCGGGATGCACGAAATCGAACCCGTAGAACGGATGCTTGGTGTTCTCGATCCGGCCGTACATGTGCACCCCGCAGCCCTTGCACGCGTAGCGCTGGATCGCAGCACTCGGGTCCACGATGGCCAGCTTGTCGGCGTTCTCGGTCACGCTCAGATTGGCGCGCGGCACGACCGCGACCACCGAGAAGTCCGCCCCGCCCGGCTTCCAGCATTTGGTACAGCCGCAGGCATGGTCATAGGCAACGTTGCCCTTGATCGCGACCTTCACCGGCGCCTGTGCGCATTTGCACACCAGCGTGCCGCCGGCAAAACTCGCTGCGCCGGGCTTCACGCCTTGATCGACGGCCGGGTGAATGGAAATCGTTCCGGACATTTTGCTCTCCCCACGTTCGGTTGCGTCTTGTCCGCTCGCTGTCCCCCTGACGGACCCGAGCGTCGTTGTCTTGTCCGCTGCGCGAAGCCTTCGCGGCGGTTTCGATGCTACGTGAAAGCAGCAGGCCCGGCAAACTCGCAGGTTCGCGCGCGTTTGGCCAGCCAGTGAAGGCATGGCGCTGGATTCGGAGCAGTGCCCGCGACGCCATCGACTGACGTATCTGGCGCGGTTCGGTGACGCTGGCTATCCTGCGCTGCCGGCAAATAGGAATCGACTGTTGCGACGCGATCTTGGTATGGCGCTTCAGTCGAGGAGGGAAGCCGTTTGATTCGGACCTGCGCTGTGCGGCTCATTGCCGCCTGCCTGTTGGCTATCTGGCTGGCAGGACCAGCCGCCGCTCAGGATCTCGCCGCACCGCCGGCGCCCCAGCGCGCGGCCAGTCCGGCGCCGCCGCCTGTGCGCCCGGCCGCCGCGCCGACGCGTACGGGCACGGCGGCTGCACGTTCCGCCGCCACGCCCGCCGGTCCGCTGCGCGGCGGCAGCGGCACCATCCAGGCCATCAAGGTCGAGGGCAACCAGCGAATCGAGACCGGCACGATTCTCTCCTACATGTTGGTCCAGACCGGCGATGCGTTCGATCCGGACCGGTTGGACCGCAGTCTCAAGACGCTGTACGCCACCGGCCTGTTCCAGGATGTCCAGCTCAGCCGGGACGGCGACACGCTGGTGGTAAAGGTGGTCGAGAATCCGCTGGTGAACCGCGTCGCGTTCGAAGGCAATCACAAGTTGACCGACGATCAGCTGCGGCCTGAGATGCAGCTCAAACCGCGCGCCGTGTTCACCCCTTCGCTCGCCGAGACCGATCGGCAGCACATTCTGGATATGTATGCCAAGCGCGGCTACTACGATGCGCGGGTCGATCCCCAGGTCATCCGCCTCGACCAGAACCGGGTCGATGTGGTGTTCCAGATCAACGACGGTTCATCGACCCTGATCAGCAAGATCGCCTTCGTCGGCAATCACGCATTCAGCGAGAGCAGGCTGGCCGAAGTGATCAACAGCCGCGAGGAGCGCTGGTGGCGCTTCCTGTCCACCTCCGACCAGTATGATCCGGAGCGGCTTAATTTTGACAAGGAACTGCTGCGCCAATTCTATCTGAAGAGCGGCTACGCCGATTTCGAGGTGCTCGACGCCAAGTCGGAGCTGTCGCCGGACCGCCAGGCGTTCTTCCTCACGTTCACCATCAGCGAGGGCGAACGCTACCGGGTCGGCAAGATCACCATCAACTCGCAGATCCGCAATCTCAATGGTGACGACCTGCGCGACGCCCTGCAGATCGAGGAGGGCGACTGGTATGATGGCGACGCGGTCAGCCGCAGCGCCGATGCGATGGAACTGGCGGTCCACACGCGGGGCTACGCGTTCGTCGATGTCAAACCCCGCATAACGCGCGATCGCGAGAAGCACATCGTGGATCTGACGTTCGATGTCGGCGAAGGGCCGCGCGTCTACGTCGAGCGCATGGACATCGTCGGGAACACCCGCACCGAGGACAAGGTCATCCGCCGTGAATTCCGTCTGCAGGAGGGTGATGCCTTCAGTGCCGAGGCGGTTCGCCGCTCGCGCCAGCGTCTGCAGGACCTCAACTATTTCAACGGCGTCGACATCACCACCGCGCCGGGCTCGGTGCCGGACAAGGCGGTGCTGACCACCACGATCAGCGAGAAGGCAACCGGCGAACTGACCCTTGGCGGCGGCTACTCGACCGACGCGGGCGCATTGCTGGACATCGGCCTGAGTGAACGCAACCTGATCGGCTCCGGCGTCAGTGCCGGCATCAACGGCGTGCTGGCCCAGCGGCGCAGCTCGATCACCGCCTCGGTGACCGATCCCTATTTTCTCGACCGCAATCTGGTGGCCGGCGGCGATCTGTTCTTCATCCAGACCAACAACCTGGGCACCCAGCCGTATGACGAGAAGCGTGTCGGCTTCGACGTGCGCGCAGGCTACGATTTCAACGATTATCTCCGTCAGGTGTGGACCTATTCGCTGGTCGGGCGAACCGTCTTCAATGTGGTTGCCGGCGCGAGCCCACTGATCGTGCAGGAGCAGGGCTACACGCTGCTGTCGCAGATCAGCCAGGCGATCACGCTGGACCACCGCGACAGCAAGGTTGACCCCCACACCGGCTATCTCGCCACGGTGGGTACCGACTTCGCCGGACTTGGCGGCAATGCCAACTTCGTGCGCACCAATGTGAACGGCCAGTACTTCGTTCCGCTGGACCAATTCACCGGGAACAGCGACTGGGGAGTCGCGTTCACCGGCAGTGTCGGCTATCTGTTCAATCTTGGGCAGCAGGAGCAGATCATCGACCGGTTCTTCCTTGGTGGCGACAACCTGCGCGGTTTTCAGATCGGCGGCGCCGGTCCGCACGACGCCATCACGGGCGATCCGGTGGGCGGACGCTTCATCTGGACCCAATCGACCGAACTACACTATCCGCTGCCGATCCCGCCCGATATCGGTCTCTCTGGCCGAGCCTTCGTCGATGTCGGCGACCTCACCCAGGCGAGCTTCATCAACGAAAGCTCATGCAAGGAGGCGAATGGCCAGCCCTGCCAGATATTTGCCTCTGCCGTCCCACGCGTCGGCGTCGGTGTCGGACTGTCGTGGCATACCCAGTTCGGTCTGTTGAATATTGACCTGACACCGTTTGTGGTGAAGCAGGATCACGACCAGACGCAGATCTTCCGGTTCGGATTCGGTACGAGGTTCTAGTGATCCATTTTCGCCTTCCAACGATCGCCGTCGCGGCCGCCGTTCTGTCGGCCGGCGCAGTGCCCGGCACGGCGCAGCAGAACCAGGAATGGTTCGTGCCGAACCAGGCGCAGCGGCCGGCGGCCGGTGCGCCGCGACCGGCCGCGCGCCCAGCCGCGCCGGCCGCGGGTGCGCCGCAAGGGGCCGGCCTGCTGGCGCCGGAAGGTGCCGCGCCGGGTGTGGAGGGGCAGCAGCCGCAGGTGCAGGTCCAGCTCCCGCCGCCGCCCGACGTGCCGCCGCTGCCGAAAGGGGCAACGCCGCCCGCCGCAATCGTCGGTGTGCTGTCGGTGACCGACGTGATGCGCGCGTCCAGCGCCTTCCAGCAGGCCGACAAGGAATTTCTGGCACGGCGGCAGAAGCTGAACGAGGACGCACAGAAGGAGCAGGTGACCCTGCGCGATCTCGGCCAGCAGCTCGCCAACGAGCGCAGCAAGCTCACGCCGGACCAGATCCGCGCGCGCGAGAAGGAGCTGCAGGACCGCATTACCGAATCACGCCGCACCTTCGGCGAGCGCAACCGGATCATCCAGGAGGCCAGTCAGTATGTAATGGCGCAGATCGACCGAGGGGTGGAACTGGTGACGCAGCAGGTTGCGATCAGCCACGGCATCAACATCGTGCTGAACCGCGCCCAGATTCTCGGAACGACGAATGATTTCGACCTGACGCCACAGGTCGTTGACGACCTGAACAAGGTGCTGACCGCGGTCCTTATTCCGCCTGACGGCGTCTCGCCGGTCGCTTTGCAGCCGCCGGCGGGCAGTGCCACGCCGGCTGCCGCGACCCAGCCGGGCGCCGCACAACCGCAGGCGGCCCAGGCCGTGCCTGCGCCCACAGCGACTGCCCCCACAGCGACTGCCCCCACGGCGACTGCCCCCACAGCGCCTGCGCCAACTGCGCCCGCACCGGCCGCGCCTGCAACGGCCGGCGGAACGAAGCCTCCGGCCAAGCCGCCGGCCGCCGCACCCGCGACGCAACAGCGCCGCTGAGCCGCGCGCGGGGCGGACGCTTGGACTGGCCGCCGATCGCGGGAGACCCCCGCTTCTTCCACCGGAGCGGTCCCCACAGCCTCGCCGCCGTGGTGGACGCCGCACAGGCCCAGGCGCCACCGCACCGGCTGATGCTGAGCGGCGTCGCACCGTTGCAGACGGCTGAGTCAGGTGATGTCAGCTTCCTCGACAATCGGAAATATGTATCGGCCCTGGGCGAGACGCGCGCGGGTGCGGTGATCGTGCACCCCGACATGGCCGAGCGCGTTCCGGACACCGCCGTGGCCGTCCTGACCACCGAGCCCTACGTCGCATGGGCGAGGGTCGCGGCGCTGTTCCACCCGGTTGCTCCAGCCCGGCCGGGCGTGCATCCGGCCGCAGTCGTGGCGCATGATGCCTCGATCGATCCCAGCGCCGAAGTCGGGCCTCTCGCGGTGATCGGCAGCGGCGCCGAAATCGGCCCCCGTTGCCGGGTCGGCCCGTCCGCGGTGATCGGCGACGGCGTTGTGCTCGGCGCTGAGTGTCACATCGGCTCCCATGCGACGCTCAGCCACGCCCTGATCGGGTCCAGGGTGGTCATTTATCCTGGCGCCCGGATCGGCCAGGACGGGTTCGGATTCGGCATCGCCGAGGACGGTTTCGTCAGTGTGCCGCAGCTAGGCCGGGTCGTGCTCGAGGACGATGTGGAGATCGGCGCCAACACCACGATCGACCGAGGCTCGCTGCATGACACGGTGATCGGCGCCGGCTCGCGGCTCGACAATCTGGTGCAGATCGGGCACAACGTGCGCGTCGGCAGGGGCTGCGTCATCGTCTCGCAGGCCGGCATTTCCGGTTCGACGGTTCTGGAAGATCACGTCATGGTCGCCGGCCAGGCGGGCCTGACAGGCCACCTTCGGATCGGGCGCAGGGCCCGGATCGGCGCCCAGGCCGGGGTCATGTCGGACGTCCCGGCAGGGGCGGATGTGGTGGGAAGCCCTGCTCAGCCGGTGCGCGAATTCTTCCGCCATGTGGCCACCCTGCGGCGGCTGGTTCGCGAGGCAGGCAAACGGCCGAAGGGCAGGGCTCCAGGGACGGAGGCGGACACGGACTGAGCGCCATGGACTCCACCGCCACACAGACAGCCGCCCCCGGCACCACCATCGAGGTCGTGGACATCGCGCGCATCATGCACGCGATTCCGCACCGTTATCCGTTCCTGATGATCGATCGCGTCGTGGACGTGGTGCGCAACCACTCCGCCATCGGCATCAAGAACGTCTCGGTCAACGAGTTGTTCTTTCAGGGCCACTTTCCCAATCACCCGGTGATGCCGGGCGTGCTGATCATCGAGAGCATGGCGCAGACCGCCGCGGTCCTGGTGGTCGAGACGCTCGGCCATGATTCCGCCGGGAAGGTCGTTTACTTCATGTCGATCGAGGGCGCGAAGTTCCGCCGTCCGGTGGTGCCGGGCGACCAGCTTCGCATTCATGTCACCAAGGAGCGAAACCGCGGCAATGTGTGGAAGTTCAACGCGGTGGCCAGGGTGGACGGGATCTCGGTGGCGGAAGCGACCTATGCCGCGATGATCATGGACCGGGCCGCCTCGTCCTGAGCCTGCACGACACCTCCTCCGATCTGGACCAGGGGCTGAATTCTTATATGAAACAGATGGTTACGCGCCGTTGCGGAAATATCCGGCAATAATGATTGAGTTGGTTGATGGCCGACCAAGGCCGTAGCTTCGCAAGCGGACCCAAACCCGCCGTGCGCGAGAGAACTGCCAGAATGGATGCCATGCCCGATACGATCGCGCGACATGCCCCCAGCACCTTCATCCATCCGACTGCAATCGTTGCCCGCGGCGCCGAACTGGGCGAGGGTGTGCGCATCGGCCCATACTGCTCGGTCGGCACCCACGTGGTGATCGACGATGGAGCAGAGTTGATCTCGCATGTCGTGGTGGACGGTCACACGCGGATCGGCGCGGATGTCGTGCTCTATCCGTTCTGCACCGTGGGGCTCGCGCCGCAGGACCTGAAGTATCAGGGGCAGCCGACCCGCTGTGAGATCGGCGCGCGCACGCAGGTGCGGGAACATTGCACGATCCATCGTGGCACGGTCACCGGCAAGGGCATCACCAGGGTCGGCGCCGACTGCCTGCTGATGGCGGTGGCCCACGTCGCGCACGACTGCACGGTCGGCGATCATGTCATCATCGCCAACAACGCGGTGATGGGCGGCCACGTCGGCATCGGCGACCATGCGGTGATCGGCGGGGCCGCGGCGATCCACCAGTTCGTGCGCATCGGGCGTGCCGCGATGATAGGCGGCGTCTCCGGCGTCGAGGCGGATGTCATTCCGTTTGGCAGCGTGATCGGCAATCGCGCCCGGCTGGCGGGGCTGAATGTCGTCGGCCTGAAGCGCCGCGGCTTCGACAAGGGCCAGATCCAGCTGTTGCACAACGCCTTCCGCGACCTGTTCCGTCGTGACGGCGTGTTCGCGCAGCGCCTGGCTGCGGTGCGGGCGAATTATGGCGATGAAGCACTGATCGCGGAGGTGCTCGCCTTCGTGGACGCCCCCAGCCACCGCGGGCTGATCCGCGCCGAGTAGGCGCCGAGGTACAGCGCCGGCCTCCCGATCCGCGAGTTATTATGATCTGCTAAGACCATACGAGGCTTACTGACCGGAAGAGCAGGGGTGTTTGACGTGAGCAGCACGGCAGTGGATCGCCCGGCGCTGGGCATCCTGGCGGGGAGCGGGCGGCTGCCAGGTCAGATCGCCGCGGCGGCGCGCGCTGCCGGCCGGGACGTGTTCCTGATCGGGCTGGAGGGTTTTGCCGAGCCGGCCGTATTGGCGCCCTGGCCCCACGAGGTCATCCGCATCCTTGCCGCCGGCCGGATCATTGCAGCTTTGCGCGCGCACGGCTGTCGGGACCTCGTGCTGATTGGACCAGTGCGGCGGCCATCGTTTTTCGGTCTACGGCCCGATGCGGAGGGTGCGCGCTTCCTGGCCCGCATCGGCAGGGCAGCGTTCGCCGGGGACGACGGATTGCTGGCTGCCGTGGTGAAGGTGTTCGGCGAGGAGGGCTTTCGTGTGCTCGGCGCGCACGAGATTCTGGGCGAGGCACTTGGCCCGGCCGGGCTGCTGTCGCGCTCTGTCCCGGATGCGCTGGCGATGGCGGACATCCGGCGCTGCGTCGCGGTGCTCAATGCCATGGGGAAGGTCGATGTCGGTCAGGGCTGCGTGGTGCAGCAGGGAATTGTCCTCGCGGTGGAGGCAGCCGAAGGCACCGACGCGATGTTGACCCGGTGTGGTGCTCTGGCATGCCCCGGGCCGGGAGGTGTCCTGGTCAAGTTGGTCAAGCCAGGGCAGGACCGGCGCACCGACCTGCCGACCATTGGCCCCGACACGATCCATGCCGCCATAGCCGCAGGTTTGCGGGGGGTTGCCTTCGAGGCAGGAGGAACCATTGTTGCCGACCGTGTCGCCGCCATTGCAGCGGCGGACGCAGCGGGACTTTTCCTGCTTGGCCTTGACCCGGATGCGTTGTCCGAGATGGGAGAGAAGACATGAGCCGCTATCTGCACACCATGCTGCGCGTCGGCGACCTGCAGCGCAGCATCGATTTCTACTCGAAGGCATTCGGCATGAAGGAGTTGCGCCGACGCGACGTGCCGGACGGAAAGTATACGCTGGCGTTCGTCGGCTACGGCGACGAGGACAGCAACACCGCGATCGAGCTGACTTACAACTACGGGGTCGAGAAATACGAGATGGGCGGTGCGTTCGGCCACCTGGCGATCGGCGTGCCGGATGTGGCGGGCGCGTGCGATACGGCGGCCAAGGCCGGGGGCACGGTGACCCGCCCGGCCGGTCCGGTGAAGTTCGGCACCACGATCATCGCCTTCGTCAAGGACCCCGACGGCTACATGATCGAACTCGTGCAGCGCCCCTGATGGCTAACGGCTGGCGTCGAGCGCCGCCTGGAGTATCCAGGCGGCGGCCATGCGATCCACCGCGGTATTGCGTTTGCCGCGGCTGAGGTCGGCCTGATTGATCAGGAACCGGTTCACCGCCGCCGACGACAGCCGCTCATCCCAGAGTGCTACCGGCAAGCCGGTCGCTTCCGACAACGCGAGCGCCCAGTCCCGCGCGGCCTGTGCGGCTGGTCCGACTGTGCCGTCCATCGACAACGGCAGCCCGACCACAATGCCGCCGGCGCCTTCCTTGCGGGCGATCTCGGCGATCGCGGCGGCATTGCTCCGCAGCTTGCCGCGTTTGATGCTGCCGTAGGGCGACGCGAGGGTCAGACGCACATCTGACAGCGCGACGCCGATCGTCCTGCTGCCGGAATCGAGCCCGATCAGGCGTTGATCCCGGGCAAGCGAACCGCGCAGGGCCGGCATGCCGAGCAGCGTCATGGGCCGTGAAATGCATCGACGAGATCGGGGTTGTTCATGGTGTGACGGCAGTCGGAACCATTTTGGACCGTATGAAGGGAATTGCATCCGCGGCGAGGGTTTTTGGCAAGGCCGCGGCATTTCCGGGCCGTTGACAGACAGCAAGATCGCAGGCAATTTTGTGCGCAACGGGGAATAGTTACTAAACCGAAGGTCGCCCCATCGCCATTTCGCAAAATATGATCCGCGAGGGGGGCCGTATCTGAGGATCCGCCGCGAACCGACTGACCAGAGGACCTTCTCTTGCCACGATTTCGGTGCTTCTGCCTGACCGCAGACGATCGTGTGGCATGGGGCCTGCACCTGGAGGCAAGGAATCTCGAAGCCGCAATCGAGGCCGCTCATCGTGCCTGTCAGGAGCATCTCAAGACGACGACAAGCAAGGTCGAGATCTGGCAAGGAGCGGATCGACTACATATCGGCTTGAAAACGAAAATTTCACCTTGATTCATGGCCCGGATTTACGCCTTTCTTACACAAGCCGTGCAAGATAGGGCCCATGAGAACAAATCCGCACTGCCCTGCCGACCTCACGGTCCAGCAGATCCTGGAGCGGGAACGGAGCCTTCGGATCATGGCCTCGACCGCCCTGACAGTCGAGGAGTTGACCGCCTTGCTTGTTCTGGTGGAACATTACGCATCACTCGCCACGGAACGTCAAATTCAGAGCGAGGCGCAGCGCCGCTGACGCCGCCGGCGTCATCGATTCCCTCATGATCGATCGTGCCGGGTATCCACCAATTCAAGACGGACCTGTGATGTGGCCACCGCCGGTGCTGTCGGCTCCGGTTGAACCGGGCCATTGTGGCCGGTATGGTCCCGGCGGCTCTCCCCGAACAGGATTACACGCGTCATGTCGCTCGATCTCGCGACCATCCGCCGCATCGCCACGCTGGCCCGCATCCACGTCGAGGATGCCGACCTGCCCACGCTGCGGACCGAACTGAACGGCATTCTGGGGTGGATCGAGCAGCTCAATGAGGTGAATGTGGACGGCATCGAGCCGCTGGCCGGTGCCGCCCAGATGGCGCTGAAGATGCGCGAGGACGTGGTGACCGATGGCGGCTATCCCGAGCAGGTGCTGGCCAATGCGCCGGAGCGGGCAGGGGACTTCTTCGTCGTCCCGAAGGTGGTCGAGTGATGGCCGGATCATCTCCGGCCATGACGGATGAGGATCGGGCTGACACCCGAGATCACGTATGAGCCTCACCGACCTCACGATCGCCGCGGCGCGCGACAGGCTGCGGGCCAGGCAGTTCACCGCGCGCGAACTCACCGAGGCGCATCTGGCCGCGATCGCCGCGCTCAATCCGCGGCTCAATGCGTTCATCACGGTGACCGGCGAAGGCGCGCTGGCCCAGGCAGACGCGGCCGATGCGGCACTCGCGCGGGGAGAATTCGCGCCACTCACCGGCATCCCGCTGGCGATCAAGGATCTGTTCTGCACCGAGGGCGTGCGCACCACGGCCGGCAGCCGCATCCTGGAGCCATTCATCCCGCCCTATGAAAGTACCGTCAGCGCCAACCTCCTGCGTGACGGCGCAGTGTTCCTCGGCAAGTCGAACATGGACGAATTTGCCATGGGCTCGTCGAACATGACATCGGGCTACGGCGCGGTGACAAATCCCTGGCAGCGCCGGCAGGACACGACCGCGGTGCTGGTGCCAGGCGGGTCGTCGGGCGGTTCGGCGGCGGCGGTGTCGGCGCGGATCGCGATGGGGGCGACCGGGACCGACACCGGCGGCTCGATCCGCCAGCCCGCCTCGTTTTGTGGCGTCGTGGGCGTGAAGCCGACCTACGGGCGGTGCTCGCGCTGGGGGGTGGTGGCGTTCGCGTCGTCGCTCGATCATCCCGGCCCGTTCGCGCGCACGGTGCGCGACTGCGCGATCCTGCTGGGTTCGATGGCCGGGCATGATCCGAAGGATTCCACCAGCGCGGATGTCCAGGTGCCGGACTTCGAGGCCGCCTGCCGACGCGACGTGAAGGGTCTGCGCATCGGCGTGCCGCGCGAGTACCGCATGGACGGGATGCCGGACGACATCGAGCGACTGTGGCAGCAGGGGCTGGGCTGGCTGCGCGATGCGGGCGCGGAGATCATCGACGTGTCGCTGCCGCACACAAAATACGGGCTCACCACCTACTACATCGTTGCGCCAGCCGAGGCATCGTCGAACCTGGCGCGCTACGACGGCGTGCGGTTCGGTCTGCGCGAGCACGGCGAGGACCTGCGCGATCTGTATGAGCGCACGCGCGCCTCCGGGTTCGGCGCCGAGGTGCGGCGGCGCGTGCTGATCGGCACGTATGTGCTGTCGGCCGGGTATTACGACGCGTACTACCTGCGGGCGCAGAAAGTGCGCGCGCTGATCCTGCGCGACTTCACCGAGGTGTTCGCCCGGGTCGATGCGCTGGTTACGCCGACCGCGCCATCGGCGGCGTTCGCGCAGGGCGAGAACATGGACGATCCGATCAAGATGTATCTGAACGACGTGTTCACCGTGCCGGCGAACATGGCGGGCGTGCCGGGGATCTCGGTGCCGGGAGGACTGGATGCCAACGGTCTGCCGCTGGGCCTGCAGGTGATTGGCAAACCATTCGACGAGGAGACCGTGTTTGCCGTGGGTGCCGCGCTGGAGCGCGCGGCGGCGTTCGACGCGTTGCCGCAGATACGCGTGGGAGGTTGAACGATGGGATATGCGATCGAGGGTTCCAGCGGAACGTGGGAAGTGGTGGTCGGCCTGGAGGTGCATGCCCAGGTGATCAGCCGGGCAAAACTGTTTTCCGGCGCCGCGACCGACTTCGGTGCGCCGCCGAACTCGCAGGTCAGTTTCGTCGATGCGGCATTTCCCGGCATGCTGCCGGTGATCAATCGCGAATGCGTGGCGCAGGCGGTGCGCACCGGCCTGGGATTGAACGCGCATATCAATGTGGTGAGCCGGTTCGACCGCAAGAACTACTTCTATGCCGATCTGCCGGCCGGCTATCAGATCAGCCAGTATCAGCATCCGATCGTCGGCGAGGGCACCATCGAAATCGAGCTCGCCGATGGTTCGTTGCGCGAGATCGGCATCACCCGGCTGCATCTGGAGCAGGATGCCGGGAAATCGCTGCACGACCAGCATCCGACAAAGTCGTACATCGATCTGAACCGCGCCGGTGTGGCGCTGATGGAGATCGTCTCCGAGCCCGATCTGCGCAGTCCGGAGGAGGCGGGTGCGTATCTGCGCAAGATGCGCTCGATCCTGCGCTACCTGGGCACATGCGACGGCAACATGGAGGAGGGCTCCATGCGCGCCGACGTGAACGTGTCGGTGCGCAAACACGGCGAGCCGTATCGGACGCGCTGCGAGGTGAAGAACGTCAATTCGGTGCGCTTCGTCATGCAGGCGATCGAGGCGGAGGCGAAGCGTCAGGTGGAGGTCTGGGAAAGCGGTGGCGCGGTCGAGCAGGAGACGCGGCTGTTCGACAGCGGACGCGGCGTGACGCGTTCGATGCGCAGCAAGGAGGACGCGCACGACTACCGGTATTTCCCCGACCCCGATCTGTTGCCGCTGGTGCTGGACGCGGCGTGGGTGGCGGCGCTGAAGGCGAAGCTTCCGGAACTGCCGGACGCGAAGAAGCGTCGGTTCATCCACGATTTTGGTTTGACGACATACGACGCCGGCGTGCTTGTGGCCGAGCAGGAGACGGCGGATTTCTACGAAACCGTCGCGAAAGGACGGGATGCGAAGATCGCTGCCAACTGGGTTATGGGCGATCTGTTCGCCGCACTGAACCGTGAAGGGCGCACGATTGCCGACAGCCCGGTGTCCGCGAGCGCGCTCGGCAAGCTGCTTGATCTGCTGGCAGACAACACGATCAGCGGGCGCATCGCCAAGGAGGTGTTCGAGGCGATGGTGGCGACCGGCAAGGATCCTGCGATCATCGTCGAAGAGAAGGGGCTGCGCCAGGTCACCGACACGGACGCCATCGATGCGGCGGTGGCGAAGGTGCTGGCGGGGAATGCCGACAAGGTTGCGGAATACAAAGGCGGACGCGACAGGCTGTTTGGTTTCTTCGTCGGCCAGGTGATGAAGGCCATGGCCGGGAAGGGCAATCCCGCGCTGGTCAACGCGACGCTGAAGCGCGCGCTGTCATAGCGATTGCGCCTGCGTCATGGCTGGTCCGTCAGCTTCGCCATGCGGACGGACAGGTTGTGGAAGTGACCATCGGTACCGTTGTCCACAAACAGCCCTACCGGTCCGTGCGCATCCGCGCCGCGTTTCAGGTCCTGCACGATGAGCACGGGCCGCGCGGCAGCGCCAACATAAAGCCGCGCCGTCGCGCCCGAGACCTCGATCCGCAGGTGGGTCCATGCACCAGGCACGAGGTCGGCGTAGGATTCGTAGCGGCCGGGTGCTTCGCGCCGCAGTCGGTCGAAACCGTAGCCGGGATAAGAGAAATACTGGGTCGAATGGTTTCGGCGAACCTGGTCCTCGGCGCGGCCGTTGGTCGGGCGGATGTAGAAACCCTCGCATGCAAAAGTGGCGCCTTCCACATCGATGCGGAAAGCGATCCCGACGAAGCCCCGAGCGCCCGGCGGCGCGTTTGAAAGCGGAGAGCCCGCGACGTCCGCTTCGATAGTGCCGTCATGGAAATCCAGACCTGGAACGAACGCGAAAGTATCCATGTCGGGACCGCGATATGCGCCGTTCAGCCGGACCTCAAGGGCATCGCTACCGCCATAGCGGACCGCCTTCACCGTCACGTTGTGGGGTTGCAGCAGGGTCGCGTCCGCCAGTGGCATTGCAATCGCGTCCTCTGTCGCCGGTGCAGGCGACGCTGACACGGCCAGCAGCGACACCCAAACAACGGCACTCATGCGCAGCATGGTCCGGACCTCATGTTCGAGAGAAGTCCTCCCTCCCCCGGTGCTGATGCCACCGCCTTCCCTGCGACGATGCAACCCCTCCCGCAAGGAGAGGGGGAGAAGCAGGGCCAAGCCGACAGCTATGCCAATGCTATACGCGCAGGCTACGACACCAATCGCACTTATACGCCGCATCGCCGATCTTCCGGCCCGCCATGACCTTCGACCAATCCGGTCCGAGCATAGCCCCTGCCAGGAGACGCCTCCCATGCTGCTGACGCATGTCCGTGCGACGCGCGCGCCTCGTCACGCGCCGCCCGCTCTGCCGCTGCAACCACCGGAACCGGGCGCCGGGCTGCTCGACCGCCTGGGCGCGGTCGAGGATGAGGACCACATACTTGTGCTCGGCGGCGCCGGCCCAGATCTGATGTGCGCGCTGCTGCGGGCCGGCGCCGCACAGGTGACCCATCTTCGCTCATTCGAACGACCCGAAGCCGACAGCGTCAGCCTGGTGATCGTGCCGCAGGTCCCCTCGCTCGACTGGCTGGCGACCGCGCTGCCGCGCATCCGCCGCGCGCTGATGGTCAACGGCCGCGTTGCGATCTGCATCGACAACCTGCCCACGATACAGAACGCCGTCCGCCGCATGTTGTCACTGCACGGCTTTACCGCGATCCGGGCCAGTGACGGGGCGGGACGGTTGGTGCTGCGTGCAGAAGTGCCTGCATTCGGCATTCGTCGTTGCGCCTGACAGTAACCAGGACGATGCACAACATCATCGCCGGCGTCGGCGGTTCACTGACAGCGCTCGCAACCCCGTTCCGCGAGACGCGCGTGGATTGGGAGGCTCTGTCCCGTCTGTCCGAACGGCAGATCGAACGTGGCACCGCCGCGCTGGTCGTCTGCGGCAGTACGGGTGAAGCTGCCGCGCTGATAATGTCGGAATACGCGCACTCCGTGCGCACGGTGGCCGAGGCGGCGTGCGGACGCGTCCCGGTGATCGCCGGCTGCACCGCATTGGCGACATCGGCTGCGGTTGCACTGGGCGTCGAGGCGGCATCCGCCGGCGCCGACGCATTGCTCTGCGCCGTGCCGCCTTATGTGAAGCCGACGCAGGATGGCATCATCGCGCATGTCCGCGCCATCGCGCATGCGACCGATCTTCCGGTCGTGCTCTACGACGTTCCGTCGCGGTCGGGCGTGGCGATCACCGACGATACGGTCGCCCGGCTGCACGACGCCGAGCTGATTGTCGGGCTCAAGGACGCGACGGCCGATCTGTCGCGTCCGGCGCGGCTGCGCGCGCGCTGCGGCGATGCGTTCCTGCAATGGAGCGGCGACGATGCGACGGCACCGGCGCACCGGGCCATGGGAGGGATCGGCTGCATCTCGGTCACCGCCAACCTGACCCCGGCACTGTGCGCACTGCTGCACCGGGCGTGGGACAACGGTGACCTCGCCCGCTTTGCGTCGCTGCGCGACCTGCTCGATCCGCTGCATGCGGCGCTGTTCCGCGAGAGCAATCCAATTCCGCTGAAGGCCGCGTTGGCCAGTCTGGGGTTGTGCGCCGACGAGGTGCGGTTGCCGCTGACGCGCACCACGCCTGCGACGCAGGAACGGTTGCTGGCGGTGATGCCGCCGATCATGCTGGCCGAGGAGCATGCAGCGCAGCAGCCGGTGTTCGCGACGACGGGCTGGCGAGCCGCCCTTGTTTAGCGCGCACGCAGGTAGGATGTGCGCAGCGGCTTCAGCACGGCGATGGCGAGCAGCGCGGTAATCAGGTCCGCGGCAATCGCCACGGCGAAGACGCTCGTCCAGGTGCCGGTCGCGTCGCGCAGCAACGATGCCAGCGGACCGCCAAAGATCGCGCCGATGCCCTGTGCCATGTAGAGGCAGCCGTAATTACGGGTGGCGTTGCGCGTGCCGAACGTGTCGGTGAGGGTTGCCGGGAACAGCGAGAAGATCTCGCCCCAGCCGAAGAACACCAGCCCGGACAGCAGCACGAACAGCAGCGGATCGCCGCGCGTGACCAGCCACAGCGTCATGGCGACACCCTCGAGCGCGAACGCCAGGCACATCGTGTTCTCGCGGCCGATCCGGTCGGATACCCAACCGAAGAACGGCCGCGTCAGACCGTTGGTGAAGCGATCGACGGTGAGCGCCAGCGGCAGTGCGGCCATGCCGAACACCACCGCCTGATTGATGCCGAAATCCGCGCCAAAGCTCGCCATCTGCGACGTCACCATCAGTCCGGACGTGGACATCAGGCTCATCATCACGAACATCAGCCAGAAGATTGGCGTCCTCAGCATGGCCCCGGTGGCCGTGAATGCGTCGTCGTTCACATCGCCGTTGGCCGCGGGCGGTGGCTTGAGGCCGAGCGCGGCGAGGAAGCCGACCACCCCGAACATCAGGCCGAACTGCTGCAATGTGGCCTGGTAGCCCGCGCTGGCGAGCGAACTCGCGATCGGAAATGTGGTGACGATCGCACCCATGCCGTAGCCGGCGGCCACCACGCCCGCGGCGAAACCGCGCCGATCCGGAAACCAGCCGACCATCTGCCCGACGACGCCGATATAGACGATGCCCGTGCCAAGCCCGCCGATCACGCCATAGGTGAGGTAGAGCATCAGAAGCGAGCCGGCCTGTGCGGCGAGGATCCAGGACAGTCCGGTGAGCACCGCGCCCAGTGCTATGAGCCGGCGCGGGCCGAAGCGGTCCACCAGATAGCCCTGGAACGGCGAGAAGAAGGTCTGCAGCACGATCAGCAGCGAGAAAGTCACCTGCAACGCGGCCGGCGCGACGCCGAGTGCACCACCAAGCGGCTTGGTGAACAGCGTCCAGACGTATTGCGGGCTGGAGATCGCCATCATGCAGATCAGGCCCAGCGCCAGTTGGATCCAGCGCGTCGCGGGATGGGCGAGCGGGATGGGAATGCTGACCGCGGATTCGCTCACTGGGCTCGTCTCCTGATGGCAATGACCGGACACCGGGTTGCAAGCAGCAGGCCACGCTGGCGGACCGATGCCGGCGGCCGGTTGCTCATGAAGTGATCAGCTTCGTCGGCGGAATGCCCGGATTGCAGCCGGATGGCGGAGTGGCGGTTGCGGACGGGCTTCGCGTCGGGGACAATCCGCGCCGAACAGCATGTCGCGGAGACAACCATGCCCATCGAACTGTACACCTGGAACACGCCGAACGGCCGCAAGATCAGCGTGGCGCTCGAGGAGATGGGACTTCCCTACAATGTCCATCCGGTAAACATCGGCAAGGGCGAGCAGTTCAACCCCGACTTCCTGAAGATCAGCCCGAACAACCGCATCCCCGCAATCATCGATCCAGAAGGTCCGGGCGGCACGCCGATCAGCGTGTTCGAGTCGGGCGCGATCCTGATCTACCTCGGGGTAAAGTCCGGAAAATTCTATCCGTCCGAGCTGCGCGCGCAGGTTCCGGTGTTGGAATGGCTGATGTGGCAGATGGGGGGGTTCGGCCCGATGCCCGGACAGGTCCACCACTTCCTGCAGGTGGAGAACGAGCAGGACCGGCGCTACGGCCTCGACCGTTACATGAAGGAGACGCAGCGTCTGTACGGTGTGCTGGACAAGCGACTGTCGCAGGCGGAATTCGTCGGTGGCCCGGTCTCGATCGCAGACTTCGCGATCCTTGGCTGGGCCTGGCGGCATGAGCGCCACAAGGTGGATCTGGGCGAATTTCCGAATGTGAAGCGCTGGTACGAGGCCATGATGGCCCGTCCCGGCACCAAGCGGGGCTTCGAGGTCGCCCTGAGCTGAATGTTTGACGCTCGTTGCGCAAGGTCCTAGAAACCCTGGCACAAACGCCGTGTGCGGGTGTTGCCCCCGAGCAAGCGCGGGGCGGCGTCCGGGTGCCCTGCCTCAGGGTTGGACCTGGGGACTCCAGGCGGAGGGGTGGCCGAGTGGCTGAAGGCGGCGGTTTGCTAATGCGCAGGTAGCCGTCCCGGCCCGTGCCTGATCATCCCGTAGAATGCGGATTTCCGTTGCTTTCGGCTGTCGCTCCGGTGGTCATTACCGCCCTGTGCCCTCATGTCCCCGGGCGTCCGGTGCCAATTTGGGTGCCAATTGCTAGCCGCACAACCTCACGTATCGCTGTAGATGAAGTTGTCCAGAATAGTCCGGAGTGACACAGAGGCGATGCTGACTATGCCGAAGCCGCCACCGCCCCTCCCTTGCGAAACGCCAGAATCCAATGATAGGAAGATCAACTGAGGGGAGGTAAGTTAGTTGACGATAGCCATGTGCTATCTCTCACCCGAAGGCGTAGTCTTAGGGGCTGACAGCACAACCACGTTTGTCGGGCCTAGTCTACATTTCTATAATCACAACCAAAAATTATATGAGATTGGCGAAAATGCTACGCTGGGAATTGTGACATGGGGCCTTGGTGGCCTCCAGGGGGCAAGCTATCGGACGCTAATAGCGCAACTCGCTGGCAATTTTACTCCTTCTGCACCTACGGAACGTCTTAGAGGTCGCCAATCGCTGGATTTCACTATTTTATCCACTTTATGATGTTGATCCGTTGGTGTCGGAATATCGCTCCCTTGGGCAAAAAATGCCGCATGACCCCAACGTTCTCACTCCCCAACACAGGACTGAAAACGAGGAAAAGCTATTTCCTGCCCTGGAACGCGCCCTGCCGGTCGGATTTTGTATCGCTGGGGTCGTGTCCTGAGGAGTGGTGTAAGAGCGGGGGGTAAGTGGCCCGCCGGAGCGACCGCCAAGAGTTTGGTGCAGGCGGGCCACTTATCCACCGCGGTGGTCATCGCGGATCTTCGGTAGGGTTTGGTTGCGAACTTCAACGCCAACCAAGGAACCCAACGATGACCGACGAGAACATGAACCTCCGTGACCTGCTGGAGAAGACGGCAGACACCGACTTCCTGCGCGAGATGATCGGCTTCACTGCACAGCGCCTGATGGAGTTGGAGGTCGGGAGCCTCACTGGCGCTCCACACGGCAGCCGAGCCCCCAACCGCCTCACCCACCGCAACGGCTATCGCGAACGCGAGTGGGAAACCCGTGCCGGCACCGTCGAGCTGCGTATCCCGAAGCTCCGCAAGGGCAGCTAC
Organism: uncultured Alphaproteobacteria bacterium; assembly: GCA_963812475.1. Lineage (GTDB taxonomy): Bacteria > Pseudomonadota > Alphaproteobacteria > Acetobacterales > Acetobacteraceae > JAMXLO01. The sequence continues at coordinate 70,787 of CAWEVI010000017.1, forward strand.
TTTCCAGGCTTCCTCGAACCACGGCGGATGGCCGAGAAGGCACTCACCGCGGTGATCCAGGAAGCCTACGTCCAGGGCATCTCGACGCGCTCGGTCGATGACCTGGTGCAGGCCATGGGAATGTCCGGCATTTCCAAGAGCCAGGTATCCCGGCTGTGTGGCGAGATCGACGACAAGGTGCAGACCTTCCTCAACCGGCCGCTGGAAGGCGATTGGCCCTACGTCTGGCTCGACGCCACCTATGTAAAGGTGCGCCAGGCCGGCCGCATCGTCTCGGTCGCCGTCATCATCGCGGTCGGCGTCAACAACGACGGCCGTCGCGAGATCCTCGGCATGGATATCGGTCCCTCCGAGGCCGAGACATTCTGGACCGAGTTCCTGCGCAAGCTCGCTCGCCGTGGCCTGCGTGGCGTGAAGCTGGTGATCTCCGATGCCCATGAAGGACTGAAGGCCGCAATTGCCAGGGTGCTGAATGCCACGTGGCAGCGCTGCCGCGTGCATCTGATGCGCAACCTGCTCGCCCATGCCGGACGCCAGGGTCGCGGCGTCGCATCCGCCTTCATCGCCACGGCCTTCGCACAAGAGGACGCCGAGGCAGCCAAAGCGCAATGGCGCAAGGTGGCCGACCAGCTGCGCCCCAAACTGCCGAAACTTGCCGCCTTCATGGATGACGCCGAGGCCGACGTGCTGGCCTACATGGACTTCCCCGCTACCCATCGGTCGAAGCTGCACTCAACCAACCCGCTCGAACGGCTCAACGGCGAGGTCAAGCGCCGCACCGACGTCGTCGGCATCTTCCCCAACGAGGCCGCCATCATCCGTCTGGTCGGCGCAATCCTGCTCGAACAGAACGATGAGTGGGCGGTGCAGCGGGCACGCTACATGACGCTGGAAACTATCACGCCCCTGAGCGATAATTCCATCGTCAGCTTGCCCGCCGTGGCAGACTGACAAACCGGCCAGTCCCGCCGGAGAGCGTAATGACCAGCCACGCTCTTACACCACGTCAGGGGACACGATCATCGCTGGGCGTATTGGGAGCTCTCTTACCCCGTTCGCTTATGAGATGATTTTTCGTCCTCTTGGGCCACCGCCCACGCCAGACCCGATACAATTCGGCAAATACCGATTCTGGGGCGTTCCAGATGTTATCCAACGCCTTTATCAAGGATTCGATAAGGACTTGCCAGCGACGGTTGTGGCGTCGGGTAAATGGAGCGGTACATCGGGAGAACTTGATACGCTCTTATCGCGCTTCCGGGTTGAGCATCCGGCCATCCCAATTCGGGATGCCGTGGACTTCGTTCACAGTTCAATATATATTACGATAAAGACAGCAAAATTCTCGCTTGCCGCCCAGGTCTGTGGTGGGCCTATCGAAATAGCTGTGATAACGACCGACCGTGCGTTCCGCTGGGTCCTGCACAAGCCGTGGGATGCAGCAATAACCGATGGAGAGCACCATGACTGGCGACGCAACTCATAAAAAGAAACCTGCAATCAATGGCGTCACCGAAGTTCCGTGTCGACCTGAGGAGCGATCAGAAGCGACCGGCCTTCGGTGGCAGGCCGATTCGACCGCCCGTTATGAAGGAGTGTGTCTATCTGATCTCGAACTAATCAGAAGGGCGCTGAAGGCCAGAATAGCGGAATAAAGAAACACTCTCGCGAACTGGCGAGGCGTCCTAGGCTTCGTCAGCCCGCCGATAGGTCGGGCGCTTTGCCACAGGGAGCCTGCCAAGGACGATCTCGCCAATGGCAATCGAGGCGAACAGCTCTGAAAAGATTAGGCGTTCTTGCTGCGCAACTTCGCGGCGTAATAGCGGGGATGAAATACGGCTACGCGCGGGTATCGGCGGACGGCCAGAGTGTTGACGCAAAGGTTCGCCGACTGACCAAGGCCGGATGCAAGAAAGGTGTCCCGTGAGGCGGCGAGCGGGGCTACAACCGATCGTGCACAGCTTCGCCGGTTGCTCGCCCACGGACGAGGTGCTGACCCTGACGCGGCTTAACCGGCTGTCGCGATCCTCCCGCGACCTGTTGAACACTCTCGCCGCCATCACCGGCAAGGAGGCCGGTTTCCGATCCCTCGTCGACGCATGGGCTGACACCACCACGGCGCACGGGCGCTTGATGCTGACTGTCCTCGGCGGGTTGGCGGAGTTTGAGCGCGAGCTAATCCGCGCTCGCACGTCGGAAGTACGGGAGCGGGCCAAGGCGAACGGAAAGAGCCTCGGCCGACCGCATAAGCTGACCCCGCACCAGCGGCGAGAGACGACTAAACGGCGTGACGACGGTGAGCCGGTGCGCGAGATCGCCCGCAGCTTCAACGTGCATCACGCGACGATTTCGAGGCTGGCGTTGTGACAGGCACCGAGTTTCAAGAGATAGCGCACAGCGGCGGCCAGGTCAGTTTCAACGCGGTGACGGATGAGAGCGGGCACCGTAAATATAGTATCAGGTTGCAATTGTCGCGGCCCGTGCCAGCCGCCCTATTCGGCATCTACGCGCTTCGGCAAGGAATACCCGTTGGGATGATTGTCATGCGCGGTATCGGTGTCGCGTGGAATTCGCCGCCAGTTCCCGGCACCGTCCCGGTATTCATCTCGTCAGATAGCCAAGGTTTGTTTGGCAGCGAATGCCCGCGCTGTCGTGGCTACTGGCGCTCGCGCGAGGAGGCCCGCGTCTGTCCCTATTGTGGCATCGTGGAGCAGCGGCAGAATCTCTTGACTAAAGCGCAACGGCGATATGTCTGGCAATATTGTGTCCGCTTGGATGAAGCTTTGTCGGACGAACAGGACGGCAACCACGTAATAGACATGGATGCGGTAGCAGATGCCGCCGGAAAGGATGGCGAAAAGCCGCCCTTCTATTACGTCGAGGAACAGCAGCAACATAAATTTAACTGCATTGCCTGCGATGCTACAAATGACATCATCGGCAGATTTGGGTTTTGTTGTGTATGTGGCACTCGGAATGACCTGCAAGAGCTTGAGGGCAAGATCATCCCGGCGATCCGTCAGAGGCTGAACGACGGTGCTGTAAGTGGCTCGACGCTGCGAGAGATTGCCTCTGCGTTCGACTCCTTCGTGTCCCAATACGTCAAGCAACTGCTCGCGGGTGTGCCGATGATTCCGGCCCGCAAAAATCGGTTACAGAACATGAGATTTCACAATCTTACATCTGTTCCCGATGAACTAAAGGAAACTTTTGGGATTGATCTGTTCTCGGGATTGAAGGCGGCCGACATGGAACACGCAAGCCTGATGTTCTACCGTCGCCATGTTTATGAACACAATGGCGGTCAGGTGGATGAGCGATACTTACAGGAGAGCGGGGACACTACTGTTAGGCTGAACCAAGCCTTGCGGGAGGATGTTGGGTCGCTGCACCGCTTTGCCAATTCAGTAGCACGGATGGCGCGCAATCTCCACGAGGGATTTCCACCAAATTTTTCCGCCCGAGGAAGGGCCGATGAAAGCCTTTCAGGACAAGAAGGCCCGAATGGCGGCATGGGAGAAGCAAGGCCGGTGAGCGAACCGCCTAATCTCTGATCCGACCGCCTTCCCACGCCATTGCTTACCATAAATGATGTTCTGCGTGCGAGAGAGCCGCGCGCACCGGCCATCGCCGTGCTCGTGTGGTTCCCGCCGCTGCCGGCCGTGCACCCGATACACTTGGCGGGACGTGCCGGTGCCATCCCGCCGCCGGTGTGGTATCCGTAACCCGTGGAAGTGCTGTTCGCCTTCGTCGCGTTCTATCTCGTCTGGCGGCTCGCGCGTGGCGTCCTTCGGGAGATCGTCGGCACCCTGCAACTGGCGACGTGGCTGCTAATGGCGCCGCTGGTATGGCTCGCGCGCGGGCAAGCGCTGGCCGCACAGCGTCACCGCCAGCGCGCACGGACCATGCAGGAGCTTCGAAAGCTGGCGCTTCCACCTGGGGCAGATTGCGGAAGCCTTCGGTCGTTCGATTCAGTTCCACTTCGCCGCCTGGGCCCAAGCTTGGGCGGCTTTTCTTTTGGGAGGCGGGAAGCGGCGGGGAGGCATGGAAGGAACATAGGAGGAACAGGCGCGGCGGTCCTAGGCGCGGTGTTGCGTGGGGGGAGATCACGATCGCCCCAAAAGGTCCATACGCTGGCGCGGATGGCACATGATCGGGAAGCGGTTGGGACGGGTAGGTTGCCCGGGTATGGGGGTGAGGTGTTGCGGCGGGGTTTGGCGAGGCCATCCACGCGGAATTGAAGGGACGGTCCGGTTTTGATCTTTAGCAAATTACAGGCTTTAGCTAAGCTTAGCCCAAACCGAAGCATTTCCTTCCTTTGCCGCCCTATAGGGCGGCATTCTTTTGCGGGGTGGCCTACGTGATCTGGCTCATTCTATGGATAATCGTGGCGATCTACGGCTTCACCGGCTTGGCAATCCTGATCTGGCACGGATGCCGCTGGTTTGGCCGCATCTGAGCGTCCGATAAAGGGATTTACCAATCGGTAATATTGCGCTATGGGAAGGACCTGCGGGGGGCCACAACCATAGGTCTGATGCTGCTATGATTTGGTTCGTGATCTGGTTCGCTTTGGCCGTCTATAGCGTAGCGGGCTTGGCCGTACTGATCTGGCACGGGTGCCGCTGGCTCGTGTCACCTCGTAGCGAAGTACTCCACGTGCGAGGGGTGCGAGTTGGTGACATCTATGCAAATCAGCGAGTGAGCGTCCGGTCGAGCCCGATTCCGCGTGGCCGCGACACCCTTGCTTGACACCGGCCGCCACTGCAACGCCGGCTGCGGCCGGTGCCCGGCGCCAAACCAACCGAGGACGTCATCCTGGGAGAGGGGACGCACTCAGCAGTTCGGCTGTCCGGTGCCTGCCACGGTGTTCGGAGTTGGCGCAATAGACGGATCATCTGGCCCGCCATCGCTTCCACCCGGCGACGGATTGGCGTCCAGCCGGGTACCTGATCCTTATGAACTCGCCGCCCCGGTTCGCCTGGGCGGTTTTATTCTGGGCTGTCCAGATGGCTTGGTAGCAGCCTCGCGCTCTGGTTGTATTGCTCCTTCTCGTTGCGCGCAGCTTCAAGCGACCGTTGCAAGTCATCCAATAGGTCCTGTCCTATTCTGGCGAGAATTGCCTCTCCGTTCCGGTTTAACAACCGAATGAATGCCGCTTGCTGCGCACTGCGCGCCTCTAGTTCAATTATTCGGGCATGCGGCACGTCACTGGAGACGGCGGTCATATTCACCCCCCGATCGTATTAACGGAATATTGATAGATTATTAATGAAGAGCAAAGTCCAAAGTTTAACCCTCTGGAAGACGTTCAACCGGGTCGCGTGGGCAGCGGATACGCGGGGTTGACCGGCATTGCTTCCCTGATAAACTTATCGAGATGGGGGAATATATAGGAATAGGCGCACGAGTTTTCGTCGCGCTCCGAAAAAGCAACGCTCGGTGCAGTCTTGGCCGACGCCAGATTTATCATGCGGTCACCCCGCACTGTCGCGTCGCGTTATGCTCAGCTGAGCCGGGCATTCGGTCCGAATGGGCTGAGCCGCCAGCCTCGCAGGTTACCTGTAAAGTCTGTCTGGATCGGCTGAAGAAGCTGAGGGCGCGACTGGGCTATCGGGTTGATCTAACTCGATCCTCGCTCGGGCTCGCCTGGGCAGTCGGCTTGGCGCTGGGCTGAGCAGCCAGGATCAAGGATCAAGGCAGGGCGGTCTCACAGCGCCCTACCGTCGCGCGACGAAGCCATGGCCGCGCCGTTGCGCGCGTTCCGTTCGTGGTTCCTTCGCATCGAATGCGAGCGCTGCGGGCGGGAACGGTATGCGGCAGAGACTCACATGACCATCGCTGGCCTGGGCGATCGGCGCATCGGCGATCTGCTCGCGAGGATGCGGCATGGCGGATGCGGCGGCCGGCCGGCGGTCGCGGAACTCATCACCGGCATACCCGGCGCCTCGCGGCCCGTGCGCCGGATCGTGCTGATCGAACGCGACGGGCGCTGATGCGTTCTACGGCTAGCCGAGGCCGCCTCGAAACCCGGCGGTCGCGGTCAGGTCCCCTGGATCACACGCCTAGGGGACCGCTCCGCTATGGCTCTCGCGCCGGCCGCGAGGCAGCCTGGGTGCTCGTGGCGGCAACGGCATCCATCCGGCAATGACTAGCGCACACTCCCGCGCCTGCACGTTGTCCGTCACCCCAGGAAACAGCCGGCACAACTCAATCGCGGCCGACAGCTCACCTTGCTGCTCGAATGCGGGCGCGGATCGCAGCGGCCTCTTCTTCGGATACGGTGAACATGCGGGGAGCATGGTGACGCGGGGTCCAAGGCCGGAAGCCGCCAAATCTACGGGCTATAAATCACCCAGGCTCGGCCTGGACCAGCGCCAGCATAGTAGCGCCACGGAAGCCGCGCGTGCCAAGCTCGCGGGAGCCCAGCCGGCGCACAGGCATCCGTCGGCAGGGTCAGGCGGTCGCGGTGCGAGGTGTCGCGCCCCGGCCGCCGCTCCACTGATGGATGAATATGTTGACATATCGATCTCATATCGTAATGTGACGACATCGGTTTCTCCGAACCGGTAAAGCGAGCAAAGCGAGCGACGGGCAGGGGGATGCTAGACTAGCGTTTCTTCCCCCCGCCTCTCCGTCCCATGACGCCCGGGCACCGTCGCTGAAATGCTCGCCAGATGCCACCTTCCCCCATCGCCACCGCGCCACGCGACGGCACGCTGATCCGGTTCTGGTGTCGCTCAGAGGCCGCCCCGATTGTCGGCTACTGGTCGAAGACGTTCATCGGCTGGGTGGCGTTCCAGGACATCCCGCTGAACATGACGTGACCGGGTGGGAGCCGATCGAGGATCAGGCCATAGCGCGCACCGCGCCGCTGGAGAGGGTCAGGCGATCAGGTGTCACCACAGTCACGATCGGCGCGGTGGTGTACGCCTCGCCGCGGTACCGCCACGCCCCGCCGGGTGCGCAAGCCGGCTATGGTCATCAGGTGATGCTCTATCCGTCATATGGAACCGCGCCCCTGCCGACCCCCGAAAACTCAGCCAAAGCCGTTGGCGATACCCCAGCGGCCAAAGGTCAGGTCCCGGTTTTTTCCAATCCCGGGGCCGCTCCCAGCCCGAGGGGAATAAAACGGGGCTAATGGCATCAACCAAACAAACGGGAGGAATTCGATGGCAGCGTCGACACTTACCCTCGCCGCATCGCCCGCCGCACGCGAAAGGCCTACCGTCTCCTCCATGACGAAGAGGAAACTACAGCTCGTGGTCGGCGTAATCTTACTCGTTGTCTGGATAGTCAGCGTCGCGCTAGTCGGGTTTGTGGTCAGGCATGGGGGTTCCCTGCGCTCTTCCATGCCGCGGCTTCTGTTTTTACCGCAGCGCTCACCCAACGAGCCAGTCAATCCGGCTGGTCCAGCTTCTCAACCTTCCCTTGCACCCAAACGCCAGTGAGCAGCGACGATGAATGCTGCCAGGGCACTAGGACCGGCTGAAAGCCGGTGGTGCGCCGGATCGTGCTGGTCGAGCGCGAGGGATGACCAATTCCCGTGGGTGACACGAATTGATGTCATTTGGCCAATAGGAATCGGATTGCTCGGGTTATATGTCGGGGAATGCTGACGGTTCCGGTCCGGGAACCGCCGGCCACCTGCCGAAGCTAGAGTTTCAGCAGGAGCGTCGAGAGCATCAGTAATAATATTCAGCTCACGTAAAGGCGTCACGAATACGAGAGCACGGAGCCGGTCCAGCCATGCATTGGTGGCAGTGGGTTCTTCAAATCACAGGCGCGTGGTTCTACCTCGCGCTAGTCACTACGGGGGTGTGGTGCGCCGTCATGCGCCTGTATACCACGCCGCAAGAAAGGAAATATGACTTAATGCAACGAAATGTCAACGGCGTGACATGACGGTATGAGGCTCTTC
>CAWEVI010000018.1:0-13833 GCA_963812475.1 uncultured Alphaproteobacteria bacterium
ATGCTCTACCAACTGAGCTACCTGGGCATCCGCGCCGGTCAGCCTGCCTCCGAACGCACAGGAGGAAGCGCCAGCCAATACAATATGCCACCAGACCGATCAAGCAGCGTCCGGCGGCGATGCCGGCGGGTCTTCATCCGGCTCGGCATCCGGGCCGGGGATGCGATACTGGCCGGTCAGCCACCGCCCCAGATCGACGTCGGCACAGCGTTTGCCGCAGAACGGCCGCGTGGCCTCCGCCGCGGGTTTGCCGCATACCGGACAGATCGCAGTCTGGCTCGCCTTACGCATGTTTCTCCTCGGTGACCCATTCTGCCCCACGCAGCGCCGGATCGGCATGCAGGATCAGGGCACGTCCCGTCCGTCGCGCAAAGTCCGACAGTGCCTCGGCATCCGCCTGAAGCGTGGCGACGACCGCAGGTGCGGCGCGCAGCACCGGCAACCGATGCGGCGTCGCGGCATGCTCGGCCGCGATGTGCCGCAGCGCGGCCAGACCGGCGGCGTGCGGGCCCGCCAACAATTCGTGCAATGGCGGGCGCACGCGCGGCCGCACGATTTCGGCGAGCCCGAGCGCGGTGAAGCCGAGCAGGCGCGGGCGCAGCGGGTCACCCGCCAGCGTGTCCGCCAACGCCGGCCCGAGCGCCGCACGGCGACGGGCCGGCAACCCGGCAAAGTCGATCAGGATCGCACCCGACAGGTTGCGCAGCCGGATCTGCCGGGCCAGCCCGGCCATCGCCGCCCGGTTGATCGCCATGTGTGCGGCCGTCCTTGCGCGCCCCGCTTCGATCGCTGTCCCGGCATCAACGTCGATCGCCACCAGCGCCGGGGTCGGATGGAAGTGCAGTCGCGGGCCTCCCGGCAGATCGACGATGGAGGTGCCCAGCGCTTCGATTTGATCCTCAAGAGCGTCGTCGAAGGTATTGCTGCACAACGATAACCTTCCCGGCAGCGACGCACGGAACCGCGCCAGCAGTCCGGCGTCGTCCACCACCACGACGGCCTCCGGATGGCGGTCCGCGAACTCCGGCAACGGACCATCGCCCCGCGCCAATAGTCCGGCCGTTCCGTTTCGCGCCTGCGATCCCTCCGCCGCCGCCAGCCGCGGGCCCTTGCCGCCCTGTGCGGACCGGGTCACCCGAACCAGGAGCACATCGCCTTCGGTGAGCCCTGCCGCACCCTCACTATCCGGCAGGAACCCTTCGGCCCCGCCGAGCGTCACGAACGCGCCCGCCATGGCTGACATCCGCGCCGTCACCCTGCCGCGGTACAGGTCGCCGACGCCGTCCGGTGCGCCAGGGCGCCAGATCGCATAGTCGAGCAGGGTGCCATCGCGAACCGCGGCGATGCGCACCTCGCCGGGGCCGGAGGAGGCCAGAATCCGCGTCGTCACGGCATCGGCCAGCCGAGACCGCGCAACAGCTGTGCCGTCTCGAACAGCGGCAGCCCCACCACCCCGGAGTAGCTGCCCGACAGGAAGCGTACGAACGCGGCGGCGCGGCCCTGGACGGCATAGCCGCCGGCCTTTCCCTGCCATTCGCCGCTTGCCAGATAAGCCGCGACCTGCTGCTCGGTCAGGCGGGCGAAGCCCACCACGCTCTGTACCAGGCGTTCGCCGCGGCGTCCGTCCGGGGACAGCAGCACGACCGCGGTCACCACGCGGTGACGCCGGCCGGAAAGCAGCGCCAGGCAGCGGCGTGCCTGCTCCACGGTCTCGGTTTTCGGCAGAATGCGCGTGCCCACGGCAACGACCGTGTCGGCGGCCAGGACGAAGCTTGACGGTTCGACCATTGCCGCCGCCTTGGCGCGCGCCAGACGCGCGGCGTGGGCACGCGGCGATTCGTCGCGGCACGGCGTTTCATCGATGTCCGCGGCAACGACGCGGTCCGGTGTGATGCCGATCTGCGCCAGAAGCGCCAGGCGTCGCGGGCTGGCCGAGGCCAGGACCAGCGTGGGGGCGGTCACTTGAAGCGGAAGGTGATCCGTCCCTTGCTCAAATCGTAAGGCGTCATCTCGACATTCACCCGGTCGCCGGCAAGCACGCGGATGCGGTTCTTGCGCATCTTGCCGGAGGTGTGCGCGAGGATGCTGTGCTCGTTGTCGAGCTTGACGCGGAACATGGCGTTGGGCAGCAACTCCATCACCGTGCCGCTGAATTCAATCATGTCTTCCTTAGACATCAGGCCTCATTCAAGGATTTGATATTGCGGCGGAACATGAGCGCGGGGCTACCGAAGGTCAAGGCGGCCGGCCTATGTTGGCGCGTCGGGACGCAGACGCAACGCGATACTGCGGGCATGCGCCTGGAGCCCTTCCGCCTCGGCGAGTGCCATGCCGGCGGGTCCCACATTAGCCAGACCGGCGGCATTGCAGGCCACCCAGGTGGTCCGCTTGAGGAAGTCGTAAACCGACAGGCCGGAGGCGAATCGCGCGGTCCGTCCGGTGGGAAGCACGTGATTCGGACCGGCGATGTAGTCGCCCACCGCCTCGGGACACCAGGCGCCGAGGAAGACGGCGCCGGCATGGCGAATGCGGCCGAACGCGGCTTCCGGGTCGGGCACCATCAGTTGCAGATGTTCGGGGGCAAGCCGGTTGACCAGCGTGGTGGCCTCGTCCCAGTCGTGGACCAGGATGATCGCGCCATGGATTTGCCAGCTCGCCCCGGCGATCGCCGCCCGCGGCAGCGTTGGCAGTTCGCCCATCACCGCCGCCGCGACCGCATCGGCGAACCCGTGATCGTCGGTGATCAGAATGGCCTGCGCCGCCGCGTCATGCTCGGCCTGGGCCAGCAGGTCCACCGCCACACGGCGCGGATCGTTGCTGGCGTCCGCGAGGATGACGACCTCGGACGGCCCGGCGATGGCATCGATCCCCACCCGCCCGAACACCTGGCGCTTGGCCTCGGCGACATAGGCGTTGCCGGGGCCGACGATGCGGTCCACCGGCGCGATGGTCGCGGTGCCGTAAGCCAGCGCGGCGATCGCCTGTGCGCCGCCGATCCGGTAGACCTCGGAGACGCCGGCACGCCGCGCCGCGGCCAGAACCAGCGGATTGAGCGTGCCGTCGGGGCTCGGGACGCACATGGCTACACGCGGCACGCGAGCAACCAGGGCAGGAATGGCGTTCATGAGCACCGAGGACGGATAGGCCGCGGTGCCGCCAGGCACGTAGAGACCGACCGCGTCGAGCGGTCCCCAGCGCATGCCGAGCGTCAGGCCCGCCGCATCGACCGTGCGAAGATCCTCCGGTAATTGTCTGCGATGAAAGGATTCAATGCGGCGCGCGGCACTGTCCAACGCCGTCATCAGACCGGTTGGAATGCCGGCCACGGCCGCATCGATCTCTGCCGTGGCAACGCGAAGCCGATCCGCCGTCAGCGTCAGCCGGTCGAAGCGCGCCGTGTAGTCGAGCAACGCCGCATCGCCGCGGGCACGCACATCGGCAATGATCGCCGCCACGGCCTGATCGACACGTTCGGCGGTTTCGCGCGCCTCGCCGAGCAGGGCGGTGAAGTCGGCCTCGAAGCCGGGGGCGGCGGTGCTGAGCCGCCTCATGCGTGGCCGAGCGCTGCGCGAAAGCGGGCGATCCACGCGCCGATCGCCTCGGGCTGGGTCTTCAGGGCGGTCCGGTTGACGATGAGCCGGGAGGTGATCGGGGCGATGACCTCGGTCTCCACCAGGCCGTTGGCGCGCAGCGTGGAGCCGGTCTGCACCAGATCGACGATCAGCCGGGACAGCCCGAGGCCGGGCGCCAGTTCCATGGCGCCGTTCAGGTGCACCACATCGGCGTGCACCCCACGCGAGGCGAAGTGGCGCCGCGCGATGTTGGGATACTTGGTGGCCACGCGCACGCGCGACCAGCGGGAGGGATCGTCGGTGCCGGCGGTTTCGGCCGGTTCGGCAACCGAGACGCGGCACACGCCGATGCCGAGGTCCAGCGGGGCGTAGATTTCCGGGTAATCGAACTCCATCAGCACGTCGGCGCCGCAAATGCCCAGCTGGGCGGCGCCGAATGCGACGAAGGTGGCGACATCGAAGGGCCGGACGCGCACCACGTCCAGTGCCGGATCGTCCGTGGGGAAGCGCAGCCGGCGGCTTTCCTCGTCGGCGTAGTCGGGAGCGGCGACAACCCCCGCACGGGCGAGCAGAGCGCCGCATTCGGCGAGAATGCGTCCCTTGGGCAGCGCCAGGATCAGCGGTGACGTGGTCTCCGGCTCGAGGGCGGTCGCGGGATAGGGGGCGGTCATGGTGCGCGGCCTCCTACACCAGCGGGTGGCGAACTGGAAGGGCGGCTGCCCAGGGGCGTCCCACGGCCTGACCCCCAGAGGCCGCGCAGGGTCACGGACGCGCCACACCCGCCGGGCGTTGGCATGAATTAGCATGATTTAGCATCGATTAGCATCGTTTCAGCCCCACCGCATGGCGTGCTTGTGGGTATGGCGTGAAAGCTGGCTCGCGCACGTCCCGCATGTGGTCGCGACGTGCCTCCTCGCACCTTCACCGGCGCTGCCGCCGGCAAACCATTCGTACGGAGAGCATCATGTTGCCACTACGCACAATCATGATCGGCTATGCCTCGTTCCTCGTGGGTACGGGGACCTGCTACGCACACTGCGACAATGGGTCGTTGAATGGTGTCTACCCATTCACCACCAGTGGCTTCACGGTGGGGATCTACGATGCGTCCGGCACGCTCCACAACTTGAACCCCCCACAGCCGTTATCGTCCGTTGGTCAATATACGTTCGACGGGCAGGGGACTTTCACGCGGGTGGATTTCAACGTCGGCAACGGCATTCCGGTCAACAATGCGTCCACGCCGGTCAATGAATCGGGCTTCCGAACCGGACAAACCGGGACCTACGCGATCGCCGAAGATTGCACCGGCACCATTTCACTGAATGCCAACGGCGCCATGATCGAGCTGCAAGTGGTGGTTGTCGATTTTGGATTGAGCGCGCGCGGCATCGTCAAATCTGAACATGTGCCCGGCTTCGCCAATCCGCCAGCGGGTACCAGCTGCGCCAGCGGTTGCGACGAGGGCGTCAACATCCTGTTTGATCTGAAGAAGGACGTTTATGGCCGGCGATAAGGACCCTGGCGGACAGGTTCCGCGCGCCTGGCCAGATCGAACGTAATTCGGCAAGACGCGCCGGCGTCTGGTTCGCGGTTCCTGCTGAAACAGGCGAAAGGGACTCGATGACGGCGGCGGGATGCTGCCAAGTGCGGCTGCCGGCAATCGGTCGCAGATTGCCGGCAGCCGGCAGCGACGTCACCAATCCGCGCGCGCAAGGTCAGTCTCAGGCTGGCCGTTCACCTCCCATGCCTCGCGCCCGCCGCGGTACCAGTAGACCCGCGCGTAGCCGAGTGCGGCGAGCCGCAGCGCCAGGTTGCGCCCATCGAAGCGCTCGGAATTCCAGCCGACCGCAACCACCGGTCTGGCGAAGTCATCCGCGGTCAGCGCGCGCATCGTGCTGCGCAGGCGGTCCTGCACGGAACGCAGCCCCACCGCCCCGGGGATCGACCGGCCCCACGAATTTGTCGCCGTGTCGATGACGATCGGCCGGGCGTCACCCAGGAACCGGACAAGATCCGGGGTACGGATCGTCGTCACACCCGGCGCCTCCGCCGGTGTGTGGCCGGCAATCTCGCCGTGCAGTGCGCCGTCGGCCGGTACACCGAAATCGGCCTCCTCGTCGGCGTGGTCGCGCTCGCCCGCGAGGCGCAAGGCGTCCTGGTAGCGTCTGATCTGCTCGACAAAGACCGGGCTCGTCAGCAAGGGCGGAAACTGGCCGCGGACGGTGCTGAAGGGCCAGAGCCCGTCGGCCTGCGACAGCCATCGCCGCGCCTCCTGCATGTGGCCGGTCCTGGCATACGCCGCCGCGAGCATACGGCAGTTCCACTCGGTCTTGCCGTCGTTGTCGGGCTTGATCGCGAGCGATCGCTGAAGGTAGGTGATCGCATCCTGGTCCCTGCCCAACAACAGCGAATACCAGCCCACGTGGCGATAGCGGTTGTACTTCCAGGGACTGAGCGGGTTGAGCTGGTTCACTGTTTCCTGCAGAGCGATCGCCTCTTCCGCGTGCCCCGTCCAGGTCTTGCACACGGCAAGCTCATGGTAGATCCCCGTCATCACCCGCACACCGTTGGGGTCCGTCTGAATGACCCGTTGCGCGGCCTCGATGACCTCCTCGCAACGGCCCACCGATCGAAGCCAGTAGACGTATGGCATGCGCATGTTGTCAAAATTGTGCCAATCCGTGTCGGTATCGACCAGAAAAAATGCCGCCCCGGTCATGGCATCGTGGGGCGGAGACAGGAGGCGCTGGCACTGTTCGAGCGCGCCTTGGCGCTGAACCCGACATCGGTCGCGATCTCATCCTGCGGGCGCGCTCACTCGAAAACCTTCCTCCGACCGAATGCGTCGGGGTTGGTGCGGCGGTCGCGCAGGCTGCGCGCACTCTCGATCTGAATCACTCGCGCCCGATGGCAGCGCGGCCCGACACCCGGCGCTGCCCGCCGCCCGGCACACGGTCCCCTTTATCACCAGTCCTCGATGTTGAGGTCGGTCTCTGGCTGCCTATTGACCTCCCACGCCTCGCGCCCGCCGCGGTACCAATAGACCTGCGTGTAGCCAAGTGCGGCGAGCCGCAACGCGAGGTTGCGCCCATCGAAGCGCTCCGAGTTCCAGCCGACCGCAACAATCGGCCTGTTGAGATCGCCATCGGTCAGATCACGCAACCTGCCGCGCAGGCGGTCTTGCGCCGCATCGGTGAATTTGCCGCCCAACCCGGCAAATCGCAGCCCCACCGCACCGGGGATCGACCGACCCCATGAATACGTCACCGCGTCGATGACGACCGGCCGGGTCTCCGCAAGCATGCGGGCAAGATCCGCGGTGCGGATCGTCCTGACCCCAGGCGCGGCCGTCGGTGTCGGACCGGCGAATTCGCTGTGCAGTGCGCGATCCGCTGGCACGCCCAAATCGGCGTCTTCGTCGGCGTGGTCACGCTCGCCCGCGAGGTGCAGCGACGCCTGATAACCCTTGATCTGCTCGGCATAAACGGCGCTGGTTGAATCCTCCGGCCAGTGACCGCGGACCGTGTCATAGGGCCAAAGCCGATCTGCCTCGGCAAGCGAGCGCTTAGCATCCTCCATCTGTCCGGTTCGCGCGTAGGCCGCTGCCAGCAGACGATCTGTCCAGCCCTGTGTGCTGTCATTATCGGGATTTAAGGCGAGAGATCGTTGCAGGTAGGTGATTGCGTCCTGGTTCCTGCCCAGCATCAGCGAAGCGAAGCCCATGCGCAGGTAACGTACGAACATCCAAGGACTGTGCGGGTTGAGCCGGTTGGCCTTGTCCTGCAGCGCTATCTCCTCCTCGGCGTGCCCGGTCGCGGTCTTGCACCTTCCAAGCTCGTTATAGACCCCCGTCATCGTATTCATCCGGCTTGGATCCGTTTGAATGGCCAGTTGCGCCGCCTCCAGGACTTCCTGGCAACGGCCCACCGAACGTAGCCAGTAGACGGTGGTGTTGAGCACCAACGCGGAATCAGGGGCGATCGCACGTGCCCGCGCCAACAGGTTGGCGGCACGCTGCATGTCCTCGAAATTGCCCCAGCCGCCAGTCGGGGCGTTTTCGAT
The DNA here is from genome assembly GCA_963812475.1 of uncultured Alphaproteobacteria bacterium. Classification (GTDB taxonomy): domain Bacteria; phylum Pseudomonadota; class Alphaproteobacteria; order Acetobacterales; family Acetobacteraceae; genus JAMXLO01. Next base: position 7,638 of record CAWEVI010000018.1, read on the forward strand.
CAGGAAATACGCAGCGCCGACCATGGCGGGAACCGACGATGGGTCCAGCATCACGGCGCGCTGATACAGTGCCGATGCCTGTTGGTTCCGTTGCCGAGTGGGCGGCAGGTGTTGAAGCGAGCGTGCCCGCAGGATCAGATCGAATGCGTCCGGGTTGGTCGGGCGCTCGCGCAGACTGCGCGCATTCTCGATCTCGATGATGCTCCGGCAAGACTTTCGCGCATTCGCGCGACGATCTGCTCCTGCCCGGCGGCCAGTTCGCCGATGTCCTCGTCGAACCGTTCCGACCAGAGATGCGCACCGTTTTCAGCCGACGTGAGCTGAACATTGACCCGCAGCGTGGTGCCCATCCTGCGCACGCTGCCCTCGAGCACGTAGCGCACGCCCAATGCCTTGCCGATCTTCCGCACATCCTCGGGTTTGCTTTTGTAGGCGTATGCCGATTCGCGCGCGATCACGACGGTATCGGTCATACGTGAAAGATCGCTGGTCAGATCATCGGTGATGCCCTCGGCCAGGTATTCGTCCCCGGGATCGCCGCTGAGGTTCTCGAACGGCAGCACGATCAGCGACAGTCGTGGTGGACCGGGCCGTCCCGCGAGCCAGTCGTAATGTCCGCGCCCATAGGTCAGCAGCGCGATCACGGCAGCGCAGAACGCGACTGCCAGCACGGCCACGCGCGCGCGGTCGCGCCACCAGGGCAGGCGGACCACACTGGTGCCGGACCGTTCAGTTGCCGTGGCCGCATCGTACTTGGCGCCGTTGTCTGTCGGCGGTGCGTGCGAACGCGCAGCTTCCTCGTGGTGACGAACGGGCACGACCAGCCGGTACCCGCGGCCGGGAATGGTCTGGATGCAACTCCCTTCCGCGCGACCCTGATCCAACACGCGACGGAGCGCCAGATCTGCACGCTGAGGTTGTTCTCCTCGACCACGGTGTCAGGCCACACCGCGTCCATCATCGTCTGTTTGGAGACAAGATCGCCCTGCCGCTCGACCAGAACGCAGAGCGCATCGAGCGCACGAGAGCCGAGGGGCAGCGGAACCGGCCTGCCGTGCGCGTCGAGCCGGAACAGGCCCCCGGAATTACGATCAAGCCGGAAATCGCCGAACAGGACGCCGTCGGAGGTTTGCACGCTCATGGCCCCCCGGGAATGAACGTTCGCCCAACACCCTTGCCGGCCCGAATTGCGTTTTGAAAATTATAGCGGTTGCGGGCGTAATCCCTCAATCACGGAATTGAGAACTTTTGACGTCCTTTAGGAACGCTTTTGCTCGCGCCCATCGCGGTTTCACCCGTGATCTGCGCACCACATGGCCAGTCGCACCGGGAGCGACGTGGGGCATCAGACTCGCGCAACCACACTCCGCCGAAAGCGGACGAAACGGAGAATGCGTCCATGAGGAATGCGATCTTCTCGATCCTGGCGATCGTTGCCATCGCACTTGGCATCACCGCCACCGGCGCCATGGCCAAGAACACCTACCTGTTCCCGCCATGCAACTGCAATGACGGCAATGGCTGAATTCACAGGTGCCGGGCGTGGCCACGGCCACGGCCGGTGAATGCGAGGAGTTGGGCATGAGCGGCACACTGCTCGTCACATTGAGTGCCTTGATCGCCGCGGTCATCGGTGCGGCACTGATTGGTGCCACCACCGACGACGTGCTGTCGCCGTGGCCGGATGGTCACGGTCGCGACCATGCACGCGCCAGCGGACGTGGCAGCGATCCGGATCCGGACTGAGACCGGCGGTCGGCGGTGGTGGTGATCAGACACCACCACCGCTGACCACCGCACCTCACGTCCGGCCGGGCACGGGCACGACCGCGCCCGTCGTCACCCTATTATCGGTCGAGGCGAGGAAGGCGATGGTGGCGGCGATGTCCTCGGGCCTGGGCCAGGCGCCGTGATCGGCCTTCGGCATCGCGGCGCGGTTGGCGGGCGTGTCGATGATCGAGGGAGCGATCGCATTCACCAGGACGTTACGCGCCGCGACCTCGGCGGCCAGCGCCTGGGTGAACGCAGCGACCGCCGCCTTGCTTGCAGCATAGGGCGCCATGCCGGCCCCCAGGCGCGGTTCCAGCGCCGGCCGGGCGGCAACGTTGACGATGCGGCCGCCGCCCGTGCCGAACCCGCGCACGGCGGCGCGGCAGCACAGATAGCAGCTCACAAAATTCATGTTCAGCATGTGCATCATGCCGGCCTTGTCGGTGTCGGCCACGCTGCCCATGGCGAAGCCGCCGGCGATGTGGATCGATGCCCAAAGATCCGTCACGCCGTCGTACAACCGCGCGACGTCCGCCTCGGCCGTCAGGTCGCATTCACCGACCAGGGTGACGCGATCCTTGTGCGGAAACGCCTCGGCCTCCGCATCGACGATGTAGGGCACCCGGCAGCGCGCCCCCGCGGCGAGCAGGATGCCGACCACAGCGCTCCCCAGTGCGCCGGTGCCGCCGGTGACGATGACCGTTTGGTTCGCGAATTGCATTCTCAGCCCCCGTTGCGCGGCGTGGCGTCACGCCATAGCAACGGGAAAGCCGACAAATGGCAAGCCGGGACGCAGCCGCCCGCGTGCCGGAATGCGCTGCCTCAGGGGGATACGGCGAACGCGTCCATCTTCCAGCCGGCGGCCACCATGGCGCGCTGAAGGGTCGCCATGAACCGGCGTGTCGCCTCCATGCCACCAGTGCGCGGCCACAGTTCACGGGTGAAATGCCGGCCGAGCAGATCGAGCAGCAGTTCGCGTTCGAGCTTGTCGAGGCCGCCATCGGGCGTCGCGTCGCCGTAGAAGCGGTTCAGGTCCTCGACGAGGTCGGGATCCGCCTCAATGATGCGGCGCAGCGCGTCGTTGGACGGCGGCACCATGCGGCGGTTTTCAAGCTCCCAGCGGCAGCATGCCAAGGGGGAGGGAAGCAACGTTGCCACATCGATCTCCGGAGGCCGGGGGGTGAACGAGGCCCAGCGTAGCCTCCCATATGGCGGTTGATGCGGCGTCAGTCCACTAGAAACAGCGTGAAAATCGATGTGGGGCTCACTCCTCCAGCCGCTCGATCTCCACTCCGCAGGCCGCCAGTTTCCGCTCCACCGCCTCGTAGCCGCGGTCCAGGTGATAGACCCGGTTCACCACCGTCTCGCCCCAGGCCGCCAGCCCCGCCAGGATCAGCGAGACCGAGGCGCGCAGGTCGGTCGCCATCACCGGCGCACCCGACAGCGCCGGCACGCCGCGCACGATCGCCGATGCGCCGTGCACGTTGATCCGCGCGCCCATGCGGTTCAGTTCCGGCACATGCATGAAGCGGTTCTCGAAGATCGTTTCGGTGACCATCGCCGCACCGTCCGCCACCGCCATCAGCGCCATGAACTGCGCCTGCATGTCGGTGGGGAAGCCCGGGTAGGGTTCGGTCATCACATCCGCGCCATGCAGCCCGTTCAGCCGGCGCACGCGCAGGCCGCGCGGTTCGTCGATGATGTCCACACCGGCCTCACGCAGAGTGCGGACCACGGCGCCGAGGTGTTCGAGCCGCGCGTTGGCGAGCAGCACCTCGCCGCCGGTGATGGCCGCGGCGCAGGCGTAGGTGCCGGTCTCGATCCGATCCGGGATGATGGCGTGCTCCGCGCCGTGCAGCCGCTCGACGCCGTCGATCGTCAGCCGGTCGCTGCCGATCCCCTCGATCCGCGCGCCCATCGCGTTCAGGCAGCACGCGAGGTCGCCGATCTCGGGCTCGCGGGCGACGTTGACCAGCATCGTTCGGCCGTCGGCCAGACTGGCCGCCATCAGCAGGTTCTCGGTGGCCCCGACCGAGGGGAACGGGAACACGATGGTTGCGCCGCGCAGCCGACCTGCCACGGTCCCGTCGATATAGCCGCCATCCAGCCGGAACGCGGCGCCCATCTGCTCCAGGCCCTTCAGGTGCAGATCGACCGGACGCGTGCCGATCGCGCAGCCGCCGGGCATCGAGACGCGTGCCTCGCCGGTGCGCGCCAGCAGCGGCCCCAGCACCAGCACCGAGGCCCGCATCTTGCGAACGATGTCGTACGGCGCCTCGGTGTTGGTGATCGGCCCGCCGAGCGACAGCGTGCGCCCGTCATTGCCGAGCGGCTCCACGGCGATGCCGTGCCGCGCCAGCAGCGCCGACATCGTGACGATGTCGTCGAGCCGCGGCACGTTCGACAGAATAAGGCGGCGTTCGGTGAGCAGGCCGGCGGCCATCAGCGGGAGCGCGGCGTTCTTGGCGCCACCGATGGCGATCTCGCCGGAGAGCGGCCTGCCGCCACGGATGCGAATGCGGTCCATGATGCTACCCCGTCCGTCCTGGCCGTGCGGATCCCGTCATGGTGGGGCGCTTCATAGCTTCGGCAGCGCGACGCCGCGCTGGTGCATGTATTTGCCGGCCTTGTCGGCGTAGCTGGTCTCGCACGGTTCGTTGCCTTGCAGGAACAGGAACTGGCAGATGCCCTCATGCGCGTGGATCTTCGCGGGCAGGGGCGTGGTGTTTGAGATCTCGATGGTCACCTGGCCTTCCCATTGCGGTTCGAGCGGCGTCACGTTGACGATGATGCCGCAGCGGGCATAGGTCGATTTGCCGAGGCAGATCACCAGGATGTCGCGCGGGATGCGGAAATATTCGACCGTGTGGCCGAGCGCAAAGCTGTTCGGCGGGATGATGCAGACATCCACCTTGCGGTCCACGAAGCTGGTCGGCGCGAAGTCCTTCGGATCGATTACCGCGGAATCGATGTTGGTGAAGATCTTGAATTCATCGGCGACGCGGGCGTCGTAGCCGTAGGACGAGAGCCCGTAGCTGATCACGCCCTCGCGTTTCTGCGCTTCGACGAACGGTTCGATCATGCCGTGCTGCTGCGCCATGCTGCGGATCCAGCGATCGGACATGACGGCCATTGGGTGGCGACTCCGGTGGGCGGGGCAGTCCGGCCGTCTAGCGCAGCATTCGGGCGAGGGCAAACAGACTGTCAGTCGCGCTCGGCTTCGGGCGGGAAGCAATCGGTCAAGGTGATGCCGGGTGGCTCGAGCACGATCGGACCTTCGCGCACGATGCGGGCCAGGATGATGCCGTCCGCGCCACGGGCGTGGTGAATGACCGAGCGGTTCTCGGTCTTGACGATAAGGTAATGTCGCAGCGACGGCAGACGAAAATAGTCCTCGAGCTTGGCACCGGTATCCCGGGCGCGCGTTGAAGGGGACAGCGCCTCGACGATGATGACCGGGTCGTCCGGCTTAATGGCATCGGCGGGAAGCGGGGTGCCGCAGCGAACCAGCGCGTCCGGTTCGTAAACCGTGTTGTTCGTCCACTTCCACCGCCATCCCGTCGGGATAGACCTGAGACGGCAGTCCATGGGCCTCGACCGCCTCGGCCATCCGGCGCCAGATCCGCGCCTTCGTCAGGCATGCACGGAGCACTCCCGCGCGATGGCACCCACTTCACCGGCAACCAGTTCGTAGTGGTTGGCTTCGGGTTGCTCCATCGCCCAGGCGATGAACGCGTCGGATGTCATGCGACCACGCGCCGGTTCGGACACCGTTCACTCCTGCTTCGGCGCCTCCCGCGACCGCGCCTGATCCTTGCGCTTGCGCAAATTGGCGCGCAAGGCCGCCGCCTCGCGCTGCTGCCGCGCGGCCAGCTTCGCGGGCGCGGAGCGGGGCGGGGCGGGTTGCGGGGGCTGCGGGCGCTTGTCGTCCATGGGATGAATGGGTTGCCCGCGCGGCGGCGCAGACGTCAAGCCTCGTCCAGCAGTTCATCGAGCGTAGGCATCGCGCTCTGGATCGGCAACGGCGGCAGCCCGTCGGTCGTCTCCGACTGGGCCAACGTGGCAGAGGAGATCGAAGACGTGGGGCGCAGTGAGCTGCGGTCTTGCCGATCGCTTCTGCGGCAAGCGTTGCGACACATGCTGAAAGCCGAGGCGTGGCCGCTGTCCCGCGATGCGCCGACGTGGCGAGCGGACGCGATCGATTTCCGTCGTCAGGCACGCGACGCGTTCGCACCCTCCATGCGACAGAAGATCCATGCCGGCCATCGGAGGGTTCAGGTCCTGTTCCGCTATATAGTGCCGGTTCGTGTGTGCTAAAGGTCTTGACCGTACGCCTGATCCTCAACGAGTTGCTGCTGTAGCTCAGTGGTAGAGCACCCCCTTGGTAAGGGGGAGGTCGAGAGTTCAATCCCCTCCAGCAGCACCA
>CAWEVI010000019.1:0-37518 GCA_963812475.1 uncultured Alphaproteobacteria bacterium
GCGGCGGCATTCCGCCGGAAATCGAGACAAAGCTGTTTCAGCCGTTCGTCACGACCAAGCCGGACGGCATGGGTATCGGCTTGTCGGTCTGTCGCACCATCGTCGAGGCGCATGGCGGCCGGCTGTGGGTCGAGCGGAATGTCGGCGGTGGCAGCGTGTTCCGCTTCACCCTGCCGCCCGGAACCTCGACCGGACCGCCCGGCATCGATTGACCCAGATCAATGCCGGGGCATGAGAACCACGTTATCCGGCTGCCAACGACGGAGGCAGCCTGTGCAACCGGAAACCCATTCAGGTGACGAGGAGTTGGTTGCGCTGGCGTTGGAGACGCGCCTGACAGCCGAATCATTCCAGATGCCACAATCCACGATCGATTGATCGAGATCGCGGATGAGTTACTCGATCTGGCATGCTCCATGGAGAAATCTGGTCACGAGAGCCGCGGATTTGGCTGGCCTGCGTGACCTAATCTGCATTGGACATCGGAGGGCGTGAACCGTTTGTTATGAAGTCTCGGGCTCAACTGTGGGCGTCCAACCGGCGTCCGAGGAACCCAGATGTCGTACTTCCCAGCCATTGTGGCGCAGATCGCGCTGGCAGCCCATGAGGCAGCCGAGACCTTCGCGACTTCCCCAGGGACCCACGTAATGTCGCTGTTTTCACCACCCAGTTCGGACCGAGTTCCGCTGTCCCTGCGCACTTCGCACGAACTTTGGGCGAGATCGGCTGAGCTCGCCCGAATGGCCGTTACGGCGAGGACCACGGACGCCCGCGTTGCGCTTGAAACGCTGGCAGCCCGTTTTGCGGTGCTGGCGGCAAAGCGCGAGGCCGTCGAGGAGACCGTGCTGAAGAGCCAGGGCGCCGACGAGGACTGACCGGCCGTCAACGGATCGCCCTGGTGAGCTGTCGGTAACGCGCCGCAACGTCGGCGCGTCAAAGCCGGGCGGTGCCAGCACACGCAGTGGCGGTTGCACCTGCCGCGGTACCCCAGGCAAGTGCATCTGAGGGCGCGGCTCCACGTGCGAGTGCCAGGGTCGTGGCTGCCAGGAAGGCATCCCCCGCACCCACCGTGCTGTGGACAGGGACGTCCATTGCCGGCATTCGCACCACGCCATCCGGCGTGGCCAGCAAGGCTCCGTCGCGGCCCAGCGTGAGCGCCACCAGCCTGGCGGAGCCCTGCCAAACCAGGTCCATGGCATGCGCGTCCTGAGCTGCCGGATCAGACAGGTCGCGATCCAGAAGGTGTTCCAGTTCGCGCAGGCTGGGCTTGACCAAGGCCACCCTGATCCAACGCAGCCCGGAGTGCTGGTCCAGATGTATCCAGCACGAATGGCAATCCACGGCGCGCCGCAATTCGCGCAACCTGGGCGTACGCGTCGTCCGGGACGCCATTCGGCAGGCTGCCGCTGGCGATGAGCCAGTCGCCCTCGACCTCCTCCAGCACAGCGAGCACAGAACGCCATTCAGCTTCGGCCAACGTGGGGCCTTCCGGCACGAAGCGATATTCCAGTCCGCTGCCGAGGTCCTGCACATTCAGACTGACCCGCGTGCGCCCCTGAATAGGCACACTGCACCGTCTAACCCCGGCCTCGTCCAGCATTTCCTCCAGGACCCGGCCCGACGCGCCACCCGCAACCAGGACAGCGAGCACATCGCCGCCCAGTTCATGCACAACGCGCGCGACGTTGATGCCGCCACCGCCAGGATCGGCATGCTCATGATGCATGCGGATCTTATGGGTCGGAACCACCGCCTCGGCGTCGGCAGCGAGGTCCAGGGCGGGATTCACAGTCAGGGTGATCAAACGGGGTGACATGGTGCGCCAGGATACAGGTTGCCGCCGAACACTTGATTGATCCACGTCAATGCTTTGCTAATGACGACGTGGCCAGATGCGCCGGTTATCTCGTGCCCGACCCGCTTCTCTCGATGCGGCCAGTCGGGCCGCCCCGGAGAGCGGAGCCAAAATGGACGATGCACAAGGACTGGCGACGTCGCGGAAGGCCCACGATCTGACCCCGGTCGTCGATCTGACGCTGCGCCACGGCCCGGGACCATTCCGTACCCGCGTGCCGGACTATGTCTCGCTGTTGCCGCCATGCAACCACGCGTGTCCAGCCGGAGAGAACATCCAGGGCTGGCTGGCCCTGGCGCAGGCGGGTGACTACCGGCGGGCATGGGAAACGCTGATGGCCGACAATCCATTGCCGGCGACGCATGGGAGGGTCTGCTACCACCCGTGCGAAACCGCATGCAATCGCGCTGAGCTGGACTCCGCCGTGTCGATCCATGCGGTCGAGCGTTTTCTCGGCGATGCGGCGACTGCCGAGGGCTGGACCGTGGCGGTCGCGCCGGCCACGGGCAAGCGTATTCTGGTGGTGGGCGCAGGACCGAGCGGCCTGTCAGCGGCGTATCACCTGACCAGGCTCGGTCATCAGGTCGAGATCCACGAGGCCGGCCCGCTGCCCGGCGGCATGCTGCATTTTGGCATTCCTGCCTACCGCCTGCCACGCGACGATCTGATGGCGGAAATCGCCCGCATTGAACGAATGGGCGTGCGGATCGTGCCGAACCACAAGGTCACCGACGTGATCGCCGAACGTGACGCCGGCGGGTTCGATGCCGTGTTCATCGCGATCGGAGCGCACGTGGGCAAGCATGCGGAGATCCCCGCGCGCGACGCTGTCCGCATGCTGGATGCTGTGGCGCTGCTGCATGACATGTCCACCGGGAATGCACCGAAACTGGGACGGCGCGTCGTGGTGTACGGCGGCGGCAACACTGCGATGGACGCCGCACGCACGGCACGCCGCCTAGGCGCCGACGAAACGCTGATTGTCTATCGCCGCGACCGCGCGCACATGCCGGCGCACGAATCCGAAGCCGACGATGCCCTGTCCGAGGGCGTGAAGATCAAGTGGCTGACCACGATCCCACAATATCGTCGGCGCCACGCTCACGGTCGAGCGGATGACGATAGACGACAAAGGCCGCCCTCAACCGACCGGTGAGTTGGAGACGCTGGAAGCGGACACCGTCGTGCTGGCGCTCGGCCAGGACAGCGACAGCGGCTTCCTACGCACCGTGCACGGCGTGGAATTCAAATGGGACACGGTGGTGGTGGACCGGCAGATGATGACCGGCCATCCGGGTCTGTTCGCCGGTGGCGACATGGTGCCGGCGGAGCGCACCGTCACCGTAGCGGTCGGCCACGGCAAGAAGGCGGCGCGCTGCATCGACGCCTGGCTGCACGGCGAGACCTACGACAAGCCGGCGTCTGCGTCGCTGGTGACGTTCGACATGCTCAACTTGCCGGTGTTCACCGATGTCGATTCGGCGGTGCAGCATCACCTTGCGGGCCGGGAACGGGTTTCAGGCTTTGGTGAGGTGCTTGCCGGGTTGCGCGAGCCCGAGGCGCGCCATGAGGCGCAGCGATGTCTGTCCTGCGGCAACTGCTTCGAATGTGACAACTGCTACGCCGCGTGTCCCGAGCAGGCGATTGCCAAACTCGGACCCGGCCAGGGCTACAGTGTCGATGACGCGAAGTGCACCGGCTGCGGCACGTGCTTCGAACAGTGCCCGTGCCATGCGATCGAGATGGTCGCCGAGCGAGGCTGACCACACCACACCATTGGGCTCCTCCTCGCCTCAAGAGAGGAGGGGCGTTTCCTCCTTTCTTCTCCTCCCCCTTTGCCAGACTTGGAGTCCGCAATGCTGACGAACCTCGTGGTCATGGACGGCAACACCGCGGTGGCGCACGTCGCCTACCGGGTGAACGAGGTGTGCGCAATCTATCCGATCACACCCTCCTCCACGATGGCGGAACTCGCCGATGAGTGGTCGGCGCAGGGCGTCCTCAACATCTGGGGCAATATCCCCGTCGTGCAGCAGATGCAGAGCGAAGGCGGTGCGGCAGGCGCGGTGCATGGCGCGCTTCAATCCGGCGCTTTGACCACGACTTTCACCGCGTCGCAGGGGCTGCTGCTGATGCTGCCCAACATGTTCAAGATTGCTGGCGAGCTGACGCCCGCGGTGTTTCACATTGCCGCCCGCGCCCTCGCGACCCAGGCGCTGTCGATCTTCGGCGACCATTCCGACGTCATGGCAGCGCGCACGACGGGATTTGCCATGCTGTCCTCCGCCTCGGTGCAGGAAGCGCACGACTGCGCCCTGATCGCCCAGGCAGCGACGCTCGCATCCCGTATCCCGTTCCTGCATTTCTTCGACGGATTCCGAACCTCCCACGAACTCGCCACGATCGATCTGCTCAGCGATTCGCAGATCCGCGCAATGATCGACGATGATCTGGTGCGTGCACATCGCGCGCGGGCGCTTTCTCCCGAGCATCCGGTGATCCGCGGCACGGCGCACAATGCCGACACCTTCTTCCAGGCGCGCGAGACGGCGAATCCGTTCTACGCACGCGTGCCGGAGATCGTGCAGCGCGAGATGGACCACCTCGGCAAGCTGACCGGACGGCACTATCATTTGTTCGACTACTCCGGCCCAGCCGATGCGGAACGTGTGATCGTGCTGATGGGCTCGGGCGCCGAGACCGTACGCGCGACCGCCGCCGCCATGCAGTGCACCGGCGAGGCGGTCGGCGTGCTGCAGGTCAGGCTGTATCGGCCGTTCGCGGCGGACGCCTTCCTCGCGGCGCTGCCGCATTCCGTCCGCGCGGTCGCGGTGCTGGAGCAGACCAAGGAATCCGGCGCACCAGGCGAGCCGCTGTATCTCGACGTGGTGCACACCCTGGCGCAGGCGATGGCAAGTGGCCGGCGGCTCAGCATGCCGGTGGTGATCGGCGGTCGCTACGGTCTGTCGTCCAAGGACTTCAATCCGCCACAGGCTAAGGCGGTGTTCGACGAACTGAACCGGCCGGAGCCGCGGAATGGTTTCACGGTCGGCATCGTGGACGATGTCTCGCATACCAGCCTAATCCCCGATGCGACGTTCCGGCTCGAAACGAACGGCGTGGTGCAGGCGGTGTTCTACGGGCTCGGCGCCGACGGCACGGTGGGCGCCAACAAGAACAGCGTGAAGATCATCGTCGAGGATGCCAAGTTGTTTGCCCAGGGCTACTTTGTTTACGACTCGCACAAGTCCGGCGCACAGACGACATCGCATCTGCGCTTTGGTCCGCAGCCGATCCATGCGCCATACCTGATCGAACAGGCAAGCTTCGTCGGTTGCCACCAGTTTCAGTTCGTCGCGCGGCACGACGTGCTGCGGCTCGCCGCACCCGGCGCCACCGTACTGCTGAACGCTCCGTACGGCCCGGACGAAGTTTGGGACCGTCTGCCCCGCGCCATGCAGCTGCGGATCATCGCCCTGGGGCTGCGTCTGTTCGTCATCGACGCTTCCCGCGTGGCACAGGAGGTGGGCTTGCGCGGGCGAACCAACACGGTGCTGCAGACCTGCTTCTTCGCCATCTCCGGCGTGTTGCCGCGCGATCAGGCGATCGCGCATATCAAGCACGCCATCAGCAAGACCTATTCCGGCAAAGGTCAGGCCGTGGTGGAGGCCAACTTCCGCGCGGTTGACGAAACGCTCGCGCGGCTGTTCGAGGTAAAGTTGCCGGAAGCGGCGACCAGCCGATGGGAGCGCCCGGCCCTGGTGGCGGCTCATGCGCCGGCGTTCGTCCGCGAGGTCACGGCTGCGATGCTGGAAGGCCGCGGTGACGATATCCCGGTGAGCCAAATGCCGGTGGACGGAACGTGGCCGCTGGGCACCGCGGTCTGGGAGAAGCGCAACATCGCCGAGACGGTACCGGTGTGGTCCGAGGACCTGTGCGTGCAATGCGGCCAGTGCAGTTTCGTATGTCCGCATGGCGTGATCCAGGCAAAGTATTTCGACGCCGCGCGGCTCGACAACGCGCCTGGCAGTTTTCTCGCCGCGCCGATCAATGTGCGCGGATTTCCCAATGTACGGTTTGCACTCGACTTCGCCATCGAGGATTGCACCGGTTGCGGGCTGTGCGTCGAAGCGTGCCCGGTGGTGCCGGGCAAGGCGCTGATCATGCGGGACAAGACGCCGTTGCTCGCCGCTTCACGTGAAGACAACGCGTTCTTTGCCGCGCTGCCAGTGAACGACCGCGCACGCGTTGACTTCGCCAATGTGCGCGGCGTGCAGTTCCTCGAGCCGCTGTTCGCATTTTCCGGGGCATGTGCCGGCTGCGGCGAGACACCCTACATCAAACTGCTGTCGCAATTGTTCGGCGATCGCCTGCAGATCGCGAATGCCACGGGCTGTTCCTCGATCTATGGCGGCAATCTGCCGGTGACGCCGTGGTCCACCAATCGCGAGGGCCGCGGACCGGCGTGGTCCAACTCGTTGTTTGAGGACAATGCCGAATTCGGTCTGGGGTTCAGGCTGGCGGCGGACAAACATCTCGACATGGCACGAACGCTCGCACGTGAACTGGCCCCGGCGCTGGGGTCGGAGCTGGTCGAGGCAGTGCTGTCCGCGCCGCAGGTCCAGGAATCCGAGATCCGTGCACAGCGTGCGCGCGTCGCGGAGCTTGTGCGCCGGCTGCGGGCGGCGGACAGCACGCAGGCCAAGGATCTGCTGTCGGTGGTCGATCAACTGGTCCGCCGCAGCATCTGGATCGTTGGCGGCGACGGCTGGGCGTACGACATCGGTTACGGCGGGCTCGACCACGTGCTGGCCAGCGCGCGCGACGTGAACATCCTGGTGCTGGATACCGAGGTGTATTCCAACACCGGCGGCCAGGCCTCCAAGGCGACGCCGCTGGGCGCGATCGCCAAGTTCGCCTCCGCCGGAAAGCGCGTGGCACGCAAGGACCTGGCGCTGCAGGCGATCGCCTATGGCAACATCTATGTGGCCGAAGTGGCGATGGGCGCCAACCCGCAGCAGACGCTGCAGGCGTTCCGCGAGGCGGAGGCTTATCCGGGGCCCTCGCTGATCGTCGCCTACTGCCATTGCATCGCGCACGGCATCGACATGCAGCTTGGCATGAAGCAGCAGGACCTGGCGGTCGCCAGCGGCTATTGGCCGCTGTTCCGCTACAATCCGGCGATGCGCGACATCGGCGAGAACCCGTTCCTGCTGGACAGCCCGCGCCCGACGATCCGGTTCCGCGACTACGCCTACAACGAGACGCGCTATCGTTCGCTGGCGCAAAGCCGGCCGGCGGAGGCGGAGGCGCTCATGGCCGCCGCTCAGGCGGCGCTGGACGAGAAATACCGCAGCTACGAGGAGATGGCCGGTTGGTCGGCGTCACGCTTCCATCCGGCGGGGCTGCAGAGCGCCGTGCAGAATGTGCCGGTTGCCGCAACGACTTGAGGGCTGGTGTCATTCTCCCCGCCCCTTGCGGGAGGGTGCCGGGGGGAGGGGTCGCACCATCGCAAGACAATGCTGTCGGATAAAACTCCAGGCCTGACCTCGTGCCGCGTTCCCCTCCCCCCAACCCCATCCCGCAAGGGGAGAGGAGCACATCTCCAGAACTTGACGGGCCGCGTCCCGGCAGAACCCTCACGCCCGCGACGTTGGGACCTTCGCGCGCTTGCCCTCCTCCGACGCCCGCCACAGATACCATGCGGCGATCGAGCGAAACGGCGACCAGGCCAGACCGATCTCGGCCAGTGCCTTCGGCTTCGGCTGCTCGTCCAATCCATACAGATGTCGATACCCATCGCGCACACCGAAATCGTCCACCGGTAGTACGTCGGGCCGGCCGAGCGTGAAGATCAACAGCATCTCCACCGTCCACCGCCCCACGCCACGGATCGAGGTCAGCCGCTCGATCAGTTCTCCATCCGACAGGTGTGCCGAAGCGCGGCGCGTCGGCACCGTTCCGTCCAGCGCCGCCGCACAGATCGCCCGCATCGCAGCGACCTTCGCACCGGAAAAGCCGCACGCCCGGAGTTCGATCTCCGAGCTCGCCAGCACCAGATCGGGCGGCGGGAACCCGGCGGCCGGATAAAGCGCCTCGAACCGCGCCAAAATCGCCAGCGCCGCCCGGCCATGGAGCTGTTGGTGGGCGATCGCGCGCATCAATGCTTCGTAGGGGCTGCGACCGCGCTGGATTGCCAGCCGCGGCGGCCCAACCCGGCGGATCAGCGCGCCGAATTTCGTGTCGCGCCGGAGATGGCGCAGGGCTTCATTGCTCATTGATCGCGCTTATCTTGAGTTATTGGATCACCGCAACCGTGACTTGCAATTACCCCCCCAACCGGCCGTAAGATACAATCGGAATGCATCAGGAACGCCACTGGATTGCAGACGAAGACGAGGAAGCCGCCAATCGACAGACGGCGAGCCTCGGCGGCGTGGCGATCACGTTGCTGCTGCTCGTCCTCGGACTGTTCCTGGTACGCGAGCTGCACGCCAAAGGCGTTGTCGAGGACTGCCTGATGTCCGGGCGGATCAACTGCGACAGTCTGGTCACCACCTACTTCTGATCCCCGAATCAAGTCCCGGGGGCAGGGCCGCGAATCAAGTCCCGGGGGCAGGGCCGCCGGGTCAGAGCTTCGGACCGACGAGCCGGCACATTGACGCAAGCGGCGTCTCTCTTCAGCGTGCCGTCCGTCGCAGCAGGACCGTGGGGACATCATGCGCATTGCCGAGATGGATTGGAGGATGGTGGAGGATTGGGTCCGCCACGACGATCGCTGTGTGCTCCCGCTCGGCAGCACGGAACAACATGCCGGCTTGTCGCTCGCCACCGACGCGATCCTGGCCGAGCGCATCGCCGTCGATGCCGCCGAACCGCTCGGGATTCCGGTGTTCCCCGCCCTCCCGTACGGCCTCACGCCCTACTTCAGCGCGTTCCCCGGGACCGTCACCCTGCGCGTTGCCACCTATGCGGCGGTGCTGCGCGATGTGCTGGACAGCCTGAAACAGGCCGGATTCCGCCGCGTTCTGATCGTCAATGGCCACAGCGGAAACCAGCCGGCCGCATCCCTCGCGCAGGAATGGTTGATGGACAACCCGGACGCGCGCGTGCGCTTCCATGACTGGTGGCGCGCCCCGCTCACCGCCGCAACAGTGCGGACGATCGATCCGGTGGCGAGCCATGCGAGCTGGATGGAGAATTTTCCTTGGACCCGCCTGGCTGGCCGCCCGCCACAGGACGGCACCAAGCCAATGATCGACATCGATCGTCTGAGAATCCTGCCGCCGTTCGAAGCGCGCACACTCCTCGATGACGGCAATTTCGGCGGCCGCTACCAGCGCGACGATTCCGAGATGCTGGAGATCTGGGACGTGGCGGTGCGCGAGACGCGCGAACTGCTGGAGAGCTGGTGAATGGCTGAGCGCATACTCATCTGGGGCGCTGGCGCGATCGGCGGCTCGGTCGGCGCCTGGCTGAAACGCGCCGGACACGACATCGGCTTCGTTGATGTGGTGGCGGAGCATGTCGCGGCGATCCGGGGCCAGGGCCTGCGCATCACCGGACCGGTGGAGGAATTCACGGTTGCCGTGCCGGCATTCCTGCCCGGGGAAATCGCCGGCACGTGGCGGCATATCTTCCTCGCAGTGAAGGCGCAGCACACCGAGGCCGCCACACGTGCGCTCACCCCACATCTGGCGCAGGACGGCTACGTTCTTTCGCTGCAGAACGGCCTCAACGCGACGATCATTCGTCACATCGTCGGACCCGACCGTACTATCGGCGCCTTCATCAATTTCGGCGCCGACTGGATAGCGCCCGGCGAGATCATGTTCGGCAACCGCGGCGCCGTCGTCTGGGCGAACTCGACGGCGCCATGACGCCGCGGCTGGCCGCATTGCACGCCGTGATGCGCGACTTCGAGCCGGACGCAATCACCACGCCCGATATCTGGTCCTATCTCTGGGGCAAGCTTGGCTACGGTGCGATGCTGTTCGCCCAGGCGCTTGGCCAGAAGGGCATTGCCGACTGCCTGGCGCGGCCGGAATTGCTGCCGTTGTGGCGTCGGCTTGACGAGGAGGCGATCGTCGTCGCCCAGGCCGAGGGCGTCCAACCGCGCGGTTTCAACGGCTATGAGGTCGAGGCGTTCAAGCCTGGCGCCGGCGAGGCGGCGGCACGGGCAAGCGTGGAGGCGATGGTGGCGTTCAACAGCATCAGCGCGAAGACGCATTCCGGCGTTTGGCGCGACCTTGCGATCCGCAAGCGCCGCACCGAGGTGGACGTGCAGATCGCACCCATCGCGGAGATCGGCGCGCGCCATGGCATCGACTGTCGCGCCACGCGCAAGCTGGTGGACATGATCCACGAGGTAGAGGAGGGCCGCCGTGAACTGACCGACGACAACCTGCTGGAACTGGCCCACGGCGTCATGGCGGGGCAGGATGAAGTCCTCACGGAAACCAAGCAATGATCAGCGTCGAGGAAGCCCGCGAGCGCATCCTGGCAGTCCTACAGCCGACCACCGGCGAAGTCGTCGCTCTGGCAAACGCGTGGGGCAGGGTCACCGCGGGCCCGGTAATCGCGCGGCTTACCCAGCCACCGGCGGATGTGTCCGCGATGGACGGCTACGCCTTGCGCGCAGCCGATGGTGCGCTCGGCGCCAGCCTTGCGGTGATCGGCAGCGCCCCCGCAGGCCATCCGTTCGCCGGCACTGTGGGATCCGGTCACGCCGTGCGCATCTTCACCGGCAGCGTCGTTCCGCGAGGCGCCGATGCGATCCTGCTGCAAGAAGACGCCACGGCCGCCGGCACCGAGGTTCGCGTGAATGAAGCGGTGACGGCCGGACGCCATATCCGCCGCTCTGGCCAGGACTTCGCCTCGGGCGACGCCGTGATCCCGGCTGGCCGGCGCATCACCGCCCGCGACGTGGGACTAGCCGCCGCCGCGAACCACCCCTGGCTCACGGTGCACCGTAGGCCGCGGGTTGCGATCCTCGCCACCGGCGACGAAATCGCCATGCCGGGCGAGCCGATCCCCGCCGGCGGCATCGTCAGCTCCAATTCACACGCGCTCGCCGCACTGGTGCGCGCCGCGGGGGGTGAGCCTGTCGTGCTTCCCATTGCGTTGGACACGAGCGAAGCCGTGGCCGCGGTAGCCAATTCGGTGCACGGCGCGGACATGCTGGTCACCACGGGTGGCGCCTCTGTCGGCGACCACGACCTGGTCATTGCAGGCTTGAAGACACGCGGCCTGGAACTCGACTTCTGGCAGATCGCGATGCGCCCCGGAAAACCGCTGCTATTCGGCCGGCTCGGCCCGGTGCCGGTACTCGGGCTGCCGGGAAATCCCGTTTCAGCGCTGGTGTGCTCCATTCTTTTCCTGGTGCCGGCGCTGAGCCGGCTGTCCGGCCTGCCTGCCGCGCCCCCGCCGGTGTCGCAGGCGATTGCCGGCACCGCGCTGCGCGCCAATGACCACCGCGCGGACCACCTGCGCGCGACGATCTCCACCAATTCGCAGGGACATACCGTTGCGACGCCGTTTCCCGTGCAGGATTCAGCCATGTTGCGTTGGCTTGCCATGGCCGACGCGCTGATCCTACGTGCGCCGCATGCGCCCGCACAGGCGGAGGGGTCGGAAATTTCGGTGATTCGTCTCGATTCGCTCGGCATTTAGCGGGAGTTTTTGCGGCGCAGCATCAGGAAAGCTTGACGGCCAGGCGCGAACCAATCTAGAACGACATCCAGTTGCCGGTTTGTTCCGTCACACGCATCCCGCGTGCTGACGACGATCCCCGGTCGGCCGAGGGAATTCGTTCGCCATGCTCACCCCGAAGCAGTACGAGCTTCTGACGTATATCGATCGCCACCTGAAGCAGACCGGATTTTCCCCGAGCTTTGAGGACATGAAGGAGGCGCTTCAGCTCAAGTCCAAGTCGGGAATTCACCGGCTGATCCTCGCTTTGGAGGAACGCGGCTTCATCAGCCGGCGACCCAATCGGGCCCGGGCACTCGAGGTGCTCCGCCTGCCTGAGAACGCCGCCGCCCGCGTGTCGGCCGAGGAGCCCGGGCAGAGTTTCTCGCCCAACGTCATCCGCGGCGATTTCACGTCACGCATCCCAGGCGTCCGAGCGGCGAACGATGCGGCAGCGATCCAGTTGCCCCTATATGGTCGCATCGCTGCAGGCATGCCGATCGAGGCGCTGCGCGATGCTGGCAGCCAGATCGACGTGCCGATGGCGCTCCTTGGGAATGGCGAACACTACGCGTTGGAAGTAGCCGGCAATTCGATGGTCGAGGCCGGCATCCTGGATGGCGACACGGTTGTCATCCGCAAGGGCGACGTAGCCGAGAACGGTCAGATCGTCGTTGCATTGGTGGATGAAAACGAGGTGACGCTGAAGCGATTGCGCCGCCGCGCCAACTCGATTGCGCTGGAGCCGTGCAATGTGCGCCATGAGACGCGAATCTTCCCGGCGGACCGGGTGAAGGTCCAGGGCCGGCTGGTGGCGCTGTTGCGCCGCTACTGAGCAGGCAAGAAGGAAAGAAAGTGAGCTTCCATTGCTTGGTCTAGTTCGGATCGGCAGACTGACCGGTGGTTGATTTAGCCGTATCCGGTTCCGCATCGGTCTTCGCGGTCGGCAGTGTAGGCATCTGGCGCGTTCGCGGCACCGGCGGCGACGGCACCCAGGGTCGGATACCGCGGTAAGCGCGGTCGGTCAGGACGTAGGCATGGTGAGCATTCAGCCAGATAGCGACCGCGTCATATCGCCAGACGGTGAAGCGATCCACGAGTGAAGGCCACGGCCGAGGGCATAGACCGCGCGCGGGTTCCGACGAAACGATCACCGACGCCTCGTTGCAACCGTCAGGATGCAGCGCACCGCGCACCAGCAGCGCGGCCTTCGCGAGCGGGCGTGGCCGCAGCATGCATGCATCTTTCTGGCACGAAATCGCACCATTGGCTGCTGAACCGTCGCTGGGGATGGCGCGCGATGTGGCGGCTGCCCAGTCCTGAAGCCATGACTCGCGGGTGAACTTCGATGCACCCGGTGTCTGCTGCAAATACACTTGGCCATACGCGCGGACAGCAATCAGCCGTGCATCCGCCGAAACCATCAAGTCAGGTGGCCGCACCAGCATTGGCGAGAGCAAACCGAGCACAATCGCCGGCACGCCGATCAGCCGCATCGGGCTGCGCCACAGCCCGAGCCATGCGATGCCGAGCGCGGTCGTCGCCAGCCCCC
Source organism: uncultured Alphaproteobacteria bacterium (assembly GCA_963812475.1). Classification (GTDB taxonomy): domain Bacteria; phylum Pseudomonadota; class Alphaproteobacteria; order Acetobacterales; family Acetobacteraceae; genus JAMXLO01. The sequence continues at coordinate 13,098 of CAWEVI010000019.1, forward strand.
ATGGCGGCATATGCGGGACGTCCAACGTCGCGGCCGGCAGTGCTGCTGTTGTGCGCGCGACCCAAAGGATCGCCTGCACGCTCCAGCCCATCGGGATGAATGCCAGCCAATCGAGTCCGAACGGCATGAGCGCGAGGCCGATGAGCCCGGCCGGCATCGCCCAAAGCGCCGTCAGCGGAACGGCGACCATATTCGCGACAACGAACCATATTCGCGACAACGAAATAGACCTGGATGCGTCCAAAATGGTACGCGCCGAATGGTGCGGAGGCTGTGCCGGCCAGAAAGCTGGTCAGCGCCAGCGCCGCCAGATGCAGAGCGAAGCGCCTCGTCCAGGTGCCGTCGCCGCGAACCGAACGCAGCGCGGGTCGCAGCAGTTCATACCCGGAAATCAGCGCCAGGACGGCGGAAAAGCTCATCTGGAACGAGACGCTGGGCACCTCCTCCGGCTCCAGTAGCATCAGAACGGTGGCGGCGAGTGCGAGGCCGCGCAGGGAAATGGCTCGCCGTCCGGCAAGCACCGCGACTGTATAGAGGCACGCCATGGCGAAGCTGCGCACGATCGGCATATGCATGCCGGTCAGCACCAAGTAGCCACCGCCGGCAGTCAGTGCGGTGAGGGCAGCCAGCTTCTTGGTTGGCCAATGCAGGCTGGCATGTTCCGAGGCTGCGAACGCCAGGCGCGAGAAGACCAGCACCCAACCCATGACAATGCCGATGTGCAACCCTGCGACGGCCAAAAGGTGGGCGAGGCCCGACCCTCGGAACGCGTCATGATCGGCCGGTGGAATGCCGGAACGTCACGCCCGTGAGTAGCGTGACGGAAATCGCTCCGGACGGGCCGGGCACAACCGCGGTGATACGGCGTGCGATCAGCTCTCGCAGTTGCTGCACCAGTTGTTGCGGCCCGCTCGGTGCCGTTTCGGCGAGGCGTTCCACTGGGCCAAGCGCATAGCCGGAGCCGCCGTGCCCATTGAACCAGGCGTCGCGCTGGAGATCCCATGCACCCGGATAGGCTGGGGGCGCCGGCGGACGCACCAATGCGCGCACCCGGATCGTATCGCCTGCCGCAACGTCAGCCTGATCATTGGCCCGCAACCGCACGCGCAGCCACCGTGATAGCGGCGGTGCATCGTCAAGTTGCGCCGGTTCCAGCGTGATCCGCCTGCCCTCGGGCAGTGCTTCCACACTGTGGACTGTGCCTGTCAGAATGGTGGCATGGGTCGGCAGAATATCCAGCGGCGGTGCGCGCCAGGTAGCGAATTGTGCGGATGCAAGGCCGATCGTGGCGGCTGCCAGCGCCATCATGCCGGCTCGCAGCACGGGGCGTGAGCCGAGGAGCATGGCTGCGAACACCGCAGGTATTGCAACCGCCGCGCCCAGCCAGGCAGGCGGTTCGGCGCAGCGCGAAGTAGCAAAGGATGCCGGTCCCCATAAAGACCGGAAGCCATAGGGGCAGCCGGTCGCGCTCGGTCGCCACCCACGACTGCACCCGGACGAACGATTGCGCCTGTACGAAGCCGGTAACGGCAACCATCTGCTGCACGCACGGGAGGTTAGCGGGTGTGGCTCTACAGCCGGTGAATTCGCGTGCTACATGCACCCGCCATGACGGTTCGCGCGCGCTTCGCCCCCAGTCCGACGGGATTGCTGCATATCGGCAGCGCCCGGACCGCCTTGTTCAACTACCTGTTCGCCCGCCACCACGGGGGAGAATTCCTGCTGCGGATCGAGGACACCGACCGTGAGCGCAGTACCGAAGCGGCCACAGAGGTGATTCTCGAGGGGCTCGAATGGCTCCGCGTCACCCCTGACCGGCCGCCGGTCTTCCAGTCCACGCGCGTGGCGCGGCATGCCGAAGTGGCGCGGCAGATGCTGGCGTCCGGCCACGCCTACAATTGCTACTGCACGGCCGACGAATTGCGGCGGATGCGCGAGCAGGCCGTCGCTGAAGGTCGGTCGCCGCGCTACGACGGGCGCTGGCGTGATCGCGATCCGGCCGAAGCACCGCCCGGAATTGCTCCTGCCATCCGGCTGAAGGCGCCGCGCGACGGCGACACTGTAGTCGAGGACCTTGTCCAGGGGACTGTGCGCGTCGCCAATGACGAACTAGATGACATGGTCATCCTGCGCAGTGACGGCACGCCGACCTACAACCACTCGGTGGTGGTCGATGACCATGACATGGAGATCACCCATGTCATCCGCGGCGATGATCACCTGACCAACACCTTTCGTCAGGTGCCGATCTACCGTGCGATGGGCTGGGAACTGCCTCGATTCGCGCATATCCCGCTGATCCACGGAGCGGACGGTGCCAAGCTCTCAAAACGGCACGGCGCGGTCTCGGTGCTGGAATTTCGCGAGCAGGGCTATCTGCCGGAGGCGCTCTGCAACTACCTGCTGCGGCTCGGCTGGGGACATGGTGATGTGGAGGTGCTGGATCGCGACGAGGCGATACGTCTTTTCGACCTAAATGGCGTCGGGCGGGCACCGAGCCGGATGGACTACGCCAAGCTGACCAATTTGAACGGCATCTATATCCGTCAGGCGGATGACGACAGGCTGACGGGCGAGGTACTCGAAAGGCTGGCGAACCGCACCGACATCTTCCTCGGCGGCGATGCCGGCGCGCGTATCGGGGCGTTGATGCCGGAACTCAAGCAACGCGCCAAGACGCTGGTAGAACTTGCCGACGCAGCGGCCTTCCTGGTGCGGCCGTTGCCCTTGCCGATGGAGCCGAAGGCGGCCGCGGTGCTCACACCCGAGGCCAGGATCATCCTGCGCGAGGTCGCCGACGCGCTGGCGCGGACGGATTTCACTCCGACGTCGATCGACCTGGCCTTGCGCGATTTTGCGGCGGCAACCGGACGGAAGCTCGGGCAGGTGGCACAGCCGCTGCGCGCCGCGCTGACCGGAAGCACCGCCAGTCCGGGGATCGACGCGACCTTGGCGGCGCTGGGCAAGGACGAGGCGCTGGCCCGGCTCAGGGCCGCGATCTGAGACTTTCTATCGCGGTTGCCCGAAAAAAGCCCGGATCGTTGATCTAGATCAATGCCTGTCGAGGCGACTGCGTGCATTATTCGCCTTGTGAGATCGGCGGGTTCGCCCGCCCCCTTCACTTTCTTGGACTCCTCCCCATACCCTTGGCGGCGCTTCTGGCGCCGCCACTTTTTTCCTTTCTGCACGATTGCTCGGGGCCACCCCTGGTCGGGGGCAGTTGGCGCCGCGGTCAGTTGCGTGACGTTGGGCGGCGCAGTCGGCCGACCGATAAAAAATGACGATCGTTGATCTGGATCAATGCCTGTCGAGGCCGTCTGCTGCATTGTTGACGCTGTGAGATCGGCGGGTTCGCCCGCTTCCTTCTCTCTCTTGGACTCCTCCCCATACACTTGGCGGCGCCTCTGGCGCCGCCCTTTTTTTCTTCCGCGCGACTGATCATGGATGGGGTTTCAGATTTGCGGTTCACCGAATTTGAACCACTTGTTGGCAGAGTTGTTGATGCGGCCTGGAGCGGTTCCGGGACGGAGAGGCACGGCGGCAATGCAGGTGAGCGGCGGAAATCCGAGTGGTGTATTCACCGTCATTCTGGGCATGGTCGTGCTGGCCCTTGCCGGGACGGTCGGCACCATCGGCCTGCTACGTCAAGTTGGCGAGTTGGGTCCGAAGGTGGGCGATATCGTCGCTTTCGATCCGCTGGAGACAATATCGCGCGATGTGCAGGCGAAAATTGCCGCGACGCGGGCGGGCGACCCTGCCGGAGCCGCGTGTGCACTCGACGTCAGTGCCATGCACGCGGGCGGCGGAAGTGTGGTGATCGAAGCCAGGCAGCCACAAACGAGCCGCGGCTACCGGGTCCATTGGGCAGGAGCACACGGCGGCGACGACCCGGCGGACTGCGGTACTTCGGCCGATCTGCTGCTGAACCAGGAGGACATCGAGGTCCTGGCAATGGCGGCGGGTGGTTACGGGGTGGCCTCAAGGAAGCTGGCCGCCAATTCACTGTGGAACGCGCGCGGCCCCACGCAATAAGCCTATCGGGCCGTGGGCAGACGTGTTGTTGGTGAGTGCATCACGCCAATCCGCGGGCGCGTGCCAGTAATTGGCGCTGCAGTCGTCCGCGGGCTCGGACCTCGAACATCGCCTTGTCGGGTTGTCGGATGGCAAGTTCGAGGGCCGCGGCATGGCGCTGGCGCTGGAAGGCGTCGGACAGGGCCTCCAGCCAGTCGGCCGTCGCTTTCGGTGCGCCGAGGAAATAGGGCGTTCCGACTGAAAAGCGCGACCGGTTGGCGGTCCACCACTTGCCGATGCGCTCGGGATCGGGCCAGGGCAAGCGTTCGTCCTCGTCGAGCGCGACACTCCCATCCGCCGGGTCATCGTTCGGTCCGGACTGGAAAATGGCCGGAGGGTGGCGATCGAGGTCGCGATAGGCCAAGTCGAGGCCCGTAATCATCGAGAACAACTCGCCTGCGAGGCGTGCGGTGGCGGGTTCGGCCATGTGCTCGATGAGCCAAGGGACGTAGAGCGGGTCGCCGATGATGCCAGTGGCCCGGATCAGATTGTGGTGGCGGTCCGGCATTTTCGCGAACGCGCGCAGCCAGTCGTTGGCCTGTGGCACGTCGAGGCGGCGGAGCATCAGGTCGAGCGCTCGGTCGGCGCGGGGCAGGTTGTTCCACGCTATGTCGGCGAGCGTGTCGAGCGGCTCGGTCGCGCCTATGCGCGCCGCGGACCAGGCGGACCAGAAGCGGCATTCAGGGTCGGGGTCGGTGAGGCCGGGCCGGAGCCGAGTCATCAGGTCCAGGCGGCCGAGCTGGCCCGCCGCTCGATAGGCCCGCGCGCGGACCTCAGGAACGCGATCTTCGGCGAAGACCGTGAGTACCTCACCAGGATCGTTGCGTCGTGCACCGATCGTCGCAACATAGGCCGCACGTACAGGCAATTCGACACGGATGCGCAGCCGTTCCAGCGCCGTGACCGCTGCATTCCGCTCGGCGCTGGCTAACGCTGACGTGAACTCGCGTGTGGTGCTCGAGCGCGTTGACGCCTCGGTCACTTCGTTCAGGCGGTCCGGTGCGCCACCAGCGATCGCGACCGATGCCGCGACGAAGGTGACGCCAACATCGGAGTTCTCCCGAACGGCATTGCCGATCGCTGCCCAGCCGGCTTCACCGGCCACGTGGAGAGCGTCTAGATGAGCATCAACTCTCTCATCCAGCCGTGTCAGATCGATCAGCCGAAAATTTGGCGCATGGACCGACGCGTCGCGCCAAAGCCAGAGGAAGCACAGTTCCTCGACCAAGTGCTCTTCGATCTGAACAGAGCCGATGTTGACCACAGCTACAAGGCCAGAATTCGCGTCCAGGTCGTGCCGTCAAACTCGAAGATATCCTTCGCACCCATTGACCACATGATTCCGTCAGCGGCACTGAGGTGATAGCAGGTGCGGGGATAATCACCCCTGCCGAAGTCGATCCGGGCCAAGGTCCCGTCCTTAAGTTCGTAGATGAAGTGGGTCGATGAGACGAACAGCCGACCGTCGAACCACTCCATTCCCCATAGATCCTCGGTAGTCGCGTCGTGCAAGATCGGCTGCCAGGTCGTCCCCCGGCCGCGCAGGAGCATGCCAGCCTGGCCGCACACGTAGGCAGTGCCGTCGTCCGCACAGCGAATTTTTTGCAAGGCGACATTGGTCGGCGAGGCGTGCTGTGTCCATGTCGCACCGTCATACTGCCAGATCTCGCCACCCCAACCGACGGCGTAAATCTCCTCTTCACTGAAACCATCGATCGACTTGAAGCCGGTATTGATAGGGTCCTGGCCCGGAGATTGCGCCGTCTGATCGATGCACACCCATCTGCCAGGCGCATCTCGACGGTACGCCTGCCGATTGGTGCCGATGGCGTAAGCGCGCCCGGCGGCAATGCAGCGGATCTCGGTCATCGGGCCGCGATTTCTGGGATCGATGGTGCCTTGCCTGACTGGAGGCTCCTCCGCAGACTGGCCTCCACCGGCAGCCCACACCTCGGCTGTCACCCCGAGCATCAAAACCCTTTCATCCGGCTGCCTGACGATGGTGGCACTGCACGCAAGCCAGCGGACCTCCTGGCCACCCCAACGTCCCTGATAATGGCGGAAGAACCGCGTATTCGGAATGTCCTGCTCAACCAGGGCATCGCGCGTGCAAAGGATGTAGGCGAGATCGGCGAGCCGCACCACGCCTGTCGTAATGCTGCAGTCGGCCAGATAAGATGACTGATCGCTCATAAGGCACCTCCTCTCTACGGAGACCCAAAACCGGGATCCGAGGGCATCATCTCCGTTGCTCTTTCGGCCCTGGCCTCTTCATCTCTCGCCATACTGGAAACTGCCTTTATCGGCTTTTCCGGATCTTCCGCGATGCTGTCATGATACGTATTGAGTTGCGCCTTGATGCACTCCTCCGAACACTGCGGGAAGGTGAGTTTCGCCGAACGCGCAGCCGTATCGGTCGCTTCCTGGCGCGGCCACATGCCGGTGGCTTGATCGCGCTTGGCCAAAGCCACCACGCCGCGCCGCATGCTGAGGTCGCCATGCGTCGCCACTGTTTGGTTCGGGCCCTCCGCGCACAGGCACGGTGCGGCGTTCTGATCATACTTCCCCCACCCGTCACGTGGGATGTTCTCCCTGCGATTGCTGAGAAAGGAAGAAGCCTCGATCAGGTGATCTGGTGTCTGATCCGGACAGCAGGCGCCTGCCTTGCCCTTTTTGTAGGAGGTCAGTGCGCAACGGAGTGCAGCCTGGCAAGGATCCTTGCTCATCCTGCTGGCATAGGCCTCGTGTTCGGCGCGCGAATAGGGGTCGGTCACCGGCGGCGTCGGGCACTTCAGCTTTTCCTTGCTCGGCGGCTCCCCGCAATGCGTATTGACGTTGTCCCGCTCGGTCTGGCAGTCGCTCTCGTCCTTCATCATGGCCATCCGATCGACGTAAACGATCGGTGGCGTGTTCGCCGGATCACACTGCTCGTTGTGCAGCATCAGATCGAGGTGGCGATCAACGTTCTGGCCCTCGAACTTTACGTCCATCGACCAGGCGATGAAGCTTGCCTCGCCCTGGATGCAATGGGTGACCACGCCCATGCCAAGCGACTTCGTAGCCGCCTCATCGCCTGTACTCTTCTTGAAAGTGGATTGGTCCTTCAGCATGATCTCCTGGCCAGAGATCATTACCGTGGTGCTGCCGTTGGTCGTGTCGCTTGCGAAGGCGGTGTTCGGATAGGGCAACGGCACCGGCCCCGCGGGTGGCGATGGCGGCGACAGGCACGTGTCGGGGAAGGCGGCCATCGATTTGCCCGCCGCCGCCTTGCAGGCGATCTCCATGCCGTTGGCATAGACCTCGTTGGCCATCAGCCGCCTGTCCCGCGATGCCCGCGGAACCCCGTCTCAGCGGCAAACTCCAGCGACAGAGTCTGCGCTGAGAGTGCCTGCGTCACCCACGCGGCGCGCTTGTCATCATCATTGCCGATGTGGCCAAGGCATATCGGTCCGGGCAGATAATCCTTGCGGGCACCGCAGTACAGCATCGCCAAAATCGCCGGCAGCGTTGACGCACCGACCTCGCCGATGCAATCCGCCGGGTGCCACAGTGAGAACAGCACCTTGCGGTCACGTAATAGGCGCGTAATCGCCAATGCTGCCTCTTTGAAACGATACTGTTCACCATTCATGTCAGCAATGCGATGATCGCAATCCTTCAGCGTTACTCCGGCTTCGCCCAAGGCAGCGCGGACAGCCTGCACCAGCCCGTCCGCGCGCAACGGCCGACCTGAACCAAACGAAGCAGGTTCGCGAGCGAAACCCAGTCCACGGACCAGTAGCGGTGTGGGCTTTTCCTCGCGCCACGCTGCCAGCAGGACCGCACCAGCGGCTTCGCCGGGAATAAAGCCGTTTGAATTGCCGCGCGTGAGCAGGCGCGCGTCGCGGTCATACGCCGCCAATGTTGCGGCGGTGAGGAAGCTGTCCACGCCGGCTACGATCATGCGGGCATATCGACCTTCTACCAATGCGCGGCGCGCCTGCAGCAGTGCGACCGCAGCACCGATGCGCCCCTGCTCGATCACGCGTGAATGGGGATGCAACCGCGTCCCGATTTCGCGCTCGATGTCCTCAAGCAGCAAACGCGCGAGCCCTTCAAAGCGACCGGGCCGCTCCGCCTCCGCGGTACAGACCAGGATCGGGATGTTGGCGGGCGTATCGTCGGCTACCGCGATACATTCGGCAATCGCACGCGCCGCCATCTTTGTGAGCCTCGTAATCCCTCGCCACGGCTGTTCGAGCTGTACGGCGCTTCCAATCAGCCAATTGCCGTCGCTACCGATAAACTGCGTCTCTTGGAAATTGTTGATCCCGCAGCGGATCGCCGCGCAACTTGTCTCGGCCGTAAGGCCCACACCAGACACAAGCCCAACTCCCAGAACCGCAAGCGGCGTCGACATCAGAACGTCGTCCTGATGCGCCGTCTCACGCACGATTGTGGCCACTGACTTGTAGCTCTTGCCTGCACGGGCCGCCCGCCACCAGCCGCGCGACATTCGGCCTATCGCGGCCTGCGGGACTTCGAAAATATCGCGTTGCAGTTTTAAGGTGGCGCGCCAGACCATGCTGAACCTCTCGGCGTCAGGCTCGAACAGCAGCGTGTCCAGTGTGCCCTTCATCGCCACGCGATCGGCGCGGCGACGGAAGAACACGATAGGCATATCTATCGATGGCAAAATGAACTCGCGCATGCCGTCCGAAGTCAAGTTGATCAGTACTACAGGTTCGCCGCCCCGAGGGTTCGCGATCTGCTGATCCTCCGGCGCGCTTTGAAAGTACCGAACATCGAAATCGTCTGGCAGAAACGGGAACACGTTGTCGATCCAGTTCTGATCATAGGTCCCCGCGTGCCCGATGCGGGAAGGCCAGCCGCGCCCTATCGGTCCCAACGCCATCGGCCGGTACCTGCCGCCCGGATCACGCACCGGGTCGTTGATTTCCTCGGTGTTCGATACCGGCGCACCGACCACCAGCTCGCGGTGAATATGATGATGCCAACCACGCCCCACTGGATTCGGCAGATAGGACCGGGCTTGCGCCGGGTCGCGCATCCGCTCATCCAAGCCACCGAACGCCTTGTCGTAGGAGATCGGCATCCGCTCGAATGGTTCGGGTTCGCTCGGGGCGTAGCCTACGGGGGCGCCGCGCCATACCCGGTTGCCCCACACTGCAAACGATTTCCGCCAGGCCCCCACCTGTAGTCCGACAACCGCGCGTTCCACCGGTCGCCCGCCCGGCGCATACGCCGCACCATTCAGCAGCACGTCGCAATATGGCTTCTCCAGTGCATAGTCGCACTCCACCAGCGTCGCCGAGCGGCCTGGCTCGCCGGTGAACAGGTCGGCGTCCACCAGCGGCACCTGCTCATCCGCAAGCTTCGGCGCCTCGCCCTGCTTCGGCAGGATGAAGGTGCCCTTGACCACCACCACCACGTACTCCGCGCCGGTCTTGTCCATCCCCATCGTGTAGCCAGCCGCCATGCCGCTGGTGTTGAGCAGATTCATGGCCGACGTCCGTCAGTTAATCTGGACGGACGCGCCGGTGATGCGCTGCATGCCCGACGATCGCAGCGACACATAGGCGCCGCGCACCAGCACCTTGCCCGCGCGCGTCAACACGATGCTGGCCCGACCACATTGCAGCACGATCTCGCGTGCCGCGGTGAATGTCAGTCGTTCGTCTGGCTGCGTCGCGACAGGTGCTCGGTCCGCCGGCTGCTCGTCCGCCTGCGCCATCACTCCGATCGCCAGCGGACGCGCCGGATCGCCATCGAGGAACATCAGCGCCACCGCGCGGCCTGGTGGCACGTCACCATAGGGCGCGGTTGCCAGCGCCGGCACCGGGCCGCCGGCCGGGTTGTCCGGGAAATCGACGTGCGGCACGCCATCGGTCCCAACACTGATGATCTGGCCGATCACCACCTCCGCCGGACGGGTCGCCGGCGCAGATGCATCGACCGCATCCGCCGCCTCAGTTTTGGAGGATTTTTTGTCCTTTAATGATGACATCGCCTGACCCCTTGATCGTTATCTGTTTGCCCTCGATGGTGATATCACCATTCTTCTTCATCGTGATCGTCGCCGAACCCGTCTTCAACACGATCTCTTCGCCGGCCGAGATCATGATCTTCTTCCCGACCTCCAGCGTCTCGTTCTCACTCACGTTGGTGGAACGATCCTTGGCCACCGAGATCGTCTCGTTGCCGCCCACCGACACATTCTCGTTCGCCCCCACCGAGATCGTCTGATCATTCGCCACATTGATCGTCTGGTTCGCGCCGACCGTGATCGCCTGGTCCGCGCCCACAGTGATCGTCTGCGCCGCGCCCACCGTCACCGTGCGTGCCGTCCCCACAGTGATCGCCTCGGCCAGACCCACGCTGTGAACACGCGCCGCACCGACCGTCAGCATCTCCGCCACGCCGATCGTATGCGCCCGGTTCAGATCGATGCCGATGTCGAAGGCCGCCGGCGCGTAATAGGCGCCCGCCGCCACCAACACCGCCGCCATGCCGACCAGCGAGTGGAAGGCCGCCACCAGTTCCGGCATCGAGGTCATCGGCACCCGGCGCGCGATCACCGCACCGATGCCGCCGCCGATGGCGATGCCGCCCAGCACCAGGCCCCAGGCCAGCGCGCCGTCCGGCGGATGCGAGCCGAGCGTGGTCAAGACGGCAATGGTCATGCCGATCATGCCGAGATAGTTGCCGCGCCGGCTGGTGTCGGGCGAAGACAGCCCGCGCAGCGCCTGGATGAACAGGACGCCGGCGACCAGATAGAGCAGCGCGACCAGATTAGGGCTCATAACTAGACCTTACGATGCAGAGAAAGGGATGGCCGGGTCATCGGGTGATCAGGGTGTGAAAGAGCCTCGTCACTTCTTTGGTTTCTTCTGGTACATCGCCAGCATGCGCTGGGTGACCAGGAAGCCGCCGAAGATGTTGACGGAAGCAAAGGTGAGCGCGACGAAGCCTAAGCCGCGCGCCAATATCGTGCCGTTGTCGTTGGCGATCAGCGCCACGCCCACCGCCAGCAAGGCGCCGACCACGATCACCGAGGAGATCGCGTTGGTCACCGACATCAGCGGGGTATGCAGCGCCGGCGTCACCGACCACACCACGTAGTAGCCGACGAACACCGCCAAAACAAAGATGGACAGCCGGAAGACGAAGGGATCGACCGCGGTTGCGATATGTTCCATGAGTTTCTCCGTCAGGCCGCCGTCAGGCCGCCGTCTTGGGCATGAAGTTCGGATGCACGATCTTGCCCTCGCGGGTCAAAAGCGTGCCCTTGACGATCTCGTCGTCCCAGTTGACCGCAAGCTTCTTTTCTTTCTTGTCGATCATGGTGTCGAGGAACGTCAGCAGGTTCTTGGCGTAGAGCGCAGACGCCGAGGCCGCCAGCCGCCCCGCCACGTTCAAATAGCCGACGATCTTGACGTCACCGACTTTCGCCACCTCGCCGGGTTTTGCCCCTTCCACATTGCCGCCGCGCTCGACCGCAAGATCGATAATCACCGAGCCCGGCCGCATCGAGGCCACCATTTCCTTGGAGATCAATCGCGGCGCCGGACGGCCCGGAATGAGCGCCGTGGTGATCACAATGTCCTGCTTCTTGATGTGCTCGGCGGTCAGCGCCGCCTGCTTGGCCTGGTATTCCGGCGACATCGGCTTGGCGTAGCCGCCCGCCGTCTGCGCGTTCTTGAACTCCTCGTCCTCGACCGCCAGGAACTTCGCCCCCAGGCTCTCCACCTGCTCTTTGGTCGCCGGCCGCACGTCGGTTGCCGTCACAATGGCGCCCAGACGTCGTGCCGTTGCGATCGCCTGCAGCCCGGCAACGCCCACCCCCATGATGAACACTTTCGCCGCCGGCACCGTGCCGGCCGCCGTCATCATCATCGGAAAGGCGCGCCCGAACTCTTCCGCCGCGTCGATCACCGCCCGGTAGCCCGCCAGATTGGCCTGGCTTGAGAGCACGTCCATCGACTGCGCGCGCGTGATGCGCGGCATCAGCTCCATGGCGAAAGCCAAAACCCCTGCATCCGCCATCTGCTTGAGCGCGGCCTCGTTGCCGTACGGGTCCATGATCGCGATGACCAGCGCGCCCTTCTTGTAGCCCGCGACTTCCGCCGCGCTCGGCCGGCGCACCTTCAACACCACGTCGGCGTCTTTCGTCACATTCTCGCCGACGCTCGCCCCTGCCGCCTCATAGTCGGCATCCAGAATGCCCGAGGCCAAGCCGGCCCCGCGCTCAACCGCGACCTCGCGCGCCCAGCGCCTTCAACTTCTTCACAGTCTCCGGTGTCCCGGCTACCCGCGGTTCCGCGGCATCTTTCTCCGCGGCAATAACGATTTCATTCGGCTTCAACTCGCTGCATCGATTTCGTTGATGATGGATGGCGTGGAAGGAGCGGATCGATCTACAAGAACGGCTCCGCTCGTTTCATCAGCTCATCGAGCCCGGGCTCGTTCGGATTGCGCGGCTTGCCGGGATGAATGATCGAGAGCTGGCAATTCTCCGCGGCTTCCACAAGCTGACGATAGGTACCGGCATCCGCATTGAGAATGAATGCCTGTTTGTTGGCGTCGTAGCCAAACATCTTGTCGTTGATCTGCGTGCACTCGTTGCAGCTGCTGCAACGCGCCGTCTCGATATAGGGATCGTCCGACGGCTTTTCCGGCGCGGCTTCGGCGGCGGCAGGCGCCGCAGCAGCAGCGGCGACCGGCGCTGCGGCCGGCGCGGCAACAGCGGCAGTCGCCTGCGGCGCCGCGGCGGCAGCGGCCGCCTGTCGCCTGCTCGGCCCAGATTTTCTTTTCCTGCTCGACCAGCCTGCGCGGCATGCGAATTATGGATGCCGCCGAGCTCCTGCAGGCTGCGCCAAGCCTCGACGCAACGGCGCGCTTCGCGCACCAGCGTGTCGTTGACGATCACCTTTTGCAGCCGGTTGTCGCCGTCGACCATCAGCAGGCACGGCACTTTTTCGGTAAGGTCTTTCGGCTCGCGCGTGAGGAATTCGGATACCGGCACGAGATCGGCGGTCCATTTTTCGCGCGGCACCTTGGCGAAATATTTGGCGCAGCGCGGATCGGTCGCCGCGAAGTCGATCAGCGTGAAGGCGACGGTTTCCGATACCAGTCTGGCTGTCCGCGTCCTCGTAGTCGAGACGCTGCGACGGCCAATCGAGATCGGCCTGGTTGTTGGCGTCAAGCGAGAAGCGTGACGCCCAGTCGGCCCCCGCCGAGGGATCGTAGGTGAACGCCGGGAAAGCGCGCGCTTCCGCGGCCGCCGCGGCCGCGAGATAAGGCGGCAGGCTGCTTGCGTTGGCGCCGGAGAAAACGCTGAACAGCGCCGGCCCGCGATAGGCCAGGCCGCGCAGCACCCGCTCGCGCATTTGGAACAGAGTGGCGCTGCTCGACTGCAACACATAGGCCGCGCCAAATCCGATCGCGCTGCTGGCCAATTGCCGGCTGCGCAGCCCGGCGACCAGGAAATCGTCCCTGATCGGCGATTGCTCGAGCAGATCGTCGGTCTGCACCACGAGCTTCGCCGGCATGCCGCCGACAAAAGCCCGCAGGATCAGGTCCTGTTCCGCCGCGCGGAAGTCGGCCGCGCGCAGGCAAATCAGATAGTCCGGGAAAGCCGCGATGTCGTCGGCGTCGAGGCCGTTGTCGCCGAATTCGGCGAAAAAGGCGTCGTGCCGCGCTTCGTTGTATTCGCCGTCGGTCTCGAGCTTGGCGACCGCCATCGCCTTGGCGAGTTCGGTCATCTTCGGCATGCGCTCGCGGTAGGCAGCGACCGCGTCGGCGCAGGTTTCGAACTGGAAGGAATAAGGCTCGGCGACGCCGATCCATTTGTCGTTTTCGGTCGCCGGCGGGAAGAAGCGCTGCGTGCGCAGCGTCGCCAGCAGGCCGCGCAGCCGCTGGCGGCGGCTCTCCGCCATCGGCACATTGACGGTGGCAGCGGTCAGCATGCGCGACATCGCCGCGAAATCGAAGGTGTCGCGGTGCGCCGCGCCGATCGAGGCTTGCAGGCGTTCCGCGCTCATGCCCTCCTTCGAGTGGCCGAATTCCGCACTCAGGATGTCGGACAGTTTCATGATCAGCCTGTTGATCTCGGCGCGGAATTTCTGCGCCTTCTGATCCTGCAAGGCCTGCCAGGCGTGCTGGAACAGCTTGGAACGGCATCGCCTGGTCGCAGTCGATGACCTCGCCGTCGCGCTTTGAGCGCGGCGCGCAGACGGCTCAGGCTTTTCTGCAACGCTTCGTCGTTCTTGGCGCCGATGCGGGCGGTGGCGAGGTCGCAAAGCTTCGACAGCGTCCCGGTGGTGCCTTCGGCGATCAGCTTGCGGATTTCGCGCTCGAGCCGGCCGGCATGTTTGCGCACGCGTTCGCCATCGCCGTTGGCCGCGACTTCCTTGAGCGCGCCGTCGAACAGAGCGGAAAGCGATTGCACCGATTGTCCGTCGCCGCCCTTGCCGATGAGCACGAGCGGGAAATCGTAGCGTAGCGCCGTGAGATCGCGGTAGCCGGCGAGCAGCGCGGGCTGCAGGTCGCTGCGGGCCAGCGCGTCGCCCTCGCCCTGCGCAATGCGGCCGATGAGGTGAAACGCGATGTGCGCTTGGGTTTCTACTTGCATGCTGAAATCGCCTTCATCCTATCGTCAGGCGCCTGGTTGAAGTTTGGCGGCCGCGTCCTGCGGCCAGACCGTGAATTTGTCGAGTTCCGATTCGAAACCCGCCTTGATGTATTTCGTCGAGCGCTGCTGCCCGGCATCGCGCAGCTCTTCGTAGCAGGGCACTTCCGGATTGCGATAAAGGATGCCGACCGGGATCGGATCGGCGAGCGAGGCGATCTCGCGCGCCCGGTTGATGTTCAACGGATCGTGCTGTTCCTGGGTCTTGTAGACCTTGGACAGGTTCGGGCTCAGCGTGATGCCGTTTTCGTGCGTCAGCAGCATGGTGCGCAGCGGATCGTGCACCCACGGATCGAGCATTTTCGGCAGCCATTCCGGGCAGCGCTGCAGGATGCGCACGAACGACAGGCCCTTGTGGTGATAGGCCGCCCTGATGATGTCGTAGAGCACCTCCGGTATCCAATCGACCGCCTGCGCGACGAAGGAAACGTTCTGCACGCCGAGCGTCACGGTCAAAGGATTGAGCCCGTCGAGATAGCTGCCGCGCGGCGTCGTGTTGCTCTTGGTCCCGCGCGGCGACGTCGGCGACGCCTGCATCTTGGTCAAGCCGTAGATCTGGTTGTCGTGCAGCATCACCGTCATGTTCATGTTGTAGCGGATGGCGTGAATCCAATGCGCCGCGCCGATGCTGCAGCAGTCGCCGTCGCCGGTGTTCACGAACACGTTCAGGTCGGGCCGCGCCATCTTGATGCCTTCGGCCACCGGCAGCGCGCGGCCGTGGATGCCGTGGAACCCGTAGGTCTTCATGTAATGCGGGAAACGGCTGGAGCAGCCGATGCCGGAGACGAACATGGTCTTCTCGGGCCGCAGGTCCTCGTCGCGGCACAGCCGCTGCACCGCCGCCAGAATGGCGTTGTCGCCGCAGCCGGTGCACCAGCGCGGCACGCCGCTCTGATAATCCTCGAGCTCGTGGTGCTGATCGTGCAGCCGCAAGAGGCATTCGGTGGCGTGAATGGTCATGGGTCGCGCCTGTTATTTCTGCTTCAGTTTTTCGAGGATGACGCGCTGGATGGTCGCCGGTTTGATCGGCTGGCCGCGCACTTCGCTCCAGCAATCGACGTCGATGAGGTAACGCGAGCGCAGCAGCATCGCGAGCGCCGAATAGCGGCGATTGCTCTCGTCGATGATTTCGTCCTTCGGGTCATCGCTCCAATTGCCTTCGATGGTGATGACCTTCTTGAACCTCTGCATGATCTCTTTGATGCCGGGCGCCATCGGCTGCAGGAACGTGAGATGCAGCGAGGAGACCTTGCGGCCTTCGGCGCGCAGTTTCTCGATCGCTTCCTCGATCGCGCCCTTGGTGCTGCCCCAGCCGATGACCAGGAGATCGCCCTTGTCGCCGCCGAACACCGGCGGCGTTTTCAGGGTGCGCTGCAGCGCGGCGAGCTTGAGGCTGCGCGCGCGCATACCCGATTCGTTGCTGTCGGGGTCATAGGCCACATGGCTCAGCCGGTCATGCGCGAGACCGGTCAACGTGTGCATGCCGCCGGGCTGGCCCGGGATGAAACGGCGCGCCAGGCCGGTCTTGGCGTCCCAGTCGTAAGGCTTGGGCCCTGCCGGGATTTCGCTCTGATCGATCGGCGGCGCCAGCCAGGCTTCGCTGAATTGCGGCCGCGGGAACGGCTGCTGCGAGGAGGCAAGGCTGGTGTCGGTCAGGACGACCACCACCATGTTGAAAGTCTCGGCGATCTTGCGCGCGGTGATCACCGAATAGAAGCAGTCCTCGATCGTGCCCGGCGCGATCACCACCTTGGGCGCGTCGCCGTGGCTGCCGAAGATCGCGGTCAACATATCGCCCTGCTCGACCTTGGTCGGCTGGCCGGTCTGGGGCCCGCCGCGCTGCACGTTGATGACGACAAGCGGAATTTCGCCCATCACCGCGAGCCCGATCGCCTTCCTGCTTGAGCGAATAGCCGGGGCCGGAGGTGACGGTGACCGCGCATTTGCCGGCGTAGGAGGCGCCGATCGCAAACGTGCAAGCGGCGATCTCGTCCTCGGCCTGATGCACGATGCCGCCGACCTTCTCGAACACGCTGCTCAGATAATGCGAAACGGAGGTCGCCGGCGTGATCGGGTACATGGCGCAGATTTCCATGCCCGATGCGAGCACGCCGAGCGCCAGCGCGGTGTTGCCGTTGACCACGATTTGCGGCTCGGTGCTGCGCGTCGCCGGAATGCGATATTTGAAGTCGAGATTCTTCTCGGCCCAATCGTAGCCGGCGTCCAACAGATTGACGTTCGATTCGAACGACGCTGGCGTCTTTCTTGCCGAACGTGACGGCGATCTGCTTGTGCCCATGCTCGCGGTCGAAGCTGAAAATATTGCAGAGGATGCCGAGCGCGAACATGTTCTTGCCGCGCTTGGCGTCGGCAACGATTGTCTTGCACTCGCGCTCCATCGGGATTTCGATGACCTTGTAGCCCGCCTTCACGAGCTGGTCGTAGGTCTCGATATAGGCCGCGACGATTTTCGGGTCCTTGTTTTCGCGCCACATGTTTTCCAGCAGAATGGTGCAGCCGGGTTTAAGTTCGCCGGTGCGAACGCGGCCGAGCAGCACCTGCTCGTTGAAGGCGATGACCAGGTCGGTTTCGTTGCCGGCATTGGTGACGCGGCCGGCGCCGATCCGGATGCGATTGCCGCTGCCGCCGGCGACGCTGCGCGCCGGGGGGCGGATTTCCGCCGGGATGATTTCCACGGTCCACACGCCGTTGCCCATCTGCGAGGCGATCGCCCCGAAGGTCTGGCCGCAGCGCTGCGCGCCTTCGCCCGAATCGCTGACGATCTCGACGATGTGCTCGCTCAATGTGACGGCGGCCTTGCCGCTCTGGCGCGGGGCGTGTGCGCGGCTTTGCTCGCGCGCGGGCGAGGCTTGACGGCGGTATCGAGTGGTCTCGGTCATCGTTGCTACCTTAAGCGGCGCGGATGCGCGCGAAGTTGCGTTCCCGCAGATCGATCCCGAACAACGTGCCGGGGCCGGGCATCGCCGGCTTCGTCGTCGCTGGAATCGCGGATTCTCAAGATAGTTCTTCATGCTGCGCGCGGCCTTGCGGCCGGCGCCCATGGCTTCGATCACGGTGGCGGCGCCGGTGACGATGTCGCCGCCGGCAAACACGCCCGCCATCGAGGTCGCCAGCGTGTCGTCGGCCGCGATGTAGCCGCGCTTGTTGAGGCCAAGGTGCGAGGTCTGGCCGATGATCGGGTTGGCGTTGGTGCCGATCGCGAACACGATCTGATCGCATTCGAACTCGAATTCGCTGCCCTTCACCGGAACCGGACGCCGCCGGCCGGAATCGTCGGGCTCGCCGAGCTCCATCTTGATGCAGCGCATGCCGCGCACATTGCCCTTGCCGTCGTCGAGAACCTCGACCGGCGCGGTCAGCCAATGGAATTCGACGCCCTCCTGCTCGGCGTGATGCACTTCTTCCGCGCGCGCCGGGCATTCCGCCCGCGAGCGCCGATAGATGCAGTACACTTTCTCGGCGCCGAGCCGCAGGCTGACGCGCGTGGCGTCCATCGCGGTGTTGCCGGCGCCGATCACGGCGACGCGCTTGCCGAGCGGGATCGGCGTGTCGAAATTGGGGAATTCCTTCGCCCGCATCAGGTTGCAGCGGGTGAGCAGCTCGTTGGCGGACAGCACGCCGTTGAGCGAATCGCCGGGGATGCCGAGCATCGACGGATAGCCGGCGCCGGTGCCGATGAAGACGGCGTCGAAGCCGAGTTCGTTGCGCATCTGCTCGATGGTGAACAGGCGGCCGACCAGGGTGTTGCACTCGAACTTGACGCCGAGCTTGCGCAGATTTTCGATCTCGGCGTCGACCACCGTAGTTGGGCAGGCGGAAATCGGGGATGCCGTATTTGAGCACGCCGCCGGCCTGGTGGAAGGCCTCGAAAACGGTCACGTCGCATCCGGCTTTGGCCATGTCCGCCGCGCAGGCCATGCCGGCCGGGCCGGAACCGACGATGCCGATCTTGTAGCCGTTCGGCTCGATATATGGGACGTTGCTCCAC
The DNA here is from genome assembly GCA_963812475.1 of uncultured Alphaproteobacteria bacterium. GTDB lineage: Bacteria > Pseudomonadota > Alphaproteobacteria > Acetobacterales > Acetobacteraceae > JAMXLO01. The sequence continues at coordinate 31,868 of CAWEVI010000019.1, forward strand.
TTCTCCTTGATGGCAGTGTCGCCGACAAAGCGTTCAAGACGGCCGATCGCGACCGGTTCTAGCGTCTCGCCGACGATGCAGACGCCCTCGCATTGCGTTTCCTGCGGGCAGACGCGGCCGCACACCGAGGCCAGCAAATTGCTGGCGGTGATGACGTCGTAGGCGCCGCGCAAATCCTTGGCGCTGATCGCCTCGATGAATTTCGGAATGTTGATGTTGACCGGGCAGCCGTTGATGCAGCCCGGATCGGGGCACAACAGGCAGCGCTCGGCTTCGTTCATCGCTTCGTTGAGCGAATAGCCGCAATTCACCTCTTCGAAATTCTTCACCCGCACCTGCGGCTTCGAGTTCGCGCACGGGCGTGCGCTGCTGCGGAATGCTGCGGATGGTTTTTTTCTTCTTTGCGGTCTTAGCCATTTTGCAAAATCCCGTGCGATCAGCCCGCGTGCGATACAGGATAGCGGAGCGTCGCTAGCCCCCCAGCGCCTCCTCAAATGGATCGGGCAGACCCAATGACGATTCGCCCGCCCCGTTGCCCGGCACGACGGTCGGTTTCTGCTGCATCATGCGGCAGTTTTCCGACCAGCGATCCATCGGCGGCCTTTTCCTCTTCTTTGTATCGGCGCAGGCGCATCATCAGATCGTTGAAGTCGACCTTGTGGCCGTCGAAATCCGGACCGTCGACGCAGGCAAACTTTACTTCGTCGCCGATCTTGACCCGGCAGCCGCCGCACATCCCGGTGCCGTCGACCATGATCGGGTTGAGACTGACGATGGTCTTGATGGCGTGCGGGCGCGTGGTCTCGACGCATGCCTTCATCATGACCGGCGGGCCGATCGCGACGACTTCGTCGATATCTTTGTGGCCCTCGATGGCGACCTTGATGCCGTCGCTGACGAAGCCTTTCATTCCGGCCGATCCGTCATCGGTGCACAGGATCAGCTCGTCGCAGCACGCGCGGAACTTGTCCTCCCAGAAAACCAGACCCTTGTTGCGGAAACCGAGCACGCCGATCACGTAGGCGCCGTTCTCTTTGAATCCGCGCGCCTGCGGATAGATCGGCGCGACGCCGAGGCCGCCGCCGACGCAAACGACTTTTTTCTTTCCCTTGAGCGGGCTCGGGATGCCCATGGGGCCGACGATCCCGTAAAGCGATGTTCCCGGCACGGCAGGTCTGCTGCATTTCCTTGGTCGACTTGCCGACCGCCTGCATGACCAGGGTCACGGTGCCTTTTTTGCGGTCGAAGTCGGCGATGGTGAGCGGGATGCGCTCGCCGGACTCGTGCGACATCACGATGACGAATTGGCCCGGCTGCGCGGCTTTCGCCATCAGCGGGTGATGGACGACCAAGGGAGTAGGTCACGTCGGAAAAATCTTCGCGCGCCAGGATTTTGAAACCTGCGGCGGGGCTTGCATCGGCCATCGATTCGTCTCGCGAAAACGATAGGAAAAATGCAGGTAAATCAATAGTTGATCGCGCCCATCGGCGTTTTGACATAGCGCAAAGACCGGCGGCGAATTGGCCTTAATCTTTAGTGTAAATGGCAGGGATGCCGTCTGGACGGGGATTATCGCCGTCCAACCACGATCTTGTTTGGATGAACCCACGGCCGAGATCGATCGATGTCAAACATCATTCAGATTCTGCTCGAAGAGCATCGCAACATCGACAAGCTGCTCCTCGTTTTGGAAGAATGAGTTGGAAGTTTTCGACCGCAGCGAGGTGCCGGATTACGAGATTTTGCAGGCCGTCCTGCAATACTTCGAAGACTATCCGGAAAACTTCCATCATCCGAAAGAGGATATGGTTTTCGAAAAACTGAAGATGCGCGATCCGGCCGCCGCCGAGCGCATCGGCGACGTGGAGGCCGAGCACGAACTCGAAACCTTGCGCCTGCGCCGACTTGATCGATGCGGTCGAGGAAATTCTGGCGGGGCGCGAGTTCCTGCGGCAGGCGTTCCACGACGTCGTGAGCGACTTCATCAAGCATCAGCGCCAACACATGGACAAGGAAGAGCGGCTGCTGTTTCCGGCCGCCGTGCAAGCGTTTACGGCCGGAAGATTGGGCCGACATCGATGCGCGCTTGAACGACCGCAAAGATCCGTTGTTCAACGGCGTCGTCGAGACGAAATTTCAGGCCCTGCAGCGCACAATCCTGCGCTGGGAGCGCGAGACCGAAGTCGAGCCGCGTGAAACCGGCGCGCGCGCAGATTTGATCGTAAAGCACGAGGTGGCTGGGGCGGGAGGAAATCTCAGCTGCGCAAACCGTCCACCTAATCCATTGAAATAACAAGCGCTTTCGCTGCGGCGAATTTCTGTGTAGCAGCCATGTGTAGCAATGGCAAGCACCGCGTTGCACGGCTTGTCGCCGCAACGAGATCCCGCCGACGCCGGCGGCAAAATCAATCGCGCCGAAAATAAATGTCCGAGCGCCGCCGACCGCGTGCACGTCGGAATCCCACTGGCGCGCTAGACGTATTCAACATTTCAACGTCGCCAATGATGGCAGCATCCAAGGTCGCCCCCTAGGCAAATCAAATTTCGCGATCCACCTACGCATCGTCACCGAGTCGTTCGCGTTCCTAATCACATTCAACAGGAGGACGACATGCACAAAGGTATCTCTGTCTCCGACACCGCCGCCGCCGCGCCCGGAAACCCGGCACACGCGCAGCCTCAGGCTGCGCAGAGCGAAGAGGCAAAACCGACGACGGCGGAAAGCGACGCCGGCGACGCCGAGGCCGACCACACCTCCGGCGCCGGCGACAAGCCGCGCGCGAAAGCGAAGGCGCAAAAGCGCAGCGGCAACAACAGCAGCCGTGCGACCGGGAGCGACAATGCATCGAGCGACCAGCCGCCCAGTTTGCGGGAACAGCTGCTGACGCCGCTCGCCGTCCCGCCGGTGACGCTCGATCGCCGGCTGCTGCCGGCGAACCTCATTGACGCGCTCGATGCCGCCGGACTTGGCGCCCGCGAAACCTTGCCGGCAGCGGCGCTGATGGCGCTGGCGGCGGTCGCCGCCGTCGCCGGCCCGGCGGTGCGCTGCGAGGTCGGCGGCGATCGCGGCCTGATCGGCACCACGAACGACACGGCGCTGCGCGTGGCGCTGATCGCGGCCGACCGCCGTGCACCCCTGGTGCCGTCGGCGATCCTCGCCGGAGCCTTCGCCGCGGAGAACGACCTGCTCGACCGCTACGAGCAGGCCGAAGCGCTCGATGCCGAGCATCGGCGTGCCGCCGCCGAGCGCCGCCGGCTCCAGGCCAAGGCGGCGGAGATCGCCATCACGCTCGGCGCCCCGCCCCCGCCGCCGCTCAGCGACGCGGCGCCGGCGCGGTACGACGCCCGGCCGCGCATCGTCGTGCGCGACGGGGCCGCCGCCGCCGTCCGCCTCGCCGCCGCAGGCGGCACTGGCCTGCTGGTCGTCGACGAGCGCCGCATGACCTCGATGACGCGTGTCGCCGGCTTCTACGACGGCCCGACCGAGACGCTGCTGACCGGCTTTACGCGCGGTGACCAGGTGCCGATCGTCGATCCGAAGTCCGGCCGCACCGAGATGCGCGCGCTGCCGGCCTCGGTGATCGGCGTCCTCACCACGGCGGACTGTGCGCTGCTGCATGAGGTCGCCGGCGCGAGCTACATGGCGACGGTGTTCGTGCCGGCGGCGCCGGCCTCCACCGGAGACAATGCCGGCTTGATGGTATTGTTGCGGCACGTCGAAGTCATCGTCGGCGGCGCCGCCGTTATCTTGCAACTGCCGCCGGAGGCGCTGACCGGCGCCGATAAGGCCTGGGCCGCGCTCGCCGCCGGCACGCAGCCGCCGCTGTCGGACTATCTCGACGGCCTGCCCGACCTCGCCCGGCGGCTGGCCGCGGCACTGCATCTGGCGGCGGCGGCCGGCAGCGACGGCAAGACCGGCTCTGCGGTCCCGCCGGCGACCGTGAAGAGAGCGATCTCGATCATCAATGCCTGCGTCGTGCCGACGGCGCTGGCGGTGCTGTCGCCGGTCTCGACCGCCGAAAACATCCGCGATGCGCGCAGGATCGTCGCTCACCTGCGCGCCACGACGAGCGCGCAGAAACCGCGGTTCGAGCGGCGGCGCCTCCTACTGTCATGGCAAGATTCCATGCCGACCCAGAGGCTCGACGCCGCGATCGCGCTGCTCGAAGCGGAAAAACTTCTGACCGCGGCGGAGAAATCGGGCGGCCGAGAATACGACGTGGCGCTCGACGTCTACCGAGCGTAACGCGCTGTCAAGCACCCCCCGATGCAGGTCGGGGCAGAAACTTCCGAGGGGGCCGCTTGACAGCGGCCCCCTCGTCGTTTTCCGGCGAGCGCGGAAGCGCCTTTGCACTCACGGCGTGAATGGCGCCGGCGCGCTGTCGAGTTCGGCGAGCCGCGCACGCAGGAGCCCCACCTCGTTCTTCGAGTACGTCACCTAGTTAACCGAATAGGTGACCTGATCGCTGAAAAAAGCGCTTCGCGTTTGCTGGCCCCCGACGGGAGAATGGCAACAGAGGAGATATCCATCTATGGCCCCATACAACAAATTCATCCGGATCCAAGCCTGGGCGCGAAAAGGCCCGCATCAAAAAAATTCCAAGCGCAAGAAAGCGTCGGCGGACGGGGTGAATGGCGAGCTTATTCGTCGCCCTGACTGTTGCCCCCACGTAAAGGAGCCCAAAACTCCTGAAATCATCTTTGGCGATCCGCGCGAGGTTTGGGATGAAGCGTACGCCCAGGCCGACCAAGCGGTCGACAGCGCCGGCGACAAGCTCAAGGTCACGGCGCTCATCATCATCGCTGGTGTGGTCACCTACCCGTATACCGGACTGTCGTCGAAGCCGATCAATCAGAAAGGGCGAAATGCGAGCACTGGTGGGAAATGACCAAAACCTGGCTCCACAAAGAGTTTCGCCTCCGTTTGAAGTTGATAGTGGGCCATTGGGACGAGGAATATCCCAACTGGCATTGGGCCGCCGTGCCTACGCTTGGACCCGACCGCCGCATCCGCATCGGTGATGTGCATCCGGGACATCGTGCTGAGCAGCAATGCCGGGACGCCGGTGGCACGCGACGCGAGCAGAAGCAGGCGCATCAGCAGGCCATGACGCTGTTTCAAGATCGCTACTATGAGGACGTTGCTGTACATTTCGGATTCGCGCGGTTTGGACCAAGAAGACAGCGCTTAACCCGGAGCCAATGGATGGCTCAGACCAAGCAGCTTCGTGCCCTTGCCTCGTCACACGAAAAAGCCCGTCAATACGCGACAGACCTCAAAGCAGCGGCCGATCGACACGTCGCCGCGCGGATCGCGGAGGGTCATCGAAGCGCCGAAGCATATTCTGTCCAAATCGAAGCAACCGCCGGCCGAAAAGTCGCCGACGTGAAGCAGCGGGCCGTCACGACAGATCAAGGATCTGGACGCTCGGAATCGCGACCTCACCGCTCAGTGCAGCGATCAAGTCAGATTGTATCTGAACAGGAGGAACAGCTCCGGGCGATGGAAGCGCTCCTGGAGGAACATGGCATTGACCGGGCACGCCGGCGCTGATCCAACTGGGTGCGGGTGTCGACCTAATCGCCAGCACGCTTGTTTGCCAGTTGATACACGCCCTCCGATCCGCATATTCAAGTCCATTGCCGCTGC
>CAWEVI010000020.1:0-18977 GCA_963812475.1 uncultured Alphaproteobacteria bacterium
CAGGCGATCGCGCATATCAAGCACGCCATCAGCAAGACCTATTCCGGCAAAGGTCAGGCCGTGGTGGAGGCCAACTTCCGCGCGGTTGACGAAACGCTCGCGCGGCTGTTCGAGGTCAAGTTGCCGGAAGCGGCGACCAGCCGATGGGAGCGCCCGGCCCTGGTGGCGGCTCATGCGCCGGCGTTCGTCCGCGAGGTCACGGCTGCGATGCTGGAAGGCCGCGGTGACGATATCCCGGTGAGCCAAATGCCGGTGGACGGAACGTGGCCGCTGGGCACCGCGGTCTGGGAGAAGCGCAACATCGCCGAGACGGTACCGGTGTGGTCCGAGGACCTGTGCGTGCAATGCGGCCAGTGCAGTTTCGTATGTCCGCATGGCGTGATCCAGGCAAAGTATTTCGACGCCGCGCGGCTCGACAACGCGCCTGGCAGTTTTCTCGCCGCGCCGATCAATGTGCGCGGATTTCCCGATGTACGGTTTGCACTCGACTTCGCCATCGAGGATTGCACCGGTTGCGGGCTGTGCGTCGAAGCGTGCCCGGTGGTGCCGGGCAAGGCGCTGATCATGCGGGACAAGACGCCGTTGCTCGCCGCTTCACGTGAAGACAACGCGTTCTTTGCCGCGCTGCCAGTGAACGACCGCGCACGCGTTGACTTCGCCAATGTGCGCGGCGTGTAGTTCCTCGAGCCGCTGTTCGCATTTTCCGGGGCATGTGCCGGCTGCGGCGAGACACCCTACATCAAACTGCTGTCGCAATTGTTCGGCGATCGCCTGCAGATCGCGAATGCCACGGGCTGTTCGTCGATCTATGGCGGCAATCTGCCGGTGACGCCGTGGTCCACCAATCGCGAGGGCCGCGGACCGGCGTGGTCCAACTCGTTGTTTGAGGACAATGCCGAATTCGGTCTGGGGTTCAGGCTGGCGGCGGACAAACATCTCGACATGGCACGAACGCTCGCACGTGAACTGGCCCCGGCGCTGGGGTCGGAGCTGGTCGAGGCAGTGCTGTCCGCGCCGCAGGTCCAGGAATCCGAGATCCGTGCACAGCGTGCGCGCGTCGCGGAGCTTGTGCGCCGGCTGCGGGCGGCGGACAGCACGCAGGCCAAGGATCTGCTGTCGGTGGTCGATCAACTGGTCCGCCGCAGCATCTGGATCGTTGGCGGCGACGGCTGGGCGTACGACATCGGTTACGGCGGGCTCGACCACGTGCTGGCCAGCGCGCGCGACGTGAACATCCTGGTGCTGGATACCGAGGTGTATTCCAACACCGGCGGCCAGGCCTCCAAGGCGACGCCGCTGGGCGCGATCGCCAAGTTCGCCTCCGCCGGAAAGCGCGTGGCACGCAAGGACCTGGCGCTGCAGGCGATCGCCTATGGCAACATCTATGTGGCCGAAGTGGCGATGGGCGCCAACCCGCAGCAGACGCTGCAGGCGTTCCGCGAGGCGGAGGCTTATCCGGGGCCCTCGCTGATCGTCGCCTACTGCCATTGCATCGCGCACGGCATCGACATGCAGCTTGGCATGAAGCAGCAGGACCTGGCGGTCGCCAGCGGCTATTGGCCGCTGTTCCGCTACAATCCGGCGATGCGCGACATCGGCGAGAACCCGTTCCTGCTGGACAGCCCGCGCCCGACGATCCGGTTCCGCGACTACGCCTACAACGAGACGCGCTATCGTTCGCTGGCGCAAAGCCGGCCGGCGGAGGCGGAGGCGCTCATGGCCGCCGCTCAGGCGGCGCTGGACGAGAAATACCGCAGCTACGAGGAGATGGCCGGTTGGTCGGCGTCACGCTTCCATCCGGCGGGGCTGCAGAGCGCCGTGCAGAATGTGCCGGTTGCCGCAACGACTTGAGGGCTGGTGTCATTCTCCCCGCCCCTTGCGGGAGGGTGCCGGGGGGAGGGGTCGCACCATCGCAAGACAATGCTGTCGGATAAAACTCCAGGCCTGACCTCGTGCCGCGTTCCCCTCCCCCCAACCCCATCCCGCAAGGGGAGAGGAGCACATCTCCAGAACTTGACGGGCCGCGTCCCGGCAGAACCCTCACGCCCGCAACGTCGGGACCTTCGCGCGCTTGCCCTCCTCCGACGCCCGCCACAGATACCATGCGGCGATCGAGCGAAACGGCGACCAGGCCAGACCGATCTCGGCCAGTGCCTTCGGCTTCGGCTGCTCGTCCAATCCATACAGATGTCGATACCCATCGCGCACACCGAAATCGTCCACCGGTAGTACGTCGGGCCGGCCGAGCGTGAAGATCAACAGCATCTCCACCGTCCACCGCCCCACGCCACGGATCGAGGTCAGCCGCTCGATCAGTTCTCCATCCGACAGGTGTGCCGAAGCGCGGCGCGTCGGCACCGTTCCGTCCAGCGCCGCCGCACAGATCGCCCGCATCGCGGCGACCTTCGCACCGGAAAAGCCGCACGCCCGGAGTTCGATCTCCGAGCTCGCCAGCACCAGATCGGGCGGCGGGAACCCGGCGGCCGGATAAAGCGCCTCGAACCGCGCCAAAATCGCCAGCGCCGCCCGGCCATGGAGCTGTTGGTGGGCGATCGCGCGCATCAATGCTTCGTAGGGGCTGCGACCGCGCTGGATTGCCAGCCGCGGCGGCCCAACCCGGCGGATCAGCGCGCCGAATTTCGTGTCGCGCCGGAGATGGCGCAGGGCTTCATTGCTCATTGATCGCGCTTATCTTGAGTTATTGGATCACCGCAACCGTGACTTGCAATTACCCCCCCAACCGGCCGTAAGATACAATCGGAATGCATCAGGAACGCCACTGGATTGCAGACGAAGACGAGGAAGCCGCCAATCGACAGACGGCGAGCCTCGGCGGCGTGGCGATCACGTTGCTGCTGCTCGTCCTCGGACTGTTCCTGGTACGCGAGCTGCACGCCAAAGGCGTTGTCGAGGACTGCCTGATGTCCGGGCGGATCAACTGCGACAGTCTGGTCACCACCTACTTCTGATCCCCAAGAATCGAAGTCCCGGGGACAGGGCCGCCGGGTCAGAGCTTCGGACCGACCCCCGATCAGTTCCGGCACATTGACGCAAGCGGCGTCTCTCTTCAGCGTGCCGTCCGTCGCAGCAGGACCGTGGGGACATCATGCGCATTGCCGAGATGGATTGGAGGATGGTGGAGGATTGGGTCCGCCACGACGATCGCTGTGTGCTCCCGCTCGGCAGCACGGAACAACATGCCGGCTTGTCGCTCGCCACCGACGCGATCCTGGCCGAGCGCATCGCCGTCGATGCCGCCGAACCGCTCGGGATTCCGGTGTTCCCCGCCCTCCCGTACGGCCTCACGCCCTACTTCACCGCGTTCCCCGGGACCGTCACCCTGCGCGTTGCCACCTATGCAGCGGTGCTGCGCGATGTGCTGGACAGCCTGAAACAGGCCGGATTCCGCCGCGTTCTGATCGTCAATGGCCACGGCGGAAACCAGCCGGCCGCATCCCTCGCGCAGGAATGGTTGATGGACAACCCGGACGCGCGCGTGCGCTTCCATGACTGGTGGCGCGCCCCGCTCACCGCCGCAACAGTGCGGACGATCGATCCGGTGGCGAGCCATGCGAGCTGGATGGAGAATTTTCCTTGGACCCGCCTGGCTGGCCGCCCGCCACAGGACGGCACCAAGCCAATGATCGACATCGATCGTCTGAGAATCCTGCCGCCGTTCGAAGCGCGCACACTCCTCGATGACGGCAATTTCGGCGGCCGCTACCAGCGCGACAATTCCGAGATGCTGGAGATCTGGGACGTGGCGGTGCGCGAGACGCGCGAACTGCTGGAGAGCTGGTGAATGGCTGAGCGCATACTCATCTGGGGCGCTGGCGCGATCGGCGGCTCGGTCGGCGCCTGGCTGAAACGCGCCGGACACGACATCGGCTTCGTTGATGTGGTGGCGGAGCATGTCGCGGCGATCCGGGGCCAGGGCCTGCGCATCACCGGACCGGTGGAGGAATTCACGGTTGCCGTGCCGGCATTCCTGCCCGGGGAAATCGCCGGCACGTGGCGGCATATCTTCCTCGCAGTGAAGGCGCAGCACACCGAGGCCGCCACACGTGCGCTCACCCCACATCTGGCGCAGGACGGCTACGTTCTTTCGCTGCAGAACGGCCTCAACGAGACGATCATTCGTCACATCGTCGGACCCGACCGTACTATCGGCGCCTTCATCAATTTCGGCGCCGACTGGATAGCGCCCGGCGAGATCATGTTCGGCAACCGCGGCGCCGTCGTGCTGGGCGAACTCGACGGCGCCATGACGCCGCGGCTGGCCGCATTGCACGCCGTGATGCGCGACTTCGAGCCGGACGCAATCACCACGCCCGATATCTGGTCCTATCTCTGGGGCAAGCTTGGCTACGGTGCGATGCTGTTCGCCCAGGCGCTTGGCCAGAAGGGCATTGCCGACTGCCTGGCGCGGCCGGAATTGCTGCCGTTGTGGCGTCGGCTTGGCGAGGAGGCGATCGTCGTCGCCCAGGCCGAGGGCGTCCAACCGCGCGGTTTCAACGGCTATGAGGTCGAGGCGTTCAAGCCTGGCGCCGGCGAGGCGGCGGCACGGGCAAGCGTGGACGCGATGGTGGCGTTCAACAGCATCAGCGCGAAGACGCATTCCGGCGTTTGGCGCGACCTTGCGATCCGCAAGCGCCGCACCGAGGTGGACGTGCAGATCGCACCCATCGCGGAGATCGGCGCGCGCCATGGCATCGACTGTCGCGCCACGCGCAAGCTGGTGGACATGATCCACGAGGTAGAGGAGGGCCGCCGTGAACTGACCGACGACAACCTGCTGGAACTGGCCCACGGCGTCATGGCGGGGCAGGATGAAGTCCTCACGGAAACCAAGCAATGATCAGCGTCGAGGAAGCCCGCGAGCGCATCCTGGCAGTCCTACAGCCGACCACCGGCGAAGTGGTCGCTCTGGCAAACGCGTGGGGCAGGGTCACTGCGGGCCCGGTAATCGCGCGGCTTACCCAGCCACCGGCGGATGTGTCCGCGATGGACGGCTACGCCTTGCGCGCAGCCGATGGTGCGCTCGGCGCGAGCCTTGCGGTGATCGGCAGCGCCCCCGCAGGCCATCCGTTCGCCGGCACCGTGGGATCCGGTCACGCCGTGCGCATCTTCACCGGCAGCGTCGTTCCGCGAGGCGCCGATGCGATCCTGCTGCAAGAAGACGCCACGGCCGCCGGCACCGAGGTTCGCGTGAATGAAGCGGTGACGGCCGGACGCCATATCCGCCGCTCTGGCCAGGACTTCGCCTCGGGCGACGCCGTGATCCCGGCTGGCCGGCGCATCACCGCCCGCGACGTGGGACTAGCCGCCGCCGCGAACCACCCCTGGCTCACGGTGCACCGTAGGCCGCGGGTTGCGATCCTCGCCACCGGCGACGAGATCGCCATGCCGGGCGAGCCGATCCCCGCCGGCGGCATCGTCAGCTCCAATTCACACGCGCTCGCCGCACTGGTGCGCGCCGCGGGGGGTGAGCCTGTCGTGCTTCCCATTGCGTTGGACACGAGCGAAGCCGTGGCCGCTGTAGCCGATTCGGTGCACGGCGCGGACATGCTGGTCACCACGGGTGGCGCCTCTGTCGGCGACCACGACCTGGTCATTGCAGGCTTGAAGACACGCGGCCTGGAACTCGACTTCTGGCAGATCGCGATGCGCCCCGGAAAACCGCTGCTATTCGGCCGGCTCGGCCCGGTGCCGGTACTCGGGCTGCCGGGAAATCCCGTTTCAGCGCTGGTGTGCTCCATTCTTTTCCTGGTGCCGGCGCTGAGCCGGCTGTCCGGCCTGCCTGCCGCGCCCCCGCCGGTGTCGCAGGCGATTGCCGGCACCGCGCTGCGCGCCAATGACCACCGCGCGGACCACCTGCGCGCGACGATCTCCACCAATTCGCAGGGACATACCGTTGCGACGCCGTTTCCCGTGCAGGATTCAGCCATGTTGCGTTGGCTTGCCATGGCCGACGCGCTGATCCTACGTGCGCCGCATGCGCCCGCACAGGCGGAGGGGTCGGAAATTTCGGTGATTCGTCTCGAATTCGCTCGGCATTTAGCGGGAGTTTTTGCGGCGCAGCATCAGGAAAGCTTGACGGCCAGGCGCGAACCAATCTAGAACGACACCCAGTTGCCGGTTTGTTCCGTCACACGCATCCCGCGTGCTGACGACGATCCCCGGTCGGCCGAGGGAATTCGTTCGCCATGCTCACCCCGAAGCAGTACGAGCTTCTGACGTATATCGATCGCCACCTGAAGCAGACCGGATTTTCCCCGAGCTTTGAGGACATGAAGGAAGCGCTTCAGCTCAAGTCCAAGTCGGGAATTCACCGGCTGATCCTCGCTTTGGAGGAACGCGGCTTCATCAGCCGGCGACCCAATCGGGCCCGGGCACTCGAGGTGCTGCGCCTGCCTGAGAACGCCGCCGCCCGCGTGTCGGCCGAGGAGCCCGGGCAGAGTTTCTCGCCCAACGTCATCCGCGGCGATTTCACGTCACGCATCCCAGGCGTCCGAGCGGCGAACGATGCGGCAGCGATCCAGTTGCCCCTATATGGTCGCATCGCTGCAGGCATGCCGATCGAGGCGCTGCGCGATGCTGGCAGCCAGATCGACGTGCCGATGGCGCTCCTTGGGAATGGCGAACACTACGCGTTGGAAGTAGCCGGCAATTCGATGGTCGAGGCCGGCATCCTGGATGGCGACACGGTTATCATCCGCAAGGGCGACGTAGCCGAGAACGGTCAGATCGTCGTTGCATTGGTGGATGAAAACGAGGTGACGCTGAAGCGATTGCGCCGCCGCGCCAACTCGATTGCGCTGGAACCGTGCAATGTGCGCCATGAGACGCGAATCTTCCCGGCGGACCGGGTGAAGGTCCAGGGCCGGCTGGTGGCGCTGTTGCGCCGCTACTGAGCAGGCAAGCAGGAAAGAAAGTGAGCTTCCATTGCTTGGTCTAGTTCGGATCGGCAGACTGACCGGTGGTTGATTTAGCCGTATCCGGTTCCGCATCGGTCTTCGCGGTCGGCAGTGTAGGCATCTGGCGCGTTCGCGGCACCGGCGGCGGCGGCACCCAGGGTCGGATACCGCGGTAAGCGCGATCGGTCAGGACGTAGGCATGGTGAGCATTCAGCCAGATCGCGACCGCGCCATATCGCCAGACGGTGAAGCGATCCACGAGTGAAGGCCACGGCCGAGGGCATAGACCGCGCGCGGGTTCCGACGAAACGATCACCGACGCCTCGCTGCAACCGTCAGGATGCAGCGCACCGCGCACCAGCAGCGCGGCCTTCGCGAGCGGGCGTGGCCGCAGCATGCATGCATCTTTCTGGCACGAAATCGCACCATTGGCTGCTGAACCGTCGCTGGGGATGGCGCGCGATGTGGCGGCTGCCCAGTACTGAAGCCATGACTCGCGGGTGAACTTCGATGCACCCGGTATCTGCTGCAAGTACACTTGGCCATACGCGCGGACAGCAATCAGCCGTGCATCCGCCGAAACCATCAAGTCGGGCGGCCGCACCAGCATTGGCGAGAGCAAACCGAGCACAATCGCCGGCACGCCGATCAGCCGCATCGGGCTGCGCCACAGCCCGAGCCATGCGATGCCGAGCGCGGTCGCCGCCAGCCCCCATGGCGGCATATGCGGGACGTCCAACGTCGCGGCCGGCAGTGCTGCTGTTGTGCGCGCGACCCAAAGGATCGCCTGCACGCTCCAGCCCATCGGGATGAACGCCAGCCAATCGAGTCCGAACGGCATGAGCACGAGGCCGATGAGCCCGGCCGGCATTGCCCAAAGCGCCGTCAGCGGAACGGCGACCATATTCGCGACAACGAAATAGACCTGGATGCGTCCAAAATGGTACGCGCCGAATGGTGCGGAAGCTGTGCCGGCCAGAAAGCTGGTCAGCGCCAGCGCCGCCAGATGCAGAGCGAAGCGCCTCGTCCAGGTGCCGTCGCCGCGAACCGAACGCAGCGCGGGTCGCAGCAGTTCATATCCGGAAATCAGCGCCAGGATGGCGGAAAAGCTCATCTGGAACGAGACGCTGGGCACCTCCTCCGGCTCCAGTAGCATCAGAACCGTGGCGGCGAGTGCGAGGCCCCGCAGGGAAATGGCACGCCGTCCGGCAACCACCGCGACGGTATAAAGACACGCCATGGCGAAGCTGCGCACGATCGGCAGATGCATGCCGGTCAGCACCATGTAGCCACCGCCGGCAGTCAGTGCGGTGAGGGCAGCCAGCTTCTTGGTTGGCCAATGCAGGCTGGCATGTTCCGAGGCTGCGAACGCCAGGCGCGAGAAGACCAGCACCCAGCCCATGACGATGCCGATGTGCAACCCTGCCACGGCCAAAAGGTGGGCGAGGCCCGACGCTCGGAACGCGTCATGATCGGCCGGTGGAATGCCGGAACGTCACGCCGGTGAGTAGCGTGACGGAAATCGCTCCGGACGCGCCGGGCACAACCGCGGTGATACGGCGTGCGATCAGCTCTCGCAGTTGCTGCACCAGTTGTTGCGGCCCGCTCGGTGCCGTTTCGGCGCGGCGTTCCACTGGGCCAAGCGCATAGCCGGAGCCGCCGTGCCCATTGAACCAGGCATCGCGCTGGAGATCCCATGCACCCGGATAGGCTGGGGGCGCCGGCGGACGCACCAATGCGCGCACCCGGATCGTATCGCCTGCCGCAACGTCAGCCTGGTCGTTGGCCCGCAACCGCACGCGCAGCCACCGTGATAGCGGTGGTGCATCGTCAAGTTGCGCCGGTTCCAGCGTGATCCGCCTGCCCTCGGGTAGTGCTTCCACACTGCGGACTGTGCCTGTCAGAATGGTGGCATGGGTCGGCAGGATATCCAGCGGCGGTGCGCGCCAGGTAGCGAATTGTGCGGATGCAAGGCCGATCGTGGCGGCTGCCAGCGCCATCATGCCGGCTCGCAGCACGGGGCGTGAGCCGAGGAGCATGGCTGCGAACACCGCAGGTATTGCAACCGCCGCGCCCAGCCAGGCAGGCGGTTCGGCGCGCAGCGCGAAGTAGCAAAGGATGCCGGTCCCCATAAAGACCGGAAGCCATAGGGGCAGCCGGTCGCGCTCGGTCGCCACCCACGACTGCACCCGGACGAACGATTGCGCCTGTACGAAGCCGGTAACGGCAACCATCTGCTGCACGCACGGGAGGTTAGCGGGTGTGGCTCTACAGCCGGTGAATTCGCGTGCTACATGCACCCGCCATGACGGTTCGCGCGCGCTTCGCCCCCAGTCCGACGGGATTGCTGCATATCGGCAGCGCCCGGACCGCCTTGTTCAACTACCTGTTCGCCCGCCACCACGGGGGAGAATTCCTGCTGCGGATCGAGGACACCGACCGTGAGCGCAGTACCGAAGCGGCCACAGAGGTGATTCTCGAGGGACTCGAATGGCTCCGCGTCACCCCTGACCGGCCGCCGGTCTTCCAGTCCACGCGCGTGGCGCGGCATGCCGAAGTGGCGCGGCAGATGCTGGCGTCCGGCCACGCCTACAATTGCTACTGCACGGCCGACGAATTGCGGCGGATGCGCGAGCAGGCCGTCGCTGAAGGTCGGTCGCCGCGCTACGACGGGCGCTGGCGTGATCGCGATCCGGCCGAAGCACCGCCCGGAATTGCTCCTGCCATCCGGCTGAAGGCGCCGCGCGACGGCGACACTGTAGTCGAGGACCTTGTCCAGGGGACTGTGCGCGTCGCCAATGCCGAACTAGATGACATGGTCATCCTGCGCAGTGACGGCACGCCGACCTACAACCACTCGGTGGTGGTCGATGACCATGACATGGAGATCACCCATGTCATCCGCGGCGATGACCACCTGACCAACACCTTTCGTCAGGTGCCGATCTACCGTGCGATGGGCTGGGAACTGCCTCGATTCGCGCATATCCCGCTGATCCACGGAGCGGACGGTGCCAAGCTCTCAAAACGGCACGGCGCGGTCTCGGTGCTGGAATTCCGCGAGCAGGGCTATCTGCCGGAGGCGCTCTGCAACTACCTGCTGCGGCTCGGCTGGGGACATGGCGATGTGGAGGTGCTGGATCGCGACGAGGCGATACGTCTTTTCGACCTAAATGGCGTCGGGCGGGCACCGAGCCGGATGGACTACGCCAAGCTGACCAATTTGAACGGCATCTATATCCGTCAGGCGGATGACGACAGGCTGACGGGCGAGGTACTCGAAAGGCTGGCGAACCGCACCGACATCTTCCTCGGCGGCGATGCCGGCGCGCGTATCGGGGCGTTGATGCCGGAACTCAAGCAACGCGCCAAGACGCTGGTAGAACTTGCCGACGCAGCGGCCTTCCTGGTGCGGCCGTTGCCCTTGCCGATGGAGCCGAAGGCGGCCGCGGTGCTCACACCCGAGGCCAGGATCATCCTGCGCGAGGTCGCCGACGCGCTGGCGCGGACGGATTTCACTCCGACGTCGATCGACCTGGCCTTGCGCGATTTTGCGGCGGCAACCGGACGGAAGCTCGGGCAGGTGGCACAGCCGCTGCGCGCCGCGCTGACCGGAAGCACCGCCAGTCCGGGGATCGACGCGACCTTGGCGGCGCTGGGCAAGGACGAGGCGCTGGCCCGGCTCAGGGCCGCGATCTGAGACTTTCTATCGCGGTTGCCCGAAAAAAGCCCGGATCGTTGATCTAGATCAATGCCTGTCGAGGCGACTGCGTGCATTATTCGCCTTGTGAGATCGGCGGGTTCGCCCGCCCCCTTCACTTTCTTGGACTCCTCCCCATACCCTTGGCGGCGCTTCTGGCGCCGCCACTTTTTTCCTTTCTGCACGATTGCTCGGGGCCACCCCTGGTCGGGGGCAGTTGGCGCCGCGGTCAGTTGCGTGACGTTGGGCGGCGCAGTCGGCCGACCGATAAAAAATGACGATCGTTGATCTGGATCAATGCCTGTCGAGGCCGTCTGCTGCATTGTTGACGCTGTGAGATCGGCGGGTTCGCCCGCTTCCTTCTCTCTCTTGGACTCCTCCCCATACACTTGGCGGCGCCTCTGGCGCCGCCTTTTTTTCTTCCGCGCGACTGATCATGGATGGGGTTTCAGATTTGCGGTTCACCGAATTTGAACCACTTGTTGGCAGAGTTGTTGATGCGGCCTGGAGCGGTTCCGGGACGGAGAGGCACGGCGGCAATGCAGGTGAGCGGCGGAAATTCGAGTGGTGTATTCACCGTCATTCTGAGCATGGTCGTGTTGGCCCTTGCCGGGACGGTCGGCACCATCGGCCTGCTACGTCAAGTTGGCGAGTTGGGTCCGAAGGTGGGCGATATCGTCTCTTTCGACCCGAGGGAGACAATATCGCGCGATGTGCAGGCGAAAATTGCCGCGACGCGGGCCGGCGACCGTGCCGGAGCCGCGTGTGCACTCAACGTCAGTGCCATGCACGCGGGCGGCGGAAGTGTGGTGATCGAAGCCAGGCAGCCGCAAACGAGCCGCGGCTACCGGGTCCATTGGGCCGGAGCACACGGCAGCGACGACCCGGCGGGTTGCGGTGCGTCGGCCGATCTGCTGCTGAACCAGGAGGACATCGAGACCTTGGCGATGGCGGCGGGCGGCTACGGGGTGGCTGCCAGGAGGCTGGCCGCCAATTCGCTGTGGAATGCGCGAACCGCTGCGCAATAAACCAATCGGGCCCTGGGCAGGCCTGCTGTTGGCAAGCGCATCACGCCGCTCCTCGGGCGCGCGCCAGCAATTGACGCTGCAGTCGTCCGCGGGCTCGGACCTCGAACATCGCCTTGTTGGGCTGTCGGATGGCAAGTTCGAGCGCCGCGGCATGACGCTGGCGCTGGAAGGCGTCGGACAGGGCCTCCAGCCAGTCGGCCGTCGCTTTCGGTGCTCCGAGGGAATAGGGCGTTCCGACCGAGAAGCGCGACCGGTTGGCGGTCCACCACTGGCCGATGCGCTCGGGATCGGGCCAGGGCAGGTTCTCGTCCTCGTCGAGTGCGACGTTTTCGTCTGCCGGGTCGTCGTTGGGGCCGGACTGGAAGTCGGCCGGTGGGCGGCGGTCTAGGTCGCGATAGGCGAGGTCGAGGCGGTGATCATGCTGAACGACTCGCCGGCGAGGCGCGCGGTGGGGAGGTCGGCCATGCGCTCGATCAGCCAGGGGATGTAGAGCGGGTCGCCGATGACGCCGGTGGCGCGGATCAGGCTGCGCTGGCGGCCGGGGAGTTTGGCGAACTCACGCAGCCAGGCGTTGGCCTGGAGAGGCACGCAGAAAACCGCGCACAGCGGAATTATATGAACGGTCCCAGCCAGATCATCGAGCCGGGTAACGATAGGGAACACCTTCAAAACCCAAGTCAGCCATTTCTGAGGGTGTAGCAAGGAATTCATTGGTTGTCGGGGCGAGGCTACGGAGGTAGCGGTCAATCAGCCCATCCGCCTGCGTAGTATCGAATGGTACATCGGGATTGAATACCTCAACTGGCGGCGGTGGACCGTAATTCAGCTCAGGCTCGAACCAATCGGCGTTGTCTTCAGGCGGTGCAGGATAAAACGCCTCCAACCGCTCGAGACATACCTCGAGCCATGTGTCAAAAGCATCGGATCTTGGCAGCACATGGCGCGCGAAGCATGCGGCCCAGGCCGGATTCATTGAAGAGTTGGGCCCGGCTTCTTCAGCGAACAAAGCATCGATCACGAACGTCAGCGCCATGCTGATCGGCCCGCGCACCGGTCCTCGCCACTCGTTGTCGACAATCTCGATTTCATGTGCGTACCTGTTGTCGACGTTTGCAGCCCAGGCAGCCTCGAGGAACATGGCGGGATCGGGGTCGGCGTCCATGCCCTCGAAGCGCGCCAGTATCCACTCACCGACCGCGATCGTCAGTGCGCAGTTCGCTCGCTTCGATAAGGTCTGCAGGCGCGCAACTTCCTCCGCTCGCGCAGGCTGATAGGTGGATTTGACGTTCCATTCATCCCAGACGAACCGCAACTGCGGCGTTCGGATACCGGCCTTATCGATGTAGGGACGCCTTACGGTCATGGCGGATATCGATACGGACTGCCAGGGAACCCTGCGGCGTTAAGCTCGGCGGTCGTCCAGAGGAACGGGTTTGGTCGCCCAGCGATTCGAACTAACATGGCGTCGATCAGCGCAGCCGGGCTGCTCGTGCTGAGAGCAAACGCAGGATCGAAGGCTTCCCGCGGTACTGGCGTCCCGAAGACCGCTTCCGACACACCCATCGGCGCCTGTCGCCTGACTTTTATGTCGAAGGCCCCGGCCACACGCGCCGGCGGCGCGGACAGGCTTGGCAGCCGCTGCACCACCGTCCTGAACCACACCTGAAATGTCTTGGTGTCAGGTAGCACATACCGCACAAGATTGGCCGAACTGATAACGTAGCGGACTGCGCCGAACTGAGCCCTTTGATACATCTTGCAGATGTCGCGACTGAGCCCCTTACCAAGACCCAAAGGGCCACGGACAGGGTCAGGCAGGTCCGCGAACTTCATCGTATCCATGCGTAGGTAGCGAAAGTCGATGGAGGCGGCCCAAACAGCTTCGTTCAGTTGGTCGTGCTCCTGGTCGTTGTATAGGTGCCGAAAGCGCTGGACCATCCATTCTCCCAGCGCAGCCTGCAGGCCCAGCACGGTACGGAACGACAACTCGCCAACATTCTTGATCAGGGCAGGCGTTTCACTGCCGAGTGCCGCCATGGACTCGCCTGCGCTCCAGGTGTGCGACACGGGGATTTGTGAGGCGGCGAGCGCAATAAGATGAGCAGGTGGATCGAGCGGCATCAGCAACACTCCCGGCTGCGGTCAATAATTGATTGAGTGATCAGGGGCACTCAAGTGGCTCTGGCTCCGGCTCCTCTTGGCACAGCATGATGTCGATCCCGCAGTGCTCCTGGGCGTGGCAAAGCAGCCGCTTGCATGCGGCGCAAGGGTTTGGGTCGTTAGGACAATTCTCGTATTGCCAGTTGATATTCAGCACCAGCGTCCCCGACGGCGTTGGTGTACCGGCAAACAGTGTCTCAAGGATCTTCGACTCGCAATGACTTCTGGTGCGGCCGAAATGCCGCTACATCATATTGGAATGGAGCATCAGGGCAGACGTTCGATCGACCGCTCTGGCGCATTTCCCGCCGCTGCTCAGGGGTCGTATTCTCCCACAGGCCCTGGGCGAGGCCCGCGTAGCGACCCGGCAACAGACGGCTCGCAGCCCCGATGGCCGAACCGCCATTCAAGGACGCATGGGCTACGGTGCTCGCGCCGTTTGGACCGAAGGCGCCTCGAATGGAAGCATTCTCCTGGTCGCCTGCAAGTTGGCCGCGCAGAGCCTCGTTTTGTTAAGTCATCTCCTCGCACGGCGAGTCGGGAGCGTCGCCCGATGCTTCGCTGCCCTGGTTCAGACCGGCGCTATCACCTGAATTGCCCGATCCCGACATTGCCGTGTTCTACATGTTGTTATGTGTGGTGAGGTCCATGTGTCGCACGGCGTTCTGGCTTTCGAATTTTACGTCGAATGACCACGCCGCGAAGTACATGGTGTTCTGGATCTGGTGACTAACAAGGCCCATTCCCAAGGATTTCGTTGCCGCTTCGTCGCCGTTGCTCTTTTTGTAGGTGGACTTGTTCTTGATACCGACCTGTCCGCCGCCGACCAGGTACCTGTGCGCGCGCCTTGGTCTGTATCAGACGAGTGCGCGAAGTTTGGGTAAGGAACCGGTACAGGGCCGGCGGGCGGTGACGGTGGGGACAGGCAGACATCCGGCATCGCGCCCATCGTGCGGTTGTCGTCCTTTTCCGCCGAAACCTCGCGACCGTTGGCGAAGACGTTCTTGCTCATAACTCCTCCTGTCGGACCGAGCCTTGATATCTGACAACCATCGCGGCCCGCTCGCCCGCATCGCTGCCGACGTGGCACATGGCGAGCGGCCCGGGTGCGTAGCCATGTTGTCCCGCGTGCATCGCCAGGCCCAGCAGACACGGCAGCACTGCCGCGCCGATCTCGCCCAGATATTCGATGGGGTGCCACAGATCGAGGGGGCTGGAGCGCGCGGCCGTGTCCAGGCGGCCGGCCACGAAAGTTGCCTCTTTGAACTTGTAGTGCTCCCCGGACAGATCGGTCAGTCGCCAGCCTATGTCGCTCATGGTCACACCAGCGGCGGCCAGCGCCTTTTGACAGGCCTGGGTCATGCCGGTGGCCTGGAATGGCTCCGTGCCATCGATCGTCGCCGGCTCGAGCGCAGTTCCGATCCCCAGAATCAGCAAATGATCGGGTTGCGCGGTGCCGGCCGCGCTCAGCAGCACCGCGCATCCGGCTTCCCCCGGATAAAAGCCGTTCGAGTTCGATGCGGTCATCAGCCGGCGCCGGTCGATGTATCCTTTCAACATCGGGCGATCCAGGAAGCTGTCCACTCCTGCCACGACGACGAAGCGGGCATCGCCGGCTGCCAGTATCTGGTTCGCCTTGATGATGGCCTGCGCGCAGGCTGCCTGGTCGCGCGCTATCACGGTCGATTGCCGGTGTATCGGACGGTCAAGCCTTGTATGCACCTCGTCCAGCAACGTCTCGCTCAGACCAGCCGGACGGCCTCGTCGAGAGGGCGCGGACACACCCAACAGGATTGGGATACCGGAGGGAGGCTCGTTGCCGGCGGCAGCGAGGCATTCGTGGATCGCCGGCGCAATGATGTCGGCCAGCATGCCCACGCCAAACCACCAATGCGGCAGGCGCACCCGAGCGCCCTTCAGCGGCTTCGCTGCGTTGGGGTCCATCCACGGCAGTGCGCCTATGGCACTGACACCCGCGCGCAAGGCGGCCAACGTCGATGCAGCATTGAAGCCTAAGGGGGTCACCATGCCGCTCGCCAGAACGCAGAGCCCCGTCACCTGCGGATGCTCCGACCTCGACGCGCGCGCACCGCTTCACCCAGATTGGCATAGTACGGCTTGCCCGGAAAACGCCTGGCGCGGTGCCATGTCTCCGGCATCCGCCCCACGATGACCTCCTTGATGTCGAAGACGCTCCGTTCCATCGCCAGCGCACTTCGCCAGGTCATCGTGAATCGGCCCTCATCAGGTTCCAACACGATCGTGTCGATATTGGCCTGCCTGGTGAGATCCCGGCCCTTATGCGGGATAAAGGTCACCGGCATGGGGAGCGAGGGCAACGCAAATGCCAGATGCCCATCCGGTGTGAGATTCGTCAGCTCGATAGGTTCGCCGCCGACCGGATAGGGAATAATCTGGTCCACCGGAGCCGCCTGGAAATAGCGTTCATCGAAGTCATCGGGCCACAGCGGCGCGCGGTTGGCCAGCCACTTCGCGTCATAGGTCCCGGCGAGCTGGTACCGTGGCTGCCAGTTGCGACCGATCGGCGAAAACGCCTGAGGTATGTAATTTCCCCGGTGCGAATCGATCGATTTGCCAGGCTCTTCGGTCTGCGGCAGGGGTTGTCCCTCGATATTGTCAGTATAACGCCAATATCCCCGGCCCACAGGATTGGCGCGACAGGTGTCGGTTCGGCCTTGATGTTCGAGGGTGCGATCGGTGCCGCCCCAAGCAACGTCGTAGGATAGCGCGACCTGCTCGAACAGTTCCGGGTCCCCCCCCTTTACCAAACCTAGCCGCTTCTGCCACACGCGAGGTCCCACCACGATGAAGCGCTTCAGCATGTCGGCGACGCGCAGGCCGACCGCACAACGGGCGATGGGCTGTCCTGCCGGGGCATAGGCACTGCCCACGAGCAGAGACGTCGCAGCCCGGTTTTTGGTGAGCGAAGTCGGTCTCGAATCGCGGCGCGGTAAGCCCGGGTGTGCCAGTGAACTCATCGGCCTGAATCAGCGGCACCTGATCCTCGAGCAGCGTGGGCACCTCACCCGGTGCCGGCAGGGTGAAGGTCGCTTTGACAATCACGATCAGCAGTTCGCGGCCGTCGCGGCGAAACCCCATGGTCCAGGCAGCAGGAAGGTTGCATCGGTTTGTCAGGATCATCGGCTCAACCTGCGCGCCTGACGGTCAGCACGCTCGTGCACAGGAAACAGCATCGAAGGACGGGTGAGCCGTGCCAGCTCGATCGCGGCGGCCGCTCGCTGGCGTTGGTAGCCGCCACGCAGCACGGTCAAGGCCGTATCTGTCGTAAGCGCGTGCCCGGCCAGATAGCGCTGGCCCGCCGGAAAGCTCTTGCTTGTGCCGCTCCACCATTCACGCAGGCGGCCGGCATCCGGTTCCGGTAGCATCCCATCTTCGGCAGGCAAGATCGGGGCGACCTCGCTCCTGTCCGCATCAAGGTCGAGATAGTGCAGATCGGCCCCGGTTATCGTTGAGATGGCCTCGCCCGCAACTGCTCCTAACAGCGTGTCGGCACACTGCTCAATGAGCCATGGAACCACTGTCGGATCGCCGAACGCACCAGCGCCAACGATGGCCATGCGCTTCGTGCCGGGTTGAGCTGCCAGCCCACCAATGAGCTGCCGAGCCCAATCCGCCGCGCCGCATCGCATCGCAATCTCGACCGCCTCGCGGACGGTCGAGCCTCTCATATCTGGACGCGTTCCCACACTGAACGCCTGCTGGGCGGCTGAGGGATCGCCCATCAGTGCAAGCGCCCAGGCGGCCCAGAACGCACAATGAGGATCTGTGTCGTCCAACGCCATGCGAGCAGCATCCACGAGCGGTGTAAACGAGGCCACGCCTATACCCTTGAGCGCGGCCGCACGGACTGACGGATCGCTGTCGGCAACAGCGAAATTTAGGGTAGCGGCGTCATGCTTCCTCTGCTCGTTCAGCGCCCGGCATCCGATTGCGCGATAAGCCGCGACGGATGAGTGCAATAAGTGCCGCACTACGTCGCGTATCGCATCAGGACGCAGCCATGAAAGAGCGCTGACGACCGCCTCGCTGCCGCGCGGCGCTGCCAGCGCGACGGCAAGCGCATGCCGCATGCGATCGAGTAGGCCGGCATCGAATGCGAGCAAGCTGATAGCGAAAATCGAACCTGCATCATCCGGGTCGGCGATGCTTAGCGCCGCATGCCACCCCTTATCCTCGGCGACCCTCAGCGCTGCGACATGCGCCTGCAACCGGCCGTCCAACAACTTCAGATGTTCGAGCTTGAAATGGGGCGCTAGCACTGCGCGCTGCCGCTGTTTCCAAAGGAAAGCGCACTCACTTGCATGCTCTTCAACTACCCGCTGATTGACCAGGGACGATATTTCCGCCGGATCGAACCAGGGACCGGCAACATGGTACCCAGTCGTCATGGTCGTTGGAGGATAGCTCAGTTCAGTTGGACTGAACCGCCGCGGACGCGATTGACCCCAGATGCTTCGCTGACAATCACATCAGCGCGCAACTCAAGCCGTCCATCGGCGGTCAGCGTAATGCGTGTACGGCCGCACCAGAGCACTAGCTCATCCTGGGCGCAGACTGTCAGGCGACGACCGTCCGCTTCGATCTGCACGTGAGATGGCGCCGACGCCCCCGGCCAGCCGCGCTGTCCGCGCAGCAGACCAATGACGATTGGGCGCGCGCGATCGTCCTCGTCGAACGCGAGCAGGACATCCAGCCCCACGTGCTCGGCCAAAAGATCAATCGTGGCACGAGCACGAACTGCTGCCGGACCATGTTGCCCAGGAAATCCAATCAGGGGAGCGGCTCCAGCTTCAGCCAGCGCGAGTAATTTGCCAACGACAACTGCCGGTCGCGCAATCCGTTGATCCTGCCAACCCTGCGATGAGGGCCACGAGAGATCAGGAGTCTCCGGATCAATCGCGGGCAAGGAAACAGCTGTCGCATCTAGAGCCACGTGTGATCTCCTTATACAGCCGATGGCACGGTGAACCCACTTGCGCACAGACGATGTATCCTGCTCCACAGCGGGCGTACGCAGTATCTAAAGCGTCTCTTGTCCGCCGGCGCGACATTCGCGCGAGGACACGCAGTCATATCGGGAATACTCCCACCAGTGCAGACCCCCACGCCGTGAGAACGGGTCCGGCCAGG
>CAWEVI010000021.1:0-18948 GCA_963812475.1 uncultured Alphaproteobacteria bacterium
TGAAATGCGCAAGTTTCTGCTGGCGAGCGTCGCCACGCTGGGGACCGGGGGACTGATCGGAACGGCTCGCCCAGGTCCGGCGATCACGGGGACGCCGGTCGTCGGCGTGCCGACACAGGGCCAGACGGCCTTTCCGCCGGCAGCCAGTCCGGCGGCCGGTGCAAACAACAACAACAACTATCAGGCGCCGATGCTTCCGGGTCAGCTGGCCAATCCGACCCCGGGCACCATGGTCGTGCACGTGAACGGCAAGGTGCAGGTGGACTTCCAGAGCACCTGGACCAGCTTGGACTCACGCGTCGCGACGGCGCCCGCCGCCGGCAGCCTGGGCGCGGTGCTCGGCCAGAACGGTACGGGTTCGGTCAAGGTCATGCCGCAGGCGATCGACAGCTTCGCGCGTATCTACCTGGGCGCGCGATGCCATGGCGACGAACGGCCTGCGCTACGGCGCCGCGATCGAGGTGCGGCAGAACTTCACCGGCCAGATCAGCAACAACGGCAGTTCGGGCGCCAGCGGCTACTCCTCGTTCGAGACGCTGTTCGTGCGGCGCGCGTTCACCTATGTCGCCGGCGAGCAGTGGGGCATCGTGCGCGTCGGTCAGGCCGACGGCCTGATCAGCATCTTCGACAACGGCGTGACCACCTTCCAGTTCACGCCGACCGGCAACCTGAACGGCGGCGACCTGCAGAACATGGTGGGCGGCGTCGCGCCCGCATTCGTCTTCCTGGGCCAGGCCGGCAACGAATATGATAATGCCAAGGCGGTCTACCTGTCGCCGCAGATCGCCGGGTTCGACTTCGGCATCCAGTACGCGCCGAACACCTCGAACGGCAACGGCATCAGCAGCGCCAACATTGCCCATTGTCGGGTCACTCAACGGCTCCGGCACCGGCACGGGCAACTCCTGCGGCACCGTCAATACTGGCTGTCCGACGCTGTCCTCCGGCCCAGGCATCCAGGACGGCTCGCGCTCGATCAACCAGGCGGCGATCGGCGCGCGCTACCAGGGCCAGTTCGGTCGCTACGGGCCTGCTGGCCTACGTCGTGGGTGAGGGCAGCCAGCACGCCGACTATACCGGCGCCACCACGGCCGCAGTGCTCGGCAACACGACGGTGGCGGGCAGCAAGTTCAACGGCAGCTACAATGACCTGGCCATCGGCAGCGCCGGCATCGCGGCGACCTTTGCCGGCTTCACCGTCGGCGGCAACGTCGTCGGCGGCCAGATGAACGGCCAGTTGGGCCTGCAACCGAAGGGCGGCGCACCGCTGGTCGGCTTCCTGGCCGGCGTGAAGTACGTCGCGGGGCCGTTCACGGTCGGCATCGTGGGCGAGGAGTACTGGGAGCAGGGCAACGTGAACCTCAGCGGGATAACCCAGTTGAAAGCCCGAGCGATCGACGTCGCCGGCAGCTTCACCGTGGCGCCCGGCTTCACCGTGTTTGCCGAATATCTTTGGAACGACCAGACCCAGGGCGCGCGCAACTTCGTCACCGGCGCGATCGGAACGGCGGCAGGCTCGAACCTGAACAACAACATCCGTGGCCAGGGCTTCCTGGTCGGCGACGTGGTCAACTTCTGAGCCCATTACGGGTTTCGGCCAAAGCAGGCGGCGGGGTCATTCCCCGCCGCTTTTCGTTGTACGGGCGAATCCGCGCGTCGGGGCCTGTGGCGGGGCTCTGGCGGCCCCATATCGGGTGCCGATACACTGCGCACTCAACCAAGGGACTTGATCCAAGTGAACGAAGCCATCCAGCTCACCCGCCTGCCATCCGGCCTGACCGTCGTCACCGAACGGATGGAGCGGGTGGAGACCGTCTCGCTCGGCGCCTATGTCGCCACCGGCTCGCGCCACGAACTGGAGAGCGAGAACGGCGTCTCGCATTTCCTCGAGCACATGGCCTTCAAGGGCACGGAACAGCGCACGGCCGCGCAGATCGCCGAGGAGATCGAGGCAGTGGGCGGCCATATCAACGCCTACACGGCGCGCGAGCAGACCGCCTATTACGTCAAGGTGCTGAAGGAGGATACCGCGCTCGCCGCAGACATCATCGGCGACATCCTGACCCACTCCACGTTCGAGCCCGAGGAACTGGAGCGCGAACGGGGCGTGATCCTCCAGGAGATCGGCCAGGCGAACGACACGCCGGACGACATCATCTTCGACCGCTTCCAGGAGTGCGCCTATCCCGAGCAGCCGATCGGCCGGCCGGTACTCGGCTCGGAGGAAAGCATCCGCGCCATGCCGCGGACGATGCTGACCGGCTACATGCGCCGTCACTATGCCGCGTCCAATGTGGTGGTGGCCGCCGCCGGAGCGCTGACCCACGGGCAGGTGCTCGATCTGGTGAACACGCATTTCACCGACCTGACCAACGACCCGCTACCTGCGATGCTGCCGGCCAGCTACGGCGGCGGCGAGTTCCGCGAGGCGCGTGATCTCGACCAGGTGCATATCGTGCTGGGGTTTCCCTCGGTCGGCTACGGCGAGCGCGACTACTATCCGGTCCTGTTGCTTTCCACCCTGCTCGGCGGCGGCATGTCGTCGCGGCTGTTCCAGGAGGTGCGCGAGAAGCGTGGGCTGGTCTATTCGATCTACTCCTTCAGTTCGCCTTTCCTGGATGGCGGCCTGTTCGGCATCTATGCCGGCACCGGCGAAAGTGAGGCAGAGGAGCTGGTCCCGGTCACGCTCGAGGAACTGCGGAAGGTGCAGACGGCCGTGACCGAGCAGGAGCTGGCGCGGGCACGGGCGCAGGTAAAGGCCAGCCTGCTGATGTCGCTGGAGAGCACCGGCAGCCGCTGCGAGCAGTTGGCCCGCCAGCTTCAGGTATTCGGCCGGGTGGTGCCGATCCAGGAGACGGTGGGCAAGCTCAACGCGGTGACCACGGACGATGTATGCCGCGCCGCCGCCCGTCTGTTCCGCGCGACACCGACGCTGGCGGTTATGGGGCCGGCCGAGCGGGTGCCGGGGCTGGCCGATATCGTGGAGACGCTGGCCGCTTGACCGTTGATCGATCGTTGATCGTGCCGGTTGACGGTCTCTGTGACCACCCGGGCATTGGACACGATGATTGGCGACAAGTCGCCCAGCGAGCCAGCTTCCGACGACTTGGCGCCCCGGACAGCGAACAGCATATGGTCTCGCCGGTTGATTATGAGGAGCAAGACGGCTAAGCTTAGCTAAGCTCGAATGGGTGCTGTATGCCCACTGTCAATATCCACGCTGCGAAGAGCCAGTTGTCGCGCCTGCTCGACGCAGCCGTAGCGGGTGAAGAGGTCATCATCGCAAAAGCGGGAAAGCCTGTCGCACGGCTGGTGCCGATCGAAAAGAAGCAGGAGCGGCGCAAGCTCGGAACGCTTGCCGGCCAGTTCACGGTCCCTGACGACTTCGACGACCCGCTGTCAGACGAGATTCTGGACGCCTTCGAGGGGCGTTGATGCGTTTTCTGCTGGATACCCACTTGCTTCTCTGGGCGCTGAATGACCCGGAGCGGTTGGGCGCTGCAACGCGGGATGCGATCGAGGATCCAACCAATGACATCCTGTTCAGCACCGCCAGCATCTGGGAGGTCGCGATCAAGACGCGGCTCGGCCGTCCCGACTTTGCAGTCCGGGCGGAGACGATCGCCAAGGAGGCGCTGGCGCGCGGCTTCGCCGAGTTGCTGATACGTTGGCAATCCGCGTCGATAGTTTCGGACTTACCCTTGCATCACCGTGATCCCTTCGATCGCATACTATTGGCGCAGGCCATCACGGAGCCAGTCCACCTCTACACGGTAGATCGGAAGCTCGTACCCTATTCGTCTCTTGTGGTGCTGACCTGAAATAGCACAGCGCGCAACGCACCAATGGAACCCAGCCATGGCCGCCAACTCTCTTGACCTTCTCTCCGACCTCATCGCCCACGCCCGCGGCGCGGGGGCAGATGCGGCCGATGCGGTGCTGGTCTCCGGCACCTCGCTGTCGGTGCAGCGCAGGCTCGGCAAGACCGAGCACGTCGAGCGCTCGGAGGGCCAGGACCTCGGCCTGCGGGTGTTCCTTGGCCAGCACGTTGCCATCGTCTCCTCCAGTTCGGTCGCGCCGTCGAGCTTCAGGGCACTCGCCGAACGCGCCGTCGCCATGGCCCGCGTGGTGCCGGAGGACCCGTACGCCGGGCTTGCCGATACCGCCGTCCTACCGGAGCCGGTTGCGCTCGACCTGGAAGACGCCAGCGAGCCCGCGACCGAGGCGCTGGTGGCGCGCGCGGCCGCGGCCGAGGAGGCGGCTCTCGCGGTGGCCGGGATCACCAATTCGGAGGGTGCCGATGCCGGATTTGGCCGAACCGAGGTATTCCTGGTCACATCCGCGGGGTTCGCCGGCAGTCTGGTCCGCACCAGCCACTCGATCTCGGCTTCGGCGATCGCCGGCGCCGGCACCGGGATGCAGCGCGACTACGACTATCATTCCACCGTTCACCTCGCCGACCTGGACGAGCCCACGGCGATCGGGCGCAGCGCAGGGGAGCGCGCGATTGCCAGGCTCAATCCGGCACGGCCGAGCACCGCGAAGTTGCCGGTGGTTTACGACCCACGCATCGCAGGTGGGCTGGTGGGGCATCTGGCCGGCGCTATCAATGGCGCCTCGGTTGCCCGCGGCACGTCATTTCTGAAGGACAGGCTTGGCCAGCGCATCTTTGCAGCCGGAATCGCCATACGGGACGATCCCCGGCGCGTTCGTGGCCTGCGCTCGCGCCAGTTCGACGGCGAGGGCACGCCAACCGCCGCTCGCGCGCTCATCGATGATGGCGTGTTGACCACCTGGCTGCTGGACAGTCGTTCGGCCCGACAGCTCGGCCTGCGGTCCACCGGTCACGCCGCGCGCGGCACGGGGGGCCCGCCGTCACCGTCACCGACCAACCTCTACCTCGCCGCGGGCAGTCTTACGCCGACCGAACTCATGGCGGACATCAAGCTCGGACTCTATGTCACCGAGCTGATCGGCATGGGCGTCAACGGCGTGACCGGCGACTACAGTCGCGGCGCCGCCGGCTTCATGATCCGCGACGGAGCGATTGCCGAGCCGGTCGCCGAGATCACGATCGCGAGCAACCTGCTGGACATGTTTTCCCACCTTACGCCCGCCAACGACCTGCGCTTCCGTCGCGGCACCAACTCGCCGACGGTGCGCGTCGAGGGCATGACCATGGCTGGCGGCTGACCAGCCGCGTCACCATATTGGCCGCATGCTCACGAAACAGAGAGACACCACAATGCGTCGCACACCGCGTCTGCTTGCCGCCGTCGCTGCGCTGAGCTTGGCGCTCGCGCCCGGACTGGCCGATGCGCGCGCCGGCGGTGGAGGCTCGTTCGGCAGCCGCGGCAGCATGACCTGGTCGGCGCCGCCATCCACCGGCACTGCCCCTTATTCAGCCCAGCCGATGCAGCGCAGCATGACGCCGAACAGCCCATCGCCTGGTTTCGCCTCGCCCACACCCGGCTTCGGCTCCGGTTTTGGCCGGAGTTCCGGCTTCATGTCCGGGCTGATGGGCGGCTTGATCGGCGCCGGCATCGGCGGCCTGCTGTTCGGCCATGGCTTCTTCGGCGGCGGACTGGGATTTGGTGGGTTCCTGGGCTTCCTGCTGCAGATTTTCCTGTTGGTACTGCTGGTGCGATTCCTGATCCGGCGGTTCCGCGGACCATCGCCCGCCTTCGCCGGCGGTCCGGGCATCTTTTCCCGCGGCGGCGCTCCCGGCCCGGCCCCGATCGGAGGAGCGGGCGGTCCGGCCGGGCCGCCACCGATCCAGATCGGCCCTCAGGACTACCAGGAGTTCGAGCGGCTGCTGCAGAACATCCAGGCTGTCTGGAGCCGGCAGGACCTGAATGCGCTGCGATCGTTGGCAACACCCGAAATGCTGAGCTACTTCGCCGAACAGTTGGCCGCCCAGACCAGCCAGGGCGTGCGCAACGAGGTCACGGACGTACATCTGCTCCAAGGCGACCTGGCGCAGGCCTGGCGCGAGGGCAACCGCGAATACGCGACGGTGGCGATGCGCTTCTCGATGATCGACGTGACGCGCGACGCAACGGGCCGCATCGTTGACGGCAGCCCCACCGAACACGTCACGGCCACCGAATTGTGGACCTTCATTCGTTCGCCGGGCGGCCGGTGGATCCTGTCGGCCATCCAGCAGGCGCGGTAGATTTCTGTGTAGCCGTCGTGGCAGGACCGTTCCGGCCGCGATGGCAGCAGGAGGACGTGCGATGACCGCCACCGACGCGATACCGTATTCTGATGCGAAGCTTCGCCGCATCCTGTCCACGGTCCGAACCATCGCCATGGTCGGCGCTTCCACCAACTGGAACCGGCCCAGCTACTTCGTGATGAAGTATCTGCAAGGCAAAGGCTACCGCGTCATCCCGGTCAACCCGTCCGCCGCGGGGCAGGAACTGCAGGGCGAGCTCGTCTATGCCTCGTTGCGCGACGTCCCTGAACCGATCGATATGGTGGACATATTCCGCCCGTCGAATGCGGTTCCCCCCATCGTCGAAGACGCCATCGCCATCGGTGCCAAGGTGGTTTGGATGCAGCTTGGCATCCGCAACGACGAAGCCGCGGCACGCGCGGAAGCGGCCGGCATCGAAGTGGTCATGAATCGCTGCCCAAAGATTGAATTCGGTCGGCTGGGCGGCGAACTTTCCTGGAGCGGCGTGAACTCCGGCATCATCCGTAACCGCGCGCCCGAGCCGCCGATCGAACGCAAAGGCAAGTCGCGCACGCTGCCGTCGGCGAATGTCAGCTATGGTTTTGAAACGCGTGCGATCCATGCGGGTGCCTCACCCGATCCCACCACGGGCGCGCGCATCACCCCGATCTTCCAGACCACGGCCTATGTTTTCGACGATGTCGATCATGCCGCGTCGCTCTTCAATCTGCACAATTTCGGCTACATCTATGCGCGCCTGACCAATCCGACCGTCGCGGTGCTGGAAGAGCGCGTTGCCAACCTGGAGGGCGGCCGCGCCGCGGTTGCCGCATCGTCCGGCCATGCCGCGCAGTTCCTGATCTTCGCCACCATGATGGAGCAGGGCGACGAATTCCTGGCCTCGCGCAATCTGTACGGCGGCTCGCTGACGCAGTTCGGTCTGTCATTCAAAAAGCTCGGCTGGACCTGCCACTTCGTCGATCCGATCGATCCGGAGAATTTCCGGCGGGCGCTGACGCCACGCTGCAAGGCGATCTTTCTGGAAAGCCTGGCCAATCCCGGCGGCATCATCGTCGATCTCGAAGCGGTGGCGAAGATCGCGCACGAGGCCGGCATTCCGCTCATCGTCGACAACACGCTGGCGACGCCCTACCTGTGCCGACCATTCGAATGGGGCGCCGATCTCATCGTGCATTCGACAACGAAGTTCCTTGACGGGCACGGTAATTCGCTGGGCGGCGTCGTGGTTGAGTTGGGAAAATTCGATTGGTCGAACGGGGGCAAGTTCCCGGCGCTGACGGAGCCGGAACCCGCCTATCACGGGCTGCGCTTCTACGAGAACTTTGGCGATTTTGCCTTCACCACCAAGGCACGCGCTGTCGCATTGCGTGACTACGGGCCGACGCTGGCGCCGATGAATGCGTTCCTGACAATTACCGGTATCGAGACGCTGCATGTACGTATGGAGCGTCACGTTGCGAATGCGCAGAAGGTCGCGGAGTTCCTCGAAGTTCATCCGCGCGTGGCGTGGGTGTCGTATGCCGGGCTGGAGTTGAGTCCCTACAAGACGCTCGCGCGAAAGTACATGCCGCGCGGCGCCGGAGCGGTGTTCACCTTTGGCGTGCGTGGGGGGTACGAGGCCGGCATCAGGCTGGTGGAAGGCGTGCAGCTGTTCTCGCACCTGGCAAATATCGGCGACACGCGGAGCCTGATCCTGCATCCGGCCTCGACCACCCATCGGCAGTTGAGCGATGAGCAGCGACTGGCCGCGGGTGCGGGGCCGGACGTGATACGATTGTCGATCGGACTGGAGACGGCAGAGGATCTGATTGCCGATCTCGACCAGGCGTTGGAATTGGCGGGGGCCTGACCGATGCTATTGGTTCAATCGACTGGACGGGCGTAGCGCAAAGAACGCGCGCTCCGCCAGCACGCCGAAGATCACGCTGAACGACGCCCAGAGCACCAACTGCGTGCCGAGCGACGCGAGCCTGAAGCGCCACAGGACGACTGCGGGAAAGTCATCCGGCACTTCGTTGACATCGGGCAAGACAAACTGGACCGATGCAACGATGCCGATGAAGCCAAGCGTCGCGATCAATGAGGCATTCCAACCGCCCAACCGCGTCAGCAGACTGCGTCCCAGCAGCACGGCAAGCACCAGTGCGGCAACTGCAATCAGTATCATCTCGAAATAGAGCGCGGTGCGCACGCCGATTGTCTCCGGCTCGCCGATCGACGGCGGATTGGCCGGATACTTCAGTTGCGGCACCAGCACGATGGCGACGAAGCCGGCAGCACCCAGCAGAGCCGCGAGGGCCCTTGGGCTGAGCCGTCCGATGCGTTGGTAGGCAAATGCAAAAACCAGCGCGACAAGACCGCCAAGCGCCGCGCCGCTGGCAACGCCGGCTGTAAGCAAGCCGGCGCCGCGCTGTACCGCGCGGCTGACCAGTTCCGGCTCGGGCGCGTGGCCGGCGGCATGCTCCATCAGCGACTCGAAACCGATCGCCAGTTCGATCTGTGGTTCGCCGAAGACGGTGGCGAAGCAGACAGCGAGTATCCCGGCCAGAACTCCCGCCAGCATGCCGCGCAGCAGCAGGTTCCTGGCCACGCCCGGCAGCTCAGTGGCAGGGAAAGCCGAGCAGGTGCCGCCCGTCGTGAACAAACTCGTGCACGTAGTGCCCGGAGAACACCGACAGCGCGCCTTGTTCCGCACCGACGAAATAGATCGTCAGCAATGCCAGCAATCCGCCGAAGACGGCCCAGGGCACCAGTTCGCGCAGGGGGATTGGAGCGGCGGCAGAGGCCGGAATAGTGGTGACGTGTGCCATCCATGCAGCGTAGGGAACCGGCTTTCCGTTTGTCAAATGAACCAGTAGTCTACCCGACCACCACCTGGATCGGCGCCGACGCATCCGTGATGCAAAGCGGCGTGAAGCCGGCAGCCTCGCCATCGGCCTGCGCCGGTGCGACCATGTTGCCGATGAAATCGACCCGCAATGCTCGCACGTGCCGTACTCCCGGTGCGCGACCTAACAGGTCGAACGGCAATGCGGCGCCATACAGCAGCGCGGCGGCAGGCCCCGCGTGGTCGAACAGCACAACGGAAAATCCTGGCCGTTCCGCGCACGCCCCCGACGTCAGCAAGAAGCGCCCGCCATACAATCGCCCCTTGCTGACGATGACGCTGCCCGCCTGGGTTTCCTCGCCGTCGAGACACAGGCGGATCGGCGCGAACCGGTAGCGCATCAGTTCGCGCAGCGTCTGCAGCACATAGGCGCCCCGGCCGAACGTGCGCTTCAACGGCGCGGACAGATGATGCACGACATGGGCATCGAACCCGACGCCGAGCATCTGCACGAACAGCCGCGACTCAGCGGCCCCGCAAGCGAGCCCCGGCCACAACGAGCGCGTCCGTCCGAAGGCCAGTGCTGCCGCCACGGCACGCGGCGCAAACGGAAGCGCAAGTTCGCGGGCCAGCACATTGGCGGTGCCAAGCGGGATCACTCCCAGCCGCGCCGGGGATCCCAGCAGCCCGTTCGCGACTTCGGCAATCGTCCCGTCGCCTCCTGCCGCCACCACCATCGACGCACCGCCGCATGCCGCGGCGTGTGCCAAGGACCGCGCGTGGCCGGGACCATGCGTCTCGGCCAGATCGATGCGAACACCGTTCGCCACCAGCACGTCCAGCACACGCCACAACAGGTTGGTACGTCGCCGTCCCGCGACAGGATTGAACACGACGATCATCGAACAGCGCGCATCGGATCAGACACGAATCGGATTAGACGGACCATCCACCGCCTCTGTTGCAGAGGAATGACAATTCTATTTCTAAGTCGTGACCTTTATAATGCGCGGCAATAGTCGGTTTCGTCATGCAAACTTAATTCTATCCACAGCGCTTCGGCAGTATGTGATTGTCTCACATGAATGCCCCCGTCCTTCCCGGCGTGCGACCGATCTATCGCAGCATATTTGTTTCTGATACTCATCTTGGCACACGTGGCGCGCGCTGCGACTTCCTCGCGGACTTCCTACGCCGCACCAGTTCTCAACACCTGTTTCTGGTCGGCGACATCATCGACGGCTGGCGCCTGCGCAAGTCCTGGTACTGGGACGAAAGCCACGACGAGGTGCTGCGGCAGATCCTGCGCCATGCGAGGGGCGGCACCGAGGTCACCTACATCCCCGGCAACCACGACGAGATGTTTCGCGCCTGGCTGGATCCGATTGCCCAGGGTGGCCTCGAGATCGCCGGCATTCGCCTGCGCCCGGAAGCCGTGCATATCACCGCAACGGGCAAGCGTTTGCTGGTGATGCACGGCGACGAGTTCGACAGCGTGGTGCGCTATGCCAGGTTTCTCGCGTTGCTCGGCGATGGGGCCTACACCGTGGCGCTCGTGTTCAACCGCTGGTTTAACGCGCTGCGTCGCCGCCTCGGTTATCCATACTGGTCGCTGTCCGCCTGGCTCAAACGCCAGGTGAAGGGGGCGGTAAAGGCGGTCGATCGATTCGAGAGCGCGCTTGCCAATGAAGCGCGCCGCCGCGGTTTCGACGGCGTTGTGTGCGGCCACATCCACCATGCCGAAATGCGCGAGGTGCAAGGCGTGCTCTACATCAATGACGGCGACTGGGTGGAAAGCTGCACGGCGCTGGTGGAGCATCATGATGGGCGGCTCGAGTTGATCGACTGGGCGGCTGCCAATGATCTGTCGTTCTTCGCATCGCGCCGAACGCCGCTGCGCGCACCTGCCTGACACTATAACCCTCGACAACAAGATCGGTCGCGACGCGATGCTGCCTCCCGCACCCTCGCACCGACTGCTGATCGTCACCGACGCGTGGCGCCCGCAGACGAACGGCGTGGTGCGCACGCTGACCACTGTGGTGGATGAACTGCGCGAGATGGGCCATGTGGTGGAGGTGATCGGGCCGGACCGGTTCCGCACCATCCCCTGCCCGACCTACAACGACATTCCGCTTGCGCTGCTGCCGCGCCGGCGGATGGTTTGCCTGATCGAAGCGTTCCGCCCCGAAGCGCTGCACATCGCGACGGAAGGCCCGCTTGGCATGGCGGCGCGCAGTTGGGCGAAACGGACGGGCTTCGCCTTCACCACCGCATTCCATACGCGCTTCGCCGAATACCTCAAGGCGCGGACGGGCATTCCGCTGCGTCCGGTGTACGCGTGGATGCGTCGCTTCCACGGTGCGGCGCAGGGCACGATGGTGGCAACGCAGTCCTTGCGCAACGACCTTGAGGCGCGAGGCTTCCGCAATATCAGGCCCTGGTCGCGCGGGGTGGACCTTGACATGTTCAAGCCCGAACCGCGCGAAAAATGGGACCTGCCTCGGCCGATTTTCCTCCATGTCGGGCGCGTGGCGGTGGAGAAGAATATCGGCGCCTTCCTCGATCTCGATCTGCCGGGTTCGAAGATCGTGGTCGGAGGTGGTCCGATTCTGTCGCGTCTACGGTCGGAATATCCGAACGTGCTGTTCACCGGTCCACTGCGCAACGTCGGGCTGGCGCACGCCTATGCCGGCGCCGACGTATTCGTGTTCCCTAGCCTCACCGACACGTTCGGGCTGGTAATGCTGGAGGCTCTCGCCAGCGGAACTCCGGTGGCGGCATTCCCGGTGACGGGACCGATCGACGTTCTCGCGGGAGCCGACGGCAGGATCGGTGCCGTCAATGCAGATCTGCGCGCCGCGGCGCTGGAGGCGCTGGGCGCTGACCGCGCGGCTTGTCGGGCCCATGCCGAACGCTATTCGTGGCGCACCTGCGCGGAGGTCTTCCTGTCTCACCTTGTGCCGCTGGCGGGGGAGCATCTGTTCACCCCCGCCACAACGGACCTTCGGAGTTCGACTGGGTTCCCGCTTACGCGGGAATGACGGATCGGCGAAGCTGACGGGTCGGCGAGGCTGAGGAAAAATGTTGCGTTGGTCGGCCCCTGGCCGCCTGCCATCGCGGACGCTACGGTGCTCCGCGACATGACAGGGAATTTCGACGATGCCGACGCTGAGTGCCGACCTGAACGTTGAAGCCGAAACGATGCGCCGCGTGTCCTGGCGTCTCATGCC
Source organism: uncultured Alphaproteobacteria bacterium (assembly GCA_963812475.1). Lineage (GTDB taxonomy): Bacteria > Pseudomonadota > Alphaproteobacteria > Acetobacterales > Acetobacteraceae > JAMXLO01. The sequence goes on from CAWEVI010000021.1 coordinate 12,260, forward strand.
ATTCCTGCTGCTCGCGTATCTGATCTGCTACATCGATCGCGTGAACGTCGGCTTCGCGGCGCTGCAGATGAACAAGGCCGTCGGCATCGACCCCAAGACCTACGGTTTCGGCGCCGGAATCTTCTTCGTCGGCTATTTCCTGCTGGAAGTGCCGAGCAATATGGCGCTGGAGCGGTTCGGCGCGCGTACCTGGATCGCACGCATCATGATAAGCTGGGGCATCGTCTCGGCGGCGTTCGCGCTGATCGGCGGCCCGATTTCGTTCCTGGTGCTGCGCTTTCTCCTCGGCGCCGCGGAGGCCGGGTTCTTCCCAGGCGTGATCCTCTACATCACCTATTGGTACCCGGCGCACTACCGCGCGATCATCGTTGGCATCTTCATGGTGGCAATCCCGGTGGCTGGCCTCATCGGTTCGCCAATCTCCGGGGCGATCCTCTACATGGATGGCTTCCTCGGCCTCGGCGGCTGGCAGTGGATTTTCCTGCTCGAGGCCGCCCCGGCCGTGCTGCTTGGTATTGCATCCTTCATTTGGCTGACCGACCGCCCCGAGCACGCATCGTGGCTGGCGCCCCCGCAGCAGCAGTGGCTGATCGCCAAGCTGGAGGCCGAAGGCCGCCGTGCGCCGCGCATCTCTCATGTCTCGGTCTGGCGGGTGATGACGAACAAGTACGTGCTGATCATGGCGCTGGTCTATGCCGGCGCCGCTGGCGCCTCCTCGTCCCTGGCGCTGTGGATGCCGCAACTGGTCAAGTCGTTCGGCCTGACCAACTGGCAGACCGGTCTCTTGAACGCCGTTCCGTTCGGCATCGCCGCGGTATGGATGATCCTCTGGGGCCGCAGTTCCGACCGCACCGGCGAGCGGGTGTGGCATAACGCCCTCCCCCTGGCCTGGATGGTGCTGGCCATGGTCGCAACCTTCTTCGCGATCGGCAGCCTCTGGGCCATGATTCCGCTGCTGACGCTGATTGCGGCGGGCACCTACGCCAGCAAGGGACCGTTCTGGGCGCTATCGTCGGAATGGCTCGGCGCGGGGTCGGCCGCGGTGGGTCTCGCGCAGATCAACGCGCTCGGCAACCTGTCCGGCTTCGTGTTCAATTACCTGATCGGGTGGATTCAGGCCGAGACCGGCAGCTTCCCCCTCGCCCTGATGCCGATCGCCGCCGTGGCCACAGTCGGCACAATCTGCGTTCTGGTCATCGGTCGCCACCAACCGCGAACGGTGGCGGTAGCCACCTGACCCCCGAAGGGCGAAGCACAGCCAGTAGCCGCCGTCCCGCACCGGTTGGAATCCAACTGGGTCATTCCCACGACCGGACGGTGCAAAACCGAGCACAACAGTCGATCACGGATTGGTGAATATTTAGTTGAAGATCACTAATCCGTGATCTATGCTGCCTGCAAGTTCCTCCCCTCGGTCACAGCCAGCCGCCAGCACGTAGGACGGCGGGGCAGCGAAGGACACGGAAGATGCAGAAGAAGTCGAATTTCCACGGCGGCCTCACCCCCAAATCCCACGCCCACCGGATGCGGTGCAAGCAACTGCCGCCGATGCAGGTCGGCGAGGCCGAACGCCTCGTGGCCGCTTTCCTGGCAACCAACGCTGTCACCGCCTGCCCAAAGCGCTACGCAGCGCCGGTGGAGCAGCGGCCCCATCCCTTGGGGCGAGGATATTGATTTGGACACCAGTATCGCTGCTACCGGGATGGCTCTCGGTTTGATAGCCGTCTGGGGGGCGCCCCGATGGCGTTTGCGAACTGATCCAGGGCAGGCCGAGCCGATAGTGGAATTACGTACGGGCATTATCGAATTGTTCGACGCTTGCGGCACGTACTTCATGCGCGTCGGGACGACTCAACGCCCCGATCGGGGACGCAAACGCAGCATGAGGATCGATCGAGGCAATATCGACGTAACAAGGAATCTGTCGCCATGAACATGCAGCCATTGGGCGAGCCCGGCGATTTTTTGGTTGATGCCGGAGATCAAACCACGGCCACACTGCGCGAGATGACCGCCGAGCAGTTACGGAACCTCGGCGCACGCCAGGTAGTTTACCTGAAGGCGGGCATGCATGACGGTGAACTGGCCTTCGTACTCTACGGCGCCGACGGCACCCGACTTGTGACGGTCGACACCGTCGATACGGCGGTGGAGATGGTCGCCGAGCAAGGCCTTGGTTTTGTAGCGGTCCATTGAACGGAAGGCGCTGCCATGTCGGTGATTGACGCCGTGATCGAGCAGCATCGCGTGACACGGGTATTCTTCGACTGCCGCCCCGGCGCCCCTGACCCCAGGGACGAGCGCCGCATCGAGCAGGCAATCGAACTTTCGATCGCGGAGGGTCAGGCGGATGACGCCGCACCGACCCAACTGCCTTTCGCAGCGTGACCGGAGGCGGCCGGCACGCCAACCTGAGCAGCGAGTATCCACGACAGGGGCCTGACATATTCGCGGGTCCCACCGCACAGCCCCGAGTTTTGGTGCGTGCCGTCATCCCTGGGCCTATAGTGATCCTGGTACGCATCCCGCTCCTGTGGAGACGTTGGAATGGATGACCGGGCAGAAACTATCTGGCGTGAGGCATTGACGACCAAGGGTCGGGATTGGGTGATGGGTGAGTTGCGCAGGCGTGCCGGCCAATCCGGCGATGCCATGTACGATATCGTTTTTGAGGATCCCCTCCCGACCAGGCAATTTTGCGAGCAATGGTGCGCCGAGGAAGATAACAAGATCTTCCGAATTTCGTGGCATACGAAGCTGGCATTCATCCTGTTGATCCTGTTCGTGATATGCAGCTTCCGAGCAGTGCAGAGCTGGAATCAGCCGGACCCTGCGCAGTCACCACAGTCAAGGTCCAGCGGAGCGGTTTCATCAGCAGCGGCGCCGAGTGCCTCCAGCCCCATGACAAACGATATACCAAGCATGTCCTCAACATCTTCTGCCAACTCGTCATCGGGCAGCACGTCATCGCGCAGCAACAGTTTACCTTCCATATGCGCCTATGCGAAGTACGATACCGCCCAGTGCAAAGTTCAGAAGTGACACTCGAGATTCGCTTTTCATCCCCTTGCGGTCGTGCACCATTTTCAGGACAAAGAGCGCATCGGGTTCAGAAAACTGTGACCCGGCTACCGCAATTCGACTACAATGCGACGACAGGCGAAGATCGAGGCGCAGCGGCGAAAACGTCGGCACGCCCGGTCGTTCCATGAAACGAGAGGCGCCCATGAAGCAATCAGATATCGCGCGGGTAGAAGCCTATTTGCGCACGACGCTGGGTAGCGACAGGATTCGCGTCGACGCGCCCAAGAACCGCGGCGCGTCGGTCGAAGTCCGTGCCGGCGACGAGTTCCTCGGAACGCTGCACCGGGACGATGAGGACGGCGAGGTTTCGTTCTCGCTTCACATCACCATTCTGGAAGAGGATCTGCCGGCCCCAGCCGGATAGCCGGCGGCTGGATATCCGCACGCAACGATGCGGCGTCGTCGCAGCCAACCCCGCTTTTGTCGATCAATCCCGTACGATCGGGCAGCTTTCATCGCGCACCCAGTCCGCGAAGCTGAGGTAGTAAACTCGAACGTCGTCGAACCCGGCACGCACCGCCGCGGCTGCGGCCAACGCCGCCCTGCCGCCACCTTCGCAATGCGTCACGATGTGATCGCCCGGGCCGAACCCGACGCCTTCCAGCATGGCGCGCAACGCGGGCGCCGAACGAACGATGCCATTGTCCAGCAGATCGACGTGCGATAGATGACGCGCACCCGGTAGATGGCCGCCACGGGTGCGCTTGCGCATGTCCTCGCCGGTGAACTCCGCACGCGTCCGCGAGTCAAACACGTGCGCGTCGCCGTCGAGTTGCCGCTTGAGCGTCTCCCGATCAACCAGACCCACGGACCCTGCTCCCGGGACCGCCCGGAAGTCGCCTTTCGATGCTTCGGCGCCCGGTGGCAGCGCGGTCGCTGATGACAGGATGGGCCAGCCGCCATTCAGAATGAGCGTCTTGATCCCGAAGTACCTGCAGGATGAACCAAACCCTTGCGGCGTCCGTCATGCGCCCGCTGTCGTAGGTCACCGCGACAGTCGACTGATCCACTCCGAGCGCTCCGAGAGCCTTGTCCCAGTAGGACGTCTTTTCGAAGCCGGTATCGGCCGCCTTGGCCGCTGCATCCCATATCTCGACTGGCGCGCGCACCGCGCCGGGCGCATGGCCCGCGTCAAACGCTGCCTGATCGCGCGCATCCAGATAGCGAACGGGGCCAAGCGAGGACAGTGCGGCTATATCGATGAAGGGATCGTTTGGCATGGCGGGTCTCGCATCCAGAGGTTATGAATATTGGGCTGCTTTTGGGCTTCGCCGCAACCAGGCAAGTCCGTCAACGTCCCAGAACAAGGAGAACAGCAATGGCTCTGACACTGGAAGAAGCAAATCGCATCATCGAGGGCGCCGTCGCGAAGGCAAGGGAGCTCAACATCAGGATCAGCGTCGCGGTGTGCGATGCCGGCGGTCGGCCGCTGGCATTTCAGCGTATGGACAACGCCATATGGGCGAGCGCCTACGGCAGTCAGGGGAAGGCCGTCGCATCGGCCGCATTCGGCCGGCCGAGCGGCGAACTGGCCGAGCGGGCAAATCAACCCACTCCCGCCGGCATTGCCATCGCAGAGGGCGGCCACATGATCATGGGCCAGGGCGCGGTACCTATTGTCCGCAATGGTGTCGTCGAGGGCGCCTGTGGAGTTGGTGGCGGCACCGCTCAGCAGGACGAGGACTGCGCCCGGGCTGGGGCCGGAAAGTTGTAGCGGCCCACTGGATATCTCGCCGTTGCGCAATTCATCTCTGTTCATTCGAACAGGCATGATGCACTTGCAACGGGCGCGATACCGGCGAGCCGTCTAGCAACTGTCACGCCATCACGCGTGCGTCCTCCAGTATCATGGCCGCGGCCTTTTCCGCGATCATGATGGTCGGGGCGTTCGTGTTTCCCGCCGGGACCGTCGGCATGATCGCGGCATCGACCACCCGCAACCGACCCACACCGTGCACGCGCAGCCGGGGATCGACCACCGAATCGCTTCCCTCGAGCCCCATCCTGCACGTTCCGACCGGATGCAGATTGGACAGGGCATTGCGGCGGATGCTTTCCTCGAACTCCGCATCGCTGCTGACGCTGGATCCGGGAACAATCTCCTCGGCCACGTAAGAGGCCAGCGAGGGTTGTTTCGTGAATGCGCGCACCATGCGCATGCCGGCGGTCAGAGCCTGGATGTCGTATTGGGTCTGCAGGAAATTGAACCGGATCGCCGGCGGCACAAGCGGATCGGGGCTCTTCAAAAGCACTGTCCCACGTGCATCCGGACGCAGATGCACCGCGCTCAGACTGAAGCCCGGAAAGTCATGCGCGACCGCGCCCGATGGGCCGCGAGACGCATAGCTGAACGGCGAAAAGTTGAACTGAAGATCGGGCCGCTCCAGCCGCGGGTCGCTGCGTGCAAATGCGCCGGCGGTAACGCCATTGGCTGCCAGGGGGCCGGATTTGAACAACATATAGCGCGCGGTGGCCAGGATCTTGCGTGGCAGGCTGTTTGCCAATTCGTTCATCGTGACCGGCCTGGTGCAACGGTATGCGAGCCGCACGTAGAAATGGTCCTGCAAATGATTGCCGACGGCAGGGACGTCGCGAATGACCTCGATGCCCATCCGTTGCAGCAGGTCAGCCGGACCGATACCGGATAACTGCAGCAATTGTGGTGAATTGAACACGCCGCCGCATACGATCACCTCGCCACGCGAACGAGCCGAACGGCTGATCCCACCGCTGATATAGGTTACGCCGGTGGCGGTTCCGTTCTCGATCACGACGCGCGTTGCCTGAGCATTCGGACGGACAACCAGGCTGGCGCGATCGCGTGCGGGGCGCAGATAGGCCGTCGCCGTGCTCCAACGTCGACTTTTGCCAGTGGTGCTTTGGAAATAGCCGGCGCCTTCCTGTCGCGCGCCGTTGAAGTCGTCGTTGTGTGGCAAGCCGGCCTCGATCGCCGCGGCAACCACGCGATCCGCAAGCTCATACCGGCGCGGTTGATCGGACACCGTGAGCGGTCCGCCGACGCCATGGAATTCGCTGGCGCCGCGTTGCTGGTTTTCAGCCTTTTTGAAGAACGGCAGCACGCTGTCATAGTCCCAACCCGTGCACCCGCGTTGCCGCCACTCGTCGTAATCGGCCGCATTGCCGCGCATATAGACCATGCCGTTGATGGAGCTGGTGCCGCCCAGCACCTTACCGCGCGGCTGATACATGGTTCGCCCGTTGAGAGCTGCCTCCGGCTCGCTTTCGTACATCCAGTTGACGTTGGGATCGGCGAACAGGCGGGAGAATCCCATGGGAACATGGATCCAAGGATTGCGATCCTTGCCGCCGGCTTCCAGCAGCAGGACGCGGTAACGGCCGGATTCGCTGAGCCGTGCGGCCACGGCGCATCCGGCCGAACCCGCGCCGGTGACGATATAGTCGAACTCCTCCTCGGCAGCCTTCATGGTGTTCCCCCGTCTGGGGCCGCGCTGCTTCCGCAATCGGCTGACAGGGATTGAATACCGAAACACTGGCCCGGCCAACTGACTGGCATGTCATCGGCCAGATTTACCAGCATCACGTCGATGAAGACGTGACGGAGACCTGATCCGCGTCGCAGCACG
>CAWEVI010000022.1:0-58620 GCA_963812475.1 uncultured Alphaproteobacteria bacterium
CTCCTGGGCACCAAGCCTGTCCCCGGGCACGACCTGGGAGCATTATCAGTGGTCAGTACGCAGTTCATGCCGGGCGGCACCATCCACTTCCACAAGCACGACCTGCCCGATGGGCTGGCGCTGGGGCATGTCGTGGCGGTCGATACCGAGACGATGGGGTTGAACCCTCATCGGGACCGGCTCTGTCTGGTGCAGCTCTCGGCCGGCGACGACCATGCCCATCTGGTGCAGCTCATTCCGCCGTCACTGGGTGGGCGTGGCTATAACTGCCCAAATCTCAGCAGGCTCCTGGCTGACCGGGGCATCATGAAGCTGATGCATTTCGCCCGCTTCGACGTAGCCGTCCTGCAGCACAGTTTGGGCATCACCGTCGCGCCAAACCGCTGCACGAAGATCGCCGCCCGGCTCACCCGCACCTTCACTGACCGCCACGGGCTGAAGGACCTCTGCCGCGATCTGCTTGGCGTGGAATTGTCCAAGCAGCAGCAGACCTCCGATTGGGGTGCGGTGGAGCTGACTGCCGAACAACGGGCCTATGCTGCCTCCGACGTGCTGCACCTGCACGCGCTCTGGGGAAAGCTGGAGGCGTTGCTGATCCGCGAAGGCCGCCGCGACCTCGCCGAGGCATGCTTCGAATTCCTCCCCGCGCGGGCCCGGCTTGATTTGCTTGGCTACGATCAGCCGGATATTTTTGCGCACTGATCCAATCGGACGCCACATTGTGGCATGATTCTTGTCCGATTGGCTGCACGGGTTGACCCGGCTACGTCCGCCGGTCCAATACAGGCTGCTGCACCGCACCGTAAAGGATGAACTCGAGCGATGACTGCCGCCGTTGCCGCCGCCCTGGCAGAAAGCGACGGGCCCTGCGGGTCGGGTCAGCTGGAGGTCGCGCGTGCTGTGCTGCGCACCGAGGCGGGCGGCCTCATGGCGCTTGCCGCCTGTCTGGATGACAGCTTCGCCCGCGCCGTGGACCTGCTGGTGGGGGTGACCGGACGCGTTGTGGTCTCCGGGATGGGTAAGTCAGGCCACGTTGCCCGGAAGATCGCCGCCACGTTCGCCTCAACCGGCACGCCAGCCCTGTTCGTGCACCCGGCCGAGGCCTCGCATGGCGACCTGGGCATGATTGTCCCCGGTGACGCGGTGCTGGCTCTGTCCAATTCCGGGGAAACCGCCGAACTGGCCGATCTCGTCGCCCATTCGCGCCGCTTCGCCTTGCCGCTTGTCGCCATTACCGCCCGCCCTCAATCGACGCTGGCAACCGCGGCCGACGTTGCGCTTACGCTGCCGCTCGCCGCTGAAGCATGTCCGATGGGCCTCGCGCCGACCACGTCCACCGCGATGCAGATGGCGCTCGGTGACGCCTTGGCAGTCGCCTTGCTGACCCGGCGCGGGTTCACCGAGGCCGACTTCCATCAGTTTCACCCCGGTGGCCGCCTCGGCACACGACTGCGGCGGGTGCGCGACCTGATGCATAGTGACGGCGCGGTTCCGCTCGCGTCCCCGGACACCGCCATGGATCGCGCGCTCCTGTTGATGACCGAGAAGCGCTTCGGCTGTCTTGGCGTGGTCGATGCCGGTGGCAGGCTTGTCGGCATCGTCACCGACGGCGACCTCCGGCGTGCCATGGGACCCGACCTGCTGTCGCGCCAGGTTGGCGATGTCATGACGCTGTCACCCCGCACGATTGCTCCCGACGCGCTGGCAGTCGAGGCGCTCCATGCGATGAACGCGCGCGGCCGGCCGATCACCACCCTGTTCGTGGTCGATCCACGCGGTCGGCCGATCGGCATTCTGCATGTCCACGATCTGCTGCGGGCCGGTTTGGCATGACGGTGAGGCCTATGCCGATACGGGCCGATGGCGCGCGAAGACCTGGAGGGTATCTGGTCGGCGCCGCCGCCACCCGCGTGCGCGTGCCGCCCACTCCGGGCGGGTTGGCGCGCAGACGGATCGTCATCACGCTGACCAAGTGGCTGCTGCCGGCGGGCGCGCTGCTGCTGCTCGCGAGCATTGCGCTCTGGCCGGAGTTCGACCGTGCGAAGGATTCGGCGCGCATGGCGTTCCAGCGCATGGCAGGAGAAGTCGGCGGCGTACGCATGTCCGATGCCCGCTACCATGGCGTGGATGACCATGGCCGGCCCTACACCGTGACGGCCGCGACCGCCCAGCAGGATGGTCCCGAGCGGATCAACCTGACCGTGCCGAAGGCCGACATCACCCTGCAGGACGGTACCTGGCTGATGCTGCAATCCAGGCTGGGCGTCTACCTGCAGCACAGCGGCCAGCTCGATTTGTCGGAGGCGGTCACCCTCTACCGCGATGACGGTACCACCCTGGTCACCGCCAGCGCCTCGGTTGACCTGAAGAACGGCGCCGCCGCCAGCGCCGAGCCCACCCATGCCGAAGGTCCGTTTGGAACCCTCGACTCCCAGGGATTCACCGTCACCGACAAGGGCACCGCCATCCAGTTCGCCGGTCCTGCCCACCTGGTCCTGAATGGATCATCGCCATGACGGCCCGCGCCACCGCAATGACTGCCAGGAGCGCCATTCTCGGCACGGCGTTGGTGATGGCCGTGGTTGTCGCGGGCGGGAGGGCGCGGGCACAACAATTGGACCTTGCGCACGGCGGCCCGATCGACATCACGGCGAGCGATGGGATCGAGTGGAGGCAGGACCAGCGGGAGGTGATCGCGCGCGGCAATGCGCGGGCCGTGCGGGGCAACGTGACCGTGATCGGAGATCGGCTGATCGCGTTTTACCGGCCCAAGACCGGTGCGGAGGCGCCGCCTCCGCAGACCCAGCCCGGCGCCACACCCGATTCCGAGACGGGGGGCAACGAGATCTATCGGGTCCAGGCCGAGGGCCACGTTCAGATCTTCACCGCCACCGACCATGCGCAGGGCGACCACGCGGTGTACGACATCGACCAGTCCGTATTGGTGGTGAACGGCCATGACCTGAAGCTCACGACGCCGAACGACGTGCTGACGGCTCGGGACAGCCTGGAATACTGGTCGCAGAAGCACATGGCCGTGGCGCGCGGCAATGCCGTGGTGGTCACCAACGATGGTCGCCGGCTCGCGGCCGATACCTTGGTCGCCTATACGACCGATGCACCGCCTCCCCCGGCCGGCGCGACGCCTGTGGCGGCCAAGCCGCCGGCCGCCGATGATCCTCTCGGTGCCTCGGGCAAGCTGCAGAAGGTCGAGGCATATGGCAACGTTTCGGTGCGTACGGTGACCGACACCGCGACCGGAGACCGCGCGGTCTACGTGCCCGACACCGGCATCGCCCGGCTGGCTGGGCGCGTGCATCTCACGCGCGGGCAGAACCAGCTCGAGGGTCCGGAGGCAGAAGTGAACATGAAGACCGGGATTTCCCGCCTGCTTGCGGGCACCGGCGAGCAGGTAAAGGGGCTGGTCATTCCGAACGATGAAACCAGCAGGGAACTTTCCGGACCGCCCACGCCCGGTCAGTCGCCCCCGGGTCAGCCCGCGCTGGGTCAGTCAGGCAATTCGGCTACGGGCAAGCCGACGGGGGCTGCACATTGAACGACATGCGCACGGAGACACGGGCGGCACCGGAGCTTCGGCTGCTGCATGGCGGCGCGGAACTCGTGGCGCGCGGGGTGGGGAAGACCTACAAGAAGCGTCCGGTGGTGCGGAACGTCTCGATCGAGTTGCGGCGTGGCGAGGCGGTCGGGCTGCTCGGCCCGAACGGTGCCGGCAAGACCACCACCTTCTACATGATCGTTGGTCTGGTCCAGCCGGATACCGGCTCCATCAGCCTGGACGGCGCCGACATCACCGGCCTGCCGATGTATCGCCGCGCGCGTCTTGGCATCGGCTATCTGCCACAGGAGGCGAGCGTGTTCCGCGGCCTCAATGTCGAGCAGAACGTGATGGCGGTACTTGAGGTCGTGGAGCCTGATCCGGACAGGCGCGATCTGATGCTGGACGAGCTGCTTGCCGAGTTCGGCATCGGCCATCTCCGCCGCACGCCGGCGCTCGCTCTGTCGGGCGGCGAGCGGCGTCGCGTGGAGATCGCCCGCGCGCTGGCGACACAGCCCGCCTACATCCTGCTGGACGAACCGCTGGCGGGTATCGACCCGATCGCGGTCGGCGAGATCCGCGACCTGGTATCGCATTTGAAGGATCGCGGAATCGGTGTGCTCATCACCGATCATAATGTGCGTGAAACGCTTGGCATCATCGATCGCGCCTACATCATGCATGACGGCCAGATGCTGATGGAGGGGCCGCCGCATGAGGTGGTGGCGCATGAGGACGTGCGCCGTGTTTATCTCGGCGAAAGGTTCAGCCTGTAGCATGCTGCTGGCGCTGACAAGTCGCCGGGTGATGCACAACCAGGCCTGACCACGATGGCTCTCGGTCCACGTCTCGATCTCCGCCAGACCCAGACGCTGGTGATGACGCCGCAGCTGCGGCAGGCCATCAAGCTCCTGCAATATTCCAATATCGAGGTGGCCAGCTTCGTCGACGAAGAGCTGGAACGAAATCCGCTGCTCGAGCGCGATGACAGTGCCGAGGTTGCGGATACCGAGCGCGTGGCATTGGACCAGGGCCCCGAGCGGATTGCCGAGGCCACCGATGTCGCTCAGTTCGCGCAGGCGGACACGCTGCCGTCCGAGACAGCGGCGCCGCTCGATACCGATTTCAGCGAGACCTATGATCCCGGCGGCGTCGCGGATGGTGGACCGCCGTCGCAGGTCATCAACGGGCAAGGTGGGGCGCGCGACTTCCAAACCGACGAGCGCGGCATCGACGATATCGCGGCTGCGCGTCGCCCGTTGCGGGAGCATCTCGGCGAGCAGCTTCGGCTTTCGTTCGACGATCCGGCGGATCGGATGATCGGTGCGCATCTCATCGCGCTGCTCTGTCCGGCCGGACGGCTGACCGCGGAGCCCGCGGCAATCGCCGATGCGATGGCGATCCCCCTCGAGCGCGTCGAGTTGGTCCGTTCGCGCATGATGCGCTTCGATCCGGTGGGGCTGTTCGCGCGCGACCTGAAGGAGTGCCTGGCCGCACAACTCGCCGAACTCAATCGGCTGGATCCGGCGATGGCGGCGCTACTCGAAAATCTCGAACTGCTGGCGCGTCGAGATATGCGCCGGCTGATGATGATCTGTGGCGTCGATGCCGATGATCTCACGGACATGATCTCGGAGATACGCGCGCTGGATCCCAAGCCGGCGGCGAGTTACGAGACGTTGCCGGTGCAACTCGTGGTGCCCGACATCCTGATGCGACCCGGCCCCGACGGGGATTGGCTGATCGAGCTCAATCCAGAGACGATGCCGCGGCTGCTGGTCAACCAGCGGTTCTACGCGCGCGTCGCACCGCGCGCGCGAAGGGAGGAGCGGTTGTTTCTCGCCGAGCATCTGGCGAGTGCGAACTGGCTGGTTCGCTCATTGCAACAGCGGGCGCAGACGATCCTGAAGGTCGCGGCGGAGATCATCCGCCGGCAGGACGGGTTTCTGCGTCATGGGGTTGCCTATCTGCGGCCATTAATTCTGCGTGATATCGCCGAGGCTGTCGAAATGCACGAAAGCACGGTCAGCCGGGTCACGGCGAACAAATACATCGCCACGCCGCGTGGTACGTTCGAACTGAAGTATTTCTTCACCACGGCGATCTCGGGCACCGATGGCGAGAGCCACAGCGCGGAAGCGGTGCGGTATCGCATTCGGGCGCTTGTCGGTTCGGAAACGGCCGACGAGATATTGTCCGACGATGCGCTGGTTGCGGCCCTGCGACAGGAAGGCGTGGACATTGCCCGCCGGACCGTGGCCAAATACCGGGAGGCGCTGCGCATCCCCAATTCCGTGCAGCGTCGGCGGGAGAAAGCCGTGCCGGCCTGAGGCCGCCATTCGGCGTCAGCCCGTTTTTTGACGTTGGGGGAGAGGCATGATGCAGATCACCGTTTCGGGTAAGCAGGTCGAATTGTCGGATGCGCTGCGCACACGCGTATCGGATCACCTCGACCTCATCTCCAACAAATATTTCGATCATGCGCTGGAGGCGCATGTCACGTTCAGCCGCGCGCGGAGCTTCTTTACCTGCGACATCAATGTGCATGCCGGCCGCGGACTGACGCTCCGCGGCGAAGGCGAGGCCGCCGATGCCAACGCGGCGTTCGACGATGCGGCGGAGCATATCGCCAAGCGGCTGCGGCGCTATCGCCGGCGGGTGAACGAGCATGCACGCGACACGGCCAATCGCGAGCGCCCTGAAGCGGCGCGCCAGTATATTTTGCGCCAGGAGGACAATGCGGCCGCGCCTGCCGCCAACGGCGGCGCGGAGGTGGTTGCCTATGCGACCGTGGTTGCCGAGCAGTTGACGGAGATCAGCCTGCTGTCGGTGGGCGAGGCGGTGATGCGGATGGATCTTGCCGATCAGCCTGTGCTGATGTTCCGCAACAGCACATCGGGCGAATTGAACGTCGTATACCGGCGGAGCGACGGCAACGTCGGCTGGATCGACCCAGGCGGCAGTTGATCGCCTTTCGCCGGAATGGCCGGGCTTGTCCCGGCTTGCCCGGACATGACGCTTAAGCAGCGGTGACGCGATACAGTTGTGTCCGGCGTTGCTATCAGTCAGCAGCCGGAAAGCACGGCCGTTTCAGCCAGTCACCAGCTTGCAGCCTCCCTGGTCCATCGGACGAAATGCCTGCTTGGCGGGGATCGTCCGCTTGTGCGTGTAATAGTCCCACGGTTCCTTCGACTCGGCGGCGGACTTTACCTCGAACAGGTGCATGTCGTGGATCACGCGGCCGTCCTGGCGCACGCGACCCTTGCCGAACAACGGATCGTCCGTCGGCATCGCCTTCATCTGCTCGATCGCCGCCAGTCCGCTGGTCCTGGCGCGGTCGGCGCCGATCGCGACGACGGCCCGGAGGTAGTGCATCACCGCCGAATACTGCCCGGCGTGCACCGAACCAGGGACCACGCCGTTGAAGCGCGACGCGAAGCGTTTGCCGAAATCGCGCGTGCCGTCGTTCATGTTCCAGTAGAACGGCTCGGTCAGCAGCACGCCCTGCGCCGACGCGAGGCCGACGCCGTGCACATCGTGGATCAGGAAGATCAGGCCGGCGACCTTCTGGCCACCCTTCATGATGCCGAATTCCGCCGCCTGCTTGATGCAGTTCACCGTGTCGCTGCCGCCGTTCGCCAGCCCGATCGCCTTGGCGCCGCTGGCCTTTGCCTGCACCAGGAACGAGGAAAAGTCGGTCGTCCCGGGGAACGGCGCCAATGCCTGGCCAAGCACGCGGCCGTTGGCCGCGGTCACGAAGCTTGCAGCGTCCTTCTGCAAAGAATGGCCGAAGGCGTAGTCGGCGGTGATGAAGAACCAGCTGTCGGCGCCCTCGTGCACGGCCGCATCGACCACGCCGTGCGGCATCGACCAGGTGTCGTAGACCCAGTGCAGATGATTGGGTCCGCACTTGGCGCCCGTGATGTCGGCCGATGCTCCGCCGGTGAAGATCGCCACCTTATCCTTCTGCTTCACCAGGTCGCCGATCGCGAACGCCGCGGATGAAAGCGGCACGTCGGTGACGACATCAACGTCCTGATTGTCAAGCCAGTCACGCGCGATCGACACCGCGACGTCGGGCTTGAGCTGAAGGTCGGCCTGAACTATTTCCGCCTTGATCGAGGAATTGCTGCGCATGAAGTCCTCGACTGCCATCTGCGCGCCGAGCACCGAGCCGAGCCCGGTGTTGGCGGCATAGACGCCCGTCATGTCGGTCAGCACGCCGATGCGGATCGGTCTGTCGGCGGCGCGCACGCGGCGCGGCAAAGCAGCTGCTGCACCGGCGGCGGCACTTGCGCGCAGCACCGCGCGGCGGCTGATGGATCCTTGCATGACGTTTGTTCCCCGGGTCTGTTATGCGCCGAACTGGCCCGACTGTAGACGGGTCCGGCGGCCCGCGCCTAGGGTTCGCCAAACGTCGAAAGGGAGGAAAAGATGCGCGCAGCCGATGCCGTCGTGGAGATCCTCAAGCGCGAGGGCGTGACCACGCTGTTCTGCTTCCCAACCACGTCGGTGATCGAGACCGCGGTGGCCGGCGGGTTGCGTCCGATCATCTGCCGCCAGGAGCGCGTGGGCGTCGATATGGCCGACGGGTATGCCCGCGTCACCAATGGCAAACCGCCCGGCGTGTTCGCCATGCAGTACGGACCGGGCGCGGAGAACGCCTTCCCCGGAATTGCCACCACGTATTCTGATTCGGTGCCGGTATTGTTCCTGCCGCTCGGCCACGCGCGCGAGCAGGCGCAGGTGTTTCCGATGTTTCATGCAAGCCGCACCTATGCCTCGGTCACCAAGCAGGCCGAGCAGATTCTGGTGCCCGAACAGGTGCCGGCCGCGATGCGCCGTGCGTTCAGTCAGTTGAAGAACGGGCGGCCGGGACCGGTGATGGTGGAACTGCCGCGCGATGTGCTGGACCTCGACATCGGCAGCGAGACGCTGGATCACCGACCGGTCCGCCCGACCCGCGGTGCGCCGGCAGCGCACGACGTGGACGAAGCCGCGCGTCTGCTGCTGGACGCGTCGTGCCCGGTGATCCTCGCCGGCCAAGGTGTGCTCTACGCCGAGGCGAGCGACGAATTGGTGCGGTTGGCGGAGCTGTTGCAAAGCCCGGTGATGACGACGGTGGACGGCAAGAGCGCCTTCCCCGAGAACCACGCGCTGGCGCTCGGTTCCGGCGGCAACGGCTTCACCGGCCATGGCGCGCATTTCCTATACTCCAAGGCCGACCTGATCCTCGGCATCGGAACCGGACTGAACCGTCATCCTTTGACAACCCCGCCGCTGCCCGGCGGCGTGCGCATCATCCATGCCACCAACGACACGCGGGACCTGCACAAGAGCTATGCAACCGAGGTGGCATTGCTCGGCGATGCCAAACTCGTGCTGGCGGCGCTGGTCGATGCGGTGACCGATCGGCTCGGCGGGCGGTTACTGAACCGCTCGCCGGTGGAGGAGATCGCGACACGGCGGGAAGCCTGGCTGGCCCGTTGGCAGGCAAAACTGACTTCGTCGGAAAAGCCCATAACGCCGTACCGCGTCATCAACGAGTTCATGCGCGCGGTGGATCCGGCCGGCGCGATCGTCACACACGACTCGGGCAGCCCGCGCGAACAGTTGCTGCCGTTCTATCGTGCGACGCGGCCGCGCGGTTATCTGGGTTGGGGCAAGTCGCATCAGCTCGGCACCGGGCTGGGCCTGACGATCGGAGCGAAGGTGGCCGCGCCGGACAAGTTCTGCGTGAACTTCATGGGCGATGCGGCGTTCGGCATGACCGGGCTGGACTTCGAAACCGCGGTGCGCTGCGGCGTGCCGATCTGCACGATCGTGCTGAACAACTCGACGATGGCGATCGAGATTCCGCACATGAAGCTGTCGCACGAGAGGCACAATGCGCGCGACCTTGGTGGCAGCTACGCCAACCTCGCACGCGATCTCGGCGGTTGGAGCGAGCGGGTGGAGGATCCGTCCCAGGTGGGCGAGGCGATCCTGCGTGCCCGGCGTAAAACGGAGGAGGGCAGGGCGTGTCTGCTCGAATTCGTCACCAATGCCGAGACGGCGTTCTCGAAACGGGAGGCATGACCAGGCGGCGATGAGCGACGAAGACCAATTCGAAGCGGAAGAATTGGAACGGGTGGCCGCGTGGCGTTTGCGCCGGGTGGACGAGGACCCCGCTGACGCGAAAAGCGCGGCCGCCGCCGGACAGTTGGAGAGGCTGGCGGACGATGTCCGCGCGCTGCGCGGTTCGCCGCTCTTTCAGGAATATGGTGCGATCTGTAACTGGCTCGGCGAGTCGGATGGCATTACGGATTTCATGGAGCTTGCCAACGACTATCGGTCGAGGATCGGCTTCGATCATTGGCCGGAGGACGGTGCGGCGTATCTGCGCGCGCTGATCGATCTGGCGAAGCAGACATTCGGGACGGCATGAATGACTGACATTTGACGAGATTACATACCGTCACCGGCCGTCACCCCGACCCTGCAATTCGTCGATCTCCGCAACCAGGGCATTTGTCGTCAGTTGCCGGCAATATCCCCGGTTGTTGCGTAGCGACCAATCGTGCCGCTCCTGGCTCAACGTGGCGCAGGCATCCGTTGGCACCGTCACCAGATAGCCGAGATCGCAGGCATCCCGGACGGCCGAGTCGATGCACTGATCGGTCAGCACGCCGGCGACGATCAGCGACTTCACGCCGAGATTGCGGAGCACGTAGTCGATGTTGGTCGAGATGAACACGGACGACAACGTCTTCGGCAGCACGATTTCATCGTCGATCGGGGCGATCGCGTCCAATACCTTCGCATCCCACGAACCGCGTGGCACGAACAGGCCGCTGATCTTGTAGTCGAGGCTGAGGTCGCGACCGTCGTGCGTCAACGACCCGATCACCGTGTACATCACCTCGATCTTCGCACGCCGGCACGCCGTCTGCAGGCGTTGCATGTTGGGCACCGCCGTGTCGCGCAGTGCGCGGAAGAACCAGCCGTACCGGGCCTCGCGGTCGGCGTCGGTCAGCGAGGCGTATTCGCCGCCGTCCGGGCGCGCCGTGTAGTTCTGCACGTCGATGAACAGCAACGCGGCGTGGGCGGGATCGATCGGAACTTCGCGACCGAGGCCGGCATTGCTCATGACGCCCGCAGTCGCGCATCGGCCGCCCGCAGCAGCCGCGCAAACCGCTCCGCCCATTCCGCCTGACCCGCCTCGTCCGCGATCAGATCCTGCCTGATCTCGATCTCCACGTGCGACAGGCCACGCTTCTCCGCATGCACCGGCACGCCGTAGTCGGTGACATCGCTTACCGCGTACGGCGCGTTGTCACCCACCACCAGGTCGCCCTCGGCCCGCAGCAGATCGAGCATGATGGACGCCAGCCTGGCATCGCGGTTGTAGAGCACACCAACCTGCATAGCCCGCGACTCACCCTTGAAAAACGGAGTGAAGCTGTGCATCGCCACGAACACGGTGCGCCGCGCGGCCGTCTGCCGCGCATCCAGCAGAGCCCGAATGCGCGCGTGGTACGGCTCGAAAATCGCCTGCCTTCGCGCCGCGCGTGCCGGGGCCGACAAACCCAGATTGCCGGGAATATTCGTTGCCTCGCTGACCTCGGGGATCGAGCTTGCCACCGATGGGTCACGATTGCAGTCGATCACCAGGCGCGAATAGGTCTGCAGAACCGCCGTGGCGTCCAGGGCGGCCGACAGCCGTTCGGTCACGCCCGCTATGCCGATGTCCCATGCAATGTGCCGGTCCAGTTCGCTCTCCGACACGCCGAGCCGGTTCAGGCTGCGTGGGATCGCGCGACCCGCGTGATCGGCGGTAAGCAGGAAGTCGGATCGGCCCTTGTCGCGCAGCGTGCGTACCGGCGCGGGGTCATCGTCGCGCAGCAGATCTGTCGGTGTCGGCATGCGGGCCGTTCTACACGACCGGCCCATGCCCTGGCGACCGGTGAACCCACCATTCCGCCTGAAATCCGCGCAAGTCCACCGTCCCCTCCCGCACGGCGCCAAGCTTTTCCGCAACCCGGATCGAGCGCGCGTTGCCCGGCAGGATAAAGCTTGCCAGGCGGGAAAAGCCGTGTTGTGCGAATGCCCAGTCCCGGGCCATGCGTGCGGCCTCACTGGCGAGGCCGCGGCCCCAGAACGGCTGATCCAGCGTGTAGGCAAGCTCCGGCTCCGGCCATTCCAGTGGATGCAGCACGCCGGTCCAACCGGCGCAGCGCCCCTCCGTCTCGACGGCGAACATCCCGTAGCCGAGCAGCGGCCACTGCCCCATAACGCGCTCCATCAATCCCCAGGTTTCGGTCCGGCTCAACAGGTTTCCGGTACCCAGGAACCGGCGGACCTCGGGGTTGGCCTGCATTGCGGCGAACGCATCCAGATCGGCGGCACGAAAGGCCCGCAGCAGCAGCCGTTCGGTGCGCAGCGTCGGGATCTCGAATGTGGTGCTCATGCGCCGTAGCATTGCGCGCAATGCCACGGTCCACCAGTCCACTGCCCTCGCTTGATCTGCTGCTGCGCACGGCCGAGGCCGATCTGCTGCTCGCCCGGTTCGGCCGTGCAGCAGTGACGGCTGCGCTGCGGGCCGAGTTGGCGTCCCGCCGTGCCGCACGCACGTTCCCGGCACTCCCCGGCGCGATCCTGGACGCCGCAGCCGATGCGTTGGTCCGACGCTGCGCCGCCTCGCAGCGACCGGTGTTCAACCTCACCGGCACCGTGCTGCACACCAATCTCGGCCGCGCACTGCTGCCGCGAGAGGCGGCCGAAGCCGCCGCTGAAGCGCTGGCCGGCGCCACCACGCTGGAGTTCGACCTTGCCACCGGGAGGCGCGGCGAACGTGACGAACACGTTGCCCGCCTGCTGCGGGAGATCACCGGCGCCGAGGCCGCGACGGTGGTGAACAACAATGCCGCGGCGGTGCTGTTGATCCTCAACACACTGGCGCTCGGGCGCGAGGTGCCGGTCTCGCGCGGAGAACTGATCGAGATCGGCGGTTCGTTCCGCATTCCCGACATCATGGCCCGCGCCGGCGCTGTGTTGCGCGAGGTGGGCACCACAAACCGTACGCACGCGCGAGATTTCCAGGCCGCTATCGGCTCGGATACCGCCCTGCTGATGCGGGTCCATCAGGCAAACTATGCGATCGAGGGTTTCACCGCGTCGGTGGCGGCGTCCGAGCTGGCAGCGATTGCCCACGCGGCCGGGATCCCAGCCATCGAGGACCTGGGGAGTGGCAGCCTGATCGATCTTGCGGCCTGGGGCCTGCCGCACGAGCCCACACCCCAGGAATCGCTCGCCGCTGGTGTCGATGTCGTCAGTTTCTCGGGCGACAAGTTGCTGGGGGGACCGCAGGCCGGGCTGATCGTCGGTCGCACAGATTTGATAAACCGCATGAATGCAAATCCGCTGAAGCGCGCCCTGCGACTGGACAAGGGGCGCCTGGCCGCGCTGGAGCACGTGCTGGTGCTTTACCTCGACCCGGAAAGGCTGGCTGAACGGCTGCCGACGCTGCGGCTGCTGACCCGACCGGCAGCGCAAGTTTTCGCCGGCGCGGAACGGGTGGTCGAGGCGGTGCGTTCGGCCTGCCCCGATCGGCCGGTGGCGGTGGAGGCTTGTCACAGTCAGATCGGCTCCGGCGCTCTGCCGGTGGATCTGCTGAGATCATACGCCATCACAATCGGTGGTAGTAATCTGGAAGCATTGTTGGCATGGCTGCGTTCGTTGCCGCGGCCGGTGATCGGCCGGCTGCACGACGGCCGCCTGTGGCTGGACTGCCGCTGCCTGGAAGCGGATGACGAGACGGCGTTCGTTGCTCAGTTGCGCGGCGCGGCCGATACTCGTTGACGGAAGAGAAGCGGCCCCGGTGGGCCGGCCGGCCTTCAAAGCCGGTTGGGGCTGCTCGGCGGCTCCGTGTAGGTTCGACTCCTGCTCTCTTCCGCCGGTCTGTGGCGGGTCTGCCGACCCCTGTTGCCGACCGGCAACACTGTGCTCAAAAATCTCCGCACCCCCTCGCGTTACGGTCGTTCATTGAGTATGGTTGGTTGATCGCAAAGGCGTGGTGTGCGCCTGATCAGACCCACAGCGCCACTGGCGTCGGAAGAACGAGGAGAGAGCAAATGAAGCTTCGGAGTGCACTTCTGGCGACCACGATGGTGGCGCTGCCCTTCGTGGCAAGTGCGCAGCCCGTTACCGGGTTGTATGTCGGCGCGGGCGTCGGCGTGAACGAAACGCAGAAGACGGACATTAAGAACCTGTCGTCTTCCACCCTCGCCCCGCTCGGCGCAGGGATCGCCACGGTGGGCAGCGTTAGTGCCAACACCGGGTTCGCGGGCTTGGTCTCCGTCGGTTGGGGCTTCGGCAACGGGTTGCGGGCCGAAATCGAAGGCAACTACCGCAACAACGACATCGACTCCCTCACGAACATGACCATT
The DNA here is from genome assembly GCA_963812475.1 of uncultured Alphaproteobacteria bacterium. Lineage (GTDB taxonomy): Bacteria > Pseudomonadota > Alphaproteobacteria > Acetobacterales > Acetobacteraceae > JAMXLO01. Next base: position 13,984 of record CAWEVI010000022.1, read on the forward strand.
GGCCGGGGCGGCGGTGCCCAAGGCGGCTCGAGACAGCAAACCTTCGGCGGAATGGTCAACGTCCTGTATGACTTCAACGGCGTGTCGACATGGGTCGTGCCGTATCTTGGAGCCGGCGTGGGCTGGCTCGGCATCGACGAGAATTTCCACGCGTTCAACCCGAATGCATTCACGGCGACATCTACCACTGGAGTCACGGGAGCGTTCGGTCCGGGGGGCGTTCATATTTCGGGCCAGGACACGACGGGTACTTTCGCTTATCAGGCGATCGTCGGCGCGGCCTTCCCCTTGACCATGGCGCCAGGGTTGGCGTTCACGGCCGAGTATCGCTTCCTTGGCACTTCAAACGATCGATCTTACGCCGCGACTGCTACCGCGACTACGCTCACAGGCACGACCGCCTCGGCTCCGGCCACGGTGAAGTTCGGCCCGAGCTACAACCACGCAATCCTGGTCGGTCTGCGCTACAACTTCGGCGTCGCGCCGCCGCCTCCGCCGCCGGCCCCTGTGGCCGTCCCGGCTCCGGCGCCGACGCGGTCGTACCTCGTGTTCTTTGATTGGGACAAGTACAACCTCACCGATCGCGCGCGCCAGATCATCTCGGAAGCGGCGGCCAACTCGACCAAGGTGCAGTACACGCGGATCGAGGTGAACGGCTACACCGACACATCCGGCACGCCGAAGTACAACCAGGGCCTGTCGGTGCGTCGCGCCCAGGCTGTGGCCGCCGAACTCGTGAAGGATGGCGTGCCGCGCAACGCGATCTCGATCCAGGGCTTTGGCGACACGCACCTGCTGGTTCCGACCGGGCCGGGCGTTCGCGAGCCGCAAAACCGTCGCGTCGAGATCATCATTCGCTGATCGCCAACCGGCTGACGGCGACAACGGATCGGGGCGCCGCAAGGCGCCCCTTTTCGTCCGTGCCCGGAGGAGGACTTGAGGCATGCTGCTCCGTAGCGTAGCGCTGGCGATTGCTCTTTTTTTCGCAATCACGCTGACGGCCAATGCTCAACCGTTTCAGGGTCTCTACGTCGGTGCCGGCGCGGGTTACGTTCTTCCGAAGAACGTCACGGCCATCCCACTGACCAATGCATTCGGTTCCGGCAGCCTTGAGTTGAACGAGGGCGGCGGCTTCGCCGGCCTCGGCAGCATCGGCTACGGCTTCGGCAATGGGCTGCGTCTCGAGGTTGAGGGCGACTACCGCAATGCTGGCCTGCGCCACCTGAGCGGCACGACGTTTCCCACGGCGGCGAGCGGCAACGTCAAGATGTACGGCCCGATGGTCAACGCGATGTTCGACATGGATATCGGCGTGCCCTGGCTCTATCCCTACCTCGGCGTCGGTGCCGGTTATCAGTGGACGAACCTGAACAATGTCTCGGCAATCTCGCCGGTGCTTCCATTCAGCTATACAACCGGCGGCACGCAAGGCGCCTTCGCATGGCAGGTAATAGCCGGCCTGTCGTTCCCCGTTCCCAACGTACCGGGTCTTTCACTGACCAGCGAGTACCGCTTCACCCAGGCGACCAGCGGCGAGAAATTCGCGGGCACAGTCGTCAACGCCAGCGGCGTGGTGCCGACGACCATCAAGCTGGGAAACCAGGGCAACAACAGCTTCCTGTTCGGCGTGCGCTACGCATTCAACGTGGCCGCACCGACGCCGGTCGCGCCCGTCGCGCAGGCTGCTCCGGCGCCCGCGCCGGCGCGTTCATACCTGGTGTACTTCGATTGGGACAAGGCGACGCTGACCGATCGTGCGCGGCAGATCGTCAAGGAGGCCGCGGCGAACTCGACCAGCGTGCAGTACACCCGGATCGAGGTGAACGGCTATACCGACACCTCCGGCAGCCACCAGTACAATCAGGATCTCTCGATGCGCAGGGCGCGTGCCGTCCAGGCGGAACTGGTGCGCGATGGCGTCCCGGCGGCCGCAATAAACATCCAGGGATTTGGCGACACCAACCTGCTGGTGCCCACCGGCCCCGGCGTACGCGAAGCGCGAAACCGCAGGGTCGAGATCATCATACGCTGAGGGTCGCTTCGCTGTTGTCGGATCGGCATGGGGTATCACCCCATCTGAGGCTGACGCACGCGCAGACTGCTGAGCACCATGGCAATGGCCGCGAACGCGGCAGCCATGCCGATGGCGAGCTTGGTGCCCAGCACCACCCCGTCCGGTCCGCCGTGCGTCAGTCCCAACACCAACGCGACCAGAGCGCTGCCCGTGGTCTGCCCGAGCAGGCGCGAGGTGGACAACATTCCGCTGCCCGCGCCGGCACGATCCCGCGGCGCGCTGGAGATCATCAGACGGTTGTTCGGTGACTGGAAGAATCCGAAGCCGATGCCGCAGACGGCAAGCCGCCAGGCAATATCGATCCGTGTCGGCGGCTCCGGCATGAACAGCACGAGGAGTAGACCCAGGGTCATCACCGCAAGACCGAACCCGCCCAGCAGACCCGCCGAATGCCGATCCGCGAGGCGACCGGCGATCGGCGCCATGATCACCAGCGCAGCCGGCCACGGCGTGATCACCACCCCGATCTCGATTGGCGACATGCCGCCAACGTACTGAAAGTAGAATGGCAGAGTCACAAAAGCGATGAGCTGTGCGGCGTGCGCACAGATCGCGGTGGCCACCGAAAGCGCGAACACCGGACGGCGGAACAGGTCCACCGGCAGCATTGGCGCGGCCAGCGTGTACTGGCGGTGCACGAAGAACCAGCCGACGACGATGCTGACTGCGAATTCCACCAGCACCGTATAGGCTCCCTGGCCACGGCCCACTCCATCGAGCGCGGTGATGAACAGGCCGAACGTGACTGCGTTCAGTACTGCGCTCAGCGGATCGAACGGATGTCCGGTGCGCGGCGTCCTCGGCAGGAAGCAGTACGCCAGCAGCAGGGCCAGCACACCGGCTGGCACCTGCAGCGCGAACAGCCAGGGCCAGGACAGCACCGACATGATCGCCGCAGCCACCGACGGCCCCGCGGCGGACGAACCGGCGACCACCAGCGCGTTGAACCCGATCCCCCGTCCGAGCGCCTCACGGGGATAGATGAAGCGCACCAGCGCACCGTTCACGCTCATGATGCCGGCGCCGCCGAAGCCTTGCACCACGCGGCCGATCACCAGCACCGGCAGCGATGGCGCCAACGCACAAACCAGCGATGCCGCGGTGTAAACCACCAGTCCCCAGATGTAAATTCGACGATGACCATAGATGTCGCCCATCGAGGCGAACGGCAGCAGCGTCACCGTTACCGCGAGTTGGTAGGCGTTCACCACCCAGATCGACGCGGCAGGTGTCGCACCCAGGTCGTGTGCGATGGTCGGCAGCGCGATGTTGGCGATCGAGGTCACCAGCACCGACATGGCGATCGCGATGGCGACTGCGAGCATCGCACGCCACCGCTCGCGCGGCGGCAGTCCGTCGGTTATCTCCAGGTCGCTTGCCCGCACCCAGCGCATGCCGTCCCGTGTGTGCTTGACCCCTTGCCGCTTCGTCAACAAGCTGGCGCGTTATGGAGGTATACGAAACTGCAATGGATTTCTTACAATGCGAGGGTGTGGTCCTGCCCGAATGGATCGATGCCAACGGCCATATGAACCTGGCCTACTATGTCGTGCTGTTCGATCAGGCGACGGATCTGCTGTACGACGCGATCGGGCTTGGACAGAAATATCGCGACGCCACCGGCAACTCGACGTTCACGGCGGAGGCGCACACGCTGTATGAGCGTGAGGTGCGGGTAGGTGAGCGGGTCCGTGTGGTGGCGCATCTGCTCGGCGCGGATGCCAAGCGTCTGCACTACTTCCACGAGATGTTCCATGCCGAGGGCGGCCACCGTGTCGCCACGCAGGAGCTGATGGCGTTGCACATCGACATGGGGGCGCGTCGTGTTTCGCCGTTCCCGGCTGACCTGCAGGTGAGGATACAGGCGATGATGCGCGAACGCGCTGACAAGGCACCGCCAAGCGGTGTCGGACGACGCATCGTTATGCCTGGATAGTTCAGGTTCACCACAACGACACAAAGACACGAAGTCCGCTCATCGACGTGCCTTCGTGTCCTTGTGGTGAATTTTTCTTTCAACCCCCGAGAAACTTCTCCGTCCAGCTCTTGTAGTCACCCCCGCGCGTCACCCGGCGCATCGTCTCGGGCGAAGCGACGCCCGGCAGATCGCCCGGTTTGGTGCCTTCGCGCAGCGCCTTAAGCGTATTGTAGACCGCCTGCACCGCGGCCGAGAACGGCTGATGCCCCTGCAGCGCTACCCGCACGCGGCGGCTGGCAAGGTAGTCCGGATCCTGCAGCTCGCGGCCCGAACCACCCAGCATCAGCGGCACCTTCACCGCACCGGCGATCGCATCGAGCTGCTCGCGCGTCATGCCGCCGGCGAAGAACAGCGCATCGACGCCGGCCTCGGCATAGGCCTTGGCGCGTGCGACCGCGTCTTCAGTTCCCGTCATGGCGGCCGCGCTGGTGCGACCGACGATGACAAACGACGGGTCCTCGCGCGCGGCAAGTGCGGCGCGCATCTTGCCCACGCCTTCGTCTAGCGAGATCAGGCTCGGCTTCTTCTCCCCATATGTCTTCGGCAGCAGCGTGTCCTCGATGCACATCGCCGCCACGCCGGCGGTCTCCAGTTCCTGCACCGTGCGCATCACGTTAAGCGCATTGCCGTAGCCATGATCGGCATCGACCAGCAGCGGCAGCTTGCCCGCGCGGTTGATCCGGTACGCCTGTTGGGCGAACTCGGTGAGTGTCAGGACGATCAGATCCGGGGCGCCAAGCACGGTGAACGATGCAATCGAGCCGGCAAACATGCCGGCCTCGAAGCCCAGTTCTTCGGCGATGCGCGCCGAGATCGGGTCGAACACCGAGCCCGGATGCACGCAGCGATCCCCGGCCAGGACGGCGCGAAAACGTTGACGTCGATCGGTCCAGTGCATGTGCGTTCCTCCCTAATTCAACTGCATTCCGAGCTGCTGATACAGTGACAAAAAATCGAAGTTGTTCCAGCCCTCGACGATCCTGCCATCCTTGATGCGCGCGATGCACATACCGGAGAAGCTGGCGCTCTTGCCGGTCGGTGCCCCCATAACGCCAGGTCCCGTATGGCGTGCCTTGACCGTGCAGCGAACCGCAATCTTGTCGCCGTCCACCAGCGTGTCCTCGATCGTGATACGCATGTCGGGGAAGGCGGTGCGGAATTGATGGAAGAACGGCTTGAAGCCGGCGGCACCCGTTATCTCCTTGCCGTCCGGACCGGCGATGCCATGCACGATCGCATCGTCGTTCATCAGCTCGTCGATCGCCGCCTCACTGCCCTGGTTCCAGACCTCCTCGAACCAGCGGTGCAGCACCGTCTCACGCGGATGTGCCATCGCAGTTCCTCCCCGCACGTCGATCGCGCCAGTGGCCCAGCTTCGGCCACTTGGGCGCAGGTGCGCAATGCCTCTCGGGCGCGTCTAAGGCCACCACACCCAGACCGCCGTTACGAATGTCGCCACGTTCACGGCAAATGTGGCCGCCATCCCTGGCGCGCGCAGCAGTGGCCCGATCAGGTAGCCACCCCAGAAAACCAAACGCGCCACAGCGAACACAACCCCCAAAGCCACCACGCCTGGCATCCACGCCGGCGGCGCGGCGGCGGCCAGAGCAATCAGTGCCGGAACGAACCCTGCAAGCTGCTCCACCGTATTTGTCAGCGCGCGCTGGTTGACCTGCAGGAAGCGACTGTCGACGCCGGCCAGCGGATCGATCGCCCTGCTCCATGCCCGCCCCAGCATCTGCAGCGCGATCATCAGATTGAGCACCAGAACCCCGGGCAGCAGCGCTGCACCTGCCATGCCGAGGCGTTCGGGCGTTGCAGCCGAGGGATCGACCGCGAGGATTCCCAACAGTTCTCGCCACAGGACAAATGCGCCGGCAATCCCGAGCGCCGGCCGGAGAATGAGCCCCATGTCCTAGGGGTAAGGTATTGCTGAGCAGCCACGGGCCTCTTTCGGCTTCACCCGCGATCTACGCCTGCACCGGAAGACATTGCACAACTTGCAGCTCTCCTGACTATGCTGAGTTAGCGGTCGTACGTGAGTTGCGGCCGAACCGAATGAGCGCAGCGGAAGGCGTCGGTGAATATGCTTGGCAATCCTGTCGTCCGCCGTGCGAATTTTCTCGGCCTCGCTGTCCTGGTCGGTATCCTGTTTGGTTTCCCTTATGCTGCCAAGGCGGCGGACCCCAGTCCGCTTAACCCCCTTGATACGTCCAGCCCGAGAGGGACCCTGCAAGGGTTCATCGAAACGGTAGACGACATCTATTCGGGCATGACGGGCGTACTTGAGGAATACGCCAATTCCGATCAGCTCTACCTGACCGCTGGGCTACGCAAGAAGCGGATGGCCACCCTTCGGCGCGCATCCAAGGCGGTTCGGGCGCTGGATACATCCGGCATCTCCCCGGTGCTCATGGATACGATCTCCATCGAGCGTCTGCTGCAACTCAAGGAAATTCTCGATCGCATCGAACTTCCCGCTCTCACGGATATCCCCGATGCGGACGCAATGGCGCGGCGTGGGTCGAAGCGTTGGCGGCTGCCGGGCACGGAAATCGATTTCGTTCAAGTCCAGGACGGGCCGCGTGCGGGTGAGTATCTGGTCTCGGCCGAAACCCTGAAGCTTCTTCCCGAGTTCTATCGGGAGGTTGCGAACCTGCCGTACAAGCCCGGCCCGGCGAAGCAACTTGACCAGGCGTTTCGGAATTTGAGCGCCGGCAATACGGACTCGATCTACGATGCCTTTCTGAGCTCTCCCATCGGACTGGCCAACCTGCTCCCGCCCCGCTGGCTGCTCAACATGCCGGGCTGGGCCAAGGCACCGCTCGCCGGTGTGACCGCCTGGCAATGGCTGGGTTTGGCCGTCGGACTTCTCGTCGGCGGATTGTTCATTTTCGCCGCCCATCGCATAGCGCGCCTTGCCGATCGCAGCGAGGGCGATCTGCGTTCGAAATGGCGCGCGGTGCCGGTTCCGCTTGCGATCATCCTCGTGACGGCCTTCTTCGTGCCATTGCTGTGCACGCTGTTCCACATCGGCGGGATAACGCGCATCGTCATTGCCTTTGCCGAGACGATCGGTCTTTACTTCGGCGCAGCGTGGCTCGCCATCATCGGCCTGATCATCCTAGGCGACGTCGTCGTGGCGTCGGAGCATCTGAAACGCAGCAGCCTCGATAGTCAGCTCGTCAGGCTGGGTGCACGCCTCGTCGGCGTCATGGTCGCCATCCTGTTCCTGATCCGCGGCGCGGACGAGCTGGGATTTCCGGCCTATTCCGTCCTGGCGGGGCTTGGCGTCGGTGGTCTTGCCGTGGCGCTTGCGGCGCACGACAGCATCGCGAATCTGCTGGGTTCCCTGCTCATCATGGTCGAGAAGCCGTTCAGCATCGGCCACTACATCAAGGTCGGCGGCAGCGAAGGCACCGTCGAGGACGTCGGCTTCCGCAGCACCCGCATCCGCACGCAGGACAATTCGCTGGTATCGATCCCGAACAACGCGGTGGTGAATACGACGGTCGAGAACCTGACGCTACGCGCGATGCGCCGCCAGCGCTTCTTCGTTCAGGTCACCTACGATACGCCGCGTGAGAAGGTGGAGGCGGTGGCCGCCGGCATCAGGCGTCTCATCCTCGATCATTCGCTGACCAACAAGACCAACTTTCAAGTGCGCTTCAACAATTTCTCGGAGAGCAGTCTGGACATCCTCGTCATGTTCTATTTCGACGTGCGGGACTACAGCGTCGAACTCCGGGAGCGCGAGGCGATACTCTTACGTACCATGGACCTGATGAACGAGATCGGGGTCGAATTCGCGTTTCCGACGCGTACACTTCAGATCGAGTGCGCGACGCCAGTGACAAGTTTCGAGAACGCCGCATCGGCGCCAGCGCCGATCTCCTGAAACGGCAGCCGATGCGCAGTCAACCCAGCGCCTCGCGGCCCATCTCGAGGTATTTGTCCCGCCGCCGCGCCTTCAAGGTCGCGCCGTCAAGCGCCACCAGCGGACCGAGGGCATCGGCGACCGCTTCGCCCACGGCCTGGATCGTGGCCTGCGGATCACGCTGTGCGCCGCCCAGCGGCTCGGGGATCACCGCATCCACCAGCGCCATCCGCTTCAGATCCTCCGCGGTCAGCCGCAACGCCTCGGCCGCCGCCGTTGCCTGCGCCGCGTCGCGCCACAGGATCGAAGCACAACCTTCCGGCGAGATCACCGAATAGATCGAATGCTCCAGCATGAGCACGCGATCTCCGGCGGCCAAGGCGATCGCTCCACCGGAGCCGCCCTCGCCGATGATCGTGGCGACGAACGGAACCGGAGCCTCCAGGCAGGCCTCGATCGAGCGCGCAATCGCCTCTGCCTGTCCTCGCGCCTCGGCATCGATGCCGGGAAACGCACCGGACGTGTCCACGAATGTCAGCACCGGCAACCCGAACCGCCCGGCCAGCTCGATCAGCCGTCGTGTCTTGCGGTAGCCCTCGGGCCGCGCCATGCCAAAATTGTGCTTCACCCGGCTGTCGGTGTCGGAGCCTTTCTCCGTCCCCAGTACCATGACCGAGCGGCCACGAAATCGGCCAAGCCCACCCACCACCGCCGCGTCGTCGGCGAAAGCGCGGTCGCCGGCCAACGGCGTGAAATCGCTGATCAGCGTGCCGATGTAGTCCAAGGCCTTGGGCCGATCCGGATGGCGTGCGACCAGCGTCTTCTGCCAGGGCGTAAGCTTGCCGTAGGTGGCACGCAGCTGTCGGTCCGCCACCGCGGTCAGCCGCACAACCTCCTCGGCGATATTGATGCCGTCCGGCTCCGACATGCGCCGAAGCTCCTCGATCTTGCCTTCCAGCTCGGCGATCGGCTTTTCGAAGTCGAGGTAATGGCGCATCGGCCGCGGGCTTTAGCACAAATCGCCGACACGAAAAGGCCGCGCGGCAGCGTTGACTCATGCTATTGCGTGCGCATTATCATTGAAGCGGAATTTGACGACCGAGGGAAGACGCGTGATGGAGCGGTCTCTTGCCTTGAAGCGTGGCGAAAGAAGCAGGATTATTTCCATCCTGGACCCTCATCGCTATGTGCGCGAGGCGGACCAGGCCCTGGCGCGAGGCGATCGTGACCAGGCTCGGACCCTGATCGCCCACGCCTATCTGGCCTTCGACCTGTGTGCGGCGGGCTGTGAGCAGGCTAGGGCTCGGGACAGGGGGTCGTTGGAAAGAAATAGCTGACGGCGACGCCTAGAAATTCGGCCAGCTTGATCAGATGCTCGGCCGGGACACGCAGACTGGCGCGTTCGTAGGCCTCGATTCTGTCACTCCCGACGCCGAGCGCCCGGGCCACGTCAGCCTCGGTCAGGCCAAGCGCGCGGCGCTTGCCACGAATGCGGCGTCCGACATGTTGATCGATCGGCGTCATGAACTAATCCCAGGCCTCGGCAAGAATGGTATTTTTGCGTTAATTATACGTCAATATCGTGACGTGAGCGACCCCACCGGTCGAGCGGCCTCCAGCGCATCAGAGCATTTTTCCAGCACAATCACGCAGGTTGCTTGGCGCAGCCGAGCGCCGGCGTGTCATATGCCGCAGACGTGATGTACGGTCTGCAAGACACCTAGCGTGAGAACGCCGCCTGCTTCGTAGCGGCCAGCAATTCGTCGGCAAGCTCCGGATCATCGGACAGGCGCGCCAGCACCACGGCACCCACCATGGCGGAAAGCGTGGCCAGCGCGTCGCGGCGGCCTCGCCCTGGCAGGCAGCGCGCCAGAGCATCCGCCATTCTGCGGATCGAATCGGTGATCGCGGGTCGCGAGGCAATCCGCCGCGCCACCTCGGGACCGAGCGTCGTCAACATGCAGCCCTGTTCCGACGCCGCGATATGGGCCGGATCGAGATAGGCCTCGACGATCGTGGCGAGCGCGGTGCGCCCGTCGTGTTCCTGACTGATCCGCTCCCACCGCGCCGCCGAGCGGGCAAGCGAAGCAGCGGACACTTCGACCACCAGCGCCTCCTTCGAGGCAAAATGCGCGTAGAAGCCGCCGTGCGTCAGACCGGCGGCCTGCATGATTGCGTCCACCCCGACGCCATCGATGCCCCGTTTGCGGAACAACGCGCCCGCGGCCTCCAGGATCTTCTGCCGCGTCTCGGCCTTTCGCTCACCACGCATCAAGCCCGACTCCGTTTGACATGACGATCGTCATATGCCACTCTCAGCATGATATGACGGTCGTCATGTCACTGCAAGCGCGACGGAGTGCACAATGACGGCGTCACAACGACTGGCCCGCCTGCTTGTCGACCGGGTCCACTATGGCTGGATCGTCGTCGGCGTCATGTTCACCGTGATTCTGGCCACCGTGGGCGTCCGCGCCGCCCCGGGCGTGCTCATCGTCCCGCTGGAACAGGCGTTCGGCTGGAGCGCCACGACGATCTCCGGTGCGATTTCGCTGAATATCCTGCTGGGCGGGCTGATCGGTCCGTTCGCCGCTGCGCTGCTCCAGACGATCGGTCTGCGCCGCACCGTGCTGCTGTCGCTGGGGCTGTTGCTGCTGGGCGCGGGCGGCAGTGCGTTTGCGCGCGAGCCATGGGAACTCTATGCCACGTGGGGCGTGCTGGTCGGCGTCGGCTCCGGCGCCGGCATGATCGGCTTGGCAACAGCAGTGGCGAACCGCTGGTTCGTCGCAAATCGTGGCCTGGTCGTTGGATTGCTGACCGCCAGCAATGCCAGCGGCCAACTCGTTTTCCTGCCGCTGCTGGCCAGCCTTGCGGGACGCTTCGGCTGGCAGAGTGTGCCCTGGGCGGTGGCGCTGGTGATCCTGGCGCTGATCCCGATGGTGGTGCTGCTGCTCGCCGAAAGTCCCGGCGCCGTCGGGCTCGGTCCATACGGTGCGGCAGCCGAGGCGCCGATCATGCCAACGTCGGCCAACCCGTTTCGGATCGCGGTCGCGGGACTGGGGCGTGGCGTCCGATCCCTGGATTTCTGGCTGCTGTTCTCGACCTTCGCGGTGTGCGGCTTCTCCACCAACGGTCTGGTGGCGACGCATCTGATCTCCTACTGCCTGGACCACGGCATCCCGGCGGTCAGCGCCGCCGGCCTGCTCGCGGCGATGGGGGTGTTCGATCTGATCGGCACCACGCTGTCGGGCTGGCTGACCGACCGCTACAACGCTCGCTTCCTGCTGTTCTGGTACTACGGCTTGCGCGGGCTTTCGCTCATGGTGCTGCCATTCACGAATTTCGACCTGATCAGCCTGTCGATCTTCGCCGTGTTCTATGGTTTGGACTGGGTGGCGACGGTGCCGCCCACGGTGAGCCTCACGAACGAGGTGTTCGGCAAGAAGGACGCCCCGGTCATCGTGTCATGGATCGTCTGCGGGCATCAGATGGGTGGCGCGCTGGCAGCGCTCGGCGGTGGGGTGATGCGAAGCGCCACGGGCAGCTACCTGATGGCCTTCATCGCCAGCGGCGCCGCCTGTCTGATCGCCTCGCTGCTGGTGCTGCGCATCGGCAGGCGGCCGGTGGTGGTGCTGGCGGAGTAGGGGCGGCGGGTCACGCGTCCCGCTGATCAGCGCGTTGTCGGTTCAAACGCGCCGTGCCAGCGGGTGGTGCGCCTCGACCAGGCGTTGCAGCCGCTCGGCCAGCACGTGCGTGTAAATCTGCGTCGTCGCGATGTCCGCATGCCCCAGCAGGAGCTGAAGGCTGCGCAGGTCGGCGCCGTGCGCGAGCATGTGCGATGCGAAGGAATGTCGCAGCACATGCGGTGAGACGCGGACTGGATCGAGGCCCGCCTGCAACGCCACGTACTTCAGCAACAGAAAGAATGCCTGGCGCGTCAGGGCGCGTCGCCTGTCGCGTCCGGGAAACAGGTGTCGGCTGGCAATATCGTCGAAGGCGACCAAAGCGGCGGCGGCCTCGCGCGCCGCATCGGACAGTGGCACGATCCGTTCCTTGCCGCCCTTGCCGCGGATCAGCAGGACAGACCCATCACCGGCTAGCGCCCGGCGCGGCAGGGACAGCAACTCCGAGACCCGCAGGCCGGTGGCATACAGGATTTCCACGGCCGCCCGCGCCATGACCCCACGACGGCCAGGGAGACTTCCCGCCGCTGCCAGCAGGGCGTCCACCTCCTGCTCACTCAAATATTTCGGCAAGGTTCTGGGCAGGCGCGGCGCATCGAGCAGTGTCGTCGGATCGTCCTGGCGCACGCCCTCGCGCAGCAGGAAACGATGGAACTGGCGCAGTGACGACAGTCGCCTCGCTGCCGTCCGCGCCGAAAGCCCAGCCCGGTACATCCCCGCCATGTACGACTGCAACATCGCCGCATCGCAGTCGGCCGCCATCCGCCTACGTGCGCCCGCAAAGGCCGTGAAGTCGTCAAGGTCCGCCTGATAGGCGAGCAGGGTATTGCGCGCGGCTCCACGCTCGGCTGCCAGCATTTCCAGGAACGCCTCGATGTGCCGGTCCAGGGTGCGATTCTCAGTGCGTCTGGAACTTGTCGTTCGGCAGTACCTTTTCCACCGGGTGAGGCGCCGGATTGGGGGGGAACGTACCCAGGAACACAACGGCAATGCCCAACAGCACCAGCCCCGCGGCCACGACAATCAGGAATATGCGGATCATCGTCTCGCTCACCGGTTCCGGGTTCCACTGGATTCGCTGCGACGCCTATCTTGGCCTGTTCCACGGGCGGTGTGCTAGCTTTGACTGCCATGACACGCAACACCGCGCTCAAGGAAACCGTTCCGCTGCCCGAAGCTCTCACCGGACGCAGCGTCGTCCTGGTTGGGTTGATGGGCGCCGGCAAGACGTTGATCGGACGCCGCCTGGCCGCACGGCTCGGGCTGCCGTTCCGTGACGCCGATGCCGAGATCGAACTGGCGGCCGGCTGCACGATCCCCGAGTTGTTCTCACGCTACGGCGAAGGCGATTTTCGCGCGGGCGAACGGAGGGTGATCCGCCGGCTGCTTTCGGGCGATCCGCTGGTGCTCGCATTCGGCGGCGGTGCGTTCATGGATCCCGAAACCCGCGCCGTCGTCCGCGAGGAAGCGGTCTCGGTCTGGCTGCGCTGTCCCTTGACGACATTGCTTCGCCGGGTGGCCGGCCGCGACAATCGCCCTTTGCTCGCCGACGGTGACCGGGCAGAAGTCCTGCAACGGCTGATGGAAGCCCGCGATCCGATTTATGCCGAGGCGGACCTCATCATCGATTGCGGCGACGAGAGTCCGGATACCACCACCTTGCGCGTGCTGAACGTGCTGCTCGATTGGCGTTCGCCGCGGCGGCTGTCCGTCGCGTTGTCGAGCACCTCCTATGATGTCGTCATAGGCGAAGACCTGCTGGCGCGTGCTGGTGCCCTGCTTGCGCCGCGTATCGAGCAGAAACGGGCCGTTGTGGTGACCGACGAAAATGTGGCGCGTCTGCATTTGCCGGCCCTGCTGAAGGGTCTGGCCGCCACCGCAATCACCGCAAGCCAGATCGTCGTGCCCGCCGGCGAGGCGTCGAAGAGCCTCGAATCCTGGGCCAGTGTGGTCGATCAGTTGCTGGAGGCGCGCGTCGAGCGACGCACCACGGTGATCGCGCTGGGCGGTGGCGTCGTCGGTGATCTCGCCGGCTTCGCTGCCGCCACGACGCTGAGGGGCCTGCCGTTCGTGCAGATGCCGACGACGTTGCTGTCGCAGGTTGATTCCTCGGTGGGTGGCAAGACCGGCGTCAACACCGTGCGCGGCAAGAACCTGGTGGGCGCGTTCTATCAGCCGCGCATGGTTCTGGCGGACACCGCCACGCTCGCCTCGTTGCCGCCGCGCGAGCTGCGTGCCGGTTACGCCGAGATCGCCAAGGCTGGGTTGATCGGCGACGCCGCGTTCTTCGCCTGGTGCGAGGCCAACGGCGCCGCGGTGATCGGCGGCGATCGTGAGGCGCAGGCGGAGGCGATCAGGCGCGCCTGCGCCTTCAAGGCTGCGGTCGTGGGCGACGATGAGCGGGAGGAGAAACCGAACGACGGTCGTGCGTTGCTGAACCTCGGGCATACCTTCGGTCACGCACTGGAAGCAGAATATGGCTACACCGGCGGCCTGTTGCACGGCGAGGGCGTCGCGGTCGGCCTTGGCCTGGCGTTTCGGCTATCCGCTCGCCTCGGCCATTGTTCCTCGGACGATACCGACCGCGTGGTGTCGCATATCGCCGCGATGGGAATGCCGGCCGAGTTGGGCATGCTGAACCGGCGGTTCTCCGCTGCCACGCTGATCGGCCATATGCGACGCGACAAAAAGGTGCGCGACGGGTCGCTGAAGTTCGTGCTGGCACGCGGTATCGGCCAGACGTTCACCTCGGGCGATGTGCCGGTCGAGGCGGTGACCGATCTGCTGCGCGACGAAGGCTGCGAGGCGTAGCGCGTTTCGTGCGGAAACGCGGGCTACCCTCCGATGATCGCTTGCACGCCGACCACGAAGATCGCCCACACTCCGACTGCTATGTGGGAAACAATGACGCCGACGAGCGAACGTTGTTTGGCGAACATCCAGCCCCAGAACAGGCCAGGCACGAACGCCGCAACGCAAAACCAAAACCCGATAAATGAATGCGATGCGGCGAACAGCAGATTGGAAATGACGACCGCCTTCCAATTGATGCGGCCGGGCTGCGTCGGGATGAAGTTCTGAAGGGTGCCTTGCAGGCCCGCGCGCGCGACCAATTCCTGTAGCGGGGCGTGAACGAGATACAGGGCGATTGCAAACAGGTAGACCCAGGGGTCGAACGGCCGGCCCGAGAACACGGAGGCAGGGTCGAAAAGCGGCTGACCCGCCATCGAAGGCTCCCAGCGTATCCACGCCAGCTTTGCAACAAGCACCAGCAGCAACAGGGGCATGGTCCAGACCAATGCCTGAAGGGCGATCGGTCCGCTTCGTCGCATCGTCAAGCCATAGGATTCGAGTGAGAACGGGCTGCGTCGAAGCGAGAGCGCGACGGGAATGAATGCCCATATCACGAAGATGAACGACAGGACCGAAGTCAGCGGACGCGCCGATTCCGGTATGAGCACGAGCGCCGAGATCGCCAGCTGATAAGTTGCCAGCATGGTGAAGATCAGAACGATGAAGCGTCCGGCGTGCACGCGCGCCCAACTCTCGTCGAGTTCCCGCTGCATCGCGTCGGCGCCTTCGCCGGTCGTCGCGCGCAGCTTGGCCGCGAGAATCCTTCCGACATTGTGGAGCAAGGTCGCCCGCGCGGCAGTCAGCGCGGGTGAGCCGGCGAACGTGTCGAGATCCATTGCCAGCGCGGTTACCTCTGTGACGGCGATCACCGAGGCCGAACTTGGCTGGGGGTCGACGATCTGCAACTCGCCGAGCACGTCGCCGGAGCGCACTTCGGCGATGCGCATCTGGACATCGCCCACCGTGGTCGTCTTGGTGACCTGCGCAACCCCGTCGATCACCACATACACATACGGGTCGTGGGCCCCTTCGCGGAGGATGAGTTCGCCAATCGCGAACCGCCGTTCGACACAGATCGATCTGAGTTCGACCATCTGGGGAGCGGTGACGCCCTGAAAAAGTGCGCTTTGCTCCCGCAGGGTACGGGATAGCAGCGGTTCGACACCGGCCTGACCCGCAGTCTCCTGGACCGTACGTTGGTCTTCGACGATAGAGGGGCCCACCACGCCTTTCCCCTGGCCGCGATGCCGGTTTGCAGATACTCCGCGCGAAGGTAGCCACCTTGGCGCCCTGCGGCAATCGGCAGCCCGTTGATGCCGGCCATACACGCGATCGGGGTTTGCCAGGGCCGGGTGTGGCGCCATATGCAACATGCTGCGCCGCACAAGTCGAGGAGTGCCGTAATGCCGTTGAGCCAGCCCCAGGACCGCGAACTGCTGCATTCGCGGGATATTGTGCTGCGCGGCTACCGTCGGTCCGATGGACTGTATGACATCGAGGCGCAGTTGACCGACGCCAAAAGCTACGGTTCGACCAACCACGACCGCGGCTATATCGAGGCCGGGGAACCGATCCACGGCATGTGGTTGCGCCTGACGGTGGACGAACAGCGGTGCATTATCGCCTGCGAGGCTGCCAGCGACTACACGCCTTACACGGTGTGTCCCGTCGCGGCCCCCAACTTCGCCCGACTTGCCGGGCTCCGCATCAAGCCCGGGTTTCTCAGAGAGGCGGCGAAGCGGATCGGCGGCACGATGGGCTGCACCCATCTCCGCGAATTGCTGCAGCAGATGGCGACCACTGCCTACCAGACGATCGATCCGGCGCGGGCGCGCCGGGAGGCTGTGGCAGCCGGCGAGGCCGACAAGCCAGGAAGCGACAGGCTTGATGTGAGGATCGCCGACAAGATGGGCGGACCGCCGGCGATTCTGAACACCTGCATTGCCTACGGCACCGACAGTCCGGTCGTGCAGCGGCGCTGGCCGCATCTCTATACCGGCCCCGCTCAGGCTGCAGGGCATGTTGATACCGAAGCAACGTCCAACTAGGCAGCCCGTCGCGGATAGCCACCGAGATTGGCGCGCTCGAGCAAACCATGTCCTGCGGCTTCGTGGCCCGCCTCGGTTGTGGCGACGCGGAAATATTCCAGCACGAAGACCCGGACCGCGCTGGTGCGCCCACCGCTGTGCCCGATCGCCTCGACCGTGCGTACAAGCTGGCTCATGTCTCGGCGCTCACGCTGGCAGATTTCCAGGAGCGCGTCCCACAGTTCCGGCTCCATGCGCATGCTGGTTCTGCCTCGCCCGGCCACGACGTTGCGATTGACTAACCGGCTGTCTTTCACGGCCGCCCCCTATATGGTCCAGGTACAGGGAAACACGCGCGTCCTAAGAAATCGTTGTCGCCGATATATGCTCGTTTGGCCAAGGCGGCCGGCCTGTCCAGGATTAATGGCGGAGAGTCATACGTGACAGTCGATGTTGCCGTCGCCCCGCCGCACCCGCCGATCCCGGCAGAGGAACTGCCGTTCTTCGCTTTCCTGCGCGCCATCCGCACCAACGCTCTGACGATGTGGACCGAGGCGGCATACCAGGAGGACGTGCTGGTTCGTAATGTCCTGGGCCGCAGCAACATGATGCTCAATGCGCCGGACGCGATCCGCCGGGTGCTGGTCGATAATCCAACCAACTACCGCCGTTCGCCGGCCTCGGTCCGCATCCTGCGCCCGATGACCGGCATGGGCCTGCTGCTCAGCGAGGGCGACGACTGGCGTCACCAGCGGCGTACCATCGCGCCGGCGCTCGCCCCGCGGAACATGCCGATGCTGGCACGGCCTATCGTGGCCTGCGTGCAGGAGGCGCTCGCCACCCTTGCGGTACAGGCAGGCGACCGGGTCGATCTGCTTGCCGCCATGCAGAACCTGGCGCTCGAAATCGCCGGCCGCTCGATGTTCTCCATGGAAATGCTTCAATACGGCCCGGCCATGCGCCGGCAACTCACCGAATATGGCCGGCGTTACGCACATCCGCATCTGCTCGACATGGTGCTGCCGGCGTCGATCCCGACCCTGCGCGACCTTGGCCGCCGGCGGTTCCAGCGCGCCTGGATGGGCCTGATCGAGGAAATCATGCGGGCCCGCCAGGCAGAGCCGCCCGCCGAAACACCCCGCGACCTGTTCGATCTGTTGCTCGCCGCGCGCGATCCGGAATCCGGCGAAGGCTTCTCGCCAACGCAGTTGCGCGACCAGATTGCGACGATGATCCTGGCCGGCCATGAGACCACGGCCGTCACGCTGTTCTGGGCACTGGTATTGCTCTGCGGTGCGCCGGCCGAGCAGCGACGCGTGGCCGAGGAGGCTCGGCGGGTCGAGATCAGGCCCGATACGGCGATGGATGCGCTGGCAGGGCTGGTTCACACCCGTGCGGTGGTCAGCGAGACGCTGCGTCTCTATCCGCCCGCGTTCACCATCGTGCGCCAGGCAATCGGTCCCGATCGGGCCGGTGCGGTCAACATCCCGCGTGGGTCAGTGCTGATGATCGCGCCCTGGGTGCTGGGCCGGCATCGTCGGCTCTGGCGCGATCCCGATGCATTCGATCCGTCCCGCTTCCTGCCCGATGCGCCGCCCATTCAGCGCTTCGCCTATCTGCCGTTCGGCGCCGGCCCGCGCGTCTGCGTCGGCGCACAGTTCGCACTCACCGAGGCGACGTTGGCGCTGGCCATGTTGGTCCGGGAGTTCGAGGTGTCGTTGGACGAGGCCCCGCCGATGCCGGTCGCAGTCGTGACGACGCAGCCTGATCATCCACCGAAGTTTCGGTTGCGCAGGCGATGATGCGCCCGTGGGAGTGATGGTTCGGCCGCGCTACTCCGCCGCGACCGACCGGTTCACATCTCGCATGAAACTCTCCTCGATGTGCGCCGCCAGCGCATCGGTCACCGGTTGGTGCGGCCGCTTGCCCTTCAGCATCAGAATGCCGAACTCCGGCAGCTTCGGCATTCCCTCCTCCGGGCGCATTGGCCGCAATCCTTCGGGCAGCCAGGACAATGTGGACACGGTGACAGCCAGCCCCGCCAGGACGGGCGCATGCGTGCCGATCTGCGAGGCCGAGGTGTAGGCGATCCGGTAGCGCCGTCCGGCCTTTTCCAGCGCCCGCACCGCGGCGCCGGCCCATTCGCAGTCCTGCCCGCGGGCGAGAAATGGCTCCCGATCGGCAAGTGCCAGCGGCAGCGGATCCTGGCGATGGGGCGCAAACCGCGTGGACGTCACCCAAACCAGCGGTCCGCGCCAGAGCTGCACCGAGGGCCAGCCCGGAGGTTGATGCCCATCCGAGATCAGCGTCAGGTCGATCTCGTCGGCCTTGAGCCGGCGCATCAATTCGCCCGACGGCGAGCACACCACGTCCACCTGGACTGCCGGGTGCGTCTCGGCGAAACGCTTCAGGATCGGCGGGATATAGGCAAACGCATAGTCGTCCGGGGTGCCCAGGCGAACCGTGCCGGCAATCTGCGGCGCGCGGAATGTCGTCAGTACCTCGTCGTTCAGCGCCAGAATTTGCCGCGCGCGGGCCAGCAGATACTGCCCGTGCGGGGTCAATTCCACAGCGCCGCCCTTGCCGCGGCTGAGCACCGGCTGGCCAAGCATCTCCTCGAGGCGCTTTACCTGCATGGAGACGGCGGACTGCGTCCGCCCCACGTGGGCCGCCGCCTGGGTGAAGCTGTGGCCCTCGGCGATCAGCACGAAGGCACGCAGGAGGTCGTTGTCCATTGCCTGGGGGAGCGACATGGTCATCAGTTTATCTGATGATTCCTATCAGCGCAATTCGTTTTACTGATTCAACCCGTCCGCCCATCTATGCCTCGAGATAGACGAGAATCCGAAAGGAGGACGCGATGTCCAATCGCTTGCTGACATCCGAAATCGTGCGGCTCTTGCCGCAGGAGTGGGTTGCGGTTCGAGGCCACCCCGCGCGCGCCCCACTGTCCTGGGATGGTGTGCGCGCAGCGTGGCGGCGTTACCGCTCACGGCAGAACATTGCGCAGCTCGACAGCCATATGCTGAAGGATATCGGCGTCAGCCTCGCCGAGGCGGAAGCGGAGGCCAACAAGCCGTTCTGGCGTTCGTGACGGTGCCATCCCTCCGGCCGCCGGGTCAGATGGTCGCCTGACGCATCGGCCCGGCGGCCGGGCCTCTTGGCATCGCTCGTGGCTTGTCTGGGCGATGCCGTGTTTCCCCCTCCGGCTCGATGCCGAAGCGCGTCATGTAGCCGCGGAATTTCTCGCGCTCCTGTCCGGCGTCAAGCCCGTGATCCTCGAAACGGTAGGCGCGCGGGCCGTAGCCGCCGTTCGGCCGTTGTTCGGCATAACGCCCCAGCGCCGCGGCGACCGACGGAGCGAGTGTGAGGCCGAAATGCCGGTAGAGCGCTGCAACCGTGCCGACCGGATCGGAGACCAGCGCCTTATGCTGCACATGATGCACGGGCTCAGGGAGACCGGCGTTGTCCCCGACAGCGATCATCTCCCGGGTGCCATGCAGCCACCGGCTGCTTTCCTGTGCCCCGATCTCCCCAGGGTCGAGCCGCCGCGTGAAGGGACGACGCAGCACCTCGGTCAATTTTGCGACCGAGAGCAGTACCTTTACTGGATCGCGATGCACGAACACGAGACGCGCGTCGGGATAGACCGCGCGAATTGCGTTTAGCGCAAACAGGTGATCCGGGCATTTCACCACCCAACGACCGCCGCCATCCTGATGCTGCAGGTGCTGGAGAAAGCGCTTGTGAAATCCGTAGGCCGGCAGGTGGCCGTCGGCATCGAGCCAGGCGCGGTACGTGGGAATGCGGTAGGTGGTGTCGAAGCGGAGACTGCGGAACACGTGCGCGGTGATCTCGCTGCATTCCTGCGGTGATTGCGCATCGAGTGGGTGCAGTCCGCGGAAATCGGGAGCCAACTTTTCGAAGGCCCGCAGCTGGCGCGCCACGCGCGACGGACGCGCGTCACGCCCGCCGCGGGCCGCCTTCGACAACGGATACGGGTAGATCGTCTGCCAGACAAGCGGCGCGCAGTTCTCTGGATCCTCCATCAGCAGCCGATGCAGGAACGTGGTGCCGCTGCGTGGCAGACCGGTGATGAAGATCGGTTGGCGGATTGTCTGATTGAGGATGCCAGGGTCGCTTCGCTCCGCGGCCTGGAATCGCAGCAGGTTGGTAAGGAAGCGCAACACATCCCACCGTGTTGCCATGCGTCCGACCAGGCTGAGCGATGCCTCCTCGACGCAGGCGGTCAGGAGCCTTTGCAACGGCTCGACGAACGACGTATCGCCGAAGTCGCGGAGCCCGCTGCGCCGCTGCGCATGAGCGAGCAGGGCATCGGCGTCCAGGGGGCGGCGGAGGACACCCAAAGCATCCGCGACGCCATCCGCGACGGTCAGGACAGAACTGTGAACCGGCAAACCGAATTCTCCTTATGCCATGGCTCGGCGGATTGCTTTCACCAACATAATGACGTCTTGCCGCGCGGCCGTCGGTGATGCACAAGATCGTGAACCGACTGAGCGCGCCCAGCGCGACATCCACCATGTCTGACAGCACATTTCAGCCAGCGGCGCGGCTGAGTTGACCGGGGACTTCGCCGGGGGATAAGCGTAGCGGTTAGCCATGGCCTCGTGTCCGGGGCACTTCTGTCGCATCGTGGAGACGGGGAAAGAAGATCATGCCGCTAGCCTCCTTTGGCCGCCGGCGCTGGTTGCAGGTTGCCTCGGCATGGGCCGGTGCGTTCGGCCTTCGCCGCGCCTGGGCCCAATCGGGGCTCGTCGCCCCGATCAAGGACCTGTGCGATGCGCTGCTTCGCATCATGAAGGCCGGGAGTGCCACGCCATTCGCGCAACGCTTCGCGATGCTGGCGCCGGTGATCGACCGAGTGTTCAATCTTTCAGCGATCCTGCAGGTATCGGTTGGACCGGCCTGGTCCACGCTGGACCCGGACCAGCACGCCGCGCTGTTGACCGCGTTCCGCCGCTACACGATCGCCAACTACGTCAACAGCTTCAACAACTTCACCGGACAGCATTTCAACGTCGTGCCCGAGGTCAGGAGCCTGCCCAACGGCGAGCAACTGGTGCAGACGCGCATCACGTCAGCGTCGGGCGAGTCGCACGATCTCGACTATGTGATGCGTGCGGATGGCGGACCGGCGAAGGTCGTGGATGTGCTCGCCGATGGGTCGATCAGTCGTGTCGCCGTGCAGCGCTCCGACTTCCGCCGACTGGTGGCGCGTGGTGGCGCACAGGCTCTGATCGACAGCCTAAACCAGAAGACCAACGACCTGTCCGGCGGCGCCAGCCTGCCGTAGCGTCACACGGTGGCGACTGGCGTCGCCGGCGAACCGACCGCGCCGGGCAGGCGCAGCGGCGGCCCGGTGAACAGGAACCGGCTGCGTTCGTTGGCGCGCAGCCAGTCGGCGAGTTCCGTCAGGTAGAACATTTCGCCGAGGTAGCAGCCGAGCTTGAACAGGCAGTGCGCGTGCAGCGGCAGAGTGGCGCAGACGTCGTCCATGCAGGGTCGCGCCGGCAACGCCTCGACCGCAAAATTGTCGGAGATCAGTGCGACGGCGCCGCTGTCGGTGACCCACTGCTGAAGCTGCGGGTCCCGACCGTCGAGGCCGACGGTGCCCGCCATCAGTATCTCGCGGTCCGGCTGCCTGTTCATCTCCAGCAGCATCTCGGCAAAGCCGGTGCGGAACAGCACGAAGTCGCCGGGTTCGACGGTGACACGGTCCTTCCGCATCACCTCCATCAGCTCGGCATGCGAGACGCTGTGACTGCTACGGCCGAAATGCGCCTCCAGGTCGATCATCACGCCGCGGCCCTGCATACAGGCTTCCGCCATGTTCTGTACGCCGAGATGGCGCGCGCCTTGCGGTTCGTCGCAAGGGGTCATGGCGCCCTTTGCGTCGTAATAGGCGGGGCCGATGATGTCGCGTCCCGCACGATAGCCGTTGTAGAACACGTCTTCCGCGTGGCCGTCGCCATCTGCGTCGAACATTTGGCCGACATGCGCCAGGCTGTCCCACTGGGTCGAGTATTGCAGCGTCAGGATCACCTGGTCGTCACAGACGATGTCGGTGGCCGTGGGATCGTCGCAGCGCAGCGGGTAGTTCATGTTGGGCCGGTCGCCGCGCATGGTCGGCTTCAGCACCGGCGGAAAGCGGCGTGGCGAGAGGATGGCGCCGCCCGGATAGTCGAGCGGCAACGACAGGCAGAAGGTCTTCCCTACCTTCACCTCGGCGATGCCCTGCAGGACCTTCGCCGGTGTCAGCAGATTGAGGCGGCCGCGTTCGTCATCGGCGCCGAAGTCGCCCCAGGTCGAACCGGCGGGTCGGTTGGTCCAGCGCGGGTTGTCTGCCATTGGCGTTTCCTTTGGGTTCGCGCCTCTCATACGCTCGGCTGTGCGGCCTTCCGGTTCATCTCCAGCCTGGCATCGACCATCCCCACCGTGTCGTTGAGCACGGCGTTCCGCATCCCCTGCTGCGCTGCGATGGCCTGTACCAGCCGATCCACGCGCTCGATGTTGGGTGCCCCGGCAAACAGGGCCCGCGCAGCCGATGACGGGCGAACCAGCGTCATCGCCGCGGCAGCGTATTTGTCGAACGGCACCAGATCGTCCGGCGACGCGCCGAGCTTGACGCATAGTTCGCGCACCCAATCGTAGATATCCCGCGATGCATCGAGGTCGGTATGCACCGCCTCCTTGATGGAGCGTGCGGCGTCCGCCTGGACGCAGCGGTAATTGCCGGTGCAGAGCATCGCCCACTTGGCCAGCGGCACGAAGATCGAGTCGTGCACCTTGAGTTTGACCGGCAGATCGATCCTCGCATCGCCCGTATCGAAGCGGATCGCTTCGATCTCTGCCTGCATCTGGCGCAGTATTGCCGTGTGCTCATCCGAATCGACGCGTGCCGCCTTGAAGTTGGTCGGCAGCGTGACCTGCAGCACGTTGATCTTCTCTTCCGGCGGGCGGAACGCCTGCGGGTCGGGACTGCACAGGGTCATCAGCGAAGGATCGAAATTCGCCCAGACGGTCGCGTCGGTATAGCAGTGCGCCAGCTCATCGGTCGCGAGACCGGGTATGCGCTTCAGGTAGGGCAATGGCGGCATGTTCATGATCGACATGCACGGCACCCTGGACCGGGCCACCGCATCCAGAAGCTCGCGCACGCCCGGCGAGCGGTATTGCGGCTCCTGCATCGCCAGCGCCACAAGGTCGTAGTCGGCCGGGTTGACGTCGCCCGGGCCGGCGGCCGACAGGCTGCCCGGCAGCGCCCGCGAATCGATCTCGACGAGCGCGCTCCTGCCCTTCACCGGCAGGCGGACGCGAATGCCGTCGCTGTTGATTGCCTCGACCTCGGCTGGCAGGCACACCAGCGTCACCTTATGCCCGGCGAACAGCAGCTTGCTTGCCAGCAGCGATCCGTAGGACGCGCCCATGATCAGCACATTGTATGTGGCCATTTCGTTTCCCCCAATCGAACGGCAGGACGACGTGAACCGCCGTTCCCGGTGCAGACGGTGCATTCGCCCGTCCGGGATCAGTCTGGCACATGCGGTGCGGCACGTTAATGGTGATCGGTTGCCGCAGCCTCAGGCAGGATCAGGCAAATCGGGACGTGTCCGTGGCCAACAATAGATGTGATTTTGATGACAATATAACGCTCTACACCGATAAATTAACAAAGGAAATCTTTGCGGAATTCTTGCCATGGATCGGCAAAACTTGTAGCAGCACCAGGCTGATTACTTAGCTTTCCACCAACAGGATTCCTTGGGCTGCCATCCGTGACCACGAGGGCAGGGGAAACGGACAGCGTCAGCCGATCGAGATCCTCTGAACAGGAACCAGGAATGCGACGGTTCTTGCTTGGCCTGCTGTTTTTTAGTCTATGTGGCGCGGTTGCGGGTGCGGTTTTGACGTGGCCGGAAAGTGCAAGCGATCCGGCACGAAACAGCCCCACGCTGTCCGAATTCCAAAATGGCGTCCGTAGTTCACGGTTTGCGGCCACCACGGAGCAGTCGTCTCCGGAGCCTTACGCCCAACCCGAGCACACACAGCGTGGCGAAAAGCAGGTTGCGGCGTTCCCTGCAGCGGCAGAGGCCGAAGCCGGCGCCCCGGAGGATTCGGCTCGGGATGTGTCGGTCCAGACGTACCGCGTTGCGTCCTCCGGATCACTGCGGCAAATGCTCAGTGCGGGTGAAAATGTCCCCGAGCCCGGCATACCTCGGTGGCGATTGCCAATCGCGCCACCCGAACTGCCGCGACAGGAAGGCCGGCCAACGGGGGCCATCGTGCTCGCCAGGTACCGCGCCGGTGCAGGCAGCAGCGCCAGCGGTCGAGCCCGCCCCCGAACAAGGTCCGCCAAAGACCCTTGCGACGCCGCCTGCGGTTGCCATCGTCGAGGCTCTGCTTCAGGACAATCCGCCCGCGGTCGATCCCGTAGCTGCACGTGAACCCGTAGTTACAATTGAAACGGAGAAGCCGCGAACCCGGTCTTCAAATGAACCTGCGACCAACGCCGCCCATCAGACGCTCATCACCGGTCGTCACGGCGAGCGCATTGCAATCCACTATCACAGCGACATTCGGTCCCGGTCCGACGCACAGCGCATCTCTGTCCGACTCGGATCAGCAGGCATGAGTACGGTTGAAATGCACTCGACCGCACATATCGTTCCGTTGTCGCTGGTGCGCTATTTTTCGCGCCAGGATGCCTCCGCCGCCGTCGCATTGGCCAAAGGTCTGGGAAGCAAGACGACCGACTGGCATGTGGACGATTGCACCGCATACCAGCACAAGCCTGAGCGAGGAACCATTCAGCTATGGCCGGCGACCGTGGCTACCCCGTCCATGGTCGCGCATCAGGCGAACAGCGCATCGGCGAAGTAACCTTCGCCACGCCACGCCACGCCACGCCTCGCCGGCAAGCCATGCCGCAGGCTAGACTGCCGTCATGCAGCAGAACCCAAGCGTCCCGAACTTGATATTCCCGCACGCGCAGCCGCCCGCCCCAGGCAGCCTGATCGAGGTCGCCCCAGGTGTGCAGTGGTTTCGCCTGCCGCTGCCCTATCGGCTGGACCATGTGAACATCTATCTGATCAGGGGCGATGATGGGTGGACGGTGCTCGACACGGGCCTGGGCACCGATGCCTGCCGCACGGTCTGGGAAGCGGTTCTGAGTGGACCGCTGGCCGGGCAGCGCCTTACGTCGATGATCGTAACGCATTATCATCCCGATCATGTCGGGCTCGCGGGCTGGCTCGCGCAGCGCTTCGGGCTCCCGTTGTCGATGCCGCGACCCGAATACCTCTATAGCCTCGCGCTGCAATATGCGCCCGGCGATCTGGGCGCCGATATGCACCGGCCCTTTTACCGTCGTCACGGCCTTGCGCTGGAGGTCACGGAAGGCGTGCTGGGCCGCGGACATGAATACCTGCGGCGGACCACGGGCGTACCCACCACCTATCATCGTATCAAGCATGGCGATTCACTGCGGATCGGCGCCAGGCCCTTCCAGGTGATCACCGGCGGAGGTCATGCCCTGGAGCAGGCCATGCTGTATCGGCCGGAAGACCGATTGTTCTTCGCGGCCGACCAGGTGATCGCCCGCATATCACCGAATGTGAGCGTGCACGCCATGGAACCTGACCTGGACGCGCTCGGCATCTACCTGCGCTCGCTGTCGGACCTGCGCGATTCCGTTGCATCGGACGTGCTGGTGCTGCCCGGTCATGGCCTGCCGTTTCATGGCCTGCATACGCGTATCGCCGAACTGATCGAGCACCACGCGCAGCGCTGTGCGGCGATCGCCGATGCATGCAGGCGCCAGTCGCTTTCGGTTGCGGAGATCGTTCCTGTGCTTTTCCAGCGTGCACTCGATGAGCATCAGACCGGCTTCGCCTTCGGTGAGGTCCTGGCGCACGTGAACCACATGATCAACTCCGATCAGTTGGTTCTGGAGACTGACAGTGCTGGTATCGATCGCTACCATGCGCGATGAAGCGGTCGATCGGCCTTGCGAATTCGTTTGGTTGGCTGACCGAGCCAACCTGACCGAGGCGCGAACCATTTCTCCTGTTCGCTTTGCTGCTCGCCATTCTGCACGGGCTTGAAGCTTCGCTCTGGGCGGCCGCCTATGTCTGGCTTGGCGCGTCGCCGGACTTTACCCATGCGGTGTTCTTTTCCTTGCAGATGATCACCACTCTTGGCGCCGATGTCGTCTTCATCGACACCCGTTGGAAGCTGATGGGGCCATTGGAGGCAATGAGCGGAATGCTGCTGTTCGGCCTGAGCACGGCATTCCTGCTGGCCGTTCTGCAGCGCGCCTGGCCGTTCGCGTTGAAATAGCCCAGCCGAGGCCTGCGATGAACGCGCTTGTCAGCGGATTGCGAACCGCAGGGATGGTTGCTCGATCTGCTGCCGGTTTGTGAGCCGGTTCACAGCCATCGAAGAAAGCCGGCGCTATTCGCGGTGATGGGCAGCCAAACGCGCTGTTCATCAACATGTGCGAGCCAATCGGAGGAATCGACGATGCCAGTGAAGAAGCACACCTTCAAAGCGGTGCTGGAAAAGCACCATCACCACAAGACCGAGTTGGTGGTCACCGGGGACGTGACGGAACCAACAACCGGGTGGACCGTCACGCTCGAACGCGCCAACCCGCAGGGCATCAACCCTCGGATACTCCTCCTCAAGCTGGTCGAAACGCCGCCGGCCGGCAACGCCGGCGACATCGTGACCACGCACCACGTCAAGTATGACGAAAGCCCGGTCATGGGCGACTACAGACAGGTGAGCATCGAAGGCGTTCTCACGATCGACGTTCACCACGCCATGCACGCCTGATGCACCGATGCTGCGGCAGATGCGGTGAATTGCCCGTCTGCCGCAGCCCAGTCTTCTCGCCGAAGTCGCGCTCGGATTTCTGCTGCTGTCACTAGGCGTAGGTCAGCGCTGCAGCGCCCGCCAGCCGATATCGCTGCGGCAGAACCCCTCCGGCCAGTCGATCACGCCGATCGCCGCATAGGCTGCATTGCGCGCGGCCAGCAGGTCGGCGCCGGCGGCGCACACCGTCAGCACGCGTCCGCCAGCGGCGCGGAGATGGCCCTGTGCATCGGCTTCTGTGCCGGCGTGGAAGATCTGCACACCGGGCACCACCCGCGCTCGATCCAGGTCGCGGATTTCGCTGCCGTGTTCCGGCGCCTCGGGATAGCCGCGCGCCGCCATCACCACGGCAATCGAGGCGTCATCATTCCAGCGCAGATCGAAATTCTTCAACTCGCCATCATACGCGGCCTGCAGCGCCGGCAGCAGATCCGACTTCAACCGCAGCACCAGCGCCTGACATTCCGGGTCGCCGTAACGGACGTTGAACTCGATCAATTTCACGCCCTCGGCCGTCAGCATCAGCCCGGCATATAGAATTCCCCGGAACGGCGTGCCGCGTCGGGCCATCTCGGCCAGCGCGGGGCGGATGATGCCGTCCATCGCGGCGTCCTGCAGCGCGGGCGAAAATGCCGGCGTCGGCGAGTAGGAACCCATCCCGCCGGTGTTCGGCCCGGTGTCGCCGTCGCCGACGCGCTTGTGGTCCTGTGCGGCGCCCAGTGGCAGCGCCGTCGCGCCGTCGCACAGCGCGAACAACGACACCTCCTCGCCGACCAGGCATTCCTCGATCACCACCGCGGCGCCCGCATCGCCGAACGTGCCCGCCTCCATCATCGCATTGATCGCTGCCAGGGCCTCCGCCGCGGTGGCCGCCACCACCACGCCCTTTCCAGCGGCCAGGCCGTCCGCCTTCACCACCACCGGCGCGCCTCGGCGACTGACAAATTCGCGCGCCACATCGGCGTCGTCGAAGCGCTCCCACTGGGCAGTGGGAATGCCGGCGGCATCGCAGAGTTCCTTGGTGAACGTCTTGCTGCCTTCCAGTTGCGCCGCCGCGCGCGAGGGACCGATGCAGGGGATGCCGGCTTCCTCCATCGCATCGGCGATGCCGGCGACCAGCGGAGCTTCAGGGCCGGGCACCACAAGGTCGATCTCGTTGTCCTGCGCGAATGCGACGAGCGCGGCAAAATCCAGCACCCCGATCGAGACGCACTCCGCGACCTGGGCGATGCCCGGGTTGCCTGGCGCGCACCACAGTTTCGTCAGCAGCGGGCTGCCGGCGATCGCCCAACACAGCGCATGCTCCCGGCCGCCCGATCCGACCACCAGCACCCGCATCCCACTCTCCTCGCTGCAATCGCGCCTGGCTGTAGTAACCACAATCCTCGGATCGCGAAACATCGCATCAGGCATTTCCGCTCGTCCACGCGCTTGGTCCAAGCAGCGCGATTTCCCTGTTGCCGACGACGCCCTGAGAGCTGACGCTCACTCCACAAGCCGGAAGCCGGGTATTTCCGGTGAACATCTGTGAACTCAGGAGG
This sequence comes from uncultured Alphaproteobacteria bacterium, assembly GCA_963812475.1. Classification (GTDB taxonomy): domain Bacteria; phylum Pseudomonadota; class Alphaproteobacteria; order Acetobacterales; family Acetobacteraceae; genus JAMXLO01. The sequence continues at coordinate 42,916 of CAWEVI010000022.1, forward strand.
TGCGAATGAACGTCACCGGTGGGTGCCATTGCGGGCACATCACATACGAGGCCGAGGTTGACCCGGGGACGATCAGGGTCTGCCACTGCACTGATTGCCGGAAACTGACCGGCACGGCGTTTCGCGCCACAATCCCAAGCCTGCCGGGGACGTTCGCGCTGAAGAGCGGGACGCCGAGGCTCTACCTCAAGACCGCGGAGAGCGGGAACCAGCGCGTCCACGCATTCTGCCCGGAATGCGGCACGCCGATCTATGCCACCGCGCCCGGGCCGAGCGCGTCGGCTTACGGATTGCGCGTCGGCGGGATCGACCAGCGCGCTCAACTCGCCCCGCCGGCGTGTCAGGTCTGGTGCCGCTCGGCCCTGCCCTGGTCGATGGACCTGACCCAGGTCGAGCGGATCGAGCGTCAGTAGACGCCGTCCTTACGGGGCTGCCGTCGCCCCCGCCCCGAGCCACTGTCCTATCAGCGCGGAAAGCGTGCCATTCCGGATCAGCACGGCCTGCGCGTTGCCGATTGCGTCCCGGAGTACCGTGTCGCCCTTGTGCGCGCAGACGTCGTCGCCCTTGCGCACGCAGACGTCCAGACGTTCGCGGGTGATCCCGGTCTCAACGACCTTGAGCCAATCGCGGTCACGGACAAACCACTGCGCGACCGGCGCAAGTTTCATGAAGGGTCAGTTTGAGTTTGGAGCCAAGTCCAGCGGCTAGAACGGTGGCCTCTGCGCCCAATCGTATCCCCGACTGGCACGCTGGTAGCCGTAGTCGAACAGGGCTCGCATGTAGCCCTGGTCGAACGGCTCGGGCAGCTTCTGGGTGAAGTCGGAGCCGATATAGGCCAGATTGTAACCAATGCCGTCGCGTTGGGTCGTATTGTATATACGAACCACGTCATTGATGCCGCTGGCTGTGATCATGGTGGCGATGGCCCGCGCGGCGATGCCCATCGTGCTGCGCTCCGTGCTTGCCCATTCAGGATCGAGCCGGCCGTTGCGGATGACATAGGCGATCGCCGGAACGACGAACTGACCGCCCGCCATACGTACGCGCCGTTGCCGTGTCAGCGCGGCGGGATAGAGGAATGCCTGCGCGAAAGCGCCGCCGTCGACATGCATTTCCTGATACGCGATCCCGTCGAGAGTCGCGTCGAACATGGTCGGGGGGAATGCACCGGGAATGGCGGCGGACGCCAACAGGATGCGGCGGATCGTGTCCAATGCGCGCGGATGGCCACTCTTGGCGATTGCGCCGATGTTCCAGATCACCGGTTGCTGGGCATCGAGGTCCGAGGTCCCGACGAGGAGCAGGCGCCCATCGTCATAGCTCTTTGCAAGTGCTGCGAGCATCGCCTCGTTCAGGTAGCCGGAGATGGTCTCGAACAGCGGGGAATTGTCGGTCATCGCGTCATCGAATAGCGCGGCCGTAAAGCGACGCTTCAAAAGCACACGGGATGCCGTAAGGTTGGTGTAGACAATGCGCAACTGCGGATCGTAATCGGAGCCGAGATAAGCGAAGGGAGCGGTCAGAGCCCCGGTGCTGACGCCCGTCACCAACTCGAACACCGGCCGCGTGCCATGATCTGACCAGCCGCACAGCAGGCCCGCACCGAATGCGCCATTCTCGCCGCCCCCGGATACCGCCAGAAGTTGTACTTCAGGCAATGGCGCCGTCGCTGCCAGGCCTTGCGCCCGACGCAAGCGGTCGCCGGCCGCCGTGAACTCGACCTCAAGCGGCTCGATTCCATAAAACGGGAAGAAACGCTCGTTCGGCACCCCCAGCACGCTGGCCTGGGTCGTCCGTCCGATCGGGACAGCCGTCCCGCGCGCGGGTATGGAGCATCCCGCCAGCAGGGCCGCGACCCCGCCCCCGGCGGCAATGCCGAAGAGGCCGCGGCGCTGGTGCAAACCGAGAGCGCCGGTTCTTGGAGCCCGTTCCATAGTCAAATTTCACTCCGGCCATGTAATTTCGGCAACGGACCCCTTGCCGGAGGCGGCCGCCATCATGCGGACCAAGCTGGTCTCATTCTATCGGCAGCAATCCGACGCGATACCCACGGATGCAACCTACATTGTGAATCGCAAGACGCGCCAACCCACGCCGTCACGCCTGGGTCGGCGACACGTGCTCGCCCGGCATGTGCGAATCGCCTACTCTCCCGGCATGAACGACCTGCCTGCCCCGCTCGTTTCCAACGTCCCCGAATACACCGTCTCGGAAATCTCCGGGGCGGTGAAGCGCACGCTGGAAGGCAATTTCGGCCGCGTCCGCGTGCGAGGCGAGATCACCGAACTGAAGCGCTACCCCTCGGGCCACATCTATTTCTCGCTGAAGGACGAGGGCGCCAAGATCGCCGGCGTGGTGTGGCGATCGGCGGTGGGCCGGCTCGGCATGGTGCCCGAGAATGGCGTCGAGATCATCGCCACCGGCCGCATCTCCGCCTACGCCGAGCGGTCGTCGTATCAGTTGATCACCGAGCGGATGGAGTATGCCGGCGCCGGCGCCCTGCTGGCCCGCATCGAGATGCTGCGCGTGCGCCTGACCGAAGAAGGCCTGTTCGGCGCCGACCGCAAGCGGGCACTGCCGGTCCTGCCCGCCTTGGTCGGTGTGGTGACCAGCGAGCGCGGCGCGGTCATCCAGGACATCCGCACCACAATCTCCCGCCGCTTCCCGCGGTCGATCCTGCTATGGCCGGTGCCGGTGCAGGGCGAAGGCGCCGCCGAACGCATCGCCGCCGCCATCGCCGGCTTCGACGCGCTGCCGGCGCACGGCGTTGCGCGGCCCGACGTGCTGATCGTGGCGCGCGGCGGCGGCAGCCTGGAAGATCTGATGGCGTTCAACGAGGAGATCGTCATTCGTGCCGTGGCCGCCTGCCGCATCCCGCTGATCTCGGCGGTGGGGCACGAGACCGACACCACGCTGATCGATTTCGTCTCCGACCGCCGTGCGCCGACGCCGACCGCGGCGGCCGAACTGGCGGTGCCGGCGCGCGCCGACCTGATCGCCGACCTGGAGCACAAGGCGGCGCGGCTGATCGGCGGCCTGAACCGGCTGACCCAGGAGCGGCGGCTGCGCCTGTCGCGGGCGGAACGTGGCCTGCCCGATCTTCCGGCCCTGGTCGGCGGTGCGCGGCAGCGCCTGGATGACCGCGCGGAGCGGCTGGTGCTCGCCCTGCCGAACCTGCTGCACAAGCGCCGAGCGGCACTCGGCGGCATCGAGCGTCGGCTGCCGGACCTGCCCGCCATGCTGCGGAGTTCTCGCGAGCGGGTGCAGGAACGCGGTGTGCGGCTGATCATCGCGCTGCCGAACGTCGTGGCGCGGCGGCATGGCGCGCTCGACCTGTGCGGACAGAAGCTGCTCGCCGGCCTGCGGCACGCGGTGTCCGGTATCCACAACCGGTCCGGCCGCACGCTGGGGCGCCTCACCGATGCGCCGCTGCGCTCCACGCTGCGGGAGACCCGGGCACGTCTGGACGGTGCGGCCGCGCGGCTCGAGTCGGTATCGCCCTTGGCGGTGCTGCAGCGAGGCTATGCGCTGGTGTCGGACCCCGCCGGCCATCCGCTGACCAGCGCGGCCGATGTGGCGCCAGGCGCGCGGCTGCGGCTGCGCTTCGCCGACGGCGAGGTGGGCGCGACCGCCGATGCAGGCAAGGCGGAACGCCAGGGACGGTTGCCACTTTAGGCACAGCGGGGTCATAGCGATCGGCGTTTGTTTCGACGTCTCGCTGTATTGAACTGAGGTGCGCCTCCCTCCCTGGCCAGGAGAGGGAGGTCAAGATCATCCGATCGAGATCCGCCGCGGCTGGGTTTCCTTCGCCTTTGGCAGCGTCAGCGTAAGCACACCATCATCGAGCTGCGCACTGATCCGCTCCTGGTCTATCTTGTTGGAAAGCGTGAAGGACCGCGTGTAGTGGCCCACGTTGTACTCCGTGTAGACCGGTCCCACGTCTTCGTATTTTGCGAAATCTATCTGGGCGTCCACCCGCAGCACGCCGTTCTCCAACGCGACGTTCAGGTCCTTTTTCTCGACACCCGGGACCTCCATCACAACCGTGAGCGCGTCGTCGGTTTCGTGGATGTCGGCGTACGGGATGTAATAGCGGCCGGGTACCGTCTTTTCGTCCTTGCTCACCAGCTCCTTCTTGTCGCGAACAGAAAGTTCCTGTGAAGCTGCCATCATACCCTCCGTCCCGCGATCGGTCTTGCCACTCATGTCACGCCACCTCGATCGACTTCGGCTTGTCGCGCTCGGCGCGCGGCAGGAACAAGGCCAAGATCCCATCGCGGCATTCGGCCTTCACGCCGTCCGGGTTGATCTCGACTGGCAACGTCATGGCGCGGGCAAAACGGCCTGCGAGCCGCTCTCGGCGATGCAGGCTGGACTTCTCGGGGTAGTTGACCGCTTTAGTGCCCGCAAGGCGGATGGTATTGCCCTTCACCTGGACGTCGAGGTCCGACTTCTTCACACCGGGAACTTCAGCGATGATGACGAGGTCGTCGCCCTTACGGAACACGTTCATCGGCGGATAGGTGCCGCCGCCGCTCGGGCCCGCTGCCAGCCAGCTGCTTGACCGAAACGAATCCAGAGCCTGCTGAAGGCTTGAGAGCGTATCGAATGGATCCGGAAACAGTGCCATGGTTTCACTCCCTCCTGACTGCTCGGAGGCAGGAAGCGCCCAACGCGCCCAACGCACACGCCGTCTGCCGTGCCGATGCTCTTTGGCGCCGGCTTGGCACTCCCTGACCTCGAGTGCCGAACGAGTTGGGAAACGGAACGGCGGCCGTCAAGAGGCCTGTAACGTCGAGACCTGATCGACTTGCAGCGAATGCAGCCGGCGCACCCCTAGTCGAGAGTTACCGGCTGAAGAGTTACCGGCACACGCCAGATCTCTTCAGCATATTCAGCGATGGTTCGGTCGGATGAGAACCATCCCATATGCGCGGTGTTCAATACGCTTGAACGCCACCAGGCGCGGCGGTCGTGCCAGCGCGCCACGACGTCGCGCTGCGCGGCCAGGTAGGCGTCGAAATCGGCCGTCACCATGAACCAGTCGCTGCCCGTCAGATCCGCCAGCAGATCATGGTAGCGGTTCGGCTCGTCCGGCGAGAACTCGCCGGAGCCAACCGAATCCAGCACCTGCAACAGGGCCGGCGAGAACGCCATGGGCGGGCGGGGATGACGGCGGCGCTCCTCTACCTGCTCCGCCGTCATCCCGAACATGAACATGTTCTCCGCGCCGACACGGTCTCGGATCTCGAGGTTCGCGCCGTCCAGTGTTCCAACGGTCAGCGCGCCGTTCAGCGCGAGTTTCATGTTGCCGGTGCCGGATGCCTCCATGCCCGCGGTCGAGATCTGCTCGGAAAGATCGGCCGCGGGGATGATGGCTTCGGCCAGACTCACATTGTAATCCGGCAGGAACACCACCTTCAGCAGGCCGCGCACGGTCGGGTCGTCGTTCACGACCGCCGCCACGTCATGGATCAGCTTGATGATCAGCTTGGCGCGCCGATAGCTGGCGGCGGCCCGGCCGGCAAACACCTTCACGCGTGGCACCCAGTTGCGTCCGGGCTGGTCGCGGATCGCGTTGTAGAGCGCGATCGTCTCCAGGATGTTCAACAATTGCCGTTTGTATTCGTGGATGCGCTTGATGTGCACGTCGATCAGTGCGTCGGGGTCGATCGCAATCTCCAGCCGATCCGCGACCAACGTGCCCAGCGCCACCTTGTTGGCGCGCCGGGCAGCAATCAACCGGTCACGCAAAGCCGAATCGTCGGCCATCGGCGCGAGCCGCTCCAGCGCCATCGGATCGTCGAGCACGTCCGGACCGATCGCGTCTCCGAGCAAAGCGGTGAGACGAGGGTTCGCGGTGAATAGCCAGCGGCGGAATGTGATGCCGTTGGTCTTGTTGACGATCCGGTCCGGGTAAAGCTGGTGCAGCGACTGGAATACGGTGCGGCGCATCAGTTCCGTGTGCAGCGCCGACACGCCATTCACATTGTGCGAGCCAAGGAATGCCAGCGTCCCCATGCGCACACGGCGATCGCCGGCCTCGTCGATGACCGAGACCTCGGCGAGCGGCATATCCGGCCGGCAAGAAGTCGCGAGCAAATCGAGATGGTGTTTGTTGATCTCGTAGATGATCTGCATATGGCGCGGCAGCAGCCGCTCCATCAGCGGCACCGGCCAGGTCTCCAGCGCCTCCGGCAACAGCGTGTGGTTGGTGTAGGAGATGGTGTTCGTGGTGATGCGCCAGGCCTCCGCCCACGACTGGCCGTGCTGATCCACCAGCAGGCGCATCAGTTCCGGCACCACGATCGCAGGGTGCGTGTCGTTCAGCTGGATGGCGCACTTGTCCGGCAGACTGTGCAGTTCCCCGTACTGCTGGATGTGCCGATGCAGCAGGTCCTGCAGCGAGGCGGAGGAGAAGAAAAACTCCTGACGCAACCGCAGTTCCTGGCCAGCCGGTGTCTCGTCGCTGGGGTAAAGGATTTGCGTGATTGCATTCGCCTGTGATCGCGCGGCCAGTGCGCCGACGTGATCGCCCCGGTTGAACGTCTCCAGCGCCAGCGGGTCCGGCGTGCGTGCCGACCACAGGCGCAGCGTGTTCGCGTGCCGGCTGCGCCAGCCGACCACCGGCGTGTCGTAGGCGATGGCGAACACCGTCTCGTGCGGGTGCCAGACGGAACGGGATGTGCCATCAGCCGACGGCGGCGCCTCGACCCAACCGCCGAAGCTCACCGGGTAGCTGACATCGGGTCGTTCGAATTCCCACGGATTGCCGAGCGACAGCCAGTTCTCGGGATACTCGTGCTGCCAGCCGTCGCGGATCACCTGCTGAAACAGTCCGAAGTTGTAGCGAATGCCGAAGCCGTGGGCAGGGATACCCAGGCTCGCCATGCTCTCCATGAAACAGGCGGCCAGCCGCCCGAGACCGCCGTTGCCGAGCGCCGGATCGGGCTCGACGGCGCGCAGGCGCTCGAGGTCGACGCCGAGATGGCGGAGCGCCAGCCGCATCGGCCCGGTCAGGCCCGAGTTGTTCAGCGAGTCCAGAAACAGTCTGCCGGGAAGGAATTCCAGCGACAGGTAATACACCCGCTTGCGGCTCTTGCTGGAGTCGTCGCGCGCGCTGTGCAGCCAGCGATCCACGATCCGGTCGCGCAGCGCCAGCGCCGCGGCGACGAACCAGTCGCGATCGGTGGCGGCCATGGGATCTCGGCCAGTCGCATAGGTCAGCTTCGCCACGATCAGATCGCGAAGCGCGGCGATCTCCGCCTCATTCGCGGATCCCGCGACGGGCGACGCAAACTCTTGTTCAGCGGGGGGAGCAAGCATTTCAGGAGCGTCCATGGAGCCTCACCAGAGCAAAATCGCGGCGACACCGAGGCTCGCGACATAGCCCGACTGTGCTGCGGCACAGGAAGGGTCTTCGATGTCGTCCGCTGTGCTGTTCAAAAAGCGGGGCATCGGAAACCGATAGACAGCCGCGCCACGCTGCCGTTCGGCTCGCGTCATCAGAAGGTCTCCTTATTGTCACGTGTATCGAACCGTCTCGCGTTCATGCAACGGCAAAATCAAGGAATTGCGATGGCACCGAGACGTTAATGGCATTGTGCCGCAATATCGCCTTATTATCGCACCGGTTCGTTGCGCCAAAAACCTGTGTGCAACCTGTAGTTTATCATTTGACTTCTAATTCAACCTAATCTGCGTCGACGCGGAGTGCGGCGCCGGCAGCAAGGGGACATAGCGGCAGGGCTGCCGCCAGCAGCGCGGCGAGCAGGAGCAGGTGCGGGCGCGGGCTCAGGCTGCCGGACGCTGCGTCTGCCGCGCCAACGCCGAAAATCAGAACCGGCGTTGCAAGTGGCAGGATCAGTAGCGGCAGCAGCACGCCACCTCGGCGAGCACCCAGCACGATCGCCGCCACGGTGGTGCCGAGCAGAGACAACAGCATCGTTCCCGGCAGCAATCCGATCAGCAGCGGCGGGATCCCGGGGTCGGGCATCCGCAGCATCATCGCCAAGGGTGCCGCGGCGAGCAGCAACGGCAGGCCGGTGACGACCCAGTGCGACGTGGCCTTCGCCAGCGCGATCGCCGCGGGCGGCAGTCCGCACAGCAGCAACTGGTCGAGCGAACCGTCCTCGAAGTCCGCACCGAACAACCGGTCGAGCGGAAGCAGTGCTGCCAGCAGCGAGCAGACCCACACGATGCCAGGCGCGATGCGGCCCAGGGTTTCCGGCGCCGGACCGATCGCCAGGGGGAACAGCGAAGCCGCGAGCACAAAGAACAACAGCGCTGCCAGCGTATCGGCGCCATGTCGCAGCGACAGCCGCAGTTCGCGCGCCACGACGGAAGCGAAGCGGCGCACGGCGGTGACTAGCCGTGCCGTAGTCGTTGCGGCCCGGCTTGACGCGGCCATCCCCACACTTCGGTTGGTGCGTGGATGGCCGGGTCAAACCCGGCCATGGCGATTGCGTACTTAATGATCATGCCAACTGCAAATCGACTGCACCCGGCACGGGCAATGCCAGGTGCGTCGCGGCGACCACCAATCCGCCGCGAGCGCGATGCGTCCCCAACATGCCGCCAAGCCTCTCGACCGACGCTGTGTCCAACCCCAACGTCGGTTCGTCCAGCAGCCAGAGCGGGGCGCGGGACAAGACCAGCCGCGCCAGCGCGAGCCGTCGCTTCTGTCCCGCCGACAGCATCCGTGCCGGCAGATCGGCAAGATCCTCCAACCCGACAGCGGCGAGCGCCTCACCGACATCCGCACCGCTGAGCTGCGCCGCGAATTGCAGGTTCTCGGCCGCCGTGAGCCCCGGCTTCACTGCGTCCTGGTGGCCGACATAGGCCACGCGCCCCGCATGTGCCGGCAGATCGGACAGTGCATCCTCCCCATCCCAGGTCAGCCGACCCGCCGCGGGCCGCAGCAAGCCCGCAAGCAACCGCAGCAGCGTGGACTTGCCTGACCCGTTGGGACCGGTCAGCAGCAGCGCCCCGCCAGCGGCGACCGCGAGGTCAAGATCGCGGAATACCAGCCGTTCGCCACGGAATGCCGCCAAGCCGGCCGCCTGCAACAAGACCGTCCTCCTCACCCGTGGACGCTGGCGGGCTGGTGTGTAAAAACCCGCAGCCACAACCATTGCATCCGCGGCACGCACCCTCAACCGTGCCGCACAACGGAAGGCGAACCGGCCAATGAAAGCGATCGGGCAGGATACCCTGAAGGCGCGCCGCACACTGACGGTCCAGGGCAAGCAGTATGACTACTTCTCGCTTGCCGAGGCGGCGAAGTCGCTGGGCGATATTACCCGACTGCCGGTCACTCTGAAGATCCTGCTGGAGAACGTCCTGCGCTTCGAGGATGGCACGAGCTACACGGTCGAGGACGCGAAATCGATCGCCGGCTGGCTTGGCGCCGCGCACTCGGACCGCGAAGTGCCGTTCAAGCCCGCCCGCATCCTGCTGCAGGACTTTACCGGGGTTCCCGCCGTGGTCGATCTCGCCGCGATGCGCGACGGCATCACCCGGCTTGGCAGCAACCCGCAGAAGGTCAACCCGCTGGTGCCGGTCGATCTGGTGATCGACCACTCGGTCATCGTCGATGTCGCGGCGCGACCCGACGCGCTGACCCGCAACGTGGACATCGAGTTCGAGCGCAACGGCGAGCGTTACCGTTTCCTGCGCTGGGGCCAGAACGCGTTCTCCAACTTCCGCGTGGTGCCACCGGGGACGGGCATCTGCCACCAGGTGAATCTGGAATATCTCGGGCAGTGCGTGTGGACCGGCCAGGCGGACGGCGCGACGATCGCCTATCCCGACACGCTGTACGGCGCCGACAGTCACACCACGATGGTGAACGGCCTCGGCATACTGGGCTGGGGCGTCGGCGGCATCGAGGCGGAAGCGGCGATGCTTGGCCAGCCGATCGCCATGCTCATCCCCGATGTGATCGGCTTCCGCATGACGGGCAAGCTGCCCGAGGGCGCAACCGCCACCGACCTCGTGCTGACGGTGACGCAGATGCTGCGTCGCAAGGGTGTGGTGGGAAAGTTCGTGGAATTCTTCGGACCGGGGCTGGATGAACTTGGTCTCGCGGACCGCGCGACGGTCGGCAACATGGCGCCCGAATACGGTGCGACCTGCGGGTTCTTCCCGGTGGACAAGGTGGCGCTCGACTATCTCCATCTGACCGGACGCGACGAGCATCGCATCGCGCTGGTGGAAGCGTATCTCAAGGCACAGGGCATGTTCCGCGAGCCCGGCACGCCGGAGCCGGTGTTCACCGACACGCTGGAACTTGACCTCTCCACCGTCGTGCCGAGCCTCGCCGGGCCGAAGCGGCCGCAGGATCGCGTGGCGCTGAAGGACGCATCGTCGGCCTTCAAGGTGGAACTGACCAAGGGCCTGGGCGTGCCGGCCAATGATGTCGATACGAGGGTGAAGGTCGAGGGCAAGAACTACGAGATCACCCATGGCGACGTGGTGATCGCCGCCATCACCTCCTGCACCAACACCTCGAACCCCTCGGTGCTGGTCGCCGCCGGTCTGGTCGCGCGCAAAGCCCGCGCCAAGGGACTGACGCCCAAGCCATGGGTGAAGACCTCGCTGGCGCCCGGCTCACAGGTGGTCACCGAGTATCTGGAAAAGTCGGGGCTGCAGGCCGATCTGGACGCGCTTGGCTTCAACCTGGTGGGCTACGGCTGCACCACCTGCATCGGCAATTCCGGTCCGTTGGACGAAGCGATCGCCGATGCGATCGAGGACCATCGGCTGGTCGGCGTCGCGGTGCTGTCCGGCAACCGCAACTTCGAGGGCCGCGTGCATGCCAACGTGCGCGCCAACTATCTGGCGTCGCCGCCGCTGGTGGTGGCGTATTCGCTGCTGGGCAAGATGACCGAGGACATCACCACGGCACCGCTCGGCACCGGCAAGGACGGCAAGCCGGTGTATCTGCGCGACGTCTGGCCGACCAACAAGGAGATCGCCGACGTCATCGCGGCGTGCCTGTCGCGCGAGCAGTTCCTCAAGCGTTACGGCGAGGTGACCAAGGGCCCGAAGCAGTGGCAGGCGATCGAGGTTGATACCGGCAGCGAGACCTACCGCTGGACCGACGGATCGACCTACGTGAAGAACCCGCCCTACTTCGAGGGCATCACGATGGACCCGCCGCCGGTCGGCGACGTGAAGGGCGCGCGCATCCTGGCGGAACTGGGCGATTCGATAACCACCGATCACATCAGCCCGGCCGGGTCGATCCGGAAGACCTCGCCGGCCGGCGAATACCTGCTGGAGCGCCAGGTGCTGGAGCGCGATTTCAACAGCTACGGCGCGCGGCGCGGCAACCATGACATCATGATGCGCGGCACCTTCGCCAACATCCGCATCCGCAACGAGATGCTGACCAACGTGGAAGGCGGCATGACGAAGCATCTGCCGTCCGGCGAGCAGATGCCAATCTTCGACGCGGCGATGCGCTACAAGGCCGAGGGTGTGCCGCTGGTCGTGTTCGGCGGCAAGGAATACGGCACCGGTTCGTCGCGTGACTGGGCGGCGAAGGGCACTTTGCTGCTCGGCATCAAGGCGGTGATCGTTGAGAGCTTCGAGCGCATCCACCGGTCGAACCTGGTCGGCATGGGCGTGTTGCCGCTGACCTTCAAGGAAGGCACGGACCGCAAGTCGCTGGGCATCACCGGCGAGGAGATCATCGATATCCTTGGACTGGAGCAGGATATCGCGCCGCGGATGGACCTGTCATTGGTGATCCACCGGCCGAACGGCAAGGTGGACACGGTGCCGGTGACCTGCCGCATCGATACCATCGACGAGGTGGCGTACTACCGCCACGGCGGCATCCTGCATTACGTGCTGCGGGGCATGGCCAAGGCGGCATAGGGCCGTCCAGCCGCCCGTCCACCGTTTGCATCGGCTGTCACGCCCGGCGGGAGCAAGGCTCCCCGCCGGGCGCCCGAGCCGCTGGCCAGCCTCGCGCTCGACGTGGGTGAGTCCGGTCAAGGTGCGGACCCTGCCCGACAACAGATGACACCGCGGTGCGGACCCTCTATCTGATCGGCCAAGGGCAGATGCCCAATCTCTTGATCACTGGTCCCTGACCACCGAAAATGACCGACACGCCGCTCGACCACATCCGCAATTTCGCGATCATCGCGCATATCGACCACGGGAAATCCACCCTGGCCGACCGCCTGATCCAGGCCACCGGCGCGCTCACCGCGCGGGAGATGACCAATCAGGTGCTCGACAACATGGACCTGGAGCGCGAGCGCGGCATCACGATCAAGGCGCAGACCGTCCGGCTGACCTATCAGGCGAAGAACGGGCAGGTTTACGAACTGAACCTGATGGATACGCCCGGCCACGTCGATTTCTCCTACGAGGTCAGCCGCAGCCTGGCCGCCTGCGAGGGTTCGCTGCTGGTGGTGGATGCCAGTCAGGGGGTCGAGGCGCAGACGCTCGCCAACGTCTATCAGGCCATCGAGGCCAACCACGAGATCGTGCCCGTCCTCAACAAGATCGACCTCCCGGCCGCCGAACCGGAGAAGGTGAAGCAGCAGATCGAGGACGTGATTGGCCTCGATGCCTCCGACGCGGTCGAGATCAGCGCCAAGACCGGCCTGAACATCGAGGGCGTGCTGGAGGCCCTGGTGCATCGCCTGCCGCCACCTCGGGGCGACGGCGCCGCGCCGCTGAAGGCGTTGCTAGTCGATAGCTGGTACGACCAGTACCTCGGCGTGGTGATCCTGGTCCGCGTCAGGGACGGACGACTGAAGCACGGTCAGCGCATTCGCATGATGTCCAACGGCGCGGTCCATCAGGTCGAGCAGGTGGGCATCTTCAGTCCGAAGATGATCCCGACGGACGATCTGGGACCGGGCGAGATCGGCTTCATCACCGCAGCGATCAAGACGGTGGCCGATTGCTCGGTCGGCGACACGATCACCGACGACAGGACGCCGACCGCCGAGCCGCTGGCCGGGTTCAAGCCTTCGGTGCCGGTGGTGTGGTGCGGCCTGTATCCCGTCGATGCCGACGATTTCGAGAAACTCCGGGAAAGCCTGGGACGGCTGCGGCTGAACGACGCGAGCTTCCACTACGACCCGGAGACATCGGCGGCGCTGGGGTTCGGCTTCCGCTGCGGCTTCCTGGGACTGCTGCACCTGGAGATCATCCAGGAACGGCTGACCCGCGAATTCGACCTGGACCTGATCGCGACCGCGCCCTCGGTGGTCTATCGCATACACCGCACCAACGGCGAGGTGCAGGAACTGCACAACCCGGTGGACATGCCGGACGGCAGCGTGATCGAACGCATTGAGGAGCCCTGGATCAGAGCCACGATCATGGTGCCTGACGACTACCTCGGGGCGGTGCTGCAGCTCTGCAACGACCGCCGCGGCGAGCAGGTGGATCTGACCTATGTCGGCAACCGCGCCATGGCGGTGTACCGGCTGCCGCTGAACGAGGTGGTGTTCGATTTTTACGATCGGCTGAAGTCGGTGTCGCGCGGCTACGCCAGCTTCGACTACCAGATGGACGGCTACGCCGAGGGCGATGTGGTACGCATCTCCATTTTGGTGAACGGCGAGGCGGTGGATGCGCTGAGCTTCATCGCGCATCGCAGCGTCGCCGAGGCGCGCGGGCGGGCGATCTGCGGCAAGCTGAAGGACCTGATTCCGCGGCAGCTGTTCAAGATCGCGGTGCAGGCGGCGATCGGCGGGCGCGTCATCGCGCGCGAGACGATCGGTGCGCTGTCGAAGGACGTGACGGCGAAGTGCTACGGCGGCGATGTCAGTCGCAAGCGCAAGCTGCTGGAGAAGCAGAAGGAGGGCAAGAAGCGCATGCGCCAGTTCGGCAAGGTGGAGATCCCACAGTCGGCCTTCCTGGCGGCGCTGAAGATGGACGCGTGAGGGCACAATGGCCGCGGATCGCAGCTATGACGGCGATCTTGCTCTATGGGCCGCGGACCAGGCGCGCGCGCTCCGCCGGGCCGCCAAGGCGAGTACCAATCAGCCGATCGACTGGGAGAACGTCGCCGAGGAGATCGAGAGCTTGGGCAAGTCGCAGCGGCGTGAGCTGGTCAGTCGCATCGAAACCATCCTACTTCACCTGATCAAGCTGCAAGCGTCACCGGCCAGCCATCCACGCACAGGGTGGCGCGCCACGATCCAGCGGGAGCGCGATGACATCGAGTCCGTGCTGGCCGACTCACCCAGCCTGCGTCGGACTGTCCCCGCTGTGGTCGAGGCGACGATCGGCAAGGCCCGCCGCCTGGCTGCGCTCGATATGGCCGACTTTGCTGAGGCGCCGCAGGTCGCGCCCGATTGTCTTGGTTATACGGCCGCACAGGTCCTGGGCGATTGGTTCCCGGCCTGAGCCGCGGTCCTGTCCAGGAGCCCGGTCGATCATGAGCAGGCTGTCCGCACCTGTTAAAGGAATAACTGATCCCGAGGGCCGAAATTGCTGAACGGAAGCTTGTTCACGCGTGATTTCCTGACCGAGGGAATTCGCAATGGCGCGAGCTATGGAATTGGCGAGCTTGAACTGGTTTCACTTCAGGCTCTTCGTGAAAGGGCAAAATCCGCGGGCGACCTACCCGGTCGGGTCAAGACGAGTGTGGTGACGGGCGATGTGCGGCACATGCATCGGCTGCGCGAAAATGCCGGCGCGCTGTTCCAGGTCGCATCACAGTTCAATCTGCTGGAGATGGTGTCGCCGGACGTTGCGCCGGAAGATGGCGTGACCCGATATCAAAGCGATCCCACGCAGGGGCCGGCCTGCGCCATCGCCGCCGGCGCGGCGACCATCTACCGCAATTACTTCGCCGCCATCGAGGGCAGCGAGGGCCAGACAGCGGGGCGGCAATTCGATGGGCTCGCCGACCTTGGCGCCGCCCTGAGCAGTGCCATGGGAGTGCCCGTCGGCAAACTTTGGACAATGCGAAACGGCTACGCGCTGGGCAGTCAAACGGGACTTGATGCCATCGCCCGGCATCTCGGAACGCTGCCGGCAGACCAGATCGATGTCGTGCGCGGAAGGCTGCGCATCGGGATCCATCGCGATGTGGAAGTCACCGATGCGGCGGGGCCGGATCGGCCGCTTGTCTCGCAGGCGTTCTGCTCGGCGCTGCCGGTTGCCTATAGTCGGGTGCCGTCCGCGCTTTGGGAGAAATTCGCGTTGCTGGTCCTGGAGGCCGCATATGAGGCCACGATGTGGGCCGCCGTGCTGAACGCGCAACGCGCCGTATCGAATGTCGTTTTCCTGACGATGCTCGGCGGCGGCGCCTTCGGCAATCGCGGCCGTTGGATCGGCGCCGCGATGCGGAGAGCCCTAGGTTTGGTGACGACGTTCGATCTCGATGTGAGGCTTGTGAGTTACGGAACGCCATCGCAGGAGTTGCTAGCGATCGCCAAGGAATTCCGGTGACGGTCGACCGACAGCGAAGGCTTCCTCCGCCGCTCGAACTGGCGGGGCGGCGACGGTCATGTCAGCCCGGACAGCAAAACTGCGTCGAGGCTTCATCGGGGCAGTGCCCGCGCGTGTCCATCGTGACCTTGCTGCCGGACGAGGTTTCCAGGATGCGGCGACGCTGCTAATTTCGACGCGATGGAGGGATGGCCGAGCGGCTTAAGGCGCACGCTTGGAAAGCGTGTGTGCGTGAAAGCGTACCGTGGGTTCGAATCCCACTCCCTCCGC
>CAWEVI010000023.1:0-31060 GCA_963812475.1 uncultured Alphaproteobacteria bacterium
AATGGATGCTTGGTCCCGCATACATGTGAAATTTCCGTGTCTGCCGGACCTACGCGACTGCCGAGCGACGCAGGGCGAGCGGGACCAGCGGCAGGACGAGCAGGATGTTGAACACCGCCGTGCCGACCAGTGCGACGATCGTCAGACTGGGACCAAGGTGTTCCATGAGCAAGCTGCCCAACAAAGGCGATGCGGCCTGGGCGATCAGGATCGGCATGGCCAGCCAGCCCAGGAGAACGGCGTAGCCCTCGCGGCCGAACAGCGCGAGCGGTACGGTGCCGCGAGCGATCGAGCGAATGCCGCTGCCCGAGCCATACAGCACGAGGCCGGCGCCCATGATGCTGGACGGGCCGAGCAGCATGCAAAGCCCGACCGCGACCGCCACGGTGGCGATCAGAAACTCCAGACCGGATGTTGCCTGCGTCCGAAGGCCGCCTCCAGCACGCGGGCACCGACCTGTGCCGGGCCGATCAGGGCACCGAGGCCGACGGCGGTTGCAAGCGTCAGGCCGCGCGTCTGCAAAAGGACCAGGAGGTGCACCGACATTACGGTCATGATGACGGACGCGACGGTCAGGCCAGCGGCCAGAATCACGAACGCAACCCGGTCGCCGGTGCGACGCGACGTTGCCGCCGTTCCGAAGCGGGCGCCCTGCCGCGTCGAAACGGGCCGATGTTCCTCGCGCGGCACGCCGAGCAGATACAACGGCAGGACCACGATGACGGCGATCGCGGCATAGGCGGCGCTGGCGCCGCGCCAGCCGAACCGCTCGACGAACATTGCGCTGAGCGGCCAGCACACGGTGCTGGCAAATCCGCCGAACAGCGTCAGATGCGTGATCGCGCTGCGCGCGTGCTCGCCATAGAGCCGCCCGAGCGTGGCAAACGCCGGATCGTAGAGTCCGGCGCCCATGGCGAGACCGATCACCAGCCAGGCGGCAACGAAGACCGGAAGGTCTGGCGCGATGGCCTGCATCAGCAGGCCGATCGCCAGCAGGACGGCGCTGGCAGCCAGGATCGGGCGACCGCCGAAGCGCTCGATGAGATGACCCACACGTGGCGATATCAGCCCGGACGTGAGCAGGCCGAGCGAGAAGGCGCCGATGATCCATGTTCCGGGCCAACCGGTCTCACGCGCTATCGGTCCGGCGAGGACCGCAAGCAGATAGTACGAGGATCCCCAGACGAGGATCTGGGCGACGCCGATCGATGCAATGACGACGAAACGACGTTTGCCGGGAGGGATCGGTTGGGCTGCACTTCCCTCCGTCATGGCGGGACGAACGCTGGTTGTCCTCCTCCAGCGGGAATACCAATCATGCGCAGCAATCGGTCGTGCAGCATGCGGCCGCCGGCTTATGCGCCTCGATGGTGGCCGATGCCACATGGTTCTCGATGCCGCGACCGGCCGCCCAGGAAGCGACGAATTCGCGGCTCTCGGGCTTCACCTGGATGCTGATGTCAACGAAGCCGGCCGCGCTGAGCCAGTCCTCGATCGCGACGGTGCTCGCGGCACCGGCGACGCAGCCGCACAGCAGTGCCTGGTCGGCGGCAAGTTCCGGCGGCAACGGGCTGATGTTCACCACATCGGAGATCGCCAGCCGCCCGCCCGGCTTCAGCACGCGGAACGCCTCGCGGAACACCTGCGCCTTGTCCGGAACCAGATTGATCACGCAGTTCGAGATGATCACGTCGCTGGTGCCGTCGGCGATCGGCAGATGCTCGAGTTCGCCGAGTCGGAACTCGACATTGCCAGCGCCGATGCGTGCCGCGTTGTCGCGCGCCTTGCTCAGCATCTCGTGGGTCATGTCGACGCCGATGACCCGGCCTTCGGGACCCACCTGCCGCGCGGCGAGCAGGCAGTCGAAGCCGGCGCCGCTGCCGAGGTCGATCAGCACCTCGCCCGACCGGAGAGCGGCGATCGCCTGGGGATTGCCGCAGCCCAGCCCGAGGTTGGCTCCCTCCGGCACCGCGCGCAGATCGTCTTCGGTGTAGCCCATGTGGCGGGCCTTGCCCTGCTCGGGACCGCAGCAGGACGAACCCGCGGCGGCGATTGAGCCGTAACGGTTGCGGACCAGTTCCTTGATTTCAGCGCTGTCCATCGTGGTCTCCATTGGCTATGCGGCACCCCTGCCGCGTGTAGCGGCAGGCGCGCGGGCTGATGTGGTCGAACCGCGGCCGCAGCAGTTTTCGGTCAGATAGCCGACGAGAAGGTTCATCACGGAAAAATCCGCAGCGTAGATCAGCTGGCGGCCGAGCCGGCGCTGCGTGACAAGCCCGGCGCGATGCAGATGCTGGACATGGAAGGTCAGCGATGACGGCTGCAGGCCGAGCCGCTCGGCGATCACCCCGGCCGGAAGGCCATCAGGCCCACGCTCGACGAGCATCCTGTAGAGGGCAAGTCGTGTCTCATGGGCCAGGGCACCGAGCGCCTGCACTGTCTGACTGCTGTCCAACGATAGCTCAATATTTCATGTAATATCAAAACTAGCCGGAGATCGCTTCTAACGTCAACGACATTTTCCTGCGGAAGAATCGTCGCAGGCTCGTCACGGATCAGGCGGCAACGTCACCCAGCGGCCACCGCGGCCGTGGCGCGAAATCCAGCGCATCCGCCAGCCCCAACCCCAGCCGCTCGATGCCGGTCCATGCGACCATCACGGCATTGTCCGTGCACAAGCGAACGGGCGGCGCGACCAGCGCAAATCCTGCCGCCGCGGCGGCCTCGGCCAGCGCCGTCCGCACGGACGCGTTTGCCGCCACACCGCCGGCAACCACCAGCAACCGTGCGGTGGAAGACCGCTTCCGCATCATCGCCATCGCATGTGTCGCTCGGTCCGCCAGCACCTCCGCCACCGCGCGCTGGAAGCTCGCCGCGATATCCGCCGCCGTCCGCATCGGCAAGGCGCCGACCATCTGACGCGCGACCTCCTGCGCCACCGCCGTCTTCAGCCCGGAGAAACTGAAGTCGCATCCGGCCCGTCCCAGCAGCGGCCGCGGGAACGCATACCGCCGCGGGTCGCCCCCTGCCGCAAGCGTCTCGAGCGCCGGGCCGCCCGGCCAGCCCAGGCCGAGCAGCTTTGCCACCTTGTCGAAAGCCTCGCCGACCGCATCGTCCAGAGTGCTGCCCAGCCGCACGTGACGCCCGACCCCTTCCACCGCGACGCACTGGCAATGGCCGCCCGACAACAGCAGCAACAGATACGGAAACTCGGCCCCGCCCGACACCAGCCCCGGCAGGCGCGCGGTCAGCGCATGCGCCTCCAGATGGTTGACTGCCACGTACGGCAACCCGTGCGCGATGGCGATCCCCTTGGCGAACTGACTGCCGACGATCAGACCGCCGATCAGCCCCGGTCCGCCGCTCGCCGCCACCCCACCCAGTTCGCCGAACCTCACGCCCGCACGCGCCATCACGCGGCGCACCTGCTCAGGCAGGAAAGCCAGATGCGCCCGCGCGGCAATTTCGGGCACCACGCCGCCATAGGGCGCATGCTCAGTTTCCTGGCTCAGCACGGACTCGGCCAGCACGTGGCCGGACGCGTCGAGCACGGCCGATGCCGTTTCGTCACAGGATGTCTCGATGCCCAGCACCGGGCCCATTCGCGCCGATCCCATCTTTTCATGGCCAAGCGAGAGCAAAGAGTAATAGGACGCACTCATGACCGCCGCCATGCCGCCAACGCCCCCCGCCACCGATATGCAGCACCCGCTGGTGAAGACCCACACTCACGCCCTGCCGCTGCGCGTGGGCACCCGCGGCTCGCCGCTCGCGCTGATCCAGACCCGCGGCTTCCTCGACGTGTTGATCCGGTTCTGCCCCGTGCTGCGCCACATGGATGTGTTCGAGGAGCACGCCATCCGCACCACCGGCGACGCGGTGCAGGACCGCCGGCTGGCTGACATCGGCGGCAAGGGGCTGTTCGCCAAGGAGATTCACGAGGCGCTGGCCGACCGGCGCATCGACTTCGCGGTACACGGCCTGAAGGACCTCGAAACCGAACTGCCGCCTGGCATCGTGCTGGCGTGCACACTACGGCGGGAAGACGCGCGCGACGCGCTGATCCTGGGCGATGGCTGCGATTGGGCCGATCCGGCCGATCCGTTCGCCTGCCTGCCGTCCGGGGCTGTCATCGGCACCTCTTCCATCCGCCGGCAGTCGCAATTGCTGCACGCCCGGCCCGATCTCGCGATCTCCACGCTGCGCGGCAATGTCCAGACCAGGCTCGACAAGATAGCGGCCGGCGCCTGCGCGGCCTCGTTGCTCGCCTATGCCGGACTGAAGCGGCTGGGCTTGGCCGAGCGGGCCTCGGTTGTGCTGGATCCCGATGCGATGGTGCCCTCCGCCGGGCAGGGCATCGTCGGCGTCACTGTACGCGCCGACGATACCGAACTCCACGAACTGCTCGCCGCCATCGAAGACCCCGAGGCGAAGGCCGTTGCGACAGCCGAACGTGCCCTGCTGAAGCGGCTCGACGGCTCGTGCCGAACGCCGATCGGTGGCCACGCCCGTCTGCTGCCGAACGGCGAATTGCACCTGACCGGGCTGGTGGCGCGCGGCGACGGGTCGTTCCTGCTGAAGCGGAGCCTGCACGGCGCGGCGCGGGATGCCGAACGGATCGGCACCGAGCTGGGCGCGAGCCTGCGCACCGACAGCCCGCGCGACATCTTTGCCTGACGACGGACCGGCCGTCCTGATCACCCGGCCGGAACCGGGAGCCAGCGAGACCGCCGTCCGCGTCTCGGCGCTGGGCTTCCGGCCCCTGGTCGCACCGGTCCTGGAAATCCGCGACCTTCCCTGGCGCATCCCGCCGGCCACGGAGTTGCAGGCTATTGTCACCGCCAGTGGCAACGCCATTCCAGCCTTGCCGCCAAGTCACCATGGATTGCCATTGCTCGCCGTCGGCGAGACAACGGCCTCGCGCGCCCGCGCTGCGGGGTTTTCCCAGGTCAGCAGCGCCGATGGCGATGCCCGGGCGCTGGCTGCACTGGCGGACGAGATCTGCGACCATCAGGGCGCGCCGCTGCTGCTCGCCACGGGCCGCAACCAGGGCGAGGCACTCGCCACCGATCTGCGGGTCCGCGGCTTCCGGGTCATGCGCCGGGCAGTCTACGCGGCAGTGCCCGTTCCCGCCCTGTCGGACGTGGCGCGTCAGGCCTTGGCGGCCGGTGATGTCACGGCCGCGCTGTTCTTCTCAGCGGAGACCGCCCGTCACTGCGTGCTGCTGATCCGGCGTGCACGACTGCACGAGGCTGTCCGCACCGTGGATGCGCTGGCTATTGGCCAGCCCGCCGCCGTAGCGTTAAAGGTGCTGCCCTGGCGTCGCATCCGCGTCGCCGCACGGCCTACCCAGGATGCCATGCTGGCGCTGCTGCCATGACCGAACCCGAACCGCCTGCACTGCCGCCGCCGGAGACCCCGGAAGACCCGGCCCCGCCTCCGTCGCCGCAGCACGCGGCGAGGCGTGACCGGCTCGCCTGGCTATCCGGCGCCGGCTTCCTGATCCTGGCTGCCGCAGTCATCTGGGTATGGCTGAACCCGTTCCATGAGCCTCCGGCCGCCACACCAGTCGATGCCCTGGCACAGCCTCTCGCCAACTTGGAAGCCCGCATGGCCCGGCTGGAACAACGCCCCGCTGCTGCTCCCTCGCCGTCCGGGCCAATTCCGGACCTCGGCCCGCTGACGGCGCGAATGGCGGCGCTAGAGCAACGGCCGGGTCCCAACCTTGCGCCGCTCGAGGCGCGCATCGCCGCGCTCGAGGCGAAGCCGACAGCCGACAGCCAGCTGGCCGGTAGAATCGACGCTCTCTCGGCGCGCGCCAACTCGCTGGAGACCGCCCTGCGCGCGGCCCAATCCGATCTGGCGCGCCGCCTCGATGCGGACGAGGCGCGGATCGCAACGGCCGAGCGCAATGCGGGCCAGGTCTCCACACTGGCCGACCGGCTGGGTCGCCTCGGCCGGGTGCAGGCAGCCCAACTGGCACTGGACGCCGGGCAGAAGCTGGGCGACATGCCGGGCGCGCCACCCGCGCTCACCAGGTTCGCCAATGCCGCTCCGCCCACCGAGGCTACGCTGAGGCTTGCCTTCCCGCAGGCCGCACGGGAAGCGCTCGCCGCGGCGCGACCGCCATCCGAGGACAAACCGTTGCTTGCACGCCTCTGGGACGAGACCCAGGACCTTGTCACGGTGCGCCAAGGCGATCGCGTCCTGGTCGGCGATCCGGCCGCCGGTGTGCTGGAACGCGCGCGCGCCGCACTGAACGCCGGCGATCTATCCGGCGCAATTGCCGCGGTCGCCGCATTGTCGGGACCTCCGGCACAGGCGATGGCCCCCTGGCTCACCGATGCACGCGCGCTGCTGGACGCCCGGGCTGCGCTCGCCGAGTGGGCCGCGCACGCGTGATGCTTCGTGTCCTGTTCGTCCTGCTGGTCGGCGGCGCGGTAGTCGCCCTTGCCTGGGTGCTGGCCGGGCTGCCCGGCCACGTCGTCGCCCAGATCGGCGACACGACCTTCGAAGCCGCGACACCGGTGGTGGGGCTCGGCCTGCTGCTGTCGTTCGGGGTGCTTTACGCAGTCCTGCGCCTGCTCGGCGCGGTAGTCCGGCTGCCGCGCACGCTGGCGGTCAGACGCGCGGCGCATCGCCGGCGCACAGGCGAGGTCGCTGTGACGCGCACGCTGCTGGCGCTTGCCGCCGGCGAGAAGGGCGATGCGCGACGCGAGGCCAGTCGCGCGCGGCGTCTGCTGGGCGATACGCCGCAGACCCTGTTGCTGGCAGCCGAGGCGGGCCGGCTTGCCGGCCGCGACGATGAGGCGGAAACCGCGTTTCGTGCACTGGCGGCACGTCAGGATGCGGCGTTCCTCGGTCTGCGCGGCCTGCTGCGCAACGCTATCGAGCACGAAGACTGGTCCGAGGCCACCGCACTGGCGCGCCAGGCGGAGACGGTGCAGCCGGGCGCCGCCTGGCTCCGACACGAGCGTGCACGACTGGCTGTGCGCGCCGGCAACTGGTCGGAGGCGCTGGCGCTGGCGGACGCCGATGCGCCGAAGGCTGCACTGGCCGCCGCGGCGGCGGAGGCCGAGCCCGACGCATCGCGTGCGATGCGCCTCGCCAGACAGGCCTGGCAGGACGATCCCTCGCTGCCGAGCGCGGCACTGGCCTATGCGAGCCGACTGCGTGCGGCCGGGCGCGAGAGCCGGGCGCTGGCCGTCATCCGCCATAGCTGGAGCGTCGCGCCGCATCCCGACCTTGCGGCATTTGCCCTTGCTCCGATCGAGGATGTGCTGGTTCGTTTGAAGGCTGCCCAGCGGCTGACCGATGCCAATCCCGAGCACGTCGAGAGCCGCCTGCTGCTGGCGCGCACTGCGCTGGAAGCCGGATTGACCGGCGAGGCACGCCGCCACGCAGAGGCAGCCCGCGCCACCGGCCTGAACCAGCGTCGGCTCTGGCTGCTGCTGGCGGAAATCGAAGAGGCGGAAGGCGGCGATACCGAGGCTGGCCGCATGGCCCAGCGCGATGCGCTGCGCCATGCCGCGACCGCCGATCCGGATCCTCAGTGGCGATGCAGCGCCTGCCACACCGCACATGCATCGTGGCACCCGACCTGCCCGGATTGCATGACGGTCGGCAGCCTGCGCTGGAGCACCCAGCCGACCGCCGCGCCGATTGTCGTCCATGCCATGCCAGCCACAGCCCTGCTGCCCTGACGCGAGGACACCCCTGTGCGCCCGCTTGCCGGTACGTCATGCTGGCCGCGGGCACCACAGAGGGGACCAGCAATGAAGGTCGGCTTCATCGGCGTCGGCAACATGGGCGGACCCATGTGCCGCAACATCATCCGCAACACCAACCACGAAGTCGTCGTGTTCGACCTCAATCCCGCGGCGATCAAGGCCTGCACCGACCTAGGCGCGTCAGCCGGCACGTCCGTCGCTCAGGTCGCCGCGGGTTGCGACGTGGTGTTCACTTCGCTGCCGATGCCGCGCAACGTCGAGGAAGTGGCACTCGGCCCCGACGGCATCGCGGCGAACGCCCGGCCGGGCACGGTTTACATCGACCTTTCGACCAATTCGCCCGCCACCGCGCGCCGGGTGAACGAAGGCATGCGGGCGAAGGATGTCGCCATGCTGGAGGCGCCGGTCTCTGGTGGCACGTCGCGCGCGGCCGATGGAACGATCGTCATCATGGTCGGCGGTGGCGCGGGGACGTTCGAGAGTCAGCTTCCGCTATTGATGTCGTTCAGCGGCGAGGTGGTTCATGTCGGCGAGATCGGCATGGGCTCAGTCGCCAAGCTGGTCAACAACATGCTTGCCTTCTGCAACGCCGCCGCGGCGGCCGAGGCGCTGATGATCGGCGCAATGGCGGGCATCGACCTGCGCAAGCTGCAGCAGGTGATCAGCAATGCCAGCGGCAATTCATCGGCGTTCCGGAACATCTCGGAGAAGGCGTTCAAGGGCGAGTTCCAGGCGAGCTTTGCCCTTGACCTGGCCCATAAGGATCTGCGACTGGCGCTCGAGTTGGCCGACGAATTGGGCGTGCCCGGCATGATTGCGCCGCAGGTGATGAACCTGATGCGCCTTGCGCGCGCCAAGGGCATGGGGAGCGACGACAGCAGTTCGGTGATCCGCGTCTACGAACAGGCGCTTGGTCGGGAAGTGCGCGCCTGAGCAGGCTGAGGCAATAAATCGCGATTCTTCGCCAAGAATTGGCTCTGGCGCCCCCTCAATAAACATAACGCGAGCGGCCAATCCCGCACTTTGGAAGGTTTCCGCACTCTCGTATGCATAAAGCGGTTATGCTAAGATGTTCACCGCCGACAATCTATCGAGGGCGCAATGGCATACCGATCGCACATCCTCGTTGTCGAAGACGATCCGCTCGTCTCGGAAGTCGTGGTGGACGCGCTCGATGACACTTACCGGACCAGTCACGCCGAAACGGCAGCCGCGGCGCTGGAATGTCTCCGCGCCGGCGGGATCGATGCGGTACTGCTGGACTGCACGCTGCCTGGCGGGCTCGACCCACATCTTGTTCCGATGGCCGACGACGCGGGCGTGCCGATCATCCTGATGTCGGGGCATCCGGACATGATGGAGAGCGTGCCCGGCTCGGGACGGCCATTCATCCTCAAGCCGTTCAGTTTGACGTCACTGCTCACGACGGTCCAACGCGCCATCGAGTCCAGCCCAAGCCGCGTCGCCTGAGGCTGGATAGCCGTCTACGCGCGAGTCGCCAGCAGGTGCTGGAGGGCCGAGACCAGCGCGCGCCGCGGGAACGGCTTTGGCAGGAACTCCTCGCTGGCGGGTGGTTGCTGCAGGCCACTGAGGAACAGCACCTTCAGGTCCGGGTGGTCGCGCCTTGCCTGCCGTGCGAAGCCGATGCCGTCGAGGCGTGGCATCGCGATGTCGGTGATCACCACGGAAATGTCCGGATGCCGGCCCAGGACCTCGAGCCCTTCGACACCGTCCGACGCCTCGTAAACCTGTCCGCACAGCTCTTCCAGGATCGCGACCACACTCTCGCGGAGCAGGGCATCGTCATCCACCACCATCCCCACGCAGGGTGGATACCCGTTATCTTGATCCAGATTTTCCGACATCGCGACCAAGTCCCCTGCTGACGCCACGTTTTGATTCAACCAACCACAGGGGCCACACGTTCCGGGCCCGCTCGATCAAAGCCAATCAACAACCTTGCGATGGATGGATGGCAGGGCGATGGCAGAAAACGACCCGTGGCGACGGAATCGGCACGATTGTGCGGCCGGTCGCGGAATTCCAGCCATGTCCGCGCGGTTCCCGGTCCGGTTGATGACAGGCAGCTGTCCACCCACCCTGCCCGGCACGTATTCACCACTATTCGGCAACGTTGGCCGTCATCCATCACGTCTTCTTGCGGGGAAGCGGGAGGCCGTCATTGTCATAGCGGCTCGGCCAGATCGTCTGTGGGGTCAGGTCGAGCGCCGCGGCGACGATTTGCTCCATTGCGGGCCATGGCTGTTTCAACGCCTTCCCGGCAGCCGTCGGGTGATAGCCGTTGGCGAGCGACAGCCGGGCCAGGCTGTGGCCGCGCTTCTTCAACGCAGCGAGCACGTCGGCTGGATGCCAGTCTGTCGGATTCGTGCCGGCGTTGCTCTCGGAAGCGTTCATTGCATCTCGCTCATTCTCTCTAGAGAATCATACGTCGGAAAGTATTCGTCTGACTGCTAGAACGGCCGAAAAGGTGCAAGAACCTGTCCCAAAAGTTGGGATTTTGATCGGATCGACAACAGATGTCACGTAACAGCGAGACGGATAGCTCTAGCATTCCCATCGACACCGGCGCGGACCGAGCGGCATTCGTTGCGCGACTGCACACGATCCTGCGTCATTGGCCCAGCGCTGATCGCCTGGCGCGGGCTATGGGCGTTTCGCCGTCGGCATTCCGCAAATGGCTCAGGGGCGATGCCGAGCCCAGCCGCGAGCGCCTGGTCGCGCTAGCAGAGGCCGCGTCGGTCAGCGTGGGCTGGCTGGCGCGCGGCGAGGGGCCGGAGCCTCGGTTTCAGGGTGTCGGCAAACCACCCCGGGAACGTGCCGGCTCCGCCCGCGAGACCGGCTTCGACACCCGGCACTTTCTGTTGCTCCCGAAGCGTCCGGAAGCAGCAGCAGCCGGTGCCGAGACGCCCACGCCGCCATCAGAGACCGAGTACATGGCGCTACGAGACGACTGGATCCGCGCGACCTTCGACATAGAGCCAGACAAGCTGCTGCTGGAAACCGCGCGAGGGGAGTCGATGCTGCCGCGCATCCACGATGGTGACCTGCTGCTGGTGGACACGACGGACCAGCAATTCCACAGTTTCGGCGTTTACGTGCTGGCGATCGACGGGGAACGCCTGGTGAAACGGGTGCAGCGCAAGGTGGACGGCAGCCTCACCCTGATCAGCGACAACCCAGCCTACGAGACCGACCACGTTCCGGCGGCAGATGCTGCCAACGTCGAAGTGGTCGGTCGCGTACTTTGGTCCTGCGGCCCGGTGTGACGGATCGGAAGGGTGCCGGGACCCTTCCTGTCGGTTCCTGGGTTGCGAACCTGCCCGTCAGAACCTGGGCGATGTTACCGCGCCGCCGACCGCACCGACGCCGCCGCCGATCAGGGCGCCTGTCGCCGGCCTGCCGCCGGTCACCGCCGCAACTCCCGCACCGGTGCCGGCGCCCAGAAGACCGCCGGTCACCGCCCGTGTTCCCGGGTCGTAACCGCAGGCCGCCAGAGCCGTCAGCATGCTCCCAAGGGCCAGTCCGAAAGCGATCTTGCGTGTCATTGTTAGTCCTCCCATGGCTTGGAACGAGCCTGTGGTTTCCCCCGATCAGGCGGACATCCAGTGGCGGGAATGCGGCAATCGAAGGGCGCCTGCTCAACCTCTTGTTAACGACGGGCAGCGGGGCCAAGCTCCGCGGTTCCCCGACCGTCGCGCAAAAAGGTCCCTTTGATGTTCTCTCGGGTGCTCGGCTTCATGTCAGCCGACATGGCCATCGATCTCGGCACCGCGAACACTCTGGTCTACGTCAAGGGCCGTGGCATCGTGCTGGCGGAGCCATCGGTGGTCGCCATCGCCGACGTGCGCGGCAAGAAACAGGTGGTGGCCGTCGGCGAGGAAGCCAAGCTGATGCTCGGCCGCACCCCCGGTTACATCACCGCGAGCCGGCCGCTGCGCGACGGCGTCATCGCCGACTTCGAAGTCGCCGAGGAAATGATCAAGCATTTCATCCGCAAGGTGCACAACCGGCGCGGCTTCGCTTCGCCGCTGATCATTGTGTGCGTTCCTTCAGGCTCCACAGCGGTCGAGCGCCGCGCCATCCAGGAGAGCGCGGAGAGCGCTGGCGCGCGCCGCGTTCAGCTGATCGAGGAACCGATGGCGGCCGCGATCGGCGCTGGCCTGCCGGTCACCGAGCCCACCGGATCGATGGTCGTCGACATCGGCGGCGGCACCACTGAAGTGGCGGTGATCTCGCTGGGCGGCATCGTCTATTCACGCAGCGTGCGCGTCGGCGGCGACAAGATGGACGAGGCGATCATCAGCTACATGCGCCGGCAGCATAACCTGCTGATCGGCGAGCCCACCGCCGAACGGATCAAGATGGAGATCGGCGCTGCAAGCCAGTTGGCGGATGGCGACGAGGGACCCTACTGCGAGGTGCGCGGGCGGGACCTGATGAACGGCGTGCCGCGACAGGTGCTGGTGAGCCAGCGCCAGATCGCCGACAGCCTGGCCGAGCCGGTCAACGCCATTGTGGAGGCGGTGAAGATGGCCCTGGAGAACACGCCGCCCGAACTGGCTGCCGATATCGTTGACAAGGGCATTGTGCTGACCGGCGGTGGGGCGTTGCTATATCGCCTCGATCAGGTGCTGCGTGATTCGACCGGGTTGGCCGTGGTGGTGGCGGAGAACCCGCTGCAATGCGTCGCGCTGGGCACGGGGCGCGCGCTGGAGGAGCGGAAGCGGCTGTCGAACGTGCTGACCAGCATGTACTAGGATCGTTTGGTCTCGTCGCACGACGCAAGTGGGAGGCGCCGACCACCGTACCGCAACAAGCGCCACCGTTGCTGAACACACGAGTCACGGTCGCTGACCGTCATGGCCGAGATGGCCGGGTCAAGCCGGTCAGGCCCGGCCATGACCCCCACCGCGATCGCCGAGCGATACTCGACACATCAGGATGCCACTGGGACCGCCCGCTACCCCTCCAGCCCGGCGTGCACCGCGCACCCCCCCAGAAATCCCGCCAGCGTGCGATGGAAATCCGGCTCGTCCAGCAGGAATGCATCGTGGCCCTTGTCGGACGGGATCTCCACGAACGACACGTTCGCCCCCGCGCGGTTCAGCGCACGCGCGATGGCGCGGCTCTCGGGCGTGGGAAACAGCCAGTCCGAGGTGAACGACACCAGCAAAAACCGTGTCTTCGTGCCGCGGAACGCATTCGCCAGATCGCCATCGTAATCCGCGGTCAGATCGAAATAGTCCATCGCCCGCGTGATCGTCAGATACGAATTGGCGTCGAAGCGCTCGACGAACGTGCTGCCCTGGTGGTGCAGGTAGCTCTCCACCTCGAACATCTCGCCGAACAGGTGGATCGCCTCGCGCGGGTCCTTCGGTGCATTCTGCAGCCGCCGGCCGAATTTTCGCGTCAGCGCCTGCTCCGACAGATACGTGATGTGCGCGCACATCCGCGCCACGGCCAGGCCGCGCGCGGGGATGCTGCCGGTCTGCCAATAGCGGCCGTCCCGCCAGTCGGGGTCGGCAAAGATCGCCTGCCGGCCGACTTCATGGAAGGCGATGTTCTGTGCCGAATGGTACGCGGCAGTGGCGATCGGCAGCGCGGCAAAAACGGCGTCCGGGTAGCTGGCGACCCATTGCAGCGCCTGCATCCCGCCCATCGAGCCGCCCATCACCGCGAACAGCCGTGTGATGCCCAGATGGTCGATCAGCCGTTTCTGCGCCCGGATCATGTCGCGGATCGTCACCGGCGGAAAATCGGTCCCCCACGGCCCGTGCCCGTCGTCGCTCAGGCTGCGCGGGCCGGTAGAGCCCATGCAGCCGCCCAGCACATTGGCGCAAATGACGAAATAGCGGTCGGTGTCGAGCGGCCTGCCAGGCCCCACCACGATATCCCACCAGCCTTCCTTGCCGGTGATCGGGTGACGCTCCGCGACGTACTGATCGCCGGTCAGGGCATGGCAGACCAGCACCGCGTTGGAGCGCTGCGCGTTGAGTGTGCCGTAGGTGCGGTAGGCGACCGTTAGGCGCTCCAGACGCGCACCGCAGTCCAGCGCCATCCCGTCGTTGAACGTGACAAATGGGGTGTGTTCGATGCCGGCGAGGGCGGTTGACGTATCCATTTCTGCAATTGAATAGGCGGGGGCCGCCGCCGCCGCAACCCTCCGGCCGGGAGCGCTGTTTGCATGCCAGCCGGGTTCGGCTATCTGTTCCGGCCCCCTGCCGGCCAGAGTGATGTCCAGTCCCGCACGCATCGACACGCCGCCTGCACCCGCCCTCGCGGCGGAGGATCCGCCGCCGCCACAGGATGGCTGGCCTGGCGGTCTTTCCGCGCTGCGCGCCGAGCTGGATCGCATCGACGACCAATTGCATGCCCTGCTGATGCAGCGCGCCCGGGTGGTGGAACGGGTGGCCGTGTCCGGCAAGCGCACGGCGTTCCGTCCCGGACGCGAGGCCTCGATCGTCCGCCGACTGCTGCACCGTCATGGCGGTGGCCTTCCGGCGCAGACGCTGGTTCGCATCTGGCGCGAACTGCTGGCAGGCACCACCGCGATGCAGGGTCCATTCGCGGTGGCCGTGTGCGAGGCCAATGCGGGCGCCGGC
Organism: uncultured Alphaproteobacteria bacterium; assembly: GCA_963812475.1. Taxonomy (GTDB): domain Bacteria; phylum Pseudomonadota; class Alphaproteobacteria; order Acetobacterales; family Acetobacteraceae; genus JAMXLO01. The sequence continues at coordinate 14,354 of CAWEVI010000023.1, forward strand.
TTCACCCAGGCCGCGCGCGAGCATTTCGGTGCGCTGACGCCGCTGCACGTGCATCGCAGCCCCGCGGAGGTGATGGCTGAGGTGAGCGGCGGCGCTGCCTCGGTCGGCGTGTTGCCCTGCCCTACCGAGACCGAGACACCGCGCAACGCCTGGTGGACCGCGCTGCTGCACAACGACGAACCACGCATCCATGTGGTGGCGCGGCTGCCGTTCTGGACGCCCCGCGCCGAGGGCGCGCCGACCGTGCAGTCCATGGTGATCGCGGCCATCGCACCCGACGCCAGCGAGCGCGATCGTTCCCTGCTGGGCCTGGAACTGGACCGCGACGTAAGCCGAGCGCGGCTGACCCAGGCGCTGATCGCCGCCGGCCTGACGCCGTGCTCGGTGATCCTGCGGCGCGACGAGGGGGCGGCAGTTGCGCACGCTTTGGTCGAGGTCGATGGCTACGTCACCGATGACGACCCGCGGCTGGCGGGCATCGGCGCAGTGTCACGCCGGCCTGTCGTGCTCGGCGCCTATGCCATTCCTGAAGATGGAGGCGCAGCATGAGCGCTCCCCGCCCTCGGCCAGAGATCCTCGACATTTCTCCCTATGTCGGGGGCGAGTCGACCGTGCCTGGCGTCAACCGGGTGCTGAAACTGTCGTCCAACGAGGGCGCCTTCGGGGTGCCGCCCGGCGCACAGGCGGCCTATGCAAAACTGGCCAACGAACTGCATCGCTATCCCGACGGCGACGCGACCGAACTGCGGCGTGCGATCGGCGCGCGGTTCAGGCTCGACCCGTCGCGCATCGTGTGCGGCGCGGGATCGGACGATCTGATCTATCAGCTGTGTCTCGCCTATGGCGGTCCAGGACGCGAGATCGTCATGAGCGAGCACGGGTTCTCGATCTACCAGATCGCGGGCACCTACTCCGGCAGCCGGGTGATCAAGACGCGTGAGCGAAGCCTGACCGCGGACGTCGATGCCATGCTGGCGGCGGTGTCGCCGGCGACGCGGCTCGTGTTCCTCGCCAACCCGAACAATCCGACCGGAAGCATGGTCCCGCATGCCGAGGTGGTGCGGCTGCGCGCGGGGTTGCCGCCGGAGGTGCTGCTGGTGCTCGACGCGGCGTACGCCGAGTATGTCGAGCGGCCGGACTACGATCCCGGCATCCGGCTTGTGGACGACGCCGACAACACGGTGATGACGCGGACGTTCTCGAAGATCTTCGGGCTGGGCGGCATGCGGATCGGCTGGGCTTACGCCCCCCCTGCGGTGATCGATGTGCTGAACCGCGTGCGCGCGCCGTTCAACGTGGCAATCGCGGCGCAGGCGGCCGCGATCGCTGCACTGGCCGAACCGGGGTGGGTCGAGAAGGGGCGCGCGCACAACGCCGAATATCGCCCGAAGCTCGCGGCGGGATTGCAGGCGGCGGGTATCAAGGTGTGGCCGTCCGAGGGCAATTTCGTGCTCGCCGAGTTCGCCACGCCGGAGCGCGCCAGCGCGGCCGATGCGTTCCTGCGCAAGCGCGGCGTGATCGCCCGGCCGGTGGCCGGCTACGGCCTGCCGCAGTGCCTGCGCATCACCGTCGGTACCGCCGAGGAGGTCGGTATCGTCATCGACACGCTGACGGAATTCATGCGTGGCTGAGCCACTGTTCAAGCGTCTGGCGCTGATCGGGATCGGCCTGATCGGCAGTTCCGTCGCACGCATCGCCCGCGAACGCGGCGACCTCGCCGGCGAGGTGGTGGTGAACGCGCGGACCGCGAAGACGCTCGACCGGGTGCGCGAACTGGGCTTCGCCGACCGCGTCGAGGCGGACGCCGCGCGCGCGGTGGCAGGTGCCGACTGTGTCATGCTCTGCGCCCCGGTGGGCGCGTTCGCCGACATCGCCGCCGCGATCGCGCCGCATCTGGCCCAGGGCGCCATCCTGACCGATGTCGGGTCCACCAAGCAGTCGGTGATCCGCGACGTGGGGCCGCTGGTGCCGGCCGGGGTGCATTTCGTGCCGGCGCACCCGGTGGCGGGGACCGAGTATTCCGGGCCGGATTCCGGCTTCACCACGCTGTTCGAGGGCCGCTGGGCGCTGCTGACGCCGCCGCCCGGGGCAGACGAAGCGGCGGTCGCGAAGATCGAGGAACTGTGGCGGCGCTGTGGGTCCATGGTGCAGCGCATGGAGCCCGGACATCACGACCGCGTTCTGGCGATCGTCTCGCATCTGCCGCACCTGATCGCATTCACCATCTGCGGCACCGCCGATGATCTGGCCGATGAGAGCCGCCAGGAGGTGGTACAGTTCGCCGCCTCGGGGTTCCGCGACTTTACCCGGATTGCCGCCTCCGACCCGGTAATGTGGCGCGATATCTTCCTCAACAACCGCGAGGCGCTGCTGGAGATGCTGGCGCGGTTCATGGAGGACGCGCAGGCGATGTCGCGCGCGGTGCGCTGGGGCGACGCGGCGTATATCGAGGACAAGGTGGAGCGCGGACGGAAGATCAGGCGTAGCCTGATCGAGGTGCAGCAGGCGTAGCACGAGACTGGATCAGCAAATCGCCAGAACGCTCTGATCGCGACCGTCAGGGGAGTTGGTAAACCGAGACGTGATCGGCGACGCCCCGGAGGGTCTGGCGCTGGACAATCGGCAGGACATCCGCATTCGCGAGCAGATCCGCCGTTGCCTTGTGACCGACCACGGACCCCGTCGCGTAGATTGCCTGCGAGGACGCTAGGTTCTGGACACGCGAGGCGATGTTGACGGTCTGGCCAAAATAGTCCTGACGCTCGTTCAGCATGACGGCGAGACACGGACCCTCGTGGATGCCGATCTTGAGCAGCAGATCGTCGTCGCGCGTTCGCTCCTCATTCAGGCTGAGCATAGCCTCGCGCATGCGCAGCGCCGCGGCGATTGCGCGGTTCGGCGTCGGAAAGGTAGCCATCACCGCATCTCCGATCGTCTTCACCACCGCACCGGCCTCGGCGGCGACAATCTCGGTCAGCACGCGAAAATGCGCGCGCACGAGATCATAGGCGACCAGGTCGCCCACGCGCTCGTATAGTTCGGTCGAGCCCTTCAAATCCGTGAACAGGAACGTAAGGCTGGTGATCTTGAGTCGCTGTTCAACATCGAGCGTGTCGGCGTGATAAATGTCACGGAAGGTCTGATTGGTGAGCAGTCGCTTCGCGGTGAGGAACGGCTTTTTCCGCGACAGCAGCTGCTCAAGTGCCGGTCCCGCGATCCACACGCCGGGCAGCGCACGCGTCTGCTCGCGGTTTTCGATATTGAGGCGGAGCGGCCCCGGGCGGAGCGTTGCCATCGCGGGCGTCGCGGCGCTTCGATCGAGCAGCATGGTGACGCTTTGTCGTTCGCGTGTCCTCTCGCCCTTGACCTCGATGAACTGCGCGCAGTGCGTCACCGGGTCGAACACGATCGCCATTCCCAACGGCAGCGCGAGGGACAGGATCGCCTTGTCGCCGGCCGGCAGCTCGACGGTTTCCAGCGTCACCTCGTCCATCACCTGGGCGAGCATTTCGTGCGACGGCAGATCGATGCCCGAGCTCCAGAATATTTGGCGATAGTAGTCGAGCAAGGGCAGCGTCTCAGGATGATGGGCGGCAATCTCGCGCAGTCGCGGGTTCACCGTGAATGTCACTTCAACCACATCGTCGAGGATCGGCTCGTAGCCGGCTGCACAGAAGGCACAGCGATATTCCGGCCGGGTGACGGTCTTGAGGCTGACATTCGTGTCGATCACGCCGCCGCAGCTGGGGCAGAGAATGTTCCAGAGGAGATCAAACAGCCCGAGCCGGGTCGCATGCAGCAAGCCTGCAATGACGCGCTCTTCGCCAAGGTTTGAACCGGAGGCAAAATCGAGCGCGTTGATGCGGCAGAGCGCGTGATCAGGCGCTTGCCGGACCAGCTGTTCCACCGCATCCGCCACATCAGGGTCAGTGGCGTCTCGCAACGCCGCGAAGAGAGCTTCGGTCTCGCTCATGCGCCAGAAGATAGGGTGCGCCAAGGCTGCCGAGAAGGGCGATGCTGAGAACGATCGGACCTGGATCTCCCCACCGCGCGATTTTCCGAGGGGCGGCCGTGCTGTATAAGGATGTTCGATGAAGCTCGAATGAGGCCGCCAGGGTGGCCGGCTGTTGGCGGCTGACGGGTGCGGACGAGAAAGTCAGTCGGCGCGTCTCGACGCCGTAGGGACTTACGTGCGCATGATTGCGGGAGGAAGACAGAAATGACACAGGTCGTGGCGGGCAACCAAACCTACGAGCTGATACGCGACTTTCTCAAATTGCCCGACGGGGAAAAATTTGGCCTGGTCAGTCGGGTGGCCACCGATTCGCAGGACCGTGTCTATGTCTTCCAGCGCAGAGATCCCCCCGTGGTGGTGTTCGATCGCGATGGAAACTACCTGGGCGCCTGGGGTACAGGCGAGGTCACCGACCCGCACGGGCTGAAAATCGTCGATGATGTCGTCTACACCACCGATCGCTCCGGCTCGGTCGCGAAGTCTTTCACGCTGGACGGCAAACCCCTCCTGGAACTCGGCCAGCGCGGCGTGCATTCCGACACCGGCTGCACGGGATCACCCTGGCTCGCCCAACGCGCGGCGGGGCCGTTCAATCACCCCACCGAGATGATGGCGCATCCAAACGGCGACATCTACGTGACCGACGGCTACCGCAACTCCCGCGTGCATCGCTTTACACGGGACGGCCAGCTTGTCACGTCGTGGGGCACGCCCGGCAAGGCGGAGGGCGAATTCCACCTGCCGCACAGCATCGCGTTCGACCCCGACGGCAAACTCTACGTGGCCGACCGGGCGAACAAGCGCATTCAGATATTCTCGCCGGACGGCTACTTTCTCGGCGTGTGGACCGGCATGGGCGGCCCGAACGACATCACGCGCGGCAAGGACGGCACGTTCGTCATCGCCGAGCAGGAAGACGGCGGCAATCCTGCCTACGTGTGCGTACGGGATGCGGCGGGAAAGGTGCTCGCCCGCATGGAGAGCCGCCACGTCCACGGGGTGGGCATCGATTCGCGCGGCGACATCTATGCGGGTTTGACGGTGGACCGCAGCGTGGACAAGTTCGTGCGAACCGGCTGAGCGCCAGCGACCCCGGGGCTTCGATCAATCCGGCGAATGTCTTGAATCACCCGGGACATATCGTGCCATGATCGTTGCCATTGCGCCGCTTCGCTCCATTCGGCGCATGGCCGATACGATCGCGCGCTTCAATGTCAGATCGCCCTTCCACAACCCCAGTACAACCGGGTAGCGGTCAAGCTCGGCCGGCATCCAGCCTACGGACCATCCAAGCGGGGTCGCCAACTCCGCCGCCAGCAGGCGTTCCGTGACCCCGACGTTGAAGCGTCCATCCCTGAGACCCTGCAACAGTTCCGTCGCATCCAGCGTCACGGTGACCTGCGCCTTCGCTGCCCGCAGCCACGCCGCCAGCGCGACCCGGTCGAGGCCGGATACCCCGACCAGGACGCCGACCCGTCGGCCTTGCAGATCCTCGGTCGGATGCGGGGCAAGCCACGCCCAGCCGGTGATGGCGTAGGCGGGCGTGGTGTCCAGGAACGAACGCGTCGTCGCCGAGCCGACCACGCCGCCGGCGAGCACATCGCACTGCGCCCGCGTGATGCGCCAGGCTCGCGGATTGAAGTCCCTGCCCATGACCGGGTTTACGACCGTCGCAAGACGCACGCCCAGATCCCGCGCGATCGTCTGGAGCATCTCGACATCGATGCCGGGCACCGCCGGATCGCCGGTGACGAGCGGTGGATAGGATGGCGGCAGGCACACCCGCAGCACACCCGCAGCACGCACCTGGCGCAGCGACGTGTCGGGCGGCAGCAGGTAGACGGCGCCCAGAAGTCCGAATACGCCGGCAAAGGTGATGATGTCGCGTCGCTGCGGCAGCCAAAGCGCCATCGCAAGTTCAGGCCTTGCTGAAGCCGTGCAGCGCCAATGCGAAGAACACCACCACCATGCCGACCAGCACCGCCGGTCCCATCCATGGGTCGAACTGATGGAAGTGGATGAACGCGCCGCGCAACGCATCGACCGCATAGGTCATCGGATTGATCCGCACAAGGAACACCAGCCATTCCGGATAGATCACGCTGGTCTGTGCGCCGGTCAGCGACGGATCAAGTGGGAACACCGAACTGGAGGTGAAGTAAAGCGGCAGGATCACGGCATTGGAAAAAACGCCGAACCCCTCGAAGCTGCGGATATGGCCGGCGATGACGATGCCGAGCGACGTGAGCCCGAATGCGAGCAACGCCATCAGCAGCAGCCCCCATGCGATGTCGCCCACCGACAGCGACAGGTCGGCGAACTGCGCCAGCATCAGCACCAAACATCCGTGAAACAACGCCACGGTCGCGCCGCCGAGAACCTTTCCCAGAAGAATGGTCGCACGCGGCAGCGGCGAGACCAGCACCTCGCGCAGGAAGCCGAACTGACGGTCCCAGATCACCGACACGGCCGACTGCACCGACGTGTACATGATGTTGAGCGCGATCACTGCGGGGAAGATGAACTGCAGATAGGTGTACGGCACGACGAAGCGGACCTCGCCGTAGATCTCGCCCCGGAAATACGGGTTGAGCCCGATGCCCATGACCAGCACCCACAACAGCGGCCGGCTCACACCGCCGATAAGCTGGCCGCGGTCGCGCACCGCGCGCTTCACCTCGCGGAACCAGATCGCATAGAGGCCGCCGGCCTGCAGGCGGATCGTGCGCGCGAACCGATCTTCCTGCACCGCCACCGCTTCCGTCATCGCGTATGCTCCCCACCCTGCCGGCCGAACGCCAGGGTCCGCTCTCGCGCGCCGGCCGCCTGATCGCGGATCTCGCGACCCGTCAGCGACAGAAACACGCTTTCCAAACTCGGCTCCTCGACCGACAGACGACGAATGCGGCTGCCGTAGCGCGACAGGAACGCCTCCGCGAAGGCGTCGCCGCTGGATTTGACGATGATCTCCGTGTCGCGCCGGACGGCCGTGTCGGGGTAGGCGGCCATGATCTCGGATGCGGTCGCATCCTCGCGCGGTACCACCCGCAAAAGCTGCTGGCCATGCGCGAGCTTCAGCGCGGCCGGCGTGTCCATCGCGAGTATCTTGCCCCGGTCGATGACGCAGACCCGATCGCACGCCTCGACTTCCTCGATGTAGTGCGTGGTGACGACCACGGTCAGTTCGCGCTGGCGGCGCAGGCGTCCGACATACTGCCAGATCCGCTCGCGCGACTGCGCATCCAGCCCGACGGTCGGTTCATCGAGGAACAGGATGCGGGAGTCGTGGATCAGCGCGCGGGCAATCTCGACGCGGCGCTTCATGCCCGAGGACAAGGTCCGCACCAGCTTCTCCCGCCACTCCGTCAGTTCCACAAGCGCCAGCATCTCCTCGATCCGTTGCCGTCGCAGCCGCCGCGGAACGCCATAGACCAGCCCATGAAAATTCAGATTCTCATGCACCGTCAGGCGGTCGTCGAGGCTCGGCTCCTGAAACACCACGCCCAAATCGCGGCGGCCCCGTGTGGGGTGCGCGATGACGTCCAACCCAGCGATGCGCACGCTGCCGCTGTCGGGTTGCAGGATGGTGCACAGGATGTGCAGCAGCGTGGTCTTGCCGGCGCCGTTGGGACCGAGCAGCGCGAACAATTCCTCGCGCCCCACATCGAAGCTGATGTCGTCCAGCGCGAGCGTTCGCCCGTAGCGCTTGCTGACGGCGCCGACCTGGATCGCCGTCTCTGGCGTCATCGCGCGACGGTCACGGCACCGGCGTGCCGGGAAAGTTCGCGTCCTTCAGGATCGCAGCGATGGTGCCGTCCGCGGTCAGCGAAGCGATCGCCCGATCGAGGCTGGTGCGCAGGAACGACTGCCTGCTCAGCAGAATTGCGCCGACATCGGCGGTCGATATCGGCAATGGGCTTGGCGCCATTTCCGGCAGTTTGGCGATCGCGGCATCGGTCTTCCGCAACGCCCAGAGCGCCGGCGCCCACACCAGCGCCGCCCCCGTCGTCCCGTCCATCACCGCGCGGACAGCCGCATCGTCCGATGCCATCGGAAACTTATCCCAGCGTTTGTCGGCGCTGACGGCAAGAAGATATTGCGACAGCCGCATGTCGGCGCCGGTACCGATGGTGGCGCCGATCGCGCGTGTGGTCGGCATGTCGCCGAGCGACTTCCAGGCGGGATCTGCGGCCACATAGACATAGGAGCTGCGATAATAGGGCCGCGTGATGGTGACCCACGCAGGATAGGCGTCCGGCACCAGTTTGAAGCCAAAGAACACATCGCAGCGTTGGATCAGCATCCGGTAGGTATCGTCCAGATCCTCGCCCGACATGTCAGCCGTCTTCAGGTCATCGGCAATCAGGTATTCCTTCCCTTGCAGCAGCAGTGCGGCGACCACTGCGGCGGCGATCTTCTGTGCGACGGGCCAATCGGGATCGCGCCTGTCGATGCAGTAGCGGAGTGCGGCGTTGGTCTCGTGAGTGCCGAACCGCCAGTCGTCCACAACAAACGGCGTGTCGGCGTAGGCGCGCAAAGGGCCGAGGCATAGAACGAAGAGACTGCAAATAAGGAGAAGTCTGGATAACAATCGTGCCGCTCCCCTTGCGGGAGGCGGTTGGGGTTGGTGGGCCAGCCGACGAAAATTCACCCAAGTCCCTCGAGCGTGGCCCCCTCCCCCCAGCCACCTTCCGCAAGGGGAGGGGGAGCTATTCGCCAATACCCCGTCGCCTGCTGCTACTTCTTGTCGGGCAGGGCGAAGACCCACAATACCGAGCCGCCGTCCGGTACCGTGAGTTCCGGCGTCAGCGTCGCAAGCGACTTCGCCTGGCTGGAACCGTTGCCGACCGACACTGCGACATACTGCTTGCCGTTCACACTGTAGCTGACAGGGAAGCCGTTGATCGCATTGTTGGTACGAATTTGCCACAGCACCTTGCCTGTGGCGTCGTCCCAGGCGCGGAAGTTGCGATCCCACGCGCCGGCGAACACGACGCCGCCCGCCGTCGGCAGTACCGCGCCGGTGGAAGGCGCACGCTCGCGGAATGACCAGGTGGTCGAGCGGTCGGTCAGCTTGATCGCGTCGATCCGGCCGACGTTTCCATCGCTCCCTGGGACCAGTGTGCGGGCGAAGATGGCGCGACCGCCGCCGGTATAGGCCTGGCCGGGATCAAGCGGTGTCGGCGTGGTGTTGGAGCAGAACTCATTCAGCGGCAGGAACAGTGTTTGCGTATTAGGATTGTACGCCGTCGCCGGCCAGCCGCGGCCGCCCGGGTCCGCCGGGCAATTCACGGTGGTCTGGCCGATATGTGGGATGGCCGCCTGATTGATGGTCTTTGCGCCAGTCTTAGGATCGATGCTGGCGACGACATTCTGCGGCACCGTCTGCTTCGCCCACAGCCACTCGCCGGTGGTGCGGTCCAGTGCCTCGATGATGCCGAGCTTACCGGTGGTAACGACCATCTTGCGGGTCGCGCCGTTGAATGGCAGGTCGATCAGCATCCGCTCATACACGTAGTCGAGGTCCCAGGTGTCGTTCTGGAGATACTGGTGGTACCACTTCACCTCGCCGGTCCCGGGGTTGATCGCCAACGTGGAGTCCGAATAGAGCGCGGTGTTGGTAAGGCCAGGCGGCGTCTTCTTCAGCGGCAGCGTGCCGCGCATCTCGGCGATCCACGGATACGGTTGGCCGATCCCGTAGAACACCAGGTTCTGCTCGGGATCGAACGAGCCGGCGACCCATGCCGATGCGCCGAACCTGCTCTCCAGGGGAACGCCGTTCCAGGTGTTGAAATTGGGATCTTCGGGATGGGCGATGGTCCACACGCGCCACTTCTCCGCGCCGGTCTTGAAGTCATGCGCGGTGATGAAGCATCCGCCGGGTTCGGCGTTGCCGCAGCCGGTCATGCCCTGCAGCACCATCCCGCCGACGATGAACGGCCCCGCCGTGTAGCGCCAGCCCTTGCGCCAGTCGGCGGTTTCGTGGTCCCAGGCGACCTCGCCGGTCTTTGCGTCAAGCGCCACGAGATGCGCGTCGGACGTGGCGACCACCAGCTTGTCCTGATAGATGGCCATGTTGCGCTTGGCCATGTTGTTGCCGGCCTGGTCGATGATTGTCTGCGGCAGATCGCGCCGATACTCCCAGATCAGATCGCCGGTGGCCGCGTTCAGCGCCTGCACCTTGTCGGCGTAGTTCCAGATATAAAGGATGCCGTCGTGTACGATCGGCGTGCTCTCGGTCGCGCCGCTGGTCAGCGACCACGTCCAGGCAACCTGCAGGTCCTTGACGTTATCCTTGGTGATCTGGTCGAGAGGACTGAAGCCGAAACCGTCATAGGTGCGACGCCACATCAGCCAGTCGCCCGGATCCGGGTTGCGAAGCATCTCGTCGCTGACGGGACGCATGTCCTTTGTGGGATCGACGGCCTGCGCCTGCTGCGCGCGCACCGGGGCGGCCGCCAGGAACAGCAGTGGCAGGCCCATGACGGTCGCTTTGCAGAACCTCGAAATCGAGACGTTGACGGCCACCATCGCTGTGGTTCCCTTCCCGTTATTCCCTGTCCCGCCGTACGCTCAGGCTGCGTACGCAACGTCAGGTGGCTCCAGCAACTTAGCCTCGGCCGGTACGGCGTCAAGCGGGTTGGCCGGACTGGACCTCGGCGCGCCTGCTCGTCACCACGGGTTTGACAGCACCCCCAACCCACCCCATCCTACCAACCACCGAGGGGGGCCCCGCCGCAGGGGCTGAGATACCGACAGAGCCGCAGTCCAATGCGGCGGCGCGGTGACCCTTGAACCTGAACCGGGTCATGCCGGCGTAGGGACGGGAGCCTTTGCGAAAGCACCACGTCCCTCCGCTGCATGCCCGCGACGCAACAAGGAGGGGTCCATGACGGTCCAGTCGAAAACCGCCGCCCGGCCAGACACGGTCACCACCGGACCGATCGCCGGATCGCGCAAGATCTACACCTCGCCCGAAGGTCGCGCCAACGTCCGCGTCCCGTTCCGCGAGATCGCGCTGGACCCGACGGCGCGCGAGGAACCGTACCGCGCCTACGATACATCGGGCGTCTACACCGATCCCTCGGTTACCATCGATCTGGCCGCCGGCCTGCCGCCGATCCGCGCGGAGTGGCTGGCCAAACGCGGCTTCGCGCGCATCGACGCGCGCGGGGTGAAGCCCGAGGACAACGGCGGCGCCAGCGGCGACCGGCTGGTGCCACTCTGCCCCGCCGACCATCCGGTGTATGGCGGCAAGCCAAACCAGCATGTCACCCAGCTTGAATTCGCCCGCGCCGGCATCATCACCGAGGAAATGCTCTACGTCGCGCACCGTGAAAACCTCGGCCGGCAGAAGGCGCTGGAAGGCGCCGCCGATCGCCGCGCCGACGGTGAGGATTTCGGCGCCGAAATCCCCGAATTCGTCACGCCCGAATTCGTCCGCTCCGAGATCGCGCGCGGCCGTGCCATCATTCCCGCCAATATCAACCATCCGGAACTCGAGCCGGTCATCATCGGCCGCAACTTCCTGGTGAAGATCAACGCCAACATCGGCAACTCTGCCGTCACCTCGGGCGCCGCGGAGGAAGTCGAGAAACTTGTCTGGGCGATCCGCTGGGGTTCCGACACGGTGATGGACCTCTCCACCGGTCGCAACATCCACAACATCCGCGACTGGATTCTCCGCAATGCGCCGGTGCCGATCGGCACGGTGCCGATCTACCAGGCGCTCGAGAAGGTCGATGGGGAACCCGACAAGCTGGATTGGGAGGTGTTCAAGGATACGCTGATCGAGCAGGCCGAGCAGGGCGTGGACTACTTCACCATCCATGCCGGCGTGCGGCTCGGCTACGTGCCGCTGACCGCGAAGCGTGTCACCGGCATTGTCTCGCGCGGCGGATCGATCATGGCGCGCTGGTGCCTGTCGCATCACAAGGAAAGCTTTCTCTACGAGCACTTCGGCGACATCTGTGACATCATGCGCAAATACGACGTGTCGTTCTCGCTGGGCGACGGGTTGCGTCCCGGCTCCAACGCAGACGCCAACGATGCCGCGCAGTTCGCCGAACTCGAGACGCTGGGCGAGTTGACGAAGGTCGCCTGGGACAAGGGCTGCCAGGTGATGATCGAGGGGCCCGGCCATGTGCCGATGCACAAGATCAAGGTCAACATGGACAAGCAGCTTCGCGAATGCGGCGAGGCGCCGTTCTATACGCTTGGACCGCTGACCACCGACGTGGCGCCCGGCTACGACCACATCACATCTGCGATCGGTGCGGCGATGATCGGATGGTTTGGCACCGCGATGCTCTGCTACGTGACGCCGAAGGAACACCTCGGTCTGCCCAACCGGGATGACGTGAAGGTGGGGGTGATCACCTATCGCATCGCGGCGCACGCGGCGGATCTCGCCAAGGGACATCCCTGTGCGAAGCTGCGCGACGATGCGATCAGCCGGGCGCGGTTCGAGTTCCGCTGGCAGGACCAGTTCAATCTTTCACTGGATCCCGACACCGCGCGAAACTTCCACGACGAGACGCTGCCGAAGGAGGCGCACAAGGTCGCGCATTTCTGCTCGATGTGCGGGCCGAAGTTCTGCTCCATGCGAATAACGCAGGACCTGCGCGTTGAAGCGGAACGCATGGCGGGGCTGGAGCAGAAAAGCAAAGAGTTCGCTGAAAAGGGCAAGGAACTCTACCTACCGGCGGCTGAATAAGAATCGATCACCACAAAGACACAGAGACACGAAGAGCGCCTTGGTGTCGTCGTGTCTTTGTGGTTGATCCTTCTTGCGCGCGAGCGCCGCCACCTCCACACTGACGACGATGACCGAACCCCGGACCGCCCTGGAAGCGATCGGCGTGCTGCCCGATACCGAGATCGACATCGGTGATGCGGCGTTGCAACTCGCGCGCGTCGATGCGCCGGATGCCGATTGGCAGGCGGCGCGCGCGCACCTCTCCGATCTCGCGCGCGACGCGGTGGCGCTCGCCGACACGATCGGCACTTCCGATCCGAGCATGCGAGCTGAAGCGCTCGCGAGGCTGATTGCCGGCCGCTATGCCTACGCTGGCGATGTCGAGACTTACGACGCTCCGGCCAATGCCAATTTGATCCGGGTGATCGAGCGACGCCGAGGGCTGCCGGTTGCCCTTGGCATCGTCTGGCTGCATGCCGCGCGCGCAGCCGGATGGGGCGCGCATGGCGTGGATTTTCCCGCGCATTTCCTGGTCGCGCTGGAAGGCAAGAGCGTTCAGGCGGTGATCGACGTGTTTGCTGGCGGCGTGGCGCTGGATGCGCGCGATCTGCGTGCCCTGCTCAAGCGCGTTGAAGGCGAAAATGCCGAACTGCGGCCGGGGCTGTTACGGCCGATGAATGCACGGCGCGTGCTGCTGCGCCTGCAGAACAACATCATGAGCCGCCGTCTGCAGACCGGGGACATGCCCGGTGCGCTGACCTGCACCGAGGACATGCTGCGGATCGCGCCCGATCACGCCGACCTCTGGCGGCAGGCCGCGGTGATGAATCAGCGACTTGATCGCGTCTCCGCGGCGCTGCGCTGCTATGAGCGCTTCCTCATGCTCGTGCCGGAGGGCGACGCAGCCAGCCGCATACGCGGCGCGATCGATGAGCTGCGCACGCGGCTGAATTAGGTACGACGATGGGTGAGATCTTCCGCCGCGAAACGGCGGAGCATCCCGAGCCGTTCACCGGTGAACGGCTGACGACCGCCATCGGCGGCCAGATAGAGATCGAGCACTATCATCGCTACCTGTTCGCTCGTGCGCTCGTGCCGGACCTCGACGTGCTCGATGTCGCCAGCGGCGAGGGTTACGGTTCGGCGCTCCTGGCGCAGGTTGCACGCTCGGTGGTCGGCGTGGAGTACTCCGGGCCTACCGTGCAGGGCGCCGTCGGTAATTTCGTACGGGCCAATCTGCGGTACCTGCGAGCCGACGCGCGCGCCCTACCGCTGGCCGATGCGTGCGTGGACGCAGTCGTATCGTTTGGAACGATCGAACATTTCGGGCGGCAGGACGATTTCCTGCGCGAGGTCCGCCGGGTGTTGCGGCCGGACGGCAGATTGATTGTCAGCACGCCGGATCGCGACGTATATTCCCCGGCCGGGTCGGCGGCGAACCCGTTCCACGTGCATGAGCTGAGCAGGCTCGAGTTCGCAGCACTCCTGCGCGGCACGTTTCGGCACGTGCAGGTGATGCAGCAACGTGCGCTGATCGGCTCGGCGCTGCTTGCCGAAGCCGGATCGACCGCGCCGCCGCTGGTGTTCGATCGGCGCGGCGAGGCGCATTTTGAAGCGTGCATCGGACTGCCGCGCGCGCCGTACCTGATCGCCGTCGCATCCGATCGCGAACCGCCGCCACTGCCACCGAGCCTCTACATCGATAGGGGCGACGTTGGCAGCGAGCAGACAAGGATCGTGGAACTCGCCGACCGCCTGCAGGAGACGGAGTTCAAACGTTCCCGGGTGCAGGCTGACCTCTCCGAGGTGCAGGCCGAACTGTCCCAGGTCCGCGTCGAACTAGCTCGGATGCAAGCCGAACTCTCCAAGGCCACCGAGAACCACCGACGGGTGCGGGCCGAATTCACCGAAGTAACCGATGATCTGAGAGAAACATCCCAGCGCGCGGATCGTTCGGAACAGGCGCGTCGCGCATCGGAGGATCGGAATGAAGCTCTCCGACGCGAGCGCGATCTGGTGCAGCGACAGTTTGGTCTGATGCAGGGCTCGCTGCGCACATTCATGCGCGGCTACCTGCCGAGGCTCCGCCGACGCCTGCGCCGTCAGCGGCCGTAGCGGCGTCTGCGCTGCTGGAACGCGCGCACTGCGCGCAGGAAGTCGATCTTCCTGAACGCCGGCCATAGCACATCCGAGAAATAGAACTCGCTGTAGGCGCTCTGCCAGAGCAGGAAGCCCGACAGCCGCAACTCGCCGCTGGTCCGGATGATCAGGTCGGGCTCCGGCGCGTCAGCGAGATAGAGATGCCGGCCTATCCTCTCGGGGCATACGCCGGCGATGATCTCGGACAACGAGGCGCCGCTGCCCATTGCCTCGACCAGCATCTCCCGCACGGCGTCGGCGATCTCCTCGCGCCCGCCGTATGCGACGGCGATCGACAGCACCATCGCGTCGTAGCCGGCGGTGGCTTGCTCCGCGGTGCGGATCGCCGCAAGCGTACTTTCCGGCAGCACATCGAGCCGGCCGATCGCCTGGACGCGGACGCGCCGGCTATGGATGCGCGGGTCACTGACGAGCGCGCGGAGCTTTAGCTCGAGTGCGCCGAGGATGCCGGCGACCTCATGGGGGTGGCGTTCCAGGTTGTCGGTGGAGCAAACCCACAAGGTGACCGCCGGGATCGAAAGCTCGCCGCACCAATTCAGCAGGTCATCCAGCTTCTGGGCGCCCTGCGCGTATACCTGCACAGGATCGACCAGGCCGGACAGTCGCCCGAAACGGCGGTTGCCATCCAGGATGATGCCGACGTGGCGCGGGGGTGGGCGTTGCATCACCTGTTCGAGCAGGCGCCGGCCATAAAGTGCATAGATCGGCTGCGTCACTTCGGCCAGCAGAGTTCGCCGCCACCGTTGGAGCCTGCGTCGCCAGGCATGCAGCGATGCGCCGGTGCGGGCGACGGCGGACAGATCGGTCAGCAACGCATGCGTCCGATCAGGCGTTGCAGCACGCCGCCCGCGGCCGGTTCGACCCGGTGCATCCCGGTTGCAATGCCGAGACGGATCTCAAGTTCGTCGTAGGCACGGTCCAGTTCCGCGCAGCGTGTCGTGAAAGCGCCTGCCCCGTCATGGCCAGGCCGTGCTTCCCACAGTTTCACTCGGTCCACCATGTCATAGACCGCGCGCAGCAATGCGATGGCGGCCGGATAGTCGTTACGGTCGCTGTGACGGCTCAGCGCCACCCAGTGGTCGATGCGTTTGTGGGCAAACTCGATCATGTCCACCATTTCGGGTTCGGCACTGATGCGCTTGGGGCGGGACGTATAGCGGTTGGTGCGTTCGATCCATTGTTCCGTATCAGCATGGGATAAATGCTCTATGAATATCGGCGATTCTGGCGCCGTTCGCTCGACCTGGTCGGTGAGCAACTCGATGCCCCCGTGCACGATGGGGCCGAAGGCAACCGCGCCCTTGCGAAAGAAACGGATCTGGTGTTCGGGCCAGTGGTAGGCGTCGGCATCGAACGTGCCGAGGATCCAGTGGCGACGCGGCAGCAAGAATGCCTCAGGGCCATCCGCCGCGCGCGGCGCATGGAGGTAGGCGATGGCGTCCGGGCTCAGCATCTCGTCGTCGTCCAGAAACGCGATCCAGTCATGCCGGCACTGGTCCAGAGCGAAGCTTCGCGTCTCCTCGACCGTCGGCAACCAGGGCAGCGTGATCACCCGGTCGGCGTAGCGTCGGGCGATGCGCGGCGTATCGTCGGTCGAGGATTTATCGATGACGATCAGTTCGGCGAACAAAGCGCAGGAAGCGGAGGCACGTCGCGAGCAGGTGCGCCCGATTGTAGGCAATGACGAAGCCGCTGACGGACATGACGGGCCTGTGGAAGACGTGGGTCCCGGCATGCACCGGGACAGCAGAGGTATCCAGGCTGACTGCGCTTGCCAGGAAACTCGGGCTGGTCGGAGTGAGAGGATTTCCACCTGCGGCCCCTGCGTCCCGAA
>CAWEVI010000024.1:0-63811 GCA_963812475.1 uncultured Alphaproteobacteria bacterium
GATCGCCTACGGCACCAAGATGGTCGGCGGTGTCACACCGGGCAAGGGCGGCACCAAACACCTTGATCTGCCGGTGTTCGACACGGTGTGGGAAGCCCGGGACAAAACCGGCGCGACCGCCACTGCGATCTATGTGCCGCCGCCGTACGCAGCCGATGCCATCCTGGAAGCGATCGACGCCGAAATCCCGCTGATCGTGTGCATCACCGAGGGCATTCCGGTGCTCGACATGGTGAAGGTGAAGCGGGCGCTCAGCGGATCGCGATCCCGCCTGATCGGCCCGAACTGTCCGGGCGTGATCACACCCGATGCTTGCAAGATCGGCATCATGCCTGGCCACATCCATCGCCGCGGCAGTGTCGGCATCGTGTCGCGTTCCGGCACGCTCACCTACGAGGCGGTGGCGCAGACCACATCTGTCGGTCTCGGCCAGAGCACCTGTGTGGGCATCGGTGGCGATCCGGTGAAGGGTACCGATTTCATCGAAATATTGGAAATGTTCCTGGCCGATCCGGAGACGAAGCAGATCGTCCTGATCGGCGAGATCGGTGGCCAGAGCGAGATCCAGGCCGCGGATTTTCTCGCACGCAATCCGGTGAAGAAACCGACGGTTGGTTTCATTGCCGGCGCGACCGCACCGCCCGGCCGCCGTATGGGGCATGCAGGCGCGGTGATATCGGGCGGACGCGACACGGCGGCGGCGAAGATGGAAGCGATGCGCGCCGCCGGCATCCATGTCGCGGAAAGTCCCGCGGCGTTGGGCAGTACAATGGTGGACGTGCTGAAGGGCTGAGCCATTGCCGTCAGCATCAGCAGGGGATTGATTGCATGATGGGTTGTCAAACGGGGCGTCTGGTCGCCGTGCTCTGTCCGATGCTGTTTGTCGTTGCGTGCGCGTCGTCCGGCAACAGGAGCGTGGCGAACCTCGGGCAGCGGATGCAAATCCTGCTGGGACCCGACATAGCGGCCGGCCGGGTCGAACTGGATCCGTTACCTGACGGCGCGCGGGTCACTCTGCCCCAGCAGTCGCTGTTTCCGATTGGCCGGTCCGAGCTTGACGACAAGGGACGCTTCCTCCTCGCCAGCGTCATCCAGGGTTTGCTGGATCCGGGCATCCTGCGAATTGAAATCGCGGATGCGCCCGGAACGCCTGTTGGCTTGCAAACAGCCCAGGCGCGTGCCGTGGCGCAGTATTTCGAGGACTACGGGCTTGGGCCGACGCTGCAACCCGCTGTCGCACCACAGGATCTGCCGCCGGAATCGACCGCCACCCCTCCCCCTGGGCTGACAATCACCGTCAATATCATCTCGAGCTGATTGCTGACCGCAGCAGCGGCCTGCCTTCCGTTTGGATTGCTACCGCGCCTTGGACACCAGACGGAAGGGATCGAATGACCAGCCTTCATGGCGGCCTACTCGCCCGCACCCACAGTTTCACGGATCC
The DNA here is from genome assembly GCA_963812475.1 of uncultured Alphaproteobacteria bacterium. Taxonomy (GTDB): domain Bacteria; phylum Pseudomonadota; class Alphaproteobacteria; order Acetobacterales; family Acetobacteraceae; genus JAMXLO01. Next base: position 1,445 of record CAWEVI010000024.1, read on the forward strand.
CGATCAGTACCAGTCATCAATACGAGGCGGGGACGATCGTTATAGCGTCCTGGGCCGCGGCGCGTTCGAAGCTGAACTGACCACGATCAGGATCGGCCGCCTGACGCTGCAGCGCGGCCTTGAACGCCTGCCCCGCCTGGCTTCCTCCGGCATGCCGCCGAACATGGTCGGACTGCTCGGTTGGTTCGGCGACCGCCCATTGCCGGTCGTCCGCGGTTTGCAAATGCGGCGTGGGGAATGGATTTGCCTCGGTCCTGGCATGCAATCAAGTCACCGGACATTCGGACCCAACGCTATTCGGGACTGCCACCGAGATGATCCGCGCAGCATCAGGCATCGTCGCATCGCGTCACGCGATCGACGGGCTGGAGGAAGCGCTGCTGCGACCAATGGTCCTGTGCCTGCTGCATGGAGAGGCACGCAAGGAAAGCAAACCGCGTGGCCGAAGCGCGGCGTTGACCAGGACGTTCGAAGCGGCCGTCGAGCAGTCCGCCACGGTTACCGGGATCGCAATGAGTCACGGAGTTTGGGAACCAGGGCGTTTTGCCGTGGCCTACAAATCGCTGTTCGGGGAGTCGCCATCGACTACACTGCGCCGATCGTTTAGGTTCAATCTCAGGGCAGGCTCGGCGTCGCCGCAAAACCGTCATGGCCGGACTTGACCCGGCCATTGCTGCGGGTCTCGGCAACACTTGTGCAACGCGACCGGACACGCTGCCATCACCAAATCTGCCGATTTTGGATAGCCGTCGGCTTGGTACGTCGCTAATGTTTCTCCGCAACGTAGATGAACCGTCGCGGCCAGGCGATATATGTGGTTGCGTGGCGCAAGCAGACCGAACCGCGTGTCATCGTATCGCCCCAACGACACCAAGGAGGAACACAAGATGCCTGCCACGGAACTGTCAAAAGACGGAGGCCCCAAATGACCGCTGGTTCGCGATTTGCTCAGACCGTTCGCGCGCTCGCTGTCGGGTTGCTGCTGGTCGCGGCAGCGGCCACCGTCGGCGCTGCCCAGGCACAAGCGCCGGCACCGGCGCGAAAGCCCAACATCCTGGTAATCATGGGCGACGATATCGGCTGGTTCAACATCGGTGCCTATCACCGGGGCATCATGTCCGGCAAAACGCCCAACCTGGACAAGCTGGCCTCGGAAGGCATGATGTTCACCGACTATTACGCCGAGGCAAGCTGCACAGCGGGGCGGGCGAACTTCATCACCGGCGAGTTGCCGTTGCGAACGGGCCTGACGACGGTTGGCCAGGCCGGCGCGGATGTCGGCCTGCCGGACGAGGCGGTGACGATCGCTACTGTGTTGAAGTCGCTCGGCTACGAAACCGGGCAGTTCGGCAAGAACCATCTGGGTGATCTCAACAAGTTCCTGCCGACGGTGCACGGGTTCGACGAGTTCTTCGGCTATCTGTACCATCTGGATGCAATGTCGGACCCCTACTGGTTCGACTACCCGCAGGACTGGATCGACAAATACGGCCCGCGCGACCTGATCCATTCTTATGCGACCGATGTGGACGATCCGACGGTGCAGCCGCGCTGGGGCAAGATCGGGAAGCAGCGGATCGTCGATGAGGGCCCGCTTGCGCCGTTCCCTGACATGGCCGGGCGGCAGAACTGGCAGGAAGGCCGCAAGGCGCGCTACGACATGGAGACGTTCGACAGTGTCCTGGTGCAGGCCAGCTCGGAATTCATGGACAAGGCGAAGCAGGACGGCAAACCGTTCTTCCTCTGGCACAACACGACGCGCATGCACGTGTTCACCTACATCCCGCCCAAGTACCAGGCGAAGATGAACTACCAGAGCAACTACGGCCTGGAAGAGGCCGGCATGGCGCAGATGGATGACAGCATCGGCGATCTCTTGAAGCATCTGCAGGACATCGGTGAGGCTGACAACACCATCGTCATCTTCACCACCGACAATGGCGCCGAGGTCTTCACCTGGCCGGATGGCGGCATGACGCCGTTCCGGGCCACCAAGGGCACCGTGTTCGAAGGCGGCTTTCGCGTGCCGGCGATCATCCGCTGGCCTGGCAAGGTCAAGCCGGGCACGGTGGAGAACGGCATCTTCTCCGGCCTCGACTGGCTGCCGACGCTCGCCGCGGCGGCGGGCAATTCCAACATCACCACTCAGTTGCTGTCGGGTGTGAAGTTGGGTGACCGGACCTACAAGAACCACCTCGACGGCTTTGACCAGACAGAGCTGCTGCTGGGCAAGGGGCCGTCTGCCCGTCACGAACTGTTCTACTTCGGCGGGCCGAAGCTTGGCGCAATCCGGATCGACGACTTCAAGTTCCAGTTCTACCAGCAGCCCTGGGGCTGGCCCGGCGAGAAGGTGACGACCGACATGCCCACGATCGTCAACATCCGCCAGGATCCCTTCGAGCGAACGCCGTCGATCCGTGGCGAAAGCCTGAACAACATGGGCGGCGGTTACATGAACGAATTCTATGCCCGCGAGTTCTGGCGGTTCGTACTTGTGCAGCAGCAGGTCGCGGCGCTGGCGCAGACGGCGATTCAGTTCCCGCCCATGCAGGCGCCGGCCTCGTTCAACCTCGATGCGGTCAAGGCGCAGGTTGACGAAGTGATAAGGAGCCACGAAGGGCAATAGCCGCGTGCGGCACAGCGGGCGCGGCATCCGGCGCGCCCGCTGTTACCGTGGGAGGCTCTGCGCCGTGTCCACCAGAGCCTGAACGGGCACCTGGATCAGCCCGCGATATGGCCGGTCGAGATCGACAATCAGCATGATCAGCAGTGCCACGGTAACCGCCATGATGAACGTGGTAAGATGCCGTCTGGCTCCGACGACGCCGGCGTTGAAGCCGGTAAATCCCATCGCCACCATCGCCGTGCCGGTCAGCATGAACATCACCGCGACCGGGACGTGGTTGCGCAGCGCGGTGAGCCGCCTCTCGTGAATGTTGTTCATCTCGTTCAGCGAGCCGACAAAGCGATATGCAGGCAGGGACTGCGGATTCGCTGCCGTCACCATGACGGCCTGCTGCCATAGTCGGCTCTGAAGATCCAATGACCGGGTTATGTCCTGTTCCATCTTCGATGGATCGTAGGGAACCCCGAGCGTGATCCGGACCGCGGTATAGTCGCGCAACAGACTGAGGATCGGCTCCTGCGCAGATTCCGGCAGCATCAAAGCGAAGTTGGCCGTGCTGCCGATCGCGTTTGCCTCCTCCAGAACCATGTTGCGGCGCAGGTCGTAGCGCGACTCCGCCATCGAAAAGCTGAATGCGATCAGCAGGGCAAGCAGCCCAAGGGACGCACCGGCCAGCGTGCCGACATCGGCATTCTCGGTCCTGGCCGCATGCAATCGCAAACCAATCCAGTTACCAAGCTCGGCGGCTCCGACGATCAGGATGATCGTCAGCGGATAGAGCACCGGCATGTCGAGCCCGTAGAACCAATCGAACATCAGACCAGATACTCCACGTTTACGTTATGGTATTTCCGACCCGTGCCTGCGCCGCGGAGCCATCCGGCCGGTTGATCTGGATCAATGACGCAAGGCATCCGCCGTGCCATTGCGGCGCCCCGTCGGACCTGATTGTAACGCTTGCACATGCAGTGAACACAGGACGTCCGCGGCGGCGCTGTCAAGCAATGGAGACCCGGGGATGAATACCAGTGCAAGATTATCGCAGACCTTCGGCGCACTCGCCATCGGTCTGGTGCTCTCCGCGATGCCGTTGTTCGCTGCCGACGCACAAGCACAAAAGCGATCCAACATCGTCATGCTGATGACTGACGACACTGGCTGGAGCGACTTCGGCGCCTACTCGGGCGGCGGCGCGGGCCTCGGCCATCCGACACCGAACGTCGATCAGATCGCCAAGGAGGGAGCGGTCTTCACCAACTGGTACGGCCAGGCGAGTTGCACCGCCGGCCGCGCGTCGTTCATGACCGGGCGTATTCCGATCCGATCCGCGCTGTCGATCGTGGTGGCGCCGGGTGACGAGAACCGGTTGCGAAAGGAAACGCCGACGATCGCCGAATTCTTCCAGAAAAACGGTTACAGCACCTACTTCTCCGGCAAGTGGCATATGGGTGACAAGCCGGACTCCTACCCGACCGAGCACGGCTTCGACGAGATGAAGCATTTCGCCGCCTACTATGCCGGCGTCTATGCCTACAACGACACCGACAAGGCGTTCCATCCCTGGTTCCCGTCGTACAACCCGGAATACAACAAGATGTACGACGACATCGTGAACCTTGGCGAATGGGAAGGCGTGGCCGGCCAGTCCGCCAGGATGCTCGGTACGATCACTTACGACTCGCTGGCGGAGTTCGACATCCGGCAGACCGCATCGGCCGTTGACTATATCAAGCGGCACGCGAACAGCGACAAGCCGTTCTTCATGGACGTCAATTTCATCAAGATGCACAATCCGACCAATGCCGCGCCCGCGTTCAGAGGGGCATCGCATCTCGGTGACTACTCGGACTCCCTGATGGAGCTGGATTCCGATATCGGCCACATCATGGATGAGATCCGTGCCGATGCGCCGGACACGATCGTCATCGTGACAGCCGACAACGGCGCCTGGCTCGATGCCTATCCCGACGCCGGAACGACGCCGTTCCGCGGAGAGAAGGGCTCGGCGTTCGAGGGCGGCTGGCGGGTTCCCGGCATCCTGTGGTGGCCGAACCATGTCGCGGCGGGCGCGCAGTACCACGAAATGATGTCGCACATCGATGCCTGGGCGACGCTTGCCGGTATGGTCGGCCTGAAGCCACCGCCGCACGAATGGGTCGGCAACGACGGCAAGCCGATCTACTTCGACAGCATCGACAACAGTGCCTATGTCCTTGGCAAGGCCCCTCATTCGGCGCGAAACTCCTGGATCTACATCGACGGCGAGACCTTTGCAGGTGCACGCGCCGACATCGGCGGTGATCCCAAGGAACCCTGGGTGCATATCGCATGGAAGTACATCAACACCGCGAAGGATTCCTGGCTCGGCGCGGAGTCGAAGCTGGGAGCCATCGGGGCATTGTACAATCTTACAATGGATCCATATGAGAAATACGACATGGTCTTCAATGGCGCCGCGTCAGCACGCGTGCTCACGTCATCGCCGGGCCGGTACGCGGGTCAGGACAACGGCTGGGTTGGGTCGCTGATCGATCCCGTGATCATCGCCTTTGACAAATCGATCATGCAGTATCCGAACATCAAGCGCTTCCCGGGTGGCGCTTCGACTGATCTGGTTCCCGATCTGCAGCACCCCGAGAACCCGGTTCCGCTGCTGAAGGACCAGCCGGAGCCACATCTCGGCGGCGGCGGCGGCTGATCGGGACGCCGGCACGACAACGGGACGGCTTCGGCCGCTCCACGATTCGACCGATTTGGGGTTCGACCGATTTGGCGAATTGTTCCAGGAGACGACCATGCGATCCAACTCTCCCAACGGTCCAAGCCGGCGCCTCATGCTCGGCGCGCTTGCGGCGCTGCCCACGCTGCCGGCGCTGTTCGGCGCTGCCGCCGCGCGCGCGCAGGTCGTACCGCTGCCATCCTGGAATGACGGGCTCGCGAAGCATGCGATCCTCGACTTCGTGCGAGCGACAACCGAAGGGGGGAGCCCAACGTTCGTACCGCCGGAGGAGCGCATCGCCACGTTCGACCAGGACGGCACGCTGTGGGTGGAGCAACCGATGTACACCCAGGTGATCTACTGCCTGGATCGGGTGCCGGCGGTGGTCAAGACCAAGCCCGAACTGGCAAAGGTCGAGCCGTTCAAGACCGTGTTGTCCGGCAATCGGGCCGCGATCGCGAAGCTCCCGATGCACGACCTCATAACCATTCTCGCCGCGACGCTCACCGGGATGTCGGTGGACGACTTCGATGCGGACGTGAAGAAGTGGCTCGAAAAAGCCGAGCATCCGCGGTGGCAGCGGCTCTACACCGAACTCACCTACCAGCCCATGCAGGAGGTGCTCGTCTATCTGCGCGCCAATGGCTACAAGACCTATATCGTCACCGGTGGCGGCCAGGATTTCGTGCGTGTTTACTCCGAGCGCGTTTACGGCATCCCGCCCGAACAGGTGGTCGGCAGTGCCGGCGGTACCAGGTACGGCTATGGCAAGGATGGCAAGCCATTCCTGACGAAGGAACCCAAGCTGCTGCTCAATGACGACAACGCCGGCAAGCCCGAAGGCATCCACCTGATGATCGGCCGCCGTCCGCACGCCGCGTTCGGCAACTCCATCGGCGACCGGCAGATGCTGGAATACACCAAGGCCGGCGACGGCGCGCGGCTGTCGATGCTCGTGCTGCACGATGATGCGAAGCGCGAGTATGCCTACGGGCCGGCGCAGGGGTTGCCGGCTTCCAAGGTGGGTACGTTCACTCAGGCATTGTACGACGAGGCGACGAAGCAGGGCTGGACCGTCATCAGCATGAAGAACGACTGGAAGCGGATCTTCGCGTTCGAATAGGGACCAGCCGTGTTGTCATGCATGCGTGCTACGCATGATCGCAGTCGTGCCCCTTGGTAGTGGATGCCTACAACAGGAGATCCGTATGCGAGGACTCACGTACTTCCTGACTGCACTCTGCATCGGCTTGGCATCGCTGGTCGGCTGTGCGGAGAGGGCCAGTGCGCAGCAAAGCCCAGTCACGGCCATCGACATTGCGCTGGAGCCGGACGCAACGATGATCCAGCGCGCGAGTGCCGCCAACGCCCGTCTGCTGAAGGCATTTCCGAAGGGCTTCGCTCTGGACGCGACGCACCACCCACATATCACGATACTGCAGCGGTATGTCGGCACCGCTGATCTCGACAGAATCTACGCCGCGATTGACAAGGTCCTTGGCAGCGAAAGCGTGGCCGGCTGGAAACTGAGGGCCTTCAAGTACTACTATATCCCCTCGGGCAACCTCGGCCTTGCGGGCATCGTCGTCGAGCCGACATCCGACTTGCTTAGGCTGCAGCAAGAACTGATCGATGCGGTTGCCCCATTCACGGCCAAAGCCGGCAGTGCGGCAGCGTTTGCCACAACTCCCGATGAACCTGGCATCAACAAGCCGACGATCGACTATGTTGCTGCGTTCGTCCCGAAAGCATCGGGCAAGAATTTCAATCCGCATGTCACTATCGGCATCGCGACCCTGGCTTACCTGAGGAAGATGCTCGCCGAACCGTTTGATACGTTCATGTTCTCTCCGGCGGCAGCGTCCGTTTACCAGCTCGGCGACTTCGGGACTGCCCGGAAGGAACTCAAGACCTGGGCGCAGAAGCCCCGAACCTCCTTCAGACAACCGGGTGATCTGCGCTCACCAATTCACTCGACCGCTGGATCGTTGGCGCAAGTGATGTAAAACTCCTTCACATGAGCTGGTCCGGACAGCGGCGCGGTTATCACCATGGCAATCTGCGCGAGGCGCTGGTCGAGGCCACGCTGGAATTGATCGCCGAAAAGGGACCGGCCGGATTCACCATCGCCGAGGCGGCACGGCTGGCAGGTGTAAGCCCTGCCGCTCCATATCGGCATTTTCGGGACGCCGAGGCGCTGCTGGCGGAAGTGGCGCTGCGCGGCTTTGAGCGTTTCGCCGCGGTGCTGGCTGCCGCCTGGAACAACGGGCTCCCCGATCCGATGCGCGCGTTCGAGGCAATCGGGCGCGCCTACCTGGCATTTGCGCGCGACGAACCCGCCTATTACGCGGCGATGTTCGAGGCGCGGATCGCGCTCGACAACCATCCCGGACTGCTCGCCGCCGGCGACCGGGCGTTCACCATCCTGCGCGAGGCCGCGGAGCGGCTGACCGCCACGCTGCCACGCGACAGGCGGCCGCCGTCACTGATGATGGCGCTACACGTCTGGGCGCTCTCGCACGGCATCGCCTCGCTGTTCGTGCGCGCCGATCCGTCACGGCGGAAACTGCCGATGTCGCCGGAGGAGTTGCTGGAGGCCGGCGTGTTGATCTACCTGCAAAGCCTTGGACTGGCAGGCGGCAAGCCACAGGGTGATTGAGCGCCTGTTGCCGGTCATCACGTGAACAGCGGCCGCTGTCACGCCCGCGTCAGTTTGCTTACCGCCCGGTCGAATTGCGCCAGATAGATGTTCTCATCCGCATCCAGCCAGATGCCGTGCACGTTGAACGCGCCGTCAAATGGTTCGTCGCGACCGAGGTGGACGAGCTTGCGACGGTCCTTGGTCCAGATCGATACGCCATCGGCGCCGGCGACGTAGATAACCTCGCGTCCGAATGCCAGATCGCTTGGCATCACGAAGCCGGTCCAGATCGCGAGCAGTTCGCCGGTCGTCGTGAAGATCTGGATGCGATGGTTCTCGCGATCGCACACGTACAGCTGATCCTCGGCATCCGCGGTGATGAAGTGCACCAGTGCGAACTGTCCGGGTCCGTCGCCAGGCTCGCCCCAGGAATGTTTCAGCGCGCCCTCGGATGAGAAACAATGAACGCGGCGGTTGCCATATCCGTCGGAGACGAACAACTCGCCGGTCGAGGCGACCGCAACGCCGGTCGGCATGTTGAATGGCTTGCCATAGAGCGTTGGGCTTGCCGCCCCCGGGCTGCCGAGCGTGCGGAGCTTTCTGCCGTCCGGTGTGAGCTGCGTGACCGCGTGCACACCCGTATCGGTGATCCACACATGACCGGCGGGATCGATGGTCATGCCGTGCACGAAGCTGGAAAACTCGCCTTCACCCCACGAACTGACGAAGCGTCCCTCGGCATCGAACACCATCACCGGATGCGCGGCGCGGGACAGCACATACACATCGCCATTGGCGGCGACAGCGCCTTTCACGCATGTCTGCGGCGGGCCGGACTGGCCCACCTCGCCAAAGTTCCACCAGCGCGGCGGCTTCGCCCAGTTACGGCGGAAGCGATAGCGATAGTCGCCTGAACCGATATCGTGGTCCTGGTCGGCGAGTTCGTTCATGGTGTGCCCTCCTTTGTCGCGGGGTCCGAAGCCGGCGCCGGGTTCCGCGAGGTATTCTTCTTCATCTGGCGTGCTGGTGCGGCCGAGTATGGCATTCCGGTGCGGAAAGCGGCCAAACTGCCGGATCACGTCGCGATGGCTGCGAGCCGGCCCCATTCGCCGCTCGCCCAACTCGCCGCGCAGCGCATCTGTCAAACGCGCCGCATCGTCCTGGTCGGCGAGGTCCTCGGAATGCACAAGCGGCAGGTAAAAGAACATGCGCTCGACCGGGCCGACCTGCTGATCGAAACCGCGGGCGAGTGCCGCGCGCGCAACTCCACGCGCCCTGACATCGGCCGCATAGGTTTCAGCGGTGCCGCGATGCAGGTTGCGGGACATCTGGTCGAGCACGATCAGCAGCGCGAGCGCCCCATGCGGTGTCTCGGCCCAGTCATCCAGCCTACCCAGTTTCGCCTGAAACAATGTATCGACGAAGCGATTGCATCCGGAGTCGAACGCGATGTTCTTCTCGAACCATATCTTGCGCCGCACCGACGGATCGCCGGCGAACCAGAAGTGCAAAACCTCGTCGGGCGTCATTGCCGATCCTTCATCGTCCTGGAGGCAAAAGATCCTCCCCCTCCCTTTGCGGGAGGGGAAGTATCGCATTTCGGCCCGCACTCATGCCAACGCGCGCTCCAGCAATCGCACGGAATGGATCGCCTCGCGTCCACCCAGGTCGCGGATCTGATGTCGGCAGGAAGTTCCATCTGCAACGATGATATCGCCGGTCGCGGCGCCGCGCACAGCCGGCAGCAGCCCGGCCTCGGCCATTGCGCGCGAAACCTCCTGCGTTTCGGCCTGATAGCCGAACGCGCCCGCCATCCCGCAGCACGACGACGCGATCGGCTTCACTGCCAACGCCGGAATGCGCTTCAGCATCGCGAGCGCAGCCGGAAATGCTCCGAACGATTTCTGATGACAGTGCCCATGGACGAACGTCGTCGCGGACATTTCCTTCAGGTGAAGCTCGGGCTTCTCGCGCTCCAGGAATTCGCTGAGCAGAAAGGCGCGGCCGGCCAGCGCGTCGGCCGCCGCGCCTGGCAGCAGCGACCGATACTCGTCGCGCAGCGTCAGCAGGCAGGACGGTTCCAGACCGATCACCGGAAGTTCGCCGCTGAGACTGTCGAGCGTGCGGCGCGCCTCCTCGCGCGCCCTGTCCACCATGCCGACGGCAAGGAAGCTGCGACCGCAGCAGACCGGACGGCCGCGATGCTCGGGCATGTGCACGCGATAGCCCGCGGCAGCCAGCACGCGCAGAGCGGCGCGCAGGTTGTCTGGCTCGAACCAGCGATTGAATGTGTCGGCCAGCAGCAGCACTTCGCCGCGCGCGTGCGACGGGGTGAACGCGGCAGCCTCGCGATCCCGGAACGCGTCGCGCCGCCATGCAGGCAGGGCACGCGCGGCGGATAACCCGGCCATGCGCTCGCTCAGATGGCGCAGCGCGGGCACCCGGTTGCGCAGATTCGCAAGCGGCGCGAACCCGGCAATCCACGGCGCATAGCGCGGCAACTCTGCCACCAGCCGATCGCGCCTGGTCGGCCCGTTGCGGTCGAGGCGCGCGGCCAGCACCTCGACCTTCATCTTCGCCATATCGACGCCGGTCGGACATTCGCGTTTGCACGCCTTGCAGGAGACGCACAGCGCCATCGCATCGGCCACCGCATCCGAAGCCATCGCACCGACGCCGAGCTGACCGGTGAGCGCCAGCCGCAACGTGTTGGCGCGCCCGCGCGTCAGGTGCGTTTCGTCGCGCGTGACGCGATACGACGGGCACATCACGCCGGCATCGAAGGCGCGGCAGGCGCCGTTGTTGTTGCACATCTCGACAGCGCCCAGCAGGCCGCCCAACGGTCCGGGATGCTCGGACCAATCGAGCTTCGGCGCGAAGTGGGGGATCGGCGAGTAACTCCAGCCATAGCGGAACAGCGTCCTGTCATCCATGCGCGGCGGGCGCACGATGCGGCCAGGGTTCAGCATGGCGTTGGGATCGAAAGCATCCTTCACCGTCTCGAACGCGCGGACGATGCGCGGGCCGAACATGGTCTCGTGGAACTCGCTGCGCACCAGCCCGTCGCCATGTTCGCCGCTGTGCGAGCCCTTGTATTCGCGCACCAGCGCAAAGCACTCCTCGGCCACGGATCGCATGGTGGCCACGTCCTTCGGATCCTTGACGTTCAGGACGGGACGCACATGCAGGCAGCCAACCGAGGCATGCGCGTACCAGGTGCCCTTGGTGCCGTGGCGCTCGAACACCGCGTTGAGGCGTTCGGTATAGTCGGCAAGATCCTCCAGATCGACCGCGCAGTCCTCGATGAACGACACGGGTTTCCCATCGCCCTTCATCGACATCATGATGTTGAGCCCGGCCTCGCGGACAGCGGCGATATCGGCCTGAAACGTCGCATCCGACGCGCGCACAACCGAGTTTGGATGACCGAGATCGCTCATCAGTTCCTCGAGCTGATCCAGCTTCGCGACCAGCGGCGCATCGTCGTGGCCGTGGAACTCGACGATCAGCAGGCTGTCGGGCTCGCCGATCAGCATCCGGTCGATCGTGGCGCGGAAGATCGGAATGCCGCGGCCGAGATCGATCATCGTGCGGTCAATCAGTTCCACCGCCTCGGGATCGAGCCCAACGATATGCTGCGCGGCCTCCATCGCGTGGCGAAATGTCGCGAATTGGCAGATGCCGAGCAACTTGCGCGGTTTGATCGGTTGCAGCGCCAGTTCCAGCGCGGCTGAGAAGGCGAGCGTGCCTTCCGATCCCACCAGCAGCCGCGCCAGGTTCTCCTCACCGGCCAGGCGTGCGACCGGGGTCAGCACCTCGATGTTGTAGCCGCCGACACGACGCAACTGGGAAGGGAAACGGGCAGCGATCTCTTCCGCCTCTGCTGCACCAAGCGCGCGTAGCCGCTGGATCAGTTCGGCGATGCGGGAAGGAACATCGGCGCCGATGTTGTCCGGCAACAGGCCGAACTTGTGCTGCGTGCCGTCGGCCAGGATGGCGTCGATCGCGCGCACATTGTCGGCCATCAACCCGTAGCGGATCGACTTCGCGCCGCAGGAGTTGTTGCCCGCCATGCCGCCGATGGTGCAACGCGCGTGTGTCGACGGATCAACGGGAAAGAACAACCCATGGTCGCGCAGCGCTGCATTCAGCTGGCCCAGCACCAGACCTGGTTCGACCAGGGCTGTGCGCGTATCGGGATCGATGTGCAGAATACGGCGCAGGTGCTTCGAACAGTCGATCACCAGCGCGCGGTTCACCGTCTGGCCGCACTGGCTCGTCCCGCCGCCGCGCGCAAGCACGGGGACGCCTTCCTCGCGTGCGATCGATATCGCCGCGGCGACGTCGCCGATCTCCTCCGGCACGATCACGCCGATCGGCTGGACCTGATAGATCGATGCATCCGTGGCGTAGCGGCCGCGGTCGGCACGGTCGAACAGCACGGCGCCGCGGATTTCGCGCCGCAGCCGCTCCGCCAGACGGGAATCGCCCGGCGCAATTGCGATGCCGCTCACCGGGCGTCCGCCGGGAGGTGCGTTCTCAGCGTCTTCATTCCATCTCCTGCAGCACTGACCGACCACCCGTGCGTAACATGCGGGGAGGAACGGGTCACGCCCAAGGCCATCGGGGCGCCGCGGTCGCGCGGAGTTGCGGCCGATCTCTGTTTATATCCAGATTATTCCGTTATCGACGCTAAAATTTAAATCCTCTCAGGAACTTTTCCGTTCGTAGAGAAACGATCGGCAGCGGGAATTTTTCGACGGGAAATGTGTCTATCTCGGAACGATAGCGGCATCGACAGCCACGAATCCGCGGGATGAAAAGAGGATGAAAGATCAGCCCGGCCAGACCGGTCGGTCAGGAACGCTACGGGTCCATACCAGCTATCCACTATGGGATTAATAGGAATAAAAACATGGACCTGACAGCGAGCCCCAAACCGACGCAAGGAGCAGGCCTGATGAAATCGGGATCATTCCGCAGCCGCCAACATCGGATGCGGCCATTCCACAAACAGACAAGCAAAGGTGACCTCACATGACTGTTCTGACCTGGAACCCCAGTCGTTTCGGTGGCAATACCAGCCTCGGGGTCGCGGCGAACTGGGGCGGCCTCCTCCCCACGGCAATTGACACGCTGAATTTCAACAGCGGCGCCATCATCACCACGCTGACTGGAACGGCCACGGCCCTGGATGCGGATTTCAGCGGCGTCACTCCCTGGACCCTGGCAGGAGCGCAGTTGATCTTGGGCGGGCTGCTGACCGTCAATGCCGGCGCGACATTGTCAGGCAACGGAACCGTGACCGGAACCATCGCCGACAACGGCACGATCAAGGCGAGCGGTGGGTTGCTGACACTGTCCGGCTCTGTCGGTGGTACCGGGCTGCTTCAAATTGATGTCGGTGCGACGCTCGATGTCAATGCGACCTCCGCTGGCGAGACGATTTCGTTCCTCGACGGCACCGGCGTTCTGGTTGACCATCAGGCCGGCACGATCGGGGCTGCCATTTCCGGCTTCGTCGCGGGCGATACGATTGACCTGAGTTCGCTGACCTTCGCGCCAGGCGCCACGGCAACGATCGCCGGCGGCGCGCTGACCGTAACCAGCGGTGCAGCCAGCGAGACGCTGAGCCTGACCGGGATCGGCAACGGCACTGCCTTCAGCGTGACGGCGGATGCCGGCGGCACCGGGACGGATATTGCCTTGGTGAGTGCCGTGGCGCTGCCGCCCCCCACGCCGCCACCGCCGCCGGTGACCACGGTAGCGACGCCGCAGCAGTTGGTGCAGCAGAACGTGGCGCGTGCGATCGGCGGGATCAGTGTGGCCGACGCCGCCGCGGTGGCAGCCAACGAGTTGCTCACGGCGATACTGAGCGATACCACCGGGCTGCTGTCGGCAACCGGCGCCGGGGTAACGACCGGCGTCGGCACCACGCAACTGACCATCTCCGGCACCCTGGCGCAGGTGAACGCCGAACTCGCCACGCTGAGTTTCCTCGACGCCACGTTCGGCAGCGACACGATCAGCGTCGTGACCACCGACATCCGTGGCGCCAGCAGCAGCAAGACCATCGCGGTGAGCATCAATGCCCCGGTGGTGACCACGGCGCCGGGTGCGGCGAGTGCGCAGGCCGGACTCGCCGCTCCGATCGGCGGGATCAGCGTGGCCGACGCCGACGCGGTGAGCGCCGGCGAGACCGTCACTGTGGTGCTGAGCGACACCACCGGGCTGCTGTCGGCAACCGGCCTCGGGGTGATTGGTTCAGGGACCACACAACTCAAGATCGCCGGCACCCTGGCGCAGGTGAACGCGGATCTGGCAACGCTGAGCTTTACCGGCAACGTCAACGACACGGTCAGCGTGCTGACCAGCGACGGGCGCGGCGCCAGCGACAGCCACACCGTAGCGATGACCGTCAACGCGTCGCTTCGGCTCGTCGCCGGCCCCGGCAATGTCACACTGACCGGCGGCGCCGGCAACGACACGTTGATAAGCGGCACGGGCGTCGACACCTTGATTGGCGGTCTCGGCAACGACACCTACCTGGTGAACAATGCCCTCGACGTGGTGACCGAGGCTGTCGGTGGTGGAACAGACACGGTCTTTGCCAGCGTCAGCTACACCCTCGCAGCGGGGACCGAGGTCGAAGCCCTGCGGGCGAACGGCGCAGCCGCTCTGACACTGACCGGCAACGAGTTCTCCCACACGATCGTCGGCGGCGCCGGCAGCGACACGCTGATCGGCGGGATCGGCAACGACACGTTGATCGGCGGCACGGGCGTCGACACCATGGTGGGCGGCCTCGGCAACGACACCTACTTGGTGAACAGTGCCCTCGACGTGGTGACCGAGGCTGTCGGCGGTGGGACAGACACGGTCTTTGCCAGTGTCAGCTACGCCCTCGCAGCGGGGACCGAGGTCGAAGTTCTGCGCGCGAACGGCGCGGCCAATCTCACGCTCAACGGCAATCAGTTCTCCCACACGATCGTCGGTGGCGCCGGCATCGACACGTTGAATGGCGGAGCCGGAAACGACACGTTGATCGGCGGCACGGGCGTCGACACCATGGTGGGCGGCCTCGGCAACGACACCTTCTTGGTGAACAATGCCCTCGACGTGGTGACCGAGGCTGTCGGCGGTGGGACAGACACGGTCTTTGCCAGTGTCAGCTACACTCTCGTAGCGGGGACCGAGGTCGAAGCCCTGCGGGTGAACAGTGCAACCGGGATGACGCTGACCGGCAACGAGTTCTCCCACACGATCGTCGGCGGCGCCGGCAGCGACACGCTGAACGGCGGGGTCGGCAACGACACGCTGACCGGCGGCGCCGGCAATGACACGCTGAACGGTGGCGCCGGCAACGACACGCTGAACGGCGGCGCCGGTGCGGACACCATGGCGGGTGGTGCGGGCAACGACACCTACCTGGTGGACAACGCGCTCGACGTGGTGAACGAGAGCGTCGGTGGCGGAACGGACGCGGTCTTTGCCAGTGTCAGCTATGCCCTCGCAGTTGGAACCGAGGTCGAAGCTCTGCGGGCGAACGGCGCGGCGGCTCTGACGCTGACCGGCAACGAGTTCTCCCACACGATCGTCGGCGGCGCCGGCATCGACACGTTGATCGGCGGGGTCGGCAACGACACGCTGATAGGCGGCACGGCCGCTGACACCATGGCCGGCGGCCTCGGCAACGACACCTACTTGGTTAACAATGTCCACGACGTGGTGACCGAGGCAGCGGGCGGGGGAACCGACACGGTCTTCGCCAGTGTCAGCTACGCCCTCGCCGCGGGGACCGAGGTTGAAGCTCTGCGGGCGAACAGCGCAACCGGCCTGACGCTGACCGGCAATGCGTTCTCCCACACGATCGTCGGTGGCGTCGGCAACGACACCCTGATCGGCGGGGTCGGCAACGACACGCTGAACGGTGGTGCCGGCATCGACACCATGACCGGCGGCCTCGGCAACGACACGTACTTGGTGGACAATGCCCTCGACGTTGTGAATGAGAGCGTCGGTGGCGGAACGGACACGGTCTTCGCCAGTGTCAATTACGCCCTCTCGGCCGGCACCGAGATCGAGTTCCTGCGGGTAAACAGCGCGACCGGTCTGACGCTGACCGGTAACGAGTTTGCCAATACCCTGGTTGGTAACGTTGGCAATGATACCTTGCTCGGCGGCGCCGGCAACGACACGTTGAACGGGGGTGCGGGCAACGATGTTCTGGATGGCGGCATCGGCAACGACACCATGACCGGAGGTGCGGGCAGCGACGTGTTCCAGTTCCTGGCGGGATTCGGCCACGACATCATCACCGACTTCAGCTCCAACCCGGTGGTCGGCGTCGATCTGCTCGATATGAGCAGCCTTGGCATCACCGCCGCGACGTTCGCCAGTTCCGTCACGATCGCGGCGTCCGGCGTCAACACATTGATCACGATCGGTGCTAATTCAATTCAACTCAACGGAGTCGCTGCGGCGACTGTCAGCGCAACCGACTTCCGATTGGCTCCGTGAGGCCAGGTGCATCGACCGCCGGTGCACGTTCATCGGCGGTCGACAGGCCGAACCGCGTGAGCCGTTTGCGGCCACGGCTCGCGGGGCTACACCTGCACGATGCCCTGGGCGTAATGGCTGTGACCTTTAATCCAACAGCCAGGGTGCGGCCGATGCCTGCGCGATCTGTCGCACCTGATTAAGCAGCCCTGGCCCAACCGGGATACCTTCCGCCATTCGTTTCGCGGCGTTGTTCCACTGCGGATCGCCGGCAACCATCACCGGCTGCGACGGATCGATCGGCGTGGTCGCCCGCAGGTCGCCGCAGAACCGCGCAACGTCGTCCTGGAATTCCACCCGGTCGCGGAACATCCCCGGATCGATAGCCATGAAGAAGTGGCCGATATCCATGCCCTGCGGCTTTCGCGTGTGTTGCGGATCGGTGATCAGCGTCGCACCCGACAGACACGATCCCAGTATGTTGACCATCGCTGCCAGCCCGTAGCCTTTGTAACTGGAATTCTCCGGCGATCCGCCGAGCGACGTCAGGAAACCGCCCTTCTCGCGTGCCTCGAGCGGATCGGTGCTGGGCAGACCGTCCTTGTTCAGCACCCAGCCCGGCGGACAGTCCAACCCCTCATTCGCCTTGTTGCGGATGCGTCCCGCCGCCACCGTGGTTGTCGCCATGTCGAGCAGAAACGGTTTGTCCGCGTCGCCGCTCGGCGCCGCAAACGACCAAGGATCGGTGCCGAGCTTTGCCTCCT
Organism: uncultured Alphaproteobacteria bacterium; assembly: GCA_963812475.1. Classification (GTDB taxonomy): domain Bacteria; phylum Pseudomonadota; class Alphaproteobacteria; order Acetobacterales; family Acetobacteraceae; genus JAMXLO01. Next base: position 18,694 of record CAWEVI010000024.1, read on the forward strand.
TGCCGAAGGTCGGTGCCACCTGGATGCCGGACGCGGAGGTGCACGCCATGCCGATCAGTCCCGCCTTCGCGGCCATCAGCGTGTAGTAACCGGTGGCGCCGAAATGCGCCGAGTTGCGCACCGCCGCGATCGCCATCCCCGACTGCTTCGCCTTGTCGATCGCCACCTGCATGGCGAAGTGCGCGGGCACATGGCCCAGTCCGCCGCTGCCATCGACCAGCGCGGAAATCGGAGTCTCCTTCACGATCTTCGGCCGCGCATCCATCTTTGCCCGACCGCTGCGGCGCAGCCGATCATAGCCTGGCAGCATCGACATTCCGTGGCTGTCCACGCCGTGCAGATCGGCCCAGGAGAGAATGTCCGCGGTCGGTTCGGCGTTTTCCTCGGGCATGCCCCAGGCAGTCAGGATCGCTTTGATCTGCGCGCGATGTGTTGCATACGGTGCGGGCATCTGGGTCTCCTCCGGCATGCCCCGGGCTTGTTCCGGGGTTGGCGCGCAGCCTTGCGCGGCCACGGCATTCCGGCAAGTGTGCGACGCGTTGATCAGAGGTGCGCGATGGCTGACACTGCGGAGTTATTGCAAGCCCGGTTCGGCATCGATCTGCCCGGCGTCGAGGTGCCGGCCGAAGTGGCGCCGCTGCTCGATCGGCGGGTGACGCGACGCTATACGGACCGCCCGGTGCCCGAACTCGCTGCTCGACGCATTGCTGGCCGCGGCGCAGTCCGCACCGACCAAGTCCGATCTTCAGCAATACTCCGTCGTGGTGATGCGCGACGCCGCGCGGATCAAACAGATCGCCGACTGGATCGGCACGATGGACTGGATTGCGTCAGCGCCGGTGTTCCTGGTGTGGTGCGGCGACATGCGACGCAATCAGCGACTGTGCGAATTGCATGGCCTGCCGCACGCCAACAACAATCTGGACACATTCCTCAACACCGCGGTCGATTGCACGCTCGCGATGGGACAGTTCATCGCGGCTGCCGATGCCGTCGGACTTGGGACCTGCCCGATCAGCTATGTGCGCAGCCATATCGAGCGCGTCTCGCCGCTGCTGTCGCTGCCGCCTGGCGTCTATCCCGTTGCGGGCCTTTCCGTGGGCTGGCCGGTGTTCCGCCGTCCGGTGTCGATGCGTCTGCCGCCGTCCGTGGTGGTGCACCGCGAGCATTACGATGACACGAACCAGGACGCCGAGATCCGCGCTTACGACGAACGCCGCCGGGCGCGCGAACCGGTGGCCGCGGGCAGCCTGAAGAACAACGACATCTATCCCCCGCGCGAAGGCGTGGGCTGGAGCGAGAACGTCGCGCGTCAGCTGTCCGTGCCGGAGCGCTTCGGGTTCGCCGCCTACCTCCGGACACGAGGGTTCGAACTTGCCTGAAGACCACGTCCATCACGCTTCGCTGGTTGACCAGAACGAGCCTCCGCGTCCGAGGACCGTGCGCGCACGCCATGCCGCGAGCATTGTCGTGCTGCGAGCGCATGGCGACGATCCGGAAATGCTGATGGGCATGCGCGGCGCGAAGCACCGCTTCATGCCGAACCGTCTGGTGTTTCCCGGCGGCGCTGTCGATCGTGCCGACCTTTTCGCGCCGAGTGCGACCGAGCCACCGGCGCACACGCTGCGGCATCTGCGCAAGGCGGCCAATGAACGCCTCGCGCACGGTCTGGCCATCGCGGCGGCGCGGGAACTGGAGGAGGAGACCGGCCTCAGTCTGGGCGATCCGCCGCGGCTCGACGGCATCGAGTATCTGTGCCGTGCGGTCACGCCGCCGGACAGTCCGATCCGCTTCAATGCGCGCTTTCTCCTGGTCAACGCGGATCGCGTCTCGGGGACGCTCGCCGGGTCGGGTGAATTGGAGAACCTGCGCTATTACGGGATGGCCGAGGCGATGGCGCTCGATCTGGCGATGCCGACGCGACTGGTGATCGAGCGGCTGCGGATCTGGCTTGCGCTATCGGCGGATGAACGCATTGCGATCACCCATACGGCGATCCTGCGGCGCCAATCCTGGCGGATGGAATGACGCGACCCCTTCCGCGGAGCGGAAGGGATCGCACCGGTCGCTGAAGGCGATTGCTCAGCCCTGTGTCGGCTGGGCAGGCGGTTGCTCGGGCGGCGTCGGCGGACGCTGGCGCAGCTCCGTCATGAACTGATCGAACTCGGCCTTGTCCTTGGCAAAGCGCAGCCGGTCGAGGAAAGCGCCGAACTCCTTCTGCTCCTCCTCCAGCCGGCGCAGCGTCTCCATGCGGTATTCGTCGAAGGCACGGTTGCCGCTGGAAGGCGCCGTCCGCTCACCGCCACCGCACCAGTTCTTCCAGTTGACCCACGGCGCGCCGCCGCCTTGCCAGGGTCCACCCTGGTAGCCGCCGTGACGGTGGTGCCCCCAACATCCCATACGTCCGCTCCATAGTGAGAGAAACAACAGCGTCAGCCCGACCGGCCACCAGAAGATGAAGCCGAGCACGACGGCGGCGATGCACAGCGGCCTGGGGAGCGTCCGCCAGTGCGAGTAGCTCCAGCCTGGCTGGTTCCAGGCCGGTCCCGGGCCCCAGGGCGAATTGCCCATGCCCGGATTGCCGTATGAACTGTGGTTTGCAGCGCCCGACATTGCGGCCCTCATGTGAATGTAAGACACATTTACATATGATCTGCGCGATAGTTCCGTCAAGAGGTGCCGTGGCGATCGCCATCCTGTTCACACAGGCCCTTGACATCCTTATGCTCAGCACTAGCATAACACCATGAAATGCTCATGTAGAGCATAACGGAGGTGTCCGATGTCATACGCTGCAACGCTCGCCCACACAGCGCCGCTGTATGATCGCGTCAAATCGGTCATCCCGCCGATGGAATGGCCGGTGTTCGCCGACGACATCGACGCGATCCTGGCACTGAAACGCCGGCGCAACGCGGTCATCCTGGCGCACAACTACCAGACGCCGGAGATCTACCACTGCGTGGCCGACATCGTGGGCGACAGCCTGGCGCTGGCGCGCGAGGCGATGAAGGTGGATGCCGAAGTGATCGTGCTGGCCGGCGTGCACTTCATGGCCGAGACGGCGAAGCTGCTCAATCCGGCGAAGACCGTGTTGATCCCCGACACCCGCGCCGGATGTTCGCTGGCGGAATCGATCACCGCGGCCGATGTGCGCCTGCTGCGCGAGCGCTGGCCCGGCGTGCCTGTGGTGACCTATGTCAATACATCGGCGGCGGTGAAGGCGGAGTCCGACATCTGCTGCACTTCCGGTAACGCGCGCAAGATCATCGAATCGCTCGGCGTGGAGCGGGTGATCATGCTGCCCGACGAATATCTTGCGCAGAATATCGCGGCCCAGACCGGGGTGAAGATCATCACCTGGGCCGGCCACTGCGAGGTGCACGAACGCTTCACCGCCGCCGAGATCCGAGCGTTGCGCGCCGATCATCCGGGCGTCGTGGTGCTGGCGCACCCCGAATGCCCGCCGGAGGTGGTGGCCGAGGCGGACTATGCCGGCTCGACCGCCGATATGGCGGCGTATGTCGGGCGGGAGAAGCCGGCGCGGGTGGTGCTGATCACCGAATGCTCGATGGCCGACAACGTGTCGGTGCATCATCCGGACGTCGAGTTCGTGCGTCCGTGCAATCTGTGCCCGCACATGAAGCGCATCACGCTGGCCAACATCCGCGGCGCGCTGGAGGAGATGCGCTACGAGGTGACGATCGACCCGGCCGTGGCGGTGGGTGCGCGCCGTGCGGTCGAGCGCATGCTGGCGGTATAGGCGCGCGCGATGACCATTCCACCGCTTCCCGCCATCATGCTCGAACCTTCGGTGCGCGCCGCGTTGCTGGAGGATCTCGGCCGCGCCGGTGATCTGACCACCGACGCCATTGTGCCCGCGGGCGCCCGCACCGAGACCGCGCTGATGGCGCGCCAGGCCGGCGTGGTGGCAGGGTTGGATTATGCCCGTTGCGCGTTCCGGCTGATCGATCCGGCGATCGAGGTCATCGTGGAACGCGCCGACGGTAGCCGTCTGGCGCCCGGCGATCTGATTGCGGTGATCCGCGGGCCGGCGCGCGGCATCCTGACGGCAGAACGCACGGCGCTGAATTTCCTGTGCCACCTGTCGGGCATTGCGTCCGCCACGCGCGGCATCGTCGATGCGATTGATGGAACCAAGGCGCAGGTGGTGTGCACGCGCAAGACCATGCCGGGATTGCGTGCGGCGCAGAAATACGCAGTGCGCGTCGGCGGCGGATCGAACCATCGGTTCGGTCTGGATGATGCGGTGCTGATCAAGGACAACCACGTGGCGATCGCCGGCGGGGTGCGCACGGCGGTCGAACGCGCGCGCGCCGGCGTCGGTCATCTGGTGAAGATCGAGCTTGAGGTGGACACGCTGGCACAGTTGCAGGAGGCGATGACCCTCGGTGTGGACGCCGTGCTGCTGGACAACATGGGGCCCGCGATGCTGCGCCAGGCGGTCGAGATCGTGGGGGGCCGCGCGATCACCGAGGCCTCGGGCCGCATTCGGCCCGACACCGCGCCGGCGATCGCCGCAGCGGGGGTGGATCTGCTGTCGGTCGGTTGGCTGACGCACAGCGTGACGGTGCTGGATATCGGGCTGGATCATCGGAGCTGAGCGTCTCGCCCACGGTGCGGCGCGTGTCACGGTCGTCTCAGTCTTCGGGGCAGGAGACAACGTTCACGGGCTGAGAGAAGGACGCGCAGGCAATGGCCGCGCAAGTGCTGGGCGTGCGCGCATTTCCCTCTCCGCCCTTGGGGGCGGAGAGGGTCAGGGTGAGGTGGGGAACGCACCTGGCGTCGAAACTTCCAGCCAGGCCGTCGGTGCACTGGGGCGCAGCCGGCATGCCGTTCGGCATCGTTGGCATCAGTCCCTGCCTCACCCCGACCCCCTCCGCCCCCAAGGGCGGAGGGGGCGTAACACCGTGGCGGTTGCGACACGGGCTGCCTGGTCGCGGGACGACGCCGGCTGCCTCGCGCGCCCGGCGCTCGGCCTGGACGCGAAGCAGCTGCACCCGCATGGCCCACGGGCAGTCGACCAGGGCAATGGCGGCATTGTCGCGGCGGGCGAGGTTCTCGGGCGAGTCGCTGACCGGGCGGAGCGTGATGCACACTGTGTGGATGAGCTGGTGGTAGACGGAACCGGGTAGTTGCAGGCGTGGTGGGGCTGTTCGGGCTCCGGGCGCGGGTCCATCGCCGGACTGTGACGTTAGTTTTGTTCACTGTCAATAGTTATTATGCCTGCTCCAGCGCCGGAGGGTTTACGCTTTATTGAATTTTAACACGGAGGAAGAACGGAGGGCCACGAAGGGCCACGGGAGTCTGAGCTTGTGGTGATAGCCAGGGCATTGACCGAACAGGTGATCAGGCTGGCCAACGAGGTGCATAGGAATACGGGTCCTGGCCTGCTTGAGTTTGTTACGAGCAGCGCCTGTGTCATGAGCTGCGCGAAGGGCGCATTCCATTCGAACGACAGGTTGCCGTCCCGGTCGTCTATAAAGCCATGCCGATCGGAGAGGGGTTCAGAGCTGACATCGTTGTTGCACGCGAGGTCATCCTCGAGATCAAATCGGTTGCCGCCATCCTGCCAGCGCATGAGGCGCAATTGTCCACCTACCTGCGCATGAGCGGACTCCATATCGGCCTGATCCTGAATTTCAATGCTCGCCGCTTGACCGAGGAAATCCGTCGCTACGTGGTGTAGCCGCCGACCGCGGAGCCACTCCAACTCCTGTGGCTCTCCGTGGCCCTCGATTTTGTCTCCGTGTTAAAATAGCGCACGCGCCACAGCATAGGATTGCCGAGTGCGCCTGGATTCCTCAGGCTGCGGTAGTCACATACACTAATCACCATCAGGCACGCCGTCCGGCAATTGTCGCGAGCTGTGCAGCACGCGGAGAATGCGCACGGCGTCACCGACGATGCGAAACGCGACGATATGGGGCGTGCGGGTGATGACCAACTCGCGTGTGCCTTCGATGCGGCCAGGGCGATCACTCCTTGGAAGCCGGCCAAGCAGCTTGACCCAATCACTGATCCGCGTGCCGACGGGACCACGGCGCGTGGATTGTCTGCCTCGATGGTGTCGAAGAGCGCGTTGCAGTCCGCTTGCGCCCACAGGGACCATTCGAGCCTCAGGCGCCGCCAAACAGCACAGAAGAGATTAGGAAGCTATCCGTTTGGGCAAATAGGCTTGGTAGAAGCTGAATAACAGGGAGGCTCGGTCCGCCGCGGGTGCAGAGGCTTACTGGCGAGTTGCGTTGACCTGCTCAATGGCTGACCTGCGTGCAGGGGTTCTGTCTTGGATCCCGTCTCGTGGGTTCCGGTGCGCATGTTTCCGCCACCTTCCCGCCCCCACTCCCCCCGCCTAAACTCCCGCCCCCACACACCCACCGGGAGGAGCCCACCCCATGTCCCAGTCCGGTCTGACCGCGGAACCCCGCGTTGCCTGGCCGTCGAACGGCATCAGCGAGGTGCCCTTCCGGCTCTACACCGACCCCGACCAGTACGCGCGTGAGCAGGAGCGCCTGTTCAAAGGCCCAACCTGGAACTACCTCTGCCTCGCGGTGGAACTCGCCAAACCCGGTGACTACATCGCGACCACCATCGGTGAAACCGCGGTCATCGTCGTGCGCGATGCGGCCGGCGCGATCAACGCGTTCGTCAACCGCTGCGCCCATCGCGGCAACCTGCTGTGCATCGAACGCGCCGGCTGCGTGAAGGAATTCGCCTGCATCTACCACGGCTGGACCTACGACCACGCCGGCCAGCTCACCGGTGTGGCGTTCGAGCACGGCGTGAAGCGCCAGGGCGGCATGCCGCCGGAATTCCGCAAGGACGAACACCGCCTCCAGCGCCTGCGCACCGCCGAACTCGGCGGCCTGGTCTTCGGCACGTTCAGCGACGCGGCACCGAACCTGGAGACGTATCTCGGCCCCGACGTGACGCGCGGGCTGTTGCGTGTCATGAACCGCACCCCGCATTTGCTCGGGCGCAGCACGCAGGTGATGCCGAACAACTGGAAGCTCTACTTCGAGAACGTGAAGGACACCTATCACGCCTCGATCCTGCACCTGTTCCTGACGACGTTCCGGATCAATCGCCTCAGCATGCCCGGTGGCATCTACATCAACCGCGACGGCGGCAACCACTACAGCTACGCCAAGCTCGACTACGCGGCCGAGGACGCGGACTACGCAGCGGAAAAACTGCGCGCCGACAGCGAGTTCCGCTTGCACGACCGCTCGGTGGTCGAATTGGTGGACGAGTACGGCGACGGCGTGTCGGTGCAGATCCTGACCGTGTTCCCCGGCATGGTGCTGCAGCAGGTGCGCAACACCATCGCGGTGCGGGTGATCCGCCCGCGCGGCGTGGACCAGTGCGAGCTGGAATGGATCCACCTCGGCTTCGACACCGACGACGAGGCGATGACCGAGCGCCGGCTGCGCCAGGGCAACCTGATCGGCGCGGCGGGCTACATCTCGATGGAGGACGGCTGCGTCGGCGGCTTCGTGCAGCGCGCGCTACAGTGCAACGACGAAGGCGCAGGCCTTGTGATGATGGGCGGGCACGAGGCGGAGTCGCAGACGTTCCGCGCCAGCGAGGCGGCGATCCGCGGTTTCTGGAAGCACTACCGCATGCTGATGGGCGAGTGAGCATGGACGACCTCGCCATCCGCCTCGGCGTGCACGAACTGATCGGGGACTACGCCGAACGCATCGACGAGGATCGGCTGGAGGAGTGGCCGGAACTGTTCGCCGATCCGTGCCGATACCTGGTGATCAGCCGTGCGAACCATGAGGCGGGGCTGCGGCAGGGCGTGATGTATGCCGCCTCGCGCGGGATGCTGCTGGATCGCGTGTTCTCGATCCGGCGGGCGAACATCTTTGAGCCGCATCGCTATCGACATGTGGTCGGGCCGATTCGCCTGAAGGCGGTGGAGGGCAGCGTCGCGTTCGTGCACTCGAACTTCCTGGCGGTGCGGATCATGCACGACGGCGCCACGACGTTGTTCGCCAGCGGGCGGTATTTGGACCGGATCGACATCGCGACGATACCGTTCCGGTTCAATGAGCGGATCGTCGTGCTGGACAGCGACAAGATCGACACGCTGCTGGCGATCCCGCTGTGAGCCAGACACTCCCCCTCCCACAAGGGGAGAGGTAGATGACGGCCGCCGCCCGCACTGTCACCGAAGATGAGGCGGACATCCGGCTCGATCGCTGGTTCCGTCGCCACTTTCCAGGCCTGACCCAGGGGGCAATCCAGAAACTGTGCCGCACCGGACAGGTCCGGGTGGACGGCCACCGCGCCGAGGCGGCGACCCGGCTCTCCGCCGGCCAGTCGGTTCGCGTTCCGCCGCTGCCTGCGCCCCCGGTGCCGAAGCCCTCACCCTCGATAGACGCGCACACCGCGCGGGACGTGCAGCGCCTTGTGATCTATCGCGACGACCACGTGCTGGTGGTGAACAAGCCGCATGGCATGCCGATCCAGGGCGGCCCCGGCATCACCCATCACCTCGATGCGCTGCTCGACGCGCTGCGCTTCGGCTCGCCGGATCGGCCGCGCCTGGTGCACCGCCTGGACCGTGACACGTCAGGCGTGCTGCTGCTCGCCCGCACGCCGGGAACCGCGGCGAAGCTCGCCGCTGCGTTCCGCAGCCGCGCGGTGGAGAAGACCTACTGGGCCGTCGTCGCGCGCCGGCCCGTACCAGTGGAAGGCCGCATCGACCTGCCGCTGCGGCGCATCGGCGGTCCCCGCGGCGAGCGCACCGAGGTCGCTGAACCCGGCGACAAGGAAGCCGCCCGCGCCATCACGGACTACCGCACGCTCGATCATGCCGGCCAGAAGCTCGCGTGGCTGGAACTTTCCCCGTTGACCGGGCGCACCCACCAGCTCCGCGTTCACTGCGTCGCGATCGGCGCCCCGATCCTCGGTGATGTGAAATATGCGCGGCCCGACCAGAACAACGCATTCAGCGCCACAGTCGAGGGGCTCTCAAGCGAACTTCACTTGCACGCGCGCGCGCTCCGGCTGCCGCATCCCGCCGGTGGTACGCTGCTGGTGGAGGCGGACCTGCCGCCCCACATAGCGCAGACTTTCCGGACGCTGGGTTTTCACGCGCCCGCGGCGCGACCGGCGGAACGACGATAACGGAGGGGTTGCGAGCCCGATGCCACGGCGGCCTGCATCACGAGTTCTGCCACGACCGGTGCGCATCGGGCTGTGGTCGCTCGCGCTCGTGGTTGGGCTCACTGTCATCGGCGCCGGCATATTCCTGGCGACGTTCGATCCGGACAGCCTGAAGCCCCGGATCGTCGCGGCCGTGAAGCAACAGACCGGCCGCGACCTTACCCTCCAGGGTCCGATTCGCGTGGGGCTGTCGCTGCGGCCGACCCTTACTGTCCAGGGCGTCGCCTTCGCCAATCCCCCGGGCTTCTCGCGGCCGCAGATGGCCACGCTCGACCGACTTGATCTGCGGCTGTCGCTGATCCCGCTGCTGACCCACCAGATCGAGATCGACCAGCTGGTGCTGATCAAGCCGGACATCCTGCTCGAGACGGACGCAAAGGGACAGCGCAACTGGCAGTTCGCGCCGGAAGCCGCCGGAGCGACCCCGCAGCCCGCACCGGCGGCTGCGCAGGAACAGGCAAGAACACCGACCCGCATCAGCGTCGCCGCCGTGCGGATTGAGGACGGCACCGTGACATTGCGGGATGCGGCCGGACAAGGCACCGTGGTCGGCATCAAGACCCTGGATGCCAGCGCCGCGTCACCGGGTGCAAATGTGCACATCTCCGCGGCTGCGAGCTACAACGGCACGCCCTTCACGGTGGCTGGCGAACTGGGTCCGTTGAACTCGGCTCCAGGATCGGGCCGCCAGGTACACGCCTGGCCGGTGCGGCTGAGCCTGGAAACCGCCGGTGCGAAGCTCGCGGTCGATGGAGCGTTCACCCAGCCGCTGGAAGGCCGCGGCTACACGATCAAACTGACGGCGAACATCCCTGACCTTGCCGCGCTGTCGTCCTTCCTGCCGGGCCGGTCACTGCCGGCGCTGCACGATGTCAACCTCGCCGCACAGCTCGCCGACAAGGGCGGCAAACTGCCGGATGTTTCCGGGCTTACCCTGCATGTCGGGCCATCCGATCTGAGCGGGACGGTGGCCGGCCTGAAGCTCGACAAGCTGGATATTGTCACGGCTCGGCTCGATCAGCCGGTGCAGGTGGCCGGCCAGGGCAGCTTTGACGACGCCCCGGCGACACTGACCGGGACCGTGGGCGTTCCGGCCGCCCTGCTGTCCGGCACCGGATTGGGGTCCGTCCCGATCGACCTTAACCTGAAGGCTGCCGGCTCCACCCTGACGGTGAAGGGCACCGCGGCGTCGGACGCGCATGGGCGGCCATCGCTGCAGGGCGACGTGAAGGCCGACATGATCGATGCGGACAAGCTGCTTGCCGCGTTCCGCAAGCCGCCGCCCGCCGCCGTCGCCGCGGGCCCCGCACCGGCCGGCCCGCCGCCTTCCCGCCCCCCGAAGGACGGCCGGGTTATCCCCGATACGCCGATCCCATTTGATCTGCTGCGTCCCGCCGATGCCGACGTGACGATCAACGTTGGCGAACTGAAGTCGGGCGGCGTCTCGTATCGTGCCATCGCACTCCATCTCGCGCTGCGCGACGGCCAGCTTCGTCTCGATCCGTTTGCTGCCGAGCTGCCCGAAGGCCATCTCGACGGGTCACTCACCGCCGACGCCAGGCAACCCGCGCCACCCGTCGCGCTGCGACTGCATGCGCCGGGCATCGCGCTTCAGCCGCTGCTTGCCGCGATGGGCGAGCCCGGGTTCGCGACCGGCAAGCTGGAGGTCTATGCCGACCTGCACGGAGCCGGCGCCACGCCGCGTGCGATAGCCGGCACCCTCGATGGATCGCTTGGCCTGGCGATGGCCAAGGGCACGATCGACAACCGGCTGCTCGGCAGCACGCTCGGCACCATTGTGCGCGACGCGAGTGTGCTCGATCTGGTCGGCCGCGGCGGCAACAGCGAGATCGAATGCTTCGCCACCCGCATCGACGCCAGCCATGGGGTCGGAACGCTGCGGACGCTGCTGCTCAATTCGTCGCTGCTCACCCTGACCGGCGACGGCAGCATGAATTTCGGTGCGGAGACACTTGACCTGCGTGTCCGACCACAGGCCCGCGTGGCTGGCACCGGCCTCGTCGTTCCGTTGCGCGTCACCGGAACGTTCCGCGCACCGACCGCCGTGCCCGACCCGGCGGCCGCCGTCGCGGCTAATGCGGGAACCGTCGCCGGCCTCGCGCTCCGCGGCGCGACGCCATTCGGCGCGTTTGCCGGTGCATTGGGCGAGCAAAAGCTGCTCGGCGGCGGAGGTGGCGGCGCCGATTGCGGTGGCGCACTCGCGATCGCCCGCGGCCAGCCTGCCAGCACGGCGCCGGCGGCACATCAGCCCACCGCCGAACCGGCACCGTCCCACCAGCCCGCACCGCAGCAGAAGCCGCCCAACGCCGGCTCCTTGCTGCGGCAGTTGTTTCGTTGATCGGCGCGCCGCGGAGGCCGGCGTGAAGCGCTTCTGGGATACCGTCACGATCGAGCCTGCCACCGAGGGCTACGCCATTCTGCTGGACGGCAGGAAGATGCACCTGCCGGGCGGCGCCGTGCTGCGCGTCGGCGCCAAACCGCTCGCACGCGCGATCGCCGAGGAATGGCGGACGGCCGGCGGGGCGAAGGGCGGCGCGATGTCGTTCGCGGACACCCCGCTGACGCGCATTGCCGGCACCGCGCAGCAGCGGATCGCCCCGGATCCCGCGCCCACCATCGACGCGATCGCCCGCTACGCCGAAAGCGATCTGCTGTGTTACCGCGCCGAGGCGCCCGAGGCGCTGGTCCATCGGCAGGCGCGCGAGTGGCAGCCCTGGCTCGACTGGGCCGCACTGGCCTACGACGCGCCGCTGCGGATCACCCGGGGCATCGCCTACGTGAAGCAGCACCGCGACAGTGTTGCCGCGTTGCGTCGTGCGGTTGCCGCATTGGACATCCTTGCCCTGGCGGCGCTCGGCGTGGCGGTGCCGGCGCTCGGCAGTGTGGTGCTGGGGCTCGCGTTGGCCGAGGGCCGGCTGGATGCGGCGACGGCCCACGCGCTGGGTTGCCTCGATGAGCTGTTCCAGGCGGCAGCCTGGGGTGAGGATGCACAGGCCGCCGTCCAACGTCGCGCCGTTGCGGACGATATCGGCGTCGCGGCACGCGTTCTGGAACTGACCCGGAGCACCGCAACATGAGTGCCAAGCGCCTGATCATCAGCGGCCTTGTGCAGGGTATCGGCTATCGCCAATGGATGGTCGAGAGGGCAACGGCGCTCGGCGTTTCGGGTTGGGTGCGCAATCGACTGGACGGCTCGGTCGAGGCATTGGTGGCGGGCGACACCGCCGCCGTGGAGGAACTGCTTCGTCTCTGCCGCCGCGGTCCTCGCATGGCGCAGGTCGTCAGCATCGAGGAGGATCTCGCGGATCCCCCGGCTCAATTTGGTTTCCGCAGCGTGCCGTCGAGCTGAGGCCGCCAAAAACCTCGTCCCACGCGCCACGCAACGCCTGGTCGGCTTGCGCCATGGTCACCGACAGACCGAGTGCACGCAGGCTGGTGACGCCGTGATCGCTGATGCCGCATGGCACGATGCCGGCGTAGTGGTCGAGATCCGGGGCAACATTCAGGGACACCCCATGCCAACTGACCCAGCGCGTCATGCGGACGCCGATCGCCGCGATCTTTGCCTCGGCGTTCCGCGGGCCGGCAATCCAGATGCCGATCCTGCCGTCCCGCCGTTCGCCACGCACACCGAAACGGTCGAGCGCGCGGATGAGCCATTCCTCCAGACCGTGTACGAAGCAGCGCACGTCGCGCGCGGGCACCATGCCATGGGGTTTGGCGAGGTCCAGCATGACGTAGGCGGTGCGCTGGCCTGGTCCATGGTAGGTCCACTGCCCGCCACGCCCCGCGGCAAACGTCGGCAGCCGCCCCGGCTCTGTCAGCTGCTCCGGTCGCGCCGAAGTACCGGCGGTGTACAGCGGCGGGTGCTCCAGCAGCCAAACCAACTCGTTTGCGGCGCCGGTGTGGATCGCTGCCACCCGTTCCTGCATGGTGGCCAGGGCGTCGGCGTACGGGGTGAGCCCTGCGGTGATGCGCCATTCCGGGCCACCGGCGCGGATTGAAGCCCCCTCAGTCATCCGCTATACCCCCGCCGCCTGCCCGAGCGGTCGTGGCGGAATGGTAGACGCGCAAGCTTGAGGTGCTTGTGGGGGAAACCCCGTGGAAGTTCGAGTCTTCTCGACCGCACCAAGCCAATCCCTTTCAACGTCCGCGGGCGGGGATGCTACCGCCACTCCTCGCGCGCAAGCGTACTCCGGCGCCGCAATTCTCATTGATATCACGCAACCGTGGGCGCGCTCGGCTTGCGACCGCAAAGCCCGCATTGCATCTTCGGCCACTGGCCGACATCGAACCGAGCGGGATTTTCTCAGGGAGCTGGTTTTGACTCAGCCGTCGATAGACTTCGAGCCATACTTCCCGTTCGCCGTCCAGCGCTCGCATCACCGGAAGGTGATCGTCGAGCGGGACAGTGTGGGAACGCGGCGTGGTGATCGGCTGCATGAAAACGAACGTCGCTTCAGCGAATTGCTCGATGCTCTTCCGGCGGCCGTTCATACCACGGACGTTGAGGGTCGCATCACGTTCTTCAATGAAGCCGCTTCCGAACTGTGGAGTCAGCGGCCTGCACTGGGCCGGAGCGAATGGTGCGGATCCTGGCGGCTGCGTTGGCCTGACGGCGCGCCGATGCGTCATGACGAGTGCCCCATGGCCATCACTCTGCGCGAAGGGCGCCCGGTGACCGGCGAGGCGATCGCCGAACGGCCCCGTTGACGCAGGCAGCAGAACATAGATGCCGCGTCCTTCTGGTCGAGGACGAGGCGATTATCGCGATCCTGATGGAGGACCTGCTCGACGAGCTTGGCTGCGAGGTGGTCGCCACCGCGGGACAGCTGGATGATGCGATTGACGCTGCCCGCACCGGCCAGTTCGATCTCGCGTTTCTCGACGTGAATCTGCGGGGCGTCCCGGTCTATCCCGTGGCCGAGGTGTTGAGGGCGCGCGCGATTCCCTTTGCCTTCGTGACCGGCTATGGCTCGACCGCCGTCGATGCCCCCCATCTTGAAGCGCCGGTCCTGCAGAAGCCGTTTCAGTCCCGGGACCTCGCTGACATCCTGCGCCGCCTGCGCTCGCAACGACCTCCCGTCGAGAGGTAGCGCCGATCGGTCGCACGCGGCCATGACAGTAAAGAAACAACAATTCCCTCTCCGCCCTTGGGGGCGGAGGGTCGGGGTGAGGTGGAGGAAACGCGCTACGCCACGCCGTAGCGCAGCGCGAGCCACAGCTTCTGCCAGGCGGGCAGACTGACGCGTTGGTCCGATCGCGCCCAGCCGCGGCGCTCCAGTCGCAACAGTATGGCGGCATAGGTCGCCCCCATGAGTCGCGCCGGCTTCATCGCCTTGGCGTCGCAGTTCGCCATCGCCTCGCGCGCCGCACGGAAATGCTGATGCGCCAACGCTGCGACACGAGCGCAGACACGCGAGAGGCCGGGCGCATGCAAAGCCGCTGACGGATCGTGTGGTACCGCCGCCTCATCCAGCCACTCGCGCGGTAGATAGAGCCGTCCGCGGTCGGCGTCCTCCTGCACATCGCGCAGTATGTTGGTGAGCTGCAGCGCGCGACCCAGAGAGTGGGCGACGCGATCGGCAGCAGCCGAGGAATCGCCAAAAGCCCGCACCGAGAGCCGCCCCACCGCGGCGGCCACCCGGTCGCAGTAAAGATCAAGCGTAGCGAGATCCGGTGCGACGATGACGACTTCCGCATCCATCTGCATGCCGTCGATCACTGCCAGGAAATCCTCCTGGCGGAGACCGAAACACCGCACCGCGGCAACGAGAACGCGTGTGACCGGTCCATCGGCCTGACCACGATACAGTCCTGCCACGCGGTCGCGCCATGCCGCGAGTCTCGGCAGCTTGGCGGCAAAGGCCCCGTCTTCGTCCACGATGTCATCGACGATGCGGCAGAACGCATAGATCGCATACATCGCGTGCCGGCGATCGGGCGGCAGCACGCGCATGCCGCGATAGAACGAGGTGCCGGCCGCGCGAACGATGGCCTCCACCGCGTCGAGGTCCGATTGCGCTGCGTTGAGCGGGGTCATCGGAAGCGACCCATCATGGCAGATGCCGCAACGCCATAAGTACGCTCGCGAGCACATCCCCCCTGGTGAGCTTTACACGCCGTGCCAGAGGGTCACCCCGGCGCAGCCTTCGCGCCAGTCGATGCGCGAGGCCGACAATCACCGCCGTTTCCAACCTCAATCCCCGACTTCGTGTGCGGCGCGGCAGATCGATCGCTGCGGCGTTCAGCCCATCCACATGTTCGAGCAGCAGATCGAAGACGCGCCGCAGCCCCGCTGTCTCGACGGGACCACGCAGGTCGTCAACCGATGCACCGCAGCGGTCGAGCAAATCAAGCGGCAGGTAGCAGCGATCCAGCGCGGCAAGATCCTTTGCGCAATCCTGCAGATGGTTCAGTACCTGGAGCGCGGTGCACAGCGCATCGGACGGCTCATGGGTCGCGCGATCCTCGCCATGCAGGTCCAGCACGTGCCGCCCCACCGGCATGGCTGAATAGCGACAGTAGTCGCAAAGCTCGTCCCAGTTCGCATAGCGCAGCTTCGTCGCGTCGCGACGGAATGCGACCAGCAGGTCCGTGGAATGACGCGGCGTGACCCTTGTCTCGGCCAGGCTCGCGTGCAGACGCGCCGCACTTGGCGAGCCGGTGTCGCTCCGGCCGAGCAGCACGTCCTCCATCGTATCCAGCCGTGCGATCTTCTCCGGTGCCGGCAGAACGGCGGAATCCGCTATGTCGTCGGCGTTGCGCGCGAACGCATAGAATGCATGCACGTGCGGGCGCAGATCGCGCCGGATCAGCAGCGAGCCGACCGGAAAGTTCTCGTCACCGCGATCCTTGCCGGACCACGCTTCGACCGCCGTGGTCGCACTCATGCGCCGAGGCTCTGGTAGGCGCGGCCCTTCCAGGCGACGCCGCGGCCCAGATGGTGGTTGACCGCCGAGCCGATCGTCGCGGCGAGATAGAACGCGGCGATCAGCGGCAGGCATGCCCCCCACAAGGCAGAGCGTCCATAGCGATGCAGCGTGGGGTGATACGCGGCCGCCATCGCTCCCCAGACCAGCCAGCCCCACCATCGTGCCCCGCCATGACCGAACAATGCAGCCACGGGCGGGATCAGGAACGTGAGCGCCATCCCAACGGTCGTGGCCAGCAGCAACAGCGGCGAGAAGCGCAACTGCACATAGGCTGTGCGCGTCACCATCCGCCATATGTCCAGCACGCGCGGATAGGTGCGCACGGACTGTGCCAGCGCCGCGTGTCCCAGCCAGATGCGCCCGCCTCGCTTCACCGCCGCGGCCAGCGCGACATCGTCGATCAGTGCGCCGCTTACCGCCGCGATGCCACCGATCCGCCGCAGCGCCCGGTCGCGGATCAGCATGGTTCCTCCCGCCGCCGCCGCGGTGGCGCGCAAGGGATCGTTGACCCAGGCAAACGGATACAACAGCTGGAAGAAGAACACGAAGGCCGGCACCAGAGCACGCTCGGCCGGGCTGGTGCAGTTGAGAGCGACCATCTCGGATACCAGATCGAGGTCGGCACGCTCGGCCTGCGCCATCAGGCTGGCCACGTGACGCCGGTCGTGCACGATGTCGGCGTCGGTCAGCAGCACGAACTGGGCCGCGCCCGCTTCGGCCAGACCCTGAGCAATCGCCCACAGCTTGCCGCTCCAGCCGGACGGCCGGGGGCGTCCGTCCACAATGGTCAGCCGCGGATCGGCGATGCCGCGCGCGATCGCGCCGGTGCCGTCGCTGCTGGCGTCATCCACCACGATCACCCGGAGCGGTCCGGCGTACTCCTGCGCCAGCAGGGAGTGCAACGACGCTCCAATAACCGGCGCCTCGTCGCGCGCGGGCACCACGATCGCGACCGGCGGCGCAACGGCGGGCCGCGCCGGTGAAAGCTCGGGGCCCGACTGCCAGAATTGCCCATGCGCGGCCAACAGATAGAGCCAGATCAGCAGCGAGAGTACCGCCAGCGTCGTCATGTCCGGAGCATGCCATTGGCGCGGAACCAGGCGACGGCATCCTCGATGGCCTGTCGCACCGGGCGCGGCGCGTAGCCGAGTTCGGACATCGCCTTGGCCGAGGAATAGAACATCTTCTTGCGCGCCATCTTCAGATGGTCGCGTGTCATCATCGGCGCGATGCCGGTGACACGGGCCAGCCCCTCCATGAACAGCGCCACCGGCCAGACGACCGCTTCCGGCAGTTCGACGCGTGGCGGCCGCCTGCCGACAACCTGAGCCACCAGCGCCAGCAGGTCCTTCAGCAGCAAGTTCTCGCCGCCCAGGATGTAGCGCTCGCCGATCCGGCCGCGCTCCAACGCCAGCGCATGCCCCTCGGCCACGTCGTCCACATGGACGATGTTGAGCCCGGTATCGATGTAGGCCGGCACACGCCCCGCCGCGGCATCGCGGATCATCTTGCCGGTCGGCGTCGGCTTGATGTCGCGCGGGCCGACCGGCGCGGCGGGATTGACGATCACCGCCGGCAATCCTTGGTGACGCACCAGATCCAGCACCGCGCGCTCGGCCAGGAATTTTGATCGTTTGTAGATGCCGATGAAGTCCGCCTCGTTCACGAGTGTGGTTTCGTCCGCCGGGGTGCCGTCCGCGGTGGTCCCGAGCGCCGCGATCGAACTGCAATGCACGATCCGCTCGACGCCAGCCGCCTGTGCGGCACGCATCACCGCCAGCGTGCCGTCCACGTTGGCGCGCAGCATGACGGCCGGATCAGGCACCCAGAACCGATAGTCCGCCGCGACATTGAACACGTAGCGGCAGCCCGCGGCAGCCCGCGTCAGCGAGGCCGCGTCGGTGAGATCGCCCAGCGCCAGTTCCGCATCCAGCCCGGCCAGATTTCTCCGGTCGCTGGTGGGGCGGACCAGCAGGCGCAACCGGTGTCCGCGCGCCGCCAGCACCCGCGCCACGGCTGAGCCTACGAACCCGGTCGCACCGGTCAGCAGCGTCGGCCCGTCCGGTGTCATCTGCCCGCAATCCCCCCGCAAACGGCGGTGTATAGCCCGGACCGGCCGATGTGGTGTAGAGCCGATGGCGCGCTCCCTCGCCCGCCGGAAAGTGGCCCACCCGGAAAGTCTGCCACATTGAAGAAGCTTTCGATCGTGCTCGCCCTGGCGGGCCTGCTGCTCGGAACTGCGCTGATCGGCTGGTTCGGCTTCGGCCGCGTGATCGCCGGCGTGCAGCGCGTGGGGTGGGAGGATTTCGCGCTGATCGTGGGCTGGCAACTGGTGCTGTTCGTCGTGCTGGGACTGGCCTGGGACGCGATCGTGCCCCCCCGCGAGGCCCGCCGGCCCTGGGTGTTCGTCTGGGGACGCATGGTGCGCGACGCGTCCGCCAACTGTCTGCCGTTCTCACAGGTCGGCGGCTTTGTGTTCGGCGCCCGGGCCGCGACGCTGCACGGGGTGTCCTGGTCGCTCGCCACCGCCTCGACAGTGGTCGATGTCACGGCCGAGTTCCTCGCCCAACTCGCCTTCACCGCCATCGGGCTTGGCATATTGCTGGCCCGCGCGCCGCATTCGTCGCTGGCGGTGCCGCTGGAGGTGGGGCTCGGCCTGGCGGTGATGGCGGGCGTGGCGCTGATCTGGCTGCAACGGGCAGCGGCGCCGCTGTTCGCCGGCCTGGGGCGACGCATCGCCGGACGGTGGTTTGAGGACGCACAGGATCGCGTGCAGGTGCTGCAGGCCGAGCTGTCGCTGATCTACGGCCACACCGCACGTCTGGCGGTCGGCTTCATGGGCCATCTGCTCGGATGGATCGGTACGGGGGTCGCCGGCTGGATCGCGTACCGTGCGCTCGGCGTGCCGATCGAATTCGACGATGCGCTGGCGATCGAGGCGCTTCTGAGCGCCGCCGCCGCGGTCGCCTTCCTGGTGCCGGTGAACGCCGGTGTGCAGGAGGCTGGCTATGCCGGACTGGGTGCGATCTTCGGCGTGCCACCGGAGCTCTCGCTTGGGGTCTCGCTGATCCGGCGCGCGCGCGATGTGGCGGTGGGGGTACCGATCCTGCTGGTCTGGCAGTTCTTTGAGGTTCGACGGCTACGTAGTGCTGCTGGCCGGACGGCGGGTTCATAGCCTGCGTTGCGTGCACGCGCGTGTCGCGGCCGCGGCCTGTGCTGGCCACTCCTCCCCCCGGTCCCCTCCCGCAAGGGGAGGGGAAGTATGCCGGTGCTCCTCTCGTTGCCTGTATCGAGTTGCCTGTATCGAGCCTGCACCGGACGCGGTTGAATGACCGAATGCCGAATCGCAGCACCACCGGCCCCTCGCCCACGCGGCCCGCCGGACCCGCGAGCCTCGCCACCCTGTTCATCTCGTTCCTGACCATTGGCTCGACCAGCTTCGGCGGCGGCCTGACCGGCTGGATCCGCCGGGAACTGGTGGAGAAGCGCCGCTGGCTCGACGACCAGCAATTCCTGTCCTGCTACGCACTCAGTCAAATGGTCCCGGGGGCGACCAACGTGAACCTGGCCGTGCTGATCGGCACGCAGCTTCGCGGCGTCGTCGGCGCATTTGCCGCGGTCGGCGGCCTGCTGCTCGCGCCGCTGGCGATCATGCTCGCCCTCGGAAGCTTCTACTTCGCCGCGCACGGCGCGCCAGGCGGGCGGTTGCTCAATGCCGCGCTGGCAGGGGCCGGTGCCGCGGCAATCGGCTTCAACATCGCAACCGGCATCCGCCTCGCGCGGCACAATCTGCGTCGCGTCGGACCGGCTCTGATCGCCGCCGCCATCATCGTCGGCATCGGCATCCTGCGCATCCCGCTGCTGGAGGTGCTGTTGGCGGCGCTCCCGGCCAGCCTGGCGCTCACGTTGCTGGAGGGCGCGCGATGATCGCCACGCTGCTGCAGATCGCCGCGGTGTTCAGTCTGCTCTCACTGCTGGCGTTCGGTGGCGGAGCGGCCGTTTTGCCGGACATGCAGCGCGCCGCCGTCGATGTTCACCACTGGGTAACGGCGCGCGAATTCCTCGACATGTTCGCGCTCTCCCGCACAATCCCCCCCGGCTCGCTGATCGTCGTGCTGATCGGCCAGAAGGCGGCCGGCGTGGCCGGGGGTCTGGTGGCGCTGCTCGCCATGTTCGGGCCTTCCTCGATCCTGGCCTTCGCGATGGCGCGACTTTGGCATCGCGCCGGCCGCGCCGCCTGGCGCGAGACTCTGGAACAAGCCCTGGCGCCGGTCTCGGTGGGTCTCACCATCGCCAGCGGCATCGCTATCGCCCGCAGCACCGAACAGGGCTGGCCGGCCTATGCGATCACCGCCGCGACAACGCTGCTGCTGGCGTTCACCCGGCTGCATCCTCTTCTGGTGATGGCTGCCGGCGCGGCGCTGATCATGCTGGCCGGCAATTGATCAGGCGACGCCTGCACCGTTGGGATCGCCTGGGGGTGCGCCGCATGGTCTGCCCGAACTCGGGCCGCGGAGCAGCTTCACAGCAGCGCACGCAATCGAGGGACGAACCGCGTCGCGCGTGTCCTCGATATCGACGAATTTGTCATGCCGCTCGCCGGCTGCTCGATCTGCGACATCCTGATACGACAGGCTGACCAGCCCTATGCGGCGATTCTGCTGGCTGGTGTTTGGCCCATCCGGTCATCACCGCCAGCCGGACGGGTTCGTGATCGGGAACTATACGCGACGGCTGCCCCAGACCGCCCATGTTAGCCGCCATGTGAAGACGCTGGTGCGAACCAACCAACTGCTTGGCATCGATTACACGCCCCATGCGGCCGAATGCAGCGGTCCGGCGTGCAACACGCAGGCTGACAAGGTGCTGCCTTATGCGATTCAACCCACCGAGTGCCACGACGTGATGGTGATTGACGATTACTTACCAATACTTACCAAGTCTCTGGAAGAGGGGGCGTTCAAGCGCCGCCGCGGTCGGGTAGATTTGCGCGAGCCCTCGCTCCTGAAGATCGCGTGGATGGCGATGCTTGTCATTGTTCCCCCCTTGCGTGCGTCCGCACGCCGCCATTGCCAACGAACGCGGGCAGCGTGCGACGTCCGATACATTTGGCCGATGCAGTCGTTAACAATGTTTGCCTTGACATGGTCAGGTTTCTGCGGGAAGCGCTGCCTGCATGCCACAGGCTGGACAGGAACCAACCGGCTTGCCGCCTCTCGCCGACAGGTCCGAAGTGACCGCCACCAGCGATCTCAGTGACGCGCTGGCGGGCTTCTTCGATGCCGATTGGTATCTGTCGCGCTATCCCGACATTGTTGATTCCGGCCATGAACCGCTGCAGCATTTCGTACGTCACGGCGCTGCCGAGGGCCGCGACCCGAACCGCTTCTTCGACAGTGCCTGGTACCTTGCGCACTATGCGGACGTGGCCAGCTCAGGGCAGCTGCCGCTGCTGCATTACCTCCAGATGGGCGCGGCCGAACTGCGCAATCCGCATCCTCGCTTCGACGCGGCCTACTACGTCGACCGACACCCGGAGGCCGCGTCCAATCCGCTGTTGTATCATTTGCGCTTCGGGATCATTCGCGGTTGGCTGACCGAAAAGCCGATCGCCATCAAGGACTATCTTCCCGCCGCAGCCAAGCCGCCGTCTGCGCCGCGCGATGTCGCCATCGATGTCATAATTCCTGTGTATCGAGGTCTGGCACAGAGCCAGCGCTGCATCCAATCCGTGCTCGCCGATCCGGACCGTCCGCCCGGGCGGGTCATCGTGGTGGACGATCGCTCGCCGGAACCGAAGCTGTCCGCCTGGCTTGAAAGGCTCGCGGCGAAGGGACGCATCGAACTGCTGCGCAATCGGCGCAACCTGGGTTTCGTTGCATCGGCGAACATCGGGTTCGGGACAGCCGGCACCCACGATGTGGTGCTACTGAACAGCGACACGGAGGTGCCGTCCGGATGGCTCACGCGGCTGGCGGGGCATGCTTATGCAACGCCGCGCGTCGCTTCGGTGTCGCCATTCTCCAACAACGCGACGATCTGCGGCTATCCGCACGTCGAAGGCGGGGCGCCGGCGTTCAGCCTCCCTACGGCCGAACTGGATGCTGTCTGTCGTGCGGCCAATGGCGGACGTAGCGTGGAGCTGCCCACCACTGTCGGTTTCTGCATGTATATCCGCCGTGCGGCGCTGGCCGATGTCGGCTTGTTCGACGCCGATGCATTCGGTCGTGGCTATGGCGAGGAAAACGATTTCTGCCTGCGTGCCAGCGCACGCGGCTGGCGCCACCTGCTTGCCTGCGACACCTTCGTGTACCACGAGGGCGCCGTAAGCTTTGGCGCAGGTGCATCAGCCGCTGCGCAACAGGGCTTGAGCGTACTGGCGGAAAGGTACCCGCACTATGCACGCCTCATCGCCCAGCACGTGAAACTGGACGCCGCGGGCCCGTTCCGCATCGCCGCGACAATGCAGCTGTTCCGCCGCTCGGGCCTGCCGACCATCCTGATGCTGACGCACGACATGGGCGGCGGCGTGCGTCGGCACATCGACGCGCTTGTGGAGCGAACGGCCGGCAAGGCCAATTGCCTGCTGCTGGAATCCGCTGCCCGCGGAGCAGTACTTTCGGTGCCCGCGCTGCCGGGCCATCCGGAGCTGGCGCTGCCGGCCGAGCGGGTGGCCGACCTGGCATCGGTGCTGAATTCGGCCGTTATCGCCCGCGCCCATGTGCATCACATGATGAGCATGGATCTCGACGTCCGGTCATTGCTCCATCGGCTGGGTGTGCCGTTCGACGTGACCGTGCACGACTACTTCGCGATATGCCCGCAGGTGAACCTGCTGCCCTGGATGCAGGGCGCGTATTGTGGCGAGCCGGGGCCTGCATTCTGCAATGCGTGCATCGCCGACCGCCCCAGCCACGGCTCGCGCGATATCGTGTCGTGGCGACGCGACAATGCTTGGCAGTTCCTCGAGGCGGACCGTGTGTTCTGCCCAAGCGAGGACGTGCGCACGCGCCTCGCACGCTATGGCTACGATGCGCGCGCGATCGTCGTGCCGCACGAGCCGGTCGCGGCCGGACCGTGGCCGCTCCGCCCTCCGACGCTCGGCAGAAGCCGCAGACTGCGCGTCGCGGTGCTCGGTGTGCTTGCCGGCCAGAAGGGTGCGCTCGCGGTGATGAGCATGGCCGAGGCGGCCGATCCCGCGGAACTGTCGATCCAGGTGATCGGTTATGCCGAACATGAACTGCCCGCCGGCGTTGCCGATCGCATCGAGGTGACCGGCGAGTACGACGACGCAGAGCTCCCTGCGCTGCTCGCCAGGATGAAGCCGCACATCGTCTGGTTCCCGGCGCAATGGCCGGAGACCTACAGCTACACGCTGAGTGCCGCGATCGACGCCGGCCTGCCGATCGTCGCCTCGCGCATCGGCGCCTTTCCGGAGCGGCTTGCGGGACGTCCCCTGACGTGGCTGGTCGATCCCGAGGCATCGACCGAAGAGTGGCGCGCGACCTTCGAGCAGGCGCGCGGCGAACTGATGCGGCTGCGCAAGCCGCCCTCCGGCAAGCCCCGCCCGCCCGTCCCTGATTTCTACCGCGATCAGTACGTGCCCGCGCCTGCCGTCCGCTCCACCGATCGCCTGATTGACCTTCGCCGTGACGGCGGCGGACCCAGCATTGTCGTGATCCCCGAGCGGTTCGACAACGGCCAGCTGACGCCATGCGCGTATATACGTCTGGTGCAGCCGCTCGATCATCCTGCCATCGGCGGCGACTGGACCATCGTGCTCGCCGATGCCCGCGAGGCGTTGGCCTATCGCGCCGACATCTTTGTCACGCAGCGCTATGCCGTGCCTGACATCGAGGCAGCCGACGCCCTGATCCGTCATTGCCGCCAACACGACATCACACTGCTCTACGATATCGATGATGACCTGCGGCACATTCCCCGCGACCATCCTGATGCCGCCGAACTGCGACCTCGCGCACGACTGGTGTCGCGCATGATCCGAGGCGCCGGCGTGGTCTGGGTTTCGACCGATGTGCTGGCGGGAACCCTGGCGGAATTGCACGACGATATTCGCGTCGTGGAGAACGGCCTCGACGAACGCCTCTGGGCTGCATTGCCGCGTCCCACGCGCCCACGGCAGGGGCCGGTGCGCATCCTGTTCATGGGCACTGCGACGCACGACGAGGATTTCGCAATCGTCGAGCCCGCGCTGGCGCGGATCAAGGCGGTATTTGGCGAGCATGTGGCTGTCGATCTGCTGGGTGTGACCAGCCGCGGCGACCTGCCGCACTGGGTGAACCGCGTCGCCATGCCGGTGAACGCCACACGGTCGTATCCCGGCTTCGTCAACTGGATCACACAGCATCACTGGGACATCGGTATCGCACCGCTCGCGGATACGGGTTTCAATCGGTGCAAGTCGTCGCTGAAGACGCTCGATTACGCCGCGATCGGCGTGCCGGTGCTGGCCTCCGATCGCGATGTCTATCGCGGTTCGCTCGCCGATGGACCGGGCGGATGGCTGTTGCCCGATGACGAAGCCGCCTGGTTCGTGGCGCTTGCACGGCTGGTGCGCGACGCCGGTCTGCGACGGCGTCTGTCGGATGGCGCGCAGGCGGCATTCGCCCAAGGGACCCTGGCCGCACAGGCCGGCGAGCGCCGGGCCGCATGGCTCAGCCTGCGGCGGCCGCGGAGGCGCAGGTCCCGAGCGGCGGCATAACTCCCTCTCCGCCCCGGGCGGAGAGGGAATTGGGCGGGGTCAGTCCAGCGCGGCGTGCTGATCGGTTGGGCGTGGCGCCTGGCGGGGCCGGCGCATCAGGAACAGCAGCAGCAGCGCCGGCAGCGTGGTGAAGATCATCATCTTGTAATCGTCCATGTAGGCGATGATCTGCGACTGCTGGTTGATGATCTGATCCAGCATGGCGGCGCCATGGCGGGTGGCCGGATTGAGGTACTGATGCACCACGCCGCCATCCTGAAGCGCGCGATTGAACGGCGTCACCGATGCGCCGATCTCGGCATGCAGCGCCTGGGCGTTGTGCGCCAGCATGCCCGAGGTCACCGACACGCCGATCGCGGCGCCGATATTGCGTGCCAGGCTGAACAGCGACGCGCCGTCCGTGCGCAGCATCACCGGCAGCGTCGCGAACGCCACCATCTGCAACGGAATGAACAGGAAGCCCAGTCCGAACCCCTGCACGCAAATGGTGAAGATCAGCCGCGCGTGCGAAATGTCGGGCGTCCAGCCGGTCATTTCCCAGAGCGACCAGATCGCGCACAGGATGCCGCCACCCATGACAATGCGCGGATCGATGCGCGTGGCGATGCGCCCGGCAAGCACCATGGCGGCCATGGTGCCAATGCCGCGCGGCGCCATGATCAGACCGGCCGCATCGACCGGATAGTTGGCGAGGTTCTGCAGCCATGGCGCCATCAGCGATGAGCTGGACACCAGGATCGTTCCGGCCGCGAACATCATCGCCACCCCGGCCGAGAAATTGCGATCCTTGAACAGCGACGGCGGAATGAACGGGCGTCGCGCCGTCATCATATGAACAATGAACAGATAGATGCCCAGTCCGCCAAGCACCGCCTCGACAATGATTTCCCTGGAGGTGAACCAGTCCTCGGTCTGGCCGCGGTCGAGCATCAGCTGGATGCCGCCGATGCCAAGGCTGAGCACACCAAAGCCGATCCAGTCGAACCGCATGCTGGAACGCGGCTCGGTGTGCGGCATGAAGAAGATCAGGCCCAACGTGGCGAGGATGCCGAACGGCAGGTTGATGTAGAACACGAAGCGCCAGTTGTACATCTCGGTGAGGTAGCCGCCGAGCGTGGGTCCCAGGATCGGGCCGATCATCACGCCGACGCCCCAGATCGCCATGGCCGAGCCGCGCTGCTCCACCGGATAGATGTCGAGCATGGTCGCCTGCGACAGCGGCACCAGCGCCGCGCCGAACATGCCCTGGAACAGGCGGAACAGCACCATCTGATCCAGCGACTGCGCCGCGCCGCACATCATCGAGGTGATGGTGAAGCCGGTCAGACAGCCGACGAACAGGTATTTCCGGCCGAACCGCGACGCCATCCAGCCCACGGGCGCCGTCATGATCGCCGCGGCGGTGATGTATGACGTGAGCACCCAGGTGATCTCGTCGAAGCTCGCCGACAGGCTGCCCTGCATGTAGGGCAGCGCCACATTGGCGATGGTCTGGTCGAGCGCCTGCATCAGCGTGGCGCCGACCGTGCAGCAGGTGATGATCAGGCGATGCGGCACCTGATCGCTTGGGCCCTCGGCCATGACGGATCGGTCTAGTAGAGGTCGGCGAGCGTGCGGCTGTGGCCGGTGTCGATGTCGGCCTCGACGCTCATGCCGGCGCGCAGCTCGGGATCGCCCGGCTTCGGGTCGACGTGGATGCGCACCGGAATGCGCTGAACGACCTTCACCCAGTTCCCGGATGTGTTCTGCGCCGGCAGCACGGAAAACTCCGACCCGGAGTTCGGTGCGATGCTCGCAACCACACCCTTCCAGGTGCGGCCGGGGTAGGTGTCCACGGTCACGTCCACCGGATCGCCTGGCTTCACCCAGGTGAGTTCGGTCTCCTTCGGATTGGCCTCGATCCACACATCCTGGGTGGAGACAATGCCGAATGCGGCAGTCGAAGCTGCAAGATACATTCCCGGCTGCACCGTATCGACCTGGGTGACGACACCGTCGTAGGGCGCGTAGATCACGGTATGGTCGAGCTGACGCTGTGCCTCGTCCAGTCTGGCCTGTGCCTGCATATATTCGGGCATGGTGCGGACATCGACGTTCGGATCACCGATCAGCTTGGCAAGCTGCACCTCGGCCATCGTCTTCAGCGCGACCACCGCCTGCTGATTCGCCGCGAGTTGAAAGCGCATGTTGTCGTAGTCGGCGCGCGTCACGCCGCCGGATTTGACCAGGTTGGCGTAGCGGTCGAAATTCGCCTGATCGGACTGGACCTGCGCCTGCTTCACGTCAACCTCGCGCAGCATCCGCTGATAATCGATCTTCTTGGCGTTGAGATCGGAGGCGATCCCGTCGAGATTTGCCTTGGCGCCATCGACCGCAATCTGGAACTGGCGCGGATCGAGCCGCAGCAGAACCTCGCCCTTCTTGACGCGTTGACCCTCGCGGACCGGAACCGAGGCAACGATGCCGGAGACGTCGGTTGCGACCGTCTCCTTGGCGGCCCGCACATAGGCGTCGTCGATCGAGACGTAGCGGCCGCCCGTCAGCCAGTAGGCGCCGGATCCGATGGCCACCACCAGGATGCCGCCCAGCATCAGAATGGGGCGAAGCAGTCGGCGGTTGATCCGGCGGGTGCGCGGCGGCGCTTCGGTGACGCGAGGCGCCTGGCCGGCAGTGGCGGTGGCTTGCGACATCAGGCGACCTCCCGCGCTTCGGCTTCGATCGGCGAGAAGCGGCGCGCCGGATGCGCCTCCTGGCTCAAGGTCGTCTTCATCTTCAGCAGCGCTTCCGTCATCGTTTCCAGCATCGTCTCGTCCACTCCGTCGGTCGCCAGGGCGCGCATCTGCGTGCGCTGGCGGTCGATCTCGCGCAGCACGGGGTAGGCCGGCGCGCAGAGATGCAGCCGCCAGATGCGCCGGTCCTTCGGATCAGGCCGACGTTCCACCATGCCGCGCGCCTCCAGCCGGTCGATCAACCGGGCCACGGTGATCGGCTCGACCTCGAGCATCTCCGCCAGTTCCTTCTGCGAAAGGCCGGGCTCCCGCTCGAGCCAGATCAGGATGCCCCACTGCGCCCTGGTCATTCCATGGGCGCGCGCCCGCTTGTCTGCATCGAGACGCATCAACCGCGCCACGTCATGCAGCAGGAACATCAGATCACGCTGGAAATTGTGCACTGGCTGGCGGTCCTTTTGGAGCCAATGCTGATAATAAGCGACGTTATGATAGAGGTTCCAGATGCGATCCCATGCGTCGAACGCAGGTCGGATGCGCTTGCCTTACCGATCCTGGCGATGGAGAGATTAGCGCCATGGGTGGAGCGACGACGGCGACCTGGCTGGCGGTGGCGGCGGGCGGCGCGCTGGGCAGTGTCGCGCGGTTCTGGCTGACCGTGGTCATGGCCCAGTTGACCGGCCTGCGCTTTCCCTGGGGCACGTTGCTGATCAACGTGCTTGGGTCGTTCGTGATCGGGTTGGTCGCCGCACTCACGTTGACGCCGGAACGCATCGGGATTCATCCCGACCTGCGGATCTTCCTCATGGTCGGGATCTGCGGCGGTTTCACCACGTTCTCGGCATTCAGCCTGCAGACGCTCGAATTGCTGCAGAACGGCAATGCGTGGCCGGCAGCCGGCTACGTGGTTGGCTCGGTAGTGTTCTGCGTCGGTGCGGTCTGGTGCGGCTGGTTGATCGGCAAGGCATGAAACCGCTTCCCATTGGCGGTCAGACACGGCATAAGGCGCACCATCAGTCCCAGATCACGGGACCGCGATGCATTTTATGAGACGCGGAATGAATTTGGCCAGGGCTACCGCGGCACGCAGTTAAAACGAGGTAACCGGGTAATGACGTCGCGTTGGATGGCAGGCTGATGAAACTGCTGCTGACCGGCGGATGTGGTTTCATCGGCTCTGCCGTGGTGCGGCACGTGTTGCGCCATACCGAC
The DNA here is from genome assembly GCA_963812475.1 of uncultured Alphaproteobacteria bacterium. Lineage (GTDB taxonomy): Bacteria > Pseudomonadota > Alphaproteobacteria > Acetobacterales > Acetobacteraceae > JAMXLO01. The sequence goes on from CAWEVI010000024.1 coordinate 47,511, forward strand.
CACGTCGTGGTCAACGTCGACAAGCTGACCTATGCCGCCTCCGAGGATGCCCTGGAGGAGGCTGGAACCGCCCACAACCGGCACGTGCTGATCCGAGCAGACATCGCGGACGGCGCGGCAATGCACCAGATATTCGCCACCCACGAACCGGACGCGGTCATGCATCTTGCCGCCGAGACCCATGTCGATCGTTCGATCGATGGGCCGGCCGTTTTCGTCCAGACCAATGTCGTCGGCACATTCACGCTGCTGGAGGTTGCGCAACGCTACCTGGCAACGCTGTGCCCGGCACGGCGTGCTGCATTCCGCTTCCACCACGTATCCACCGATGAAGTGTTCGGCGCGCTTGGTCCCGGCAATTCGGCGTTCGACGAGACCACACCCTACGACCCGCGCAGTCCCTATGCGGCCAGCAAGGCTGCGTCCGACCATCTGGTGCGCGCCTGGTTCCACACCTACGGGCTGCCGACGATCGTCAGCAACACGGCGAACAACTACGGCCCCTGGCAGTTTCCGGAGAAACTGATCCCGTTGGTCACGCTGAATGCACTGGAAGGCAAGACGCTTCCGGTTTACGGCGACGGATCCAACCGGCGGGACTGGATCTTCGTCGAGGACCACGCCGTCGCCCTGCTGCGTGTACTGGAGCACGGCCAGCCGGGCGCCACCTATGCTGTCGGCGCCCGCCAGCCGCGCAGCAATCTCGATGTGGTGCGCGCGATCTGCGCGCATCTGGATCGCCGCGTGCCCGATCCGCTGGGGCCACGTGAGCGGCTGATCCAGTTCGTCGTGGACCGACCGGGCCACGATTTCCGCTACGAGATCGACCCCTCGCGCGCCGAGGCGGCATTGGCGTGGACCGCGCCGCACGACTTCGAAACCGGGCTTGCGCGCACCATCGATTGGTACCTAGCGCATCGCGACTGGTGGCAGGCCCTGCGCGCCGGACGCTATGCCGGACAACGGCTGGGGACATTGGTGTGAAGGTGGGCGCATGAAGGGCATCCTGCTCGCCGGCGGCTCGGGGTCGCGGCTGCATCCGATGACCCTGGCGGCGTCCAAGCAATTGCTGCCGGTGTACGACAAACCGATGGTTTACTATCCGCTGTCCACCCTCATGCTGGCGGGCATTCGCGACATACTGGTGATCTCCACTCCGGAGGACCTGCCGCAGTTCCGCCGCCTGCTTGGCGACGGCGGGCGTTTTGGCGTCCACTTCGACTACGCCGAGCAGAAGCGGCCCGAAGGTATCGCCCAGGCATTCCTGATCGGACGCGACTGGATCGAGGGCGAGGGATGCGCGCTGGCACTCGGCGACAACCTGATCCATGCCGACCATCTTTCCGCCCTGCTGCGGACGGCGGCGGCAAGGCCGCACGGCGCGACCGTCTTCGCCTATCAGGTGCGCGACCCGGAACGCTACGGTGTCGTGTCGTTCGATGCCGTCGGCCACGCGGTGGACATCGTCGAGAAGCCGGCGCTGACGCAATCCAACTGGGCGGTGACCGGGCTGTATTTCTATGACCGGACGGTCAGCGACCTGGCCCGAACGATCCGCCCATCGGGTCGCGGCGAACTGGAGATCACCGACCTCAACCGCATCTACCTCGAGGCGGGGCTGCTGTCGGTCGAACGTCTGTCGCGCGGATGTGCATGGCTCGACGCCGGTACGCCCGAACTCGCTGCTGCAGGCCGCGACGTTCGTGCAGACCATCCAGTCGCGCACCGGCATGCTGGTCGGCTGCCCCGAGGAGGTGGCATTTCGCATGGGCTATATCGACGACGACATGCTGCGCTCCCAGGCGCGTCACCTCGGCAAGACCGAACTTGGCCGGGTGCTGATGGAACTCGCCGAGGGGGAACTCGCATGATCGTCGCGACGACCGCGATTCCCGAGGTGAAGCTGCTCACGCCGCAGCGCTTTCCAGATGGGCGGGGATTCTTCTCCGAGACATGGAACCAGGCCAGGTTCGTCGAGGCGGGCATTCCCGGGCCGTTTGTCCAGGACAACCACGCAAAGTCGGTGGAGCGGGGCGTCGTTCGCGGCCTGCATCTGCAAATCGCCCCCAGCGCCCAGGGCAAGCTGCTGCGCGTGGTGCGCGGTGCCGTCTGGGACGTGGCAGTGGATATCAGGCCAGGCTCACCGACCTATGGCCAGCACGTCGGCGTCGTGCTGTCGGCGGAGAACTGGCGGCAGCTTTGGATACCCGCAGGTTTCCTGCACGGATACTGCACGCTCGAGCCCGACACGGAGGTGATCTACAAGGTGACGGCGCCCTGGGACCGTGCAGCCGAACGCGGGGTGTTCTGGAACGATCCGGTGCTGGCGGTTCCCTGGCCGATCGATCCGTCGGAGGCGATCCTGTCCGACAAGGACCGTGCATTGCCGCAACTGGCTGACTGTTCCGAGTGGCATAAGGCCTGACATGGCATCGCCAATTCTGATCGCCGGCGAATCCGGCCAGCTTGCCGCCGCGCTGGGCGAGGCCGCGCCGTCACACGGACTGGCGGTGCGGCAGGTCGATCGGCCGGTGCTGGATTTCGACCGGCCGGCCAGCATCGCGGCGGTGTTTGCCGAGGCCGCGCCTTGGCTAGTGATCAACGCAGCGGCGTACACCGCGGTCGATGCCGCGGAAGACGATGCCGACGCCGCCTTCCGCGCCAATCGCGATGGGCCGGCGGAACTGGCGCGTCTGTGCGAGGCGGCCGGAATTCCTCTGATCCATATCTCCACCGACTACGTCTATGACGGGCTGAAGGGCGCGCCGTACCTGGAAACCGATCTGACAGCGCCACAGGGCGTTTACGGCGCGAGCAAGCTTGCCGGCGATCATGCGGTGCAGTCCGGCTGTTCGCGCGCGATCGTGCTGCGCACCTCGTGGGTTTATTCGCCGACCGGGCGGAATTTCGTTCGGACGATGCTCAGCATCGCTCAGCGCACGGACCGGCTGCGCGTGGTGGCCGACCAGAAGGGCTGCCCGACCAGCGCGCCCGATCTCGCCGAGGCGATACTGCTGATCGCGTCACGCATCGCGGCCGGCGGCTGGCAAGATCGTTTTGCCGGTCTTTACCACGCCGCCGGCACGGGCTGGACGACGTGGCACGACCTGGCGGTCGCGACCTTCCAGGAGGCCGTTCGGTACGGCAGCCCGGTGCCGACAGTCGATCCGATCAGCACCGCCGAGTGGCCCACGCGGGCGCAACGGCCGCCCAATTCCCGCCTGAACTGCGACCGGCTCGAAGCGACGTTCGGGCTGCGCCTGCCAGCGTGGCGGGACGGTCTGGGGCGCACGATCGATGCGGTGTTTGCCGTCGCCGCCGTGCCGGCGACCCCATAGCCTTCGATCGCCGCTGGCGTTCGATCGCCCGGAACCTTCAATCGAGTGTGATGGCCGGCACCGTCCGGGGCCACAAAGCCGCCCGATTGACGCAGCCCCTTGGCGATGGACAAGCAGACGGGGTTTGCAATGAACAAAGGTGCAAGGTTCGGGTGTCTGGCGCTCCTGGGGTTGGTGTTATTCGCTCCGTTGACCGCGCGCGCCCAGTCCGACCAGCAGGTGACGGTCGATCGTGCACTCAGGACGATTGACGACCTGAGGCACGACAAGGCGTTCGGCAACGCGCGACAGTTGATGCACCAGGCGCGTGCCGTGCTGATCGTGCCGCGCCTGTACAAGGGCGGCTTCATCGTTGGGGGCGAGGGCGGCACCGGCGTGATGCTGGCGCGCGGGTCCGGCAATACCTGGAGCGACCCGGCGTTCTTTGCGCTCGGCGCGGCGTCCTTCGGGCTGCAGGCGGGCCTCGAGCAGTCCGAGACGGTGCTGTTCGTGATGACGCAGAAGGGCCTCGATGCGCTGCTGCGTGACCAGTTCAAGTTCGGTGCACAGGCGGGGATCGCCGTCGTCACCCTGGGCTCCGGGGTGGAGGGCGCGATCGGCGGCGCGAGCCCGCCCGACATCGTGGTGTGGAGTTCCTCGAGCGGCGTCTATGCCGGGATTTCGCTGGACGGCTCGGTGATCCGGGCGCAGCCGGACGACGACCGCGCATACTATGGGCGGCCGGTGACGACGCGCGACATTCTGTTCGGGCATGGCGGTGTGGCGCCGCATGCGGCGGGGCTGCGGCGGGCCTTGGGCACGGTCGGCTGAGGTTGCCGGAGGTGGGCGGGGCGTGCTAACTGCGCGTCCCTGGTATCCCGGATGGGGGATAGTTTAGCGGTAGAACTCCCGGCTCTGGACCGGGCAGCCTTGGTTCGAATCCAGGTCCCCCAGCCACCCCTTTATAAGTCACGCATTTTCAACGGTGTAGGCAATCTATCGCGTCATTGTTTGACCCCCATTTTGTCCGCCACTAGCTTCTGGCGAACGGTACCGGTCAGGGGCAATCCATGGGCCGATATCCACATCTCATCATGCACCGCCGCCGCTGGATGGTGCGCCTGATTGTGCCTGCCGATGTGCGGCGCATCCTTGGCCAATCCGTATACAAGATCAGCACGGGCGAGACGGACGAGCATCGCGCAGTGGTCAGAGGCGGCGCCGATCATCGCTGGGATCAAGGACCGCATCAGGACCGCGCGCGCCACACTCAAGAAGCCTATCCAGGCAAGGGCGGAATCACTGGCCGAGGCATATCGCGCGGCACAGGCTAGCGATCCGGCATCGGCCCAGGAGTTTGTGCTGACCGACGTGATCGCCTTCGTCCTGAAACAGCAGGGCCACTCATGGGCGGAATACGGCCGGCAAGTGCGCGAGGCCGGCTACGACGCCTACGGCGGTTTGCGGCGGTTACCAAACGGCGAAGCGACCGCTCTCGCTGCCGATTCGATTACCCATCCCACGACCCCGTTCCTGCGGTACTTCGAAGAGTGGAAACCACATGCGGGCTTGGTGCCACGCTGCCTGGATCAGGCGTGCGCCACCCTTAAACAATTCGCCTCTGCGGTCCGACAGCCGATTGAGAGCTTGGAAGCAAAACATGTGCAGGCGTGGACGGATGATCTCATCGATGCGACGCGCGAGGTTGGCACATCGGCCAAGACGGTAAAGCGCAAACTCTCTGAACTCCGCAACTACTGGCGCTATCTCCAGTCGCTCGGCGTGGTTCCCGAGGAACGATTGCCGTTCGACCACCGTCGGGTGAAGGACCCACCTCACCGGCGCAAGACCAAGGAGGACCGCCGACAGCGCCTTCAGGCGGTGGACATCGTACGCCTGTGGCGTGAGGCCGAACGGCGCGGCGATTTGGTCTTATCCTATGCCATCAGGATCGCGGCCTATAGCGGCGCTCGGTTGGAGGGACCGTGCGAATTGAAGGCGACCGACATTCGCATTGATCCCAATACCGGCATCTCGTTCATGCGGATGTCCGATGCCAAGACAGAATCCGGCGATCGGTTCGTTCCAATACATTCGCAGATTGCGCCACTGATCCAGATACTGGCGCAAGGCTCTCACACGAACCATGGATACCTGTTACGGATCAACGCGAACAACAAATACAACGAACGTGGTTCGCTCGTGGGTAAGCGTTTTGGCATTATGAAGACGAAGATTGGGATTTGATGGGCGGTTCGTCTTCCACTCGATCAGGAAGTCCGTGGCCAACATGTTCGAGAATGCCGAATGCCCCGAGGGCGTCGCCGCAGATGTCGTTGGACACCTGAAGCCGACCATGACCTACGGACTGTATTCAGGGATCACTAAGATGGACTTGCGCGCCAAATGGATGGAGCAAGCGATCCGCTACCCCACGGTCACGGATGTCCATCATCCAGGATCGGAAGGAATGGCGGTTCCTCCTCCGGTTCCCGAACAAGCTGGATCGCCTCCAGCAATATGCGCTTCTGATGGTCGGAATAGCGGACGTTGACGTAGGTTCCTGGAATTACCTCGCGCGAAGCGATCGGCCGCGCCGAAGCGTCGTAAAGTCGAGGTTGCCGCCGGCTAATGAACGTGGTGCCATCATCGAAGGCCGCAACATACAGGCCCGTATCCTCGCCTCTATAACGCAGCGTCCGGTGAACTGCCGCAAACGCGATCGTCATCATCCGTCCCCTGCTCGGTACCCGCACCGATCGACATTCTACAGGTCTACCCGTGGAACTCCAAGTTCGCCACCCATCCCCATAGAAAGATTCACAACACGCGAACCTACCCTAAGTCCAGTCCGCTGGGCACCGGAGACACGGCCCAAATGAGGCTGGTGCTGGCGCGGGACTTGACACGGTTCCTGGTTCAGCTACGTCAAGGACTGCCGCGTATCGAACGACCGGGTGCGCGGCACTCCCCGGCTGGGGAACGGTGTCGCCTTGACGGACCGAGGTCCCACTCCTCGGCAACCATGACACCAAAAAAGGCCGGGTTCCAATGTCGGCCAACGTTCGGGCGCCAGCATCCCACAGGTCTCCATAGTATGCATGGAGCGACCCGTGTTCATTCGTGGCATGGTTCAGGCGGCGATTCTGCGCCGACCGTTGGTTCTTCCTACCGGCGGCTCCGAGGGCGCAATAAGCAGACGGCAACATCCTACACGCCGTTCAAGTTATGCGGCTGGATGTTGTCAACCCATTCGCGACATTTTCAACATGACGCTGCCCGCCCGCAAACAGCGGCGCCGAGAATCACGTCGTCGCTCGGTACCTGCACCATCTCCCCTCATCAGCTTCAGTGAACCGCTCCCGGCCGGCGATAATCGTGTGGTTCGCGTCCTCTTCGACGATCGACCGGGGCGCCTTGATCGACCACGGCGGTGGGGATTTTACCCGTCACATGCGCTGGCCGGTGACGAGGTGCCGGACAATGTGGACTATCAGTTCAACACGACCGAGGCGGCCACCATCGCGGCATTGCGATATCTGGAGCCATACTGGAACGACGGATCGATCATCGCTATCCATGGTGGCGTCGCGGTGCCGGACATGCCGGCCAATGTCGTCATCACTAGCGGGCCGGGTTATCGTGCCCGGATTGACGCCGGCCTATATGACCTAGATCAGGAGCGCCTCCAGGCTGCATGTGCTGACACGTTGAAGAACAGTGGCGAAAGATCGCGTGACGCGGCCATCACCTGCGATATCCCGATTGGCCAGCTAGTCCACAGTTTCTATTTGCTCCACGACAAGCTGCCCCGCCGCGACCGGCCCAAGCTGCACGATTACCTCGATCAGATGATGCCGACGGTGGCCAAGCGACGGCGCCAGCGTCACCTCAAGACTTTTCTGATAATCTCGTCCGACGATTGGCCGGCCATCCAGGCGCACGCCAAAGAAATCGGGACCGAGATCACCGGAATGGACTCGATCTTGACAGTGGCCAGATCGTTCAGTCCCCCTACACCGAGGCGTAAGAAAGTTCGAACTCCACTAACAAAACGGTATGCGGAATTGCGCTTCCTGCTTCTGGCGCGACGTTGTGCGGATGGCAGGCGGCGTGCCCTCGAATTTGACGAGGAGGATGACGACGATGCACCGCCGGGGTCTTATGTCGCCGATGACGAAGCATCGAACGCGCCATAACCGGTCACGAGGCGGAATGAGCGTCACTGTCGTCCATCCCGGTCATGGAACGGTGTCACAGGCTCGGTCGCGCGGTGCGGGGGTCCGATCGGCACGGTCGGCATCAGAAAGGCGGCACTCCGGACAAGCTATATCAGTCTGAGCCGGAAACGCGATGCGGCAAGTGCGCGCGCAAGCACGCGCTACATCTAATCAAACATCACCCAATCATTGGCCTTCTAGAAAGCCGACGAAGCCCCTGACGGATTTGGCAACGGCACACTCGAATACGAAATGGACCAGAAAGTGCCCGGCCATAGTTCGTGGGCAAAGTGAATTCTGGGTAGTCGCAAGACCCCTGGGGTTCTTCATCGAAGATTAGATGCAGTCTGAGCGATGATGCCAGTGCGGCGACTGCACCAGCACCGCGTGAGTCACGAGTGGGTGAGGCTGCTGGCGTGGGCGTCGGTGTAACCGTGGCTGTTAGGGATTCAGTTGCACCGTCGAGACCCCAAATTGAAACAGTCTGTACCCGGCTGGCTGCCGCACGCCGGGATCAGATTTTGATGCGACGGATTGTCCTGTCGCTGGCCTGATCGTCGCAGGTGATCCATTTTATAGCATACGAAAATACCAAATGCTTCACGGCACACACCCGCTGCCTGCGTTTGCGGTCATTTATTGAGCGCCCTGACATCTCAGGCGTAGAACCGGCTCTCCTGATCGGTTATGATGCCCAATCGCGGCGAGGAAATGCAAAGTATAATTTCTAAGAATCGAACTCTGCAAGAACATAGTCATCAAATATCCGTCTGTGATATAAATAGCTGTATCGGATTGATCCCCGATCCTGCTCTCCACAGGAAGCTCTCGTTCAAGTAACCCCGCCGGAATTACCCGGCGGGGTCAGAACGGAAGATCGGTGGAGGCCATTTGAGCGAGACTACCATGGAGAATTTCAGTGCCACATTTTCATACGAGTGCCGGGCCAACGGGCTCTGGTAAAACGCGTTCTGCGACCAGATTTGCCTGCGAGCGTATCCCGCTCAATGTAAAGAGCGCCTTCATTCAACCAACGATTGCCCTATGCAAACAATCTTATATCGACGCGCGGACCCGGTTTCCGGACATCCAGGACCGGATCAGGACGATCGTGACCAGACGCGGCTCCGACGACAAGATCGCGCATCGAGTCACAACTTACCTCAATGACCGTAATGAGACGGGCGATCTTTTGTTCGCGACACATGCCGGCTTCTTGAGGACTCCCCACTGGAATCGCGCCGACACCTGGAATTTGTTCGTTGATGAGGCGATGGAAATCACCTATCACCGCGAGTTCCGGCTCAGGAGATATCGCCATCTGCTGACCGAGCTTTTCCATGCGCGTCCGTCGCGTCACGAGCGATACAGTGTTCTCGAAGCACGGGATCACGGGCAGTTGGATGAAGTATTGGCCCAGGTTAAGGATGACGAAATTTACAAGCATTTCGCGGACTTCATTTGGCGGCTCCGACACAACCACTGGAACCTGTACGTGGATCAGGTGGCTTATCGACGGTTCGAGGATGGCGAGACGCATACCCTGGATGTCCATGGTCTTCTTGCGCCGTCAATATTCGAGCCGTTTGCGAGCGTAACGCTCATGGGCGCCAACCTTACCAATTCGATCATGCACAAGTACTTCGCCAAGGAAGGGAGCACGTTCTCTGATCATACCGCGATCAACAACGGACTGCGATATCAGAGCCACCACAACGGCTCACGGCTGCTCATCAAATACCTCACCGATGGCAAGTGGTCGAAGTCGATCCGCAACCTGAAGCTGCACAAGAACGATAACCAGGATATATCGGATGACATCTGCGGCGTGTATATGGACCTGTGCCAGAAGGAAGCGATCAAGCACTCCAAGCTTCCACCGCTCTGGATTGGTAACAACGATATCCGTAGTGACGAGTTTGAAGGTGAGCGATTGAAGAATGTCCCCATGGGATGAACAGCTACATGCTACACGAGGTCTGCTGTATCTTTTCGGCACTGAATCCGCCACAAGCCCACCGCAAGTTTCTTCAAGACCTATGCGGGATGGCCGAGCGGGAGGTTCGCCGCGCGCTTTTGAGCCAAACCGCCTATCAGTCATGTCGTGGGATTCTTCGCGACCCGGCCAGCACCGGCATATTTCTGCTCATCGTCCCCGACCGGTCCACGGCAGACGACATCGCCAGCTATTATCCAGGATGCCGGATTGAGAAGCTGATCAGTCCTATAGAAGAGCCGCGCATCGGTCGCCCATCCAAGTACGGCTCCGAGGCGGAAAGGGCTGCTGCCAAACGGGAACAAAATCGGCTTAGCCAGCGGCGTGTCAGAAAAAAGTCCCGTTATCAATGGGATTCGTCTGACACAGGTCAAACGCCTGATCAAGCTAAGCAATCGCTCGTCCATGTCCTCAATGAATGGGCCGAGATTGCGCCAGATTCCATCGGGACCGGCGGTTTCTGCCGTTCCAATTGGCTCAGCAAGAGCGACAGCGTCGGGCAAGGATACAGGATGTTCATGCCGACCACCGATCTGTTGGCCGAAATGCGGGGAAGGCAGGATATTCTCCGCACCAGCAAGGAAGCCAACGCACTCATCTGTCCCACGATCTTCGGCCAACCCCCGCAATTGCCGGATCATCTCACAGCAATGGGCATCACCATCCGCTCGTCCGTGCGAACGAAAGGAAACGCATTGGGTTGCAGGGGCTTGCTCCTCGATATTGAGAACGGCAGCATGACGCCGGAGGACTTCGGCGCGGTGTTTCCTGATCTGGAGTTCCTGGCGTGCTCGTCCTGGTCTCACACACTGGACACACCTCGTTATCGCATCCTGATTCCCAGTGCGCAGTTCATCCCTCCGGAGATTCATTCGCTGCTACTTCACACCATCGTTGATCAACTTGAAGCGGCAGGTTGGAGAGACGGGATGGCAGACGGTAGGAAGCATGGCGTGGACATTGGCAAGCTTCATGAAGCCGCCATGTTCTATCTGCCGAGCAAGCGACCGGACTGCTTTCTGTTGCATTTTCGTGAGGGACGCAGGCCGCTTGATCCGCGCGAGTGGATCATCCGGGTCCCAGATGACCTGCTGAGCCTCCCCATCGCCGCCGGTTCCGCCGGAAATTCATCACCAAGGGGACAAGCCAGTCCACAAGGACAAACAGGTGCAGTGGGCGATCGAATATTGGTCGAGGCGGGGGTGCGTAAAGGGGAAGGGCAGGACCCAGCTATGGCTACTCGCCAAGCGTCTTGCCGAGGCCGGGTGCGATGACGTGGCGATGCGGGGCATTCTGGACGAACAAGCTAGCTACTCCACCAATCCAGAGGAACGACGCGGTGAGATTGACGGACTGCTCATCGACCCGCGGTGGTTGCAGCGAAGCTGCTGATGGCGGCGTGATAGCGGAAATGGAAGGTGCGCGGCGATGGCATGGGATCGGCGACGCCGAAATCAGTTTGCTAGGCGACGACCAAATCCGCCTTGGGAAGTTGCCCCGGTGCGCTTGGCGCCGGCCAGCTAGGCAGGATGGTCAGCTTCCTTGGCCCGATCCCATGGCGCGATGGAGCCGCTGCCGAACTGCGCCTGTTTAGCCTCCGCCGGGCAGCCCGTGCGTCGATAAACGCTCGCGGAGTAATTCGATCAGCGTCTCGGCCGTTTCTGCCTGCCGCTCAGGTGGGATGTGCTCGACGAGCGTCCGGGCTACGCCCTCGACCAGGATACCCAGGACTGCGTAAGGGTCCACGCCCGCAACGCCGGCCATGTTTATCGTCTCAGCAAGTATCCGCGCTGGGTCCGGGCGGCTAGCAGCGATGCGCTGAACCCTGCGGACAAGTGCCTCGACGGCTGGAAACGGACGGTCTGGCATGTCGTCAGGATGACCGATAGGGAGGCGGCAAGGCAAGCTCATCGACACGGGGGGGACGGAGACGAGCACCGAGGAGGGCTGCGTGATGGGCAGTATTCGATGATCGGCGCCACCCTCCAGCGTTCATCGTCGTCGTAGAGGCCGCCGGTAAGATAAAGCCGTCGATGGCGAGCGAGGCGCCGGCGCTGGTGACGATGCCCGTATCGACGACAACGGCGGTTCTCGGGTCGCATGTAGGGGCAACTCATTTTACAAGCAATGTTTGCGGTTCAGGCAACCAACGCTTGACGCGGGTCGTGGCGGAAGGGAGCAGGCCGGCGACCCCCAGGACGAGCGAGCCGGTGAGAGGAGCGGCGGCCGGACCGGCGATGTGCGCGATGGTCCCGCCGGCAGAATCGGGTGCGGCCATCGAGACAACGCCGATCGTCCCGCCAAGTCGATCGGCTCAACACCGTCATATGGTGCGACGCCAAAGTCGGCTGGTTGGTAGCGGTTGCGCCTCTCAATTTCGCGGTTTGCTGGATTTACTCCTCACTCTCACTGCTCGAACCCGTACCGATGGTGTCTGTCAGATCAAGGGAGCGAACCTTGGTCTTCCCGATGATCTCCGCAAGCTGGACAGGGCGGAAGTCTCGCGCATCGACACCAACGTCGAACTGGCGCGGAAGCGGTTTGAGCTTTCCATGGCTGTGGCCGTGAAGGTTGATCGCGCCTCTACCCATGTCGCGCCACGTTCGAAACGGGTAGTGGCAGAGCACCAGCGTCGTTCCATCGACGGTGACTTCCGATACGGCTGCACGCTTTGCCAGCCATCGCAGGTCGTGACGGTCGCATCGTCGTTGTTGCCGGTGATGAGGTGCTTCTGGCCATGCAATACCCTCAGCAGAGCAGCAACGCGCTCTGGGGATTGGAGAACGGAAAAATCGCCCAGGTGCAAGAGTTCGTCGTTAATCCCGACCACGGCGTTCCAGCGCTCGATCATCACCCGATCCATCTCGTCGATTGATGTGAATGGGCGTCGATAGAAACTCCGGGCAGCCGCATGGCCGAAATGATGGTCACTGGTGAAGTAAACCGGCATCGATAGTGCGCGGCGTCACGTCTCAGTCCAACGCTGCCCCCAACGATCATCATACACCACGTCGGCGAGCGGTGCGCGTCGCACCGGTCCAAATTTGCCGAGCGGATATCCGATCGGTAGGATTCCGTAGGAATGGTGGCTGTCAGGTATCCCCATCGCCGCCTCCGCTTCTTTTTCGTGAATCAGATAGAGGGTCGTCAACGTCGCTCCGAGCCCGAGCGCCCTCGCCGCCAATAGCATGTTTTGCACCGCAGGAAAGATAGAGGCGCCGGAGCCGGTCTGACGTGGCCCGGCCAAACACGGCACAATCCACACTGGCGCCTCGCGGATATGATCTGCCAAATGCTCGGCCGCCGACAGCATTCGACCGAAGCCTTCCGGAGACACGCCCGGTGCAGGCTCACTTGATCGATAACGTGGCGCCACTACCTCATGCCATGCCTTCCGATACCACGTTCCGGCCGCCTCCTTGGTCGCCGGATCGCGGATGACCAGGAAACGCCAGGACTGCATATTGCCGCCACTGGCAGCGAACGTGCCGCATTCTAGGATGTTGCTCAGCAGTGCGCTCGGCACCGGGTCAGGCTTCAGCCGGCGCATGGACCGCGTGGTGCGCATTATCTCGAAGAGATCGAATTCTGTGGCTGCCATTAGCAGGCTGCGGAAAAACCCCTTGCCCGAACCGGTGTCGATTTGATTCTCTGCCGCCGTCTCGAGGCAGAGGTCGCTGCGATGCGCGGAACGGATCGTGAGACCGGCAAATTGTTCAGCTACGCAAGCCCGGAGAGCCTGGTGCCGCACGATCACCCGTTGCGGGCAATTCGACCATTGGTGAATGCGGCGCTGGAGCATTTGTCGCCGGCGTTTCAAACGATCTATGCGCAGGACGGACGGCCGTCGATCGCACCGGAGAGGCTGTTGCGTGCACTGCTGTTGCAGGCGCTGTTCACGGTCCGCTCGGAACGAGCTGATGCAGCAGATCACCTACAACATGCTGTTCCGCTGGTTCGTCGGGCTGGCGATGGACGTGCCATATGGGACGTAACGGTGTTCACCAAGAGTTGGGATCGCCTGCTGGAAGGCGACGTCGCCCGCGGCTTCCTGACTGCAATCCTTGCCGATCCGGCGGTCAAGCCACTGCTATCGACCGAGCATTTCTCGGTGGACGGCACGTTGATCGAAGCCTGGGCGTCGATGAAGAGCTTTAGTCCGAAGGACGGCGGCGGTGAGCCACCGGTGCCGGGTCGCAATGGCGAGCGCCAGTTCCATGGTGAGAAGCGCACTAACGAGACGCATGCCTCGACGACCGATCCGGATGCCAGGCTCTACAAGAAGCCGTCTGGGGCATCAGCCACGCTCTGCTACATGGGACACGTTGTCATGGAGAACCGCAACGGTCTGGTGGTGGCAACCGAGTTGACACAGGCGACCGGCACCGGCGAGCGCGAGGCAGCCATCGCGATGGTCGAGGATCTGCCTGGCAGTCAGCGCATCACGCTGGCCGCCGACAAGGCCTACGACACGGCGGACTTTGTCACCGAGATGCGCCGGCTGGGCGTGACGCCGCATGTCACGCAGAACACCAAAGGCCGACGGTCGGCGATCGATGGCCGCACCACGCGCCATCTCGGCTACGCGGTCAGCCTGCGAGGGCGCAAGCGCATCGAGGAAGTGTTCGGCTGGATCAAGACGGCAGGTGGTTTGCGTAATACGCGCCATCGCGGAACCGCGCTGGTCGGCTGGATGTTCACCTTGACTGCGGCAGCGTACAAATTGGTGCGATCCCCAAGCTGCTGACTGCCGCGGGGTAGTCATGCCAGGAGTTTGTCCCGCGGACGATTCTCGCCCGGCAGCACAGCAAAAATCCATAAATCCGCACGCCAAACGTCCGCCAAACGCCAGCAGACCACGGAAATACGCGAATTTCCCGTGTATTTCCGCAGCCTGTTAGGTGCCTCCAATCGGCAGGTGGGTGTTGGATGTATGGTCCGACCAGTACGACTGGGGAGCAAGCTGAGCTTGTCTGAACCATTTGGCGATCGGGCAGCGAGCGTGCGATCCGTCCCGATCAGGCTACAGCGTCCAAACAATTTCCTGGCTCCTATGCCAAACGATAACTGGCATTGGCACAACACGCAGCTAGCGGCGGGGACGATCGCGCACGCAGATAGCTGCGGAGCCGAGGGTTGTATTCGATCACGCTATCGACCGGTGCAAAGCCAGCATAGACGATCTCCCGCTGGTCCACCGTCAGTTCCGGCTCAGCGTCAAGCTGCACCTCGAAGATCGACCGTTTTCCGAACTAGCCGAACGTCTCCATGAGCAGAACCACATCGTCCGCCGCGACGATCAGACCAGTCTCTTCCTGAAGCTCGCGGATTGCCCGAGCATATGATCCTCGCCAGCCTTCACACCGCCGCCCGGCAATCGCAAATCCCGGCTTGTAGGAATGGCGAACCACTAGCACGCGGTCGCCGACCCACACGGCAATGGCAGTGCCGTTGTGCCCGCGCCATGCCCACCATCGCTTTGCGAGCGGGTAGGCCAGCCGATAGGCGCTGCGGAAACAGGCATTGATCACGTCCATCGGGTAGCTTACCTCGACCCCGCCGTCTAGCACTCCTCCGGGCGCCCACCGGTCACATGCCGATGCTCGATCACCGCCGATGCGCTTGGCGAAATCAGCCCCGACGATCCAGTTCTTGTGAACAGGAACAAGCTGTGCAAGGAAAAGTCCATTGCCTGCTCGTGTGGAAGTCCGAGCCAGTCGGCAAAGCGGCTGATCGGCGTACTCTGGCGATTCTCTCGCCGAACTTCACCGTTCATTCGCCCGACGACTGTGGGCGCTACAAGCCGTTGGCTCAAAGTATCGCATAACAGTCGCCGCAAACCGCTCCATGAACTCAACGACCTTCGCGTGCGGCAGCGCACCGAAATTCACCTGCAAACACAGGTAAGTCACGCCAAACCGTTCCGACAGCATCGCCACCTTCTCAATACATTCCTCGGGTTTTCCGACCACGGCGCGTGACGCCTTCATCTGTTCGAGTGTGATTGTCTCACGGTTTTCGAAGAAGCCTTTCCAATCCCTGTAAGCGATCGGGTCGCGGTAAGCCTGCCGGCGGAGATCGGTCGCCTTGGTAAAGCTCTGGTAGCGCCGAAGCGCGGCATCAGCGACCGCTGCAATATCCGCCTCACCGTCGCCACAATACAGATGATAGACAGCCATCACCTCCTTGCGTGCGGGATCGTGGCCATGCGCAATTAGGTTGTCACGATAGACGGCAAGCAGCCGCTGCTGATCGCGATGGTCTGGAAAGAAAAACGGTGCTGTCAGTAGGTCAAAGCCATTGGCGCCCGCCCAGGCATAGGTCTCCTCAGTACACACCGCCGCAACCCAGATCGGCGGTGAGGGCTGCTGGAACGGTCTTGGCCCTAGCGTGTGGTCTTCCAGAATGGTCCAACGCCCTCGATAAGTGACATTGTCCTGGGTCCACAAGGCTCGGATGATGGCCAAATTCTCATCGAATCGATCGCGGCTCTCCGCTCATAGGCACGTTGGCGATGTCGTAGTCATACTTTACAGCCCACGGCCAAGCCCGAAATCAAGTCTCCCATGGGACAATACATCGGCCATCGCATAGTCTTCTGCTGTCCGCACAGGATTGTTCAGCGGCAAGAGACTTACCGAGCAACCAAGGCGGATGCGACACGTTTCGCGTGCACAGGCAGCGATAAACATCGCCGGGGAACCGAATGCAAAACCCGGCACACGATGCTCGGCGAACCATGCGCCATGGAATCCCAGTTGCTCGGCG
>CAWEVI010000025.1:0-213581 GCA_963812475.1 uncultured Alphaproteobacteria bacterium
CTCCTTGCCCATCACCACGCGGCCGCCCCATTGCTCGACGCAGGCATCGATGTCCTTCTTCTGGCAGGCATAGATGAAGGCGTGTCGGCCGCCCGAGCAGGAGCCGATGAGGCCGACCTTGCCGTTGCAATTGGGCTGCGCGCGCATCCACTTCACGGCGGCTTCGGTATCGCCGACCATCTGAGAGTCGGCAATGCCGCCCTCGGCCCGTACCTTGGCGGCGACATCGTCTGGGTTGCCGTCGCTGCCGCCACCCTCGCGCTCATAGAGGTTGGCGCATATCGCGAGATAGCCGTGATGCGCGAACCGACGCGTCGTCTCGATATAGAGCTCGCTCCAGCCTGGCAAATGGTGAATCAGCACGACGCCCGGGAAGGGACCAGGACCGGATGGTTTGGCCACGTAGGCCGTAATCGGCGTTCCCTTGTCGCCTTTGATGGTCACGTTCTCGCAGGTCATGCCTCGGTAGAATGACATCGATCTTCCTCCATGGGCTTGGGTCTTGGGCCTCCATCGGGCGATCGGACGCCGCGCCGTCACTTTGCTGCCCGAGGGGCGTCACTCCGCCAGTATTCGACGATCGCGTTTTGGGCGCAACACGAGGCGGTGTCGGACGCGTCCCGCGACCAAAAAGGTAGCCTGTCACCGGACGGACACAATCGAAAAATCCTCAAAAGAAGCCCTGAAGGAACACCGCGGCCGGAGCGGAGACACCGGCGATCTTGTTGGTCGCCTGACGGTACAGCTTGCGGTCGATCTCCGTCTCCGGGCCGCCGTCCCGAAGATCACGGAACGATCGCAGTTCGCCCCGGCCGAGGGGCCGGGTGGTCGTGCACGTGCGCTTCACCGTCAGGCTGACGCGACTGCCCACGCCGCGAATGGCCTCGATCACGATGCCCCGTGCATAAAGGCCACGGCCGCCATTGTGCTCCGCGGCGAAAATGAAGACCTCGTCGCCGGCGCGGATGTCCTTGCCGTGCCACATGGTCTTTTCGTCGAACTTGAGCCAATCCGCGTCGTCTGGTCGCGGGGCGGCCTTCACCACAAAGCTTGCCATCGCGTCCTCCCGATCGTCGCTGTGCGGCCTGCTACCCCCTTCGCAGAGGAAACCCCAAACGAGGGCGTTCGCCGGTCTCGCTGACGGGTCTATCGCACTGACAAGGCGGGGCAGGTCCATCCAATGATAGGCTCGATCAATCCGATTAGTTTAATCGATTGGACAGATGAGCGCCGGCGGGCTATCGCCCGCGCCAGGATCAGCAACGCAGACCACGATTGGAGTGAGGCATGAACGCCGAAAGCAAGTGTCCGATGGGCGGCAGGGTCAGTCGGGACGCGGTTGTCCGGAACATGACGAACCAGCTCTGGTGGCCGAACCGGCTGGATCTGTCGATCCTCCACCAAAATTCACCCCTGGCCGATCCTATGGGGCGGGGTTTCGACTACGCCGAGGCGTTCAAGCGTCTCGACCTGAAAGCCGTGAAAGCGGACATTTTCGCGCTGATGACCACGTCGCAGGACTGGTGGCCAGCGGACTACGGCCATTATGGGCCGCTGTTCATCCGGATGGCGTGGCACAGCGCGGGCACATACCGCATCAGCGATGGCCGCGGCGGCGCCGGTGCGGGCACCCAGCGCTTCGCCCCCCTGAATAGCTGGCCCGACAACGCGAACCTCGACAAGGCGCGCCTGTTGCTGTGGCCGATCAAGCAGAAATATGGCCGGAATCTCTCCTGGGGCGACCTGCTGATCCTCGCTGGAAACTGCGCCCTGGAGTCAATGGGCTTCAAGACCGCCGGGTTCGCCGGCGGACGCGTGGACGTTCGGGAGCCGCCCGAGGACATCTACTGGGGATCCGAGGGCAAGTGGCTGGCGGACGAGCGCTACAGCGGCGACCGGCAACTCGAAATCCGCTCGCCGCGGTTCAGATGGGCCTGATCTACGTCAATCCCGAGGGTCCGAACGGCAGGCCGGATCCGGTCGCCGCCGCGCGCGACATTCGTGAGACATTCGCGCGCATGGCGATGAACGACGTGGAGACGGTCGCGCTGATCGCCGGCGGGCACACCTTTGGCAAGACCCATGGCGCTGCCGACCCGGCGCGCTACGTCGGTCCGGAACCCGAGGGCGCCTCCATCGAGCAACAGGGCCTCGGCTGGAGCAACAGCTTCGGCACCGGCCGCGGCGACGACACGATCACCAGCGGGCTCGAAGGGGCGTGGACCAAGAATCCGGTGAAGTGGGACAACGGCTTCTTCGAAAACCTGTTCGGCTACGAGTGGGAGCTGACGAAGAGCCCCGCGGGCGCCCACCAGTGGACGCCGAAAGATGCATCGGCGGCGGCCACCGTGCCGGATGCACACGATCCGTCGAAGCGTCACGCGCCGATGATGCTGACGACCGACCTCGCCCTGAGGATGGACCCGATCTACGAGCCGATTTCGCGGCGGTTTTACGAGAATCCGGGACTGTTGGCCGAGGCCTTCGCAGAGGCGTGGTACAAGCTGACCCATCGCGACATGGGCCCGTTTTCCCGCTATCTTGGCCCGGAGGTTCCTGCCGAACCGCGGCTGTGGCAGGACCCGGTTCCCGTCGTCGATCACGCACTGATCGATGCGGCGGACATCGCCGCGCTCAAGGCGAAGATTCTGGCCTCAGGGCTGTCGATCCCGCGGCTGGTTACGACTGCCTGGGCCTCGGCTGCGACGTTCCGCGGCTCCGACAAGCGCGGCGGGGCTAACGGGGCGCGCATACGACTGGCACCGCAGAAGGATTGGGTGGTCAACGAACCGGCAGAGCTGGCCGTGGCGCTGGCGGAGCTGGAACGGATCCAGTCGGCGTTCAATGCTTCGCAATTCGGCAGCAAGAAGGTTTCGCTGGCCGACCTGATCGTTCTCGGTGGCTGCGCGGCTGTCGAACAGGCCGCGAAGAATGCCGGCCACTCCGTGGAGGTTCCGTTTGAGCCGGGCCGCACCGATGCGTCCCAGGAGCAGACCGATGTCCACTCCTTCGCCGTGCTCGAGCCCAAGGTGGACGCGTTCCGCAACTTCATGAGCGGCGAACATCGCCGATCGGCTGAGGAGATGTTGGTCGATCAGGCGCAGCTCCTGACGCTGACTGCCCCCGAGATGACGGTTCTCATTGGCGGCCTGCGGGTGCTGGGGGCGAACTTCGGTGGGTCCGATCTGGGTGTGTTCACCGGCCGGCCGGGTATCCTGACCAATGATTTCTTCGTTAATCTGCTGAAGACAAGCACGACCATGAAGTGGGAGGCAGCCTCCGACGACGTGTTCGTCGCGCGCGATCGTGTGACGGGCGAAAAGAAGTGGGCCGGGACGCGGGTAGACTTGATCTTTGGTTCGAACTCGCAGTTGCGGGCGCTGGCGGAGGCCTATGCGACCGACGACGCGGCGGGCGCATTTGTCGATGCCTTCGTGGCAGCATGGAGCAAGGTGATGAACGCTGACAGGTTCGACCTGGCGTGATGTTGCGGCGGCAGGTCCCCGGCGGATAACCGTCGGGGACCTGTTCCGCGAATGCCTGTTCGATCGTGGCGGCTCCGGGAGCGGATTCGCGAAGACCGTCCCTTCGAAACCGCCGTTTGGCGGGAGCCGTCCGGATCAATATTGGTCGTGGAGCCGCACCCAGCTCATGGTGCCGGCGCTCTCGTTGCGGCCTTGGGGAACGAGATCGAGCCAGTTGAGCGCACCCATCAGGAGCTCGGCACCGCGACGATGGGTCGAATAGGTGTGGTAGATCGTGCCGCCATCATCCTTCACGAAGATGCTCGCGCCGAACATGTCCTGCGT
This sequence comes from uncultured Alphaproteobacteria bacterium, assembly GCA_963812475.1. Classification (GTDB taxonomy): domain Bacteria; phylum Pseudomonadota; class Alphaproteobacteria; order Acetobacterales; family Acetobacteraceae; genus JAMXLO01. Next base: position 3,810 of record CAWEVI010000025.1, read on the forward strand.
TTCCCGGATCACCTCGCCATAATTGTAGATCGCGCGGCCGGCGGCGAGGTCCTCGGGCGTGAATGACACGCCGAAATCGAAGTTGAAATCGCTGCCGTGCGAGGAGACCCACGGAAATGTCCAGCCCATCCGGTGCTTGACCTCCTCGATACGCCCAAGCGGCACGCGCGAGACCGCGGCGAACGACAGGTCGGCATGCTCGAAATGCTGTCGCGCCGCGTCGACATGATCGGCGATGAACGAGCAGCCGCGGCATACATTGTCCGATCCCGGCGTCAGCATGAAATGATAGATGGCGAGCTGGCTGCGATCGCCGAACAGGTCGCCGAGCGTGCATTGACCCTCGGGTCCTTCGAAGACATAGGGCTTCTCGATCCTGACCCAGGGCAGCTGCCGGCGCTCGGCGCGGAGCGCGTCGAGTTCGTGGGTCATGGCGCGCTCCTTGGCGAGAAGCGCCTTGCGGGCGTCAATCCACTGTTCGCGCGAAACGATTGCATGATTCATGGTCGATCTCCTTTGGTTTATCGGTCAGTGAGCGCGGGTCGGCAGGTGGAAGCGAGCTTCAGCCAGGGTGACACGTGGAAGACGCTCATCAGGACGTACATCGCGGTCATGCCGTCGATCGGCGGGATGCTCGAACCCGAGGAGCAGAGCGCGATCGGGGGCGCATCGTTCGCTGCGACCCACGCCATGAACGCAAGGGTCGGCGAGGCCGCGAGGGCGAGCCAGCCGGCCGCGCCGCGTGCCGGCCAGGCTCCTGCGCTCCCTTTGTTTGCTGCTGAGGACGTTGTCATCTTCCAGCTCCCGATCGATTGTCGCCATTCCCGGCCGTTGCAGGCTCGAGGGGGGATGTAAGGCGAGGCGGACGCCGGATGAGAGTGACAAGTGTGACGGGATTTAGATGGACTCGCTGATCACGGCCGCGGCCCGGGCGCTTGCGGCTGGCGATCCGCTTGCGGCGCTGAACCGGGTCGCGCTGCGCGACGATGCACCGGCGCTCGCGTTGCGCGGCATCGCGATGGCGCAACTCGGCGATCTTACCCGCGCGAAGGAATTGCTGCGTTGCGCCGCGCGTGCCTTCGGCCCGCAGGAGGCGACGGCGCGCGCACGGTGTGTCGTCGCCGAAGCCGAGATCGCGCTCGTCTCACGTGATCTGGGCGGACCCATGCAGATGCTCGGCGCGGCGCGGGCGGCGCTCGAAGCGCGCGGCGATCGGGCGAATGCCGCGCATGCCGGCTATCTCGACGCTCGGCGGCTGCTCCTGATCGGGCGGCTCGACGAGGCCGAACGGACACTCGACGAACTTGATGTCGACGTGCTGCCGCAGGCGTCGCGAACCGGGTATTGGCTGGTCGCTGCAGGCATCGCGATGCGGCGTATCCGGGCGGGGTCGGCGCACGCTGCGCTTGATCGGGCCTGGCACGCCGCGCGCGAGGCGGGAATACCTGCGCTCGCGGCGGAGGTTGACCGGGTGTCGGGCGCGCTCGGCGCACCTGCCGCACGCCTGATCACGCGCGATCGGAATCGGTTGCTCGGGCTTGCCGAAGTCGAGGCGCTGATCGCCTCCGACGTGCTGGTGGTCGATGCCTGCCGCAATGTCGTGCGCGCGGGGACGACGGTAGTTCCGCTTGCCGGTCGTCCGGTGTTGTTCGCGCTCGCCCGTGCGCTGGCCGAGGCCTCGCCCGGAGACGTATCGCGCGAAACGCTGATCGCGCGCGCGTTCCGGGCGCGCGATGCCGATGAATCGCATCGTGCGCGGCTGCGCGTCGAGATCGGGCGGCTGCGCACGACACTTGGGTCGTTGGCCAGATTGAACGCGACGAAGCGGGGATTCTTGCTGAGGCCGCACCGGGCGCGAACCGTCGCCGTGCTCGCGCCGCCCGTGGAGGGAGACCATGCCGAGGTGCTGGCCCTGCTTGCGGATGGCGAGGCGTGGTCGAGTTCGGCGCTCGCGCTGGCGCTCGACGTGAGCCCTCGCACCGTCCAGCGCGCGCTCGAAGTGCTGGCGGAGGACGATAGGGTCAAATCATTCGGTCGCGGTCGGGCTTGCCGCTGGATGGTGCCGAACGTGCCGGGATTCCCGACAAGCTTGTTACTCCCGGCTCCGCCGACGAGCGGATAGGGTGGCAGCATGAAGCACACACGCGCCGAAATCCTTCGCGAATATGGCCCCTTTCCGCACGTCGAAGGCGTGCATGGGGTCAGCTTCGATGGGCAACGGGTCTGGTTCGCCTCGGGCGACAGCCTGAACGCCCTCGATCCGGACAGCGGAGAGATTGTCAATGCGCTCGAGGTCGCTGCTGATGCGGGAACGGCATTCGACGGAACGCATCTGTTCCAGATCGCCGAGGCCGTGATCCGGAAGATCGATCCCAGGACGGGCGAGGTGCTCGGCACGATCCCGGCGCCCGGCCATGGCGGGGATTCGGGGCTCGCCTGGGCTGAAGGGACGCTCTGGGTCGGCCAGCACCGTGATCGGACGATCCATCAGATCGATCCGGAAACCGGGACTGTGCTCCGGACCATCGAGTCCGATCGCTTCGTCACGGGTGTCACGTGGGTTGACGGCGAGCTCTGGCACGGCACCTGGCAGGACGAGGCGAGCGATGTCCGGCGCGTTGATCCCGAGACAGGGGAGGTCCTCGAATGCCTTGAAATGCCGGCCGGAATCGGTGTCTCGGGCCTTGAATCGGATGGGGGCGACCGATTTTTCTGTGGTGGCGGAAACAGCGGAACGGTGAGAGCCATCCGCCGACCAAGACGCGTCGACGCGGTGTCCTGAATGACCGATGGCGAACGTTTTGAGGTCGTATATTGGGCTGCGGGGATCGGGCGCGCCGTATCGTAGTATCCGACGGCCGGACCATGACGAGGATCCGGAGAATTTCAGATCGCCGAGCTCTTGCCGAAAAGGAATTTGACCACAGGGCGCTTGGTTCGCCGGCTTCCGGACTGGCGCTTGATCGGATAGAATTACCATCAAATCGGGTGAAATCGCGGACAGGCAACGTCCGCCAATGGAGGGTGCGATGGATGGTATGACGCGCGCGGATCTGCAAGGCGTCGTGGCGCCGCTGAACTTCATGGCGCCGATGGCGGAGAAGCCGTTTTCCTACAATTACGATCCGCCGCCGGGCATGCCGGTCCGCAACGGGCAGATGATCGAACACAAGGTCACCGTCCGCGATGCGCGCCCGGTCAACGACGCGCTGTCGCTCGACCGCGAGGGTTTCGTCCTGCTGCGCCACCCGACCGCAGCGAGCGATCTCTACGACGAGACGATCATCACCTCGGTCTATTACCCCGAGTGCGAGCGGCTGATGCGGGAGGCGACCGGGGCCAGGCGGGTCGTCGCGTTCGACCATATCGTGCGTAATTCCGCCAAGGCCGCCGTCAAGGGCAGCGGCGTCAAGATGCCCGCCGGGCGGGTCCACAACGACTACACCGCCTGGTCGGCACCGCAGCGCGTTCGCGACCTGATGGGCGACGAGGCCGAGGAACTGCTGAAACACCGATTTGCCATCAACAATGTCTGGCGGCCGATCGCCGGCCCGCTGCTGCGCTCACCCTTGGCGCTGTGCGACGCCGAGACGCTGGAGAGCGAGAACCTTGTAGGGTCCGAGCTGCGGTATCCGGATCGCATCGGCGAGACCTACGCGATCACCTACAATCCGAACCAGCGGTGGTACTGATTTTCCCAGGATGCAGCCGGATGAGGCGGTGCTGATCCGCTGCTTCAACTCGGCGCGCGAGGGGGCGGCGCGGTTTTCGGCGCACGGGGCATTCGACGATCCGCAGACGCCTAGTGACGCGCCGCCGCGCGAGAGCATCGAGGTTCGGACGCTGGTGTTTTATTAGGAGCCTGGCACGGAGGTTCGACAGATTGCGGGGCGATGCGGTTTGCGTGTTGGGCCTCAGTCGGGATGGGGCCAACCGTGATCCGACAGAGTATTGCAAACGCAGCAAATGGTGAGCCTTTGAACTGAGCTTCGACCAATATTCGTAATTGCCGCGGCTCATGACAGTTGGGGGACGGCCCGTTTCGGGTTCCAGTCCCACCACCCCGCCGGCGCAGCTTCATGCCAGCTTCCTGGACGGACCCACAGCGGCAGTCCACCATCGGCCGCAGACAATCGTCCAGGGGGGAACACGGTGGCCAGCAGCTCGCGTGCGCGGCTGACAGTGCTTGCGTCATGATCGCCATCATGCGTCCGGCTCTTGTCAACCGGATTGCGCTCGTGGTCGAGGCGTTGGTTGTCGTCACCATTATCGCCAACATCGCAGTGACTTTCAGCAACGCCGTCGTGCGATATCTGACCAATCAGGATTTTCCCTGGGCGTCAGACGTTTGGACCATCCTGATCTCCATCATCACCTTCCTCGGCGCGCCGGCGTATTTCCGCCGCGGCAGCGGCATGGCCTATACCGCGCTGATCGATCAGTCGCATGGCGCGCGGCGGCAGACACTGCAGGCCTGTGGGCTGGCGATCTTCCTGGGCGTCTGCGGCGTGGCGCTGGCTGCCTATCCAGCTTTTTTCTCTGGACAGCTCACGCAGACCTTGCAGGTCATCGGGCTGAGTTCCGGCTTCGTCGCGATCTGGCTCGGCCTGGGGCTGCTGCTGTTCTGTCTGTTCGCGCTCGAGAAACTCATCGCGCTGGAGCGGCGCGCGATCAGCATCGGCGTCACCGTCGCCGTGGCCATGGCGCTTGCAACGTTCGCGCTGCGCCGCGCCTATGATCTCGACGTCATCGACATTGATCCGTTCCTGCTGATCGTGCCGGCGCTGATCATCGCGTTCATTACCGGCGTACCGATTGCCGGCGTGCTGGCGCTGGCGGGGCTGTTGTATTTCGTGATCACCGCCGAGGCGCCGATCACCACGATCCCGTCGGCGATGCAGTACGGCGTGACCAGCTTCATCCTGCTCGCCGTGCCATTCTTCATGGTGGCCGGCACGCTCATCGAAGCCAGCGGGATGGCGCGCCGCATGATCGACATGGTGCAAGAGTGGGTCGGCCATTGGACCGGCGGTCTGCTGGTCGCTGAAGTGCTCGCGATGTATGTGTTCTCCGGCCTCAGCGGATCGAAGGCAGCCGATATCGCGACCGTCGGCGGCGTGATGAAGACGCCACTGCGCCATTACGGCTATCCGCCGACGGAGTCGGTCGCGGTGCTGGCGGCGAGCGCCGCGATGGGCGAGACGATACCGCCGTCGCTCATGCTCCTGGTGCTTGGCTCGATCACCAGCCTGTCGGTGGGATCGCTGTTTCTCGCCGGGTTGTTGCCGGCGGCGATTCTGGCGCTGGTGCTGATCAGCGCGGTGATCGTGCGCAGCCATATCAACGGATACTTCAAAGGCCCGCCCTTCCGCCTGGGCCGCGCACTGCGCAGCACGCCGCCCGCAATCCCTGCTTTCCTGGTGCCGGTCATCGTCGTGGGCGGCATCATTGGCGGCATCGCCTCGCCCACTGAATCGGCGACCTTTGCCGTGGTGTACGGCTTCGCTGCCGCTCTGGTGGTGTATCGCAGCATCGGATGGCGCAGCGGCTGGGTTGCGCTGCGCGACGCTACGCTGACCGCCGGAATGGTGCTGTTCATGGTCGCTGCCTCCAACCTGGTGTCGCAGGCCATCGTGATCGACGGGATGGGGCGCACGCTGGCGAGGACCTTCGCGACACTGCACAGTCCCACCGAGTTCCTGCTCGTCACGGTGGTGGTGATGATCGTGGTGGGCTTTATTCTGGAAGGGATACCGGCGATCCTGATCGCGGCCCCGATCCTGCTGCCGATCGCCACGCGCGTTGGCGTCGATCCGCTGCAATATGGTATCGTGCTGACCATGGCGGTTGGCATCGGCGTTTTCCTTCCGCCCATCGGCATCGGCTATTACATTGCCTGTGCCATCGGTGAGGCGCCGGTGAATGCGACGATGCGGCCGAGCCTGATCTATAGCGGGTTCCTGATCCTGGGACTGGTGATAGTCGTGCTGTTTCCGCGAATCACCACCTTGGTTCCAGAGTTTTTCGGCATGCATTAGATACAAACACAGGGAAACGTCGATGCACACATACAGGCTTGCGACACGGCGAAACGTGCTTGCATCCGCGGCTGCGGCTGCTGCGACGGGCCTTGCCGCGCCGGCGATCGGACAGCGCGCGCGCGTGTTGCGTTATGGCAGCATGCTGCCGGCAGACAGCATCTACCACCGCGCCTGCGTCATGTTCGGCGATGAATTGGCCAAGCTCTCTTCCGGCAAGTTGAAGGTGGAGGTCTATCCCGACTCGCAGCTTGGTACGATTCCCGAGATGATGTCTTCGGTGCAGACCGGATCGCTGCAAATGACCATGGCGGTGTCGGCCTGGTTCTCCAAATTCATGAAACCGCTCGATGCGTTCACGCTGCCGTATATCGTTCCTTCCGCCGATCAGTTGAAGACGGCGCTGGACGGCGCGCTGGGGCAGCGGATTGCCGCGATGGGTGAATCCACCGGCTTTCAGATCATCGGCTACTGGCTTATCGGCGGGCGCCACATCGTCAATAAACTGCGCCCGGTCAACAAGCCCGCCGATTGCGCCGGTCTGAAGATCCGTGTGATCAACAGTCAGGTCTATATCCAGACCTTCCGCGCGCTGGGTGCCACCGCGGTGGCGATGGATCCATCCGAGCTTTACCTGGCATTGCAACAAGGTGTGGTTGATGGGTTCGAATATCCGCTGCCTGACCTGATCGCTTATAAATTCTATGAGGTCAGCAAGTATCTCTCGCTCGATGGCCATACGACCGACTTCTTCCTGATCGCGATCAACCGGCCGCTCTGGCAAAGTTTCGCCAAGGAAGAACAGGGAATGATGGCGCAGGCGCTGAAGACGGCGATGGACTGGCAATGGCGTGAGCAGCCGGGTGAGATCGACAGATCGCTGGCCAGGCTGAAGACGCTGATGCAGGTGAACGAACTCACGCCCGCCGACAAGGCGTTGTTCGTCGAAGCGACCAATCCTGTCTATGCGCAATTCGAATCTTCTGTGGGGAAGGAATTCCTCGACTTTGCCAGGCAGCAGCTGGGGTCCGCCTGAATGACCAGCGAGATCGCCGCAGCGGAGCAGGCACTCTATCGTGCCATGATTGAGCAGGACTTCGCGGCACTTGATGCCATCCTGTCGGATGATGTCGTTTATATACACTCGACCGCGGTTGCGGAGACCAAGGATGGCTATCTCGTCGGCGTGAGAAACGGGCTGTACGACTATGGCTCGATCGAAAGCGACGCGGTAACGGTGCGGTTCTGCGGTGAGGTTGCGGTGCAGACCGGCAAGGTGCGGATGGTGGTGGGACAGCGCGATCAGCCGAAGGCGCCGATCGGCCTGCTTTTCACTCTGGTCTGGAAGCGCGAGGCAGCGGGCTGGCGCCTATGGCAGAGACACGCGACGCGCATTTCGTAGCGCGGTCTAACGCTGATTCGAAAACGAAGCCTGCGCGGCATGGGTCATTGGTCGAGACAGCGCAGCGGACGCAGGAGGCATTGTCATGACCCTCAGGCCCATCCCGGGCGCACCGATCGGCGCACCGATACCCGACTTTCCTACAGGCAAACCAGCACCACTGGTTGTGCCAGCATCCCGATTTACGCGCCGTCCTGCTGAGCCTTTGCCGTTTTCTCTCCCACCGCCGTCGCCCACGCCCTCACTGTCGCCAGCGCAGCGCCCTGGGCCAGTCGAAATTCGCGGCAGTGGCACAAGCGTCCTCACGCTGCGGGTTATTCCGGAGGTACCAGCGATCAACCGGTCGAGCATGACCATCTCGATCACCGGCGTGCCGGCGGGGGATCATTCCCCACAGACGATGCCCCATCTCGACCTGGCGACGGACGAAGCCAAAGCGTTCCTGCTGGCATTGCGCGATGGAGCCTCACCGATTGTCGTCGGCGACAGCGCGCTTCAGGTCGAATTCGCCATTGCGGAAGACGGGCCTACCTTCACTGTCAGCAAGCCGGGCCATGAGTGCGCCGCGCGACGGTTCAACGCTGGCTTGGGCTACGATGTGAAGGCGATGGCGGCGCAGCTACTTGCCGATCTTGGCCCATAAGCCGAGTCTCTTCGGTCTCCATTTGCCGTGTCGCGCCACTTCTTGTGCACGCTGTGATCCGCTTGAGGGAAGGTGACTCGCGTTTGACCAAATGCCGTTGACGTGGAGGCAACGGATACTTCAATGGTTGCATGGGTGTCTGCCGAACGAACGAAAGCGTTTAACACGGAGGAAGAACGGAGGACTTCGAGGGCCACAGAGGAAACAGCCATCCGCTGCGCGCGAAGCGCCATCTCTTCCTTTCTCCGTGGCCCTCCGTGGGCCCTCAATCGTCCTTCGTGTTGAATACCTCGCGGTGCCGCCAACCAGCCCAGGCGTTGCCGGAATATCCATGATGCCAAGCCCTTATTAGACATAGTTGTTTCGACAGACTGCGGGAGCGCAGGCGGTCTGGAAGGTCTGTTCCAGACCAGGGTAAAGTACGCTGGCTGGAAATCGACAGCGATGGTCAAGGAGACCTGATATGGAAGACCGAGAGATTCGAGCGGCTCTGGATCGCCACTGGGCCGCCTCCGATGCGAACGACTTCGAGACGGAGCACCAGATCTACCGAGAGGATGCGGTGCTCGAATATCCGCAATCGGGCGAGCGTACCCGCGGGCGGCGAAACATTCAGTCATCGCGCGCCGCGCAGCCGAACCGGAAACATTTCACGGTGCGGCGGATCATCGGCGCGGGCGACCTCTGGGTCACTGAGTATGTCATAATCTACGACGGGCAGCCGTCTTACACGGTTAGCATCATGGAGTTCCTCGATGGGAAGGTGGCCCGCGAGACCCAGTATTTCGGCGATCCGTTCGAGCCGGGACCCTCGCGCGCGCAATGGGTCGAGCGGATGGCGTGAATGACGAGCAGCGCCCTAAGGATTCGCTGGGAAACAAGTGCTGCACGTGGCGCAACGGTCGCTTCCATATCGTCATGCCGACGTGGGTCGGTATCCACGTCTGCTCTTTGTGCTGTCAGCACAGACGTGGATGGCCGCCTTTCGCCGACCATGACGAGGTAGTATGAGGCGCGTCCTGAAGGGATTCCCTGGCGCGCTACAACGCAGCGCCGCCGCGTTACCACTTGTAGACCTTCTGCAATGTACCTCCCATGAGCGCCGCCTTGTCGCTCGCGGACAGGCGTTTGGTGTCGCGGAACGGCGCAACGCCCTGCTCGTAGGTCAGCATGCCGATCGTTCGCGTCCAGTCGGTGCCCCACATGCAACGATCCAGCCCGAACGCGTCGATGATCCGCAGCACCGGCTCCCAGATGTCGTTGTACGGGAACGGTTGGTGCGACATCGTGCAGGCGCCGCTGATCTTCACCCGTACGTTCGCGTACTTGGCCAACGCGAGCAGCTTCGGCAGATCGGCCCAGACATCGGCCGGAACCGGCGGGCGAGCGGGTTGCAGCAGGCCGAGATGGTCGATCACGATGACCGTATCGGGGTGTCGCTGGATGTGCGGCAGGCCTTTGTCCAGGATTCCCCAGCAAAGCAGATTGACCGGCAAACCGTGTTTGGCGGCGGCGGCGAAAGCGCGGTTCAGGCCAGGATGGTCGGCGTCCATCGGCAGGCCGTCGCGCATGCGGATGCGAATGCCGCGCGCGCCTTGCGTCGCTGCCCATTTCGCAACCACATCGTCGATCGCCGGATCGGTCGCATCGACCGGCGTCACCACCCGGAATTTGTCGGGATATTTATTGTAAACCTCGAGCGCGTAACTCGGATCGTATTCATAGGCGCTGAACGACGACACCATGATCGCGCCATCGACGCCGACACTGTTCATGGCAGCGGCCATTTCCTCGCCTGTGGCGGAGTCGAGTCCGTGCGAGGGACTGGCCCACGGCCGGCCGGGGTGGTTGCGATCGAAGGGATGGACCTGAACGTCGATGACCGGCATGGCCGTCCTCCTGTCTGTTCAACCCATTTCTGTTCAACCCATTGTCCGACATCGCAACCGGACCGCCCAGAGCGGCCGGCGCGGGTGCCCCCTCAGGCCGTCTTGGACTTGAGCTCGTCGAGCTGCGCCCGTGCGCCGGCGACCATGCACGACAGATCGGACGTCAGCATCACCATGTCGAAGCCGCGCTTCACCGCACCCGCTGCGAACGCCGCACCGGCACAGTGCATGACGCACTTGATGCCGTGCTTGTGCGCTGCCTCCCGGATCTTGTCGCAGGTGGCGAGATGGAGCGGGTCAGGGTTATCGCCGCGCGGGGCCAGGCCCAATGCGAACGACAGGTCGGCTGGCCCGATATAGACCGCGTCGAGACCGGGCGTGGCGCAGATGGCATCGAGGTTGGCGAGGCCTTCCTTCGTCTCGATCATGGCCATGATGACGATCTCGTCGTTGGCATGGGCCACGTAGTCGGCGCCCCCGTAGTGCACGGCGCGCACGGGCCCCGACGAGCGCATGCCGACGGGCGGATAGCGGCACGCAGCCACCGCCATCGCGGCTTCCGCGGCGGTATTGACCAGCGGCACGATGATGCCATAGGCGCCAAGGTCCAGCGCCTTCATGATGGTCGCCGGCTCGTTCCATGCGACCCGTACGACCGGGACCGTGTCGGTCTGCGAGATCGCGGCCAGCATGGGTCCGACGTCTTTCATTTCAGCGGTGCCGTGCTGCAGGTCGATGCACAGGGCATCGAAGCCCTGACGCGCCATGACCTCGGCCGTGAACCCGTGGGACACGGACAGCCAACCCAGCGTCGCGCATTGCCTGGCACGCCACATCTGCTTGATCTTGTTCGCTCGCATGGTTCCACCTCTGGCGTTGTTCGTTGATCCCAGTATCGGATTAGGCTCAGTATCCTGCCGTGATGTCGATCTCCTGCAAAAGCCGTCCGCCTGCCTCTACGCTGCGGATATTTGCCGCGATCTCAGTCACGAGTTGAGCAACGGTCGGCCGCCGCGCCACGTGCGGCATCACGGTAACCTTGGGGTGCAGCCAAAGCGGGCTTGTCGGCGGCAGCGGTTCAGGCCACAGTGCGTCCAGCGCGGCATATGACAACTGTCCCGAATCGAGCGCGGCGATCAGGTCCTGATCCACGACATGCTTGCCGCGTCCGACGTTTACCAGCATCGCCCCTCGTGGCATCATGGCAAAGGTGCGCGCGCAGAAGATTCCCTCGGTTTCTCGTGTCAGCGGCAGCAGGCAGACGGCGATGTCGGTCTGCTGAAGGAATGGTTCAAGCTGGCCGGGGCCGTTAAAGATCGGAACGTTACCTGCTTCCCGCGGATGGCGAACCCAGGCCGAGACTTTGAACCCGAGCGACTTCAGCACCAGCGCTGGCGCTCTCGCCATCATGCCAAAGCCGAGGAAGCCGACACGCCTTTGCTCGGGTCGCACAATCGTTGTGCGACGCCACTCCCGATTGGCCTGAGCCGCTTGGTACCCCGGCATGTCACGATGAAAACGCAGGACATGCATGACAACGTATTCCGTCATCATCGGATCACCGCCTGGCGGCTCGACCTTGCACAGCGGGGCCTTCGGCAGCTTTGGATGCTCGACAAAGGACTCGACCCCGGCGGAGCGGCTGAACATGGCTTTCAAATTCGGAAAACTGGGAAGCGAGTCGAAATCGGGATGCATAAAGGCGAGATATTCGATATCCGCCAACTTTCCCGCATCAGGCCAGATGCGGATCTCCAAATCGGGAAACTGTGCCGCGAAAGTGTCGCGCCATACCGTGGCATTGCCGATATGTTTGTCGAGATCAACGATGAGCAACGCCACGACCGTCTCCCAAGTCATTCGAACATACTTCTAGCCGGAATTGCAGTGTTTTCCTACACACACGCTTTTCCCTGGAACCCATGGCATCGTCGGCGCACCAGCCTGGACCTTTGCGGCCAGCGTGGTGCCGTGGTCGCGTTAGATCTTGGCCCATAAGCCAAGCGTCCCCGGTCTCCATTTGGCTTCGCGCGGCGCTTCTTGCGCATCCCGCGATCGCCTCGCGGGGGGAAGTCCCGCCGGGGCAATGGTCGATGGGCTCAATAGCTGGCAGGCGATGCGGCCGGGTAGCGGGCCCTGAACGGCTGCGCCTCGTTCGTCGTCACGTTCGGGTCTGGACGACTGCGCGGTGAGCGCCTGAAGGAGACGCTTCGCCTACGCCGCAGCAAGCCCTGCTCGTCGCTCGTTCTCCAGCAATCGCTCCACCGTGCGCCGCATGTGCAGGCGCGCGGCATCCGTCGCGATGTCCACCAATGCGCCTTCGCCCAGTTCCGCCAGACGGGCGTGCTGGCCCTCGACCACCGTCTTGTCCTCCAGGAATGCAGCCGCGACCTGCTCGAAAAACTGCTCTGTCGCCGCCGGATCATCCTGACGAAACCCGTTGGCCGCCGACCAGAAATAGAAGCACGTCGAGTCAGTCTCCGGCGTAAGCCCGTGGAACAGGCGGAACTCCAGCGGGCTGCCGCTGGTATTGCCGTCGCGGTAGGCGCCCGCCTCGGCCGCACCGGTCCATTGCAGGACCGATCCGGGGGCAATGAACTCGAAGCGCTGGCAACGGTCGATGCGGCCCTGAAACCCCACCGCCCTTACGTAGGTCGGCGGCGGCAGCGAGTTCAGCATCCAACGGGTGAATTTCAGCCCCAGCGGCGTGCGCTCCGTCTCCATCTTCGCCTCGACGTGCTGTGCGGGGTTGCCGCCGATGGTCGTGGCATGGACGTAACCCAAATGCGTCAGGTCCATCAGATTGTCCACCATCAGCATGGCGGCCGCCTTGATGGGGTACATCGTGTGCCTGTGCGGCCAGTTCGTTGCGTCGTTGTGGTATGGGTAGGGAACGATGCCGGATGCATTCGCCTCGGCCGGATCGCCCATCCAGATCCATACGAACGCATCCTGCTCGACCACGGGGAAGCTGCGCACGCTGGTGCGCTCCAGGATGTGCGTCTGGCCAGGCACGCTCACGCACGCACCGGAGCGGTCGAAGATCAGGCCGTGATAGCCGCATTGCAGACCTTCCTCGACCACCTTGCCCATGTGCAGCGGCGCACCGCGGTGGCAGCACATGTCGAGCAGCGCCGTGACACGGTTCTGCCGGTCGCGAAACAGCACCACGGGTTCGTTGCAGATGCGGCGGGCCAGCGGCGTCTGGCAGATCTCATCGGCCCAGGCGGCGACGTACCAGGCGTTGCGGATGAACATGGTGGTATCCTCCTGCCAGCGCTTTTCGCGAGCGTTCTCCAGCACGGTGCTTTCCGCAAGGCCGCTCGTGAAGTGCCGGGTCATGCAGATGAAGGTTAGCGTCTCGGGCTCGCCGTCACCATCGTCCCGCGGTTGCCGGTGACGTTGACTGGAACGCCGCGTGATGGGATACGCTGGGCAAATCCCTGGCGTCGCGGCAAAGCGGCGGCAACCGGTTGCGGACATGGCCGTTGGCTCGACTTGCGCCTTCCCCGCCGCCCATGAGGAAACCACAGCGCATGAGTACATCCGTAACCAAGCCCCGCGGGCGCCACTTCTTCGCCAATCCGGGCCCAACAAACATCCCCGACAGCGTTCTGCGCGCAATCGACCGGCCGTCGATCGACTTTCATGATCCCGACTTCCGCGAAGTCTACGACGCCTGCTTCGAGGGCGTGAAGCGCGTGCTGCGGACAGAGCACCGGCTGTTCATGTACACAGGGTCGGGCCACGCCGCGTGGGAGGCTTCGCTCACCAATCTGCTGTCGCCGGGCGATACGATCCTGCTCCTGGAATCCGGTTATTTCTCCGATGAATGGGCGAAGATGGCCATGGCGCTGAAGGTCGAGGTGCGTCCCGTCACCGCCGACTGGCGCCACGGCGTGGACATCGCCAACGTAAAGGCGGCACTGGCGGAGGACACGGCCCATAAGATCAAGGCCGTTTGCGTGGTGCACAACGAAACCGCCACCGGCCTGTTTATCCCGATCCCCGAGGTGCGCGCTGCAATCGATGCGGTGAAGCACCCGGCGCTGTTGCTGGTGGACACGATCTCCTCGCTCGGCTCGCTCGACTTCCGCATGGACGAGTGGAAGATCGACGGTGTGGTCGGCGGCGGCCAGAAAGGTCTGATGCTCCCCACGGGGATGAGCTTCACCGCCGTCTCGCAGAAGGCCCTGGAAGTGCACAAGGATGCGAAACTCGCGCGCTTCTATTTCGACTGGACCCTGATGCTCGCCCGCAATCCGCAGAGCTTCATCGGCACCATCCCGGTGAATTTCTTCTACGGCCTGAAGGAATCCATCCGGCTGCTGGAGGAGGAAGGCCTGCCGAACGTCATTGCGCGCCACCACCGACTGGGCGAATCGGTGCGCCGCGCGGTCCAGGTCTGGGCCGGCAACAACGGGCCGCAGCTGTTCTGCACCAATCCCGGCCGCTTTTCAGACTCGGTGACGGCGGTGCAGATGCCGGAGGGGCATGACGCGGAAGCCCTGCGGCGGACCGCACGTCAGCGATTCAACGTCTCGCTCGGCGGCGGGCTCGGCAAGCTGAACGGGCGCGTGTTCCGCATCGGCCATCTTGGCGATCTGAATGAGCCGATGGTGCTGGGCGCGCTGTCGGCGGTCGAGATGAGCCTCCGCATCAACAACGTTCCGCACGGCAGGGGCGGCGTCGATGCCGCGATGGACTATCTCGCCACCTGAGGCAGCGACGATCAGTAGGTTCGGCGTCGTCGTCGAGGATGCCTCAGTTGGCTAGACCTCCCACTCCGTGAGGCTCATGTCGCATCCCTCGGCGATCATCTTCCGTGCGGCGCTTTCGTTGATGGCAATGAGCTTACGCTTGCGGCCACGCGCTTCAATCACGGCGTGCTCGGTCGCAAGCATTCGTACAAGGGTCTGATTTTCTTCGGAACGCATTGCGCCCGGATAGGAAGGATCGATCCAGAATATTGCAGCTGGATTGTCCATGTTGCCAGGGACATCCACCACAACCTTGGTGTGATCAGGACGAAAGTGCAACGGCAGCCTGCGGGTTGGGTCTTCGAATGACTGAGTCGCATACCATAGGCATGTGTATGCCGTACATGATGCCGGCTTCTCGGGCGTGTCATAGATGCGACAGCCTTTGCTCTTGTCGCAGTTTGGGCACCATGTGTGCATCGGCTTGTTCAGTTCGCTGATACTTTTGACCTTGCAGCACAAGGTGCAAGATCCGCACAGATTTGTGGACACGGCTACATCCCATCCCCTTGGATCGGACACGAGTATACTACATTTCGACGGTGAAAGGAAGCGCCGTACACATGCGGTGATCCGGCATCCTGGGATCGCCGCGGATGTGCCGCGTGCGTTCCGTCGGTGGCGGATTCATGGGACAGGCCGCCGGCCGAGCTGGCACCTCCGCGCGCGTGGTGCTTCTCACGATGCTTGCGTTGGCAAACGCGTTGCTGCTTTGTCTCGGCCTATGGACACGCCGCGTCGCTCCCGTCCGACCGAGGCCGATCGTGCGGCGTGGGCAAACTATGCCGGCCGGATTACCCCCTTGCCTGGCCGCAGCCGCCCCGCCCTGCCTGACGCGTCGGCGTCCGCGGAAGTCCCGCCCGCCGCGTTGCCGTTCAGCCCGCCGCAGCCGCGACTGCACCCTGGCATCAACATGCGCGGCTCGCATACCGCGCCGATGCCGCTGGTGGTCGGAGCGCAACCGGGCGGCGTGGACAATGCCACCTGGCAACGCCTCCGCACCGGCAAGCTGCGCGGAGCGCGGGTGCTGGACCTTCACGGTCAGACGGCACAGCGCGCGTATCATGCGCTGGTCGCCTTCCTGCGGACGGCGCACGCGGATCGGCTCCGTTGCGTCGAGGTTGTGACCGGACGAGGGAGTAGGGGGCCTGCGACCGGGTTCGGGCATCACTCGGCTGGCGACGCGGCGGGCGGCGGCGTGATCCGGCGCGAGTTGCCGCTCTGGCTCAATCTGCCCGAGATCAGGCCGCTGGTCCTTGCCGCGACGCACCCGCACGCGGCCAACCCGGGCTCGGTGCGTCTGTTGCTGCGGCGTCCGCGATGACCCCGTTCGGGGCCAGGCTGCGCGCGTTGCGGGCCGAACGGGGGGTCACGCTGCAGCGCCTGGCCGGCGAACTGCAGGTGTCGGCGGCGTATCTCTCGGCGTTGGAGCATGGCAAGCGCGGCGCGCCGAGTGCCGGACTGGTGCACCAGGTCAATGAGTTTTTCGGCCTGATCTGGGACGACGCGGAGGAACTGGCGCGGCTTGCACGGCTGTCGCATCCGCGAGTGACGGTGAACACGGCCGGTCTGAGGCCGGAGCAGACGGCACTGGCCAACCGCCTGGCGCAGACCATTCACCGGCTGTCACCCGAGACGGTGGCAACGCTGCACTCGGTGCTCGACACGACGACCCCGCAGCCGAAGCCGCGGTTGCGGCGGGCGGCGGGTCAGGGGCGACGGGGGTAGGGGCGGCGCCGAGCCGGGCGGGGAGGGACGCAGCGCATCAGTTGATGTCGTCCGCCGATATATTGCGTGCGCCGTGCAGGACGCGCCTGATCTCCAGCACCCGGACGTGCACGACACAGAAGATGAGGTAGCGGCCGAACGCGATATACCGAACGCCCTTGTCCAAGCCTGGTCGTAACGGAGCCGCCCACGGGAGTTCGGCAATTCGTCTGCAGCGGTCGGGTAGTTCGGCGGTGGATGTGACAGCGTGACTTGGATTGTCGCGAGCGATGAAGTCGCTGATTTCCTGGATGCTGAACGCCTCAAGCAAATCGCGGTCATGAGAATGGTCGCGTGAGTCATGGCATCGAGTCGTCCGGTCGAGGCGGTTCGCCACCCCTCCGGCGCATCAGCCGATCGAATGCGGCAAAATCGGCGCGGGCGCGGCGCTCGGCGAAGTATGTCGCGGTGTTCATCGCCGTCAGCTTTTCGGCGACGGCCGTGGCCACGAACTGGTTGATGCTGATCCCATCTGCCTTCGCCCGTTTCTCAACCTCGGCCTTGATGGAGTTAGGCAGGCGCAGCGGATAAGTGCTCTGGCGCTTCATGTTCTGATCCTCCGGATTGCTTCGGCCGGCGTCAGCAGGTCGATGCCGAACCGTGCAGGCGCCATCCCAAAATCTCTTGTATTGAACGTGACGATCGCGCGTGCCTGTCCATTCACCGCAGCATCGAGCACGAGTTCATCGGCTGGATCGCGCAGTTGCGGCCGCCACATGTAGTGTGTCTCGACTGGCTCCAACATGGCGATCACCGCATCGATGAATACACTCACCTGGCCGGCGCTGAGTCCGGCAGCAAGTTGGTGTTCGGCGAGGCTGCATTTGGCATCGTACTCCAGCGCAAGCGCCACGTTGGCGAGCAGTGTAACCTGGACGGCGCGTGCCGAGGTCAGAATGGCCGCGGATGCCCCAGAGGGGCTTCGCATGGCGGCGACCACCACGTTGGTATCCAGCACGAGCCTCACATACGAACCGTTATCACATCACGGGTAATATGACAAGGAGAGATACTGGCTTCGGCCGAGACGAGCGAGACGGTGACGCTGCGCAAGCGCGATTGGAAGGCGGTGACCGCAGGGCTCGAGGATCTGGAAGGCCTCGCCGCCATCGAGTAGCGGCTCGCGCCTGGTGCGCCTCGAAGCCTTGCTGAATGGCGAGCCAGCTGTCGCGTTTCGATCGTTAAGCCGAAGGGTATGGTCGCGGCGTATCCGGGCCACATATGGTCCGGATACCCATCCACAGTGGTCGGCCGAGCGACGCTGGTGCACCGTACTTCGAATTCTGCGTGCATGGCCGGCCAGTCTCGGCACAGGCGCATGATCGCCGGCGGCTGAACGCCTGGAAAACCATGACCTGGAGTTGGCCAGGGCTGCGTGGCCAAAGGACACGCAGCCTCTGAACGTGGCGGTTGAGGTGCGGATCGCGCACTATTCAGAGAAGCGCTTTGCCGACATGGACAATCTGATCAAGTCAATACTTGCAACTCGTGATCACTGACAGGCCAAGCACTCCTCATAATCCGTCGCATTCGCCCCCACCGCCACCAACGGCAACTGCCCCACCCCATCATTCGCCGGCGCCAGCACCCCGGTGAACGCCGCGGGTGCCACCGCCTTCTCGCTTACATTGTCCGCCCGCTGCAGCGACAAACTCCGGCAGTAGTAAAGCGACTTCACCCCCCGCTTCCACGCCATGAAATGGATCTGATGCAGATCCCGCTTGTGCACATTCGCCGGCAAGAACACATTGACCGATTGGCTCTGGCAAATGAACGGCGCGCGATCCGCCGCATGCTCGATGATCCACCGCTGATCCAGCTCGAACGCGGTCTTGTAAACCGCCTTCTCCTGCTCGCTCAGAAAATCCAGATCCTGCACGCTGCCCTTGTTCAGCGTGATCGACGACCACACCTCGTCGGTGTCCATCCCCTTCGCCGCCAGCAGCATCTGCAGATGCCGGTTGCGCACGGTAAAGCTCCCCGACAGCGTCTTCTGCAAAAACACGTTCGCTGCGATCGGCTCGATCCCCGGCGACGAATTGCCCGCGATGATGGAAATCGAAGCAGTCGGCGCGATCGACATCTTGTGCGAAAACCGCTCCATGATGCCGTACTCCGCGGCATCCGGGCACGGCCCGCGCTCATCCGCCAGAACCAGCGACGCCAGGTCAGCCTGCTCGCGGATATGCTTGAACATCCGCTTGTTCCAAACCTTCGCGACCACGCTCTCCCACGGCACGTTCTGCGACTGCAGGAACGAGTGGAACCCCATCACCCCCAGCCCAACGCTGCGCTCGCGCATCGCGGAATACTTCGCCTTCTCCATCCCGGGCGGCGCGCGATCGATAAAATCCTGCAGCACATTGTCGAGGAACCGCATCACGTCCTCGATGAACGTGGGGGAATCCTTCCACTCGAACCAACTCTCCAGGTTCAGCGAACACAGGCAGCACACCGCGGTGCGGTCCATGCCATGCTGGTCGCGCCCGGTCGGCAGGGTGATCTCGGAACACAGGTTCGAGGTCCGCACCTCGAGCCCCGCCAGCTTGTGATGCTCCGGCCGCGCGCGGTTCACATGGTCGGAGAAGATCAGGTACGGCTCGCCGGTCTCGATCCGCGCGGTCAGGATCCGCACCCACAGCGCCCGCGCCGAGATCGAACGCACCGGCGTCTCGTCCTTCGGCGACAGCAGCGGCCAGGCTTCGTCGGCCTCCACCGCGCGCATGAACGCATCCGACACCAGGATGCCGTGGTGCAGGTTGGGCGCCTTGCGATTCGGATCGCCCCCGGTCGGGCGGCGGATCTCCACGAACTCCTCGATCTCCGGATGCCAGACCGGCAAATAGACCGCCGCCGACCCGCGCCGCAGCGAGCCCTGCGAGATCGCCAGCGTGAGCGAATCCATGACCCGGATGAACGGGATCACCCCCGAGGTCTTGCCGACCGCACCGACCTTCTCGCCGATCGAACGCAGATTGCCCCAATACGACCCGATGCCGCCGCCCTTGGAGGCCAGCCAGACATTCTCGTTCCACAACCCGACGATGCCCTCCAGGCTGTCGGACGCCTCGTTGAGGAAGCAGGAGATCGGCAGGCCGCGCTGGGTGCCCCCGTTCGACAGCACCGGCGTCGCCGGCATGAACCACAGCCGCGACATGTAGTCGTAGACGCGCTGCGCATGCCCCGCATCGTCGCCGTAATAGGAGGCCACCCGTGCGAACAGGTCCTGAAAATCCTCGCCGGGCATCAGGTAGCGGTCGGACAGCGTGGCGCGGCCGAAATCGGTCAGCAACGCGTCGCGCGAGCGGTCGATATGGACCTGATGGCGACCTGGCATCTGGACAGCATCGAGCACGTCGTTCTCCCCTGCCGTATCTTCTGAAATCCTATCCATCCTAACCGTTCCGATTCGTGGAACTACATTTAGGGGCAGCGATCCCGGACGCAGCACAATATCCAGGTATGTTGCCGGTAAGACACGATGTTGCAATCAGGCAACTGGCATAACCTATCATATCCGATCCGCCGCCCGTCCCCAAAACGGCGGCGTTCTGTCCCAGATGCTGAAGATTGTGGTCTGGCGTCAGGAATCCAGGCGCAACCGGCTCGCCAGAAGTTCGCCCTGGCCTTCCAGCACCGGATAGGCCGCAGCAGCCACCAGATGTCCGTTGACTCGCTTCAACTCGCGCAGCATCTCGAGATCGAGCGCGACTGCATCCGCCTGGCCACCCCGCAACCCAGCGAAATGGGCCCGCGTGGCGGCCGTCTCCAGGTCGCGGAATGCCTCCTTCTCCAACGCGAGTTCGCGGGCCGCACGGGCATCCTCGGTCATGAACACCGCGGCGGCGGCCCGCACGGTCGCGGCGAGCCGTCCGAGCAGACGGCGGGCCTCTGCACGTTCGTCCGCCGCCAACGGTACGCCGCGTTTCAGCCGCTTTACCGCATGCCCCATGACGTCGCGGTCCACCACATCCCCGGCGGCCTCCAGGTTGGTCGCGAACACCAGGATCTGCGACAGCCTGCGGTGATCCGCCTCGGACAGCACCTCCGGGTCCAGTTCCGTAAGGTACGCCTTGATCGCGCTGTTCAGCCGATCCAGCACATCGTCCAGCCGCCGCACCTCGGCGATCCGCCGTCGGTCGGTACTGCCCAGCGCCTCGGCTGCTCCGGTCAGCATCCCCTCGAGTGCATCAGCCATGCGCAACGCCTCCCGCGCGGCGCCGGCCAGTGCGATCGCCGGCGTCTCCAGTGCGGTCTGGTCCAGATAGCGCGGCCGCGACGGGTCTTCGGCGGTCACCCGGGCCGGCAACAGCCTGCGTAGCGCCCAGGCATAGGGTCCCAGCGCCGGGAGGAACACCGCCGCCAGGATCAGGTTGAAGCCGGTATGGAAGTCGGCGACGGCGCGGGCCGGGTCGGGCTCCAACTGCACCATCAGCGAACCGATCCGGCGCAGCAGGACCAGCGCCACCAGGCATCCGAACAGCCGGTTGAGCAGGTTGCCGATCGGCAGCCGGCGGCCGACGGGGTCGTCACCCGAACCGCCCTCCAGCACCGGATTGATCGCGGTGCCGAGATTGGCGCCCAGCACCAGCGCGAACGCGGCGTCCGGAGGGATCGCTCCCTTGGCGGCAAACGACATCACCAGCAGCACCACCGCGACCGAGGAATGCGCCGCCCAGGTCACGACGGCGGCCAGCAGCACGTCGAGCGCTGGTTCGGTGGTGATCGCGCCGAGTATCAGGCGCAGGCTGGGCATGTCCTCGTATGGTGTCATCAGCGACACAAGCTGATGCAGCGACATCAGCATCAGCCCCAGCCCGATCGCGACCCGGCCAAGATCGCGCGTTCGCGTCGCGGTGCCGCGGCGGAACAGAATGACACCGAGCAGGATCAGCGCCGGAGCGATCTGGGCCACGTCGAACGACAGTGCCTGAACGATCAGCGTGGTGCCGACATTGGCGCCCAGCATCACCGCGAGCGCCGGCACCAGCGCAACCGCGCCGCCGGCGGCAAAACCGGCAACCATCAGGCCGGTCGCGGTGCTGCTTTGCAGGATGGCGGTCACACCGAGTCCGGCGGCGAAGGCGGCGAGCCGGTTGTGCAGCGTGGTGCCAAGCCAGCGGCGCAGATCAGGGCCGAAGCCGCGCTGGATGCCGGTCTGCACCATGTGCAGTCCCCACAACAGCAGAGCGACCGAGCCGGCGAGGTCGAGCAGGGTCCACATCGGCGATCAGTTCCCCGGGTCTGGCCCGGGCTCATGGATCAGCGAAATGGCGCGATAGTCAACGGCTGCGACAACCCACCCGCTCGTGATGCCCGGCCCAGAACCTGCCACATAGGCGGCACGGACCTGCCACGGAGCGGGCCTGATTAGACGGCGTTCGTTCTCAGCAAACTGAAGGATAGGTTCATGCGCATCTCCTTCCTGTTTCCTCTTGTGTTCCTGGGACTCGCCGGTTGTATCGATGTCCACGAGCACCCCACTGCGACCCCGACCTCAACCATTGTGACACCGGCACCGGCGCCGACCGCCACCTACGTGGCCCCGGCTCCACCCACCACCACGACTGTCGTCCGCACCCCGTAGGAACGGAGCGGATTGGGGTATTCGGTCGGTTGCGGTTGGACCGAAGTCTGGATGCCGGGGTGTTTCGATGACATCCCGGTATTTCTCCGTGGGAGCGGCGATGGCATGGCCACCACCAAGACTAAAAGGCGCGTAGGCAATCGCTGAGGTTGAGGATCTCGGCATCAATGCGAGCCTTCAGCGCCGGTTCCGGCGCCAGCCCGGCCAGGGAAGCGCCCCGGACATCACTTGGACTCATGCCAAATTCCTCCCGGAAAGCGCGGCTGAAGCCCGACGCGTCGGCGAAACACAGTTCCTCGGCGATCGCGGCGATCCGACTGTCGTTCGACACATCGCAAAGTGCCGCATGGGCCTCCAGCAAACGCTGGCGCTGGATGTAGCGCGTTACGCCGTTTTCGCTTTCCATGAGCCGATAAAGTTGAGACCGCGACGTGCCCACCTCCTGGCAGAGCATCTCGGGCCCCAGGGATGGCGAGCGCAGGTGCTTCCGGACGGCCCGCCGCACTCTCTCCAGAACGTCCGAGACCGATCTGGCTTGCGGCGGCGGCCAGGCGATCAGGCGACGGCACGATGCAGGCCCCGACCATGGCGCGAACGGCACCGGTCAGCCGCGGCAGGTCCTCAGATGTCAAATCCGGAAGATTCCGCTCCAACAGAATCATATAGTCGGCGAGCAACTTTCCCAACGGCGTGTTCAGCACCGTGCCCCGCACCGCATCAAGCATCGGCGCAAGCTCGCAGAAACTGTTTCGAGCCAAGTAGAATTGAAGCCGCTCATCCTGGCCTCGTTCGCTGGTCAATTCATCTCCCAGCGACAAGACGAACGGAATTCTGGCAGGTGCTTCCAGCGAGGCGTCGTTGGTGATGAGCGCGGTCGTGACGCGATGACCCAGAGTAATGACCCAGTGGTCCACCGGATTGCGCCGTATCAGCGTTTTCGTCCGGACGACCTGTATCGCGGGGGCGGACACCCGGCTGATCGCCAGCCCATCAAGCTTCCACAACCGGGTCTCCGCGGGAAACCCCCGGTCCGGCAATTGCCGAGGCGTCACATCGAAGACGGGATGAAACCAGCCGCGCCAGACTTCAAGTTGTTGCGGCGCAGGTAGTGAGTGGGTGGCGAAATTCTCGGGTGTCATCGTGTCCTGACTGCGTCACACCAGTGCAAACCCGAAAGTGCGTGGCAAACAGCTGATCCTTCGTGGCGTGGATGTTTAGCACTCGGGACTGGCGATGGCCAGTCAGCCTGGCTGCAACTGCGGTGGTGCACACGTCGTAGTCTTGGCACAAATCAACGTCGAATTGCGCGCCTCCGCCGCAACAGCAGAACGCCGAACAGTCCTGCTCCGATCACCATCGCTGACAGGAGCGTGGTCAGTGTTCCCAACGCATACAGCACAGGCGTCGTGATGTTCGTCGTCATGCCGAAGATCTCCAGCGGCAACGTATTATCGCTGCCCGCGGTCAGGAGCGTGCGGGCGAACTCGTCGTAGGACAGCGTGAAGCCGAACAGCGCGATCCCGACAACGCCGGGCGCGATGATCGGCAGCACGACGGAGCGGAACGTCTGCCATGGGCTGGCACCGAGATCGCGCGCCGCTTCCTCCCAACGGCGATCGAACCGATTGAGCACGGCGAACATGATCAGCAGCCCAAACGGCAGCGTCCAGGTCAGTTGTGCGCCGAACGCCGAACCGTACCAGGCGGGATCCCAGCCGGCCAGGTTGAACAGCAGGCCAATGCCCAGCCCGACCAGGATCGATGGCACAATCAGGCTCGCGACGGTCAGCGTGAACAGCACGCCTGCACCGCGGAAGCGGCGGCGAAAGGCCAGGCCGGCGAGCACCGATACCACCACTGTCGTCGCCATCACCATCAGTCCGAGCATCACCGAGCGCCGTATCGAGCCGCCGAAATCACCGACGGCCTGGCGTTCGAAGAGGTTGGCGAACCAGTGGAGTGAAGCACCGTTCATCGGGAAGGTGAGCCCGCCGTCAGGTCCCTGAAACGACAGGATCATAATGGTGAGCGTCGGGCCGTAGAGGAACAGCACGAACAGTGCAAAGCAGCCGATCATGATCGAGCGGCCGATCCGCCCCGGCATCGGTTACAGCTCCTTGCGCAGATCGATGAGACGCACGATGGCCCCAACCATCATCAGCACGACCGCCAGCAGCACGACGGCATTCGCCGCCGCAGCGGGATATTGCAGCAGCGCCACCTCGTTGCTGATCATCAGGCCGACCGATGCACTCTGGCCACCGCTCATCAGACGCACAGTGATGAAGTCGCCCATCACCAGCGTGACGACGAAGATTGAACCGATAGCGATGCCTGGTTTGGCGAGCGGGATGATCACTTCAAGGACCACGCGCCAGGGGCGGGCGCCGGCATCGGTCGCGGCCTCGATCAGTCTGCGGTCGATGCGCACCATGCTGTTGAAGATCGGGGCGACCATGAACAGCGTGTAGAGATGCACAAATGTCAGCACCACGGCGAAGTCGGAGAACAGCAGGAATTCAAGCGGTGCACGGATCAGTCCAAGGCGCAGCAGCGTGCCATTTAAAAGCCCGTTACGGCCAAGAAACGGTACCCAGGAGATCATACGGATGATGTTCGAGGTGAGGAAGGGCACCGTGCAGACCAGAAACCATGTCGTCTGCCAGGTGCGGCTCTGGACGACAAAGGCGAGAAAATAGGCGAGCCAAAAGCCGGTCAGGAGCGTGACAGCCCAGACGATGACGGTGAACTTCAACGTCTCCAGATAGGTCCACCACGTGGTGGCCGCGCCCAGCACGTCGCGGTAGTTGGTGAGCACGAAACCTGGGATGATCTGGACGCTGTCGTAGTCGAAGAAGCTGACCACGATCAACGTGGCGATCGGCACCAACAGGAACACCGCGAGGATCGCGGCGAGCGGAGTCGCCTGTAGGACCGCCCACCACTTGTCATACCCGCGAAAGCGGGTACCCCGGGGACGCGGCACTGTTGCCTGTGGCTCCGGGTCCCCGCTTTCGCGGGGAGGACGATCCGTCACGCCACGATGAACTCGTTCCATTTCTGGACCATGTAGCGGTCCTCGGTCATCACCGAATTCCAGCAGGCGACGTGGCCCATACGCTCCTCGAACGAGCCGCCGTCGCGCACCGCGCCCGCTTTCTCCATCACCTTGCCCTCAGGGCTGAGGATGTCGGTCTTCGCCGGCTTGCCTTCCATCCAGAACGCCCACTCGTCGGGGCTCATGAACTGCTTCGCGGTTTCCAGAACCGCGCTGTAGTAGCCCTGGCGGTTCAGGTAGGCACCGACCCAGCCGGAGAGATACCAGTTGATGTACTCGTAGGCCGCATCAAGTTCCAATCCGCTCAGATGTTTGGCGATGCCAAGGCCGCCGCCCCAGGCACGATAGCCTTCGGCCAACGGCTGGTAGGTGCAGGAGATGCCCTTCGAGCGTACCGCCGCGACCGCAGGCGACCACATCGATTGTATGATCACCTCGCCCGAGGCCATCAGGTTCACACTCTCGTCGAAGGTCTTCCAGAATGCGCGGAACTGCCCAGCCTTCTTGGTCTCGATCAGGAAGGCGACGGTGGTGTCGATCTCGGCGCGGGTCATGTTGCCCTTGTCGCCGTATTTGATGCGGCCGAGCAACTCCATGACCATCGCGGCATCCATGATGCCGATGCCCGGGATGCTCAGGATCGCGGTTTTGCCTTTGAAGGCGGGGTCCACCAGGTCCTTCCAGTTGCGGATCGGCCGCCCGACCAGATCAGGCCGGATGCCGAGCGTGTCTGCGTTGTAGATCGTCGGGATCAGCGTCATCCATTCGGTGGGCTGGGACGCGAATTTGGTGGAAGCCTTGCTCTCCACGAAACCAACGGTATGCGGCGCGGTGCCCTGTGCGACCTGCGAGGCCGGCGTCAGCTTTCCGGTGATGAAGATTGGCACGATCTTGTCATAGTTCGTGATCTTCCTGGTATCCATCGGCTGCAGCACGCCGGTGGGGAACACCTTCTTGCACAGGAAATACTCGATGTCGGCGACATCGTAAGATTTCGGCTGAGTCACGGCCTTCTGCGTCACGGCGTCGGTGTCGAGCGCGGTCATCTGGAGGGTAAAGCCCAGGTCTTGCTTCACCTTCTCGGCGATCGCGTTCAGGTTGGACACGCCGGTGCCGAACTGGCGCAGCGTCACGTCCTTGATCTTCTGTGCCCATATGGTTGGGAACCCGCCGACGGCCCCACTGCCGATCGCCGCGCCGGCGAGTTGCAGCGCACTGCGTCGTCCGAACTTTGGCCGATGGATGGCAACGCGACGTGTCATGGTGTCCTCCCCTTGGCCGGGATGTGGCAAGCAATGGTCGTACCATGCGTCCCGCTGGGGCACGCC
Organism: uncultured Alphaproteobacteria bacterium; assembly: GCA_963812475.1. Lineage (GTDB taxonomy): Bacteria > Pseudomonadota > Alphaproteobacteria > Acetobacterales > Acetobacteraceae > JAMXLO01. The sequence goes on from CAWEVI010000025.1 coordinate 30,282, forward strand.
ATCGGCGCGGTAGCGGTATCCACGCACAAGAATGGTTCACGGGCTGGGCAAGACGTGGGCAGTTGATCCGAAACGGTCCGCCACGGAAGCGATTTGCGGGACAGCCGGCAGGGCGGCAAGATGCGTCTGACATCAGGAGAAAGTCCATGCAGCTCGCGCTGTCCACCTGGCATGAGGTCGAGGAATACCTGCGGACCTCGCGGGGCATCATCGTCCCGATCGGGTCAACCGAACAGCACGGGCCGAATGGGCTTATCGGCACCGACCACCTGGATGCCGAGTTCGTCTCGAAGGGCGTTGGCGACGAGATCGGCGCGCTGGTCGCGCCGACGCTCACCATCGGCATGTCGCAGCATCACATGGGGTTCGCCGGCTCCGTCACGCTGCGGCCCTCGACGCTGATCGCCGTGGTGGGCGACGTGGTGACGTCGCTGATGAAGCATGGCTTCGAGCGCTTCCTGTTCATCAACGGCCATGGCGGCAACATCGCCACGGTGACGGCAGCGTTCGACGAGATCTATGCCGCATCGTCGATGCGCGGCCCGGGCAAGTCATCGCCGGTGCGCTGCAAGATGGTGGGCTGGTGGCAGGGGCCACGCTCAGAGGCGCTCGCCAAGGAACTCTACGGCGATGTCAACGGCAGCCACGCCACGGCGTCGGAGGTATCGCTGTCGCAGCACTATCATCCGGAGGCGATCAAGCACGCGCAGATGTCGCCGAAGGTAGCTCCGAAGAGCGCCGGCTTCTTCGACTGCGCCGACTATCGTCGCCGTTTCCCCGACGGCCGCATCGGCTCCGATCCGTCGCTTTCCACCCCCGAGCATGGCGCGCGGATCTACCAGGCGGCGGTCGCCGATATGGTGGACACGTATCGCGCGTTCGCCGCCGACTGACGCGACGAGGCTCCGCAATGCCCACCGCACTGCCGGACGTCGATGTCGTCGTCGTGGGTGCCGGTCTTGCCGGTCTCGGCGCGGCGACTGCTCTGCGCGATGCCGGACGGAGCGCCCTCGTGCTCGAGGCATCGGGGCGTATCGGCGGACGCGCCTGGACCACGCATCCCGCCGAACTGGGTGGCGTCTGGTTCGACATGGGCGCGTTGTGGCTGCACAACGCCGAGACGAACCCGCTGGTGCCGATCGCGCGGGCGGCGGGCGAGACGCTGCTGCGCTCGGATGAACTGCGGGTCGAGCGCACCTTCGTCGGCACGCGCGAGGCAACGGAGGACGAGTACGCCGACTACGCCGGCGCCTGGTCCCGCTTCGAGGACCGGGCCGCCGCAATCCTGCGCACGCGTAATGATGCACCGCTGGCCGATGTGGCGCGATCGATGCCGGCCGATCCCTGGGCGATCACGGTCGAGACCTGGGAAGGCCCGATCATCTGCTGCGCCAGCGCCGATGAGTTCAGCGCGCGCGACTGGCTGAACAATGTGCTGTCGGGGAGCAACCTGGTGCCGCAGGGGGGCATCGGCGGCTTCGTCGAGCGGCGGCTGGGCGAAGGCCTCGACATCAGGCTGGCAACGCCGGTGACGCGGATTGTGTGGGATGGCGGCGGCGTACGGGCGGAAACCTCGGGCGGCACCGTCACCGCGCGGTCTGCCATCGTGACCGTCTCGACTGGCGTGCTCGGCGCCGGCACGATCCGCTTCGACCCGCCATTGCCGGCTGCGACGAAAGCCGCGATCGCCGCCTTGCCGATGGGGCTGGCGGTCAAGGTGGCGCTGCGTGCAACCGGCGCAGATCGGCTCGGCCTGCCGCTGCACTGCTCGGTCGATCGCCAGGTGAAGCGCAGCGGCGATCCCACGATGGGTTTCCAGTGCTGGCCCTACAAGCGCGACTACGTGCAGGGCTGGGTCGGCGGCCCCGCCGCGTGGGAGCTTGCACGCGCCGGACAGCCGGCGGCGGTGGATTTCGCCCTTGGCCAGTTGCGTTCGCTGTTCGGCAGTCGGGTGGACCGCCTGTTCGCGGGCGGCTCGCACTTCATGACGGGATGGGACGCCGATCCGTTCGTGCGCGGCGCCTATTCGTTCGTTCGGCCAGGCGATGCCGGAGCCCGCGTCGCGATGGGCCAACCGCTGGCCGATGGACACCTGCTGTTCGCCGGCGAGGCCTGCCACACCGGGATGGCCGGAACGGTTGCCGGCGCCTGGATCAGCGGCCAGGATGCGGCCCGCATCGCAGCGTGACAGCGTCGCGACAGGAGGAAACACGCCATGACCATCCAGGCACTCGGGTATCTCGGCATCGGCACGGATCGGCTCGACGACTGGACGCACTTCGCCGCCAACTGGCTCGGCATGCAGCCGGTTGATCGTGGTGCCGGAGTGCGGGCGTTCCGCATGGACGACCGCAAGCAGCGCCTTGTGGTCGATCACTCGCTGCCGGAGGGGCAGCGCTATTTCGGCTGGGAGGTCGACGATGCCGCTGCGCTCGATGCGCTCGCGGCGCGGCTGGAAAGCGCCGGCGTGGCGGTGAAGCGCGAACCGATGGCGCTTGCCGATCAGCGCTTCGTCAGCGGCCTGATCTCGTTTGCTGATCCGTCGGGCAACCGGCTGGAAGCGTTTCACGGCGCGCAGATCGCCGATGAGTCGTTCCGCCCGGGCCGTTCGATTTCCGGTTTTCGCACCGGCCCGCTCGGCATGGGCCATGTCGTGCTGATGGTGACGAGCATCGACACCGCGCTGCCGTTCTATCGCGATCTGCTTGGCTTCAAGATCAGCGACTTTATCCGTAAGCCGATAACCGCCTATTTCCTGCACGCCAATCCGCGCCATCACAGCGTCGCGTTGTTCGAGGGTCCGCACACCGGCATGCATCATCTGATGGTGGAACTCTATTCGTTCGACGACGTGGGGCAGGGCTACGACATCGCGCTGGGCGAGAAGGAAAGGATCGTGGCAACCCTCGGACGCCACCCCAACGACCTGGTCACCTCGTTTTACATGCACACGCCCTCCGATATCCTGGTCGAGTACGGTTGGGGCGGGGCCGAGGTGGACGATGCGACCTGGCAGCCGCAGGAAATGACGACCGTGGGCAGCTACTGGGGCCATCACGGGTTGTTCGAGGCGATCGGTGGCGACGCTGCGCCGCCGCCCATGCCAACGATGACGGGACAGCGCGCACCGCTGCAGGTGCTGGATGGCAACTACCAGCGGATGAGCGGCGTGTGCCCCTGGTGGGATTCCATGAAACGGTGATCTGGGAAACGGTGATCTGGGAAACGGTGATGCGGATGGCACTTCGCCTGTCCGGCTTCCAGGTCTAAGCTGGCCGCAATCCAGGGAAGGAGAGAAATCGCCATGCTGTCACGCGAGGAAAACGAACTCGTCACCCGGATCGGGCAGGGCACCCCGATGGGCAACGCGATGCGGATGTATTGGATCCCCGCGCTGCTCTCGCGCGAGATCGCCGAGCCCGACGGATCGCCCGTGCGCGTGCGGCTGCTCGGCGAGGACCTGGTGGCGTTCCGCGACACCGAAGGGCGCATTGGGCTGCTCGACGAGTTCTGCCCGCATCGTCGCGTCTCGCTGTATTTCGGGCGCAACGAGGAGTGCGGCCTGCGCTGCATTTACCATGGCTGGAAGTTCGACGTGGCCGGCAGTTGCGTGGACATGATGAACGAGCCGGAGGAGTACGACTTCAAGCACAAGGTTCGCATGACCGCGTATCCGACCTGCGAACTGGGCGGCATTGTGTGGGCGTATCTCGGCCCCTCCGAGAAGATGCCGCCACTGCCGAAATTCGCCTGGACGCAGGCGCCGGAGGCCCATCGCCACGTCACCAAGGTGATCGAGGAATGCAACTGGCTGCAGGCGCTGGAGGGCGGTATCGACACGTCGCACGCGCCGATCCTGCACCGGCTGCTGACCGACAGCTCGAAGCGCGGCGGCATCAAGCCGTCGAACCCGTTCGTGCGCGGCAAGGCGCCGAGGCTCGTCGTCGATGTCACGGATTACGGCTACCAGTATGCCGGCATCCGTCCGCTGGACGGCGGCGAGGATGTGCACATCCGCACCTACCATTTCGTCATGCCGTTCCACCAGATCCGGCCATCGCGGTCGGAGAGCGGGCTGGAGCTGGATGCCGGCCATATCTGGGTGCCGATCGATGACGGGAACTGCATGGTCTACAACTGGAGCTATTGTCCCGACGGTCCGCTGACCGAGGAGGACAAGCTGGAGCGAGGGCTCGGCAACGGGCCGATGCACGTCGATCCGCAGACGTTCCGTTCCAAGGCGAACCGCAGCAACGACTATATGCTGGATCGCGACGTGCAGCGCAGCGAGACGTTCTCCGGCATCGACGGCATCAACGCACAGGATCGCGCGTTGCAGGAGAGCATGGGCCACATCGTCGATCGCTCGAAGGAGCATCTCGGTCCGGCCGACAAGGCGATCATCCAGGCGCGCAAGGCGCTGCGCCAGGCGGTAAAGACGGTGGAGGCGGGCGGTGCGCCGGACGGCACCGGCATCAGCTATTACACACTGCGTGCGCATGAATCGGTGCTGCCGCGCAGCGCCGATTGGCGAACGGAGCTGACGCCGGAGATGAAGCAGGAAGCAATTCTGCAGACGGTGTGAACGTTTTTTTCTGTTGTCATCCCCGCGAAAGCGGGGACCCAGTTGCGGTCTAGGTCGCCGTTTTCGTGGGGATGACGCTAGGCTCGGCTCCTGCGAGCGCACGGAACGCGGGCAGATCGATTGCCTCCGGGCCGATTACAGCCACACCGGCATCGGCCAGCAGCCTGAGGCAGTCCGCGTCCTCCGCGATAGCTAGCGAGCGCTGTAGCGTCTCGCTTGCCTTCGCCGCATCGACAAGTGCGCTGCGTGGCTCCGCCGGCAATGCATCGAAGCGCGCGCGGTTGACGAGCAGTAGCGCGACGCCCAGGAGATGGCCGGTCAGACTGACGTGCCCGTGGTGCGCGTGCAGTCCGAAGTTGACGATATTGGTCAGCGGATTCTCCTGCGCATCGACCATACCCTCTGCCACCGCGCGCGGCAGATCCGCGACATCGATGTATATCGGCATGAAGCCAAGGCGGTGGAACGCGTCCTGGTGCTGAGCGTTATCGAGCGTGCGCAGGGTCACGCCAACACAATCGGCTGGCGAGCAAATCGGGCGAACGCCGTTGCTGATATGGCGGATGCCATTATCCCAGTAACCCAGAACGCGAAATGCCGTTGCATCGGCTACCCGTTCCGCGATTGACGCTCCGGGGTCGCCATCCAACGCGGCGAAGCTGGCTTGGCGTGAGTCAGCCTGGAACGGCCGATCGAACACCCCCAACGCCGGCACCCGGCCGGCGAGGTAGCTCGATGCAAAATAGCAGCCGTCAAGTTCACCGCTTTCCACCATGGTGAGCAGGTCGGCGGCTTTGCGGCCGAGCGTGACGATGCTGTCGGTCACAGTGATGGCCAGCGTACCGCCGGAGCACTCAGCAACACGGTCACGCAGGGCATGGAGCGCCCGGGTATGAACGGAGCGAGCCGGCTGATAGCCGGCGAAATGGAGGGTGATCATGCGCTCAGCATACAGAGCGGCACGCGCTTTTGCAGGCCGGGCTTGACCGCCGCGCCCGCACCGCGCAAGCCCGTCCAATGCTGACCCGTTTCCTACCCTGGCGCCGCCCGCGCATCAACCTGATCGAAATGCACGGACTGATCGCGCCACGTCCGGGTGCGCTCAGTGCCAGTGCAATGACGCCGCTGATCGATCGCGCGTTTCGCACGGCACGCGGCCAATCCGTCATCCTCGATATCGAAAGTCCGGGCGGCTCACCGGTGCAGTCGGACCTGATCGCCGCACTGGTCCGCAGGCGCGCCGATGAGCATGAGATCCGGGTGCACGCGGTGATCCGTGAGGTCGGTGCTTCCGGCGGATACTGGCTCGCCTGCGCCGCCGACGAGATCCACGCAAACCCGATGAGCATCGTCGGTTCCATCGGCGTGCGTGGCGGCGGCTTCGGTTTCCCCGACATGCTGGCGCGCTTCGGTGTCGAGCGGCGGCTCTACACGGCTGGCGCCAACAAGGCGCGGCTTGATCCATTCGTTGCGGAAAAGCCCGAGGATGTGGCGTTCGTCCAGGACCTGCTCGATGCGCTGCACGAGCGTTTCAAGGCCTGGGTGCGGTCGCGCCGCGGCGGAAGGCTGAAGGGTGACGAGGCGACGCTGTTCGACGGCAGCTTCATGCTGGGCGAGCGTGCTTTGGAACGCGGACTGATCGACGGGTTCGCCGACATCGATAGCCTGGTGCGCAGGCTCGGCGGAGAACGTGCGAGGGCGCGCGTATTCCGCCCGCGCCGCCGCGGGCTGCTGCGACGGCTGCCCGGATTGGCGGTGGACGCGATGTTGGATGCGATCGCGGAGCGGAACTGGCGGTCAGGGATCGGCTTGTAGGAGCATCCTGGCAGCCGGGTTCCGGGTCAGATCTTCTTCAATGAGTAGTGATATTTGCAGCCCGTGCTTTCGATGTCGGCTTCCAGGGCACCGTTCGCGATAGACCCCGTTATGGCCGCGGTCGATGTCTTGCTGCCGTAGGTGTACATGACGCTGCCCTTGATCGAGCCGTTGGCTGCGACTTCGGCCGGGATCGTTGATTTGTACCAGTTCGGGGTAAAATGACTATCCGTTATTGTCCAGGAGACCTTGCCTGGTACCGGACAGGTCGGTGGCCCGCCGCGGAGCAGACTGCTCTGGCCTGCATAAGCGCCATCCAACGGCTCTGCCGCAGTCGCCGCGGCAATCGGTAAAATAACAAGAGTGACCGCAAGGCGCCACAGACCCAGCATCTCAGCCTCTTTCAGCAATCGGCATGTTCGTTACGAACTTAGTAACGACCTGCACGTTTCGATTCAAGCGGCAAATCGGCGTCAGGAACAGAGTGGTGGACGCCTTCGTCGAACGTGATCGAAACAAGAGACTGCCGAACGACCTGCGACTGCAACCGCTCCGGCTAGACCCCGGCTGTCGCCGCGACTTCGCTGGCGAAATCCGGACCCTCCGGCTTGTCGATGCCTTCACCGAGCTTGAAGCGTGCAAACCCGGTGAGCTTCACGCCGGCCTTGGCGAGCACCGCCTTCACCCGGCTCTCGCCGTCATGCACCCAGACCTGCTCCAGCAGCACGACCTCCTCGTAGAACTTCCGAATGCGGCCCTCGACCATCTTCTCGATGATGTTGTCCGGTCGGCCGGAGGCGCGGGCCTGTTCGGTCAACACCGCCTTCTCGCGCTCCAGTGCGGCGGGATCGACGCCGTCGATGTCGATCGCTTCCGGTGTGCTCGCCGCGATGTGCATGCCGACCTGACGGCCGAGCGTTTCCAGCGCGGCCATCTCGCCGGTGCCCTCCACCGCCACCAGTACGCCGATCTTGCCCAGACCCGGCTTCAATGTGTTGTGCACGTAGGTTGCCACCACGCCGCCGGTGACGCTCAGCACGCGGGCGCGGCGGATGTTCATGTTCTCGCCGATCGTGGCGACCATGTGCGTCAGTTCATCGGCCACGGTCCGGCCGGAACCGGGGAACGGCGCCGCCTTGATGGCATCCAGATCCTCGCCAACCTGAAGCGCGATCTTCGCCACGGCCTCGACGTATGCCTGGAACGTCTGGTTGCGGGCAACGAAATCGGTCTCGGCGTTCACCTCCACCATCGCCGCGCGTGCGGGCGCGGAGACCACGCCCACCAGTCCCTCGGCAGCGATGCGACCCGACTTCTTCGCGGCGGCCGCAAGGCCTTTCGTGCGCAGCCAGTCAACCGCTGCTTCCACATCGCCGGTGGTCTCGATCAGCGCACGCTTGCAGTCCATCATGCCCGCGCCGGTCTTCTCGCGCAGGTCCTTTACCAGGGCAGCTGTGATCTCAGCCATCTCGCGTCTCCAGTCGTATGTTCCCGGACTTGTTCCGGGGGTCAGGCGTTGGCATGCTCGGTGGGCGCTCCGAGATCCGCCATGGCATCCGGCGGCAGGTTCTCGACCGCACCCATATCCTGACCGGAAGCGGCCATCTCGGCGCTGATGCCGTCCAGCACCGACCCTGCCACCAGGTCGCAGTACAGCGTGATGGCGCGGATCGCATCGTCGTTGCCCGGCACCGGGTAGGTCACCCCGGTCGGGTCGGAGTTGCTGTCCAGCACAGCAACCACCGGAATGTGCAGCTTGTTCGCCTCCTCGACCGCAAGCTTTTCCTTGTTCGTATCGATGATGAACAGGATGTCGGGCAGGCCGCCCATTTCCTTGATGCCGCCGAGGGCGCGCTCGAGCTTTTCCTGATCGCGGGTGATCTCGAGGACCTCTTTCTTGGTAAGGCCCTCGATGTTGCCGCCGAGCATCTCCTCGATGTGGCGCAGGCGCTTGATGGATCCGGTGATCGTCTTCCAGTTGGTCAGTGTGCCGCCAAGCCAGCGGTGGTTGACGTAGGTACTGGCCACAGCGTTTGGCCAATTCGGCCACATATTCGGCCGCGGCGCGCTTGGTACCGACCAGCAGCACGCGCCCGCCCGCGGCGGTGGTGTCGCGGATGGCGCGCAGGGCGCGGTCCAGCAATGGCACGGTCTGCTGGAGGTCGATGATGTGGACCTGATTGCGCACGCCGTAGAGATACGGCGCCATGCGCGGGTTCCAGCGGCGGGTGTGGTGGCCGAAGTGGACGCCGGCCTCGAGCAGTTGGCGCAGTGTGAATTCGGGCATCGCCATGGGGGCGGTTCCTTTCATGTCGTCCGGTTGTGCCTCCGCGGGGGTTGCGTTGCCGCACCGGACCCGCCCAGGGGATGACCCCGACCGGGAAAGGCGCCCCGCGTGTGAATTACCGGTGCCTGGGAGCCGCCGGCGGGCCGGATATGGCGGAGAAAGCGGCGGAAGGCAAGGGATTGGAACGGCAAATGAACGCGCACAAGAACAGCCGGGCGCCAGATGCGTGTGCGCACCCTGCTTGTCCATCGGCAACCAGCAGGACTAGCCTCACCTGAATAATCGCGGCAACGCGAAACAGGTACCGTCGGTCCCTTTCTCCGACCGGTCCCTTTGCCTTTGCGACAACCGAGGAGCGTCCCATGCAGGAAAAGTTGATCTCCGCCGACAACCACATCGACCTGACCTACTGTCCGCCCGATCTCTGGTCCGGCCAGGCGCCGCGGCAGTGGCGCGATACTGCACCGCGGACCGAGGAACGCGACGATGGCCTGCACTGGGTCGTCGATGGCCAGGACAAGGGAATGTGGAATGGTGTGGGGCCGGGCTTCCTGAAATATCAAAAGGGCACATTCCATCACGTTGACGAAATGAAGGAGGCCGGCTTCGAATGGGACTATCGCCGCGGCGCCAAGCCGCGCCCGACGACACCGGCGCTGCGTGTTACCGATCTCGACAAGGACGGGGTCGCGGCCGAGATCGTGTACGGCTGCATCATGATCAACGAGATGATCGCCGACACCGCGATGCGGGACTGGGCTGACACGATCTACAACGATTGGGTGGCGGAGTTCGCCAGGCAGGCCGATCCGAACCGCGTGTTTCCGCTTGCGATCGTCCCGAACAGCGATCCCAAGGCGGCAGCGGCCGAGGTGCGGCGCTGCGCGAAGATGGGCCTGCGCGGCGGCGACCTTGCGTTCAAGCGCATGGGTATCCCGTTGTGGCATCATGACTGGTACGCGCTATGGGAGGCGGCCGCGGAATGCCATTTCCCGATCGCGTTCCATTCCACTGGCTTCAAGGCGGCCCGCGCACCGGACACGCCGGAGATGGAGAAGGAATACGCCATCGAATATCGGCTGGTGCGTTCCGCGCTGTTCCAGACCGACACGATGGAGGTGCTGGTATCGCTGCTCGCGTCGGGCGCATGCGACAAATATCCCGAGTTCAATTTCGTGCTCGGCGAGTTTGGCGTGACGTGGCTGCCGTACATCTTCGATCGGCTCGACACCGAATATCACGACCGCGCCCGCAGCCTCGGCTTCAAGATGAAGCCGAGCGATTACTTCCGGCGCCAGGGCTATGTCACCTATCAGCAGGACAAGTTCCTCGAGCCGATCGTGCCGCTGATCGGCGAGGACAACATCATGTGGGGCTCGGATTATCCGCATCCAGATTCGTTGTGGCCGGCCTCGCACAGCGTTCTGGCCGAAAATCTTGCCGCATTCTCGCCGAGCGTGCGCCGCAAGATCGTCTGTGACAATGCCGCGCGGCTGTACGGCCTGAACTAGCAACCGCAAGGTTGAAGCGCGCACGCAGAACACGTCATGGCCTGGCTCGTTCCGGCCATCTCGTCCAGCACGATGCCGCGAGGGATGGCCGGGTCACGCCCGGCCATCATGGCTGGGAGACCGTCTCCAGCTACCCGGGCTTCATCGGCGGCAGCAAGTCCGCCGGGTCCAGCCCCAATTCGTAAATCCCCATATTCCACAAACAAAAATCCGCCGCCGGCGGCTGGATCGGTGCAATCGCACCATCGCGGAACAACTGCTCCAGGCGCGAGCCCTTGAATATGCCGTGCGCACCGCCCAGCGTCAGAGCCACGCGTGTGATGCGGCTGGCGGCCTCGCCCACTATGTACTTCGCGCGATAGAGCGCCGCCGTTGTCTCCGGCGTCGGTCCCTGGGTATCGCTGAGCCAGGCGGACCGATACGTGCTCAGCCGCGCCGCTTCCAGATCGACGCTCAGCTCCGCCACGTGACGGCGCACATCCGCATGATATGCCAGCGGTTGCGCGTAGCCCTGCGGCTGACGCGTCCTCATCACGTTCCGCATCTCGTCATACGCCGCGGTCGCGACACCGAGATAGACCGCGGTATAGGAACCCCAGAACCAGTTCAGGTAAGCGTGCCGAAACTGCCTGATGTCGTCGGATTGAAAGACCACCGCGCTTTCCGGCACCCGGCAGTCCTCCAGGATCAGCGAGTCACTGCGCGTCGCACGCATCCCGAGGACATCCCAGTTGGCATTGACGCGCCGTCCGACCGCGTCAGGCGGTACGAGCAGCAGCATCCCGGCAAACGGGTTTGTCGCCGTGTCGGGATACGCCATCACCATCACGCAATCGGCGGCTTCCAACATGGAAGCGAACATCTTTCGTCCGGTGATGCTGTATCCGCCAACCACCGAACGCGCCCGCACATTCAACGGACGGTCGCCGATCAACGAGGTGGTGTTCGGCTCGGAAAAATTGCCCCCGATCAGCCTGCGTTGCCGCACCACAAGATCGGCGACACGCTGTTTGGCTGCCGCGCTGACCTGGGCGCTCTCCAGCACGGGCATGACAACCGAGGCATGCATGTTGAACGCGAGCGCGGTGGACGGGCAGCCCTGTCCCAGTGCCTCGTAGGCGATCGTGTGGTCAAGAAAGCTCGCGCCCGCTCCGCCCAATGACCGAGGGATGGTGAATTCGAGAAACCCCTCCTGGCGAAGACGATCGTAATTCTCTGTCGGGTGCGATGCGTCGCGGTCGTGCTGGGACGAGCGCGTGGCGAAGTCGGCTGCCAGGTCCCGGCAGCGTCGTTGCAGGCGCTGCTGGTCCTGGGTGAGCTGGAAATCCACGCGCCGATTTTCCCCGCCGCGCTCAACCGCGTGCGAGTGAGTAGATCTGCGTGCCCCCCGGCGGTGGCTTGTTCGCGGTCCAGCTTTCGCCGCCGTCATGACTGCTGTAAACCTCGCCGCCATTGGTGGCGCAGGACATCAACGCCGGGCGACGCTCATCGAACGCCAGGTTGAACATCGTGTGCGGCGGTTCCACACCCATGTTCATCCGCGTCCAGGTATCTCCGCCGTCGCCGCTGTACAGCAGCACGCCGCGATCGCTTTGGAAATTGCTGCCCGCCGCCACGAACAGCTTGCGCGGATTGCCCGGCACCTCACGGATGTCGCGGCAATAGATCTGCCCCTTGGCGTTCATCGGTTCCAGCGTCACGTGCCGCCAGTGATCGCCGCCGTCGGCGCTGTGGAACATGCCGGCGCGGCCGATGCCAAACACCGTGCCGGGCCGCCAGCGGCTGGCCAGCACGCCGTGCATATCGACCGCATCGTCGTTGAGATACTGGCCGTGGCTCAGATTCTCCCAGTGCTCGCCGCCATCTGTGGAGCGGAGGGTGCCGCCGACTTCGATAGCGGCGTAGAGATGGTCCGGTTCGTTGACGCTGGCATCCATCTGCAGCACGCGCTTCGCCGGATTGGCACCCGGCGCGGTCGTGATATCGGGGAAGCGCACACTCACGGGCAGACGGGTCCAGCGTTCGCCGGCATCATCGCTGCGGTAGATTTCGCAGTTCTCGTAGCCGATGAAGACGGTGTCCGGATCGTATGGATGGAACAGGAACGACCACACCGGCAGGCCATGGTCCTGGATGTCGACCTTCTCCCAGTGCTCGCCGCGATCGGCGCTGCGATACGGGCCGGATTGCGTGCCGGCATAGACGATGTCGGGGTTCAACGGATGCACCGCCAGGGCACGCACCGCGGGCGCCTCTGGAAGGCCTCGCTGCAGCGTCTCCCATTCGTCATTGCCGTCTGCCATGCGGTAAAGGCCGGACTGCACCACCCGGCCGCGCCCGGTTTCTCCGGCCAAGCCAAGGTAGATGTGGGATCGCTGGTCGTTTGCTCCGCCGGTTGCCATTGGATTGCCCCTCCCGTGTTGGTGTTGTCGCGATAGGTCAGTATCGATCGGCTCCCGTGGGAACCGCTGCATTCGAAATGCCGCCAAGTGTGGCTCAGAAATACACCGCCCGCCCGGCTCCCCCGGTTGCCGCGACCAATTCACCGGAGACCGCCCAGGCCTTGTCCGAGGCCAGGAATACCGTGACGAATGCGATCTCCGAGGCGTCCACCATGCGGCATATCGCATTGCCGCGCGGCGAGTCGGGAGCGAAGTCCTGCCGCTCCGCCTCTTCCGGGGTTACCCGCAGTTGGGTGGCGCGGGCCGCAAGCAGGCTCGGCGTGCGCTCGGTACGGGTCGTACCGGGATGGATGCAATTGACCGTGATCCCATGGCGGCCCAATTGGACCGCCAGCGTCTTGGTCATGTGCACCAGGCCGGCGTTGCGTGCTCCCCCACTCAGGTTTCCTGCGTTGCGGGCGTTGGCACCGCTGATGTTGATGATACGGCCCCAACCCGCCGTCTTCATGGACGGAATGACAGCGCGGGAGCAGCGCAGCGCGCCGACATACTTCACGTTGAAATCGTCCAGCAGATCCTCGTCGACGACCGTTTCGATCGGACCGGTCGCGGTGGCCGAACCCCCTGGCGCGGATCCGCTGTTGACCAGGATGTGCACGCCCCCCAGTTGCCGTATCGCCTCGGCGACCATGCCGTCCACCTGTTCCTTGCTGGTGACATCGGCCACCAGGGGAACGATGCGCCGGTTCGTTTCGGCTCCCAGCTCTCGCGCCGTCGCCTCGAGAGCCTCCTTGTTCCGCGCCACGATCGCCACATCGACACCTTCGCGTGCCAGTTCCCGCGCAATGGCTTTGCCAATTCCCCGACTTCCACCGGTCACGATCGCATGCTTGCCTTGCAATCCGAGGTCCATGGCATTCTCTCCCCTTGGCGGCGTGACCGCGATTTCATTGCCTCAGTGCTGATTGTTCTCTCTGCGCGACCCAGGTGCAAGGGTTGCCGGACGTAGCGCAATGCATGAAACCTGACGAACATTTCTACAGCGAAGCCAAGTTGAGCACTTGGAGGCCATTGGTCGGTCGGCGCTTTGCACCTCATCCTGGAGGACGAGCCTCTGCCACTATAGTGTTTGGCCAGTTCCAAAGGCCATCCATCGACAGGATGGGACGGTCAGACCAAACTCGCAGCACACATGAGGACGCACAATGAACCAACCCAATCGAATCAAAGCCGCCATGCGAGCCGGCCGCAAGGCATTTGGCTACAACCTGTCCTTCCCATCCCCATGGGTGATCGACATCCTGGGAAAACTCGACTTCGATTTTGTCTTCATCGATGGCGAGCATGGACCGTTCGGATTGGACCAGCTCGAGGACCTCTGCCGTACCGCAGAACGTCACAACGTCACGACGATCGCCAGGGTCCCGGACATCGGTTCATCAACCATCCTGCGCTATCTCGATCGCGGGCTCATGGGCATATTGGGCCCGCATATCGCCACGGAGGCGGACGCCCGCCAGCTCGTGCGGGCGTGCCACTTCGGCCCGCTCGGCGAGCGGTCATTCGGGGCCAACCGGGGCACTGACTACAATGCCGGGATCGCGGACAAGGCGGCGTACTACCGCGAGGCCAACGCCCAGATGTTGGTGTGCGCTCTGCTGGAAGATGTCGCCGTGCTGAACAACCTCGACGCCATTCTCTCGGTGCCGGGCATCGACCTGTACAGCATCGGCCCGAATGATTTCGCCCAAAGTCTTGGCTATCCGGGCCAGCCCGACCATCCGGAGGTTGTCAAAACAATGCAGGAAATCACCGGTCGCATCAAACAGGCCGGCCGCACCATGCAAGCGGACGTGATGCAAGGAGCGTGGGCCAGCGATATGCTGCTTGATGGGGGTCGTCGTATCTTGTCATCGTAGGACGCCCGACAACTCTCGAGCCTCTAGCGGGCCCAACGGGTCATTGGACGGATGGTTTCAGTGCATGGCCTGCCAGACGCGAAACGGGGTCGCAGGTCCGTCGATACCAGTGACCCCGAACGGCGCCAGCGCATCCATGATGGCATTGCCGATCGCCGGGAACATGCCGACCGCCCCAGCCTCACCGCAGCCTTTCACGCCCAGCGGGTTCGTCGTGCAGCGCGTCGCGTTGAAATCCAGATTGAACGCGGGAAGGTCGGCGGCGCGCGGCAACGCATAGTCCATGAACGAACCGATCGGCTGACCCGATTGCGAATCGTAAACCGCATGTTCCAGCAGCGCCTGGCCGACGCCCTGCGCCATGGCTCCATGTGCCTGACCCGCGGCGATCATCGGATTTAACAGCACGCCGTAGTCGTCCACCGCGGTATGCCGCGCGAGTGAAACCAGACCGGTGTCGCGGTCGATCTCCACCTCGACCACATGCGTGCCGTTGGGGAATGTCATCGCTTCGCGTGTCCACGCGTGGTACGTATCGAGCGTCGCGCCGGCGTCGCGCGCGCGGGCGCTCACGGCGAGCAGGGACATCGAGACGTTCGTGCCGGCCACAACGAAGCGACCATCCTGGAACAGGATGTCCGCTTCCGCCGCCTCCAGCGCATCGGCTGCGATGCGCCTGCCCTTGACGATGATCTCATCGGAGGCACGCCAGATCGCCGTCCCGCCCATGTAGGTTGCACGTGAGCTACCATGGCCGCCGCCCGTTGCGATCAGATCGGTGTCGCCCTGACGCAGGCGGATGCAATCATTCGGCAGGCCAAGTCGATCGGCGAGGATCTGCGGAAACGTCGTCTCGTGACCCTGGCCGATGGTCTGCGTGCCGGTGATCAGAGAAACGGTCCCGTCGCTTTCGAACCGGATATCGACGTTCTCGTGCGGCGAGCCGCCGGTTCCCTTGATGTGATACGCAAATCCGAGACCACGCAGACATCCGCGCCTCTCGCTGTCGGCGCGTCGTGCCGCGAAGCCTGGAAGGTCAGCCTGTCGAAGCGCACGGTCGAATGTCTCGGCGAAATGCCCGCTGTCCACCACGAAGCCCAGTGCGTTGGTCATCGGCATCGCAGCTGCGGGGACCATGTTCCGGCGGCGCAGATCGGCACGGTCGAAGCCGCATTGCCTGGCGGCGTGGTCGATCAGCTTCTCCATGATGTTGACCAATTCGGCGAAGCCGGGTGCACGCGTGACCCCGATCGGTGTGGTGTTGGTGAGCACCGCTTTGATGTGAAGCGCGATCGCGGGAATCCGGTAGATCGTGCCCTGCAGATGGATGTACTGGTTGGTCTGCACGGCACCCGATCCGCCGGCCATGTAGGCACCGATATTGGCGACGCTGGCCACGCGAAGCGCGAGAAATCTTCCCGCTGCATCGAGCGCAAGTGCGGCATCGGCCTGATGGTCGCGCGCCTGATGGTCGGAGACAAAGCCTTCGCTTCGCGTCGCGATCCACTTCACCGGGCGACCGACACGTTTCGCCGCCCACAGGACCAGTGCATGTTCCGCGTAGGTGAAGTTCTTCGCGCCGAAACCGCCGCCGACATCCGGGGCCACGAACCGCACGGCGGCCGGTTGAACGCCGAGGGCGCGTGCGGTGGCGTCGCGATTGCCGTGGATGTTCTGACTGGAGACATACAGGGTATAGCGATCCAGTGCCGCGTCATAGCGCCCCACTGCCCCGCGTGGTTCCATCGGGTTCGTGACGACGCGATGATTGTCGAGCCGCAGCGACACGACATGCGTGGCGGCAGCGAATGCCGCGTCAACCGCCTTTGCATCGCCGGTGTGCCAGTCGAGACAGACATTGTCCGGCACCTCCGCGGAGATTTCCGGTGCGCCGGCAGTGGAGGCAGCAGCGGCGGTGGTCACCGCAGGCAGCGGCACGTAATCCACGGCCGCAAGCTCCGCTGCGTCGAGTGCCTGAGCACGCGTCTCCGCAACGATCACTACGACCGGTTCGCCGACGTGACGGACCTTCTCCGCCGCCAGCAACGGTTGCGGCGCGAAGGCGAAGGGTTCGCCGGTCTGCACGTTAGCCTCTACGGTCGGTCGCATCGGCAGCAGCCCATCGAGGTCGGCATCCACGCCGGTGAATACAGCGAGCACGCCAGGCGCAGCGCGCGCGGCCGCAACATCGATGCCCGCAATCCGCGCGTGGGCGTGGGGCGAGCGCAGCAGAACGGCGTGCACAAGTTCGTCGAAGCGCAGATCGTCAAGATAGGCGCCGGTACCGGTTACGAAGCGGGCGTCCTCCTTCCGCCGAGGCGTATCGCCGATCACCGCGAGCGTTCCTATATCCACATTTCCCTCCCGTCATGGCCGGGCTTGTCTTGACTTTCACAGCTGGACTTGACCCGGCCATCCATTCCAGCACGGTGACGCCAGGGATGCCCGGGTCAAGGGCCCGAGCATGAAAAGAAGAGGACGACATGACCAAGCGACGCCAACTTCGCCTCGGCGCCTTCATGCGGCCGGTCAGTATCCATACCGCTGCCTGGCGCTATCCCGGCGCATATCCAGACGCGAACTTCAACCTGGCGCACATGAAGCGCTTCATCCAGACCCTCGAGCGCGGCAGGTTCGACGCGTTCTTCATGGCGGACCATCTTGCCGTGCTCAACATGCCGATGAACGCTCTGAAGCGCAGCCACACCGTCACCTCGTACGAGCCATTCACGTTGCTCTCGGCGCTCGCCATGGTGACCGAGCATATCGGCCTGATCGCGACCGGTTCCACCACGTTCGAGGCGCCATTCCACATCGCGCGCCGCTTCGCCTCGCTCGACCACATCAGCGGCGGCCGTGCCGCCTGGAACATCGTCACCACATCCAATCCCGATGCTGCGCTGAACTTCGGGCTCGACGATGCGATGGAGCACGACGAACGCTACCGCCGCGCACGCGAATTCTACGATGTCGTCACCGGCCTGTGGGACAGCTGGGCGGAGGACGCATTCATCCGCAATGTCGAAACCGGTGAGTTCTTCGACCCGTCGCGCATGCACGTGCTGAACCATCGGGGAAAGTACTACTCGGTGCGTGGGCCGCTTCACATCGCGCGCCCGGTCCAGGGCTGGCCGGTGATCGTACAGGCTGGCGCGTCCGATGCCGGGCGGCAGCTTGCCGCGGAGACTGCCGAGATGGTGTTCGCCGGCGCCGGCGACATCAACGGCGGACGCGCGCTGTATGCCGACATCAAGGGCCGCATGGCGAAGCTTGGCCGCGACCCCGACCATCTGAAGATCCTGCCCGGCGCATTTGTCGTGGTCGGTGACTCGCTGGACGAAGCGCGCGAAAAGCGCGCCCGGCTGGACAGCCTGGTGCACTACGACAGCGCCATCGCATCGCTGTCGATCGCGCTCGGCCACGATGCATCCAGCTTCGATCCGGATGCACCGTTGCCCGAAATCCCCGAGACCAACGCCAGCAAAAGCGGTCGCGAACGGGCCATCGGATTGGCCAAACGGGAGAACCTGACCGTGCGGCAACTTGCCCAGCGCATGGGCGGTTACAGTGGTCCGGCGTTGCTCGGCACACCCGCGATGATCGCCGATCAGATGGAGGAATGGCTGGGAACGGAAGCCTGCGACGGCTTCAATGTCATGTTCCCATATCTGCCCGGCGGGCTGGATGACTTCGTCGATCGCGTGGTGCCCGAACTGCAGCGGCGCGAGCTGTTCCGACGCGAGTACGAGGGCGCGACGCTGCGGGAAAACCTCGGCCTGCCGCGGCCGGAAAACCGGTTCTTCTCCGACCAGTCGGTCAAGCCACTTCGGCGAGCGTAGAGGCTGCATCAAGCGTCGTGGCCCGGCGCAGGTCGCGCGGTTGACTTTCGTCGTGGGCGCGGCCGCGATGCATCGTGCAGCGGTTGTCCCAGATCACCAGGTCGCCAACCCGCCATTCGTGGCGATACACGAAAGCGGGCTGGGTCGCGTGCGCATTCAAATCGAGCAGCAGCAGCCGGCCATCGGCAATCGGCCAGCCAACGACGTGCGATGCGTGCGCGGACAAATAGAGCGTCTTGCGCTTCGATCCCGGATGCAGCCGCACCAGTCGCTGCGGCGATGGCGGGTATTGTTCGCGCTCGCCGGGTGGGAATTCGGTGAAGCCGATCTGGCCGCGCGACCAGAACACGTCGTGCTGCGCGATAAGCCCGTCGATCGCCGTCTTCGTCGCATCCGGAAGGGCGTCGTAGGCCGCTCGCATGTCGGCGAATTCAGTCTCGCCGCCGCCGAGCGCCGAAGCGGGCGGCACGGTAACCGCGTGCAGCATGCCCAGCACCACCGGCACCGGCATGTAGGACGCGTCGGTGTGCCACAGACGATTGCCGAGGCTGTCCAGCCGGCGGCGATCGTCCATTGCGCGCACCTGGTTGTCCTCGTCCAGGTTCGAAATGTCGCCAATCTGCGGAATTGCCAGACGGCGTCTGCCGCCACGCGCAGCGGCTCGGCCGATCTCGAGATCGCCGAACCTGGCAGCGAAGTCCCGCAATTGCGCGTCGGTCAGACGCTGGCCGTGGAACACCACCACTGCGTAGCGATCGATGGCATCCCAGATCGTACGAAGCGTCTCCGCATCCATCGGCTGGCTGAGATCGACACCGGTGGCCTCGGCGACGAAGAGCGGATGCAGCCTGTCGAATTCGATGGGCATGATTGTCCTCCCGGACAGGAAGAATGGCACGGACGGCGGTGCGATTACAGCGACCGGAGGTCAGCTGGTCCACCATCCGTCGTCAAGGCAGCACTGGCCTTGTCTTTGCACACCAGGACATGAAAATGCACGTCACGCATCGGCGAGCAATGCATGCAGGGCCTCCGCATCAGGTGCCTGCCGTAATCGCCTCACAAATGTCTCGTCGCGCAGCGGGCGCGAAAGGGCCGCCAGGGTCGTCAGGTGCTGGTTGCCGGCATTGTCTGGCGTCAACAGCAAAATCACCAGATCAACCGGACGATCGTCGATCGCCGCGTAGTCGATCGCTCGGGATAACCGCACGAACAAAGCAAAGAACTGCGACAGCGCGTCGAGGCGCGCATGCGGAAGGGCGAAACCCTTGCCCAGCCCGGTGGAACCCAGATTTTCACGGGCCTGCAACGCATCAAAGATCACGCGCTGATCCAGCGACAGAGCCGATCCAGCGCGCCTTGCCAGCTCGCGCAGAAGCTGTGTCTTGTCGCCGACGCGCAACCCGACAATAACATTGTTGACCCCGATAATCTCGCCTATCGACATCAGTCTGGTGCTCTCAGGCGATAACCCACGCCGGTCTCCGTCTGGATGTATTCGGGTTTCTCGGTATCCCGTTCGATCTTCTGACGCAACGCCCGGACATAGATGCGCAAGTACTGAACATCGGACGCTGGCCCCCACACTTCACGCAGGATCATGTTGTGCGTCAGCACCTTTCCGGCATGGGCGACAAGAAGCCGGAGCAGATCGTATTCACGCGGTGAGAACTTTACTTCATTGCCACGCACCGTCACGATCCGCCGTACCAGATCGACGGTGAGATCGCCCGTGCGGAATATCGGCTTCTCGCCCTGCTGCTGCAGCCGGTGCCGCTGCGCCGCTCTGATCCTTGCCAGCAGTTCGTCGATGCCGAACGGCTTCGTCACGTAGTCGTCCGCTCCCAGATCCAATGCCTGCACCTTTGCCGCCTCGTCATCACGGCTGGACAGGACGATGATCGGCAGCATGACGCCCCCATCCCGGATCCGTCGGATGACCTCGAGCCCATCCATGTCCGGCAGTCCGAGATCGAGCACAAGCAGATCGGCCTTGCGTTGTTTGACCGCATCGAGTGCGGATTGGGCGTTCTCGGCCTCGATCACCAGATAGCCCTGGCTGCCGAGGCCGACGCGCAGGAATCGCAGGATCGCGGGTTCATCATCGACAACAAGGACCCTGACTGGCGCGGTTCCCGTGGTCATCCAACAGTCTCGGTCGCGCGGCCGGCATTGGCGGGAACCGGAAGCGTGATGGTGAAGACCGCCCCCGAGCGATCGTTCCGGTTTGCCGCCGTTATCGTGCCATGCATCGCTTCGACGAAGCCTCGACAGATGGCGAGGCCGAGGCCGGTACCGGCGCGTCGGCGGTCGGCACCGCCGACGCGGTAGAACTTGTCGAAGACGTGCTCGAGGTCGGCAGGCGGAATGCCCGGGCCTTCATCGAGAACCCGCAGGTAAACCTGTGCGTCCTCCTGCCAGGCGTTGATGGTCACCAACGATCCGGGCGGTGAATATTTCCCGGCATTATCCAGCAGGTTGAACAGGACCTGCTCGAACAGGACGTCGTCGAGTTCGGGCATCGGCAGATCGGGCTGCAACCGCACCTGTGTCCTGTGCGCGGCGAGAACCTTGCTGGCACGGCGCAGCGCGCTGCCGATCACGTCCAGCAATTCAACTGGGGAGGTTCGCAACGGCAGCGGTCCGGCCTCGAGCCGCGTCATGTCCAGCAGGTTGCCGATGAACCGATTGAGCCTCTCCGCCTCGTCCTGAATGTTGCGCGCCAGATCGAGCCGCGTGGCCGCGTCGAGCGCATCGCCATTTGCCGCCAGGCTGGTCGCCGACCCGAGAATGGACGCCAGCGGGGTGCGCAGGTCATGCGATATCAACGTCAGCAACGCCGCGCGTAAACGATCGGTCTCCGCGACAAGTCGGGCGCGATCCACATCCTCCACAAGGTTCACGCGCTCGATCGCCAACGCCGCCTGGTCGGCAAGCGCATCGAGCAGGCGATGCTGATCGGGGGTAAGGATCGGCCCCGGTTCGTCGCGGTCGATGCCGATGACCCCGACAGCGCCACGGCCGGTCTGCATCGGCATGAACAACCGTTTGGCTCCCGGCAGAGTATCCGAGCCACGCCCCGCGACATGGTTGCGCTCCCACGACCATATCGCCGCGGCCAGATCGGCCGCATCCAGGCTGTCCTCTGGTGGAAACCCTGCACGGACCGCCACCTTGCCGTCCTCGGGCAACAGGATGACGACACGCACCTTCAACATCAGCGCGATCTGATGCACGGTGGCCCAGAGCAGATCGTCGAGATTCGCCGCCCCCGCCAGCTTGCGGCTGAACTGATACAGCTCCTCCGTCGTGCGCGCGCGCTGACGTGCCGTGATTGCCTGTGCACGCACGCGCGCGGTGAGGTTGCTCGCGATCACCGCTGTGACGGCGAAGAAGAACAGCGCAACGACGTTTTCCGGATCTGCGATGGTGAAGGTGTAAAACGGCGGCAGGAAGAAGAAATTGTAGGCCAGAACGCTGGCGAGGCATGCGAACAGCGCCGGCCACAATCCATACACAACCGCGGACACCAGCACCGCGGTCAGGAATGTCAGGGCAATGCTGCCGATGCCCAGTGCCTGGTGCAGCACGAGCCCGACGCCAAGTGCTGCCGCGACAAACGTCAGACTGCCGAGATACGCCCTGGCATCGCCGGCGCGTGTCACTCGTTCCTGCCGCACGCCCTGCTGGGCTTGTCGCTCCGCAGCTTCGCGATTGCGGCCGAGCACATGCACGCTCGCGCCGCCCGCCTTGCGGATCAGCGCCTGCGCGAGCGGCCCATACAGCAGTTCCAGCCAACGCGAACGCGGCGGCTGCACTATGATGATATGCGTGAAGTTGTTGTCGCGCGCATAGTCAGCAATCGTGTCGGCAACGTCATGGCCCGGCAGTGTGACGGTCTCCGCGCCCAATCGCTCCGCAAGCCGCAATGCCTCGGCGATCCGATCGCGTTCGGTCTCGCTCATGTCGAGATTGCGCCCGGTCTCGACATGGACCGCGGTCCAGGGCGCCTTCAGGCTGTCCGCCATCCGTTTGGCGTGGCGCACCACATCGATACTGCTCGGATCGCCGCCGACACAGGCCAGCACACGCTCACCGGCGGCCCAGGGCCCGGCGATAGCATGGGCCTGCATGTAGCTGACCATCTGTTCGTCGACACGCTGGGCCGTGCGACGCAACGCGAGTTCGCGCAACGCGGTCAGGTTGCCGGGCGAGAAGTAGTGACGGATGGCGCGCTCGGCCTGGTGCGGCACATAGACCTTGCCGTCCTTCAGACGCTGGATCAGGTCGTCCGGCGTCAGGTCGATCAGCTCGATGTCGTCGGCCTTGTCGATGATCGAATCCGGCACCGTTTCGCGCACCCTGATCCGGGTGATCTGCGCGACGATGTCGTTCAGGCTTTCGATGTGCTGGACGTTGAGCGTGGTGTAGACGTCGATGCCGGCCGAGATCAGCTCGTCGACATCCATATGGCGTTTGGGATGCCGGCTGCCCGGCGCGTTGGTGTGCGCCAGCTCATCAACCAGCGCCAGTTGCGGGCGCCGTGCCAGCAATGCGTCGAGGTCCATCTCGTGCAGCACGCGTCCTTTGTATTCGACGCCTTGCCGTGGAATTACCTCGAGGCCGTCGAGCAGCGCTTCGGTTTCCTTGCGCCCATGGGTCTCGACGACACCAACAACCACGTCGGTGCCTTCCTGTTGACGCGCCCGAGCCGCAGTGAGCATCTCGTAGGTCTTGCCAACACCTGGCGCCGCACCGACGAATATCTTGAGCCGTCCGCGCGAGCCTTGCTGCGCCTCCTGCAGCAGCGCATCGGGTGACGGCCTTCCTTCGCGTGAGCCTCGATCGTCCAAAGGGACCATCCGTTCGTTCGCCAAAGCCGGCGCCGCTTTCCCCCAACCAACCGGCATGGTCGGCAATGCATAACAATCATTGGCGGCAACGTCTAACCGTCCGACCGGCAACGCCAAACCATCCAAACCGGCAACGTCTAACCGTCCGACCGGCAAGGCCTAACTGTCATGGCCAGCAACACACAACTGTCATGGCCGGGCTTGACCCGGCCATCCGCTGCGACGCAGATGGCCGGACAAGCCCGGCCATGACGAGGGAAGTGCGGCCCGCTCAACCTTGCATCGCATCCAGCGCCAGGTTGAGCTGAAGCACGTTGACGTGCGGTTCGCCGATGACACCGATCAGTCGGCCGGCGACGTGATCCTCGACGAGTTGGCGCACCTTGTCGTCCGGCAGACCGCGTGCCTTCGCCACTCGCGGCACCTGGAACAGCGCAGCGGCCGGAGTTATGTCGGGGTCGAGCCCACTGGCCGACGTGGTCACCAGATCGACCGGGATCGGCGTGTTGGGGTTCTCCGCGGCAAGCTTCGCCGCGTCGTCCTTCACGCGGTCAACCAGCGCCTTCGACGTGGGACCCAGGTTGGAGGCGCTGGAGTTATCGGCAGCATAGGGTGTCGGCACAGTCTTGGTCGGATCCTTCGGGTCCGGTTCCGTGGTCGCCGATGGACGGCCATGGAAGTACTTGTCAGACGTGAACGCCTGGCCGATCAGCGCCGAGCCGATCACCTTGCCGTCCTTTTCGATCAGGCTGCCGTTCGCCTGATAGGGGAACACGGCCTGGGCGATGCCGGTCATCATCAGCGGATAGATCAGACCGGTGATCACCGTCATGGCGACGATCATCACGATCGCGGGGCGAATGTGTTTCATGGGAGCGGTCCTCTCACGCCAGACCGATGGAGGTTACGAGCATGTCGATCAGCTTGATGCCGACGAACGGAACGATGATGCCGCCCACGCCATAAAGCAGCAGGTTGCGGCGCAGAATTGCCGCCGCTCCGATCGGCCGGTACGCCACACCCTTCAGCGCCAGCGGGATCAGCACCACGATGATCAGCGCGTTGAAGATGATCGCCGACAGAATGGCGCTTTCCGGGTTGCCGAGTCGCATAACGTTCAGCGCCTGCAGTTGCGGATAGAAGGCGATGAACATCGCCGGGATCATGGCGAAGTACTTGGCCACGTCGTTGGCGATCGAGAACGTGGTCAGCGCGCCGCGCGTCATCAGGAGCTGTTTGCCGATCTCGACGATCTCGATCAGCTTGGTCGGATCGCTGTCGAGATCCACCATATTGCCGGCCTCGCGCGCAGCCATGGTGCCGGTGTTCATCGCCACGCCGACATCGGCCTGCGCCAGCGCGGGCGCATCGTTGGTGCCGTCGCCGCACATCGCCACCAATTTGCCCTGCGCCTGCTCGTCGCGGATCAGTTTGAGCTTGGCCTCTGGCGTCGCCTGCGCCAGGAAGTCGTCCACGCCCAATTCGGCTGCGATCGCCGCGGCGGTCAGCGGATTGTCGCCGGTGATCATGACCGTGCGGATGCCCATGCGACGCAGTTCGGAAAAGCGCTCCGAAATGCCGCCCTTCACGATGTCCTTCAGATGGATCACGCCGAGCAGACGACCATCCTTGCAAACACCGAGCGGTGTGCCGCCGGACTTGGCGATCACGTCTGACTTTGCAGTCAGTTCGCGCACCGCCGCGTCGGACACCGTCGGCCTGATCGCGGTGGCGACCGCGACGCCGCCACCGCCTTGGCCGTTGCCAACGGGGAGGCGGACGAACGCCAAAACGGCATCGACTGCGCCCTTGCGGATGACCGAGCCGTCGAAGTCGATGCCGGACAATCGCGTCTGCGCCGAGAACGCGATGAAGCGCGCGCCCATCGGGGCCATTTCTCGACCCCGGATATTATACTTTTCCTTCGCCAGCACGACGATGGAGCGGCCTTCCGGAGTTTCGTCCGACAACGAGGCAAGCTGTGCCGCGTCCGCCAGTTCCTGTTCGGTCACGCCCGCCAGCGGCATGAATTCCGTCGCCTGGCGGTTGCCGAGGGTGATCGTGCCGGTCTTGTCGAGCAGCAGCGTGTCAACATCGCCGGCGGCCTCCACCGCTCGTCCCGACATGGCCAGCACGTTGAAGCGCACCAGCCGGTCCATGCCCGCGATGCCGATCGCCGACAGCAGAGCGCCGATCGTGGTCGGGATCAGTGCCACGAACAGCGCGACCAGGATCACCACCGAAACCGTGCCGCCCGCATATGTGGCGAAGCTCGGAATGGTCGCGACGGCGAACACGAAGATGATCGTCAGGCCGGCGAGCAGGATGTTCAGCGCGATCTCGTTCGGCGTCTTCTGCCGTTCGGCGCCCTCGACCAGCGAGATCATGCGATCGAGAAAGGTCGAGCCCTGCGCTGCGGTGATTCGAACCTTGATCCAGTCCGACAGCACGCGCGTTCCGCCGGTTACGGCCGAGCGATCACCGCCGGATTCCCGGATCACGGGGGCCGATTCGCCGGTGATTGCCGACTCGTCCACCGAGGCGATGCCTTCGATCACTTCACCGTCGCTCGGGATGAAGTCGCCAGCCTCCACCAGCACGATGTCGCCCTGTTTGAGCTGGGGTGCGGCCACCGTCTGATAATTGGCGGCATCGACCGAGGCGAGCCGCTTGGCAGTTGTCTCGGTGCGCGCCTTGCGCAACGTTGCTGCCTGCGCCTTGCCGCGACCTTCCGCCACCGCCTCCGCGAAGTTGGCGAACAGGACGGTGACCCACAGCCAGATGATGATCTGGACCGTGAAGCCGAGATGTGGAGATCCACCTGCGACAAGGTCGCGGACGAAGATGACAGTGGTCAGCGCCGCGACGATCTCGACGACGAACATCACCGGGTTCTTGATCAGCATGCGCGGATCGAGCTTGACGAACGATTGCCCGATCGCCGGCATGAGGATCGCAGGATCCAGCATCGTGGACTGCGAGCCGCGCATCTTGGTGCTTCTGATTTCCATGGGATTAGCTGCCTGTATCGAAGAGGGTGCCGGCGTGCATGGCGAAATGCTCCACGACCGGCCCGAGGGAAACCGCGGGGAAGTAGATCAGACCGCCCGTGATCGCGATCACGCCCACAACAAGTCCGACGAACAGCGGGCTGTCGGTGGGGAACGTTCCCGCGGAGACGGGCACGATCTTCTTGCGCGCCAGCGAGCCGGCGATCGCCAGCATCGGGACGATCATCAGGTAGCGGCCGATGAACATCGCCAGGCCCAGCGTGTCGTTCCAGAACGGCACGTTGGCGGAGAGGCCGGCGAACGCGCTGCCGTTGTTGCCGGTAGCCGACGTGTAGGCGTACAGCGCCTCGGAGAAGCCGTGCGGACCGGCATTGGCCATCGCACCCGTGCCGACGGGAAGTACGACCGCAAGTGCAGTGAAGCCAAGGATGGAGAGCGGCAGAATCAGGATGGCGAGCATGGCCATTTTGACCTCCTTCGCCTCCAGTTTCTTGCCGAGATACTCCGGGGTCCGGCCGACCATCAGTCCGGCGACGAACATCGCCACGATGACGAACAGCAGCATGCCGTAAAGACCCGAGCCAACCCCGCCGAAGATGATCTCACCCAACATGATGTTGACCATCGGCACCATGCCGGCGAGTGGGAGCAGGCTGTCGTGCGCGTTGTTGATCGCACCGCAGGACGCATCGGTGGTGACGGTGGTGAACAGGGAAGAGTTGGCGATGCCGAAGCGCACCTCCTTGCCCTCCATGTTGCCTCCGGTCTGCAAGGCACTCGGCGTCTGATCAACCTGGAACGCGGCGAACGCCGGGTTGCCCGGTGCCTCCGCGCTGTAAACCGTGACAACGCCGGCAAGGAATAGAACGCCCATCACCGCGAAAATCGCCCAACCCTGACGCTGGCTGCCAACCATGCGCCCGAACACGTTGGTCAGGCCCGCGCCAATCGAAAAGATCAGCAGCATCTGGATCAGGTTGGTCAGAGCGTTTGGATTCTCGAACGGATGCGAAGAGTTGGCGTTCATGAAGCCGCCACCGTTGGTGCCCATCATCTTGATGACCTCTTGCGAGGCCACAGGACCCTGGGCGATAAGCTGCTTGCCGCCATCGAGCGTTGTGATGTCGGTGTAGGCGTGCAGGTTCTCCGGCGTGCCCTGCCAAATGAACAGCAGGCCGACAATCACTGATATCGGCAGGAGGATGTAAAGCACGCAGCGGGTCAGATCGACCCAGAAGCTGCCGATCGTCTGTGCCGAACGCCGTGCGAAGCCGCGAATCAACGCGATGGCCAGAGCGATGCCGGTGGCGGCCGAGACGAAGTTGTGCACCGTGAGCGCGGTCATCTGCGTGAGATAGCTCATCGTCGTCTCGGGCACGTACGACTGCCAGTTGGTGTTGGTCATGAAGCTGACCGACGTGTTGAACGCCAGATCGGGTGAAACCGCATCCTGACCCTGCGGATTGAGCGGCAACACGTTCTGCAACCGCTGAATGCCGTACATGATGACGAAGCCGGCGAAGCTGAAAGCCAGCATAGCGATGGCATAACCCACCCAATGCTGTTCCTCGTTCTCCTCAACGCCGCACATCTTATAGATGCCGAGCTCTATTGGGCGCAGCACGGGACGGAGCAGCGTACGCTCCCCGGCAAACACGCGCGTCATGTAGCCGCCCATGGGCTTGGTCAGCAGGACCACCAGAACGGCATACAGCGCGATCTGTAGCCAACCGTTGAACGTCATATCACGTTGCTCCTAGTGACCCTGCTCAGAACTTCTCTGGACGGGTCAGGGCATAAACCAGATAGACCAGCAGGCCGATCGTGACGATCGCGCCCAGCACGTAGTCGATTGACATGGCAGGTGACCCTTACAAACGGTCGCATCCGAACGCATAAAGAACACAGCCGCCGAGGAAGGCGGCGCCGATCAGTACGTAGATGACGTCAAGCATGGGGTTGCTCCTGGGTCAGCAAGGATGTCGCCACATGCGATGGGCATGTTGCGTTGCACACAAACTAGCTGTCGTACCATATAGAATTGATGGCACCTGCAACGGGTCGGCATATAAATCCCATATAAATCTGGGGGTGGCCGGTGGTGACAACTGCACCGCTTTCGGCTCGACTCACTGGTGATTTGCCAGTCGCTGTCGCGTGCCCGCATTGATCTGGATCAATTGTGGCTTGCCAGCGGCCAGCCGTCGGCTATCACGGAGCGCCGATTGCCGTCACGATCACGTGTGCCAGCAGTGCCAGACCAAAGCACACTGCAAGGACGCGACCAACCCCCGCGACAAATTCGGCCGGTGTCGGATAGCTACGAGGTTCATAGCTGTCGCGTACGAACACCTCGTCCTTTGCTGACAGCCCGACATGGGAGCCGAACTGGATTTGTGTCACGGGCCACTCCATCCGACAGCGCAGGGTGCGCGAAGGGTCTTGATCGATTGGCGATGCCGCCACGATATCGGGCGGTCGCATATAAAATCCATGTCGATTAGGCGGCCACGGTGGAGCGCAGCCGCCACAAGGTCGCACCACACCACCACGACGCACCAACGCAAGGCACATGGAGGCACCCACCCCAGGCGACCAAGGAGCGAGCAACGCAAGAAAGTTCAAGCCGGTGCGATCCGATGCTCGATCGTGGCAAAACGTTGGCGCATTCGCGCTGCTTCGACCTCGCCAAGCCGTTCGTCGCACCCGTCAACCACCCGACGCGCACGTTCCAGAAGTTTGGCGCGGGTATCGTCCTGCTCCAGCGCGGCGGCAATATCGCCCACTGCCCGAAGCAGCCGCAGGCTCACTGCGGCATCGCTCGCCGCGTAGTGGCGGATCTGTTCGAACGCCGTGTCGAACATGCCATCGACGCCGAGCCATGGCACGAGCACACGCGGCACATGCGGCGGATCGAACAGCACCGAGGCCGGCGGTGCGCGACCCAGCCAACGGATCAGGATGCGGCTCAGATGGTCGATGCAGGTGATCGCGGTGCTGGGATCGTTCACCGCAGGCGACATGGCTCGCAATGCAATATCGACGATCTGGATAACGCCGAACTCCACGTCCTGCTGCAGCGTGCGAGTCGGCCCGATGTCGAACGCGCCCAGCAGTTCGACAGTGCGCACCGGGTTGATGCGGTCTTCGCGCGACACGTGCACCAGCGGCACGCCGGCGGGAAGGAACTGGCCGACACCGCGCGCTACTCGGATGCGAATGCGCCAGGATTTGGCAAGATACAGCAACTGACCGACATCGACAAAGCGGATATAGCCTGATTGCTGGTTCAGTATCGGGATATCGTCCGTACCGTCCGGGGGCGCCTGACGCATCGGTTCGAACCGTGTTCGCGGTCGCGGCATCAATTCGTCGATTACAATCTCCGTTTCCCTCGCGATGCGATCGACAATGTGATTGACGCTAATCGCCTGCGAGATGTGATGGATGAAGAAGATCAGCCAGCCGACGGCGACCAGCGCCAGCAGCATAGCCCCCATGACGGTGAGCACCGGCATGAACGCCACTGGCAGCGAGCGCGCCGCGGGCAGTGCGGCCATGCAATAGGAGAAGGTGCCCAGGAACACACCCAGCGTCCATTGGGTTCCGCGATCGCGCACGAAGCTGACCAGAATGCGTGGCGAAAACTGCGTCGAGGCCAGCGTCAGTGTCATCAGCAGGATGGCGAACACGATTGAGACGACAGTCATGATCGAAGTCGCGATGGCGCTGAGGATCACCTGCGCCACCTGCGGGTCCTGTCGCGAGGGGAACAGCGTCACCGGGACCCACGCACTCAGCATCGGCACCTGCTCTTCAAGGGAGGACAGCACGCCTCCCGCAGCGCCGAGTGCCAGAGCAATGGCGAACGGTCGGATCAGGAAGCCGCCGCGCAACCCATAGACGATGGCACGGAACAGCAGGGGTAGTCTTCGATGCATGGTTGAGCGGTGTGTGAGGAGGCAGTGGCAGCGAATCGGCAAAGCGTGCGCCAATTTCCCACAGATCATCGATTAAAATCGACCGCGATGCCAGATGGCGGGTCGTTCCATCGGTCTCGGCAAAACAAGTCAGACCGAAATATGGACCCGCGCCGCAGGTTGCCGGATCAGTAGGCCAGGCCGGCCTGCAGGGCGAAGTGTTCCGCGACCGGCCCAAGAGCGAGCGCGGGGAAGAAGGTCAGTCCACCGACGATCACGACCGTGCCAACGAGCAGCCCGATGAACTGTGGTCCATAGGTCGGTAGCGTCCCAGCAGATACCGGCACGATGCGCTTTGCCGCCAGCGTGCCGGCGATGCACAGCACCGGTATGATGACGATGAAGCGCCCGGCGAACATCGCGGCGGCCAGCGTCAGATTGTAGAACGGCGTGTTGGCGCTGAGACCGGCGAATGCGCTGCCATTGGTCGCGGCGCCCGAGGTATAGGCATACAGCATCTCGGAAAAGCCGTGCGGACCGGCATTGTTCAAACCCGCAACCCCGGCGGGCAGCACCGCGGCCACCGCGCTTATGCCCAGGATGAAAGCCGGCACGCACAGCAGCGCCAGCATCGTCATTTTCACCTCATTGCTCTCGATCTTCTTGCCGAGATACTCTGGCGTTCGCCCGATCATCAGCCCGGCCGCGAACACGGCGACGATGGCGAACAGCAATATCCCGAACAGACCCGAGCCGGGGCCGCCGACGATGACCTCGTCCAGCATCATGTTGGCCATCAGCACCAGACCGGAGAGCGGCATGAAGCTGTCATGCATGGCATTGACCGCGCCATCCGAGGAGGCCGTGGTTACCGTTGCGAACAGCGCGGATTGACCGATGCCGAATCGCACCTCCTTGCCTTCCATGTTGCCACCGGCCTGCGAGGCGCCAGGCGCCTGATCGAGACCGTACGACGACAGCTCCGGATTGGGCCCGGCCTCGCCGGCGTAGATGACCGCAAGGCCCGCCGCGAACATCACGGCCATCGCGGCAAACAGCGCCCAGCCCTGGCGCTGATCGCCGACCATGCGACCGAACGTGTTGGTCAGAGCGACGCCGATCAGGAAGATCAACAACATTTCGAGGAGCCCGGTCAGGGCCGTCGGGTTTTCGAACGGATGCGCGGAGTTGGCGTTGAAGAAGCCGCCGCCATCCCCGCTCAGCAACTTGACCGCCACCTGCGATGCCACCGGGCCGCGCGCCAATAGCTGGTTGGCGCCTTCCAGTGTGGTCGCGCTGACATATGCGCTGAGCGTTTGCGGCACGCCCTGCCAGACGAGGAAGAGTGCGGCGGCGATGCAGATCGGCAGGAGAACATAGAGGGTGACCCGCGTCAGATCGACCCAGAAATTGCCGATGGTGTGCGCCGAGCGGCGCGCGAACCCACGCACCAACGCGATGGCCACGGCGATCCCGGTCGCACCGGAGAGGAACGACTGAACGGTGATCCCCGCCATCTGCGAGAGGTAGCTGAGGGTGGATTCGCCGCCATAGGACTGCCAACTCGTGTTGGTGGCAAAGCTCACGGCGGTGTTCAGCGCCAGGTCAGGCGCAACGGCGTCGAATTGCTGTGGGTTGAGCGGTAGAACGCTCTGCAGGCGCTGTAGCGCATAGAGTGCGACGATGCCAACAAGGTTGAAGCAGAGCATCGAGAAGGCGTAGGTCACCCAGGTCTGTTCCTCGGTTGGGTCGATGCCGGCAACGCGATACAGGCCGTTCTCGATCGGCGCCAGCGCGCGCTGCAACCGCCCACAGCCGTCCAGACTGCGTGCAACATGTCCGCCAAGCGGTTTCACCACCCCTGCGATGAGAACGCCAAACAGCGCAATCTGGAGCGCGCCCTGCCAGGTCATCGCGGCTTTTCCGATTGGGTCGCGATCGGGCGCGTCAGGGTATCGCACGCCCGGACATAGCCGACCGCACTCACGAGGGCCGCTGTCAAGAGTGCCAGCATCAGAACGTCGAGCACCGCGTCTCCTGGTCCAAGTGCAGGCAATTTCGCGGAAGTGGAATAAAAATGCGATTGGCGGCCTGCACGCTTCGAATATAAAAGGCGTAGGCGTCGGCCCGTGGTCGAACGACCAAGCAGATCGTTATCAGTCGGTGAAGCGCGTCGGTATCCCGGTCCGGGCCGTCAGGCCGCCATCGGCCACGAACGCGGCACCCGTCACGTAGGAAGCCAGATCCGAGGCCAGGAACAACACGACATTGGCCATCTCCTCCGGACGCCCAAGGCGACCCATCGGAATGGCGGCGCGCGTTGCGTCGGCGAAACCTGGGATGCTGAAGGAGCGTTGCAGCAGCGGCGTGTCGATCGCGCCGGGGCAGACGCAGTTGACGCGAATGCCGTGTTGC
Source organism: uncultured Alphaproteobacteria bacterium (assembly GCA_963812475.1). Lineage (GTDB taxonomy): Bacteria > Pseudomonadota > Alphaproteobacteria > Acetobacterales > Acetobacteraceae > JAMXLO01. Next base: position 62,839 of record CAWEVI010000025.1, read on the forward strand.
GCGTACTCGACGGCGACGACGCGTGTCAAATTGACGACGCCGGCCTTCATCACGTTGTAGGCGGCGATGCCGTAGTCGGCGCGCAGGCCCGAGATCGACGCGGTGTTGACGATGGCGCCGCCGCCCTGGCGCTGCATGACGGGCAGGGCGGCCCGAGTTGCCTGCATCACCGCTGTCAGACCAACCTGGATCGTGTAGTCCCACACCGCCTGATCGATCTCGGCAGATCGCGCAAGCCGGTTCTGCCGCAGCGTCGCGGGAACGCCGAACGCGTTGTTGTGCAGAACATCCAGTCGGCCGAACTGCTCGGTCGTGCGGGCTACCATGGCATCGATGTCGGCGGCGTTCGCCATATCGGCGACCATCGCTGTGGCCGACCCGCCCGAGGCGGCGATTTCGGCAGTCACCTCATGGGCACTGTCGGCGTTCACGTCCGAGATCACGACCCGGCCGCCACGTTGCGCAAAGCCGATTGCCGTCGCGCGGCCGATTCCCGAGCCGGCGCCGGTGATCAGGCAAACCTTGCCATCGAAGCGCATGCGAAGCTCTCCTTGTCAGTGGCTGCCTGGCTCGATTGTCTGGATAACGTCGAAGCCCTCAAATTCCGGATGGCCGAGATAGAGTTTCCTGTTCTGCCCAGCATCCTGATGGGCGCGTCGAAATGCCTCCGATCGCGTCCAGGCCTCAAAATCTCCCTTGCTGCGCCATACCGTATGCGACGCGTAAAGCACGTGATCCTCGTGCTCGGGACCGTGCAACAGGTGGAAGGCGACGAAGCCTGGGACGGCCGACAAATGACTGTCGCGCGACGTCCAGACCTTCTCGAAGTCCGCTTCCGCTCCGCGTTCGACTTTGAAGCGATTCATCGCGATGAACATGGGTGCACCTCCGATCCGGAGGCGATCAACCTCCCCGGTCAGCTTGGACGGGCAACGCGGGGAAGGCAAACCGGCAGGCTTCGTGTGGCAGTTCGTTGACACGCCCCGCCGACTTGCGAAGATCGATCCCGGGGTTGCGTCAGGCCCGCCAAGAACGTCGAGGCGTGTTAGGGAGCTGGGATCGTGAAAGACATGAAATACGGCCGGCGCAACATTCTGTCGGGAGCCACACGGCTCGGCGCGCTCACAATGTTCGGCAGCGTTTTGCATCCGCTTGCCGAGGCGCTTGCAGCCTCCGACGACACGGCGATCACCCGCGATCTGATCGGTACGCTGGAAGGTCCCGAAGTCGTTCTCGACCCGGCCTTGTGGCCGAAGCAGTTCCAGGAAGCGCCGATGCTCGCCGCGCGTGTCGCGGCGGGAGCGCTGCCGGCGGTGAAGGACCGCGTCGGCGCCGATCCGCTGGTGATCAAGCCACTGCACGAGATCGGCAGGTATGGCGGCACGTGGCGGCAGGGTTTCACCGGGCCTGGGGACGTGTGGAATGCGTGGCGGGCCGCGACCGGGCCGGACTCGCTGCTCGCCTGGGACTGGACCGGCAACAAGGCAATGCCCAACGTCGCGAAAAGCTGGAGTGTGAGCGACGATGGCCATGTGACCACGGTGGAACTGCGCCGCGGCATGCGGTGGAGCGACGGGCATCCGTTCACCGCCGATGATTTCATCTTTTGGTACGAAGACATCTACAACGATGCGCAGCTCGTGGCTGTGAAGTCGATCTTCTTCCAGAGCAACGGCCAGCAGGGCCGCGTGGTGAAGGTGGACGACTACACGATCCAACTGGTCTTTCCGGTGCCGAACTTCATCCTGCCCGACCTGCTGGCCGGCACGGATGAGCTTGGCGGACATGCAATGCAGGGCCGCTTCGGTTACGGGCTGTTTGCACCCGCGCACTACATGAAGCAGTTCCACCGCAAATACGTCGCGGAAGACGCACTCAACAAGCAGGCGAAGGATGCGGGTTTCCCGACCTGGACGCGCATGTTCTTTACCAGGAACGACTGGGCGATCAATCCCGATCTGCCGGTGCTGACGCCCTGGGTGACGAAGTCTCCGATCAACCGGCCGGTGTTCACGCTGGAGCGCAACCCCTACAGCATCTGGGTCGATACCGCCGGCAACCAGTTGCCATATATCGACAGCATGCAGTTCACTTTGGCCGAGGACCTGGAGGTGGTCAATCTGCGCGCGATTGCCGGGCAGTATGACTGGCAGGCGCGCCATATCCAACTGGCCAAGCTGCCGGTGCTGCTGCAGAACCAGAAGGCCAACAACTATAAGGTCTATCTGGATCCCGGGACTTATGGGACGGATATGCAGATCGCGTTCAACCACAGCTTCGACAAGGATCCCGAGATTGCCAAATGGATCGGCAATGTCGATTTTCGCCGAGCGCTTTCGCTGGCGATCGATCGCGAGGAACTGAACCAGATCTTCTGGCTTGGCATCGGTCAGCCGAGGACCATCGTTCCGGCCGACGACAATCCATACAATCCCGGGCCGGAGTACAGGTACTCTCTGGGCGACGCATGAGCCGGACAGGGCGAATGCGATGCTGGACAAGCTCGGCCTGACCAAAAAGGACAGCGACGGCTACCGGCTGCGCACTGATGGAAAGGGGCGTCTCTCGTTCGAAGCGCTGGTTTTTGCCGCGTCGGGCATGCCCTATACACAGATCTTCGAGCTGGTCCGCACGCATTGTCAGGCGATCGGTATCGACCTTCAGGTCAACGAAGTGGAACGCAGCCTGGGGGAGACCCGCATCCAGGGAAATGAGCATCAGCTCATGGCCTGGGTCGGCGACGGCATCGACCACCTGTTCAGCTTCCCCACCACCGTGCTGCCGATGTCAGCGGGCGCGCTGTCTGGACCGCAATGGGGGCTGTGGAACAGCACCAACGGCGAGCGCGGCATGAAGCCGGACCCGTGGATGGTGAAGGTGATGGACAACTTCAAGCGGGCCTTCGGCATGCAGATGGAGGAACGCGTGCCGATGGTGAAGGAGATCTGGGCGTTGCTGGTGGACAACGTGCATGCGATCGGTACGGTGGGCCTTTCTCCGGCCTTCATGGGCGTGCGCGTGGTGAAGAACACGATGGGCAATGTGCCGTCGCGCCAGTACAACAGCCCCGACGTGCGCACGCCCAGTGTGTCGAAGGTGATGACCGTGTATTTCAAGACCTGAGCCGATGTTAGGTTATCTCACCCGACGTCTGCTGCTTGCAGTGCTGACCTGTCTGTTCATCTCGGTCGCTACGTTCGCGATCATTCATCTGCCGCCGGGCGATTATGTGTCCAGCTATGTCGCGCAGATGGGCGCCTCGGGCAGCGTGATGACACAGGAGGAGGCGGACGCGCTCCGCCACCAGTACGGCCTCGATCAACCGTTGCTCGTGCAATATGCCAAGTGGATGATCCTGGCGGTCCAGGGCAATTTCGGCATGTCGATGGAATGGCACCGCTCGGTTTACGCGGTGATCGGCGATCGGCTGCTGCTCACCATGGTGGTGTCCATCGCCGCGATCCTGACGACGTGGATCTGTGCCCTGCCGATCGGCATCTATTCGGCGGTGCGCCAGCACTCGGTCGGCGATTACGTGTTCACCCTGCTCGGCTTCATCGGGCTCGCGGTGCCGAGCTTTCTGATCGCGCTGGTGCTGATGTACGTCGGGTTCCGGTATTTCGGTACCAACATCGGTGGATTGTTTTCGCCGGAGTATTTCGATGCGCCGTGGAGTTGGGGCCGTGTTCGCGACCTGGCCTGGCATCTGCCGCTGCCTGCCCTGATCCTCGGACTGGGCAGCACCGCACAGGTGATGCGCGTAATGCGCGCCAACCTGCTGGACGAGCTGCGCAAGCCTTACCTGGTGACCGCACTTGCCCGCGGCATGCCGTTATGGGGCGCGATCCTGAAATACCCGGTACGCGTCGCACTCAATCCGTTCATCAGCACAATCGGCTACAGCCTGCCCTATGTGGTCTCCGGCAGTGTGATCATATCGCTGGTGCTCGGCCTGCCGACCGTCGGACCGGTGCTGTACAAATCGCTGGTGGCGCAGGATCTGTTTCTCGCCGGCACTATCGTCCTGATGCTTGGCATGCTCACGGTGATCGGCACATTGCTGTCGGATCTGCTGCTGATCGCGATCGACCCGCGCATCCGCCTCGGCGGGTCACGATGAGTGTCACGGACGCCGCCGTTGCGCCACCTGTCGTCTCCGCGCGCATGCGCAGTCTTGCCGCTGCTGGACAGTGGCGGCTCACCTGGCGACGGTTTCGTCGCCATCGCGTGGCGGTCGCCTGCGGCGTACTGGTGCTGCTGTTCTATACCGTGGTGCTGTTCGCTGAGTTCTTCGCCACCACGGACCCGAACCGGCCGAGTGCCGCGTTGTCGCTGATGCCGCCCCAGCAGGTACATCTGTTCGACGATGGTGCATTCCGCCCATTCGTCTATAAGCTCGAACGCAAGCGGAATGCGAATTTCCAGCTTGTCTATACGCCCAACACGTCGGTCAAAATCCCTGTCGTGCTGTTCGCCAGGGGCTACCCCTATAACCTGCTCGGCTTCATTCCGTCGAACCGCCACCTGATCGGCGTGGAAGGTGCGGACGCGGGCCAGACGCTGTTCCTATTTGGCACCGACGTGCAGGGCCGCGATCTTTGGTCGCGCATCGTCTTTGCCACGCGGGTGTCGCTGACGGTCGGGCTTGTCGGGGTCACGATGAGCCTGATGCTGGGCGTGCTGCTCGGCGGCATTTCCGGGCTGTATGGCGGCGTGATCGACGAGGTCATCCAGCGTTTGATCGAAGTGCTGCGCTCGGTGCCGACCATCCCGTTGTGGATGGGCCTCGCCGCCGCGGTGCCGCGCGATTGGAGCGTCACGCAGGTCTATTTCGCCATCACCATCATCATCTCGCTGGTGAGCTGGACCGAGCTCGCGCGGGTGGTGCGCGGGCGGTTTCTGGCGCTTCGCGAGGAGGATTTCATCACCGCCGCCGAGCTGGACGGCTGCGGCCGGCTGCGGATCATCTTCCATCACATGGTGCCGTCGTTCCTCAGCCATATCATTGCCGTGACGACGCTCACCCTGCCGGTCATGATCCTGAGCGAGACCGCACTCAGCTTCCTCGGTCTCGGACTGCGCCCACCGGCAATCAGCTGGGGCGTGCTGCTGCAGGCGGCCATGAATGTGGAGGCGGTGGCGATAACGCCATGGCTTCTGCTGCCGGCGGTTCCGGTCATCGTCGCGGTGCTCGCGTTCAACTTCCTGGGCGATGGACTGCGCGACGCCGCCGATCCGTACGGCAGGGCCTGAACGCGTGGACGCGACGGTCGCGACTGATGATACGCTGCTGACGGTCCGCGGCCTGCGCACACAGATCGAGGTGCCGGGCGGGCTGTTGCGCATCCTCGATGGCGTGGACCTCGATGTCGGCCGTGGGCGCACCGTGTGCATCGTGGGTGAAAGTGGCTGCGGCAAGAGCATGACGGCGCGCTCGATCATGCGTCTGTTGCCCCCGCCGTTGCGAATGGCCGGTGGGGAGATCCGACTGCGCAGCGCCGACGGCGCGCTGGTCGATCTCGCCAGCCTGGATCCGTACGGTCGCGAGATGCGTGCGATCCGCGGACGCGACATCGGCATGATCTTTCAGGAACCGATGACCGCGATTTCGCCGGTCCACACGATCGGCAACCAGATGCTGGAGGCGATCCGGCTGCACGAACGCGTCGGCCGCGCGGAGGCGCGCGAGCGTTCCGTCGAGATGCTGCGCCGCGTGGGGCTGCCGCGCCCGGCTGAGCGGCTCGACGCGTACGGCTTCCAGCTCTCCGGGAGGCATGCGTCAGCGCGCGATGATCGCCATGGCGCTGGTCTGCGGGCCCGGGCTGCTGATTGCCGATGAACCAACGACCGCGCTCGATGTCACGACGCAGGCGCAGATTCTCGACCTGATGCGCGAGCTGCGCGGCGAGTTCGGGATGAGCATGCTGTTCATCACGCATGATCTCGGCGTGGTTGCCGAGATGGCGGACGAAGTGGTGGTGATGTATCTCGGCACCATCGTCGAACGCGGCAGTGTGGCGCAGGTGTTTCACGATCCGCGCCATCCCTATACGCGAGCGCTGCTGCGTTCGAACCCGCGGCATGATGACACGCCCGGACGCAGGTTGCGCGTGATTGCTGGCGGCGTTCCCGATCCGCTGAACCGGCCCGATGGCTGTCCGTTCCACAATCGATGCGAGGACGCGATCGCCGGCACCTGCGATCGTGTCGATCCGCCGCTGGTGATGCTCGGAGCCGGGCACGCCGCGCGTTGCTGGATCGCCGACGAGGTCCGCACGGAACGCACCGATACGAAACTTCGCGGCGCGCTCTCCTTGCCAGATTTGCTTCGCGGCTCAAGCCCCCACGAGCGGGGAAGGGAAATAGTCGCGCCGCTGCTGGAGATCGACGATCTTTCGATGCACTTTGCGCGGCGACGGGGTTTGTTGCGCCGTCGGGTCGGTAGCATCCGCGCCGTCAACGGGCTGGCGCTGAAGGTATGGCCTGGCGAAACGCTGGGGCTGGTCGGCGAGAGCGGGTGCGGCAAGACGACGACCGGGCGATGCATCATCCGCACGCTGGACCCGACCACGGGCAGCATCCTGTATCGGCGTGAGGACAGCAGCACGATCGACATTGCGCGCTTGCCGAAGACGGGGCTGCGCGCCTATCGGCGGCAGGTCCGCATGATCTTCCAGGATCCCTATTCGTCGCTCGATCCGCGGATGACGGTTGCCGACATCATCGGTGAGCCGCTGAAGGTGAACCGGGTCGCCAGGGGCCATGAACTGGAGGATAGGGTGGCCGGTCTGGTGCGCCGTGTCGGTCTCCGCCCGGAGCATATGCGGCGCTACCCGCATGCGTTCAGCGGCGGCGAGCGACAGCGCATCGGAATTGCCCGCGCATTGTCGCTCAACCCGCGGGTGGTGATCTGCGATGAAGCGGTGTCAGCGCTGGATGTGTCCGTGCAGGCGCAGATCCTGAACCTGCTTCGCGATCTGCAGGATGAGCTGAACCTCACCTATATCTTCATCGCGCACGATCTCAGCGTGGTCCGTCACATCTGCGACCGTGTCGCGGTGATGTATGCCGGGCGCATCGTCGAGCAGGGACCCACGGGCGAGGTCTTTGCTGCGCCGCGGCATCCCTACACGGCGGCGCTCCTGTCTGCCGCGCCGGTCTTCGATCCGGACGAGCGCATGCGCCGCAAGCGGATCGTCCTGGGCGGGGAGGTGCCGGATCCGGCCAATCTGCCGAGCGGCTGTCCGTTTCATCCACGCTGCCCGCATAGCGACGGGACACGCTGCGTGACCGAATCGCCCTCGATCGCCGAGGATCTGCCCGGACGGCTGGTTGCGTGCCATCATGCGGCGCGGTTGGATCTGCCGGGCATCGGCAAGGATGCCGCGGCCAACGCACCAAGGCATGCCGACCAGGCTCTGCCAGAAGGAAACAACTGAGATGTCGGAATCGTTCCGCCAACTGCATCCGGCCTTCGCGGGCGAGGTCTCGGGCATAGATTGCAGCGAGCCGCTCAGCCGTGAGGAGACCGCCGCGGTCGATGCCGCCATGGACAGGTACGCCGTGCTGGTGTTCCGCGATCAGAACATCACCGACGAGCAGCAGCTGGCATTTACCCTGCACTTTGGCGATCTGGAGAACTACGGATCGGGCGGGCACATTCGCAAGCGCACCGATTCAAGGCTGGGCGCCGGCATGGCGGATTTCTCCAACCTCGACAGAAACGGCAGGATCATGTCGGCCGAGGACCGCGTCTGGTTCTTCAAGCTGGGCGACAGGCTGTGGCACTCGGACAGCTCATTCCGGCCGATCCCGGCGAAGTATTCGCTGCTGTCGGGGCGCATCGTGCCGTCGTGGGGCGCCAACACCGAATTTGCCGACATGCGCGCCGCCTACGATGCGCTCGACGCGCGCACCAAGGCCGAGATCGAGGACCTCGTCTGCGAACATTCGCTGATCTATTCGCGCGAGGCGATCGGCTTCACCGACCTGACCGAGGACGAGCGTGCGGCGTTCAAACCGGTGCGCCAGCGCCTGGTGCGCACGCATCCGGTGACCGGGCGCAAATCGCTGTTCCTGTCCTCGCACGCCGGCGCCATCGAGGGATGGACGATCCCGGAGGCGCGCATGTTCCTACGCGATCTCACGGAGTTTGCGACACAGCGGGAGTTCGTCTATTCGCACGAATGGCGGCCATACGATCTGGTCATCTGGGACAACCGCACGACGATGCATCGCGCGCGCCGCTTCGACCGCAACGAGGTCCGGGATGTCCGGCGCACGACGCTGGGCGGCGATGTGATGACGATCGAACAGCACGTGTCGGGCGAGGACTAGACTGGCAAACCTGACTGCGCCCTGGCGCAGCAAGCCGACTACAGCCCGCTCGACGGGCATCCTCAGCCTGCTGGGCACGCGGCGGTTCCTGCCGCTCTGTGTCGCTCAGGGATGCGGTGCGCTGAACGACAACCTGGTGCGCAATGCACTGGTGGTGCTCGCTCTCTTCAAGGCCGGCGCGGCGGGACCTATCCTGGTGGCGTTGGCCGCGGGTCTGTTCGTGTTCCCCTACGTTCTGTTTTCCGCCACGGCCGGACAGCTTGCCGACAGCAACGACAAGTCACGGCTGATCCGGCTGCTGAAATGGGCCGAGTTGGTATTGATGGGAGTCGCGGCACTCGGTTTCCTGCTCGACAGCGTGCCGATCCTTCTGCTGGTCCTCGTGGCGCTTGGCGTGCAGGCGAGCTTCTTCGGTCCGCTTAAATACGGCATCCTGCCCGACCATCTGCGGCCGAACGAACTGCTCGCGGGCAATGGCCTGATCGAAGCCACGACGTTCCTCGCCATTCTCACCGGCACGATGGCCGGCGGCTGGCTTGTGCTGAACCGTAACGGAGCGGCGATCATCTCGTCGGTCGGACTGGGCGTCGCGGCCCTTGGGCTGCTGGCCGCCTTGCCGATCCCCTTGGCCCCGCCGCGCGGGGTCATCAGGGCGGTCGATTGGCGCATCCTTCGCGCCACGAACGCCGTGGTTCGCCAGGCTCTGGAAAACCGTGCGGTCTGGCCCCCGATCCTCGGCATCAGCTGGTTCTGGACCCTGGGCGCCACCCTGATCGCCCAGTTTCCGGTCGTGGCGAAGGTAACGCTCGGGGCCGAGGGCGAAGTGGTCAGCCTGTTCCTCACCATGTTCTCGCTCGGCATCGGAGCGGGTTCGCTGCTGTGCGTCGCGCTGCTGCGGAACCGGGCCTCGCCGCGTCTCGCCGTCGTGGCGTTGCTGGGGATTTCACTGTTCACCTGGGACTTTGCCGCGACCTGCTCGAATGCGCAGGGCCTGGTGTCCGTCTCCGCCGTTGTTGCCTCGCCGACGGGGTGGCGAATCCTGCTCGATCTTGTCCTGCTGTCGGCCTGCGGCGGTTTTTTTTCGGTGCCGCTGTATGCCGAGATCCAGCGTCGCGCCCGACCGGACTGGCGGGCGCGCACGGTGGCGGCCAACAACGTGCTCAATGCCGCCTTCATGGTCGCCGGAGCCGTGGTCGCAGCCGCGCTGGCCGCGGCCGGCGTTGCCGCGCCGCATATCCTGATGCTGACCGCGCTGATCAATCTGCCAGCAGCGTTTGCGGCGTGGCTTTGGCTGCGCCCCGTACCGGAGATTGATTGATCTGGGTCATTGCCTCGTCCCTTGCCGCGGTGTCTCTTGCCGGCCAGCAATCGAGGAGAGACGAACATGTCGGTCGATGCTGCCACCGTCATGACCCGCGACATTATCACGGTCGGGCCGAACTCGACGGTCGCCGAGGTCGCGGACGTGCTTGCCAGGCACGACATCAGCGCGGTGCCGGTCTGTGACAAGGATGGCGCCTTGCTCGGCATGCTGAGCGAGGGTGATCTCATGCGCCCGTTCGGCGCCGCCAACGAAATGCGCCGCGCCTGGTGGCTTGGCTTGCTGGCGGAAGGCACCGACCTCGCGCCGGACTTCCTCGACTACGTTCGGCTGGACCGACGCAAGGCGCAGGACCTCATGACGCGGGATGTCGTGACGGCGACTGAAAAGACGAGCCTTTCGGAGATTGCCGACCTGATGAGCAGGCACCGCATCAAGCGCGTGCCGATCCTGGCCGCGGGCAAGGTGATCGGGATTGTCAGCCGTGCGGATGTTGTGCGGTCGCTGGCCGGTTCGACTTGAAAGTCAGCGATGCGACAATGCGGAACCTGCTGTCATTATCTTGACATTTCCCGGCTGCTGGCGCATGGTGTCTGGTGTCCTCAACGACAGGAGGGTGCATAAAGAGCATGACTCCACCGGGCAAGTACCGAGTTGCCGACTGACGTGGCATCGGCAGCCGATCATATAGTCCACGCATTGCCTTGGCCCTCAGCGCCAGGCGCGAAGACAGAGTTCTTCGCAATATGACCCCCGTCTTACGCTAATGCGTACGGGGGTCTTTGCGTCTTCATGGTAATCCACGTCCGCGTCGCTCAACTCTCCGGGCCGCGAATAAAGCACAGTATCCCTGTGCTTGGAGTCCAGCATACCACCGCGCGCCCGGTCGGGTTGTCAGATCGCTGCAGGATCTTGTCAGCCGGTACGGTTCGCCACTGCCCACCGACGAATGCCTCGTAGTGATCCCCGCTGATACGGGAATCGGTCGGGCGACAATCGGCGATCGAGCAGCAGAGCGCGTTGGTGAATGGCGCCCGCAGACTGTTGAACCAAGGAGCGAGAGCGGGATCGGCATTCTCCGGCGGTGCGGTCCGAGCCGGTTGACCCCCAAGCAGAAGCACACCAATGGTCATGAGTTTCGCGACCGCCGTTCTCATCGTTTGCTCCCCAATCCCATCGCCGACTGCACAGACTAACTCAGATGCCATCTATTGATGGATCGCAATTGCGCCGCCGCCGGGCAATCCTCCCGGTCGAACCTCGCGGCAGTTGTGATGGGTATCGATGCGTTCAACCCATTCTACAGGCAACAGATCGTTGATTGCGACGCCGCTCGGCAGGACGGCAGGCCGGAGCGACACTCATGATTCCGACGAAGTTCCAGTCATGCTGGATTTGCTCTAGCCTGCCGGCATGCATGAGGTTTTCGCGCACGCCTTGATCGTGGGCGCCGGGCATGCCGGCGGCTCTGCCGCCGCGGTGTTGCGACAGTACGGCTGGAAGGGACCGATCACCCTGGTCGGCGCAGAACCGATCCCGCCCTATCAGCGCCCACCCCTTTCGAAGGCATGGCTCGCGGGAGGCAGCGACCTCGCCAGCCTGTTGCTACGGCCGGCGGCGTTCTATGCCGCGAACGCCATAACCCTGCGCTTGTCATCGCTGGTGACGGATATCGACCGCGCGAACCGGTCGCTGAGCCTCGATACAGGCGAGAGCATTGCATACGATCATCTGATCCTCGCACTCGGTGCGCAGGCGAGGATGCTGTCGGTGCCGGGGCGGGACCTCGTCGGGGTTTTCGAGCTGCGCACGATGGCCGACGCCGATCGAACTCAAGGCGACGCTACGGCCGGGCCTCCGACTTACGATCATCGGTGCCGGCTACATCGGACTGGAGGCCGCCGCGTCCGCTCGCGCCATCGGCGCCGATGTCACCGTGATCGAGCGGGAGTCACGCGTGCTGGCGCGGGTGGCCTCCCAGCGGCTCTCGGATTTCTTTCAGCGACGCCATGAAGCGGGTGGCGTTCGCATCATCCTCGATGCGGCGGTCGAGGCATTCGAAGGGACCGGCGGCCGCGCCACCGGCGTCCGCCTCGCTGGCGGCAGGCAGATCGCCTGCGACGCGGTGCTCGTCGCAATCGGGGCAACGCCGAACGATGCGCTTGCCCGCTCGGCCGGGCTGACGTGCGCCGATGGGATCGTGGTCGATGCCGCGGCCCGAACCTCCGACCCGATGATTCAGGCCATCGGCGACTGCACACGTCGTTCGCTGCCGCTGTATCAACGAACCGGGCGCCTCGAGAGCGTGCCAAATGCGCTTGAGCAGGCGAAGCAGGCATCCGCCTCATTATGCGGTCGAACACCGCCGGCGCCCGAGGTTCCCTGGTTCTGGTCCGACCAGTACCGAGGTCCGGCTACAGATCGCCGGCCTGCTGTTCGACGTGTCCGAAAGCGCCGTCCGCGGGGATCCCGCGACCGGATCGTTCGCCATCTTCCATCTTGCCGCCAACGGCGTCGTGCAGGCGGTCGAGGCGGTCAATGCGCCCGCCGAGTTCATGGCCGGACGAACAATGATTGCCAAGCGAAAGCAGGTCGCACCGGCCAGGCTGCGAGATATGTCATCATCACTGCGCGAACTTATTGCCTAGTCCGACCGGGTTCCGAAGGACAGAACTGTCGAAGCTCAAACCTGGGCTATGCGGCCCAACTTATCCTTTACTGTTCTTCGCCGGATCATTCCGCACAGGCGATGACCTGCCCGTCTTCCCAGATGCCGAGACAGACGCATTCGTCGCCGTACTTGAGCAGAAGGTAGGGATCGAGGACGACTTCCTCACGCATCAACTCGCCCAGGATCAGCGTCGCTCCCGGCAGGTCACGCCGCAACGTGCGGGCCACGGCGGCAATGGGGTCGGGAACACCGAGATCGCCGAGCAGACCGGCGGCGATCCAGCGTTCCCGCCAATGCGAACCAGCGCGCAGCCGGATCAATCCCGTGCCGGTAACCACCGCAACCAGACACATCCAAGCAAAGCTGCTGCCGATCGTCAGGGCGCTCGAGTGCGCGGTGAAACCCTGGATCGCACCTGCAAGGGCGCCCACGGCGGGACTGGCAACGACAAGCGCCATCGAAAGTGCCGCCTGGTGCCGATACCAGAAACTCGGCCCAAATTTTTCCAGCTGAGCCTGCTTGTGTGCCGCGAGCAGGTCCCAGGCAACCGGTGTAATGTCCTGGTGCTCGAGTGTCTCGGAAATTGACCTCTGCCGCGTTACAGCAACCATTGCATCGAAGGGCATTGGGCCGTTCCTTTGCCGATGTGCAGCCGATAATGGCCTATATGGACAATCTGGTGAGGGCCACATTAACTCCGGCTCATAACATTCCTGCGAGTTCCCTTGGCAAGCCATTCCGGACGCCGATGGTGCTCGATTTCGAGGCATTCTTTCCGTGGTGAACCGTCCCGAGGAGTCCGGGCATGTCTGACCAACAAAACCGCCTTACCGATCGTTCCGGGGCGGCCATCGAACAGCCTTTGCCATTGCCGTCCGGCAACGCGCTGTTCGGCAGCGACGTTGTGGCGGAGACGTTGCGCGCGCTGGAGATCCCGTTCATCGCACTCAATCCGGGTGCCAGCTATCGCGGCCTTCACGACAGCCTGGTGAACCATCTCGGCAACGTGCAGCCGCAGATGCTGCTGTGCCTGCACGAAGAGCATGCGGTGGCGATCGCGCACGGCTACGCGAAGGTGACCGGACGGCCGATGGCGGCCGCGGTCCATTCCAATGTGGGGCTCATGCACGCGACAATGGCGATCTTCAACGCCTGGTGCGATCGGATCCCGGTGCTCGTGCTCGGCGCGACCGGGCCGGTGGATGCGCCGAAGCGCCGCCCCTGGATCGATTGGATCCACACTGCCCGTGATCAGGGCGCGCTGATCCGCGCCTATACCAAATGGGATGATCAGCCGGCATCAGCCGAGGCCGCGCGCGAGGCTGTGCTGCGCGCCTGCTGGCTGGCGCGTTCGGCGCCGATGGGTCCGGTCTATGTCAATCTCGATGCCGGCATGCAGGAGGCGCCGCTGGCGGACCCGCTGCCGCCGATCGATGCTTCCCGGTTCGTGCCGGATGTAGCGTCCGACGCTCCACAGGAGGCAGTGGTGCAGGCGGTGGCGATGTTGCGGGGGGCGAACCAGCCGGTCGTCCTGATGGGTCGTGGCTCGCGCGGCGAGCAGGCATGGGCCAATCGCGTCCGACTGGCCGAAACTTTGCGGGCGCGGGTCGTGACCGACCTTAAATGCGGCGCGGTATTCCCTACCGACCATCGATTGCACGCCGGTGCCCCGGCAACATTTCCGGACCAGGAGGCCGCTCAGGCAATCGCGTCCGCTGATGTGATCCTGAGCCTGGACTGGGTCGATCTGGCGGGGGCGCTGAAAGCCGCGTGCGGTACGGTCTCGCCGGCCGCGAAGGTGATCAACGTGACGCTGGATCATCAGCTCCACAATGGCTGGAGCATGGACCATCAAGCACTGGCTCCCGCTGATCTGTTCATTGCGGCAGGCGGCGATCCCATGATCGCGGCCATGCTCGATCACCTGCCGCGGCAGACCGAGGGTGATGTCGGGACACGATCCGCCGTGCCGGAGCCAGCGATCGATGCGGGCGCCATCAGCCCTGCCCGGTTGACCTACGGGTTGCGTCAGGCGGTTGGCGCGCGCCCCACGTCGCTGCTGCATCTATCGCTCTCGTGGAACGCGGCATTCTGGCCGTTTCACCATCCGTTGGACTACATCGGTTCGGCCGGAGGCGGTGGGATCGGCGCCGGACCGGGCATAGCGGTCGGCGCCGCACTGGCGCTGCGCGGCAGTGGCCGGCTTCCGGTTGCCGTCTGTGGCGACGGCGATTTTCTGATGGGCGCCACCGCGATCTGGACGGCCGTGCACTACAACATTCCGCTGCTTCTGGTGGTCGCCAACAATCGCTCCTTCTTCAACGACGAACTGCATCAGGAGCGGGTGGCGCGGATGCGCAACCGGCCGGTCGAAAATCGCTGGATCGGCCAGCGGATCGCCGACCCCGAAATCGATATTTCCCGACTTGCCCAGTCACAGGGTGCGCAAGGCTTCGGCCCGATCACGGACGAGGCCGATCTGGCGGCGACGTTCCGCAACGCGATCGAGGCGGTGGACGGCGGTGCCGTTGCCGTGGTCGATGTGCGGGTGGCGCCCGGTTACGCACCCGCGGCGGTCGCGGCGTTGTTCCGCACATGATGTTCTGCTGGTTTGCGCAGTATCGCGATCCGGTCGACCCGCAGTCACGCGCGAGCCAGGCGGAGCTGGCATGGCTCGCCGATTTCCTGGCCGTCACGCCGGACCTGCGGCAGGCGCTGATTTACACGCCGTCCCGCACCAGCGATCCATATCTGGACGACGGACCCCCGCCTCAGCTTGCCATGCAGCTTTATTTCGATGACATCGCGTCGCTCGAAGCAGCGGTCTCCGACGGCGGTCATCTGCATGGGCTCGCGGCACAAGGCGCGCTGGCGTCGTTGCGCGACGCCGGCGTGACCCAGCAGGCGATGCTGGTCCGCCGTTTCGGTGTACCCGACCCCACGTTCCGTATGGCAGCCGGGGAACATCCCTGCACCTATCTCGTCGCCTATGAGGGCGAGGCAGACGATCTGGACGCCTGGCTCGCCCACTACATCGCCGATCATCCGCCGATCATGGCGCGCTTTCCGGGTATCCGGCAGATCGAGATCTACACTTGCATCGATTGGTGCGGATCGGTGCCTTGGCCCCGTGTTCGGCATATGCAGCGCAACAAGGTCGTGTTCGACAGTGCAGCGGCACTCACGTCGGCTTTGAACTCACCGGTGCGTCACGACATGCGTGCGTCGTTCGGCCGGTTTCCGCCCTTCACCGGGCCGATCACGCATTTCCCGATGGCAACCATGGCCATAGCCCCGCGAACCGGACAGTGAACATGCCTGTTGACCCGCAAATCCGGACTTTGCTCGATATGGGAACCGGCGTTCCGGCGACCAACACGCTCTCGGTCGCCGAAGCGCGCGCCCAGTATGAGGCGCGCATCGCGCTTATGGCACCGCCCACCGAAGTCGGCGCGGTGACGGAACGGATCATCCCGGGGCCGGGCGGCGATCTGACGCTCCGCATCTACCGACCGGACGGGCAGGGGCCGTTTCCTGTCTTGGCTTTCTTTCACGGCAGCGGCTTCATGCTGTGCAGTCTGAACACGCATGACGGGATGTGTCGCAACCTGTGCGCGGGCGTCGGATGCATCGTGGTCTCGGTCGATTACCGCCTGGCGCCCGAACATAAATTCCCCGCGGGCCTGGACGACTGCGTGTTCGCGACCGGCTGGATTGCCGGGCATGCGGCCGAACTCGAAGCGGATGGCAAGCGGTTGGCTGTGGGGGGCGACAGCGCCGGCGGCAACCTCGCGGCGGCGGCCGCGCTGCGCATCCGCGACGAAGCCGGTCCATCCTTGTGCGGGCAACTCCTGATCTATCCAGTCACCGACTACCATTCGCCGGGAACGCCATCGTACCGGGAGAATGCCGAAGGCTATGGGTTGACGCGCGACACCATGGTCTGGTTCTGGAACCACTATCTGAGCGATCCAGCCGACGCCGGGCATCCCTATGCCTCGCCGCTGAGGGCCCGCGATTTCAGTAATCTGCCGCCTGCATTGGTGGTCACCGCAGAATTCGATCCGCTGCGCGATGAGGGTGAGCAGTTCGCGGAGAAACTGCGCGGCGCGGGGACTGCTGCGGTCACGTCGCGCTGGCCAGGCATGAACCACGGCTTCTTCTTCTGGGTCGGGCTGGTGGACAAGGCAGGCGACGCGATGAATGAGTTCCTGCGCCTGGCTGCGTGAGACGTTTCAGCCCGACTTTCGATAGATCGTTCGATAGATCGCCGGTACGCTCGGCAAGCCGGTCCGGGTGGCAGCACGACCGGGGTCACTCACGCCGCCGCGTGATGCTCCACACCGTGATGTCCCACGCGTTGTGGATGCCGACCATCAGCAGCATCCCCATCGACAGCGCGAGCGCCGCAACTCCCATGTCCGACTGCAATGCGAGCGCTATGCCCGCCGCAGTCTCAAGCAGGTAGCCGACGAGCGGCAGCGCGGCGTACCAAACCTTGTCGTCAAGATCGATCGATTTGCTCAGGCCGTCGCGCACCGTGTCGCGCCATGTCTGACAGGAATAGCCCAGGCCGAACATCCCGCAACCCAGGATCAGCACACCGAAGAGCACCCAGTTCCGCACCGGCGCCAGGACGATCAGCGACGCTGCCAGGACGCCGCTGAAATGGACGACACTGGCGGACAGAAAGACGCGCAGCGGCGCACGGCGCTCGGCGGTGAACACGCCGGAGCCAACGGTCGCGGCAACGAACAGCAGACCGATCATGGTCGCCGAGGCCGTGCCGAGCAGTGTGTAGAATTCGTGCCAATGCGCCAGCGCGTCGGTCAGGCTCGGCATATCAGCCCCTCTGCGCTTCGAACCGGTAGGGCGTCACTCCGGCGGAATTTGTGTCCAGAGCCAGCCGGTGTTCCAAAGGCGGAAATGCACGGCTGCGGCAGTCGGGCCGGTCGCATAGCCGGCATGACAACCCGATCCCCACCTTCGCGTGTTCCACATCGATCCCGTCCGCGTAGGCGACCTCCTCAGCGTGCGCCAGGCTGCAGCCCATCGCCACGACATGCACCGGACGCGGATCGCCCCAGCCCCGCGACGGCCGCGTCACCGTGCGCGCAAAGCACAGATACGCCGCGCCGTCGGGCAATTCGGCGACCTGCACCTGCACCTCGCCGGGCTGGGCGAATGCGGTGTGGACCACCCAGCGCGGACACGACCCGCCATAGCGGGCGAACGGAAACCCCGCGGCCGAGAAGCGTTTCGATACATTACCCGCTGGATCGACGCGCAGGAAGAAGAAAGGCACGCCGCGCGCGGCCCGCCGCTGCAAGGTGGACAAACGATGGCAGGCCTGTTCGAACGACACGCCGAAGCGCGCCGCCAGCGCCTCCATGTCGTGCCGCAACGTGCGCGCCGCATCGGCAAACGCGGCATACGGCATTAGCAGCGCACCCGCGACGTAGTTGAGCAATCCGACCCGGATCAGCATCCCGGCTTCCGGCGAGGACGGTGCGGCATCGGCCACGATCGTCTCGGCAACATCGCGTGCCTCCAGCAACGCCAGCTGAAAAGCCATGTGGAAGCCGCGGCTCTCGCGCGCCAGCGTTTCCGACAATGCGAGCCGGCCCGTCGCGGGGTCGAAGCGGCGCAGCGCCCCTTCCAGCTTCTGGACCGTCACCGTGAGCCCGTGCTCGCGGCGCAGTCGCTCGGCAATGGCGTGGTTCATCTCGGCCGGCGCCGCGCGCAGTTCGCCCGCGATCATCTCGGCTGCCGTCTCCAGCGTCGGAAAATGGTTGGCGCGGTCATCGAAGAAATCGCGGGCCTCCTCGTTTGGCAGCAGCACGCGCCGGCCCGAGGGCAGGGCGATGCCGCCGGCATCCTCACGCGCCACGCGCCAGGCACGATACAGCGCCAGCACAGCCCGCGCCGCGTTCGGTGCGGTCGCCGCAAGCTCGGCGACTTCCGCCTCGGGCACCGCATCGGCTGACAGCAGCGGGTCGGCGAACGCCTCGCGCAGGCTGACCTCGAGTTGGCGTTCGCCGCTGCCGGACAGCGTCGCCAGATCGACGCGCAGCGTCTCGCCGAGCTTGATCAGCAGCGAGGCGGTCACCGCGCGCTGGTCGTGTTCGATCAGGTTGAGATAGCTGGCCGAAATACCGAGCCGGACCGCCAGCGCCTGCTGCGACATGCGCTGCTCGGAGCGCAATCGCCGCACCGTGCGGCCGATCAGAGCGCGAGCCATACTTTACACCTTTTACAAATTCTAGGTCGCGGCGGTCAAGACAGCGACTGGATTGCGCGGCATTCTGCCAGATTTCGGGTGACCTTCGCACCTGCAATGTCAATTATTCACGCACAGCAAGCCTTAGCCAGGAGAAGTCCGATGCGTCCCAATGCCAGCCCGCTTCACGCCCCCGACGGTTCCGGCGGCCCCGGCGTCGATCCGCAGCGTTTCGAGGGTATCCGCCGCGACTACACGCCAGACGATGTCGCGCGCCTGTCCGGCAGCTTCCGCGTCCGCCACACGCTCGCAGAGATGGGGGCGGCGCGGCTATGGCACCTGCTAAAGACGCAGCCCTTTGTGCCGACGCTGGGCGCGCTCACCGGGAATCAGGCGGTGCAGCAGGTCAAGGCGGGCTTGCAGGCGATATACCTGTCCGGCTGGCAGGTCGCGGCGGACGCCAACACCGCGGGTCAGATGTATCCGGACCAGTCGCTGTATCCGGTGGATTCGGTGCCCAACGTGGTGCAGCGGATCAACGCGGCGCTGCGCCGCGCCGACCAGATCGGCCACGCCGAGGGCGGCGACGGCACATACTGGATGGCGCCGATCGTGGCCGATGCCGAGGCCGGTTTCGGCGGTGCATTGAACGCGTTCGAACTGATGAAGGCGATGATCGCCGCTGGCGCCGCGGGCGTGCATTTCGAGGATCAACTCGCGTCGGAAAAGAAGTGCGGGCATCTCGGCGGCAAGGTGCTGGTGCCGATCGCGCAGCACATCCGCACGCTGAACGCCGCGCGGCTGGCCGCCGACACCGAGGGCGTGCAGACCGTGCTGCTGTGCCGCACCGACGCGCACTCGGCGCAGTTGCTCACCAGCGACGTTGATGAGCGCGACCGCCGGTTCATTTCCGGCGAACGCACGCCGGAGGGTTTCTGCCGTATCAAGCCCGGAATGGGCGTGGACTATGCGATCGCGCGCGGCCTGGCGTTTGCGCCCTATGCTGACCTGCTGTGGTGGGAGACCAGCGAGCCCGACCTGGAGGAAGCCGAGCGCTTCGCCGATGCGATCCACCGGCAATTCCCGGGCAAGATGCTGGCCTACAATTGCTCGCCGAGCTTCAACTGGCTCAAGAAGCTGTCGCCGGATCGGATCGCCAACTTCCAGCAAGACATCGGCCGCATGGGCTACAAGTTCCAATTCGTCACGCTGGCCGGGTTCCACAGCCTCAACCTGTCGATGTTCAACCTGGCGCGTGGCTATCGGGAGCGCGGCATGGCGGCCTACTCGGAGCTGCAGCAGGCCGAGTTCGCGGCCGAGCCCGCGGGCTACACCGCGACACGTCACCAGCGCGAAGTCGGCGTGGGGTATTTCGATGCGGTGGCAACAGCGGTGTCGGGTGGGCAGTCGTCCACGACGGCGCTGTCCGGCAGCACCGAGGCGGCGCAGTTCCACGATGGGGCGCCGGCGGTGGATGTGCATCGCGGCGAGGACGACGGGCTGGTGCACAACCACGAATGGGCGGTGACCGCGAAGTAGTTTTCCCCAACCCCGGCCGCGGCGGGCGACCGTTGCGGCCGGGCGCTGCTCAGTGCACCTGCAGGCCGAGGTGGATGCGCATCGGCTCGAACTCGCGGTCGTCGTGCAGCAGGGAATGGTGGTGCTCGATGCAATAGGTGCCGATGATCAGATCGGGCGTCTTGCGGATCGTGATGCCGAGGCTGCGCAACAAGCGATAATTCGCGGCCGCCTTAATGGCGAGCACCGCGCTCAGCATCTGCACCATTTCAAATTGGCAGAGATCATCGTGCATGCGACGGGCGTCTGTGGCGTCTCGCGCTCCCTGCAAGACCTCCAACAAAACCAGATCACCCACCAGAAGGCCAACGTCGAGGTCCAGCGACGCAAGTTTCCGCACTGGCGCGGTGTCGACGCCTCGGAAATGTGCGATCCAGACGGAGCTGTCGACGACGGTCACCCTAGCGACTGACAGGCTGGTCAGCGGGTCCAACCCTCGCGCATCGCATCCAGATCGCCTTCCCAGCCGATACCTTTCAGATCCTCCAGCGCCAACTTCTGCCGATGCAGGCGGACAACCCGGCGCAACGCCTGCTCCACAGTTGCCCGCTTGGTGGTCTGACCAGTGGCCGCCATCGCTTCCTTCAACAATTCGTCGTCGATCTCTATGTTCGTCCGCATGGCCGGCTCCATGTGTATTCAGAAGGCATTCTATACACATTCGCCGTCATTCGCAATGGCAATCCTAGCCCTGCTGGCCTTCGTCGAATTCGCGCATAATCGGACACGTACCGCCAGGAGCCAGCCATGCCCTTTAAAGTCGAGGTCGGACCACCGCAGATCGCCATCCACCAGGCGCAGACAGTGCTGGTCACCAACCCCGACGGACAGGTGGACTGGCCCTCCGATAAAGGGATGTATTTCTTCGACACCAGGGTGATCAGCGCGTGGGCGGTCTATGCCAACGGCGCGGCCTGGGACCTGTTGAACGGTGGCGCGGTCACTTACGACACCGCACGCATCTTTCTGACCAACAGCAGCTTCCTCAGCGAAGACGGCACGGTGCCGGCGCGCAGCCTGGGATTCGTCCTCGGCCGGCAACTCGCAGGTGGAATGCATGAGGACCTCGACATCACCAACCACGGGCCCAAACGCGTCCGCTTCAACCTGGAGATCGCCATCCGATCCGACTTCGCTGATGTGTTCGAGGTGAAATCTGGCCGCATCGTCCGCCGCGGCCGCATCGCCACCGACTGGTCGGACGCGCATCAGAAGCTGAGCACCACCTACAGCAACCACGATTTCCTGCGCGCGGTGCATATCGGCACGCGCCACGAGGACCGGCGCGCAACTTACGCCAACGGCAGGCTGAGCTTCGACGTGAAGATTGATCCCGGACAGACCTGGCATTGCTGCCTCATCTACGACCTGATCGACGGCAACCGCCATTTCCATGGCCCGCAGGACTGCGCGCGCAGTGCGCACGCCGCGCAGCATGCCAACGGACAGACTGACTGGCAGGATACGGTGTTGAAGATCCGCACCAGCAACGAGGAGTTCTATCGCTGCTATCGCCAGGCGATCGAGGACATGGCGGCGCTGCGTCTGCCGATCACGGGCACCGATCACATGGTCTTCGTACCTGCCGCCGGCCTGCCCTGGTTCATGGCGCCGTTCGGTCGCGACAGCCTGATCGTGTCGCTGCAGAACATCCTGATCTACCCGGGGTTCGCCCGCGGCGCGCTGGATGTGCTGGGCCGCTGGCAGGCGAAGGAGCGCGACGACTATCGCGACGCCGAACCGGGCAAGATCATGCACGAGCTGCGCTACGGCGAGCTCGCGCATTTCCGGTTGATCCCGCACACGCCGTATTACGGTACCGCTGACGCCACGCCGCTTTATCTGATCACGCTGCATGCTGCGTGGCGCGCGACTGGCGATCGCGACCTTCTCGATCAGCACATCGATGTCGCTGAGGGTTGCCTGTCCTGGATCGACGACTGGGGTGATCGCGACGGCGACGGGTTCCAGGAGTACCAGACCCGCTCGCCGGTCGGCTACGAGAACATGGCATGGAAGGATGCCGGCGATTCCATGACCTATGCGGACGGCACGCCGGTGAAGGGTCCAAAGGCGCTGTGCGAACTGCAGGGCTATGTGTACGACGCGTGGCTTCGGATGGCCGAGGTGTATGACGAGCTCGGCAAATCCGACCGCGCCGCGGCGCTGCGCGACAAGGCCGCCACACTGTTCCGCCGCTTCAACGAAGCGTTCTGGGATGAAGCGACCGGGTTCTACGCCTACATGCTGGACGGCGAAAAGCGCAAGGTGCTGACCGTCGCATCGAATCCTGGACACCTGCTGTGGTCCGGCATCGTTCCGCCGGACCGCGCCGCGCGAATCGTCGAACGGTTGATGGCGCCGGACATGAACTCGGGCTGGGGCATCCGGACGCTGTCGGCGCTGCACCCCGCATTCAATCCGTATTCATATCAGAACGGTTCGGTCTGGCCGCACGACAACAGCCTGATCGCGCTCGGCTTCAAGCGCTACGGCTTCGCACGGGAAGCCGCACAGATTGCCCGCGACATCTCGGGCGCCGCCGGCCATTTCCTGCTCAACCAACTGCCGGAACTCTATGCCGGCGTGCAGCGCGGCGAGACCGAATTCCCGGTGCAATATCTTGGCGCCAACGTGCCGCAGGCCTGGGCCGCCGGTTCGGTGTTTGCACTCTTGCAGGCAATCCTCGGCATACGCCCAGATGCGCCGCGCGACCGCATCTTCGTCGATCCCGCATTGCCTGCCTGGCTGCCGGACATAACGCTGCATGATCTTCGGCTCGGCCGGCGCAGCTTCGACGTGCGCTTCTGGCGCGAAGGCGAGGCCACACACTTCGAGGTGCTGCGCGGCACGGTCCATGTCGTGGAGCGTCGGCCCTTTGATCCGATCCCGGCCTGACGAGGACACGCCTCATGCAGCATATGCGAACCGCCGATGCCGTGATCGACAGCCTGATCCGCCACGGCATCGACACGCTTTACGCGCTGCCCGGCGTGCACAACGACCATCTGTTCGACGCGGCGCATCGCGCGCAGGACCGGTTCCGCGTGCTGCATCCGCGGCATGAGCAGACCGCTGCGTATATGGCGCTCGGCGCTGCGTTGGTGACCGGCCGCCCGCAGGCCTTCGCCGTCGTGCCCGGGCCGGGATTGCTGAACGCCTCGGCTGCCCTGCTCACCGCCTACGGCATGGGCACTCCGGTGATCGCGCTGGTCGGACAGATACCGTCATTCGCGATCGACCAGGGTCATGGGCACCTGCACGAGATCCATGACCAGCTTGGTCTGCTGCGTCACATCACCAAGCACGCCGCCCGAATACGCGCACCGCACGAAGCGCCGTCACTGGTGGCCGAGGCGATCCGAATCGCGTGCAGTGGAAGGCAGCGACCGGTGGCGTTGGAATGCGCGATCGACACCTGGGGTGTGACCGGCGCGGTCGAGTTCGCCGACATCGCCGCGCCGACGGTACCGCCGGTCGACGCGGAGGCCGTGACCCGTGCGGCGCAAATCCTGGGCGCGGCGGAACGTCCGCTGATCGTTGTCGGCGGCGGTGCGCTTGGTGCCGGTGGCGAAGTGCAGGCGGTGGCGGAGGCGTTGCAGGCGCCGGTCTCTTCGTTCCGTCGCGGCAGAGGCGCCATTCCGACGACGCATGCGCTTGCCGTGTCATTCACCGAGGGCCACACGCTGTGGAAGAACGCTGACGCGGTGCTGGCGATCGGCACACGGCTCTATTGGCAGCAGAGCGTTTGGGGGGTGGACGAGAATCTGCCGATCGTTCGCCTCGACATCGACCCCGATGAGATCGACCGGTTCCGCCGCCCTGCCTGCGCCCTGGTCGGCGACGCCGCCACCGTGCTGCATGCCCTGCTGTCCGAACTCCCGGCGCACAACCGTGCGCGACGACGGCGCGATGCGGAGCTGGCCGCGGTGCGCGCGGCATTCGCCGAACGGCTCGCGCGGCAGGAGCCCCCGATGGGTTTCCTGCGCGCGATCCGTGCGGCATTGCCGGATGACGGCATCTACGTGGAGGAGGTGACCCAGATCGGCTTCGCCAGCCGGTTGGCATTCCCGGTGCACGCACCGCGGACATTTCTGTCTCCGGGCTATCAGGACACCTTGGGTTGGGGCTATGGCGCGGCACTCGGCGCGCAGGCCGCGGCGCCAGGACGCAAGGTCGTGTTGGCGACCGGCGACGGCGGCTTCATGTTCCAGGCGGCGGAACTTGCCACGGCGATGCGGCACAGGCTCCCGGTAGTGATCGTGGTGTTCGACGATGGCGCGTTCGGAAATGTACGCCGCATCCAGGAGCAGCAGTACGGCAACCGGCTGATCGCCTGCGATCTGACAAATCCGGATTTCGTGAAGTTCGCCGAGAGCTTCGGGGTGGCCGCATTCCGTGCGACCACGCCGCAAGCCTTGGAAACGACGCTGCGTCAGGCGTTCGCGCTGAATGCGCCGGCCCTGGTGCACGTGCCCGTCGGTCCGATGCCGAGCCCGTGGGACATGATCCTGTTGCCGCGCGTCCGGGGCTTCGCCGATGCATGGCGGCCGGCGTTGCCGTAGTCCATGTCGGCGTTCACCGGCACCCGCGCAACGCCCGAACCGCTTAAAGCATCGCGTATTGCACGCGTTTTAGAGCATCGCGTATTGCACGCGTTTTACAGCATCGCGTATTGCACGCGTTCGCGCTTCGTCAGACGCGGCACGCCGTCGCCAAGGATCAGCGAGCGAAAGTGCTCGGTCTGCTGATGTGCTGTGAAGGCGGCTTCGTCCTCGAACAGCTCATAGAACAGGAACTGCGCCGGGTTCGCCATGTTGCGATGCACGAGAAATAGCTTCACGCCCGCCTCCTGGCGCGCTTTTGGTGCAAAGCGAGCGAGGATGTCCGCCACGTTATCCGCCTCGCCCTCGCGCGCTTCCCATGTCGCCGTTACCGCGAGCCCGCCGGTGATCTGCTGTGTCTGCATGTCTTCCTCCTGATTTGCTGGAACACGCGGACATAGCTAGGCGAACGACGGCGTCGGTTCACCATGCAACGCTTCGGTCAGGGACGAAGCGATCCCCGTCCCCTCTAACGGCTGGCTGCCTGTGGCGGGTGTGGGGCGAGGCCGGCCAGGATGGAGTGTGCCAGCGACTGGGCGATGCAAAAATAGCCGTGGTCGTTGTGATGCAGCCCGTCCCCGGAGATAAAATCCGCGAAGGGCTCGCCGTCGCGCAGCCAGCCCCGCATCAGCGCGCGGCGTGAGAACAGCGCGGCACCCGTCTCGGTCGCCACCTGGGCCAGGGTCTGGTCAAATATCGGCTCCTCGGGTTTTGCGAGAAGGCGTGGCGACTGCTGGTTGTCCATCAGGATCACATCTGCGCCGGCAGACTGGAGCTTGCGGACGCCCGTCGTGACCAGGACGCGAAAGATCTCCGGTTCGACGTTGCGCAATGCTCCATTGGCGCCGACCTGCCAGATCACGAGCCGGGGGTGCATCGCCAAAACGTCGGCGTCGAGCCTGGCCAGTTCCTCCGCGGCATCCTGCCCGCCGATGCCGCGATTGATCACTGCGAGATGCGCCTGCGGCAGCCCGGCCGAGAGCACCCGCTGCAGCACCGCTGGGTACGAATGCGCCAGATCCGATGCCATCGCTCCCTGGGTCGACGAGGAACCCAGGGCAACGATGACGCCCTCGGTTCCTTGTGCGATCGCGCTGCGCAAATTCGGAAGCTCGATCGGCGCGGCGGCAGGCGTGGCGGGACACTCGGCGGCGAGCGCGGCCACAGCACGTGTCATGAACAGCGCAAGCATGAGCAGAAGGCTCCGTGGCCTCCGCACAGCCCGGGCCCGGGAGGCGACAGTGTCCATTCTTGTCCTTAACTGTACCAGAAATGTCAGTCCAACCGGTTAAAACTCAAGCGCCTTGTTTGTCGTTGTCCCCGGCGGCACGGCGCTTGCGGGCGGCGGCGGCATACTGTCCGCGTGGACGAACCTCCTGGACGTGCGGGCGCACCACCGTATCGTAATAGTCGTCCCAGTCCTCGGCCGTCAGCTGCTTCAGGTCGGGAACCAGTTCGTAGTTGTTAAGCGTCGTTTCATCGTAGGCCAGGCGCGGTAGAGGCTGCACCTGAAGCAACGGGAAGTCTGCACGGAAGTCGATCGGGACGTCGGTCTTGGTCAGCCGCATGTTGGTGATCAACGGCCCGAACCAACGGTCGGTTTCAATGATCCCTTCGAACAGCTCATAGTGGCCGCTGCGCGGCACGTTGGCGGGCGCGCGGACCAGCAGGCTCCAGCCGGGGGCGGTTCGGGCGACGATACCGGTCCAGAGCTGAATGAGGCCCGGCTCCTGCAGGGCGCCGAGGAATGGCGGCGCGTATTCCCGGATCTCCTCGGGCGCCACCTGGCCGAACAGATCGCGGAAATTGGGAAACTGGGCGGATGCGAGCGGCAGCCAGGTGCCGGCACCCTCCCAGGTCCACATCACGTCACGGCCATCCCACTGAAGGCTGAAGCTGATCGGCGGGAAGATATAATAGCCATAGCCGGACGCGCTGGTGGCAGGCTCGCAGTACCGGAAGGCGCGGGTCGGCAACGAGCCGGCGGCCGAACGGTCGGCACGCTGCGGTAACCGCGCCGTCGGGACGAACCGGTGGAACGAAACCAGCGGTATCTTCTGCTGTAACGGCTGTTGCAGGGTGGGCTTAGGCGGGGCGTTGATGGACACTATTGCTGCCCTGATCGGGTCGGTGAAAACGTGGCGGACCGGACATCGTTGGCCGGTCCGCCACTGTAGCGACACAGTCGCCGTTCGTCTTGGCGTTGAATTAGCGGGGAGGCGCCAGGGTGGGAGCGAAGGCGCCGAGACGGACCTTCCCTGCGTCGGAGGTTGGAGCCAGTGTCGGAGCGAATGCGCCTGAACGGACCTTGCTGGCGTCCACGGTGGGGGCCAGGGTTGGGGCGAAGGCACCAAGGAGCACCCTCCCGGCGTCTGTGATCGGCGCAAGGGCAGGAGCGAAGGCGCCAAGACGGACCTTCCCGGCATCTGTGGTGGGCGCAAGGCTTGGGGCGAAGGCACCAAGGCGAACCTTCCCTGCGTCGGTGATCGGCGCCAGGGCAGGAGCGAAGGCGCCAAGACGGACCTTCCCGGCATCTGTGGTGGGCGTAAGGCTTGGAGCGAAGGCACCAAGACGGACCTTCCCGGCGTCGATCGTTGGCGCCAGTGTCGGAGCGAAAGCACCGAGACGGACCTTCCCGCCATCGGTCGTTGGCGCCAGTGTCGGAGCGAAGGCGCCAAGGCGGACCTTGCCGAAATCGATGGCAGCGGCGGCGCAGGCAAAGTTGACGATGAACATGGTACGGTACCCTTTCCGAGATGATTGGTTTTTGTATCGTTCCGAGAAGAACCACCTTCACCCTCATTCCAAGGCGATCGCTCAGGCCAAAGTGGTTCTCAGGCCAAGGTGATCGCTCAGGCTAAGGTTATCGAGGTGATTCGACCATTTAGGATGATATACCGTTGGGCGGACGTAATCACCCCACCGGGTCAACAAACCCTTGGGCGCGACGTTTTATGCATGAACGATACTTAATGTAGGCAGCGCGCGCCTCGACCGGACGCTGACCTGCGGCGCCTGCCGCATGTCAGCATTCCTCGATCGAGACTGATTGCGTGGTCCAAGCGCATAATGCGGCGGGAATTTACGAACGCATTACGCCTCCGGTGGCCACCACCGTCAGGCTGCCGTGCCGCCAATCGTGAGGCCTGCCAGCTTCAACGTGGGCTGGCCAACGCCGACCGGAACGCCCTGGCCATTTTTGCCACAGGTGCCGATCCCCGGATCCAGCGCCATGTCGTTGCCGACCATGGCAACCTTGGTAAGGGCATCCGGTCCGTTGCCGATCAAGGTGGCTCCCTTTACCGGTGCGGTCACCTTCCCATCCTCGATCAGATATGCCTCGCTGGCTGAGAAGACGAACTTGCCGGACGTGATGTCCACCTGACCGCCGCCGAAATTGACAGCATATAACCCACGACGCACCGAGCGGATCATGTCTTCGGGGCTGTGCGGCCCAGCGAGCATGATGGTGTTCGTCATCCGCGGCATCGGCGTGTGGGCATAGGACTGCCGCCGGCCGTTGCCGGTGGCCCGCATGCCCATCAGCCTGGCATTCAGCCGGTCCTGCATGAACCCGACCAGGACGCCGTCTTCGATCAGCACCGTCCGGCTGCTCGGCGTGCCTTCGTCGTCCACCGTCAGGCTGCCCCGGCGGTCGGGCAGTGTGCCGTCGTCCACCACGGTGACGCCCGGCGATGCGATGCGGCTACCGAGCAGGCCCGCGAACGCCGATGTCTTCTTGCGATTGAAGTCGCCCTCGAGCCCGTGGCCGATGGCCTCATGCAGCAGGATTCCCGGCCATCCCGGACCGAGCACGACCTCCATTTCGCCGGCCGGGGCCGGCCGGCTGTCCAGATTGACCAGGGCGCCGCGCAACGCCTCGTCCACCGCGCCGCGCCAAGTCGCCGGGGCGGTCACCATGTCGTAGCCGAACCGGCCGCCGGTGCCGTAGCTTCCCGTCTCGCGTCGGCCGCCCTGCTCGACAACGACCGAGACATTGAGCCGCACCAGTGGCCGGAGATCGGCCACCCGCGTGCCGTCCTGGCGCATGATCTGCACCGCCTGCCACTCGCCTCCTAGTGATGCCATGACCTGAACGACGCGCCGATCCTTGCTGCGCGCATAGGCGTCGATCTCAGCGAGCAACGCGGTACGGGCAGGAAAATCCGCAGCACCGAGGGGGTTCGCATCAGAATAGAGCCGTGCGTTGGTTGCCCGCGGCGGCTCGGCGGCGACGCCGGAATGGCCGTCCGCGACCGCCGCCACACTGGCGGCAGCTCGGCGCAGAGCCGGTTCGGACAGTTCGGCGGCATGGGCATAGCCGGTGGCGTCGCCGGCGACGGCGCGCAGGCCGAAACCCAGCGAAGTGTCGAAGCCAGCCGCACGAATCCGGCCGTCATCGAGGCTGATCTGCTCGCTTTCGCGGTATTCCAGATACAGCTCCCCATCGTCGGTGTGCGCCAGCGCCGAGGCCAGGGCGCCTTCCGCTGCCGCGCGATCCAGTGTGGCATCCGCACGCTCGAAGAACAGCCGGTCGGTTTCGACGAGTGGGGTCATGGCGGGATTCCTCGCAAGTAATCGGTCATCTCTAATCTCTAAGTGTGGTGCGCCGCCGGCGGTTTGGCTACTGACCGCTGGTGATCAGCCGATCCGCCGGCAGCCGGATCTCCGCCGTCGTCCCTTCGCCAGGGGTGCTCCGCAGAACCAGCTTGCCGCCATGTCCGGTGACGAACGCGCGCGAGACGTAGAGCCCGAGGCCAGCGCCCTGGAACCGCCGCGCCAGGCTGCTGTCGAGCTGTGTGAAAGGTTCGAACACGCGATCGAGGTCTTCCTCGGAAATTCCGATGCCGGTATCACGTACGAACAGCACCGGGCTGCCGCTCCGTTCGAGCGAGGCGCCGATCGACACGGTGCCGCCGGCCTCCGTGAACTTCACCGCGTTCGAAAGCAGATGGTTCAGCACCTGTTGCAACCGCCGCTCGTCCGCCCGGATCGGCGGCAGGTCGTCCGGCACATCGACGGTCAAGGTTATTTCGGCCGCCTGGGCAACCGGGTCCGCCTGACGCGCGCACAGGCGCAAAAGACGCCCGACGTCCACCTTGTCCGAGGCGAGATCGAAGCGGCCCGACTCGATGCGTGCCACATCGAGGATGATGTTGATCAGCCCAAGCAGATGCCGCCCGGCGTCGTTGATCTGCTGGGCAAACTCGGTCACCCGCTCACCCGAGGGGCGCGCCGCTTCCCGCAGCAGCGCATCGGAAAAGCCGATGACCGCATTCAGCGGAGTGCGCAACTCATGGCTCATCGTGGCAAGAAAGCGCGACTTGGCCTGGTTCGCCGCCTCCGCGGCATCCTTGGCCCGGCGCAATTCGGTCTCGGCAATCCGCGCCTCGGTTACGTCGGTGAGCGTGGTGACCCAGCCGCCGCCTGGGGTCGGATCCGATCGGACATCGAGGACACGCTCGTCCGGGGTGACGATCTGTCGCAGGTACGGTTCGAACCGGTCCAGATTGGCGAGCGTGCCCGCACGTTCCCGCCCCACGTCGCCTTTGCCGAAATGCCCACGCGCGACGAGGTTCTCCAGAATTTCATCCTGGGTCCGCCCGGGTTCAAGCAAGCCCGGTGGATGACGCAGCAGTTCGGCGGCAATCGCATTGCTTGCGAGCAGGCGGTGATCCGATCCCCACAGCAGTACGCCGTGGCGGATGCACGACAGCATGACCGCCAATTCCTCGGCGCGTCGCGTCACTTCCGCCTCGGCCTCGGCCAGCGGCGTGATATCGGTCACCACGCTGATGTAGCCGCCGTTGGGCAGCGGGGTGGTTCGCACGTCCACCGTCATGCCGTTCGGCCGTCGTCGCTTGCGCGATTGCGCGCGCGACACGTCGAATGCCATTTGCTGCGCGAATATCTTGTCCGGATCGCCGGGACCGTACTCACCGGCCTCGGCCCGGCGCCGGATGACCGTCTCCAGATGATCGCCGACATTCAGTGGCGCACCCGTCATCGCCTGGTTGTAGGCGCGGTTGAACATCGTGACCCGGCGATCCGCACTGTACACGCAGACGCCGTGTGGAATGGCATCCAGAATCGAATTTAGAATGGCGGCGCGTCGTCGGGCCTCGTCCTCGGCGCCGGCGAGCGGGCTGATATCGGTCGCCGCCATCGTCCAGCCGCCGTTGGGCAGCGGATCCGAGCTGACATCGATGACATGGCCGTTGGTGCGGATCCGACGAACCGCCATGGGGCGGGAGCGGTCGGCGTCGCGCTGGCCGACGATGAAGGCGTCACCGTCCCGACCGGCAAATTCATCGCGCACTGCGATCAGCTTGAGCAGATCGCCGAAATCCATGCCGGGTTGGAGACGCTCGGCCGGCAGTCCGAGCAACTCGGCAAACCGCGGATTGCTGAACAGCAGCGCGCGATCCGAGGTGAAGGTCGCCAGACCGGTCCGCAGCGTGGCAAGTGCCGAGGTCACCCGTGCCAGCGTGGTTTCGGCTTCATCGCGCGCGGCCAGCAGCAACGTCGTTTCGACCGCGCAGACCACGTGGCCACCCTGTGGCAGCGGCGCGTTGAGCAGGTCGTAGCTGCGGCCCATGAAACTGCGCCGCCGCAGCCGCCCCGGCCGCGAATAATCGGCCGCAACAAGAGCGGCGAGCTGCGCCTCCGGATCGCCCGGACCATAGACGCCGCGATACGCCGCGGTGCGCACCGCGTCCTCGAGCTTCGTCCCCTTCGGGAAGCTGTTCGGCGGCAGACCCAGCGACGCGCAATAGGCCGCATTGACCAATACGATCCGCATGTCCGCATCGACGACCGCGACACCGACCGGCAGCACGTCCAGTACCGCCTCGCCCGGTGCGGTATCGAGTGCGATGTCGGTGCTCATGATGGAATCGCCGCCGGCCCGGTCGCCGCGCCTGGACGCAGAACATGCAGCAACACGAGTGCGGCTGTCAGCGTGAGCACGGCGTTGGCCTGATGAGCGCTCGCCAGTCCGATCGGAACAACCAGCAGCAGCGTTGCCACCCCGAGCGCGTATTGCACCCCGACCGTCGCCCCGAGCGCCATCACCGCGAGGCGCGCGGTCCGTGGCAGAGATGCCGACAGACCAACCGCCACGGTGGTGGCTGCCGAAAGCGCGGTCACCGTCGCCAGCAGCCGGTGATCGAACTGCACCGCGGCGATGTTCTCGGTGACGTTACGCAACAGCGGCTGCAATCGCGCATAGCCCGCCGGAACCAGCCGTCCGTCCATCAGCGGAAAGCTGTTGTAATCGAAGCCGGCGTGGGTGCCGGCCACGAAGCCGCCGGTCACGATGGTCAATGCCACCATTGCGCAACAGACCAGCCCCAGCGCACGAAGCCTGGCGGCGTCGGCGCGCGGTGTGGGCGTGGGTTGCAGGACGGTCATGCCGGTCCACACCAGGGCGGAATACAACAGCAGGGCGAGCACGAGATGGACCACCAGCCGATACGGCGATACCGCGGTGCTGTCCGGCAGGAAGCCCGATGCGACCATGATCCAGCCAATCAGTCCCTGCAACGCGCCGAGCAGAAAAAGCAGCGCGAGCCACGCGCGCATGCGCGGCTCGATCCGCCCCGTAGCCCAGAACCAGGCCAGCGGGATCAGGAAGGCGAGCCCGATCAATCGGCCCCACAGGCGATGGATCCACTCGAGCCAGAAGATCTGTTTGAAGCCGTCAAGGCCGAACCCTTCGTTCACCAGTGCGTATTGTGGGATTTGGCGATAAAGGTCGAACAGCCGTCGCCATTCCGCATCGTGTACTGGTGGCAGGACGCCCCGAAAGGGTGCCCATTCCATGATGGATAGTCCCGAGCCGGTCAACCGGGTGATGCCGCCCAGGACGATCATCGCCAGCACCATGCCGCCGACGCCGAACAGCCATAGAGCGACCATCCGTCGGTTCCGGCGGCTTACCGCACGGTCTTCCGGCAGAGCGCCGGGAAAGTCACGGACGTCGAAGGGCATTGGCGAGATATAAGCTATCCGTGACGATATGAGCATATCCGCCGGTCGAGAATTATCACGAACGGATCAGAGCGGGCCGGGCCGGGCCGCCCTGTGTGCAATCGCTGCGCGTCTGGTCTAATGCAGCCGCAGATAGGCGCCAGGATGGCGATACGATGGGGGCTTGATCAGGCTGGCGGAGGCGACCCGCACCGAGTGCAACTGCCCATCCAGTTCCCGGTGCCAGAAGTCGAGGAATTTGTGCAGCACCGGAAAGCGGGGCGCGATATCGAGGTCCTGCCAGACGTAACTCTGCAGGATCTCTGGATGGTCCGGCAGATGATAAAGGATTTCGGCTGTCGTCAGCCGATAGTCCTTCAATTGCTTCGCAAGGCTCATCGTTGTCTCCGTCTTCCGGTCGGTGGGCCTTCCTCGCCCTGGCCTCCATCCCCGCCGGGCTGGCGAGGTGTTCAGAGTGACAACAGAATGACATGACACAGGGTTCTTTAGCCAAGTTTAATTCTCAAAGATTTCAATGACTTGGCACTCATCTCAGGATAGTGCTGCCGAAGGCTTGACTTCACGCTCGCGTGGGCCTAGATCGCTGGCACTCCCAGACGGGGAGTGCTAACAGCCTTGCCTGCGGTGCCCACAAGGGGCTGTGGGCGGCGTTGGCAAATCCACTCATCTCATTCGCTGAGATCACTCAAGGAGCGATCGAATGAAGTTCCGTCCCCTGCACGACCGGGTCGTGGTCCGTCGGCTTGAAGCCGAGGAAAAGACCGCCGGCGGCATCATCATCCCCGACACGGCAAAGGAAAAGCCGATGGAAGGCGAAGTGATTGCCGTGGGTCCCGGCGCCCGCGACGAAGCCGGCAAGCTCGTGCCGCTCGACGTCAAGGCCAGCGACCGCATCCTGTTCGGCAAATGGTCCGGCACCGAAGTGAAGCTCGATGGTGAAGACCTCCTGATCATGAAGGAGTCCGACATCATGGGCATCATCGAGGGCCAGCCCGCCGTCAAGCGGAAGGCCGCCTGATCGGCGCTCGCCGGAGCCCGACAATCACCAGACTGCAATACGACTGCAATACGAGGGAAACTGACATATGGCTGCCAAAGACGTAAGGTTCGGCGGTGATGCGCGCCAGCGCATGCTGCGCGGCGTGGACATTCTGGCCGACGCGGTGAAGGTCACGCTGGGCCCCAAGGGCCGCAACGTGGTACTCGACAAGAGCTTCGGCGCGCCACGGATCACCAAGGATGGCGTGACCGTCGCGAAGGAGATCGAACTTTCCGACAAGTTCGAGAACATGGGCGCACAGATGGTGCGCGAGGTCGCCTCCAAGACCAACGACATTGCCGGTGACGGCACCACCACCGCGACCGTACTTGCCCAGGCGATCGTGCGCGAGGGCGCCAAGGCGGTGGCTGCGGGTATGAACCCGATGGACCTCAAGCGCGGCATCGACAAGGCGGTGGCTGCCGTCGTGGACGAGCTGAAGAAGCGGTCCAAGAAGATCACCACACCAGCCGAGACCGCACAGGTCGGCGCGATCGCCGCGAACGGCGAGGCGGAGATCGGCAAGATGATCTCCGAGGCGATGCAGAAGGTCGGCAACGAGGGTGTGATCACGGTCGAGGAGGCCAAGGGCATCCAGACCGAGCTCGACGTGGTCGAGGGTATGCAGTTCGATCGCGGCTATGTCTCACCTTATTTCATTACCAACGCCGAGAAGATGGTCGCCGATCTGGATCAGCCCTACATCCTGATCCACGAGAAGAAGCTGTCCGGCCTGCAGCCGATGCTGCCGCTGCTGGAAAGCATCGTGCAGTCCGGGCGGCCGTTGCTGATCATCGCCGAGGACGTGGAAGGCGAGGCGCTTGCGACACTGGTGGTGAACAAGCTGCGCGGCGGGTTGAAGGTCGCAGCTGTGAAGGCGCCTGGTTTCGGTGATCGCCGCAAGGCGATGCTCGAGGACATCGCGATCCTCACCGGCGGCCAGGTGATCAGCGAGGATCTCGGCATCAAGCTCGAGAGCGTCACGCTGAACATGCTCGGCAAGGCGAAGAAGGTGCTCATCGAGAAGGAGAACACCACCATCGTCGAAGGCGGCGGCAAGAAGCCTGACATCGTCGGCCGCTGCAACCAGATCCGCGCGCAGGTCGAGGAGACCACCTCGGACTACGACCGCGAGAAGCTGCAGGAGCGGCTGGCGAAGCTGGCCGGCGGCGTCGCGGTGATCCGTGTCGGCGGCTCGACCGAGGTCGAGGTGAAGGAGCGCAAGGACCGTGTCGATGACGCGCTGCACGCGACCCGTGCTGCCGTCGAGGAAGGCGTCGTGGCGGGCGGTGGCGTACCGCTGGCGCGTGCTTCGCTGATCCTGTCCAAGCTGAAGGCAGACAACGACGATCAGCGCTTCGGCATCGAGATCGTGCGCAAGGCGGTGCAGACCCCGCTGCGTCAGATCGCCGAAAATGCCGGTGAGGATGGCGCGGTGATCGCCGGCAAGATCCTCGACCGGGACGAGTACAACTGGGGCTTTGACGCGCAGACCGGCGAGTTCAAGGACCTGGTGAAGGCCGGCATCATCGACCCGACCAAGGTCGTCCGGACGGCGCTGCAGGATGCGGCTTCGGTCGCCGGCCTGCTGGTGACCACCGAGGCGATGGTTGCCGAGAAGCCGGAGAAGAAGGGGCCTGCGATGCCGCCGGGTGGCGGCGGCATGGGCGACATGGATTTCTGATCCGAATTTCGTCGCGACGAACCAAGGGGCGGGCCGCAGGGTCCGCCCCTTTCTCTTTGTGCACCATCGTGCGCCGCGTCATATCCGCCGCGTCACATTGGACGAAATCGATCGCGTGTCCGATCCGAGTCGCGAAATTGCCGTTCGGTAATTGCGCCGCCTACTCCGCCGCTGCCTGCCTTGTCGCCAGCCTGTCGATCTCCGCCTGCACCGCCGCACTGGCCTGACCGCTGAACTCGACGTGGTGATCGCGCGCATAGGCATAACTGTCGCGTCGCAGTTCGCGCGAGCGCTGAAAGTGCGGATGCACATAGCGCGCCATCAGTTCGTAGTGGCGCTTCGTCGCGTCCCAGTCTGCCCAGTTGTGCGACAGCTCCATGATCGACCCGAAACCGCCCGATCCCTTCGCTAAATTCTCGATATACGCGATTGCGTCGTCCGGCGTGCCGATGCAGCCGGCGCCGCTCTCCACCATGAACGTATAGGGATCCGCAATATCGGCCGGCACGATCGGAAACGTGCCCACGTCGGAGAAATAGTCGCGGAATGCATCCAGTCCGAACTTAACGTTCTCGCGCGCCTTCTCGCGTGTTTCGGCGATGTGCATAAGCGTCACCAGTCGCCACTTGCTTCGGTCGGGAACGTGCCCGTTGGCGCGCGCCTGCTCCTCGTAGAGGCCCCAGTTCAACGTATGCTTGTCCATCGCCTCGGGACTGGTGCCGCCGATCGACAGCATGCCGATGCCATGCCGCCCCGACGCCAGCGCACCCGCCGGCGAACGCGACGCCGCAACCGCCATCTCCATGATAGGCTGCGTGTAGCAGGGCAGTTGCAGCTGAGCGTCCACCAGATTGTACCAGTCGGTCTTCTCGGTGACGCTCTCGCCGCGCAGCAGGCGCATGATCACGTCGAGCGACTCGTTCATCATGCGTCGCTGATTCGCCGCCTTGATGCCGATCTTCAGCGCATCGTGCACCAGCGCGCCGGGTCCCACGCCGAACATGGCGCGCCCCCGCGTCATGTGGTCGAGCTGCACCATGCGATCGGCCAGGATAAACGGATTGTGGTAGGGCAGCGAGGCCACGCCGGTGCCAAGTCTGATATGCCGCGTGCGTTCGGCTGCGGCGGCGATGAACATCTCCGGCGAGGCGATGATCTCGAAGCCGCCCGAATGGTGCTCGCCGATCCATGCCTCGTGGTAGTTCAGCCTGTCGATATGCTGCAGCAGTTCCATATCGCGCTCGAGCGCGAGCGTCGGGTTCTCGGTCAGGTTGTGGAACGGCGCCAGGAATATGCCGCTGCGCAGATAGTTCATGGGTGGCCTCATGGAGTTACCGGGCGGTAGGATACCCCCGCAAACATCATCCGGCCAGCATCCCAGGAGGAACCCCATGACCATCCGTTTTGACGATCGCGTCGCCATCGTGACCGGCGCCGGTGCCGGCCTCGGCCGCTCGCACGCAATGTTGCTCGCGAGCCGCGGCGCGAAGGTCGTGGTGAACGATCCCGGCGGTGCGGTGGACGGCAGCGGTGGCGAGCATTCGGTTGCCGACAAGGTTGTGGCCGAGATCAAGGCCGCAGGCGGCCAGGCTGTGGCGAACTACAATTCGGTCGCCGACACGAAGAGCGCACAGAACATCGTCGATACCGCGGTGAACGCGTTCGGCCGGCTCGACATCCTGGTGAACAACGCCGGCATCCTGCGCGACAAGGCGTTCAACAACATGAGCATGGAGGACTTCGAGTTCGCCTCGCAGGTGCACTACATGGGCACCGTGTATTGCACCAAGGCTGCATGGCCGATCATGCGAAAGCAGCAATACGGCCGCATCGTCGTCACCACGTCGGGTTCCGGCACTGTCGGAAACTTCGGCCAGAGCAATTACGGCGCTGCCAAGATGGCGGTGGTGGGTCTGATCAACGTGCTGCGCATCGAAGGAGCGAAATACAACATTCTGTGCAACGCGATATCGCCGTCGGCCAATACGCGGATGACCGAAAGCCTGCTCCCGCCGCATATGGCGAAATACATGCGCCCTGAGTTCGTCTCGCCTGCCGTGGCCTGGCTGTGCAGCGAGGACTGCAACGCAACAGGCGAGATCATCGCCGCCACCGCCGGCAACTATGCCCGCGTGCAGTACTTTTTTTCCGAGGGGGTGCAGTTCGATCCCGAGGAGCCGGTGACGATCGAAATGGTGGCTGACAAGATAGGCAAGATCCGCGACATGTCGAATGCCAAGCCCTACACAGGCATGATGGGCAACGTCGAGAAGAACCTGCGCGCGATGGGCCGCATCAAGTAGCTGTCACACCCCGGTCCTTACATCATGGCCGGGCTCGTCCCGGCCATGATGGTGCAAGCGCGGTGGGAAGAATAAACGGCAACGGCGGTTGCTGTTACACATCGAGCCGGTATGTATACGGCGTTGGGACTACCCTTCATGAGGCAACCGTTCATACGAAAAACCCAGTTATACCTTGCTAACTTGTTGTTGCTACGCCACCCGGGTTGACGGGAGGCTACATGGCTAGACCGGCCAGATGTAGACTCCAAACGAGACCGAGGAGAGGCAGGCAATGGCACGGATCGTCCTATCTGATCGCTACATCACTTCGCCTAAGCGCGTACCGGAGCCAGGAAGGCGCGTGGAGTACCGAGACGCTATCGTGCCAGGGCTGGCCCTGCGTGTGACGGACAAGGGCCATCGTAGTTCGTGCTGATCGGGCGCTTCCCAGGCAGCGCAATCCCGCCCGACGCCTCATAGGCGAGTACGGCAAGATGGACGGCGGACGCGAGGAAGCACGCGCTTGGTACGCCATGCTACGCCAGGGGATAGACCCGCAACAGGAGTTGGCAGCGAAGCAGGCAGCACGGCAGGCAGAGACCGAACGGCGTCAGGAAGACAACTTCGGCTACGTCGCTACCAATCCGTTGAACGGTGGGTAAAGCAGCAGCGCAAACACGCAGAAACGTCTCGCATGATCCAGAACAACTTCGTCAAGCGTTGGGGTGCAAAGCCGATTGCCGACATCACGGACGAAGACGGGAAAGCCGCAATCCGCGCTATCGTCAGCCGTGGTACGCCCGGCATGGCACACAACAGCTTCTCCGCATTGCGCAGCCTCTTTAGTTGGGCGATCCGCACGGGCGACTTTGGTATCAAGGTATCGCCGTGCGCGGCTGTCTTTCCAGACGATTTGATCGGCAAGCGCGAACCTAGGGAACGCATTCTGACAGACGACGAACTTCGTGCGGTGTGGAACTCCGCCGATGCGCTTGGATATCCGTCCGGCGGTATCGTGAAGCTGTTGATCCTGACCGGGCAGCGCCTACGCGAGATTGGCAATCTCGGTTGGCAAGAGGTGGACTTGGATAAGCGTGTGATTATCATTCCCAGTAGTCGCATGAAGAACAAACGCGCCCATGCCATACCGCTCGCGCCAATGGCGTTGGAACTGCTGAAGTCGTTACCGCACTTCAAGGCTCCGCACGTCTTTACTACCGCGAGCGGGGCCAAGCCGTTCACAGGATTTTTCAAGGCAAAGCAACGCCTGGACCAACTATCGGGTGTCTCGGGTTGGGTGTTCCACGACATTCGACGCACCGTACGAACTCGGTGGGGCGATCTGCCGACGGTGCAGGATCACATACGGGAACTGGCAATCTCGCATACGCCAAGCAGTATGCATCGCATCTATCACCAAAATACCCACTACGACGCCAAGCTGGAGTTGTTCACGCTGTGGGAGCAACGCCTAGCGTCCCTGGTAGCGCCCGCCCTGCCACCACGGACGACAGGAGCCTGCCGTGTGCTGCCTCTGGTAGTTTGCCTGTGGGCGTGATCTGCCTTGCTGCTATGCCTGCCCGCCTGGACGCCAGGGATGCCACCACACGCCATGCGAGTGGGCAGCCGCGAGCCATGTCGGCAAAAATGTCGATACCTCTTTAGTGGTAGGTTTTCCGCCATCCGCATTGCACCTCAACGGCTTGCGGGCTTTGCGCGAAAGCAAGCACAGGGCAATTGGACCAAATGGTGGTTCGATCACAGACGGTAAGGGAA
Source organism: uncultured Alphaproteobacteria bacterium (assembly GCA_963812475.1). Taxonomy (GTDB): domain Bacteria; phylum Pseudomonadota; class Alphaproteobacteria; order Acetobacterales; family Acetobacteraceae; genus JAMXLO01. The sequence continues at coordinate 102,346 of CAWEVI010000025.1, forward strand.
ATGTCTGGTCAATCTCCACCTCAGGTCTTGTCGTTGAGAACGGAGTGACCAACAAGTTCACTGCAAACGTCACCGAACTCGCGTACAAGAATGGAGTTCTGTGGCAGGAGAACACTTCCCACCTTTGGTATGCCGAGGAAGGAAACGTCCCTGGCAACTACCATGGCTGGTCGCCGGCGACTTCCGTCGCTCCCGTACCTGTCACTCGTCAATGGGTAGGCGGGGGAAACAACTCGGCGGGCAATGCAAACGACTGGAACACGCACAGCGTACCGCAAGCCGGGGACACCCTGAATGTGGGTGTGCTGGACAATTCCGGTACTGGCGGACCGCACTACACGATCAACGTCGCCGGTAATCAGTTGCACGGGGACACGCTGAACTTTCTACCGCTCGACGCCGTCGACACGGTCAATATGTCTGGTGTCGTCACCGCAAATCTGAGTGCCCTCTATGGCGATAACATCACCGTCAATCTCGCCGCCAACAGCGAATGGATCGGCGGCTTCACCGCCAGTCCTGGTGATACGCTCAACGTCCGTGGTAGCGGGACTTGGGACAACACCGGCAACACTGGACTCAAGTCGAATACGAACATCGGTGTCAATGTCGTTGGCACCGGGACGATCAACGACTATCAAGCGCACTCCGGCGGGGTACTGACTTTCCTGCATGGTGTGTCGGTTGGCGCAGGGCAGACTGTAATCGACAGCGGCTACGAGTTATACGGGAGCGAGTACGGTCAGGTTGCGGTGCAGTCGCCCAATCTGTTTCATGCACTCGTACAACTTGGTTTCGGAGAGGTCGATCTCAACGGGCTCCACGGTACCAGCTACTCCTACAAAAACGACTTGCTGACTATTTTCAATGGCAAGACGGCCATCGACACGCTGCGATTGGTGGTGAACAACTCAAGCAATCCCGGCTTCTCGGCGGTGCCTGCGATTACCGTATCGCAGAACGCGGCGGGTGTGGCGATCCACGACGACGGCTTTCGCTACACCGGAGGCGGCGTGAACCTTCCGGCTCACAGCTAAGCCTGCGATATAATATGGAACGGCAGCCGGCAGACAAAGTCGGCTCCGGCAACCAACAGGGAAGAAGCTGGCTCTCGCTTGGCTGTGCGACCGGGTAATCTGCTTCGATCATAAGCTGATCTCAAATTGGACCATCCGACATGACAACAGGACGACTGAGCGTCTGATATGCCGACCGGGCGTGGTATTCCGCGCCATTGGGGCTTCACGTCATGCGCAGGGGCCGCCTCTGGAACAATCCAGATCGCCGGAACAGCGAGCTAGGGCGGGCGCTGGTCCTCCCCTGTCGTGCCTGCCCGCCGGCTGATTCCTGTCTAGCGCGGGGCTGCCACCAGGGACGACATACGGGGCTGCTGGGCTCGCCCTGTGGGCGCTGCCTGTGGCTTGTCCTGCCCTTGCCGCGTCAGGTGCCCACCTCATTGCCCTGGACGGCACCACACGCCACGCCAGGATGAGGGTAAGCCCCTGGCGTGCTGCCGACCGTTGGCTGTCGACAGTGCGTTACCCGGGCAAGGCACCTGACGGGGCAGGAGGCTTTATGTATCGTTGGCGCTTATGGCGCCTTGACCGTTCGCGCACGAAGTCGGAACTTACAGTGTAGGACCTTCCAATGACCAGTTGTCTCCTAGTCAAAGCTTCAAGAAGAATCGTTGCTGCTGCCGACGGACGCCTTTCGGTGGATGACGCCACAAAAAGCTTCGATACCGCCAGGAAGATTAGAGGGTTCGTGCCGAGATATTGGATTCCGCACATTGCGATGGGCCACTTCAATAACTTGCCCATACCACGGACATAAGTGGTATCTCAGCTATGCGGGGACTTACGCGTTGGCCTCTCAGATCGTGGATACGTTCTTACAAGATATCACAAATCTTTATCTCGTGCGTCGTGAGGACGACGGCACGCCGACACGCCACGGGACGAAAGGTGCCAGTTTACCTCGGTAAATCAGGCTTTATGTGTGCTCATACAATCGGCTACTCGACATCGAGCCGATACGTATCCCCATCCCGCACAATCCGTCCGGCCGTCGCGCCCGCGAAATGCGTGCCGATCACCAGCACGGGCGCGCCTGCCAATTGCTCGAACATCCTCTTGCGCGTGCGCTGTCCCTGTTCGGGATCGGAGTCCGCGGCGGACGCCCACTCGGGGTGCGCGATCTGGCAGGGATGGTGCATGAAGTCCCCGGTGATCAGCGCCTCCTCACCGCGTGACCGGATGCGCACGCTGACATGACCGGGCGTGTGACCCACCGTCGGTATCAGGCTGATCTCGTCGCTGAGGCGCGCATCGGTTTCCACCAGATCGACCAGCCCGGCATCGTAAACCGGTTGCACCGAATCGGCGAAGAGGGCGGTCAGATCCTCGCGGCCGTGCGGGCGCGACCAATGTTCGAATTCGACGCGCCCCATCAGGTAGCGGGCACGCGGGAATGTCGGCACCCATCTGCCATCGATCAGCATCGTGTTCCAGCCGACATGGTCCACGTGCAAATGTGTGCACAGCACAGTGTCGATCGATTCGGGCGGATAGCCCGCGGCGGCGAGGTCGGTCAGGAATGGACCCTGGAGATTGTTCCATGCGGGAATCCGCCGGTTCTGCTTGTCGTTGCCAAGGCAGGTATCGACGATGATGCGGCGCGTGGGTGTTTCCACCGCGAAGCTGTGGATGCTCATGCGCAGGCGGCCGTCTTCGTCGGCGAAATGCGGCCGCAGCCAAACGATCGGCTGGATCGCCTCGCGTGTCGCCTGCGGCAGGATGAAGCGGCTGCCCCCTGTCACCTCCAGTTCGACGATCTTGGTCACCGTCACGTCGCCGATCCGCCATCGCATCGCGGGACTCCTCCGTTCGTCATGGCCGGGCTTGACCGGCTGTTAGTGGAATGACAGTGACGGGGTGGACGGCCGGGTCAAGCCCGGCCATGACGAATGGATGGACGGAGGATACAGACGTGGCCGTGCATATCGATTACTATGCGTCGCTGAATTCGCCCTGGACCCATCTGGGGGCCGCGCGCATCGAGGCGCTGGCTGCCAAACATGGCGCAACGCTGCGCATTCATCCGGTGGACTTCGGCACCATCTTTCCGGCGTCTGGCGGGCTGCCGTTGCCGAAGCGCGCGCCGCAGCGCCAGGCCTATCGGCTGATGGAACTGCAGCGCTGGCGTGACTTCCTCGGCATCCCGATCAACGTCCAGCCGAAATTCTTCCCCTCCAGCGAAATACTCTCGGCCGCCTGCGTGATCGCACTCCGGGAAACCATGGGCGACAAGCCCGCCATCGCGCTGGCGCATCGCGTGCTGCGCGCCGTATGGCAGGACGAGAAGAACCCTGGCGATCCGGCGGTTCTCGCCGCGCTGATCACCGGGATCGGGCTCGATGCCGATGCGGTGATGAAGCTCGGCGCCGATCCGCGCTGGACGACGCGACGCACCGCAGACACGCAGGCCGCGCTGGATCGCGGCGTGTTCGGCGCCCCCAGCTACGTCATCGGCGATGAGATCTTCTGGGGCCAGGACCGGCTGGATTTCGTCGACCGGGCACTGGCGCGCGCCGCATAACTCGCCCGCCGCGGCCAGTTCTGGTATGGAGATGGCATGACGTCCCAGACAAGAAGGCCGGGCGAGGCGCGGGCGCTCTGGCTGATCTCCTCCGCGCATTTCGTGAGCCACTTCCACTACCTGGTGCTCCCGCCGCTGTTCTATCTGCTGCGCCAGCACATGGGCGTGGGCTTCGTCGAACTCGGCCTTGCGGCCACGATCTACAACGTGACCTCCGCTCTGGTGCAGGCGCCGATGGGCTACGCGGTGGACCGCTTTGGCCCGCGCCGTGTGCTGATAGCGGGGCTCTGCCTGTCCGGCTTTGCCTATGGATCGATCGGGGTGTTCCCGGTGTATGCGTGGATGCTTGGCGCCGCGGTGCTCGCCGGCATCGCCAATGCCGTCTATCACCCCTCGGACTACTCGATCCTGGGCTCGGTGATCGATCCGGCGCGGGTCGGACGCGCGTTTTCCATTCACACCTTTTCCGGGTTTCTCGGCGGCGCCATTGCTCCGACGGTCATGCTTCTGGTCGCCACCACCGCCGGGTTCCGGGCCGCGCTGATGTTCGCCGGCCTCCTCGGCCCCCTGGTCGCCGTCCCGCTCCTGCTGGCGCGTGGTCTCGATCAGGCCGTGCATCACCAGGCACCTGCACGTCAACAACCGGACCGGGCATCGCGTGAACGCCTGCTGTCTCCCGCCATCATCAGCCTGACGGCGTTCTTCGCGCTGCTCAGCCTGTCCTCTGGCGCGATCACGACATTCTCGGTCGTGGCGCTCGTCGCTCTGTACGGCGTGAACTTCTCGGTCGCGAACGCCGCGCTGTCGGCCTATCTGATGGCAACCGCCATCGGTGTTCTCGCCGGCGGGTACGTAGCCGATGCGACGCGGCGCCATGCCGAGGTGGCGGCAGCGGGCTTTGGTGCCGCGGCAGCCATCACCTTCACGATCGGCACCATCGATCTCGGCACGATCCTGCTGGTCGCGGCCATGGCGGCGGCGGGCTTCCTTGGCGGCATGATCATGCCGTCGCGCGACATGCTGGTGCGCGCCGCCGCCCCGCCCGGCATGACAGGTCGCGTCTTCGGCGTCGTCACCACCGGTTTCAACATCGGCGGCGCGATCGGACCGATGCTGGGCGGCTGGTTCATGGACCAGGGCCAGCCGCGTTGGATCTTCTACAGTTCGGTCTGCTTCATGGCGCTGACCGTGCTGATGGTTCTGCTCGGCGACTGGCGGTCGCGCCGTCGGGCACATGGAACGGCACTGATGCAAGCGGAGTGACACAATGAGCGAACTGATGCGCGGCGACGAGGAACTGGAATTGATCGAGCTGGCGCGCCGCGTTCTGCCCGCCGGGAGCTTTGGCAACCTGCCCGCCGACATCGTCATCCGCGAGGGTCGTGGAGGCCGCGTCTGGGATGTCAGCGGCAACGAGTATGTCGACTTTCTGCTCGGCTCCGGCCCGATGTTCATCGGCCACTGCCATCCCGACGTGATGGCGGCCGTGCAGGCGCAGATACCGCGCGGCACGACATTCTTCGCCAACAACGAGCACGGCATTCGTCTCGCCGCCGCCATCGTCGATGCGGTCCCCTGCGCGCAGAAGGTGCGCTTCGTCAGCAGCGGAACCGAGGCCGACGCCTATGCGATGCGCGTCGCACGTGCGTTCCGCGGCCGCGACAAGATCCTGAAATTCGAGGGCGGCTATCACGGCATGAGCGACTACAGCCTGATGAGCCTCGCACCCAAGCGTCCGGGCAACTTCCCTCAGGCGGTGCCGGATTCGCCCGGCATCCCACGCAGCGTCCGCGACGAGATGATCATCGCGCCGTTCAACGATGCGGCGATGGCGGTCAGCCTGATACACGAACACCACGACGAATTGGGCGGCGTCATCGTCGAACCGTTCCAACGGTTGCTGCCGCCGAAGCCAGGGTTTCTTCAGGCGCTGCGCGACGCCACGGCGGAGCACGGCATTCCGCTGATCTTCGATGAGGTGGTGACGGGATTCCGCTTTGCCTATGGCGGGGCGCAGGCGTTCTACGGCGTGACGCCCGATCTCTGCACGCTCGGAAAGATCATCGGCGGCGGCTTTCCGCTGGCTGCGATCGCAGGTCGCGAGGACATCATGTCGCAGTTCGATCGCGGCAAGGTCGGCGACGATCGCTTCCTGACGCAGATCGGCACGCTGTCCGGCAATCCGGTGGCTGCGGCTGCTGGCTTGGCGACACTTGAGGTCCTGCGCCGGCCTGGCGCCTATGAGAAGGTGTTCGGCACGGGACGGGAACTGATGGCGGGGATCTCCGGCATGCTGCAGAAGGCCAGCCTGCCCGCGCAGGTGATCGGCGTGCCACCGCTGTTCGACATCGTTTACACGGCCGGCGATGTGTCCGATTACCGGGCGACGCTGCGCGCCGATGTCGAGATGCAGCGCCGCTTCAATCGCCGGTTGCGCGCGGGCGGCATCATGAAGGGCGAGAGCAAGTTCTATGTCTCGCTGGCGCACGATGCTGCCGACCTCAGGCATGCGCTTGGCGCGGTGAACGCGGCGGTTGAGGCCGAGTTGGCCGAGACGCGCGTGCCAGCGCAGTAGCGAGGGCAGGCGCCTTGGCCGCCCTGCGCTCCGTGACAGCGAGGGTCCGGTTTGTGCGGCTCGATAGCAAGTGTCGTCATCCGGGCAAGCGCTCGCGGTGCCTGCTCCGGCGCGTTGACCCTTTCCCCCCGGCAGCGTAAGCAATCGCAACGGCTTGGGCCAGTCGGCCCGGCCGACAGAATGGAGCGATCCATTGCGAGACGTACGCGACGCGCTGATGGTGGCGCGCAATACCGACGGCAAGCTGATCAGCCGCCCGCTCTCCCCACACCTTCAGGTCTATCGCTGGCCGATCAGCATGGCCCTGTCGATATTGCACCGGATCACCGGCGTGGGGCTGGGGCTGGGCGCCCTGCTGCTCACCTGGTGGCTGGTCGCCGCGGCGGTTTCCGATGATGCCTTCGCCGGTGTGCAATGGTTCCTGGCGACCCCGATCGGCATGCTGCTGATGTTCGGCTGGACACTGGCGCTGTTCTTCCACTTCTTCTCCGGTATCCGTCATCTGGTCTGGGATTCCGGGCACGGCTTCGACCAGCCTTGGTACGACCGCTCCGCGTGGGCGGTGCTGATCGCGACCATGGTGGCGACGCTGCTGCTGTGGATCGTCGGCCTCGCGGTGTGGTGAAGCGCGGCATGGCTGATGCGTCGAAGACGCCACAGGTCAACATCATGCGCTCGCCGCTCGCGCGCGCGCGCGGCCTTGGCTCGGCGCGGGCCGGTGCGGCCCATTGGTGGGCGCAGCGTCTCACTGCGATCGCGCTGGTGCCGCTGACCCTGTGGTTTCTCTGCGCTATGGTCCGGATGATCGGTGCGTCGCGCGACGACATCGTTTTCTGGATGGCTGGTCCGCTGCCGATCGTGTTGATGATCGTGTTGGTGATCGCCACGTTCCATCACCTGCAACTCGGGCTCCAGGTGGTGATCGAGGACTATGTGACGAACGACGCGCTGCGGATCGGTTCGATCCTGCTGGTCAAGGCTGTCGCCGTGCTATTGGCGCTGGCCTGCGTCGTCTCGGTACTGAAGCTGGGCCTGTAGAGGATTCGGACTGGGAAGGGCTCCATGAACGCGATCACGCTGCCGTCGTCACGCGCCTACAACATCGTCGATCACACCTACGACGTGGTGGTGGTTGGCGCGGGTGGGTCGGGCCTGCGGGCTACCTTCGGCATGGGCGCCGCCGGTCTGAAGACGGCCTGCATCACCAAGGTGTTCCCGACGCGCAGCCACACCGTGGCGGCCCAAGGGGGTGTGGCGGCCTCGCTCGGCAACATGGATGCGGACGACTGGCGCTGGCACATGTACGACACCGTCAAAGGGTCGGACTGGCTCGGCGACCAGGACGCCATCGAATACATGTGTCGCGAGGCGGTGCAGGCGGTCTACGAGCTGGAGCACTTCGGCGTGCCGTTCAGCCGTACCGAGGAGGGCAAGGTCTATCAGCGCCCGTTCGGCGGCCACATGAAGGACTACGGCAAGGAGCCTGCCCGCCGCGCCTGCGCCGCCGCCGACCGCACAGGCCACGCCATCCTGCACACGCTGTACCAGCAGAGCCTCAAGCACGACGTCGAGTTCTTCAACGAGTATTTTGCGCTCGACCTGATCATGGACGACGAAGGCGTGTGCCGCGGCGTCACCGCGTGGTGCCTGGAGGACGGCAGCATCCACCGCTTCCGCGCACAACTCGTTGTGCTCGCGACCGGCGGCTACGGACGCACCTTCCTGTCCTGCACATCGGCGCATATCTGCACCGGCGACGGCAACGGCATGGTGCTGCGCGCCGGACTGCCGTGCCAGGACATGGAATTCGTGCAGTTCCATCCGACCGGTATCTTCCCGGCCGGCTGCCTGATCACCGAAGGCGCGCGCGGCGAGGGCGGTTATCTGACCAATTCGGAAGGCGAGCGTTTCATGGAGCGCTATGCGCCGACCGCGAAGGACCTTGCGTCGCGTGACGTGGTATCGCGCTCGATGACTATCGAGATCAACGAGGGACGCGGCTGTGGGCCGAACAAGGACCACATCATGCTGCATCTCGAGCATCTCGGTGCGGACCTGCTGCACGAGCGTCTGCCGGGAATTTCCGAAACGTCAAAGATTTTCGCCGGCGTGGACGTGACGAAGGAGCCGATCCCGGTGCTGCCGACCGTGCACTACAACATGGGCGGCGTGCCGACCAATCATCATGGCGAGGTCCTGCGGCCGACCCGGGACGATCCGGATGCGATCGCGCCCGGGCTGATGGCGGTGGGGGAGGGGGCGTGCGTGTCGGTGCATGGCGCCAACCGCCTGGGGTGCAATTCACTGCTGGACATCGTGGTGTTCGGCCGCGCCGCCGCGGTGCGTGCGGCGGAACTGATCAGGCCGGATGCCAGCCAGGCGCCGCTGCCGCCCAAGGCCGGCGAATATTCGCTGGATCGCTTCGACCGGGCGCGCCACGCCAAGGGCGGTACGCGTGTCGCCGATTTGCGGGTGGACATGCAGCGCACGATGCAGACCCATGCCGCGGTGTTCCGCAACAGCACGACGCTCGCCGAGGGCGTGGCGGCGATGCTGCGCGTCTGGGGAGGATTGTCGGACATGTCGGTGTCCGACCGCAGCCTGATCTGGAACAGCGACCTGATGGAGGCGCTGGAGCTGCAGAACCTGATGGGCAATGCGATGACCACCATGGTCGGCGCCGAGGCGCGGCACGAGAGCCGTGGTGCGCATGCGCACGACGACTATCCCGAGCGCGACGACGTGAACTGGATGAAGCACACGCTCTCCTGGTGCGACGACGATGGAACTGTGCAGTTGGCCTATCGGCCGGTGAAGCTGCAGACACTGACCAACGAAGTGTCGTCGTTTCCGCCCAGGCCACGGGTGTATTGAGAACCAGACGCGTGGCGGCAATGTCGTCCCCGCGAATGGAGAGCCGCGAATGGTTGCCAGCCCCGCAAACAGATTGTCATCTTCGCGAAAGCGGGGACCCAACGTAGCTGTCACCGCTGCGACAAAGTCTCGACCAGGCCACCGTGTGCCATGATAGGAAGCCTCTGACGATGGTCGCATTCAAGCTCCCTGCCAACAGCCGCATCGGCCGCGGCGAGACCCACAAGGCTGCGGCCGGCGCGAAGCGTATACGGGAGCTTCGCATCTATCGTTGGAACCCCGACGATGGGCAGAACCCGCGCACGGACACCTACGAGATCGATCTCGACGCCTGCGGCCCGATGGTCCTGGATGCACTGATCAAGATCAAGAACGAGGTCGATCCGACGCTGACCTTCCGACGATCCTGCCGCGAGGGCATCTGCGGCTCATGCGCGATGAACATCGACGGCGGAAACACGCTGGCCTGCCTCAAGCCGATCGAGGACATAAAGGGCGCGGTGCGCATCAATCCGCTGCCGCACATGCCGGTGGTGAAGGACCTGGTTCCGGATCTGTCGCAACTCTACGCGCAACTCCGCAGCATCGAGCCTTGGCTTCAGGTTGACAGTCCGGCGCCGCCGGATGGCGAGCGGCTGCAAAGCCGCGAGGAGCGCGCCAAGCTGGACGGCCTGTGGGAGTGCATTCTGTGCTTCTGCTGCTCCACCGCCTGCCCAAGCTACTGGTGGAACGGCGATCGCTATCTAGGTCCTGCGGTACTGCTTCAGGCGTATCGCTGGATCGCAGATTCGCGCGATGAGCACACGGGCGAACGGCTCGACGCGCTGGAGGATCCGTTTAAGCTGTACCGCTGCCACACGATCATGAACTGCACCGATACCTGCCCAAAGGGACTTAATCCGGCGAAGGCGATCGGCGCGATCAAGCAGCTTATCGTCGAGCGGCAGGTTTAGCGGCTGCCGTCGTTGCCGTCCCCACGCTGGCGTGACCGGCGCACTCACGCCAAGCTGGCCGCCCGCGCGTCTGTTCGCTATATTCCCCTGTATGACCGAGTCAGCCAGGGAACTGCGCGATCTTTCCCGTGTCCTTTTGGCTCACGGCAAGGAGCTTCGCAAAGCCGCTGAGGCGGCGCGCGAGCGGGGCGCCGTCTGGCGGGAGATGGCCCGCATGGCGAGGGAGGCCGCCAGCGCAAGCCGTGACCAGGCCGAGGCCGCGCGCAAGCGTCAGGCCGGTCGCTGATTGCGTGGATTCGAGCTACGCTGGTCACGCGATTGGTATGCGGATCTGATCAAGGTGCCCGGAGATCCACGGTTGGGACACTCGCGTCGGCGATTCCATGCTCGAAACGTCCTCGTCGGTCCATTTCGACACGAAAATGGCGGGTTCCTGTGGCATGGGCTGGCCTCCGGGTTTTGACTGCATCGCGCGAAATCACGAACATCTTTCATCAGACAAAAGGGGTGCCAATGCGCGAGCTCTGATACTCCGCTGAAATCCTGCTGATTTTTCATTGGCTTTTGCGACGGCAGGGTGATTTACCCCAGCCATGAAACGACTGTGGGTGCAATCACCCGGAACCATTCCGGCCGTGAGCAGGGATTTTGACCGGGTGCGGCATCCATGCACAATGACGCCGCTGCATCGCATCCCAGGTTAGGCGTGGGGCTCGTTCCGTCACCTACCGTGCTGAGCGTTGACGAGATGGGCCGCATCGCGCCGCCGATCTTCACCTCGGTCGGTCGCGGCGGCGCCAACGTCGCGGGCGACGTGTTCGTCGTCCAGTCGTTGCTGAACGACCGGCTTCCCAAGCCGCACTCGCCGGTCCCGGTCACAGGTGTCACCGATGTCGGCACCACCTTGGCGATCGAGGCCTACCAGGCCGTGGTGATGCAAATGACCCCTCCGTCAGGGCGCGTCGATCCGGGAAGTCCCACCTATTATTCGCTGGCCGCCCGTCCTCTGGTCGAGAACCTGCCGCCAGTGTCGGCTGGACGGTTCGGCCAGATCCCGCACGACGTGATCGACGCCGCCGTCGCATCGCGCAAGCGTTGGACCGTACCCGCATCGGTCACCGTTGCGCAGTGGGCCGTCGAAAGCGCCTGGGGCGGCGCGATGCCTCCCGGCAGCAACAACCCGTTCGGCATCAAGGCATCGGGAACGCAGCTGTCCGTCGACAGCCCGACGCGCGAGGTGATCAACGGCGAAAATATGACGGTGACGGCTCGGTTCCGTGTTTTCGAGTCCCTGTCGCAGGCATTTGATGAACACGGTCGCCTGCTTGCGACCGCCCCCGTCTACAAGGAGGCAATGAAGCAGGTGGACAATCCGCAGGCGTTCGCCGACGCGTTGACCGGAACCTACGCGACCGATCCTAATTACGGCTTCACGCTGAAATGGGTGATGCAAAATTACGGCTTGAGCCAGTACGACCGCTAGCGATCGACTTGCATCGCCATAAACCCCGGTGCCGGTCATGGGGAAGGAAGGGGGAGTGAGCGACAATCCGTTCTCCGAACCTGGGGATGACGACCGGACGGTGATCCGTCCGACGCCGGGTGGACGCCGCATGCCGGCCCCGTTACCTGCGGCAGCGTCGTCCGATACTGCGCCGGAGCAGGGCTTACGGCCGGAACCGATCGGGACACCCGCCATCAGCGTCTCGCCACTCAGTGTCGCGGCAGCCCCGTTGCTGCAACTGCTCGCTCGCTTGCGCGGCACGCGGCAGCAGGTGGATCCAACGGAACTCCATGAGCGCGTCACGCGTGAATTGCGACATTTCGAGCGACGGGCACGCGATGGCGGCATCGCGATGGAACTGGTGCGCCCGGCGCACTACGCGTTGTGTGCCGGCATCGACGATGTCGTGCTCAATACGCCGTGGGGCGCGACCAGCGACTGGGCATCACACTCGTTGGTGGCGACGTTCCACCCCGGTGTTCGGAGCGGTGATCAGTTCTTCGACCAACTCAGGCAGTTGCGGAAGGACCCGGACAGGTTCCTGCCGACAATCGAGCTGATGTACCTGTGCCTGTCGCTCGGCTTCATGGGGCGCTACCGACAATCGCAGGCTGATGGCGGCGAACTGGAGAGACTGCGCTCCGAAACGCACGCGATCATCGCTGCCCGGCGAGGGCCTGCCGATCAGGCGTTGTCGCGGCGCTGGCAGGGGATCTCGGCGCCCTATCGGTCTTCCCGAGGCAGATTGCCCGTCTGGGTGGCGGTGGTTGTCGCGGTGGCGGCATGCGGCGGACTGTTCTTCTGGGTTTCGAGCAGCCTGAATGCCGACTCCGACATCCTGCACGCGGAAGTCCTGGCGGCGCCGCCCACACGCATGCCGGTGGTCATGCGCGCCGCGATCGCCCAGCCGCTGCCGCCGCCGCCTGCTCCGGCCGAACCGGTCATCGGCGACAGGCTGCTCGGTATCCTGAAACCGGAGATCGACCTCGGATTGGTAAGCGTGCTCGGAACCGCCGCAACACCGATCGTGCGGATCGCCGATCGTGCGTTGTTCGTATCCACCAGCGCTGTTGTTCAGCCTGCCGCGGTGCCGCTGCTGGAGCGGATCGGTGCGGCGCTGAGGAACGAGGCGGGACTGCTGACGGTGCTCGCCTATACTGACAATCAGCCGATCCGCACCGTGCAATTCCCGTCCAATTACCAGCTTTCCGCCGCACGCGCGCAGGCGGTACGCGCAATCATAGCGCGCGGCGTCGGCGACCCGACCCGCCTGCGATCTGAAGGCCGCGCCGATGGCGATCCCATCGCGACCAACTCGACCGCCGAGGGCCGGGAGCAGAACCGCCGGATCGAGATCGTGTTGCGCCGCCAGGATTAGGCGGCAGTGATGCCTGTCACCGAGGTACTGGCTTCGCGCTGGTTCATCAGCTTTGTCGGAACGACATTGCTTGCCGGTCTGGTATGGTCGTTCGCGCCGCTGCTGCCGCAATTCGAAGACCAGTCGATGCGGCTCGTGGTCATCCTGCTTATGCTGCTGATCTGGGGCGGCGCCAATCTCCTGCTGGACGTGTGGCGCCGTCGGAGGGACGCGGCGTTGTCCAACGGCGTCGCCGCCAGCGGCGTCACGGAGGCGACCGAGGAAGCGCAAGCGCTGAGCAACAGGCTGGCGACAGCCCTGGAGTCGATGAAGAAGACGCTGCGCAGCCGCGGTTACCTCTATGAACAGCCCTGGTACGCCATCATCGGTCCACCTGGCGCTGGCAAGACGACGGCGCTGCTGAATTCCGGTCTGCGGTTTCCGCTGGCGGAGCAGATCGGGAAGGGAGCGGTTGCCGGGGTGGGCGGCACACGGCTCTGCGACTGGTGGTTTACCGAAGATGCAGTGCTGATCGACACCGCGGGGCGCTACACCACGCAGGATTCGAATGCGGCGATCGACCGGGCCGGATGGGAAGCCTTCCTGGACCTGCTGAAGCAGACAAGGCCGCGCCAGCCGCTGAATGGCCTTATCATTGCCTACCCGCTCAGCGACATTGCACAGGCGCCCGCAGCCGAACGCCTGGCGCATGCAGCGGCGATCCACCGCCGCATCGAGGAACTGCAGACCCGTCTCGGTGTGCGGATGCCGGTCTATGTCGTATTCACCAAGACGGACCTGATCGCGGGTTTCAGCGAATTCTTCGACGACTTCGATCGCGAGCGACGCGCTCAGGTCTGGGGCACGACGTTTGAATTGGCGGCCGATGCGGACGGCCCTGTCCAATCCGTCGCCAGGGAACTCCGCGAGCTTGTGGAGCGGTTGAACACGCGGCTATTCGATCGGATGCAGACGGAGCTGAACCCGGACCGGCGCGCGCGCATTGCGATGTTTCCTGGCCAGATCGCGAGCCTCGAGCAGCCGCTGATGGAATTCCTCCAGACTGCGTTTGGCGGGACGCGCGGCGACCCCGCGCCCCTGTTGCGTGGCGTCTATATGACGTCGGGCACACAGGAGGGGACGCCGATCGACCGGCTGACCGGCGCCATGGCGCGCGCCTTCGGGATCGATCAGACCAGGGCACATAGTCTCCAGCCGCGGCAAGGACGCAGTTATTTTCTCGAACGGCTATTGAAAGATGTGATCTTCGGTGAGGCCTTGCTGGTCTCGCACGGGCCCGCCGCCACGCGGCGTCGCGTCGCGTTGCGCGCAGCCGGATTTGCAGCTGCGGTATTGATGGTCTCCGCGACGACGGCGCTGATGTGGCAGATCCGCGCGGCCGGTCAGCACGAAATCGACAATGCGAAGTCAGCGCTCGCCGGCTATGAGCAAATCGCCCGGGGGCTGCCCCTGGATCCGGTTGCCGATGATGATCTGCTGCGGTTGGCGCCGTTGCTGGACCGCGCGCGTGCGCTGCCGGATGGCGTGGGCAACGGTGCGGAGGCGCAGCGATCGTGGCTGATGCTGGGACTGTCGCAGCACGAGAAGCTCGCGGCCTCCGCGCGCGCCATGTACCGCCACGCGCTGGAATGGGCGCTCCTGCCTCGGCTGATCTGGCGATTGGAGGCGCAGCTTCGGGGCAACCCGAGCCGGCCCGATTTCCTCTACGAGGCGACGCGCATCTATCTCATGCTGGGCAATGCGGGGCCGCTCGATGCATCGCTTGTGCACGAATGGATGAAGCTGGACTGGCAGACCGCGTATCCTGGCGTCGGATACGCAACGCTGCGCGAATCGCTGCTGCAACATCTCGATGCACTGCTGACCGAACCGTTGCCGCCGGTCCAGCTCGATGGCGAACTGGTTGCGAAGGCACGTGGCACATTTGCCTCGGTGCCGATGGCGCAGCGTGTTTATTCGCGGATCCGTCCGTCCGCGGCAGCGCAACGCATCCCCGCCTGGCGGCCCGATGAAGCACTTGGGCCGGCGGGTGTGGGCCTTTTTGTTCGGGCGTCGGGCAAGCGGCTCAGCGACGGCATACCGGGCTTCTTCACAGTCGACGGATTTCACAAGGTGCTGCTGCCTTCCCTGGGCACTGCCGCGAAAAGCGTGATGGCGGAGAGCTGGGTGCTCGGTGAGCGCATCGAGTTCGATCCGAATGGTCCGCAGATGCGTGCGTTGGAGCGGGATGTCATCGCACTGTACGAGGCGGACTACGCTCCAGCATGGGACCTGATGCTCGCTGACCTGAATGTCGTGCAACTGCGAAGTCTGTCGCAGGCTGCGCAGGATCTCTACATTCTGGCATCGCCGCAATCGCCGATGCGAAACCTGCTCGCTTCGATCGCCCGTCAGTTGAGTTTGTCCGTTCTGCCGACGCCATCAGTCCATGTGCCGGCTGCTGTAACGACCGACAACGCGGAATCGCGCTTCCAGGAACTCTTTGGAGCGCACCAGCCAGTCCCTTCCACAACACCGTTGCCGCCGGGTCACGAAATCGATGAACGCTACAAGGCACTGCGCGATCTGATCGGCGACGGTCCGGGTGCGCCAATCGATCAGGTACTGCGATCGGTCGGAGACATGCAGCAATATCTCGCGAAGATGGCCGCGACGCTTGTGGGCAGTGGTACGGCGTCGCCCGCTGCTGGCGGCTTCGACCCTGCTCTGGCTTTGCGGGCCGAGGCATTGCGACAGCCGCAGCCTTTGGCGCGCTGGCTGAATGAAATCGCGGCGACCGGAACTGCGCTCCGCAGCGGCAATCCTCGTCAACAGCTGGCGACGATCTTCAATGCCGGTGGTGGGCCGGCCGAACTTTGTCCGATGGTGGTCAATGGACATTATCCGTTCACTCCTGGCGCCACCGACGATGCCTCGATCGCGGATTTCGCTCGCCTGTTTGAACCGGGTGGTCTGTTCGATGGTTTCGTAAACACGCTGCTGCGCCCGTATGTCGACATGTCCGGCAAGGCGTGGCGCCTGCAACCCGGCGACGCGGCATCCGCGCCGGTATCGAATGGCGATCTTGCGCAGTTCCAGCGCGCCGCTGTCATCCGCGACGTGTTCTTCGCCGATGGCGGCACGCTGCCATCGCTTCGCTTCGACATCACCCCGATAAGCGCGGATGCGGGCACAAGGCAGGTGCTTTTGGATCTTGGCGGCGTCGCAATCGTCTTTTCCCGCGGCGCACCACGATCCACCCAGGTGACGTGGCCTGGCCTTGGACCGCAGCAGACGGCCCGGGTGGTTTTCGATCCGTCGCCAGCTGCCCATACTGGGGACCTGCAGGAAACCGGACCTTGGTCAATATTTCGACTGTTCGGCCGCGCGCGAATGCAGCAACAGGCTGCGTCGCCGTCGCGATATACACTTACGTTTCAGTCCGGCGATCGTCAGGTCGTATTCGAGATACACGTCCAATCCTCGATCAATCCGTTTGCTCCCGCCGTAATGCAGGATTTCCATTGCCCAACCGTTCGCGCCAATTGAACACGCGCATGACAATACTTTAATCGACATGACGGCGGTTTAATCGCTCCAGCACGGGAACGTTCATCTGCACGTCGGCATTCTGTCGGTGTCGGCGGGGCCAATCGGCCTGCCGCTTCGGATACGCAGACCCGTTTCCCTCAGGAGGATCCATGACCAATCCAGATCGGCCCCCCAGCGCGCGCAGTCCGTGGCGGCGCACGGCGCTTGCCGCCATGCTGCTGGGTGGCACTGCACTTGGCGGCTTCGCCATCGCCCAATCCGGCGTCGCTGCCACCGACCCCACCGGCGGTGCAACGCCGGGCGTACCGGTCAATCCGCCCGGCAGCGGTATGAGCCACACACTGCCGGACTTCACTGACCTGGTGACCCAGGTGAAGCCGGCGGTGGTCTCCATCACCAGCAAGATGCAGGCCGGCCCGGCCGCCGACGAGGACGAGCCGCAGATGCCGAGGCAGTTCCGCCAGTTTCCGTTCGGCGGCATGGGGCCGCAGCAGGGTCCGCAGATGCATGCCGTCGAGGCCCGTGGTTCCGGCTTCATCGTCGACGCGGACGGGACGATCGTCACCAACAATCACGTGGTGAAGAACGCAAAGACGGTATCCGTCACACTGGACGATGGCACCACGGTTCCGGCCAAGGTGATCGGTCACAATTCGCGCACCGACATCGCTGTGTTGAAGGTCGATGCACACCACCAGCTTCCGTACATCCAGCTCGGCAATTCGGCTAGCGTGAAGCCGGGCCAATGGGTGGTGGCGATGGGCAATCCGTTCGGTCTCGGCGGGACGGTGACCGCCGGCATCGTCTCGGCCAGCGGTCGTGACATCGGCGCCGGCCCGTACGATCATTTCATCCAGATCGACGCGCCGATCAACCAGGGCAACTCCGGTGGCCCGCTGTTCACCCAGGACGGCAAGGTCATCGGCATGAACACGGCGATCCTGTCGCCGTCCGGCGGTTCGATCGGCATCGGCTTTGCCATTCCCTCCGACATGATCAAGACGGTGGTGGCGCAGCTCGAGAAGAGCGGTCATGTCACGCGCGGCTACATCGGCGTCGAGGCCCAGCCGGTCAGCGACACGATGGCAAAGGCGATGCACCTTTCGCAGAACTCCGGCGCGCTGATCGCTGGCGTGCAGGCCGACGCACCGGCCGCGCGTGCAGGACTTGAGCCGGGCGATGTCATCACTTCGGTGAATGGTCAGTCGGTAACCAACCCGCGCGATCTGGCGATGGATATCGCAGCGGTTCAGCCGGACGAGCAGGCGAAGCTGCAGGTGATGCGCGACGGCGAGGCCAAGACGGTGGACGTAAAGGTTGGCCAGCTGCCAAACGAGCAGATGGCCACCAACGACCAGTCACAGGAGTCCAAGGGCCGGATTGGCGTCGCCCTGGCGCCCCTGTCGCCGGAGCTCAGCAACCAGCTCAACGTGCCGGATGGTACACACGGAGTGGTGGTGCGCAACGTCGTGCCGGGTTCGCCGGCCGATCAGGCCGGCCTTGAGGCGGGCGACGTGATCGTGGGTGTCGGCGGCAAGAAGGTCGCCTCGCCGTCCGAGGCAGCGAGCGCGATCCGCGGCGCGGCCAAGGATCATGCGGTCGCACTGCGCATCATCCGCAACGGCGAGCCGGCATTCGTGGCGGTGAACCTCGATCAGAGTTCGGAGGGGTAGTCGGCTACGATTCCAGCAGCGTAAGGGTCGGCGGGCTACGCTCGCCGACCCATCGTCATCGCAGTCCAAGACGGCTTAGTACAGCAGGCGTTGTTGTTTGCCTTTCATCGTCATGGCCGGGCTTGACCCGGCCACCCGCGCAACTCCGATGCTGCACGAGGTGGCCGGGTGAAGCCCGGCCATGACGATTTCAGTACCGCTGATGCGTTCAGCCTCCGCGTTCCTCACGCCACAGGCTTAGCTTGTCCTGCACCGGCCGGTCGGAAAAGCTGAACAGGTACAGCATCGGTGCTCGTACGGTGGCGGTGCCAGTGCCAGCTCGGCACGACGAAGATGTCGCGGGGCTTCCAGCGGAACGTGGTGTCGCCGATCACCGTCTCGCCTTCGCCTTCCACGGCAACAAACACCGTGCCGTCGGTCGAGCGATACGGCGCACCGCCGAACCCGCCAGGCAGCAACTGCATGAATGCGCCGATCGTCGGCATCGCCAACTCGCCGGACGCCGGGTTGACGTAGCGCAGCTTGTGGCCGTGGCAGGCATCCGGATCGCCGTTGCGTGCCAGAGTCGCCAGGGCCTCGCGCGAACGCGTGTAAGGATAATTGAACACCGGCGAGCTTTTCACCGTCGGATGCCAATCGACCGGCAGCATGTTCGCGCCGTACCTCGCGAGGCTGTCGCCTTCCGGGCGCGTCACCGTCTGACTGTCGGCGTTGGCGGGTTCGGCGAAGCTTGCGTCGAACAGACGGACGATCGGGATGTCCAGACCGTCCAGCCAGACCATCGGCTGATCCGTGTCGTTGCCGTGGTCGTGCCAGGTCCAGCTTGGCGTGATGACGAAGTCGCCTGGCTCCATCATAGTGCGTTCGCCCTCGACCGCCGTGTAGGCGCCATGGCCCTCGATGATGAAGCGCAGGGCGGACTGCGAATGACGGTGCGCGGGCGCCACTTCGCCCGGCATGATGAGCTGCAGTCCCGCGAACAGCGAGTGTGTGATCGAGGTATGGCCGTGCAACCCGGGATTCTCCAGGATCAGCACGCGCCGTTCGGCTTCCTTGGCGGTGATCAGACCGCCGGCCTGCATCAGGAACGGCCGCACGACACCGTCGTAGTCCCATCTGGCCGGCAGCGCCGGAGTTACCGGCGTTCGCGTCACCATCGAATGCAGGCGTTCCCACAGCGGTGCCAGCGAATGCTCGCCGATCCGGTCGTAGAAGGCCTGGCGTTCGCTCGACTGGGTCACGACGGTGTCGTTCATTGGGATGTTCCTCCGATCGCTTCAGGTTCCGGTGATCGCCTGCCACAAGAGCCTGGCCTCGCCGCCGGGATCGTTGGCGATCCGGCACTCGGTGTCCAGAACCATCGTCGCCCGTTCGGTCTGGTTGTAGGCTGGCCACGCGGGCATCGCCGGATGGGCGGGCCTGCCGTCGCGGGCGAAAGCCGTCCATGCGCCCGACATCGTTGCCGCCAGTTTGTGCGCCGCCGGGCTGCGGTCGGTCGCGTTGGTGAAGTCGAGCGTGTCGAAGGTGAACGGAACGTCCAGCGCATGCGGCGATTTCAGCCTGCCGTCGAACAGGGGTGTCTCCCAGTTGAAGGCATACATGTAAACCGGAGCTCTGTTCTGCATCGTCTTGCGCCCGGCCACGACCAGCGAGCGGATGCGGAAATTTGAATCGGTCAGCGTGGCGATCAGCCGCTCCGCCGGGTTTGCGCCCGGATGCAGGCGACGATAGGTCTCGACCACCTGGTCCGCATGGCTGCCGGCCACCACGGCCACGCGATCGCGCAGTTCCTGTTCGGTCAGGGTGCGGTTCCACACCTTGTCGTCGGTGGCGAGGAAGCTCGTCATCTCATCCTTCATGTCGCCGATCAGCAGCGGGATGTCGGCCGAGATATCGGGTGCGTCGGGATCAAACGGGTGGCGCGGCACGATCTTGCCATCCACCACGGGGCCGAACGGATAGCGATCGAACAGCGGCATCGCCGCCGGCCCAATCGCCTTCGTCGCCGGCGCTACTGCCGCAAGAAGCTGCGCGACCGGGAGCGCCTGCAGACGATCGAGCTGTGCCGCGGACAGGCCGACCAACTTCAGCACCGCCTCGGTCAACCGCGCCGCCCGGTCTCGCTCGCGCAGCCGCACCGCGGCGCCGCTCTGCACGATGGCGCGGTGGAACAGCCCGCGCGCGGACGGCATCGCCAGCAATGTGCAGACTTTCCCGCCGCCACCGGACTCACCGAAGATCGTGACGTTGCCGGGATCGCCGCCAAATCGGTCGATGTTGTCGCGCACCCACTCAAGCGCGGCGACCATGTCGAGCGTGCCGGCGTTGCCCGACGGCGCGAACTCGGCGCCGCCGATTGCGGAGAGGTCGAGGAAGCCGAAGATGTTGAGCCGCTGGTTCACGGTGACGACCACGACGTCGCCACGTTTGGCCAGCCGCGAGCCCTGCAGCCTGGGCGCGTTGGCAGTTCCGTAGGCGAACGCGCCGCCATGGAACCAAACCATGACCGGCCGCTTCGCGCCTTGCTGCGGCCCGGGCGACCAGACGTTCAGCGTAAGGCAGTCTTCGGTTTCCGTCGAAGTGTCCGGCGCGCCGGAAAAGTTCGCCAGTTCGGGCCGCGGGGTCGCGCGCAGACCGGCCTGCGGCGCGTGCCCCGAGTACTCCAGCGCATCGCGCACGCCCGCCCAGGGCGCCGGCCTGCGTGGCGGCATGAAGCGGGCGGCGCCGGATGTCGGCGCCCCGTAGGGGATGCACTTGAAGGCGGCCACGTCCTCGATGACAGCGCCGCGAACCCGGCCCGACATGGTCTCGACCACTGGCGTGTTCTGGAGGGCAGCGGAAGCGCCGCCGGCGGCAAGATCGTTCATCGTCTCTCTCCCTATGCGCTGCATCCAGCATGCCGCCATGTCGTGCCGCGCGCAAAGCAGACTCGGCGTCGCCACGTTTCGTTAACCCTCGGCACCGACAGTTGAGCCATGGAATTCGCGGCGGGAAGCAGGGTCGGCGCGCGTGGGCTCGCCTGGGACGTGGTCGATGTCGCGCAGCTTGGCGCGCAGCAACTGCTGCGCCTGCGCTGCGCCGCGGGCGATCTGCGCGGGATGGAATGGGACGTGCTGTATCCGGCTGAACGTGTCGAGATCCTGCGCGTCGATCTCCGGCCGGATGCACCGGGGTCGCTGGCTGCGTGGCGCCTGCATCAGCACGCCTGCCTGCTCGAACAGGTGCTTGCGCCCGACGACCTGCTGCTTGCGGAGCCGGGGCGCGTTCAGATCGAGCCGTACCAGCTGGTTCCGCTGATGCGGGCGCTGGAGCTGCCGCGGCCCGACTGCTGCTCGCCGATGGCGTCGGCCTTGGCAAGACAATCGAGGCGGGGCTCATCGTGTGTGAACTCATCGCGCGGCGACGTGCACATCGCGTGCTGGTCGTGTCGCCCGCCGGCCCGCTGCTCGTGCAGTGGGACCAGGAACTGCGGCATCGCTTCGGGCTGCGATTTGCGCCGGTCACCGACGCCGCTTCGCTGCAGGCGCAGCGGCGCAAACTGGAGCTGGGTGGCAATCCGTTCGACGCGATCGCGCTCTGCCTCACGTCGCTCGATTTTGCCAAGCAGGAACGCGTGCTGGAGGAGCTTGAACGTTCCAGCTGGGATCTAGCAATCATCGATGAAGCACATCATTGCATCGGTGCCGGTGGCAGCACGGAGCGCGATGATACGCTGCGACGGCGACTGGCAGAAGTGATCGCGCGACGTAGCGACGGACTGCTGCTGCTGACCGCGACGCCGCATGATGGCTACGATGCGCATTTTGCCTCGCTGATCGAGCTGCTTGACCCGAGCCTCGTTGACGGGAAAGGCGGCCTGGCAGGGACCGGCTATCGCAGGCATGTCGTTCGGCGATTGAAGTCGCACGTTCGCAATATGACGACCGGCGAGGCGCTGTTCCGGGATCGCCGCGTGGTCCCGGTTCGCGTCGAGGTCAGCGGTGACTCCGCGGCGTCGGTGCAAGCATTCCACGTGGCGCTCGCGGCACTGATTGGCCCGAGGCTGCGGCGCGCAACCCGGATCCGCGACCACGCCGATGCACTGGCGTTCGTCAGCCTGCTGAAGCGCTCCGGCTCCACCATAGCCGCCTGCGTGAGCACGCTGCGGGTCGTCGCTGATCGCTACGGTCGACTGAGCGCGAATGCTGCTGAGGCAGAGGCGTTGCGGAAGGAGAGGTCGCGGGCGCTACGGGCATACCGCAAGCGCGTCCTCCGGTTCGGTATTCTGGATGCCGCCGGGGAAAGCGACGCCGAGGAACTGGAGGCCGACGGGATGGCTGCCGATCTCCACAGCTTCGGCGCCGTTGAACTGGTGTCGGTCACGCGCGCGCGGCGCGATCGCACCGATGCAACACTGGATGCGCTGGATGAGCTGATCCGAATGGGCGCGGCAGCCGAATCGTTTGACCCAAAACTTGCAGCGATGGTGTGCGAGGTCCAGTCAATCCGCGCTGAGCACCCCACGACGAACATCATCGTCTATACCGAGTATGCGGATAGCCAGTTGGCGGCACTGCGCGCACTGCGTGCGACGCAAGGGATTGCGGGAGAAATCCTGGCGATCAACGGCCTGGATCCCGAGGCGGAACGTACGCGCATCGCGGAGCGCTTCGGGGACAGGAACGGCATCATCCTGATCAGCACCGACTCGCTGGCAGAGGGGCTTAACCTGCAGCAGCGCTGCTTCAATCTCATTCATCTTGATCTGCCGTACAATCCGAACCGACTGGAGCAGCGCAACGGCCGCATCGACCGCTATGGGCAGCCGCACGATCCTCAAATCCGCTATTTGTATCTGGCCGGCACGTTTGAGGAGCGGCTGTTGCTCCGCCTGATCGCGAAATACGAGAAGGCCCGTGCGCAGCTGACCTTCATGCCCGACACTCTCGGGGTCACCGTGGATGAAGGCGCCTTGAGGGCCGGGCTGATCGCGGGTTTCGCCGAGCGGCAGGCGCAGCTGTTCGAGGATGAACCGCCGTTCATTCGTACTCTGGATCACGCAGCCGAGGAGGCGAATGCCGAGGCGTATCTCGACCTGTTACGGGAGATCGATCGTGCCTTTCAGGGATACGACCGCAGTGCGGTACGGCATGGCTGGCTTGCCGATCGCGGCCTGAATGCAGACGCCATGCTGGTGCAGGCGGCGAACAGCGCACGGCAGCGCGGTCGTGCATCGCTCGGTCATGTCGATCTGACGGACTTTGTGTTCTGCGCGATCGAGGCGGAAACCGGCGGCGCAGGTGTGCGAGCAGGCGTGCTGCGGCTTCCCGCCGACTGGACGACGGGCTTGGATCATCTTCCAGGCTACGATGCCGCGACGCGGACGCTGCATGTCACGCGCAAGCGCAATCGGTTGCGCGATGGTCACGGCCAGCAACTCGCGTTCCTTGGCCGCGCGCATCCGGTGGTGCGTCGCGCGATCTCGTCAGCCCGGCGAATCGGCGTCGGTGCCTGCGACACTCGCGTGAGTGCGGCACGCGCGGATGTCGGTGCGCCACTGTCGCTGCTGTTCTGCTTCAGTGCGGAACTGCGCAGCGCGCGCGGGATGGACATACAGCGCGTGATCGCGGTGCTTGTCCCGGTGTCCGGCGCAGCGGTCGAGATTCCACGAGCTGAGCAGTGGTTGCGCCTGGCCGACAATGATCGGGAAATTCCAGCGGCTGGATTGTGGTGCGATCTTTTCGCGGGGTGGGCGGCGTGCCGTCAGGCGGACGCCGAAGCAGTAGCAAGAGCGGTGTTGCAGCGCATGGCGGTGGCGTTCGCGGCGACACGGCGGGATGCCATCGATCGCGAAGCGTCGGAACTGGAACGCTGGCTGCGGTTGCGCGCCGATGGTATCTGCGGCGCATTCGTCCCTCGCACTGCCGATCTGTTCGGCGCGGTGCCAGCTGACCCTGATTGGCAGTTGCTTCCCGCGCCGCTCGACCGGCTGGCGGCGTTTGCGTCCGATGGCGGGAACCCGTCAGGACGGCGTCGCGAGGCGGATAGTGTTGTTTCGCTGTTCCGGCGTCGGGTCGGTGAGGGCGAAGCGTGTGCCGCCTTCTCGCCGCCGCTGCTGCTTCCAGCCGGAATGCTCATGCTGGTACCGCCTGGTTGCAGCGTGTGACGCTTGAGCTCAGTGATTGCGTCCTGTTCGGCCCCGCACTGCCCGAACCGTTCGTGCACTTCGAACTCGAAGCCGTGCTGGGGAAGTTGGGCTTGCTTTCCAAGGCGCAGGACAGACGCTTCGAACAAGCCTGGGACGCGCTGCGTCGCCAGCTTCGCCATCTCGGCGGTTCGGGTGGACCGCAGCGCGTCTGCAATCATGTCATCGTGCCGCTCGCGCATTGTCTGGGCTACGGCGCGCCGTCTCGCCAGGACGAGGTTTCGACGCGCGAGGGCCTGGAAGACGGCGGTTGGCTGATGCAGGCGCCGTGCGGCGCGAGGCTGCGTGCCTGGTCGGTCGGCGTCGAGGTCGATCTTGACTCGCCGCATCGCAGCGGTCGCGCCTATCGCTTCAGCCCGACACGCAGTGCACAGCGCGTGCTGCTGGCCGGGGGGGGAGCGCGCGGGCCTGCTGACCAACGGCGACGATCTGCGATTGCTGCTGTGCGACCCGGCACGGCCGGACAGCCACGTCACGATCCCGCTCGCCGGTGCGACCGGTTGGCGCGCACGGAACCTTGCGCCCGATTCGTATCGTGTTCTGTGGGCCCTCGCAGCACCGAATGGGCTCGCTGCGCTGGCCGAAGTGCTGGACGCAGCGCGGCTCAATCAAACCCGGGTCACGAAAGATCTGCGCCTGCAGGCGCGCAACGCCATCGAGGGCTTCCTTCAGGCCGTGCTCGATCATCCGTCAAATCGCCGCCTGCGCGCAGATGACGACGGTCTTGCGGCGCGCCTTTGGCAGGAGGGACTGATCCTGATTTACCGGTTGTTGTTCGTGCTGAAGCTGGAGACAACGTCGGACCCTGGCCGCGCTTTCAGTTTCGCCTCCGCCGGCCTTTGGCGCGACGCACTTTCGCCAAATCGCGCGCTGGGGCCGATCGTGCGGCGCCATCTCGATCAGGGCACCGATACCGGGCGGATGTTGGAGGACGGCCTGCGGCTCCTCTTCCAGGTGTTCCGTGACGGATTGTCATGCAGCGAATTGTCCATCGCGCCGCTGGGAGGGGCGTTGTTCGGCGCGCACGCGACGCCGTTGCTCGATGGGCTGGCCTGGGGCGAACGCGCGGTTGCACTGCTGCTCGATCGTCTGTTGTGGGCGATGCCGAAGGGACGGCAGCGCGAGCGGGTGCATTACGGTTCGCTCGATGTGGAGGATCTGGGACGCGTGTACCAAACGCTGCTGGAGCTTGAACCCGGCATCACGACGGAGCCGATGGCGCGCCTGCGCCGGGCGAAGCTGGAGGTAGTGCTGCCGCTGCGTCGCGCCGCCAGCATGCGTGCGACGCGCACGTCGCATGATGACAGGATCGGCGTGACCTGGGTCGAAGATATCGCGGCCCACCGCTTTTTCCTGCGCGCGGGCCTCGGTCGCAAGACCACCGGTTCCTACTACACGCCGCACGCCTTTGTTCGTTTTCTCGTGCGCGAGACGCTCGCGCCGCAAATCCGCGAACGCAGCCCGGACCATGATCCAAATCCTGCCGCGATTCTGTCGCTGAAGGTGGTCGATCCCGCGACCGGCAGCGGGCATTTTCTGGTCGAGGCGTGCCGCTTTCTCGGCGAGGCGCTCTATGCCGCGTGTCGTCTGTGCGACGAGCAGGCGGAAGCGGCCGAACACAGGGCAGCAGGCGCACGTCCTGACCAGCGCGTGCGGTTGCTCGCGAAAGCCGAGGCGTCGCGCAGATGCGTTGCGGACCTGCCTGATCCGGATGGCACGTTGCTGGCCTATCTGCCGAGCCGCGCACGCGAGGGCGGCGAGAGCGGCGTGTCGCAGAGCCGCGCGCTTGCCGTCTGCCGCCGCCTGGTTGCGGTGCATTGTCTCTATGGCGTGGACAGGAACATGCTCGCCGTGGAACTGGCGAAGCTCTCGCTTTGGCTGGAGTTGTATGGCGAAGGCCTGCCACTGACGTTTCTCGATCACCGGCTGGTGCGGGGTGATTCCCTTGCCGGGCCGTTTCTCGCGCAACTCGCAACCTTGCCGGTCGGTGGCAAGCCGCTCGATCCGCTGCTCGCGCAAGGTGTTGCCGCCCGTCTCGACACTGCCGTGCGCGCTGCACTGGGCGAAGTGCGCGCGTTGCAGGCGACGCTTGGTCGAGACGCGGCGGATCTGCTGTTGAAGGAGGCTGCGAAGGCTCGGCTCGATGCGACTTTGGCCCCACTGCGCAAGCTTGCGCGCGCCTGGTCGGGCGCGGTGATGTTGGCAACGCGCGAAGGCAACGACGAATGGCTCGTGCTTGCCCATGCGGTCGCGGCCACCGGGACATGGCCTTGCGAACTGACGAAACGGCAGACAGCGATGCTCGAAGCGGGAAACCTGGCGCTGCCATGGGATTTGACATTTCCGGAGGTGTTCATCCCGGATGGCATCGATCGCCGCACGGGAGGCTTTGATACCGTCCTGAGCAATCCGCCATGGGATATCATGCAGCAGAACACTGGCGAATTCCTGGCCGGGTTCGATCTGTCTGTGCTGGATGCGCCGACGAAGCGCGAGGCGCTGGCGATCCAGGATCGGGTGTTGGCCGAGCCGCGTGCGGCGAACGCGTTCGGGCACTACCAACTTGGATTCCAACAGCAGCGTCGCCTGGTGGACAGGCTCTATCGGTATCAGAAGCTGGGCGCTCGCGACGAACAGACGGGCGGCAAGCTGGACAGTTTCCGCGTGTTTGCCGAGCGCAAGATGCAATTGGCGGGTTCGGCGGGCGCCATCGGCATGGTGGTCCCATCGGCATTCCACGCCAATGAGGGTGCAACCGGAATACGCCGGCTCTATTTGCGCCACACGCGACTTGAATGGTGCCTGTCATTCGAGAACCGTCGGAAGCTGTTCGACATCCATGCAAGCTTCAAATTCGCCCTCGTTGTGGCGCGCCGGCCGGGACCGACGCGAACTGTGCGCTGTGCTTTCTATCTGACGGATTTCGCGCAGATCGAGGATCCGGAGCGTCTGATGGATTACGATGCCGCCTTCATCGGCTCTTCAGGTGGTATGTATGCGACGCTACTGGAATTGCGAGGTGCCGTCGATCTCGCAATAGCGCGGCGGATGTTTCGGTTGTCACAAGGATTTGGCGCGTGGGCGGAAGAACTTGGGATTCTTCTCAGCCGCGAGGCGCATATGACCGATGATGCCAGCCGTTTCACGTCGGTCGCGACACTTCTGGGTTCAAGCCTCGAGGCAACGGATCGGTGCAGTGCGGAGCGACTGGACCGCGACGGCTACCTCGTGCTGCATGAGGGAAAGACGATCCATCAGTTCAGCGATCGATGGCACACAGCGCCACGATATGCGATTGCTCTGCCCGCATTGACAGGCAAGCCGCAGATTGTTGCGAACGCCCGGTATTTCCGTGCGGCCTGCCGTGAGATTGCCCGCTCCACGGACGAGCGGACGGCGATCGCTGCCATTCTGCCGCCGGGCGTGATCTGCGGCCACACGATAAACGTCGAACGCCGGCCGTCGCAGCGACCAAATGCGACAGCGCTGACCTTGGTCGCCGTGATGAACAGCTTCGCGTTCGACTGGATGCTCCGCCAGAAGGCGGCAGCACACGTCAGCCTGTATATCCTCACCGAACTGCCGAGCCCGGTTCTTTCCCCGAGCACCGATCGCTTTCTGGCCCACGCCTCGCTTCGCCTGTCCTGCAACCATCGAGGTTTTTTGCCGCTTTGGCGGGAGCAGCTTGGGGAGGCGTCAAAGCGGTGCTCCTGGCCGGCTGTCCCGGCGGAGCAGAATCGTTGGCGTTTGCGCGCCGCGATGGATGCGACCATCGCCAATGCGTACAGTCTGGATCGCGTTGATTACGAACATGTTCTGGCCAGCTTCAGCCACAAGTCCTTCAGGCTCGCCCCTGAATTCTGCATCGCGGCCTTTGATGAACTGGCGGATGTGGGTATTGAGACATTCTGCCGCGATCATGATCCGTATTTCGACATCCCGTTGCCGACCGAACTTGCGGCGCCTGTCATTCGTGACGCGGGGCGCCACGTGGCGTAGCGGAACCGTTCCGCGCTGTAATGACCCCTGTCCGACTTTTCGCGGAGTCGGGCTATATAGCGGCGGAGCGGGGGAGAAACACGATGCGAACCGGCGCAGATTATCGCGAGGCTCTTCGCGACGGTCGAAGGGTCTGGGTCATGGGCGAAGGCCTGATCGACGATGTCACGACCCACCCCGCCACGCGTTCGATGGTTAACGAGTATGTCGCCTGGTACGACCGCCATGCCGATCCCGCGTGGGCCGATACGGTGCTCAACCTCCGGGACACCGGCGAGCGCCTGCCACTGTCCTGCCTGCTGCCGAAGGGCGCGGACGATCTTGTGCGTATGGGCAAATGCTACGCGGCGACGACATTCCTCAGCGCGGGTAACATCACCCATACGCCTGCCTACGGACACCTGATCTCACTCGGTATCCTTGCCGCGGTGCAGGAACGGAATGTCTCGGCGAAGCAGGTCGCCGATGCCGCCGCCTACCGCGATCTGATTGCCGGTACCGAGCGGTTCCTCACCTTTTCCGGCGGCGGCGCCACGATCGGCCATCGCCTGCGCGAGGACCCGCGCGAGCGCGCCGCGTTCAGGGTCGTCCGCGAGACCAACTCCGGCCTGGTGATCAGCGGCAGGATCGGCATGCACACCAGCCCGGCCTACGCCGAGGACGTGTTCATCGGCGGCCAAACCGGCATCGAGATCGGCGCGCATCGGGCCACTTTCATCGTGCCGGTCGGTGCGGCCGGCGTCACCACCGTATGCCGCAAGATCGCGGTGCGCGACGCCAATCCGTTCATGGCGCCGCTCTCGAGCCGCTACGACGAACTCGACGGCCAGATGTGGCTCGATGACGTGTTCGTTCCCTGGGAGCGCATCTTCCTGCTCGATGCCTCGCCCGAGCCGATCGCGCGCTGGCTGGTATGGCATCAGCTGTATTGCTGGCTGTCGAGGGCGGAATTCACGTTGGGCCTCGCGCTCGCATGCACCCATGCGATGGGACTCGTGGAGCACGAGCAGACCATCGACTATCTGGTGGACCTGATCATCGACGTGCAGACGGTGCGAAGCTGTCTGACCGCGGCGGAACGTGATCCGCGGTTCACGCCCGAGGGATACTGCTATCCCAACCATAGCCATCTCGCCGCGGGCAGCATCGCCATGCTGAAGTCGCGGCAGCGGATCAGCGAGATCCTCCGGATTGTGCCCGGCTCGTCGCTGGTCGTAGCGCCGAGCGATCGCGACCTTGCCGCGCCCGAGATGGCCACCGGGCTTGAGGCATCGTTTGGTGGCGGCGGCTACACCGCGTTGCAGCGCGCCGCCCTGTTGCAGATGGCGTGGGATCACGTTTCATCGGCGTTGGACGCGCGCGAGTCGGCGTTCGAGCTTCATGCGAACGGCGGCATGCCGGTCTGGCGCAGCCGAATCCGCCGCAGCTTCGATCGTTACAACGAATTGGCCAATGCGGTGCTGCGGCAGATCGGCGTGCCGATGCCGAAGATCGACCTGACCGCCATCAGTGCCGCTGCTATCGCACCGCGGCGGCCGGTAGCGCCGCCCGCGCCAACCACGCCACGCTGACGGACGGTTGCCATGTTGCGGGATCTGGGGTGGGCCCTGCTGCTGGATATGCCAGTCTGCTGCCTATTCCAGTCTGCTGCCTATTATCGTGTGCCAAATTGTACGCTTTGCCCTGAATATTAATAAATTCCGTTGACGTTCTCGTAATGTTCTGTTAATCTTCTGTTTACCAAGCTTGGGACGCAAAGTCAAAAAGATACAGCTTCAAGTCTGGCGGTAAATCCCACTTCGCAATGCCAAGTATTCACTGTAACAACGGCTCAGCCGGAAAAACTCCTGACTGGTTCGACTTGATCGATGGAAGGCAACCCTACGCATTGTGCGTATGGCAGCTCCCACACGCGCAATCCGCGCACCAAAGACAGGAGACTCAACATGCGTAAGTTCCTATTGGCCGCGACCATTCTAGCCCCCTTCGCCGTGGCCCCCGCCTTTGCTGAAATGCCACAGACCGTGACAATTGCGGGCGACGTCAATCTCGCGAAGACCGCGGCCGGCTCGAACGCTGGCGTTTCGAGCCAGCAGGGCACCATGGCGGGTGCGAAGGTTGGCGGCAACGGTGCCGTGATCACCGGCGCGGTGTCGGGCAACTACACCCAGGTCCAGACTGCGGCAGGCGCCACCGCCGGACCGAAGGGCTCGTTCACCAACACCAACGCGCAGCAGGTGAATGTGGGCGGCACGGTGGCTGGTGGGCTGGCCGACAACGGCAAACACAGCAACGGCGCATCTGGTATGGCCAGTGGCGGCCAGACCAGCCAGGCGACAGGCGGCGCCACGGCAGGTGCCTCCAACACGAACCTCGGTGCGACCATCAAGGTGGAGCAGCCGAAGCATTCGATGCCGTCGGTGCGGTGATCCGCGTGTGAGCCGGCAAGAACCGCCGTCTCGATTGGAACGGCCTTCCGGGGTGGAGAACCGCCCCGGAAGCGTTCTCTCAGGAGAGCTTCGATGAGATCAATCCTTCTGGCCGCCAGCGCGCTGGCGATGCTGTGCGGGCCGGCCTTTGCCCAGACTTCACAGTCAAACTCCGGGTCCAACGCGACCGTGAACACGGCCTCCGGATCGCAGTCGCAATCGGTATCGAATCCCAAGGTGAACGTGATCGGCAACCCGATCGGTAACGGCGCCTCCTCCAACTCAGGGGCGAAGGCTACGTCCAACACCAGGTCTGCCTCGCGTTCGGCGGCGGTCGGCAACACGACCAATGTAACCGTTACCGGTTATGCCGGCGTTGACGGTTCCGGCAACAGCACCCGGAGCGGCGGCGGCACCAGCCGAAGCGGTGGCACCGGCAGCAGCAGTGGTGCGGGCAGCAGCGGCGATCTGTCAACCGGCACGACCGGGGGCGGAAGCCTCAACTACGGCGGGAGCTACACCATCCGGAACACGCCGGAGGTCATTGCCCCAAGCGTCGTGGGCGGCAACCCCTGCTCGGTCGGTGCCTCCGGCGGCGTTTCGCTGCCTGGCTTCGGCGTGACGTTGGGTGGCACATGGGCCGACAAGGCGTGCGAACGTCGGCAGGAGGCGGCGCTACTGTTCAATATGGGTGAGAACAAGGTCGCAGTGGAATTGATGTGTCAGGACGACAGTGTGCGAAATGCAATGCGGGTCAGCGGCAAGCCGTGTACCGCCGATATTCAGCCGGTCGCATCGGCCCCGGCAGCGGTACCGACGACGATGGCTGCAAGCTTACCAGCCCCTCCGGCGCAGATCGTGCTCGCAGCGGCACATACCGCCACGGCACCAAGACCCGATTGGTGCATCAAGGCGGCGCCAACCACCGAGGCATCGAAAGACTATGTCGCTCGGGTGTGCGGAAATTAAGCTGTGCCTGAGCACTGGGGGCCGACGCTGCGTGTATGCTCTAACGCGCAGCGCCGGTCTGTCCGCAGGTCCTTTTATAGTGACGGAATTCGCAGCAACCATGAGCGACGACATCGCTTCAACCGACGGTCAATTGTTGGGCGGACAGGTGAGCTATGCCCAGCCGAAGCAAGGATTCCGGAGCGGCATCGAGCCGGTCCTGCTGGCGGCTTCGGTGCCGGCCCAACCGGGCGAGTGCGTCCTCGAGGGTGGCACCGGTGCGGGAGCGGTCCTGCTCTGTCTCACAGCCCGGGTCCCCGGCCTGCGGTGTGTTGGCGTCGAGCGCGATCCCGGTTTGGTGTCGCTTGCCCGGCGCAATGCGGCGGCAAACGTCCGGCCTGGTCTGAGCTTCATCGAGGCCGACATGGCAGCGCTGCCCGATACCGACGTGTTCGACCATGGGTGCGCCAATCCGCCCTATCATCCGGTCGCTGGCACCCCTTCGCCGAGCGCGGCGCGCGTGGCGGCCAAACGCGGCGGCTCCGCGATGCTTCACCTCTGGGCCGCCGCTCTGGCGACGCGCCTCCGGCCTCGAGGCACTCTCACCTTTATCCTGCCGGCCGCGACGTTTCCAGCTTGCGTGGCGGCGTTCGACTCCGCCGGCTGTCCCGTGGCTGCAATGCTGCCGCTATGGCCGAGGGTTGGGCGCCCGGCGAAGCTTGTGCTGGTCCGCGGTGTGAAGAGCGGCAGGGCGCCATTCCGTATGCTGCCGGGTCTGACGCTGCATGAAGCCGCCGGCGGCTTCACACAGGGCGCCGAGGCGATACTGCGCCACGGGCAGGCACTGGTTCTTTAGAGTATGTCCTGCTCGGTATGCGGATGTCGCAGATACCAGAGTCGCTCATGCGCGGCGACGAGGCTCTCCATATTGCGCCGCCGCGTACCGTCGGGTGTCAGCGGCCGCCGCGTCAGCATCATTTCGAGAACGTGCAAAAGCTGTTCGGCTACCTCGAAGTCCGCTTGGTCGCAGGCGTGATGGAATGCAATCAGGATCTTGTCGGACAACCGGCGCGTGTAGCGCGGAGGACCGTTTGATCCGCCCTCGCGACCGGCGCCTTCGCCAGCCTGCCCTGTCCTGTCCTCTGCCGTGGTCCCCATTCCGTCATCCTGTCTCTCAGCCGGAGTTGCGTCGGGCGCTGATCCTGCCCTGACGCAGCGACGCGGCGCTGCGAAATCACGTCGGCCACCAACACGCCACCGCCGGCAATCGTTCCGTCAGACGAGGATGTGCGCCATCTGATTCGGTAGCAGCGTCAAATTGTCGCTAAAGGTGCGTTACTTGCCCGACATTCTCCAAATCGCACAGATTCCTCGTCCCACATGCGGTGAATGATACCCGAATCCAGATCATGGACCAAGCGCTGTTACTGGTATGGGAGGAATATCACGGAAATTAGACGGTGCGCCCGAGCTGAACTGTCGCGGAACCAGCGAGTCGTCAACCGGCTTCCGCCGGCAGGTCGTCGAACGCCTCCTCCCAGGTGCCGGTGGTGGACGCCTTGCTGTACTCGGTGGCGCGGTTCTCGAAGAAGTTGGTGTGCTCCACCGCGTTCAGCATGTCATCCAGCCAGGGCAGTGGGTTCCTGGACACTTGGTAAAGCGGGTTCAGGCCTAGCTGCGTCAGGCGGCGGTCGGCGATGAACCGGATGTATTCCTTCACGTCGTGCGCGATCAGTCCCTCCACCGCGCCCTGCTCGAACGCCAGATCGATGAAGGCGTCCTCGTGATCCACGATGGTGGCGCAGGAAATGTAGATGTCGCGCTTCAGCTCCTCGGTCCAGATTTCCGGATTTTCCTGCACGAAGGTGCGGAACAGCCGGATGATGGACATGCAGTGCAGTGTCTCATCACGAACCGACCAGGAGATGATCTGGCCCATCCCCTTCATTTTTCCGAAGCGCGGGAAATTCAGCAGTATTGCAAACGAGGCGAACAGTTGCAGGCCTTCGGTGAAGGCGCCGAACGCGGCGAGCGTCTTGGCGATCTCGAACTTCGAGTCGACTGTGAAGGTCTGCATATAGTCGAATTTGTCCTTCATCTCCTTGTATTTCATGAACGCCTGATACTCGAGTTCCGGCATGCCGATCGTGTCCAGCAGATGGCTGTAGGCGGCGATGTGCACGGTCTCGATATTGGAGAACGCCGACAGCATCATCAGCACCTCGGTCGGCTTGAACACCTGCGAGTAGTGTTTCATGTAGCAGTTGTTCACCTCGACATCGGCCTGGGTGAAGAAGCGGAAGATCTGGCTGAGCAGATTGCGCTCTGCCGCGCTGAGATTGCGGTGCCAATCCTTCACGTCGTCGGCGAGCGGCACTTCCTCGGGCAGCCAGTGGACGCGCTGCTGAATGAGCCAGGCCTCGTACGCCCAAGGATAGCGGAACGGCTTGTACACCGGATTCTCGGTCAGCAGGTCGAACTTCACCGGAAGCTCGCCGGTCGTCCGGGTGATGCCGTCCATGCTGTCTCGCTCCATGCTCGTCGCGGGACCCAATCGATTCGGGCTGCCCGTCTTCTACATATTGTGGTTGAGCCGGTTACCGACGCAAGGCCTTGTGCGTATGCTTGTTACCGCGCGGCGCAACCCATGCTGGATATGGTATCATCAGCCTGCTTCCGCGCGGTAATCCGTCAGCTTGACCGGGATTTACAGCGCATGAAGGATGCGACTGGCCGTCCACCGCCCGGCTTCCCGGAGTTGCGCATGTTCGAGACCACGATCGCCGGAAGCCTGCCGAAGCCCGCCTGGCTCGCCGAACCGAATGTGCTGTGGCCGCCATGGAAGCCCGCCGGGCACGACCTTGCTGTGGCCAAGCGGGATGCGACGCTCCTGGCGATCAAGCAGCAGGAGGACGCCGGCATCGACATCGTGACGGATGGTGAGCAGTCGCGGCAGCACTTCGTCCACGGCTTCCTGGAGAGCGTCGAAGGCATCGATTTCGCTCAACGCGTGACGATGGGCATCCGCAACGACCGCTACAAGGCGATGGTCCCCACGGTGACCGGCCCACTGAGCCTGCGCGGCAGGGTGCATGCAACCGAGGCTCAGCTGGCGCGGGCGCACACCACGCGAAAGCTGAAGTTCACCCTGCCGGGACCGATGACGATTGTCGATACGATCGCAGATGCGCATTACGGCGACCGCGTGACGCTCGCGATGGCGTTCGCGGCGCTGCTGAACCAGGAGGCACGCGCCCTGCAGGCAGACGGCGTCGATGTGATCCAATTCGACGAGCCGGCGTTCAATGTCTACATGGACGCCGTGCGCGACTGGGGTGTGGCGGCGCTGGAACGCGCAGCCGACGGGCTGGTGTGCAAGACCGCGGTGCATATCTGCTACCGTTACGGCATCCAGGCGAACATCGACTGGAAGGACACTCTGGGCGCGGAGTGGCGTCAGTATGAGGAAATCTTTCCGGCGCTGGCCGCAAGCCGCATCGATCAGGTCTCGCTCGAGTGCCGCAACGCGCGGGTGCCGATGCCCCTGATGCGGTTGCTTGCAGGGAAGGACGTGCTGGTCGGCGTGATCGACGTTGCGACCGATCGCGTCGAGACGCCGGAGGAGGTCGCCGACACGATCGCAGGCGCGCTGGAATTCGTGCCGGCGGAACGGCTATTTCCCTGCACGAACTGCGGCATGGCTCCGATGCGTCGCGATGTGGCGGAGGCGAAGTTGATTGCGCTGGGCGCCGGGGCGGCGCTGGCGCGACAGCGGCTCGCGGCTTAGCATAGACGGGAAAGCGACGAGGTAACCCCATGATCCTGACGGCAAACAGCGAAGTCGCGCGGCAGACGGCGCGGCGCAAGACCGGCAACGGCTGGCTCACCACCTTCATCGGCCGCAACCGCAACACGCTGCCGGAAGGCGAAGTACCGCCTGAGGCCGGCACGCTGTATCCGATGGCCTTCCTGGTCGAGAAGGATCCGCATGCGGTGGTGAAGCCGCACTTCCATCAGGCTGATCAGTATCAGGTCGTGGTGCAGGGCGGCGGCCGGCTTGGCCAGCATGACGTGGGCACCGTCGCGGTGCATTATACCGACGCCTGGTCTGCCTATGGGCCGATCGTCGCCGCGGACGAGGGCATTTCGTGGTTCACCTTGCGCAACACCTGGGATTCCGGCGCCCGCTATATGCCGGCCGCCCGGGCGCAACTGCGCGCCGCACGGGAGCAGAATTTGCAGCATCGCGAGGCGACGGCGACGGCAAATCCGGTGCCCTTGGAGGCGGATCTGACGCGCACGAGCGAATTGTCCTGCCAGACGGTGATCGCGCTGACGCCCGACGGGATGGCAACGTGGCGTTATCGTCTGCCTGCCGGCGCCAACGTCAGCGGTCCTGATCCTCGCGACGGCGGCGGTCAGTTCTGGATCGTGCTGTCCGGGACGGCGTCGGCTGGCGGATCGTCGTTGCTGCCCCCGAACTCCTGCGTCTTTGTGGGGCCGGACGATGGCGGTCTGCTGGTGACAGCCGGTACAACGGGGGCCGAGGCGCTGTGCCTGCAATTCCCGAGGCTTGCGCGCCATTGATGCGCGGCGCGGGTAGGACACCCGTGGCGCACGTGGCAGGACTGGCGCGTTTGGCGGGGCGTTGGCTGCCTGTCTGGGCCGGACTGTTTGTCGTCGCGCTGGCGGCGGTCCCTTTGGCCGCCCAGCAACCGACCTCCGCGCAGCAGAACGCCATCCGGCAGAACTGCCGATCCGACTTCCAGGCGCACTGTTCCGGCGTGCCTGCGGGAGGATCGGCGGCAATGGGCTGCCTGCGGGAAAATGCCGCGATTGTTTCGGTGCCCTGTCAAAAGGCATTGTCGGCGATTGGCGCATCGAGCGGCACGGCGTCATCGGGTGGTCAATCGCCGTCGGGACAGGCCGCCCCGCCGCCGCTTTCACCTCGTCAAAGAGCCCACATGCTGCACCAGGCCTGCAGGACAGATTTCCAGAACGACTGCCATGGCGTGCAGCCCGGCGGAGGGCGTGCGGTCGAGTGCCTGATGGCGCATAGCGATACGCTGTCGGCGGGTTGCCAGAAAGCGCTGGCCTCCATGCGGCACTGACCAACTGGGCGCGGAACTCACCGTACGCTGCATGTCACCTTCATCTCCTGGCAGACACGCAGCACGCCATCCACGACCCGCATTGTCGCGGAATCCTCACCGGGGCTTGCAGTGGATGCCACCAGAAGCTGCGACAGCCGCGTGCCGAGATCGGTAACGGTGATGCCCGCGGAGCGCTGGTCGTTGCCGAACTCAACGGTGCGGTGCGCCGCGTCCTCGGCAAGGATGTGCACACGCTGGCTCTTGCGCAGCATGGCGACCGCGGTGGCATAAACCTTGGTGGCGTCGGCGTTGAGTATGACCGTCGCCACGTCAAAGCCGGGCTGATCGCCTTTTGGCGCTTGGCTTAGCTGCTCGACGCGACCGATCGCCCGTCGCGCGATCAGCGCCCATGGCGTAGCGGCCTGACTGGTTGGGAGCAGTGTCATGCCGCTGCCGATCAGCGCGCCCAACAGTGCCACCCGGCGTGTTGTGCGATTGTTGATGCGCATCTGGCGGATTGCTCCTGCGGGGTAATCGTTGCGGGTCGGATCGCCATCAGGCTAGTCGGATCTGACGCGGTGCGGCAATCGCCGGAGCAGTTGTCGCGTGGCCAAGCAAAGGCAATTGCAGAGGGAGAAATCATGTCCAGTGTCGTCACCCGCCGGCGCACCGTCATCGGCTTCAGCGCCCTGAGTGCGGCAATCGTGCTGCCGAGCCGTGCACGCGCCGACCAAGCGGTGTTGGAAGCAGCCGCACGCCAGGAAGGCACGCTGACATGGTACGTCGCGCAGCAGGACACCGAAACGGCCGAGTTATTCGGACGCACCTTCACCGCATTGCACCCTGGGGTGACGGTCGATGTCATCCGAACCACCGGCCAGGTCGCGTTTCAGCGGCTGTCGCTCGACATCAAGAATCATACGCCGCATTGCGATGTGTTCAGCGCCACCGACATCGCGCACATGCCGCTCCTGAAGGAACACTCCGATCTGGCGCAGTTCACGCCGGACAACAGTGCTGACATGCGGCCGCAGTTCAAAGCACAGTCGGATGCGGGTTGGTACTACATCACGAATGCCGGGCGCTGGGTGCTGCTTCGCAACAGCGAGAAGGTTTCGCGGGATGCGGCGCCAAAAGCCTGGACCGATCTGCTCGATCCCAAATGGAAGGGTCGGGTCTCGGTTGCTCATCCGGCGTTCAGCGGCGGTGCGGGTGTCTGGGCCCTGGCGATGCAGAAACTCTACGGCTGGGATTACTTCAGGACGCTGGCGGCCAACGATCCGCGGATCGGTCGTTCAACACAGGACACGGTCACTCTGCTAAGCGGGGGCGAGTGTCTGGTCGGTCCGACCTGGGCGCCCGGAGCCTATCGAGGCCTCGACAGGGGAAACCCGATCGCGATCACACAGCCCAACGATGGTGCCGTGGTAATGGTGTTTCCGTCCGCGATCCCGGCTCACGCGCCCCATCCGAATGCGGCGCGGCTGTTCATGGAATGGCTGTTGAGCCGTGAGTATTCGAAACTGATCGCAACGGATGGCAGCGAGCCGATCCACATGGACGTGCCGGCGCGCCCGGATGAACCGTCGTTGGACGGGCAGAAGGTGGTGACCCTCACGGTCGAGGAAATCCGCAACGGTGTGCCGGAAGTGATCGAACAGTGGCGCGATATTTTCGGAGGCTGACGGTGCCGACGACCGGTGGCGGCAATTCACCTCGCCCGGCGCAGCGGAAGCTGCTGAAGCGATGGCACTTCCTGGCCTCGGTTGCCGAACGACGGGCTACTCCGCCGGCACCGCCGCCGGCGTCCGTTGCGAGACCGAACGGGCGGAGCCGACGCACAACAGGCTTGCCAGCAGCAAAACGGCGACCAGAACGAGAATCAACTCGGGATGGCCGCGGTCGATCAGCATGCCGAACGGCACCGGCGTCAACGCCGAGCCGAGCGGTAGGCCGGCGCTGACGAAGCCGAACACCTTGCCTATCTGACCAGGCGGTGCCGCGTCCCGCAGCATGACGTCGCGCGGCGTTCGGCTGGCGCCCAGCGCCAGGCCGGAGGCGAACATCAGCGCGATGACAGCAAGGCCCGGCACAGCGAGCCAATCCACCATCAGCGTCAGCACCGCGGAAGCGATGGTCAGCACCACGGCGAACGGCAGCACGTGTCGCTTGTAGGTATCGGCGAACCAGCCGCCGACCAGTACGCCGATCGTGGAGCCCGCCATATAGCCGGTGAGCGCGGATGATGCAGCCTCCAGCGTCATGCCCTTTACCGTGTGCAGCACGGTGATCAACCAGGACTGCACCCCGGCGCCGGCCATCGACCC
Organism: uncultured Alphaproteobacteria bacterium; assembly: GCA_963812475.1. Lineage (GTDB taxonomy): Bacteria > Pseudomonadota > Alphaproteobacteria > Acetobacterales > Acetobacteraceae > JAMXLO01. Next base: position 141,411 of record CAWEVI010000025.1, read on the forward strand.
AAGCAGGAAGAAGGCGAAGAACAGCAGCATGGTGCGGCTCAACAACAACTCGCGGCCGGACACCCTCGGCCCGGCGTGTCTCGGTTCGTCGCGCACCTGATCCTTCAGAATGCTGCTCTGCAGCAGGATGGACACCACCACCGGGACGCCCAGCAGGCCGACCAGGATCAGGCTGCTGCGCCAGCCGAACGCCACCATGAGCAGTGCCATGACCGGCGGTCCGGCCGAAAATCCGAGATTGCCGCTGAAGGTGTGAAGCGCAAAGGAGCGGCCCATCCGGTCCTTGTCGACCGAGCCCGACAGGATCGCGTAGTCGGCCGGGTGGATCACCGAGTTGCCGACACCGGACAACGTCGCCAGCGCCAGAATCTGCCAGAAGCTGGTGGCCAGCCCCATGGCCGCAATGGACAGCGACATCAGAAGTGCGCCGCCGACCAGATAGGGGCGCGCGCCGTGGCGATCGACCAGGAAGCCGACCGGCGTCTGCAGAATGGCGGTGGTGCCCGACATCAGCGCGATGGTCATGCCGAGTTGGGCGAAGCTGACGTTGAAGGCCGCCTGCCATGCGAGGAACATCGGCGGCAGGCACAGCACGTAGAAGTGCGAAAGGAAATGTCCGTTGCCAATCAGCAGATTGACCCGGGTGGTACGGCTCAGGGCCATCGTGCGGCGTCTCCGGGAGGCGAGGCAGAAGATGCGGCGGCGGTTCTAGCGCGTCAACCGCAGGTCAGCTCCGGCTGCTGCTATATCGTGGTAGGACCGTCGGTCCAGATCAGGTCGCCACCGTCAGGGACGTAGGCGTTGACGGTCACTCCTCGGCGACCTCACGGCCAACGTCGGGCCCCCAGTCGTAACCTCACCAACCAATCCTGATGTGCGCCATCGGCTGATTCTCTCAGTTGAGCCGGGATATTCCTGCGGAGTATGCCAATGCCCTGCCGAACCCAACCATCACGCCGTTCGGTCGCTCTCCACGCCCAGCGCAGCCTGCGCGGCGGCCAACCGCGCCACCGGCACACGGAACGGGCTGCACGAGACATAATCCAGCCCGACCGCCTCGCAGAACGCGATCGATGCCGGGTCGCCGCCGTGCTCGCCGCAGATGCCGAGCTTCAAGCCGGGTTTGGTCTTGCGCCCGCGCTCGACGGCGATGCGCACCATCTCGCCCACGCCGTCCACGTCGATCGAGATGAACGGGTCCTTCGGCAGGATGCCCTGCTCGACATACAGCGGCAGGAATTTCCCCGCGTCATCGCGCGACAGCCCGAACACCGTCTGCGTCAGGTCGTTGGTGCCGAAGCTGAAGAAGTCCGCGACCTCGGCGATCTTGTCGGCGATCAGCGCAGCGCGCGGCAGCTCGATCATCGTGCCGACATGATACTCGATCCTGTGCCCGGCCTCGGCGAACACCTCCTCCGCCACCTTGTCGACCTGGGCGCGCGTGATCTCCAGTTCCTTCGTCACGCCGACCAACGGGATCATGATCTCCGGCTTCGGCGCCTTGCCTGTTTCCTTTGCCACCAGCAGCGCACCCTCGAAGATCGCGCGCGCCTGCATCTCGTAGATCTCCGGGTAGGCAATCCCGAGCCGGCAGCCGCGATGCCCGAGCATGGGGTTGGCTTCGGCCAGTTCCGCGGCGCGGCGGCGCATTCCCTCGAGGTTGGCGCCCAGCGAATGTGCGACCTCCTCCAGTTCGGCATCGCTGTGCGGCAGGAATTCGTGCAGCGGCGGATCAAGCAGCCGGATGGTGACCGGCAGATCGCCCATGATCCGGAACAGATCGTGGAAATCGCCCCGCTGGAACGGCAGCAGCTTGGACAACGCCGCGCGACGCCCGGCCTCGTCCGGCGCCATGATCATCTGGCGTACGGCACTGATGCGCTCGGGGTTGAAGAACATGTGCTCGGTGCGGCAAAGGCCGATGCCCTCGGCGCCGTACTTCTTCGCTGTCTCGGCATCCAGCGGCGTTTCGGCGTTCGCACGCACCTCCATCCGCCGCGTCTTGTCCGCCCACTCCATCAGCGTGGCGAAGTCGGTCGACATGGCCGCCTCGATCATCGCCACGCTGCCGACGAACACCTCGCCCGTCGCACCGTCCAGCGTGATCGTCTCGCCGGCGCGGATCGTGCGACCGCCGGCGGTCAGTGTCTGGGTGTTGTAGTCAATCGAGATGCCGCCGGCGCCTGCCACGCAGGGCCGACCCATGCCGCGCGCCACCACCGCGGCATGGCTGGTCATGCCGCCGCGCGCGGTCAGGATGCCGCGGGCTGCGTGCATGCCATGGATGTCTTCGGGGCTGGTCTCGACGCGCACCAGGATGATCGACTCGCCCTTCTGCGCACGGCTCTCCGCTTCGTCCGCCGTGAACACCACCGAGCCCGACGCCGCGCCTGGACTGGCCGGCAGCCCTTTCCCGAGCAGCGTGCGCGGCGCCTTGGGATCCAAAGTTGGATGCAGCAACTGGTCCAGCGCGGACGGATTGACGCGGCGTACCGCCTCGGACTGGTCGATCAGTCCCTCCCGCGCCATGTCCACCGCGATGCGCAGGCTAGCGGCCGCAGTGCGTTTCCCATTGCGTGTCTGCAGCATGTACAGCTTGTGCTTCTGCACGGTGAACTCGAGGTCCTGCATGTCGTGGTAGTGCTGCTCGAGCTTCTCGCGCACCGCCATCAGCTCGGCGTAGGCCGCGGGCATCGCCACTTCCAATGGCGTCTCGTCCGGCTTGGCGCGGGCCTTGGACAGTGGTTGCGGCGTGCGGATGCCGGCCACCACGTCCTCGCCCTGAGCGTTCACCAGATATTCGCCGTAGAACATATTCTCGCCGGTTGACGGGTCGCGGGTGAAGCACACGCCCGTGGCGCAGTCGTTGCCCATGTTGCCGAACACCATGGTCTGCACATTCACGGCTGTGCCCCATTCGGCGGGGATGTCGTGCAGCTTGCGATAGGTGTTGGCGCGCGGGTTCATCCACGAGCCGAACACCGCGCCGATCGCGCCCCAGAGCTGCTCCTCGGGGTCCTGGGGGAACGGCTTGCCGGTGTCGGTCTGGATCATGTCCTTGTAGCTGGCGGCGACCCGGTGCCAGTCCTGCGCCGTAAGCTGCGTGTCCTCGGTCACGCCGGTGTCCAGCTTGGCGTGCTCGATGATCTCCTCGAACCGGTGATGGTCGACGCCAAGCACCACCGAGCCGTACATCTGTATGAAGCGTCGATAGGAGTCCCAGGCGAAGCGCGGATCCTTGGCCTCCGCGCCGAGGCCTTCGACGGTGATATCGTTCAACCCGAGGTTGAGAACCGTGTCCATCATCCCCGGCATCGAAACGCGTGCGCCGGAACGGACCGAAACCAGCAGGGGTCGCCGCTTGTCGCCGAATCTCAGGCCGACCGCTTTCTCCAGCCGGCCGAGCGAATCACGCACCTGCGAGGCAAGTTCGTTCGGATAATTCCGATTGTTCCGATAAAAGGCGGTGCAGACTTCGGTGGTCAGCGTGAAACCGGGCGGGACGGGCAGGCCGATGCCCGCCATTTCCGCCAGGTTGGCCCCCTTGCCGCCCAGCAGGTTGCGCATGTCGGTGCCGCCTTCGTTGTCGCCGGCGCCAAAGTTGTAAACCCACTTATTCATGGCAATTCAGCCCTCGATTTTTGCGAAGTCGGCAATCCGGTCCATCGTTGACCGAACTTTATGAAGAAGACGCAAACGATTGCGGCGCAAATCCGGCTCGGCGGTGTTCACAGTCACCTTATCGAAGAAAGCATCGAGCGGGGCGCGGATCAGTACCATGCAACCCATTGCCTCGCCATACTTTTCATCGTGAACCAGGCGTTCCACGCGGCGACCGGCCGCAAGCTCACGGTATAATGCTACCTCCTCGGTTTCTCTGAGCAGTGCTTCGTCCGGATCGCCATCATGGCGCTCGCCGTCCTTGCGTTCCTCGATGCGCAGGATATTGGCCGCCCGGCGGTAGGCGGTCAGCAGGCTGACGCCGTCCCCGGAGCCAAGCAGAGTGGTCACGGCGTCGGTGCGTGCGAGCAGGCGCACGATGTCGTCATCCGCGCCGGCGGCGAACACCGCGGCCAGCACGTCGTGGCGGGCGCCGTCCCCGCGAAGTTGGACACGCAGCCGTTCCGCCAGGAAATCCAGGACCTCCTGGGGCGGGACGGGGCGCGCGCCCTGGTGATGCCAAGCCTGTCCCGCGGCCTCGATCAGCGGGATCAGGTGCAGCCGGAGCCCATTCTCGCGGATGATACGGATGACGCCCAAGGCGGCTCGGCGCAACGCGTAGGGATCGCCACCACCGGTCGGTCGCTCGCCGATGGCGAAGAAACCAACCAGCAGGTCAAGCTTGTCGGCCAGCGCGACGGCGATTGAAACATCAGCGGTGGGGACCGCATCGCCCGGTCCCCTCGGCGCGTAATGGTCGCGGATGGCGTCGGCCACGATGTGGTCCTCGCCATCGTGCATGGCATAATAGCGCCCCATCACGCCCTGCAGTTCGGGGAACTCCCCCACCATGCCGGTGACGAGGTCTGCCTTGGCAAGCCGGGCTGCGTGGCGGGCGAGGGCAGGGCCTGCTCCGACCCGGGGAGCGATGGTTTCGGCCAGGCGCGCCAGCCGCCGCGCTCGTTCGCCCTGGCTTCCGAGTTTCGCGTGGAACGTGACGAGGTCCAGCAGGGGAACGCGCGATTCCAAGCGCGCCTTGCGGTCCAGATCCCAAAAATGCCGAGCATCGGCGAAGCGTGCCCGCAGCACACGTTCGTTGCCGGCGATCGAGGTGGCGCCGCCGTCGGCTGGCTGAATATTGGCGACGAAGCCGAAATACGGCGCGGCGGATCCGCCCGGATTGCGGAACGCGAAATAGCGCTGGTTCACCCGCATGGAGACCTGCCGGACCTCCATCGGCAGGTCCATGTAGGCCTCGTCGATACGGCCGATCAGCGGCACCGGCCATTCGACCAGCCCCGCAACCTCGTCCAGCAGGCCGGGGTCTTCAACCAGCTGCAACCGCCGGCTTCCGGCGAGAGCAGAGATCCCCTCCATGATCGTCCGTCGGCGTTCGTCCGCATCAACCAGCACGTGGCGCTGGCGCAGTTTCGCCGCCCAGTCATCGCAGGACGCCACCGCGAACGCTCCCGGAGACAGGAAGCGATGGCCCTCGGTTGTGTTGGTCGATACCAGTCCATGTCCATCATCGGCACCGTCGCGCAAATCGAAGGGCACGACCGTACCGTCCAGCAGGCAGACAATGCGCCGCAATGGACGTACCCAGACGAAATTGCTGGTGCCGCCCCACCGCATCGATTTGGGCCAGGGAAATCCGCGCAGCAGCGGAGGCAGGACGCTTGCGATCAGTTCAGCGGCGGCCGCGGCGGGCACCGCCTTCTCCAGCACCCAATAGTCGCCTTCCTGGCGCAACTGCTCCTTCATTGCGGCGTGCTTGCGCAGGAAACCCGCCACTGCCTGCTCGGGCGCGTTCACGCGTGGCCCACGCTCGGAGGTGTGGCTGGCGCTGACCTCGGGCGCCACGTTGGCAGTCAGCGCTATGCGTCGTGGGCCATTGAAGGTTCGTACGTCGCCGGGCGACAACTTCGCCAGGGCCTCGACGGCGAGGCGGCCCAGGTCCTCCGCCGCCCGCCCCTGCATCCGCGCCGGAATTTCCTCGCTGAACAGTTCGAGGAAGAGTTCCGGCATGCTCAGCCGTTCACCCAGATGTCATGGCCGGGCAAGGCGCGGCCCGGCCATGACGCCGCAGGGGTATGCTGGGCCGGGTGCGTCAGACCGCGACCGCTCGAAACGGATCCCGCATGTTCATTGCGATCTCGCGGGTGATGGCCATGATCCGATCGTGCCGTTCCTTGCGTTCGCGGGCGCGCCCGATCTCCGCACGCAGCGCCATCACCATGGCAACTTCCATGCTCTCGCCGGTCAGGTCGGCCAGTTCGGCCGCGAGGTCGCATGCCTCTTCGTTCTCGATCACCACGACATCCTCGATCCGCAGGTCCGTCACGTCGTTCCCTCCGCTTGCTGTATTGCTTCTCCAGATACCCACGCTTCGCAGCAGCCTTTCGCCAGCGTCCTTACACGCCCGATAAAGCTTGCCCGCTCAGTCACGCTGATGACCCCGCGCGCATCCAGCAGATTGAACAGGTGGCTCGCCTTGATACAGTGATCGTAGGCGGGCAACGCCAATCCGCGGTCCAGTTGTGCCCCGCACTCCTGTTCGGCGTCCGCGAAGTGCCGCGTCAGCATCGCGGTGTCGGCGTGTTCGAAATTGTACGCGCTGTATTCACGTTCGGCGCGCAGGAATACATCACCGTAGCTTACGCGCTGACCATCCGGCGCGCCGTTGAAGTCGAGGTCGAACACGTTGTCCACGTCCTGCACGTACATCGCCAGGCGTTCGAGCCCGTAGGTCATCTCGAAGCTCGGTAGTGTCACCGGAATGCCGCCAACCTGTTGGAAGTAGGTGAACTGCCCCACCTCCATGCCGTCACACCATACTTCCCAGCCTAGCCCCCACGCGCCGAGCGTCGGGCTTTCCCAGTCATCCTCGACGAAGCGGAAATCGTGCAGCAGGGGGTCGAGGCCAAGTACGCGATAGCTTCCCAGCAACAGGTCCTGTGCGTCCGCCGGGCTGGGCTTGATGATTACCTGATATTGGTAATAGTGCTGCAACCGGTTCGGATTGTCTCCGTAGCGGCCATCCGTCGGCCGCCGGCTTGGCTGAACATAGGCGGCCCGCCAGGGACGCGGCCCGAGGGCACGCAGCGTCGTCGCAGGATGGAACGTTCCGGCTCCCATCTCCACGTCGTACGGTTGCAGGATCACGCAACCCTGCCTCGACCAGTAGTCGTGCAGGCGCAGGATTACACCCTGAAAGCTGGGTTTGGTGTCGTCCATCTGACCTGTTCGGTTGGTCACGGCGCGACATAAAGCACCGGCCCAGGAACGAAGCAAGAGGAAGAGTACCGATAGGCAATGAAACCTTTTGATTGGCTGGGTCCGGCGGCCGTCCCCGGCAGTTCCGATCGGTCCGATCCCATGTCGGCCGGCGCCGCGGAGCTGCGCGATCGGGTCGGCCTCGGGGCCGTGGGCACCGGTCCGGTCTGATCAGGACATCGGTATTTCGGCGGCATCGGGAGATTTCAGCGAGCGTTGTGGGCAGCTACTCATAGTTGTGGCGACGGCAGGAAGCGCCATAGCGGTCGCCTTGCGGTCCGCCGAGCCAGCTTCAATGGCATCGATCGCTATCGCCACTGCTCAGGCCATGGGATCGCCGACCCATAGCCGTTCAGGCTGGTGGGAAATCACGATAACGTGGGCGAACAGCGGGTGGTCGCGGGAGATTGGTGCGCATGGCGCCGAGCACATGCACTGGCGGCGCAAGCGTGGCGGGAGCAGTCTGACGCCATGAACGTCGATGGCCTTAGCGACGACGCGATCCGAGCGATCCTCACCGGCACGCGACGCATTGCCGTGGTGGGTGCGTCGGACAAGGCGTGGCGGCCTTCGCACGGCGTGTTCGGCTTTCTACTTTCGCGTGGTTACGACGCGACGCCCGTGAACCCGATGCTGGCCGGCCGCACCATCCATGGCCGCGCGGTCGTTGCCGATCTGGAAGACGCCGCACCGCTGGAGATGGTCGACATATTCCGAGCCTCGGCCAAGGCCGGAGCCGTCGTGGACGAAGCGATCCTGCTGGGCGCACAGGTGGTCTGGATGCAACTGGGCGTGCTGGACGAGGCGGCTGCGGAACGGGGCCGGGCGGCGGGCATGACCGTGGTGATGGATCGCTGCCCGGTCATCGAAGTTCGCAGACTGGGCCTCACACGGCATTGAACGCGTGGCGCAGCGGCGCCACATCGCACGGCACGGAAAACCCAAGGGTTGCCCCAATGACGAACGAAGAACGCGACATCATCACACAGTTCATCACCCGCGTCGGCGGCGCGCAGGCGCCCGGCCAAGGAGCGTTCGGCGGATCGGTCCCGGCGACGACGCCGGCGCCCTTGCCACCGGTCGATCCCGAGGCGGACAGGCTGATCGCCGAGCAGTTCAACCGCTATCCGGAAGCGCGCTATCGCCTCACCCAGCTTGCCTTCATTCAGGAGCATGCGCTGGCCGAGGCGCAGAACCGCATACAGCGTCTGGAATGGGAGGTGCAGCAGGCGCGGCAGGTGGCCCAGCAGGCACAACAGGCACAGCAGCAACCCGCCGCTGGATCGAGCGGCGGCTTCTTCAGCGGCCTGTTCGGCGGCGCTGCGCGTTCGGCGCCACCCCCGCAACAGGGTGGAGCCGGGCCGGCCTGGAACCAGGGGCAGGGACCGGCGCCGAATTACCAGCAAGGCGCGCCACCGCCGCCACAATATGCGCCCGGCTATCAGCAGGGCATGTTCCAGCGCCAGGGCTCGGGGTTCCTCGGTTCGGCGTTGACCACAGCGGCAGGCGTCGCGGGTGGCCTGGTCGCCGGCAACGCGCTAATGGGTCTGTTCTCCGGCTCGCATGGCATGGGGGGTGGGTTTGGCGGTGGCTTTGCGGGCGGCGCGCCGGGGGCCAGCCCGTGGGGCAGCGCTCCGGCCGCACCCGACCAGGGCTATGTCGATCAGGGCACGTGGTCCGATGGTTCCGGTGGCACGGGCACGACAGACCCCGGTTATGTCGACAACGGCACATGGGACACCTCGGGTGGCAGTGATCAGTCCTCCTGGACCGACAACAGCGGCGGCAGCGATTCCGGTTGGGATACTGGTGGCGGAAGCGGCGGCGGCTCGGACGATGACTCGCTGATCTGAACGGCCACCACAGTCGGGATCGCTATGGCGTCAGGCGCGGCGAGCGGGAGCAGGTCTTCCCCGATCGGCGCGCCCATCAGCCCAGAAGGCGTCTGATCGCCCACCCTGCTCCGGCGATCAGGGCCAAGACGCCGAATGCGGCGATCATGCTGCCGTCGGAAAGCCAGAGCGTCAGCATGAACCCCACAACGGCGGCCAACGCCGTGTATTTGTTTTCGATCAGCAACTGAAGTTCCTCCGCACGGTGCGTCAATCCGGCTGCTGCACAGGGGTTGCGTCTGCGGAGCCGCGTATCGTAACGATCGCCAGGCGGCCGTCGGTGCGCCAACGATCGCCACCGCCATTGCGCCCTTCGAGCCGGCTGTGGAAGCCGTCGGTCCATTCGATCGACCCGATCAGGCCCGCCTGCTCCATGTTGGCCACGATGAGGTCGCGTTCCGTATCCACGTCCGGACCGATGTGATGGGTGACCTGTCCGGTTGTGTAGCTGAAGCCCACGCGCACATCGAATGTCGCGGCACCGATCCACGCGGTCTGGCCGTCATACATCTGGTCCCAGCGCCAGAAGCGGACATGGTGCCGTTGGCGCGGGCCGCCCCCGACGGGCTGCTCGAAGGCAAGGTCCTGCTTGCGATCGAACAGAAAGAGGTTGCTCACCGGCGCATCGTCATCGGGCCGCCGCAGCACCGAGGTCGCAATGATTCGCACGCTGGTCCTGAAGGTGATCGGGTCCGCCGGATACCATCCGGCCGCTGTCATCGCGCGCACGACATCGGTATCGCTGCCAACCAGGGCGATGTTGACCGGATCGCCGGGATGGCTGTCCGCGGTTCGCGTGACGCGAGCCACGTCCGCGACGGAGGGACGGTAGCGATAGTAAACCCTCCATAGCCGCGGTGCGAACAGATAGGCCATGACGGCCCACGCGAGCACAGACAACAGTGCAAAATCCAGGGCGTCGGTCATGCCGCAGTCTGCTCACAGCGGACGCCGATTGCTAACTTTATACTCTTGGCCGATTGACAGCCTTGGCGGCCGACGGTCAGGCTGACGCATCGCGGGCCAGAGACGACCGGGGGCATGACAGCCAGCAGCAACGCCATGCCGTCGATGCGCAGCCGCCGGGATCGCATCGCGCGCACGGCCGAGCACGCGACCATGATCGGCCTGATCGCATGCGGCATAGTGCTGATCTTCGTCCCGCTTGTGCTGACGCTCTACCTCAGCGTGTTCGATGAGCAGCTCATCATGTTCCCGCCGCGTGGCTACACACTGCAATGGTATCCCGCGATCATCCCGCAATTCGCCGGACCGTTGCTCACCAGCGTCGAACTGGCCACCGCGTCCATGGTTGGCAGTCTGCTGCTCGGCGTGCCGGCCGGCATCGGCCTGGCGCGCTACCGCTTTCGCGGCCGCGGGATCGTCAGCACGCTGCTGCTCGCCCCGCTGACCGTCCCCGGTATCGCGCTCGGCCTGGCGATCTACTGCTTTGCGGTGCTGATCGAGGAAAACACCGGCGTGCCGCTCAGCGGCTCGATCTGGCCGATGGTCGGCGCGCATCTGCTGATCACCACGCCCTGGGTGATCCGGCTCTGCCTGGCCGCGCTCACCAACCACGAGCGCGACACCGAGGAAGCAGCGGCCAGCCTTGGCGCGCCGCCGCTGACCGTGATCCGGCGCGTGACACTGCCGGCCATGCGCCAGGGCATCATCGCCGGCGCGCTGTTTGCGTTCATCTTCTCGTTTGGCAACCTGGAGACGACGCTGTTCCTGATCAGCCCTGGCCTGACCACCTTGCCGATCGCGCTACTGAACTATCTCGAATATCACATCGATCCGCTGGTCGCCGCGGTGGCGGTCGCGCAGATGGTGCTGGTCGGCGGCGTGCTGCTGCTGCTTGACCGCTATGTCAAGCTTGGCACGGTCGTGCAGTGAACGCGACCGGGCACCATCTTCGCCTGCAGGACCTCAGCAAACACTACGCCGGCGCGGTCGCGCTCGACGCCATGACGTTGGACGTCGCACGCGGCGAGATGGTGGTGCTGCTCGGGCCGTCCGGCTGCGGCAAGACCACCACGCTGCGTCTGATCGCCGGGTTCGTGCAGGCCAGCCGAGGCGAGATCCTGCTCGACGGATCGAGCATCCTGTCGCAGCCGCCGCATCGACGTGAGATGGGCATCGTGTTCCAGAGCTACGCGCTGTTTCCGCATCTGAGCGTGGCGCGCAACGTCGCGTTCGGGCTCGAGATGCGCCGGCTGGACGCGCGCGCCATCGCCGCGCGGGTGGACGAGATGCTGCGGCTGGTCAAACTGGATGCGCTGGCCCACCGCCTGCCGCGCCAGTTGTCCGGCGGCCAGCAGCAGCGCGTGGCGTTGGCGCGTGCGCTGGCGATCCAGCCGAAGGTGCTGCTGCTCGATGAACCGCTGTCAAATCTGGATGCCGCGCTGCGTCAGGAGGTCGCCCGCGATATCCGCATCCTGCAGCGTGACGGCGGGCTGACCGCGATCATGGTGACGCACGACCAGGACGAGGCGATGGCGATGGCCGATCGCCTCGTGGTGATGCAGGACGGGCGGGTGCAGCAGACGGGCACGCAGGAGGACCTTTACGAGCGTCCGGCAAGCCCGTTCGTTGCGCGGTTCATCGGTCGCAGCAACATCGTGCAGGGACGGCTGCGCGACGGTACGCATCTGGAACTGGATGGCGGCGGCGTGGTGGCGCTGGCGGCGCGCTATGCGGACGAGGGCCGCTGCACGCTCGCGGTCCGGCCGGAGCGAATTACGTTGTCGTCCGGGATCGGCTGCGTGGCGGGTCGGGTCGAACTTGGCACCTATCTCGGTGCGGTGGTCGAACATGTCGTGCGGATCGCACCGGATACGCGCATCGTGGTTCGCAACGCCTCCGGCATGTCGCGGCTGTTCGCGCCGGGCACGACAGTGGCATTGTCGTGGAATTCCGACGGCGAGCGATTGTTCGACGCAGCGGACCGCCCGCTTTTGCCATTGAATGGCCTACACAACGAGCCAAGCAGGGAGACCAGCCATGCCTGACAAACCGATGCTGCCGCGCCGAACGCTGATTGCCGGCGCATTGGCCGCGCCGGCGATCCTCGGCCGGACCGTGCATGCCGAAGCCAGCCGCGTCGTCGTCGGCACCTGGGGCGGCGACTATGCGCGACTGCTGCACGAGAACGTGGAGCAGCCGTTGCTGGCCCCGAAGGGGATCGACGTGGTACAGGATGCCAACGACGAGCCGCCGCGCATCGCCAAGATCTACGCGCAGGCGAAGCTTGCACGCGGTGCGCTGGATGTTGCCTGCATGCAGGCTGTCGGTGGGTTCCGGGTCAATGATTCCGGCCTGGTCGAGACGCTGGACGCGACAAAGGTGCCGAATCTCGTGCACGTGCGGCCGGAACTGCGCACCGACTACTTTGCCCCGCACATCTATAGCCTGCAGGTGTTGATCTACAACCCGGACAAGGTGACCACGCCGCCGCAGAGTTTTTCCGAGCTGCTGGATCCCAAATACGCCGGCAAGGTCGGCATTGGCGACCAGGGCTATCTCTATGCGCTGATGGCTGCCGGACAATATGCCAGCGGCAACCACACCGATTTCGACGCGGCCAAATCGCTGCTGGTGAAGCTGAACGCAAACGGGATGCGGCTGTATCCCTCTACCGACAGCATCGCCACCGGGCTGTCGTCCGGCGAAATCACCGTCGGGCTCATGTGGCTGGCACGTGTCGTCATGTGGCAGAACGCCGGCGTGCCGGTGAAGGCGGCTTTCCCGAAGGAAGGCTGCATCACCTATATTTCCGGCATGGTGGTGCCGAAGAACGCACCCGATAAGGACGCTGCGTTCGCCTATTTGAATGCCATGCTGGAGCCTTCGGCGCAGAAACTGTTCGCGGAGCGGATGGGCTACCTGCCGACTGTCGATAATTGCCAGCTCACCGGCAAGACCGCAGAGCAGCTTGCATTCCCGGATCCGCCACCGAAGGCGGTGGTCATCGATTACGCCGCGACCAGCAAGGCGCAGCCCGACCTGCTGGACTGGTGGAAAAAGTCGATCCAGCACAGCTGAGGGAATGACAGCGCGCGAATCCAGCCAGGCGGGAGCGGCGAGCGCTTTCCTGGCTCCTGCCACCTTGATGGTCGCGCTGATGATGCTCGCGCCGTTGCTGCTGCTGGCGCGGTTCTCGGTCAACCGCTTCGACCAGACCGCGCTGATGATTGAGGCATTCACGCCGCAGAACTATCTGCGCTTCCTCACCGACCCATTCTACGTCAACGTCATGCGGATCACGATCGTGGTATCGATCATCTCGACCGTGCTTTGTCTGTTGCTGGGTCTGCCGATCGCCTACCGCCTGGCGCGCACTGCGAGCCGATGGAAGTCGGTGATGATGCTGCTGGTCATTCTGCCGCTGTTCATCGGCAGCACGGTACGCACCGTCGGTTGGATGATCCTGTTCGCGCATGGCGGCATGATCGACCTGCTCACGGCGTGGCTGTTTGGCGTGCGCGTCGATCTGATGTTCACATCGAGCGCCGTCGTGGTCGGCATTCTGGCGATCAACCTGCCGTTTGTGATCCTTACGCTCCAGGCGGTCATCGAAGGTATCGACGTTCGGCTCGAGGAAGCCGCTCAGGGCCTCGGTGCAGCGCCGGGACGCGCGTTCTGGCGCGTGGTGTGGCCACTCGCCCTGCCTGGGGTGCTGATCGCCGGCATTCTTTGCTTCATCCTCAGCATGAACGCCTACGCGACGCCCGTGCTGCTGGGCGGTCCACGCTTTCATATGATGGCGCCGCTGATCTACTGGGAGTTTGCATCGGACAACAACTGGCCGCTCGCCGCGGCGCTCGCGTTCATCCTGATGGCAACCACCCTGGTGCTGACGACGCTGGCCAACCGGATGATCCCGCGGAGCTACCGAGGTTAGGCCTACGACGCCAACCGGAGCGGCTATGCCGTAACTGACGCTGCTCGGATCGCCAATAACGGTCCAGCCCGGATGCCGTGGCGGCTAGACCTCCCACTCGGTGATCGACATGTCGCGGCCCATCTCGACCAGAATCCGAGCGTTGACCGGATCGACTGAAAGAATTTTGCGCTTGCGCCCGCGCGCCTCGACAACAAGATATTCGTGGCTCAGCGCCTGCACCAGGATTTGATTCTGCTCGGAGCGCATCGCCGCGGGAGCGGAAGGATCGACCCAGAAGCACGCTGCCTTGTAGCCAAGGTTGGGGGGAACGTCGACGACGACCTTGGTACGGTCGGGCCGAAACTCCAGCGGCAGCCGCCGGCGCGGATCCTCAAGCAACTGAGTCGCGTGCCAGAGGCAATTGTACTCGGCGCAGGACGGCGGCATTTCCGGCGTGCCGTGCACCCGGCAGCCCTTGCTCTTGTCGCAATTCACGCACCACGTGTACATCGGCTTCCCGAGTTCCTCGATGGCCTTGATCTTGCAGCAGAGCGAGCAGGTTCCGCATAGGTTGGTCGACACGGATAACTCCAGTTTCGCCGAGGGGAGCGGCAGAATAACACGTGCAAGCCGTACGGAAAAAGGAATAATTGCGACGCCAGCTCGACCCGGGGGCACCGAAATCAACCCGATCAGCAAGCTCAATGCTGACGATCCTGGTAGGCGTGGCTATCTGGGAGCGGGAGATCATGCTGGAACGGCAGCGCGAGGACATCGCCAAGGCGCGTCGCCATGACGGCCATTCTGGCGGGTGGCGTGACCGCTCGCCCTGGCTGGGTTGAGGCGGCCCCCGGTTTCACATGATGACGCCGCTCATTCATCCTGGTGGCAACGATGCTGGTGCTGACGACGGTCGCTAAACGGATGATGCGGTGTGATCATGGCGGGTACCCGAAGCGCTGGACTCCGAATCGATAAATCCGCGATCAATCTGCGCGTGCAGCGGCATGGCACCCGGAGGACCCACGATGAGCGTAGTAATGCCCCGCAGGGTGGCGGTCAGGGAGGCTGACCATCGCGCCATTCACGTCTCCGGCTATGATCGGGAAGGGCGGGACTTCTATGCTACACCGGTCTGGGTCACCGAGGCGTTGCTTCGCCACGTCCGCTTCCGCGGATCGGTGTGGGAGCCCTGCTGCGGCGACGGCGCAATGTCGACAGTTCTGACAGCGCACGGTTACAGTGTCGTTTCCACCGACATTGCCGCGCATTGCTTCGGCACCCCAAATATCGACTTCCTTGCCTGTGGAAACATGCCGACAGGGTGCCGCAGCATTGTGACAAACCCACCATATGGCGACACCGGTTCCCACAAAGGGCAGGCGAAGTCGCCGTTGGCGATGCTGCACTTCTTGCGGCATTCCCTAGCGCTGGCAGCGGCGGTGCAGGGTCAGCTCGCGCTGCTGGTTCGTCTGCAATGGATTGCCGGCCAGCGCGCTGCCGACGTGCTATCCGCAGCACCGTTTGCGGCAATGATTGTGCTGACGAGGCGCATTCAGTGGTTCAACATGGGCGAACACACCAATCATGCGCAACATCACCATGCATGGGTGGTCTTCGATCATGCACACCCACCAGGATCATCACCGGCTCTGCTTTATGCCTGAATGTTCGATCGCTTTTGGGTCCCTCGTGGCATCCAAGGAGCCGCCGGCTGATTCGCCGACGGCTCTGTGTCAAATGTGGCTCAGGCTGCCTGCTTCATCGCCTGTTGATTGATGTTCTTCCTGGCAAGACCATTGAGCAGCGTGTCTGCCTTCTTCTCCTCGTCCAGGGTCTCTTGCATCAGTTGGGCCACCTGGTCCTGGCCGCAGGTTTTTGCCCAGGCGACGATGGTGCCGTAACGCGCCATCTCGTAGTGCTCGACCGCCTGCGCGTTGGCGAGGATACCGGCATCGCGCACCGTGCCTTCCGGAAAGTCCTCGATAACCTCGTCGCCCTCCTCGATCAGACCGTTGATCGCCTCGCAGGTCTGCGCGCGTGCCCGCTTGCCCAGTGCATCGAATGCCTTCTGCAGCCGATCCACCTGACCCTCGGTCTCCTCGCGATGGTGCGTGAGCGCCTGCTTGAGGTCCTCGTTCTGGGCCGCCTTCGCCATCTTCGGGAGTGCTTTCAGAATTTGTCGCTCGGCGTAATAGATGTCCTGCATGAATGAAAGCATGAGATCGTTTAGCGTCTTTGTCGTAGCCATCGTTATCCTCGCTGTGGTTGCGGCCTTACCTACCGTCGATGTGTGCGCTTGCCATGCGTACGGAGCAGTTGCGATCCGCCGCACGACCGAGCGATAACCGATGCCTCACCCCCATGGTTCGCTTGCGGATCGCTGCAATTATCCGTGTGACCGGGCTCGCCCTGAAGCGCTCAACGGGCTTGGATGGACGTCGCGCCGAGTGAGCGAAGGATCGCCTCAGCCTCACTCCGTTTCGTCTCGTTGGGGACCCGCACCGACAGGACCAGCGTGCCGGTCGCCGCCTTGTGTTCGCGATCCTCCTGTTCTTCGCTGTTTGTGGCGCTGCTGATCGCAAATGCTGCGCTGCCGAACATCCCACCACCGACGACGGCGGCGGCGATCGCCGGCGCGACGGCGCCTCCGGTGGCGATCACTGCGCCGCCGGCAGCCATTGCCGCAATGGCTGCGGCCGCGCTCGTTTGCAGCGTCCGTGTCTGGCGGGCATCCTCTTCAGTGTCGGCCGGCTTTGCCCCTGCTTCGGGTGTGGCAAACTCCTCTGGCGGTCGGACTTCGGGCAGGCTCAAATCCGCCCGGTCGAAGCCCGACATTTCCAGCTGTGTAACGGCATTCTGCATCAGATTCGGTGTGGCGAACGTGGCCCACAATTCGTGGATCTCGCCCATGGCCGGCGCTGCACTGGTTGCCTCTATTTGCGACACGATTTCCTCCTTCGCTCCCAGTATCAGAGGTGGTAGCAACGGTTGCCGCTGCTACCGCGGAATGATTTGGTGCGCCCTGACAGGACCTGCGTTTCCCTCGGCCTGCGGGACTTCCAGTTCAGATGGGACGACAGGCTGTTTGTCTCGGTTATCTATCTATTCTTAAACCCCAGCGAAACGCCTTTGGGTTCAAGCGGAACGGGCCGCCCGACTTGTGCCGGGCGACCCGCTCCCATTGACCGGAATCACGTGTTCCGATCGGTCGTTCAGCGCTGGCCGCCCTTGCGACCGGCTTCCGACGCCTTGTCACGATCCTGGGCAAAGTTGCCAGGATTATGCTGGGCACCGCCGCCGCCGTGGCTTTGCTCACCGCCCTTGCGGCCGGCTTCAGCTGCCCTCTCCCGATCGTTCGCAAAGTTGCCGGAGCTGTGCTGCCCGCCGAGCTGTCCGGCGCGCGACGCCTTCTCACGATCTTCCGCGAAGTTCCCAGGATTTCCTGTATGCCGCTGTTCGGCCATTGTCAAACTCCTTTGTCGTCAAGATCGGACAGGTGTTTATGCCCGTCCGTCGTCTTAACGGATCGGCCGCAGTGTGGGTTTTTTCACGATTTTCGTGAGGCGACGGCGTGGGCCGGGAGAGGGTTCCGTCAGCAGGTATCAGAACAACGAGTAGCCACCGTCGATGACGAATGTATCGCCGGTGTGATATCGCGCCGCCGAACTCATCAGATACACCGCGATGCCGCCGAAGTCCTCGCCCCGTCCCCAGCGCCGCATCGGAATGCGCGGCATGACGCGCTCGCGAAACCTGTCGTTCGTGGTGAGCCGCTGCGTCATGTCGGTTTCGATCCATCCTGGCAGGATCGCGTGTGCGCGCACGTTGTGGCGGGCGAACTCCACAGCCAGCGAGCGCACCATCGAGATCACGCCGCCCTTGGTCGCCGCATAATGTTCGCTGCGCGGCGAGCCCTCAATCGCGGCGAGTGACGCGGTGCCGACCAGCACCCCGTCGCCACCGCGCTCCACCATATGCCGCGCCGCCGCGCGAAACGTGTAGAACGCACCGTCAAGGTTCACCCGCAGCACACGATGCCACTGCTCCGCGGTCATCTCCAGAAACGACGCCGCCCCACCGCCACCCACACCGGCGTTGGCGAAGCAGCCATCGACCCGCCCGAGCGTTTCGAGCGTGCGTGCGAACACCGCGTCCACCGCCGCCTCGTCGCCGACATCGCATTCCAGTGCCACGATCTTGCGGCCGGTTTTTGCCAATTCAGCCTGCGCAGCTGCGTTCTTTGCCGCATTGGTGCCCCAGATAGCGATGTCCGCTCCGGCCTCGGCCATCGCCTTCGCCATGCCGAAGCCGATACCGCCGTTGCCGCCCGTCACCAAAGCGACCCTGCCAGTCAAATCGAACGGTTGATATGCCACGCACCTGTCTCCGCTCACGTACTCGTCTCAAACAGCTCCACTTCCCAGCCGGCGGCGGTGAGCGGGAATTTCTTGATCACATCGCGCACCGCGAATTGGTAGATCGGCTGGAACAGCACGATCAGATTCGCCTGATCGATCATCGCCTTCTCATACTCAACGTAGAGGTCAGCCCGCTTCTGCGCATCCGGTTCGCTCGCTGCCTGCGCCACCAGCTTCACCAGGTCCGCGGGTGGTGTCCAGTGAATGCGCTTTGCCACACGCTGTACCGTTGCCGAACTCCAGCCATCCGTCTCGACGCCGGAGGGATTCCAAAACGTCAGCACCGCGGTGGACTTGCCAGTGGTATACTGCGTGCGCAAATTCACCTGATCCATCGGATCGAGGTTCACCTTGATGCCGACCCGCGCCAGGTCCGATTGCAGCTTTTGCGCGAGCACCGAATAGGAAAGCCCCGAAACGGCGGCATCGCCATAGCTCAGCTTGAATTCGAACCCGTCGGGGAAACCGGCCTTCTGCAACAGCTGCTTCGCCCGGTCCAGGTCCTGGTGGTAACCGAACTGCTTGGTGGTTTCCCGCGTCGAGCCATACAGGCCGATCGGGATGAAGCTGGCGCAGCGGATCGCCTCGCCGCCCAGCATGCTGTTGATGATGCCGTCGTAGTCGATCGCGTACCAAACGGCCTGCCGCGCCTCCTTGACCGCCAGCGCCTTGTTGAAATCGGGCTCGCAGGTCAGCGCCATGTAAACGAAGTCGAGGCTCTCCAGTCCCTCCACCCGCACATGCGGATCGCCCTTCAGCGTCGCCACCTGTTCGGGGATCAGATTGAACGCGGCATCGATGTCGCCACGCTTGATGGCGAGCAACTGCGTCGCGCTGTCGCCCATGTGGCGCAGCACGACATGCTCGAACGGCGCCGGACCACGCCAGTAATGCGGGTTGCGCGTCAACATGATCTGAGCGTTGCGCGTCCAGCCCACCAGCGTGTACGGACCGGCGCCGGCCGAGTTCTGGTCCAGCCACTGGGTCGCCTTGTCCGCCGTATTGGCGTTCGGCGCAGCGGTGCCGCCATGCGCCTCCACCACCTTGCGCTCCATCACACCGAAGTTCGGGCCGCACAGCACGGTTACCAACGGCTGCGACGGATCCTTCAAAATGACGTCGATCGTCTGCGGATCGACGATCGCCACATGATCGACGTTGGCAACGTATTGGGAGGGTTGATCCTTGACGTTGATTACCCGCTCGACGCTCCACTTCACGTCCTCGACGGTCACCGGATTGCCGCTGTTGAACTTCGTCCCCGGCCTCATGGTGAAGCGCCACCCGTTGCCGTCGGGTGTGCGCGCCCAGGACGATGCGAGAGTCGGTTTCACGTTGAGGTAGTCGCCGGGCGTCATCGTGATCAACGATTCGTACGCGGCCGTCAGCGTCAGCGGCGGCGTGTACTGCGCCTCGCGTGCCGGATCGAAGGTGATGGAATCGCTGATATCCAGTCCGAGAACCAGCGTGTTCTTCGCGGCCGCCGCATGCACGCGCTCGGGTAGCCCCGCAGCCAGGGCAGCGCCACCGGCGCCGAGCAGACGCATCACGTCCCGCCGACCAATCCAGCCGAAATCCCGCACGTCAGCCTCCCGGTTTGTTCTGTTGGTGAGCCGCCATCATAGCTGTGTGGCATGGGGATACAACTTGGCTGCCTCGGTTCGATCGGCAATAGTCCGCTGATGCTGCGCTACCTTGCCTCCCGTCTCATTGTGGCCGCACTGATGGTGCTGCTGGCCACGCTTGCGATATTCCTGATCTCCAACATGGTCCCCGGCGATCCCGTGCTGACCCAGCTTGGCGACATCGCCGCGAACAATCCTGAAATGGTCGCGGCGTTCAGGCACAAGTGGGGACTCGATCTGCCGTTGTGGGATCGTTACTGGATCTTCCTGACCGGTGTCGTTCACGGCGATCTCGGCATATCGATCGGCTCGCAGCGGCCGGTGCTGGAGGATATCGCGCAATACGCACCCGCTACCGTGGAACTGTCCACGATCGCGTTCCTGCTTGCGCTGCTGGTCGGTCTGCCGTTGGGCGTCCTGGCGGCGATGAAGCGCGACAGCTGGATCGATCACCTGGCACGTACCATCTCTTTGGTCGGCGTGTCGGCCCCGACGTTCTGGCTCGCCTTCGTCATGCTCGCGGTGTTCTACGGCGCGCTGGAGTGGGCGCCCGGCCCCGGACAGATCAGCGCCAGCACGTTCCCCCCGCCCACTGTCACCGGCATCATGCTGATCGACGCGCCTCTGGCCGGCGATTGGGACACGTTCTGGGACGCCGCTTCGCACCTCGTGCTGCCATCCATCGTATTGGCGGCGAGCACGCTCGGTCTCATCACCCGCACAACGCGTGCCGCGATGCTGGAGTCGCTGTCGCAGGACTACATCCGCGTCGCACGCGCCAAGGGCTTGACGCGCCGGGCCATCATGCTCGGCCACGCGCTGCCGAATGCACTGCTGCCGGTGGTGACGCTTGGCGGTCTCGCCTATGCGCAACTGCTCACCGGCACGGTGCTGACCGAATCGATTTTCTCCTGGCCAGGTCTGGGCCGTTATACGTTCCAGAGCGCCATTCGACTGGATTTCCCCGCGATCATGGGCATCACCCTGGTGGTTGCCGCGATCTATGTGCTGATCAACCTGCTGGTGGATCTGTCCTACGCAGCGCTCGATCCGCGCGTGTCCCGACGATGAGCGGCGCCGAGGCCGCACTGCTCGCCGCAAGCGTCGATACCGGCAGTGCCGGACGCCGCCGCCGGTGGCTGCGCCGCTATGGCCTGGCCGCGCTGGGCGGTGCGGTGATCGCGCTTTGGGCGCTTGCGGCATTGCTCGCGCCATGGATCGCGCCGTATCCGTCCGACGTGGTGAACGTCGCCGGGCGACTGCAACCGCCATCGGCGTTGCACTGGCTCGGCACCGACGTGCTCGGGCGCGACGTGCTGACGCGTGTAATCTTCGGTGCGCGCACATCGCTTGCGGTCGGCTTCGTCGTGGTGCTGCTGGCCGGCGTATTCGGCTCGTTGTTCGGCGCGGTCGCCGGCTATGTACGTGGCTGGGCGGAAGAGGCGCTGATGCGCGTCACCGACCTGGTGTTCTGCTTCCCGCCGATCATCCTGGCGATGGCGATCGCGGCCGCACTCGGCATCGGCACGCGCAACACGGTCATCGCGATGCTGGTGGTGTGGTGGCCGAAATTCGCACGATTGGCCCGCAGCCTGGTGATCGGCCAGCGCTCCGCCGAGTATGTCGCCGCGGCGCAGGCGATCGGCTTCGGTCCGACGCACATCCTGCTGCGACAGATCGTACCCAACGCCATCGGTCCGCTGATCGTGCTGATCACGCTCGACCTCGGCAATGCGATCCTGGTGTTCGCCGGCCTTTCCTTTCTCGGCTTGGGGGTCGTGCCGCCAACCCCCGAGTGGGGCTCGATGGTTTCCGAGGGACGCGAACTGGTGAACCAGTGGTGGGTCGCGACGTTTCCGGGGCTTGCCATCCTGACTGTGGTGATCGGTTTCAACTTCGTCGGCGATGGCATCCGCGACTGGCTCGATCCGCATGCGCGACGTCGCTGAACCGATCCTCCACGTCGAGAACCTGCACACGTGGTTCTTTACCGACGCCGGCGTGGTGCGCGCGGTGGATGGCGTCAGCTTCGTCGCTGCGTCCAGGCGAAACACTCGGCATCGTGGGCGAATCCGGCTCGGGCAAGAGCGTCACGGCTAAGTCCATCATCCGCCTGCTCGAAGAACCGGCGCGCATCGTCGAAGGCACGATCAGCTTTCGCGGCCGCGACATGGTGCATCTGAGCGAAGAAGCGCTGCGCGAAATCCGTGGCGCCGAGATCGCCATGGTGTTTCAGGACCCGATGACCTCGCTCAATCCGGTGCTGCGCATCTCTCGCCAGCTCATCGAAACGATGACCGCGCACCGGCGGTTCAGACCACAAGCGGCACGCGAGCGCGCGGTTGGATTGCTGCGGCGGATGGGTATGGCGACACCGGAGCGCGCGGTGAATTCCTTCCCGCATCAGTTCTCCGGCGGCATGCGTCAGCGCGTGATGCTGGCGATGGGTTTCGCCAATGAACCGACTCTGCTGATCGCCGACGAACCGACCACGGCGCTCGATGTGACGATCCAGGCGCAGATTCTCGACCTGCTGAGCGAATTGAATGGCGATCTTGGTACCGCGGTGATCCTGATCAGCCATGACCTGGGCGTGATCGCCAATGTCTGTTCGCGTGTGCTGGTGATGTACGCGGGCGAAGTTGTTGAAGAGGGCGCCCCCGACGATCTGCTGACCGATCCGCGTCACCCTTACACCTGGGCGCTGCTTCACGCGGCGCCGCGGCTCGATCAGGCAACCGAGGGCGATCGGCGCCTCACCACGATCGAAGGCCAGCCGCCCGATGCGCACAACTGGCCATCCGGCTGCCGCTTTCGTGCGCGTTGCCCGTTCGCAGTGGCGCAGTGTACCGAACATCCCGCTCTTCTGCCGGTTGGCGATGACCGTTCAGCGCGGTGCTGGGTGACGCAGGGCGGCCAATCTCTGCATCCGCCGAACCACGCGCGCGCTGCGGTGGAAACCAGGTCGAGCGCCGCTATCAGGCCGCTGTTGGAAGTGCGCGACCTTGCCAAGCATTTCGTCCTGCCACGGGATGCCTTCCTCGAGCCACGCCGTATCCTGCGCGCCGTCGATGGCGTCGACTTCGACGTGTTCCCCGGCGAAACCGTGGGTCTGGTCGGTGAGTCCGGTTGCGGCAAGTCCACGCTCGCGCGCGTCGTCATGCGCCTGACCGAACCCACCGCGGGACGCATCACCTTTGACGGCCAGGACATCACGCATCTCAGCCAGTCGGAATTCCGCCCGCTGCGCCGACGGATGCAGATGATCTTCCAGGACCCGTACGGCTCGCTCAATCCGCGCATGACGGTCGGCGAAATTCTTGGCGGCCCGCTGCGCCTGCACGGGCTGGTGCCCGAGGGCGGTTCTGTACGCGTGCGGGTGCAGGAACTGCTCGATCTCGTCGGCCTGTCACCGGCGGCGGCGGCGCGGTTTCCACACGAATTCTCCGGCGGCCAGCGGCAGCGCATCTCGATCGCCCGCGCGCTGGCGGTCGAGCCCGGCTTCATCATCGGTGACGAACCGATTTCCGCGCTCGACGTCAACATCCAGGCGCAGATCATCAACCTGATGATCGGGCTGCAGGAACGGTTGGGACTTACCTATCTTTTCATCGCGCACGACCTCGCGGTGGTGCGGCACATTTCAGACCGCATCGTGGTGCTGTATCTGGGGCGCGTGGTGGAAACCGCATCGGCAAGCGATCTTTTCGCGCGTCCGCTGCACCCTTACACCAACTCGCTGATATCCGCCGTCCCGGTGCCCGACCCGCATCGGGAACGCAGCCGACCCCGCATTGCCTTGCAGGGCGAGGTGCCCAGCGCGGTCAACCCGCCCTCCGGCTGCCATTTCCGCACACGCTGCCCGGCCGCCGCCGCGCGCTGCGCCGATGAGACGCCGCGTCTGACCCAGGTGGCGCCTGGACATTTCGTATCCTGCCATTTTCCGGGATCTGTCACCATGGGTGAGGGGAGGGTGGTCTAGCGTCGTTCGGGACAATCGGAACTGCGCAGGCGATGAAGTCAGTGTAACATGCCTGCAAGGTTTACACCGCAAGGAACACCCAAGTGGCTGTCATCGAACGCGCCAGCGTCTGTACATTCGATTGTCCGGACACGTGCAGTCTCAGCGTCACCGTCGAGGACGGGCGGATAGCCAAGGTGCGCGGTTCCGAGGCCGCGCCGTTCACCGCTGGTGTCATCTGCAACAAGGTTGCGCAGGACATGGGCGCCTTCGTGCACGGGCCGCAGCGCCTGCTGCATCCGTTGCGCCGCACCGGACCGAAGGGCTCCGGGCAGTTCGAGCCGATCTCATGGGATGCGGCGCTTGACGAAATCCACGCGCGTGTCAGTACCGGTGATCGAACGCTGGGGTCCCGAGGCGGTCACGCCGTTGAACTACGCCGGCCCGCACGGTCTCCTGGCCGGCGACAGCATGTCCTCGCGGTTCTTCCACAAGCTTGGCGCCAGCCAGCTTTACCGTCGGTCGCTGTGCGGCGGCGTGCGCAGCGAGGCATGGGCCGGCACCTACGGCGCCGTGCCCGGATGCCCGCCCGAGTTTGCCGAAAACGCCAAACTCAATGTCGTCTGGGGGAACAACGCGACGGTCACCAACGTGCATTTCGTGCGCTGTGCCCGCCGTGCCAAACGCAATGGCGGCAGGCTCGTCGTGGTGGATCCGCTGCGCACCAAGATTGCCGAGCAGGCCGACTTGCATCTGGCTCTGTTGCCCGGTACCGACGTGCTGCTCGCGTGGGCTGTCGCGGCGGAACTCGAACGGTCGGGCGCGCTGGACACGACGTTCATCGCCGAGCATGTCCTGGGCGCCGAGGAGTTCATGGCGCAGGCGCGTGAATGGCCGGCGGGGCGGGCGGCGTCAGCGTGTGGCTTGCAGGAAAACCTGATCGTCAAATTCGCGCAATGGCTGGCGGAGGCCGATCCGCTTGTATTCGCACCGGGCAACGGACTTGAGCGCGGGCGCAATGGCGGCAGCGGCATTCGCGCGTTGATTGCGTTGCCGGCGCTGCTTGGCAAACTGGGCAAGGGCAGCGGCATCATCCTTGGCGCCAGCAACGCTTTTCCGAAGACGCCGGCCAGGCTGCAACGTCCGGACCTGGCGCCCGAGGGCACGCGCACGCTGAACCTGCTCGATGTCGGCCGGCATCTGGCGGCCGACGACATCGATCCACCACTGCGGGCGGTGTTCATCTACAACCACAATCCGATCGTCGTGCATCCCGATCAGAACCGGATGCGCCGCGGGCTGGCGCGTGATGACGTCTTTGCGGTCGGAATCGATTTGACGATGACCGAAAGTTTGGCGCATTGCGATGTGGTGCTACCGGCGGCGACGCATTTCGAATATGCCGATTTGTATTCGTCGTACGGGCATCACTGGCTGCAGAGGGCCGAAGCGGTGATAGCGCCGCTTGGTGAGTTGTTGCCGAACACCGAGATCTTCCGGCGTCTTGCGGCGCGCTTCGGGTTCGACGAAGCGTGCTTCAAGGCGTCGGACGAGGACCTTATGGATGATGCGGTCGATGCGGCGCATCCACGTCTCGGCGGTGTGCGGCCGAGCCGGATTCCAACCGCGAGCGCACTACAGATGAAGGGGCCCGACGGCAAGCCGCTGGTGTTGTTCGAGAACGTCTTTCCAGCCACGCCGTCGGGCAGGATCGAACTGAAGTCGGAGGCGCTGGCGACGCGATGGGGTGCGGCGGCGCTGACGCCCACCTGGCGCGAGCGGCCGGCCACTTATCCGCTGATGCTGATTTCGCCTGCTTCGGACAAGCGAATTTCCTCGACCCTGGGCGACCTCGCGGGCTCGCGGAAGGCGCCGAGGCTGCTGATGAATTCGCATGATGCCGCGCGGAGAAGTCTTGCGCACGGTGTTGAAGTGCGGGTGTGGAATGAGCTTGGAGAAGTGATACTGCCACTCGAAGTCACTGATGATGTGCCACCCGGCGTGGTGGCCAGCGAGAAGGGGACCTGGCTTTCGACCAGCCAAACCGGCCAGACGATATCGGCACTCGTTTCCGCCGACATGCGCGCCGACCTTGCGGAAGGCGCATGCTTCAACGATACGCGGGTTGAAGTTGGAAGCGTGTGATTGTTCGCCGCTTGGATCCTGACCGCTGGCTCGGTTTCGTTGTCATCCCCGCGAAGGGGACCCAGGCCTGCAGCATAATTCGTCGTGCCCAGGTCCCCGCTGTCGCGGGGATGACAACAGGGGATAACAACGCAACCATGATGCCTAACGAGAGTCACCGCGGCAGTGTGGTGCTTCCCATCAGGAACTCGTCCACCGCGCGGGCGCATTGGCGGCCTTCGCGGATCGCCCAGACCACCAGCGACTGGCCGCGGCGCATGTCGCCGGCGGCAAACACCTTGGCGACCGACGTGCGATAATCCGTCGTGTTCGCCAGCACATTCCCGCGCGGATCAAGCGCGACGCGCGCCTGCTCGACCATCCCCGGCTTGCGCGGACCAAGGAATCCCATGGCGAGCAGCACAAGGTCCGCCTTGAACTGGAACTGACTGCCCGGCACTTCCTGCATCGCGAACCGGCCGTCCGCGCCCTTGGCAAATTCGACCCGCACGCATTCCAGCGCCTCAACCCGCCCGCTCAAGCCGACGGCGCGCTTGGTGAGCACGGCCCAGTCGCGGTCGCAGCCTTCTTCGTGCGCGTGCGAGGACCGCAGCTTCAACGGCCAGTCCGGCCAGGTCAGCGCCTTGTTCTCCCGCTCCGGCGGCTTGGCCAGAATCTCAAGTTGGATGATGGATGCCGCACCCTGCCGCGCCGATGTGCCAATGCAGTCGGACCCGGTGTCGCCGCCGCCGATCACAACGACATGCTTGCCTTTCGCGGTGATCGCGCCGCGCCCGATCGTGGCGCGCTGCTCATCATCGCCGGCAATGCGCTTGTTCTGCTGCGTGAGGAAATCCATCGCGAAATGGATGCCGTCCAACCCACGTCCCGGCACGTCCAGGTCGCGCGGCCATTCGGCGCCGCCTGACAGCACCACCGCGTCGAAGTCGCGCAGCAGCGAGGCCATCGGCAGCGTGACGCCGATCTCGATCCCGGTGCGAAATGCGACCCCTTCGCCCGTCATCTGTTCGATGCGCGCGTCGATCAGATGCTTCTCCATCTTGAAGTCGGGAATGCCGTAGCGCAGCAGGCCGCCGATACGGTCGTTCTTCTCGAACAGCGTCACGGTATGCCCGGCGCGCGCAAGCTGCTGCGTGCAGGCAAGGCCGGCGGGGCCGGAGCCCACAATCGCGACTCGCTTGCCGGTTCGGTGCGACGGCGGATGCGGCTTGATCCAGCCTTCCTGCCAGCCGCGATCGATGATGGCGCACTCGATCGTCTTGATGGTGACAGCGTTGTCGTCGATGTTCAGCGTGCAGGAAGCTTCGCACGGCGCGGGGCAGATGCGTCCGGTGAACTCGGGAAAGTTGTTGGTCGAATGCAGCGTGCGCAGCGCCGCTTCCCACTGATGACGATAAACCAGGTTGTTCCAGTCAGGGATCAGGTTATTGACCGGACAGCCATTGTGACAGAACGGAATGCCGCAATCCATGCAGCGCGCCGCCTGCTCCGCAAGCTCGGGCTCCGGCAGCGGTTTGAGGAATTCCTTCCACGACCTGCGGCGCACGTCGGGCTTCTCATAACCGCGGTCGTGCCGCTCGATTTCCAGGAATCCAGTTGGCTTGCCCATGAACTGTCCTAGTCGGCAGCAGCGGCATTCGCCGCCTGTCGCTCAGCGCGCAATTCGACCAGGGCACGCCGATAATCCAGCGGCATCACCTTCACGAAGCACGACAGCGCATTGTCCCAATCGTCAAGCAGTTCGCGCGCCCGCTCGCTGCCGGTGAACAACAGATGCTTCTCGACCAGCACGCGCAGCCGTTCGGCGTCGAAGCGCAGCAGATCGCCCATGCCGCTGTCTTCGACCGAGGCCGCACGCTGTCGCGGACGTTCCGGATCATCCGCGGCATCGGGATCAGCCGGCGCGATCGGCTCCATCTCGACGCTCGTGAAGTTGCACAGGCTTTCGAACACGCGCTGCGGGTCATAGACATACGCGATGCCACCCGACATGCCGGCAGCGAAGTTGCGTCCGGTCTCGCCCAGCACCACGACGACACCACCGGTCATGTACTCACAGCCATGGTCGCCGCAGCCTTCCACGACCGCCGATGCGCCGGAGTTGCGCACGGCGAAGCGTTCACCCGCGACGCCTTGGAAATACGCCTCGCCGGCGATCGCACCGTACAGCACGGTGTTGCCGATGATGATGTTCTCGGTCGGCTCGCGCGCGACCCCGGGTGGCTGGCGCACGACCACCCGGCCGCCCGACAGACCCTTGCCGACGTAGTCGTTGGCGTCCCCGGTCAACTCGAGCGTCACGCCGCGTGCCAGAAATGCGCCGAAGCTGCCACCGGCTGTGCCACGCAGGCTGATCCAGATCGTGTCCTCCGGAATCCCCGCATGTCCGTGACGCTTCGCCACCTCGCCTGACAGCATCGCACCGACCGTGCGGTGCACATTGCGGATGTCGCGGGAGATGCGCACCGGCTCGCCCCGCTCGATAGCCGGCTGCGCCGCCTCGATCAGTTCGTTGTCCATCGCCCGATCGAGGTGGTGGTCCTGCTTCTCGCAATTGTAGATCGCAATGCCGGGTCGGGACGGCGGGTGATACAGGATGCGACTGAGGTCGATCCCCTTCGCCTTCCAGTGATCGATGGCGCGGCGCATATCGAGTTTCTCGACGTTGCCGACCATCTCGTTGAACGTACGAAAGCCGAGCTTCGCCATCAGCTCGCGCACTTCCTCGGCGATGAAGAAGAAGAAGTTGATCACGTGCTCCGGTTCGCCGGTGAATCGCTTGCGTAAAACCGGATCCTGCGTGGCGATACCGACCGGACAGGTGTTCAGATGGCACTTGCGCATCATGATGCAGCCTGCGGCGATCAGCGGCGCGGTCGAGAACCCGAACTCATCGGCGCCGAGCAATGCGCCGATCACCACGTCGCGTCCGGTGCGCAGGCCGCCATCCACCTGCACCGCGATGCGCCCGCGCAATCCGTTCAGCACCAGCGTCTGCTGCGTCTCGGCCAGGCCGATCTCCCAGGGCGAACCGGCATGCGTCAGCGACGTGAGCGGGCTCGCGCCGGTGCCACCCTCGAAGCCCGAAATGGTAACGTGATCCGACCGCGCCTTGGCAACACCGGCCGCGACCGTGCCGACGCCGACCTCGGACACCAACTTCACCGAAATCCGCGCCTGGGGATTGGCGTTCTTCAGATCGGCGATGAGCTGCGCGAGATCCTCGATCGAATAGATGTCGTGATGCGGCGGTGGCGAGATCAGCCCGACGCCCGGCGTTGAATAGCGCACGCGGGCGATGTTCTTGTCCACCTTGCGGCCGGGCAACTGACCGCCTTCTCCTGGTTTTGCGCCCTGCGCCATCTTGATCTGCAGATCGTCGGCATTCACCAAATATTCGATCGTGACGCCGAACCGACCCGACGCCACCTGCTTGATGGCAGACCGCATCGAATCGCCGTTGGGCAGCCGCTTGTATCGGTCGGATTCCTCGCCGCCCTCGCCGGTGTTCGACTTCCCGCCGATGCGGTTCATCGCAATCGCAAGCGTCGTGTGCGCCTCGCGCGAGATCGAGCCGAAGCTCATCGCGCCTGTCGCAAACCGCCGCACGATGGAGGCCGCCGGCTCCACTTCATCCAGCGGCACCGGCGCGTCGGAAAACTTAAGCTCCATCAGTCCGCGCAGCGTCAGGAACCGCGTGCTCTGGTCATTGATCGTTCTGGTGAACGCGCGGAAATTCTCCAGGGAGTTGCCGCGCGCCGCGTGTTGCAGCAATGCGACGGAATCGGGCGTCCACGCATGGTCCTCGCCGCGCAGTCGGAAGGCATAGTCGCCGCCGGCATCCAGCATCCCGTCATACAGCGGATTTTCACCATACGCGTTGCTGTGCCGCTGCACGGCCTCGCGGGCGATCGAACTCGAAGCCGGCGCCTTCGATCGTGCTTGCGGTGCCGGTGAAGCATTTCTCCACAAAGTCGCTGGACAGTCCCACCGCGTCGAAGATCTGCGCGCCGCAATAGGACTGATACGTTGAGATGCCCATCTTGGACATTACCTTCAGGACGCCCTTGCCGACCGCCTTCAGGTAGTTCTTCTGCACCTCGTACGGTTTCAATTTCAGCCCGTTCTGCTCGCGGATCTGCTCCAGAGTCTCGAACGCGAGATATGGATTGATCGCTTCGGCGCCATAACCGGCCAGCACGCAGAAATGGTGCACCTCGCGCGCTTCCCCGGTCTCCACGACCAGGCCGGTGCTGGTGCGCAGGCCACGGCGGATCAGATGGTGGTGGACGGCGGCAGTCGCGAGCAGCGCCGGCATCGGAATGCGCGTGGGCGACACCGCCCGATCCGACAGGATCAGGATGTTGTAACCATCCAGCACCACATCCGTCGCTTCGGCACAGATGCGATCGACCGCGCGCGCCATGCCGGCCGCGCCCTCGCTCGCCGGCCAGGTCACGTCGATCGTCTTGGTGCGGAATGCGTCGCCGACCAGAGATGAAATCGCGCGCACCTTCTCCAGTTCGGCATTGGTGAGGATCGGCTGCGCCACCTCGAGCCGGTAATGTGACCCGGCGTGATGCCCGAGCAGATTAGGTCGTGGGCCGATCATCGACACCAGCGACATCACCAGCGCCTCGCGGATCGAATCGATCGGCGGATTGGTGACCTGCGCGAAGTTTTGCTTGAAATAGTTGTAAAGCAGCTTCGGCTTGTTCGAGAGCACCGCGATCGGCGTATCCGTGCCCATCGATCCGACTGGATCGTCGCCATCCTGCGCCATAGGCTCAAGGAAGAACTGGATGTCTTCCTGGGTGTAGCCGAACGCCTGTTGCTGATGCATCAGCGTCGTTATGTCGTTCGGCCGTGGCGGGGGCATCTCCGGTAAGGGTGCCGGCGTTTCGGACGGCTCCGGCAACTCTTCGAGCTGCACCTGCGTGGCCTTCAGCCATTCCGCGTACGGATGATGGCCGGCCAGCTTCTGCTTGATCTCGGCATCGTCGATGATGCGGCCTTCCTCAAGGTCGATCAGCAGCATCTTGCCGGGCTGCAATCGCCACTTCCGGACGATGCGCTCCTCCGGCACGGGAAGCACGCCGGACTCGGACGCCATGATCACATGGTCGTCGTCGGTGACGATGTAGCGCGCGGGACGCAGTCCGTTGCGATCCAGCGTGGCCCCGATCTGACGTCCATCGGTGAAGGCGATCGCCGCGGGCCCGTCCCACGGCTCCATCAGTGCGGCGTAGTATTCGTAGAAGGCACGACGATCCGGATCCATCAGGCGGTTTTCCGACCACGCCTCGGGAATCAGCATCATCATCGCATGCGCCAGCGGATACCCACCGGCGACCAGGATCTCCAGCGCGTTGTCGATGCAGGCGGTATCCGACTGGCCGTGCGGTATGAGCGGCCACATCTTGTCGAGATCGGGTCCGATCAACTCGGACGCCATCGAGTGCCGCCGCGCATACATCCAGTTGACGTTGCCGCGGACAGTGTTGATCTCGCCGTTATGCGCCAGGAAGCGATACGGATGCGCCAGCCGCCACGACGGGAACGTGTTGGTGGAGAAGCGCTGATGCACCAGTGCAAGCGCCGACTGGGTCAGCGGGTCTTGCAGGTCCTGGTAGAAGGTCCCGACCTGGGGCGCCAACAGCAACCCCTTATAGACCAGCGTGCGGGTCGAGAAGGACGGCATGTACAGTTCGCCCAGTCCCGGCATCTGACGCTGATCGGCCAGACCGCGCACGTTGTTGAGAGTCTGCTTGCGGATTGTCAGGATCTTCCGCTCGAAGGCGTCCTGATCCTTCAACTTCGGGTTGGCGACCACGATCGCCTGACGGATCACCGGCATCGTCTCGATGACGCGTGCGCCGAGGCCGGTGGTATCCGTGGGCACCTCGCGCCAGCCAAGCACGGACTGGCCCTCGGCGACGACATAGTGTTCGAACAAGCGGATCGCGAAGTCGCGCGCGTTGGCATCCTGCGGCAGGAAGCACATCGCTACCGCATAGCGACCCGGTGGCGGAAGTTTCAGGTCATGCTCGTCCGCCCAATGGCGCAGCAGGGCATCCGGCATCTGGATCAGGCAGCCGGCGCCGTCGCCCACCAGCGGATCGGCGCCCACTGCGCCCCGATGGTCGAGGTTCACCAGGATCTGCAATCCGCGTCGGATAATATCGTGGGTTTTGTAACCCTTGATGTTGACAACGAACCCTACGCCGCAGGAGTCATGCTCATTGCGGGGGTCGTACAGCCCTGGTCCCGGCGGGGAGCCCATCATGGTTCTTTCGATCGCCTCCATTCGGATAGTCCCGGACAAGTGACAAGTATTCACCATCCGTTCGGGCAAGCCCAGAGGCCCGACCGGACAGCGATGCTACCCTAACCTAGCCTCGGCTTTGCTGCACTGCAACGACGAAACATGGCCGTGCCGTCCGGTTGCCGAACCGGCCTGAAAACCGCCGGTCCGCCCCGCAACCGGCTGACCTGCCGCCACATTTCATCGTTCTGATCGCGGATGAGGCGCGAGCCGACCGGTGATCGAGCACACCGCGCGAAAGCAGGGCTGGCAGACGTTCCGACCAGTATCTATCCGGGTCGTGTTCGGCGGGCTTTCCGACTTTGCTTGCGCGCTCGTTTCTGGCCCGTGGGCCTGCCAGGCGCCTTCGCTCGCGTCGGCACCTCGGACGTTCGGCCGAGGCCGATCTTTCTGGCGAGGCACGAACGCAGCTTTGCGTAATTCGGCGCCACCATGGGGTAATCGGCTGCCAGGCCCCAGCGTGCACGATACTGTACAGGCGTCAGGTTATAGGACGTCATCAGATGCCGCCGGAGCGTCTTGAGCTTTTTGCCATCCTCCAGGCAGATGATGTAGTCGGGCTTGACGGACTGCTTGACCGGCACCGCCGCCACCGGCTTTTCCGGTTCGACCGGTGTCCGAGCGGCTTCGTGCAGCGTGCGGTAGACCTGCTCGATCAGCGTGGGTAACGCTTCCGCTGGCACCACATTATGCTCGACATGCGCGGCAACGATCTGGACGGTCAGCCTCAGGACCAAATCCGGCGAACTGGTCTCGACCATGGTCATCGCTCCGGGGTGCCGGCGCTCGACTTGTCCCCGGGATGCTAGGGCTTTTGCGACGCGCTCGTCCATTGCCATGGTGTCGACCCGCATATTGCCGATTGCCAGGCGATCTGCCTGAATCGATGGCCAGGTTCCCAATCGAGGTAATTCCGATGCGTCTACTGCCGTTTTTCGCGAGCCTCGCCGCCCTGGCCGCGTACGCGCCGCATGCAGAGGGCCAGCAGGGCGAGACGCTGCGGATCGGTATGCGCGACGATCCCGACATCCTCGATCCGACCTTCTCTCGGACCTATGTCGGCACCGTGGTGATGACGGCGCTGTGCGACAAGCTGTTCGATTTTGACGCGAAGCTGAACATTGTTCCGGTGCTCGCCACCGGTCATGAATGGACCGACAGCGAGACGCTGCTGATCCGCCTGCGGCCTGACGTGCAGTTCCAAAACGGCGAAAAGTTCGACGCCGACGCCGTGAAGTATACGTTGGAGCGTTACCTGAACGCCAATGGCAGCTTCCGCCGCAGCGAGATTGGCGCAATGGACCATGTCGAGGTGATCGACACGTTGACCGTGCGGGTGGTGATGAAGCAGGCTTTCTCGCCGTTCGCCGCCATCCTGACCGACCGCGCCGGCATGATGCTTCCGCCCAAGGCAGCCGAGGCCGGCGGCAAGGATTTCGGCCTTCATCCGGTGTGTGCCGGTCCGTTTCGGTTCGTCGAACGGGTGGCGCAGGACCACATCGCGCTGGAACGATTTCCCGGTTATTGGGACGCGGAACGCATCCACTACGACCGTGTCACCTATCGCATCATTCCCGACAGCAGCATCCGGTTGGCCAATCTTCAGGCCGGCAGGCTCGATCTGACGGAGATCGCGCCGCTGGACGCCGACGCGGTGAAGCGCGATCCGAAACTGTCGCTGGTGTCCGTGCCCAGCCTTGGCTACGGCGCGCTGACCATCAACACCGGCCAATATCCAAAGGCGGAAACTCCGCTCGGCCGCGACCCACGCGTGCGCCATGCCTTCGAACTTGCGCTGGACCGTGAGGCGCTGAGCCAGGTGGTCTATGGCGGCATGTATCAGCCCAATGCGCAGGCGACATCGGCGTTGAGTCCGCTCTACGTCGAGGAGGTTGCGCCGCCGAAGCGTGACGTGGCCAAGGCGCGCGCCCTGCTGAAGGAAGCCGGCGTGAACGTGCCGCTGACCGTGCCGCTGATCGTTTACAACACGCCGCAGAATGTGCAGGCGGGCGAGGTCATCCAGTCGATGGCGGCTGAAGCGGGGTTCGCAGTCCAGGTCGACGCTATGGAGTTCGGCACGGCGATCGCAGCCGTCCAGCGCGGCGATTTCGCGGTGTCGCTCGGCGGCTGGTCCGGCCTGCTCGATACCGACAGCAATGCCTGGAGCTTCCTGCATACCGGTGGCGCGCTGAACATGGCGCGCTACTCGAACGCGACGGTCGATGCGCTGCTGGATCGCGCACGCGCGGTCAGCGAGACCCCGCAGCGTCGCGAGGCCTACGAAGGGGTATGGCAGCAGGTGAGCAAGGACCTGCCGATCATCTACCTCTGGACGCCGCGCAACATTGTCGGTCTGTCGAGCAAGGTCGCCGGGTTCACGTTCCTGGCAGACGGCCTGCTGCGACCGCAGGACGTGCACCCGGCACGCTAGTTGCGGTCCATGTCGCTGCGGGTTCCGTTGCTGAGCGGATGTCGGCTAGTGTCGGCAGTCGTCGCTGCCGGGTTGGCATTGGCAGCATAACCAAGGGGTGACATCGGATGATCAAGGTGAGCGTGCTCTACCCGGCCGGCGAGAGCAAAAAGTTTGACATGGACTACTATTGCAAGAGCCACATGCCGATGGTCGGGCAGAAACTGGGTTCCGCCTGCAAGAGCATGGCGGTCGAGCTTGGGCTCGGTGGAGGCGCTCCCGGCGAGCCGCCGACCTACGCCGCGATGGGCCATCTCTATTTCGACTCGATCGCGGAGTTCCAGGCCGCCTTTGCGCCGCACGCCGCGGCGATCATGGCGGACATTCCGAACTACACCGACATCAAGCCGGTGATCCAGGTCAGCGAGGTGAAGATGTAGCCCGCACGGGCCGGCGACGCGTCATCCCGACCCCGAGATCCCGGCCGGGATGCCGCGTGGTCCGGGCGTCAAGCCGCACCCTGCGCACGCCCGATCAGACCACGCTGCGGGTCGTAGCCGATCGCGGCGAGCAGGAAGAACAGCAGCCCGCAGCCGATCACCACCGCGGCGGCGGTTGCGTTGAACATCCCATACAATGAAAATCGGATCAGTTCGACGCAATAGGTGAACGGATTGACTTCGGCCAGCCAATAGACCGCCATCGCGCCGCTCTCGCGCAGCTTCCACAGCGGATACAGCGCCGATGATATGAAGAACATCGGGAAGATCACGAAGTTCATGGTGCCGGCGAAGTTCTCCATTTGGCGGATGTAAACCGACAGCAGCAGCCCGAGTGACCCGAGCATCAAACCCGACGCTATGAATGCCGGCAGAACGTACAGCCAGCCCACCAGTGGAACATCGACATCGAACAGCCGGCTGATTGCCAGAAAGATGTATGCCTGAATTACTGCCAGCGTGGTGCCTGCCGCGAGCTTGCACAACAACAGGTACCAGCGTGGCAGCGGAGCCGTCAGCAGCAGCCGCATGATTCCCATCTCGCGGTCGTACACCATCGACAGCGACGATTGCATGCCGTGGAACAAAAGGACGATGCCCAGGAGACCTGGCACGATGTAATCCTGGTAGAGGATGTAGGTGCGATAGGGCGGGATGATCGATACGCCGAACACGTTCTGAAATCCCGCGGCGAACACGACCAGCCACAGCGTTGGCCGTACCAAGGCCGACAGCAGCCGGCCGCGCTGATGCACGAACTTCACGACCTCGCGGCTGGTCATCGCGACGAGCGCACGGCCCATATGGGCTGCCACCATGACGCGTCAGCCGCCGCCCAGATGGCACGGCGTTTCCGGTTGATCATCGCCAAGCGTGTCGAGTTCGTTGGTCGCATGCAGAAAGCCGGGCAGGGGAGCCGAGGCCACCACGGCGTCGCTGGTCGATAGCAGGATCGCCTGACGAAGCTGGTGATCCCACGGTCGCACACTGACCGCCAATCCCTTGACGCCATCGTAGGACGCATCGCTCAGGATCTGTGGCGTCAGCTTGCCGAAGTCGCCGCTGCGCGTGCGCAGTGCCGCCGTGGTCACCAGCTTCGTCGCAATCCACGCCGACCAGTCGAGCCCGGTCATGTGCCGTCCCGCCTTTGCGACGAAGCGGTTGATGAGTTGCGGCGCGCCATAGCGTTCCCACGTCCAGTTCCAGGCATCGGCTGTCAGGCCCACCGACCCGATCACGGGGCGCGGACGTGTGGTGCGATACGGTACCGAGCGTGCGAACTCCTGATCCGGATCGGTATCGGCGACG
This sequence comes from uncultured Alphaproteobacteria bacterium, assembly GCA_963812475.1. Lineage (GTDB taxonomy): Bacteria > Pseudomonadota > Alphaproteobacteria > Acetobacterales > Acetobacteraceae > JAMXLO01. Next base: position 177,819 of record CAWEVI010000025.1, read on the forward strand.
AACACCACGTCGTAGTCCCGATTGGTGGCGGTCAGCAGGCCGATGTCGTTCTGTTCGCGCTCGCGCGGATCGTTGCCCAGTTTGAACGGTACGCGGTCGGCGACGCGTGCGCCAAACTTCTTCGCCGACCGGTCGAACGCATCGGCCAGCACCGCGTCGTCCGGCCGTGGCCCTTGCAGTACCAGCACATTCCGCCACTTTCGAAACACCAGATACTGCGCCAGCGCGTCCGTTGTCATCGCCAGACTGGGAACCGTGTGCACGATGTCCGCCGAGCATGTGTCGCGTCGCAACCAGTCATCCGGCGCCGTCGCATTCAACAGCAGGATATCCTTGCCATGCACCGCCTGCGCCAGCAGCCTGACCGCGTCGCCCGGAAGATCAAGCACGAAGAAATGGATGTTGTGCTCCTGCAACGCAGCCAGAACCGCCGGCGCAACATCGTCCGCGGTGTTCACCGTGATTCGCGCGACAGCGAAAGCTCGGTGAATCACCGTGCTGAGCGGCTTTGTTTCGTCGAGTGCAACCTCGACCGCGGGATACGGTCGGTCGCGGGTGGCAAGCACCATGTGCTCGGCGCCGCGGATGGGCGCATAGCGTGCGTCGTCGGCGATTTCGACGTAACCGATCGTCAGCGTTTCGGTCGTTTGCGCCATCGTTTCATGCGCGGCCACGACGTGACATAGGCACAACACGGCCAGCCACACCGCCATGCCGGACAATCGAACCCTCAGTCGGGTTTGGTCAGTCATCGATCACTATGGCATACGGTGTCCGCCCGACCGGTACCGACGCGGTGGCCTTGCCACTCGCAACGTCCACCACCGTCATGTCGTCGCCAAGTCCATTCGCTACGTACAACGTCTTCTCATCGCGGCTCAGTGCAATGCCCCACGCCCGATCGCCGACCAGCACGTAGCCGGTCACTTTGCGGGTTGCGACATCGACGATCGCAACATGGTTCGCATGGCCCAAGGTAACGTAGGCAGTCTTGCCGTCCGCCGTCATGACCAGGCCGACCGGCGTCACGTCCGTCTTGCGCATTCCAGGCGGCAGAAAGGAGATATGCTCTGTCGCCGCATCGGTCGCGCGATCGATGATCCAGACCTCGCCCGACAGTTCCGTGGACACCCATAATTCCTTGCCACCGGGTGTTGCGGCAAACCGGCGCGGCCGGGTGCCGGTCACGATACTGTCACTGACAAAGCCATCCTCGGCCTTGATCACGTGGACCAGGTCGGCGACTTCCGAGGCGACATAGAGCGTGGTCTTGTCGGAGCTCAGCAGCACACCTTCAGGTTCGGCGCCGGTTGGAACCTCCTTGATGGTAATGTTCTGCGCCATGTCGATGATCGACAGCGAGGAATTCTCCTCATTCGACACATAAAGCCGTTGGCGTGGCTCATCGATGGCGAACGCCTCCGGGCTGCGGCCTGTCGCAATCTTGCCGACCACCGCGAACGTCGCGACGTTCGATCACGTCGATCACGTCGTCATCGCCGCAGGCGGCATAGAGCAGCGTATGATCAGCATTGAAATGCATGTCGCGTGGCCGGCCCGCCGTCTGGATATCCTTCACCACTTTCAGGCTTCCAGGATCGAGCACGATGATGTTGTTGCTTCGCTCGTTGCTGACGAAGATCAGTCCGGTGCCCTTCGCGTGCAGCGGTGACGCCGCCAGAAGCGTGGCGAGAGCGAGCATGGCGGGTATGGGTCGGGAAGGACGCATGCGACGATCTGCATCAGTTTCATGGTAACGTTACGTGCATACCCATCTTGCGTCGCGTGTGTGTGTCGAACAAGCTTAGCTGGCGCAGCGTTAGGCGGCAAGCGCGTCCGATGGATCAGGAAACTGCATGACCCAATTGCCAGTACCGGGAACCGCCGCGCCCGCATTACGGGTCCGTAATATCGTGAAGGACTACGGTCGGAGACATGCACTCGACGGCGTGACGCTGACGGTGCACCCGGGCGAGTTCGTCGCGTTGCTTGGGCCGAACGGCGCCGGCAAGACCACCCTGTTCCAACTTCTATCCGGTTTGTTCACGCCTGATTCGGGACAGGTCGAGGTCATGGGTCACGACATGCGGCGAAATCCGGTCCCAGCCCTGGCCGACCTCGGCATCGTGTTCCAGCAGACAACGCTAGACCCCGAACTGTCGGTTGTCGCAAACCTGCTGTTTCATGCCGGCCTGCATGGTATGCCGCATGCCATCGCCAAAGCCCGCATCGGCACCGAGTTGCAACGCATTGGTCTCGCCGACCGTGCCAAGGATCGTGTGCGCACGCTCAGCGGCGGCAACCGGCGTCGCGTCGAGCTGGCGCGGGCTTTGTTGCACGCGCCGCGCATCCTGCTGATGGATGAACCAACCGTCGGTCTGGACCCCGCAAGCAGGCGCGATCTGATAAGACTTGTACGCAAGGTGCGAGACGAGCAGGGGATCGCCATTCTCTGGGCAACGCACCTTTGCGAGGAGGCGGCCAGCACTGACCGCGTGATTGTATTGCACCAGGGCAAGGTGCTGCGCGACACAACTCCGGCGGCGATGCTCGCCGAGGCGGGCGTTGCTGGACTGGAAGAGGCGTTCATCCTGCTCATCGGCAATCCGGCTGCGGAGGCAGCCGCGTGACAAGGTCGCAATGGTTTGTGGGTGTTGCGTTGGCGTGCGGGATCGCGACCGCAAAGGCTGACGATCGGGACGCGTTCCTGACCAAACAGACACAGGACTGCGCAAACTGCGATCTGGCGGGTTTGAAGCTCAACCGATCCAAACTGAACGGCGCCAAACTGAGCGGCAGCAACTTCGCGGGGTCGGAACTGTTCCGCAGCTCGCTGGAGCACGCCGACCTGAGCAACGCCAACCTGACGGAGGTCGATCTGGATCGCGCCGACCTCAAATGGGCAAATCTCGCGGGCGCAAACATGTCTGGCGCGCTGCTGTTCGAGGCTGACCTGTCAGGTGCCGACATGGTCAAGGCAAACCTTACGGAAGCACATATGGGGCGGGCAAAACTCGTTCAGGCGAACCTGGAAGGTGCCAATCTGGCCGGCGCGGACCTGACCGAAGCGCGGCTGGCCGGCGCGAAACTCGCCGGTGTCGACCTGCGTGGTGTGCGACTGAATGGACAGAGCCTGCGCGATCTGGACCTGCACGGCGCAAACTTCGCGATGTCGGACATGATCGAGGTTGACCTGCGCGGCGCCAACCTGCGCGATGCCAATCTGACGGGCGTCAATCTCCGCGGCGCCAATCTGCACGGCGCCGATCTCACCGGTGCCGATCTGCAAGGGGCGGATCTGTTGACCGCCATCCTGACGGACGCACAACTGGGGGGCGCCAGGTTCACCGGCGCGATCATGCCGGACGGTCATCACAGCGAATAGCAACGCGCTCGTTCGTCGGAATGGCCCGGCTTGTCCAGGCCATGACGTGTGGGCCGTTGGCGTGGGTCGGCCGCGCGTCAATCCGGCTTGAGCGACGGGTCCATTATTTCCAAACGTGTCGAACTCTCGAACTGGCCGGGTCGGAACTCTTTCGTTGCCGGGTCGTAGTCCGTCTGGCCAGGTTTACGCAGCAGTCGCGCCTGCATTACCAAATGGTGCTCTGGCGTCGTTTTTTCGCAGCGCTGCTTGATGAAGATCTTGCCCACCGGCGTCTCGCCTGGCTCCGCGGGCAGTTCGATGCAGGTCCACCCCTCCTCGCCGTAATGGGCGATGACGCGCAAGCGGAGAAGCTGCGCCATGCGCCGCAGCGACAACGGCGCGCGCGGGTCGGTGACGATGCGGATTTCTTGTGCAATGCCGGCGTCATTGAACAGCACCGACAGGATCACCGGATGGCCCGCGACGCGCGTACCATTTGCCTCGCTGGGCAGCGTAGGATCGCCGAACGCCTTCGCCTGGTATGCCTGCTGCTCGTCGAAGCGGACATAGACCTCGTGCAATCCGCTCGCTTCGGGGCGGCATTCGTGAAAATCCGCCCAGCCAGACAAAGGCGCACGCGGTGGTCCGCCATTGCTGCCACAGGCAAAGTCGTCAAAGCCGTCGGCGGACATCGTGGCGGCCTGCATTCCCAGCCTGAGCCCGCGCAACTCGCCGCGGTCCTCATCGGCCGCTACGGCTGCAGCAGTCATCGCAAGGGCGAATACGACAGCCAGTACGCGGCCTCGCAATGCCGGTGCCCGAGTGCCGATCACGTTCGGTAAGCTAATTCTTGAAGGTGTCGCATTCCTTCGTCTCGGTGCCCCAGAAATAGACGCACTCCTCAAGCGTGGCGGGACCTCGACCCTTGATCTTCGCCTCGAGGAAGGCCACCACGGCCTGCACCTCACGCGGGGCCAGAAAACTCACCGCCTGCGGCGGCGCCTTGTCGCCCAGGTCCGCACGCGTGAGATCGTAGCAGCGCTTGTCGGTGTACGCGAACTGATCGTGGTAAGGCATGCCCGTCCCAGGTCGGCCGCAACGTATCGTCTCAATGAGCTGGTCGTGATCCAATTGGGTCTTGCGCAGCGACAGAGCGATGCCGCCATAGCCCTGATCGCCGTTGCCGTCCCAGCGATGGCAGAACAGGCATGTCGCCTTCGATTTGTAGATCTCCTTGCCGAAGTCGACCTGCCGTTGCTCGGCGGTCTGCGCAATGGCGGCGTCGGCGAGCAGACTCAGCATCGTCAGCAGGACGATCAGGCGGCCGCAGCACCCGCGACTGATCATGCAAAATCTGCTCATCATCCGTCTCTTCCCTTGGCTCGGCACGAAAAATGAGCGGCAGACCGGCTGTTCCGGTCCGCCGCCCCACGCAGCCAATCTGCGGCTGCTACAGTCCGAACACGAACAGCATCGACGCCGTCGCGGTGTTCTTCAGTTCAGGATGCATCCCAAAAATGGATGGCGACTGGCGTGAGCCGACGAGCACGGCAACGTACTGCTTCCCGTTCACCGAATAGCTGATCGCCGGTGCGTTGATGCCGGTGCCAACGTTGAAGTTCCAAAGCTCCTGCAGCGTCTTCGCGTCATGGGCGGAGAACCGGCCGTCGATCGCCCCGGTGAACACCAGGCCGCCGCCGGTCGCCAAGGTTCCGGCGTAGTTCGGATATGGCTGCGCCAGCTTCGCCACCACGTCACCGGTCAGCACGTCGATCGCCTTCAGGCTGCCGACCGGCTTCTCGATGTAGCGCGAACCACCACCGGTGAACTGCTCGCGCGGCTTCACCGTCCCGCCATCGGCGACGAAGTCGGGCTGCTCCTTCGTGGTAATTTCGTCGCAGCCCTCAATCGAGCCGACATAGAGCAGGTGTAGATCAGGATTGTACGAACTTGGCTCCCAGTTCTTGGCGCCGACATGGGCCGTGCAGACAAGACCCACCGGCTTGGCGCGGGTGCGTCCGGCGATTGCCGAGTATGGCTGCACGTCTTTCTTGGGGTCGTAGTTCGCTGGCTTGCCGGTCTCCGGGTCGAGCCCCGGTGTCCAGTTGTTGTTGTCAGCATACTGCTTGCCGTTGACGAACTGGCCGGTCGTCCGGTCGAATTCATAGAAGTAGCCATTACGGCCGGCGTGGATCACCAGCTTGCGCGGCTGGCCGTTTATGGTCGCATCCACCAGCGGATGTTCGCTGATCTCGTCGTAGTCAAACGGATCGTTCGGGGTGTACTGGAAGGCCCACTTCACCTTGCCGGTATTTGGATCCATTGCCAGCACGCTGTCGGTCCATAGGTTGTCGCCGGGTCGATATTCCGCATCGTAGTCCGGACCGGGGTTGCCGGTTCCCCAGTACATCGTGTCGGTCGCGGGGTCGTAGGTGCCGGTCTCCCACACCGAGCCGCCGCCATGCGATGCCGCGTTGCGGCCGTCCTTCCAGGTCTCGCTGCCGGGTTCGCCCTTCGCCGGGATCGTGTAGGTGCGCCACGTCTGCTTGCCGGTGTTCAGATCGGTGGCATCGATCCAGCCGCGTACGCCGAATTCGGCGCCCGCCGCGCCGACGATCGCGGTGTCCCGTATTACCAGCGGCGCCAATGTCATCGTCTCGCCGATGGCGGGATCCGCGACCTGGCGGTCCCACACGGGCTCGCCGGTATCCTTCCTCATGGCGATCAACCGCCCATCCAACGTGACCGAAATCACCTTGTCCTTCCACAAGGCGACGCCACGATTGTTGATGCCGCAGCAGGCAACGTCGCCCGCCCAGGCACGGTCGACGCCTGGGTCCATCTTCCAGATGATCTTGCCCTGCGTGCCGCTGGTGACGTCGATCTTATAGACGCGGCCCCAGCCGTCGGTGACGTACATCATGCCGTCCTCGACGATCGGCGTGCCTTCGAGATTGCCGAAGGCGTAGCGGCCGCCGCTCTCGAATCCGCCGAGGCCGACGACGAATGCCACATGCAGGTTGCGCACGTTCGACGCATTGATCTGATCAAGCGAGGAGAAACGATGTGCCGCGTAGTCCTTATGATGCAGCAGCCAGTTGCCCGGCTCCTTGTCGACATTGACCGCGCGGTCGTTCGTCATGTCCGCCGCCGACGCTGGCAGCACCGCCGCGGCGGTCAGCAACAGACCGGCGATCGCCCGGGTAAGACCGTTTCCGGCGCGCCGGCTGCCATCAAGTGTGATCATTCTGGTTTTCCCCCGCTTCACTGCGTGCAAGCCTATGGCAGACCGAACACCACCAGCATCGATGCCGTCGCCGTGTTCTTCAGCTCTGGATGCTGTCCGATAATAGCGGCGGGCTGTCGCGAGCCGACCAGCACCGCGACGAACTGCTTGCCGTTCACCGCATAGGTGACTGCCGGCGCATTGATGCCGGTGCCGACGTTGAAGCTCCATAGCTCCTTCAGGGTCTTTGCATCGTATGCGCCGAACGTGCCGTCCAGTTCGCCGGCAAACACCAGACCGCCGGCGGTCGCGAGCGTTCCGCTCAGGTTCGGGTAAGGCAGCGGGAACTTCGCCACCACATTGCCCGTCGTCACGTCGATCGCCTTCAGGCTGCCGGACGGAGGTTCGATGAAACGCACACCGCCGCCGGTGAACAATTCGCGCGGCTTGACGGTGCCCCCATCGGCCACGAAGTCGGGCTGCTGCTTGGTGGTGTTCTCATCGCAGCCTTCGAACGATCCGACATACAGAAGGTGGAGATCCGGATTGTAAGCCGTCGGTTCCCAGTTCTTTGCGCCGTAATGCGACGGGCAGAGCAGCCCGCTTGCCTTGGCGCGATTGTGCCGTGCCACCTCCGCGTAGTCCTGGACGTCCTTTTTGGGATCGTAGCTGGCCGGCTTGCCGGTCTCCGGGTCGAGCCCGGCGGTCCAGTTCAGTTTGTCACTGTATTGCTTGCCATTGATGAACTGGCCGTTGGTGCGATCGAATTCATAGAAGAATCCGTTGCGCGCAGCGTGCACCACCAGCTTGCGCGGCTGGCCGTTGATCATCACATCGACCAGCGGATGCTCGCCGATCTCGTCATAGTCGAACGGATCGTTCGGCGTGTACTGATAGGCCCATTTCACGTTGCCGGTTGCCGGGTCCATCGCCATGACGCTGTCGGTCCAGAGATTATCGCCGGGGCGATATTCCGCATCCCAGTCCGGGCCTGGATTGCCGGTGCCCCAATACATCGTGTCGCTCGCTGCATCGTAGGTGCCGGTCTCCCACACCGAGCCGCCGCCGTGTTCGGCCGCGTTGTGTGTACCCTTCCAGGACTCGCTACCCTTCTCGCCCTTGGCCGGCACAGTGTAGGTGCGCCAAACCTGCTTGCCGGTGTTGAGATCGGTCGCATCGATCCAGCCGCGAATCCCGTACTCGGCGCCCGCGGCGCCGACGATGGCGACATCGCGAATGACCAGCGGTGCCAGTGTCATGGTCTCCCCGATCGCCGGATTGGCAACCTGGCGATCCCATACGGTCTCGCCGGTGTCCTTCTTCATGGCGATCACGCGACCATCGAGGGTGACCGAAATCACCTTGTCCTTCCACAGCGCGACACCGCGATTGTTCACGCCGCAGCAGGCCACATCGCCGGCCCACGCGCGATCCGTGCCGGGATCCATCTTCCAGACGACGGTACCCTTCCGTCCGCTCGTTGCATCGATCTTGTACACCGAACCCCATCCGTCGGTGACATAGATCATGCCGTCCTCGACGATCGGCGTACCTTCCAGATTGCCGAACGCATATTTGCCGCCGCTCTGCATTCCGCTGAGCCCCACAGCAAACATCATGCGCAGGTTCTGCACGTTCGATCCGTTGATCTGGTCGAGTTTGGAAAACCGGTGTCCCGCATAGTCCTTATGGTGCATCAGCCAGTTGCTGGCTTCGCTGTCGGAAGCGACCGCCCGATCGAACGTCATGTCTGCTGCGCATGCCGGAAGTGCGACAGCCGCAGTGGCCAGTGCGCATGTCAGTGCGGTCGCGAATCTGATGCCAGAGCGTTTGATGCCGATGCGAGATTTGGTTTGGGGTGTCATATGCTGTCGTTCCCTCCAGCGGCGCCGGCCGCGATGGCCGATCTGATCGGGGCCTTCCCCTTGTCCGCTAACCAAGCCCCGTCGATGCCGGTTGTCAATCGCAACCTTCCGGCAGGCTACCGAGACCGCGAGAACACGATGAACCCATCACGGTTGGGCATATGCACGCCAGGCAGCGTTTCGGCATTCATCGCATCGTTTTCACCGATAATGCCGTTCAGCGATAATATGTAGGCGCAGACTGCATAAACCTGATCATCGGTCAGCGACTTCGGTGCCGTCACCGGCATCGCGCGGCGTACGTAATCAAACAGCGTTGTTGCATAAGGCCAGTAGCTGCCGACGGTCTTGATCGGCGGTCCGCCGCCGGCGAGAGTTCCCTGACCACCGACCAATTGATCGTTTGGCTTGCCCGCGCCGCGCTCGCCGTGACACGCCTGACACGTCGCGCGGTAAACCGTTTCGCCCTGCGCCGGTGTTCCACTGCCGCGCGGCAGATTTGCGCCGTCAGGTGCGATGCTGATGTCCCAGGCCGCAGTTTCCTCGGCCGACACGGCGCGTCCGAGATTTGGACCGTCCGCCCAGGAGCCGGATGTGGAGGACATCAACAGCGCGATGCCGATCGCCAGTCTATGCATCGCCAGTCTATGCATACACATGCGTCAGCTCCCCGGTTGCGGCCACACCCCAGCTGGTGATGCCATTGTAATGGAAGATCGTGTTGTTGCCGCGTTCGGCGATCACCTGGTCGCGGCTGGGCTGGACATAACCGGATTCATCAACCGTACGGCTTTGCAACACCGCCGGCGCGCCGTTCCACTGCCACGGAATGCGGAACCGTGTCAGCGCCTTCGGCAGCACCGGCTCCTGCAACATCGCCGGCGCCCAGCTCTTGCCGCCATCGGCGGAAACATCGACCTTGGCGATCTTGCCATAGCCCGACCACGCCAATCCCGAAATCTCATAGACCCCGGCAGCATCGAGCCGCAGTCCGGGAGACGGGCGCGTGATCACCGACTTCGCCTCGATCGGGAAGACGAATTGAAGTGCTTTGCCACTTGGAAGCGAGATCGTGTATCTGGAGGTTTCGTCCCTTGTCATCATCGGTCCGTCGATCAGCTTGATGCGACGGAGCCATTTGACATTGCTGTTGCCTTCGAACCCCGGGAGAAGCAGGCGCATCGGATAGCCGTTGCTGGGCCGTACCCGCTCGCCGTTCTGGTACAGCGCGACGATGGCGTCATCCATCGCCTTCGCGAGCGGGATGCTGCGGCTCATGCTGGCGGCATCGGCGCCTTCCGCCAGAATCCACTTCGCCTTCGGGTCGATGCCGGCTTCGTCGAGCAGTACGGCGAGCGGCACACCTGTCCACTCGGCACATGACAGAAGGCCTTGCAGTCCCTGAACGCCAAGCTGCACCGGTGCCTTCTGATAAAGCGCACCACCATTACCGCCACACTCGAGGAAGGCGATGCGCGAGACCATCGGATAGCGGGACAGCGCATCGAGGTTGAAGTTCAACGGACGTCGGACCAGCCCATGGATCAGCAGTTGATGCGCATCGGGATCGATGTCGGGGACACCGTCGTGCGAACGTTCGAAATGCAGACCGTTGGGCGTGATCATGCCATCGAGCGCCTGCAGCGGTGTGCGCGCCGATCCGGTGCCGGTGGTGCCCGGCAACGAGGCGTAAGTCCGCACGACCTTGCTTTCAAAATGCGAGGGTTGGCCGTATGCCGTAAACGGGGCGCCCACTTCGCGCATCCACGGCTCGACCTGTAGTGGTCCGGTGGCATTCGCCGAGCCGGCAAAACCCGCACTCGCCGCCGCTGCGGCGCCGAGCACGAAACAATGCTCGCCGATCCAGCAACCCGTTGCCTGCAGCCGGTTGCAATTCCTGTGTCACGCGCCGGTTTCCGCTGCGCATCAATCTTCCCCTGGGTCAGACCTCGTTCTTCGGCTCCTGAACCGCCACGGATTCCAGCCACCGGATCAGTTCGCTCTGATCGGCACCCGATCCGATGCCCGCCTCGGCGGCAGCCCAGGCGAGGCGACATGCGGCCAGCAACGGCGCATGCACACCGGTGGATTGCGCCACGTTCGCGGTGACCTCCAGCCCCTTCAGCACATGTCCCAGCGCCAGTCCGGTATCGAACCTTCTCGTCACCACCTGCTCGCGCAGCATCGCACCCATCGCCGGGCCGAGCCCGCTCAGCGTCTCGCCGATGTCGATCACCGATTTAACATCCAGACCAAATCGCTGCCCGATGCGCATTGCCTCGCTGGCGGCAAGGATCTCCGTACCGCGCAGAAAATCGCCAAGCGCCGCGCCCGCCTGTCCCGAGCCAACCGACCCTGCATGCAGCGCGCGAGTCGCCAGCACGTCGAAGATCGGGCGACAACGTTCCACCACGGCATCATCGCCGCCGATGACGAGGGTGAGCTTGCCGGCACGAGCATCGGCAGGCGTGCCAAGCGCGGGCGCGTCGATCAGATCGATGCCGCGCTCGGCCAGTTGCTTCGCCAGATCGACGGTCGCCAAAGGATCCGAGGTACCCATGTCGATGACGACGCCGCCCGGCTTGAACCCGCCGGCCGCTCCCTCCCAGCCGTACAGCACATCGCGCAACGCATCGGCTGACGGCAGGACCGTGATGATGACATCGCAGCTCTGCGCCATCATCTTCGGCGACCCGCTCATCATGCCGCCGACATCGTTGGTGAACATCCGTACCGCGATGTCCACCACGTCGTAAACCTGCGGGTTGAATTTTTCCCACACGAGGCGTGTGGCGATGCGTGCTCCCATCGCGCCCAGACCGATCACGCCGAGCCGCGGCGGTCCGTCGTCAGGCATTCCCGTCGACACCCTTCAGTGTCTCGTCGATCAGGAAGATATCGGTGAGCAGCGCGCGGATGTGGATCGAGGCGTTAAGATTGTCGATCAGCTGCGAACTCAGCGCGCGCTGCGCCAGTACCAGTCGGAACGCCGCCCGCGTGCGGCGTGCATCCTGTTCAAGTACAGCGATGAAATCCGTATACGCATCGGCGCGGTCCGCCACGCTCTCGCGCAGGCACGCTGCCAGACCGTCCAGTGCCGCATCGGCGCGCAGCAGGTACCGCCGAATGGACCCGCTGTCGTCGGTGTCGTTTTGCCGTCCCTGGGCCGCATAGGCCAGCATCAATTCGTAGGCCTGCTCGACCACCTCGATCCGCTCCGCCAGCGACAGCGGCGATGCAGCGTCCGGTTCGGTCATCGGCTTCCCTTCAACCCGGCATCCGGCTCCTGCCAGCGCTGCGGATCGTGGTGGCGCAGATAATCCTCGCGGGATATCCAGCCGTGGAACATCGATCGCGTCATCCACAGCTTCTCCGGCCGCACCGCGAAATACACATGCGCCATGATCAGCGTGATCATCGCCATCGCGCACAGTCCGTGGATTGCATAGACCATTCCCCACTGTGCATCGGCAAGCCAATAGGGGTTGCGCCGCCAGAACGGCGTATCGATCTTGGCCAGCATCAACAGCCCCGTCGCCGCGATGGCCAGCACCACGGCCGCGACCAGCCAATGGAACAGCTTCTGCAGCGGCGAGTATTTCGCATCGCGCTGCGGCGGCGGCCCGCCGCGCCCAAGCGCACGTGCCACTGAGCGCCAGCAACTGCGCACATCGCGCGGGCCCGGCACGATCGACCAGAAATCCTGCCAGACCACCGCGCGCACGATATGGAACAGCACCGCCGCGGTCAGCACGATCCCCGCGATCCAGTGCGCCGTCACCCATTCGAACTTCCAGCCGAGGATCGGCAGGAACGCGGTGAACAGGCAGACCAGCAATGCCGCCGCCATGGTCCAGTGATACAGCCGGTCGGCCAGTTGATGCCGCAGCACGCGTTCACCGACCACGCGTCAACGCTCCGACACGTCCGCGCGCGAGCCGGCAATCATCTTCACCGCGGCATGCGCCACGATGAAGACGGCTCCCGCGCCGACGAACCACCAGATCAGGTCCCACGAGGCACCCACCAGCACGCTCTGTCCGTAAACGCTGGTGGCGTAGCGGAACAGCGGCATCAGGCCGTGGCGTCGCGCACCGCCCGCGTCACCAGGTTCGCCATCAGCGGGATCTTGAACTGATTGTAGTTCACCGGCCGCGCACCGCGCACCGCCGACTGCCCGGCGAGCTTGGCCACGTCGGCGTCCTGCGACTTGCCCTTGATCACCTCCTCGACCACGGTCAGCCGGCGAGGAACCGCGCTGACGCCACCACAGGCGACGCGGGAACGCTCGATCGTGCCATTGGTGATGACGATCGCGGCAGCCACGTTGACCAGCGCGAAGTCCCACGCGTCGCGGTCGGCGACCTTCTCGAAATAGAAGCGTGCGCCGGCCCAGGTCTTTGGAATGCGGATCGCGGTCAGCAATTCCTGCGGCTGCACCGAGGTCAGATGCGTGATGTCGATCTTCGGTCCGATGAAGAACTCCTCGGTGCCGATGACCCGCTCGCCCTTCGTGCTGCGGACGACGAATTTGGCATCCAGCGCGACCAGTGCAGGCGCGGTGTCGGACGGGCTGACCGCGATGCAGCGGTCGCTGTCAAACAGCGCGTGCTCGCGGTTCACGCCCTCCGGCGTGTCGGCAAAGCACGTGTTGCCGCCGGCGCGATAGCACGGCAGGCCATAGCGATAGTAAAGGCAGCGTGCATCCTGCGACACGTTGCCGCCCATCGTGCCGGTGTTACGGATCTGCGGGCTGGCGACGCGGCGCGCCGCATCGGCCAGCACGCGGTAGTTGGCGCGGATCATCGGGTTGCGCTCGATCTCGGTCAGCGTGGTCAATGCACCGATCTCGATCCCGTCAGGCGTTTCGCGAATCCCCCGCAGCTCGGCGATGCCGGTGATGTCGATCACCGCCTTCGGCCGCTTGGCGCGTTCCTTGAACCAGCTCAGGCTGTCGTTGCCGCCGGCCAGCTTCCAGCCGTCCGCCCGATAGCGGTCCAGCAATACCAAAGCATCTGCGAGCTGCGTCGGCTGGTACAGCTCGAAGGCGGGCATCATGTCCTTGACGATCATGGCGATGCTCCCTCAGACCGAGTTGACCTGAAGCGGCTTGTGGGCCGCTGGGCGCCCGGACAGCGCGTTCAGGATCATGTCGGTCGAAACCGGCGTGCGATTGAACAGATGACCTCCCATGGCGTCCGAGATCGCCGTGGCGATCGCGGCGGCTCCCGAACCAAGCGGCGGCTCGCCGACACCTTTCACGCCCATCGGGTTTTGCGGATCGGGCAGTTCCACCGCGCCCCAGCCGATCTCCGACGGCACATCCAGGTAGCTCGGCAGCTTCGCCTGATACAGCAACACCGTCGTGGGAATGCCAAGCTTGGGGTCGTAGACGTGGCGTTCCAGCCGCGCCATCCCGATGCCCATCACGTTGCCGCCGCGAATCTGGTGCGCCAGTCCCTGTGGGTGCAGCACCGTTCCGCAATCGGCCACCGTCAGCATGTCGAGGATCTTGAACTTGCCGGTCTCGGTGTCGAGCTCGATCTGGGCAAACGTCACCGTCAGGCCCGGCGTCACGCCGACCCGCGGCATGTTGTCCTTGGCCACACCGATCAGGCCCGTGCCGGCGATCATCGCCACGCCATCCTTGGTAACCGGATTGATGTCCTCGGGCACGACCTTGGCGCTGTACTTTCCGCCCAGTTCGATCGCCTTCTGCGCTGCCTGCGCATAGCTGATCGATTTCGACGCATCGGCCTTCGAAACCACGCGCTCGTTGCCAAGTTCGTAGTCGCCCGGCGCGCCGCCCAGCATCTGTGCCGCGATGTCCAGCAGCTTGTCCTTCAGATCCATCGAAGCGACGTAGTTGGTGCGCGATTCGGTCGATGCGGTGAGGCTGCCCGCCTGGGGGCTGTTCCACGGCAGTCCGAGCCGGCTGTCGCCGCGCTCGATGATCACGTTCTCCCACGCGACATTCAAAAGCTCCGCCGGGACCCGCGCGGTCGCCGAATGCGAGTAGGTGCCCAGGTTGCCGACGCCGGTGTGGACGTGCAGCTTGCCGTCAGGCGTGATGCGCACCAGACCGTCGAAGCCATTGCTGCCAGCCGAGTGATAGCCCTGGCCGATGCCGATGCCGATCACCTTGCTGCCATTCTTCTGGCCGGAGCGCTGCTTCTTTGCCTCCCAGTCGAACATCGTGGCGCCCTTGTCGAGCGCCTCCTTCAGAAACGCGCTGGTCACCGGGCCACGGTCGGCGCCGATCTTGCTGTTCGTGTCAGGCGCGTTGATCTTGCGGATCTGCACCCTGTCGATCTTCAGTTCACGCGCCGCCTTGTCGATCAGCGGCTCGATCGCCGGCACCAATTGGTTCTCGCCCGGACCGCGCTGCGGGCCGCGCAACGGCGTGTTGGTCAGCACCGGGATCGCCTGGAACCGCATCGCCAGCGGCTGATAGACAAACGACAGCGCATTGCCGGCGGAGCGGAAATCGCCGGCACCGATATGCGGACCGTTCTCCTGCACGATGTAAAGATCCGCAGCAAGCAGCTTGCCGTCCTCGCGGAAGCCAAGTTTGGCGTGGCCCTGGAAGGTCGGCCGCGCGGTGCCGATCGAGTATTCCTCGATCCGCGTGATGCGCATCATCACCGGACGGCTCAGCTTCTTCGATAGCAGCGCCGGCACCGCCATGATGGGATAGCCAGGTATCTTGCTGCCGAACCCGCCGCCGCAATACTCCGCGATGAACACCAGATCCTTCGGTTCGATGCCGATGTAGCGCGCGATGTTCGGCACTGCCGCGGTGTGGCTCTGGTTGGAACCGTACAGGAAGCATTTGCCGCCCTGCCAGTAAGCCATGGCAGTGCGCGGCTCCATGCTGTGATGCGAGTAGCCCGCGGTGACAAAGCTTTCCTCAAGCACCAGCTTCGAGGCCTTGAAGCCCGCATCCAGATCGCCATAGCTCCAGGACTCGGACGGCTTGCCCATCGGCAGCGTCTGGTCATCGACGAAGTCAGCGGCCTGCCACTTCACCGTCTGCAGGTTGATCTGCGCCGCCGCCACATTGCCGTTGGACCGCGCATTGGGTCCGCCCGGATACAAACTGTCCAGCGGGTCCAGCACATGCGGCAGTTGTTCAAAGTCGATCTTCACCTTCTCCAACGCATCCGCCGCGGTGGTCTCGTCCACCGCGGCCAGCGCGAGGATCGGCTCGCCGACATAGAACACCTCATCCTTTGCCAGGATCGGCGTCTGCGGCGGCGGAAACTGCGGCACATCATCGGCAGTGAGAATGCCCAGCACGCCCGGCATTTTCAGCGCGTCCGACGCATCGATGCCGCGGATCTTCGCATGCGGCATCGGGCTCGTCAGCAGCTTGCAGAACACCATCCCTTCCGCACGAAAATCCTCGGCGTATTTCGCCCGCCCGGTGACCTTCGCGACCACATCATGCGGTTCGAAGTTCTGGCCGATCAGCTTGTATGCCATCTCACGCCTCCCCCGCCGCCCGCATCACGCCTTTGAGGTAGTGGTCATACGCGCCGCACCGGCACAGATTGCCGGACATCGCCAGGCGCGCCTCTTCGACGGTGGGATGTGGGTTGTGATCCAGCAGGGCGACCGCGGCCATCACCTGGCCGCTGGTACAGAAGCCGCATTGCGGTCCGAGTTCCGCGACAAACGCAGCCTGCACCTTGTGCAGCTTGCCGTCCGGTCCCTCGATGCCCTCGATCGTGGTAATCTTGCGATCGCGCACGCTGTGCGTCAGCGTCGAGCACGAATACACCGTGATGCCGTCCATGATCACCGTGCACGCGCCGCATTCGCCGTGATCGCAGCCAAGCTTCGTGCCGGTCAGCCCGAGCTTGTAGCGGATCGTGTGCGACAGCGTCTCCTGCGGCAGAACGTCCACGCGACGACTGACGCCGTTGACGTTCAGCGTCACCAGACGCTCGACGGTGCCCGCCGCTTGCGCATATGCCGACCCGGCGCCCGGACCGCGGAACAAATAGCCCGCGGCTGATACCGCCGCGCCGGACGCGATCACGCCCTTGATGAAGGCACGTCGCGATGGTGCGCTGCGCTGCACGGTGGTGATCGGTTCGGTCGTGGTCCCATCGCCCGTCGCCCCGCCACGCTCGGCGTCGCGGTACGGGCCGGGTTCGTTCTGGGCCATGAATGTTTCTCCCCAGCTGTCGGCGATTACCTCGATCCGTCGCGCACATCTGGCCGCGGCAGCCTGATCCGCGGCGCCCAGTGGCATAGATCGGTTTCCTCAATCGTTATCAGCCTTGCACAGTGCGGACACCGGCACAAGCGGTCCGAACAGCAAGGCTATTGGGCAGCGATCCACTTGCCGAACCTGTCGCGATCCGCATCGGCCATTCCGGTTTCATTGCCGAAGGGCATGAACTTTCTCCGCACGACCATCTCCATGATGCGGGTTGCAAAGCGTCGAACATCCTCGATCAACTCGAGTACAACACCTTTCGGCGGCGGCTGACCCAGCAGCATGGTGTGCGATGGGTTTTCGGAATGGCACATCGCGCAATGCCGGTGCACCATCGTCATGATCCACTCGTCGCTCACGCCGCCGGAATCGGCGGCAACGCGGTTTGGCGACAGCGCCAGCGACGCTACCAAGAAGGACAGGAAGGACAAGCGCCGGAGCCGACACGTTGTTCGCGATGCGCCGAACCACGCATTTCGCCACGCCCTCAGGCGGTCACTGCCGGTCATCGCGTCGCCCGCGCGAGCGTGGCGCTACTGCTCAACGCCGACATTTGTCCGCCCTGCGACGCCTGCCCTGGTCGTGCGCGACGGCGTCGTCATCTCCAACGCCCACGTCTCGGCGACCGCCAAACCGCGCACATCGATCCCGTTGGCCAGCGTCTTCGCGTAGGATTCGTGATGATGCCCATGCACGATCAACCGCGCCTTCGCGGCCTCGGCCAGGCGATCGATCGCGGCGAAGCCATGGCGGTGCGATGACGGCGCCTCGTGCGTGATCAGCACGTCGAAGCGTTGCTGTTCCAGCCTTGCGAAATCTTCAGGGAATATCGAATCGCGGTGCCACAGCGGCAGCCCGCCCCGCCAATGTTCACGCGGATCGAGGCTCGCGAGGAACTCGGCGCGCGTGCCGAAGCTCGGTGGTTCGGCGCCGTTGCCGCTGGGGCACCAGATGCGCGGCTTGAAGACACCGCCCAGACCCGCAATCGGGAGGCCGGCGATCTCGATGATCTTGCCGCCGATATCACCCTCGGGAAAGTCCACCGCCAGGCGGTCGTAAACGGTGTCGGTCTCGGCGTCCTTGTTGCCAAGGATCCAGCGCACGGCCCAACCGGCGGCAAACAAAGGAGCGAGCTGCTGACGTAGCGGGACACGCAGTTCGCAATCGCCGAGCAGGATCAGCGTGCCCGGTTCCCGTGCTGCGCAGTCACGCAGGATCGGCGTGAAGTTACCGTGCGGATCGCCGGCGACGACAATCCCACCCCGCGCGGCGGTGGCGATTCCGCTGCGCGCGGCAGCGACGATCATGCGGCGCGGCCGAACCCGAGCAGGCGTGCGGCCGTACTGATCGTCCAACCCTGGATGACCAGCGATACCACGACGACCACGAAGACGCCGGAGAACAACCTGACATCGCGGCCCGGATCGGCCAGGGCCGGGATGATGCTCAAATAGATGGGAACCGCGCCGCGCAGCCCCACCCAGGATGCAAAAGCAGATTCGCGCCACGCGAACCGGAACGGCACCAGGCATGCAAACACGGCAAGAGGCCGTGCGACCACGATCAGCACGATGGCAACGAAGCTGCCCGATGGTACGAATGGCAGCAGGTCGTGCGGTGTGACGAGCAGGCCCAGCATGAGGAAAAGGACGATCTGTGCGAGCCAGGCGAAGCCCTCCATGAAGTATGCAACCTCGGGTTTGTCGCGATATTCAGTCGCGCCCGTGATCACGCCCGCGATGTAGATCGCCAGGAAGCCGCTGGTGCCGACGACCTGCGCCAGGCCGAACAGCGACAAGGCAAAGGCAAGTGCAAGCACCATGGCTGTTGCCGACTCGATCACCAGGCGACGCAGCAGGAATGCGAGCAGCCAGCCGCCGGCAAGGCCGAGCACCGCGCCGCCGACCATCTCGCGCGCGAACAGCAGCACGGCGTTCGACCATGTGGCCGAGGCCGGCACGGTGATGACCTGAATGACGAAGATCGTGAGAAAGATGGACATCGGATCGTTCAGACCGGATTCCACTTCCAGGAGCGCGGTGACCCGTTCGGGCAGCGCAAGTCGCGCGCGAACCAGCAGCGCTCCGACCGCTGCGGCGTCGGTGGGTGCAACCGCGGAGCCGAACAGCATTGCCATGGCGAACGATACACCCGCGACCCACATCACAGCCGCCGCGACGACGCCCGCCGTCACCGCGACACCGACCACGGCCAAGGCGAGCGCCGGCCAGATCGCCAGGCGCAGCATGGAAAGATGTGTCTTGAGCCCGCCATCGAACAGGATCGCCGCGAGGCACACGCTGCCGATCAGGTAGGCGGAATAAAAGTCGTCGAACGGGATGCGGCCCAATCCGTCCTCTCCAGCCAGCATGCCGAGGACAAGGAAAACCAGAAGGATTGGGGCCCCGACGCGGCGCGAGACAAGACCGGCAAGAATCCCAAGCAGGCCAAGCGCCGCGGCGACCAGGATCACCTCATGCGCGAGTTCCATGTGGGCACGGCCGAGGGCAACCAGTTCCGGTGAAAAGGTCATGCGGCCTTCACATCGACATCCTCAGTGCTGGCCGCACGCAGTGTCTCGCCCGGCTCAAGGGTACGGCTTGGGATCGCCAAATCTATCGTCAGAAGGGCAACGCGCCAAGATGCGGAAGACCCTCCGGATCGCTCCGCGCAGGACAATGATGTTTGCACGTGGCGCCGGTTCCCGCCATCGCTGAAACGCCAGTCACAATCTCTCGTTCGCTTCAACGATTGCGGGTACTAGAAGACCAGCCGGCCACCGACCACCATCAAGGTCACGGCAAGGATTGGCCGCAGCACGGCATCAGGCACATGCGCAGAAATGTAGCTGCCGATGATGATGCCCGGCACCGAGCCCATGAGCAGGGACGTGAGAAGCGGCCAATTGACTGAGCCCAGGTACAGGTGACCCAGGCCGGCCACCAGTGTCAACGGTACGGCATGGGCAATGTCGGATCCGACGATATTCACCATCGGCAGCCGCGGGTAAAGGAGCAACAGAGCGGTGACGCCGAGTGCCCCCGCGCCGACCGATGAGATGGTCACCAGCATACCCAGCACGACGCCGGTGATCACCGTCAACAGTGTGGTGTGATGCGGCGCGACGGTCATCAGTCTGTTGCCTGCGAATGCAAGGAACTGCCTGCGGAAGATCAGTGAAAGCGCAGTGAGCAGCAGCATCACGCCGAGGACGCTGGAGATTATCCCGGACGCCGCTCGCCCGGTGATGTCGAATTGGGAGATCAGCAGCACGGTGAACGCGGTCGCGGGGACGCTGCCCGCCGCAAGCCGGCCAACGATACGCCAGTTTACGGTGCGGTTGAAGCCATGAACCAACGTGCCCACGGTCTTGGTCGCGGATGCATAGAGCAGATCGGTGCCGACCGCGGTGGCCGGATGCACGCCAAACAGCAGGATCAGCAGTGGCGTCATCAACGAGCCACCGCCCATGCCGGTCTGCCCGACCAGCAGCCCGACGAAAAATCCCGATAGCGCGAACAGCGGATCAATCGTGCCGAACATACTCACTTACCGCTGATTCCCCAAGGTGGATGGCACATCGAGGCTGTCACCTGCAATAACGGCGTTATACCAATCCTGGAACGGAATTATCCATCGGCAAGTATCCGGATTCTCATCGTGCGTTTGCCTGCGCATGCAACGGCCATAGCACGCCTCGCCAGCGCAGGGCTATCAGCAGCGTGAGCGCAAGACCCACTACGCAGTAAAGCGTCGCGGTCGGCGCGAAGCCGATCCGATCGATCAGCGCGCCGGCCGCGGTCAAGCCGATCGGCAACCCATAGATCGCCAGCATGCGCATTCCCATCACCCGGCCACGGAAGGCGCCGGCTCCGTGCAGCAGCATGGCCGACATCGGCACCAAGCTGAGGCTCTGCGCGAGGCCGGCGAGAATGAGAGCCAGGCTGCCACTCGCGGGGCTTCGCGTATGCACAAACACCAGCAGCATCGCGTACCAGGCCATCGCGAACACGATCATCATGCGCGCCGGCCTGACCGCTCGGCCGGCCAGCCCGATGGTGACGGAGCCAAGCAATCCGCCGAACGCGAAGCTCGCGATCAGATAGCCGAGGCCGGTCTGATCGACGTGGTAGATATCCATCGCGACGTAGGGAAGCAGGCCGCTGGTGAGCGGGTAGGCTGTCATGTTCACCAGAAAGGCGAGCCATAATGCCGCCAGGGAGGACGGCGAGTCCCACAGATAGGCCAGCCCTTCCCTCAGGTCCCGCCACAACGAGGGTCGTACCGCCGGAGCCAGTGTTGCAGTTGCCGGCTGCGCGCCCCCGACGCCGAGTGTCAGCAAAAACCCCGCCACGTAGAAGCAGGCGATCGCCACATAGGCCGGTCCCATGCCCAACGCGGCGAACAGCCCCGCTCCGGCGAGTGCGCCGACGGTTCGCGCGGAATCGGACGTTGTGCGCGCCGCGCCCATGGCGCTTACGAAGTGCTGGGCCGGCATGGTCTCGGCGACCAGCGCACTGCGCATCGCAAGGTCCGATGGCCGCACCAGTCCAGCGACGCCCGCGATGACGAAGACGTGGACCGGTCGCAGCGTCCCGGTGAACGCAAAGGCCATCAGCACGCTGGCCAACATCGCGTAGCCGATCCGCATGGCACACAGCACGTTGCGGTGGCCCAGCCGATCGCCCGCCATGCCGAACACCGGTGCGACCAGCGTGCCGAAATACTGCAACGAACCGAACAGTGTGAGCAGCAGCACCGATCCGGTTTCGACCAGGACGTACCAGCCGAGGATCAGGTTCTCCATCTCGGTACCCCAGGAGGTCAGCAGGTCCGCCGGGTATTGAAAGCGGAAGCTGCGCACCTGGAACGGCGCGAACAATGACGATCGCCGCACCGTGCCGGTGCGCGACCGCGAGCCGCCGTGGTTCATTGACTGTCCGGCCCCTCGTGATTTCCTGGACGGCCTGACAGGCCAACTGGGTCGGCAGCCTAGCCGCGGGCGGGTGGAACCGGAAGGCCGATGACAATGGTGGCATCATCCGCGTCGATGTCCCCGGCCCTTGGTTGGGCGCCACGCCGCATCACCACCGCCCGCGCAGATGCAGAAGCAGTCCGAGCACGGCATCGTATGGAATCGCCGCCGCCTCCCTGAACCGCCAGTACCAACGTTGCCAGACGACCGGGGACGCCGGCGGCGGTGGGCACGCCAACGCCGCGATGCCGGCCAGTCGGAGCAGCATGCGG
Source organism: uncultured Alphaproteobacteria bacterium (assembly GCA_963812475.1). Taxonomy (GTDB): domain Bacteria; phylum Pseudomonadota; class Alphaproteobacteria; order Acetobacterales; family Acetobacteraceae; genus JAMXLO01. The sequence goes on from CAWEVI010000025.1 coordinate 199,748, forward strand.
CAACGAGGCAAGTGATAGCCGCTTGTCGCGACATAGACCGGGCCCACGTCGCGAACCAGTCGTACCACCGCTCGAACCGACGACAGCGTGTCCGTGCCGGTCTCTTCCAACAGGATGCGCTTGGACGGAACGCCCATACCACGCAGCAGCCGCGCCATTACCGAGGCCTCCGACGGGCCGTGTCGCCCGACACCTCCGGTCGGCACGAACAGCGGATCGGTGAAATGGGCGGAGAACGCGGCGGCGGCCTTGACGCGCCGGACCAGCGTGGTGCTTGGCCGGCCGCCGGAGCGCACCGCCGCGCCGAAGATGACGATGACGACGTCAGACGCGGCGCACGTTCCAGAAGATCACGAAGCCCTCCGGCACGCCGCCGATATCCTTGCGGAACGCGGTGGGCGACTGCGCCATGCCGAGCGGGTAGAACGGCACGTCCTCAAATGCCTGGCGCTGCATCGCCTCGCCGATGCTCTTCTGGGCGGCCGCATCCTCCGCGTTGAACCACGCATCGCGCAGTTCCTCGAGCTTCGGCAGCGTCGGCCAGCCGAACCACGCGTTCTTGCCATTGCCGCGCAGCGGCAGATGGCTGGCCGGGGTAAACCAGTCGAGGCCCGAGAAGCCGGTACAGAACAAGTTCCATCCGCCCTCGGCCGGTGGCTTGGCCAGTGCTCGGCGTTGCACCACTGTGCCCCAGTCGGTGGCCTGATAGTCCACTTCCATACCAGCCCGCTTGAGCACGTCGGCGGCAACTTCGGCGAGGGGATAATTGGTGGGCTGATCGGTCGCTCCCATGAGCACCACCTTTTCTCCCTGATATCCCGCCTTCTCCAAGGCCGTCTTTACCGCTGCGTAATCGCGCGGGCCGGTCACCGCGGAGAGACCGGCGTCACTCGCCATCGGCGAGGCCGGCGGGAAGAAGCCCATCGGCACGGACCAGAGTGAGGTGTCCGAGCCCATCATCGCCAGCATGAATTCCTTCTGGTCGATCGCACCCATCAGCGCCCGGCGTACCGCGGGTTTGTCAAACGGCGGATGCAGATGGTTCGGCCGCAGGATGTAGGGATTGCCGGTATGGTCGTTGATCGGTGTCTGGATGCCCGCCTTCCGCAGCACCGGGAGAAGGTCGGCGGACGGGTTTTCCCACCAGTCCATCTCGCCCGCCTGCATGGCCGCGGCCTTGGTGGCGAGATCGGGCTGGACGTGCCATTCGACCCGGTCGAAATAGACGACCTTGGGACCCGAGGTAAAACTGACCTCGCCGCCCTCGCGAGGCTTGTACTTGTCGAATTTATCATAGACGAACAGCGAACCCTGCACCCGCTCATCGGTTTTGAAGCGGAACGGACCGCTGCCCACGACCTCGGTGAATGCCTTGAACGGATCGGTCTCGGCGATGCGCTGCGGCATCATGGCGCACATGTTGGAGGCGCCATGACACAACGCGTCAGGCAGCAGCGGGAACGGCTGCTTCAGACGGAACATGATCGTCTTGTCGTCGGGCGTGGAAAGTTCGTCTGTGCGCGCCATCAGCGCCTGGCCGAACGCATCGCGCGCCCCCCAGCGCCTGATCGAGGCGACGCAGTCCCGCCCCAGCACGCGCTCTCCGTCATGGAACACGAGCCCGTCGCGCAGCGTGAGCTTCCAGGTCTTGCCGTCGTCTTCGACCGTGTGGCCGGCGACCATTTGCGGCGTGGCCTTGAAGCCATCCCGCTGACCGGTCTGGCCGTATAGCGTGTCAAATACCATGAATCCGTGGTTGCGCGTCACGTAGGCGGTGGTCCAGACCGGATCGAGGATCGCCAGGTCCGATTGCGCGATGAACCGCAATACCCGTTTGTTGTCCGCCCGTCCCACCGCGGGAAGCGCGAGTGTCGCGGCCGAGGCCGCGAGGAAAGTCCGTCTCCGCATTGCTCAGTCTCCCAGGTGATTGTTGTTCCCTGGAGTTACCCCCCTCGCTTGACGGCTAAGAGTGAAGGGAGACTATCGCCCTTGTCCATATCACCAGAAGCAGGACGATCACGATGAGGTCCTTGTCCGAAGCCGCTGTGCGGCATTATCGCGAGCTTGGCTATTGCGCACCCGTTGCCGCACTGTCCTCGGCGGAGGCCGCGGCATTGCGCAGGCGGCTGGAGACATTCGAGGGTGACGCCGGCGCGCTGTCCGGTAGTTCGTGATCAGCGCCCGTTTACCGATGCGCACTTTTTCGATTCGACCCGCTTTGGCGAGTTCGTTCAGCTTCGTCATCTTCACGCCGATCAGCCGCATGGCCTCTGGCAACGTGACCAGCAGCGGTGGCTCGGAGGAAACAGACATGGATGCTCCGTGGGAGACGGCCATTAAATAAGCATGGCTGCGAGCGACCGCTAGACTTGGGGTACCTCGATCAGGCCGTGACACCCATAGGGCGGCACACCGTCTCCACTGCTCCGCCATCGTTCCAAATCCTTAGTTCATGGTTGTTGGCGCAGCCACGGTGTCAGTCCGACGGTTCCGTATCATCCTCCGGTTCCAGAACGCCGATCATCGCGGACTCGGTGGAATTCTCCTTGCGCCATGCGACGGCTTCCCCATACGCACGGAACGGACCGAAAAAGTCGGGGCCATCGTCGGTAAAAAGTTCGACCCAATACGTCGTCATCGTACTTGAATCCCTTCGTTGTCAGCGGCCACGGTCAGGCATCGGGCTTCGGCATCTCGGCGTACACCTGCCCCCATGTTTGAATAACCTTGTCATTGACCGAGACTGCCGGTTGATCTTTGTGAAGCTCAATCCGTGCCGCAAAATCGGTGTGGCTCATCCACTCCACCAACGCCGTCAGCGCCTCGATACTGATAGTCGGGCCGCCTGGAATGACATCACCATTTGGTAACACGCGGTCCGGCCCAATCACGATGGCATCGCCCGGTAACGGCTGAAAGCTGGCAATCGGTCGCCAAAACCCCTGGCAGGGGTGAAACAGACCTACATCGTCACACAGGGCAAAATCATGATCACCGATGCGTTCGCCCAAACCGACGATCTTGCAGTTCAGCACGCGATTGAAGCTACGATCCCCCAACGTGTATTCGAAGGGTTTGATGGTGCGGTTGGTTGCATCGATGTGATAGGCAACGGTCATCGTTTGGTATCCTTTACATGGTTCGGCGGCGGCCACGGGTCAGTGCTTGCCGGCCTTCCTCGCCTTCGGTTTACGCTTCGCGGCAGCATGCTTCGACGGCGTGTAGGTGCTCGCGTCGCGGGAGGGATCGCGGTTCGGTGAGTCCCTGTACCAAGTTCGCCGTTTGCGCGGGGTGCCAACGCTGTGCTTCATCGTTCACCTATCCTTGGTTATGGTCAGCGGCGACGGTTGTCTCATCCATCGGTCCGGCAACGATCGAGCCCGAGCCCACTTTCCACGCGACGCCACGGCCTAGGACGAAACCAACCGACACGGCAATCCGTTTCACCTAATCGGACTTCGCCCAGAGATCGCTGCCGATCGTGACCATCCTCAACTCGCCACCCAACATATTGCTCATGGACGGCGCGACATAGGTCCAGTCCTGGACCTCAAATTCAGCTTCGCTGAGCGCGGCTTCAAGTGACGGTGTGGGCTTGCTGCATCGAATGGTGAACACCATCTTGGCCTCGACATCTTTTTCATCGGTTGTCATCGCTTGTCATCCTTCATAGATGGTTGCAGCGGCCACGGTGTCAGCTATTCGATGTATCCCAATCATCTCCCACAGCCACGCCGTCAATCTTGCAGTCGCGGTAATGGTGCGTGTAATCGTCGGCAGAGTGATAGTCTTTCTGATCCTGAAAGACCCCCAAGTCCTCTTCTTGAAACAGGGTGATGGCTTCTTCCAGGCTATCAGCTTCAACCGACAACGTAGCGGCGTGTTCGTCGGTGATCGTGCGGATCACACGCGCGGTATAGATCATCGTCCCTAATCCTTTTGCTATGGTCGGGGCGGCCACGGTTCAGTCGAGTTCTCGATCCTCCCAGATTTGAATCTCGGTAACCGTGTACCTAGGTCCTCACCCATAAAATCATCCCATTCGTTATCAGCGGACTTCTCGTGCGCTTCTTCCGCGTCGCGGGCCTGCATCGCGACACAGCCCGTCCCCGGAACGTTATAGTAGAATTTGTATCTCGGCATCGTCAGCCTCCGCAGTGACGCAGATGGAATGTTATGCGCTCGACCTGATCACACAAAATCATTTTGGGCGGCGGCGGCACGGGCTACGGTCAGTGCACCAGCGGCGGCACCGGTCCATCGACCTCCGCCGTGTCCTCCAGGATGATGACCATGCCGACCTTGGGGTTCTTCACGCGGAACGCGCGATTCTGCATCTCCCACATCTGCTCGCGCGCTGTCGGAGACAGATTGGCCTCCAGTTCGGCTTGTTTTGACATATCCACATCGAGCCGGGCCATCAGAGCGCGGATCGCCTGCCGTTCGATATCATCGGACATCTTCATCATCCTCTCTGTGCGTGGTAATCGCGTCGCGCAGCCGCTCCTCAAACTCGTCCCATAACGCGAGGTCCTCATCCTCCCAGGATTCTTCCTCTTCGAGGTCCTGGTTCCGCTCGACGTACGCGGCCCGGAGACGATCAAGCCACTGGCAGTGTGCCGCGAATGATTATCGGGACGAGGTTCGACTGATGCACCGGATCACACTGGATGGGGGGCCGCTGAACTGACTTTCAACCCCCGCCGCGTGCGGATCACCACCGTTACTCGCGACCCCGTTGGCGTCAGTCGGATGGTTCCGGCGGCAGTGGGAAAACAGTCTGGTGTCAGTAATGGCCGGAGCCAAGCCGGAAATCCACCCTCAGACACAGACGGAGGGACCCTAAAATGACTTTACAAGAAGAAAGGGACGCCGAGAGAAAACAATGGGATGCCCAGAGACAGCGGGGGGAGGATCGAGCGCTTCATCGGCGGGCGACGATCCAGAGGATAACAGAGATTGCTTGGAGCGCTGCAATCGCAAGTGTTGTTACAATAATCGTCGTAACCTCCCTGGGTTGGCTGACGACCCAAACGGTTGTTGAAAAGGCGCGAGAGCAGGGTGCAGAAGTGAGGTGGACCCCTCCAGTTGGACAGTTTGGCGGCTTGGATAAGCTCGGTTCTGGTTGTCGTCAGGCCGCCAACTTCTCGATCCCGGATGCCCAGTATGTGTCGTCCGGAGTGCGTCCGTCCAGCGTCGAATGTGGACGCCGGGCATTATAATAGCCGATCCACCAAGTCAGTCCGGCACGCAATTCAGATCCGGTCTCGAATGCGTTCAGGTAGATGCACTCGTACTTCAGGCTGCGCCAGAGCCGCTCGATGAATACGTTGTCCATCCAGCGTCCACGGCCGTCCATCGAGATGCGTGCGCCGGCTTTCTCCAACACACCGGTGAAGCGTGGTGAGGTGAACTGGCTGCCTTGGTCGGTGTTGAAGATCTCCGGGCAGCCAAACCGTGCCAAGGCGTCTTCAAGAGCCTCAATGCAGAACTCACCATCCATGGTGTTCGATACCCGCCAGGACAGAACCTTTCGCGTCGACCAGTCCATGATCGCGACCAGATAGTGAAAGCCGCGCCGCATCGGGATGTAAGTTATGTCGGCGCACCAGACCTGGTTCGGTCGGTCGATCACCATGTCCCGTAGCAGATATGGATAGATCCGATGCCCAGGATGCGGGATCGTCGTGCGCGGCCGCTGGTAGATCGGCTCCAGTCCCATCCTGGCCATCAACCGGCGCATCCGTTTTCGCCCAACCGTGTAGCCCTCGCGCCGAAGATGGCGCGCCATCTGCCGAGACCCATACCAAGGGGTTTCCAGGAACTGCACGTCAATCAGCCGCATCAACGCTAGGTTCAGCGGTGTCTCACCGGCAGGCTGGTAGTAGAACCCGGACCGGCTGATCGACACCAGCTCACACTGGCGCGCAACCGATAGCCGAGGATGTTGGGGTTCGATCATCTGTCGCCTCCGTTCGACACTCATCGACCGAAGGCTTTCGCCAAAAAATCCCGTTCCACCAGCAACTGACCGATCTTCGCGTGCAGCTTCTCAACCTCGGCCTCCGATGACTTCGCCGTTTCCTGCGCCACCGACCGGTCGGAAAACACCGCCGCCAGCCCTTCCATCGCCTGCTTCTTCCACTCTCCTACCATCGTCTGGTGGATGCTGTGCTTGCTCGCCAGCTGTGCCGCTGTCAGTTCCCCGCGCAGCGCTTCAAGAGCAACCTTCGCCTTGAAATCCGCCGAATACCGCTTCCGTTTGCCCGTCATTTAGGTCCGTCCTTCTCAGGAGCAAACCGAGCTTAACCTCCTGTCCGATTTTCCGGGTCCACCTCAGAAGACCTCGTCGCTTTGAGGGCCGCTATCTGCTCGGTAAGATTTCAACAGAGACCAGACGCACTGACTAAGCTCGCGGAATTCAAAGCAATATCGTACGATAAAGCCGCCGCTATCAAGAAGTTTATTGCTGAGGAATCATTGGCAACGATGGTAGGAGAGAGTGCTCCTGCTGCCGGTGCGATCGACAGATGCGCCTATGCGATAAATGGTTTGGTCAGTTAGTACGGTGGCGAACTTTACTGCTTATCCCACCCGTTTTGTAGTCGTTCCCGCGCCACCGCACGCGCTCCATTTGACAACAGCACCGGATGAGGTCCAGCGATGCCAGAACTGCCAATTTTTTTGCACGAGGAACTTCCGCCTTTGGGTCATCACCGCTCAACGAGGAAGACTATTTTGCCAGTAACCCGATAGGCGATGATCTTATCGTGCTCCACCACACATTCGGCTTCCTTGATTCGGAATGACATAATCCCTCGCAAGGTCTTAGCTGCTTCGGCGACGGCGGCGCGACATGCATCGTCGAAGCTAACCTCGGACTGCATGGTAACATCTATGTTGCGTATGATTGGCATTCATGCCTCCGCAATAACTCTACCACCTTGCCAAGTGTAACCCGATCGATCATGCCGAGATGTAGATAGGCTGCTTGCTCGTCAGGCAATCGATTGCGCGGTCGAACAGGGCTAGGACGCCATTGTGCCTTGTGCGCGGGTCGTCATTGAACATTATGGGCCGCCGCCTTGCTGGAATAAGCATAATTCTAGTCCAAAATTGCCGCGGACCTTAATCTTCTGCCCTGGCAAATGCGGATGAGGGGGGCCTGAATCAGCCGCTTCATCTCGATATCCAGGCTTGTGCCTCTGCCTCATCGCGGAAGCCTGGGATCAGCAGGCGTTGTCCGCTGGGCTTAACTATTTCCACGCTAACGCGCTGATCATCCTGCTGGATCAGCCGAAAGGTCGTTCTTCCATGGCAGATAGCGTAGGCTATTCAGCGCGCAATTCCACCAATCGCAGCGTGTGTTTCGCCTTCGCCACACTGTGGCAGAAGCACATCATTGATTTGGTCCCGCTTCTCAACCGTGACGGATGGGTCGTGGCAAGTCCCGGAAGCGCGAGATGATCGGCTTCACTGCACAGCGCCTGATGGAATTGGAGGTCGGGAGCCTCACTGGCGCTCCACACGGCAGCCGAGCCAACCGGCCGCCTACCACCATCAGCGTTGTCGCCAAAATTGGCCGAAGCACGGCGTCCGGCACGTGTGCGGAGAGGTAGCTGCCGAGGATTATTCCCGGTACCGACCCGGTCAGCAGCGAAGTCAGCAGTGGCCAATCCACCGATCCGAGAAACCAATGACCTACGCCGGCCACTAGGGTCAGCGGCACCGCATGCGCGATGTCGGAACCGACGATGATCGCCATCGGCAGACGCGGATAGAGCAACAGCAGCGCGGTGACACCGAGCGCACCGGCACCGACCGAGGAGATCGTCACCAGGACACCAGGACCGCACCCGTCATCACGGTCAGCACTGTCGTCTGCTTCGGTTCGATCGCCAGCAGCCGGCTACCGGCGAAGGCAAGGAACTGTCTACGGAAGAACAACGAAAGCGAGGTAAGCAGCAGCAGCACGCCAAGCACGCTCGCGATGATGCCAGACGCGATGCTGCCCGACAGATCGAGTTTGGAGATGACCAGCAACGTCAGTGCGGTCGCTGGCACGCTACCCATGGCGAGCAGCGTCACGATGCGCCAGCGCACAGTGTGATTGAGGCCATGCACCAAGGTACCAACGCGGCCGGCGCGATCGAGATCGTGCTGGGTGAGGCAAGCATACGGGTGGTGAAGGGTGTCGACACGGCGACGTTGTCGCGGGTGCTGGCGGCGGTGTCACGAACGCCAACCGAGCCCGATCGAAGGCCGGACTTGAGTGCGCGTCAAATGGGAGTTTTTCTGACAAGCTATCTGGAAGACGAAATAGTTCCTCGGACAGGCTCAAACCCATTCGCCTTCTTTAGTCAGTCGTTCGGTCGGAAGGTCTTCGACAACGCCCTTCCCTTGACCTCACGATCCCGTGATAGTTTATTGGGCAACGGAGGCGGTTATGTTCGTTGCGGTGTGGTTCATTGTTGTGGCGATCGGGCTGCTGATCGCAGTCAGCTTGCATAGCCATGATGATGACCGGACGGGCCGTAACCGGGAGAGGATGGCCGAATGGTGATCACGACAGGCGTACCGGCGTGTCGGTACCTTAACTAAAAAGGTGGAACCTGACGCTTCTTGGCAGGAGGGCGGTGTGATGTGTCATGCCCGCTGCGCCGGTTTTATCCTGGGCGGTGTCGCTGGCTGCTTCGTGGCCTTGCTGGGGATTGGCTACCTTGCCTCCCACTTCGGTTGATCGAGTGCGACCATCTTTTATCTCGAATTGATCGCGAGCCGGACAGTCGTTACCACATACCTAGGGAGTAGCGGTCACATACATCACCGCTTCTTCGCAACGGCTCTGGACCGCGTTCCGTCCACTGCGCGGACGCCAACGTATACGGCGTGTTCCGCGCCAACATTTTTGTAGGCGAGCACTCCACGCTACTCTGCTCGCTCTGAGCGCTTGACCACGGGTATGAGCGGAACCTAGCTGGAAGCTGAACGTGATTGACGGAAAATCAGGACCAATCAAGCCAAACTGGCTTATCTGGGCGCGCGAAATACAGGCGTTGGCCCAAACCGGCCTGGCTTTCACGCGCGACGAGTACGATCGCGCGCGTTACCAGCGGTTCCGCACTCTGGCGGCGCAGATCATGGCTCAGCATACCGGTCTGGACGTGCGGGACATCGAGGTGATGTTCACGCAACAATCCGGCTACGCCACCCCGAAGCTGGGTGTCCGTGGAGCATTGTTCCGCGAAGACCGGTTGCTGCTGGTTCGTGAGACGGCAGACGGACACCGTTGGACGCTGCCTGGAGGCTGGGCGGATGTGAATGAGAGCCCTGCCGAGGCCGTGGCAAGGGAGTTTCGTGAGGAGTCTGGTCTGGAGGCTCGTGCCTACAAGCTCGCCGCAGTATGGGATCGGGCTCGACATCCGCATGGAGTAGTAGAGCCTTTCCACGTTTGGCGGTTGTTCTTCCTATGCGAGATCACTGGCGGTGAGATTCGAACTGGACCCGAGACCAGCGAGGTGGCTTTCTTCGCGGAGCACGAATTGCCGGCGGAGCTATCGACGCGCCGAGTTCTGCTTCCCCAACTGAAGCGCATGTTCGAACACGCGCGTCAACCGGACCTGCCAACCGAATTCGACTGAGCACCATCACGACGGTGCGAACCTAACGTTCGGAGACAGTCATCCTGGGGTCGAGGGTCGTGTGGTGCCGTCGTGGCCGAGTGGCATGCGCCGCATCACGGCCGGTCCTGTAGCTGGCCATACCGCTGATCGATCGAGCAGGCACACACTAAGCTGAGCGGGATAGGAGAAAGCAATACGACGCCCCGAATAGAGCCCTACGGATCGACGATTATAAAACGAGATCGGAATATGGAACAAGTAACGCTGGATGACTTGATGACCATGAGCCAGAACTTACACGCCCGCGCCAAGAGCACGGAAACGGCGACCAATGCAGGGTTCGCGAAGCTAGCGGCCGTGACAGCCGAGTTAGAGGTTGCAGACAACGAGGCACTGGAGTCCAGAACTATCGCGGATCGTTACGAGTCAGGTTATCATCAAGGGTGGGCCGACGCAGTTCGAATGGTCCTCGGTGCAATGCGGCTTCACGACCAGCAGCATTGAGTAGCATTCAATATGAACGCCATGTCTCTTCCGCTGCGCGTTGGTATGTGTGGACGACACGGGGTCGTTATGCTTGGTACGTGTTCTGGAACGCGCAGTGCTCTTATCGATTTCATCGAAGACCCCGCCAGCCGATGCCTCGAACTCGAGACGGCTTCGTGCCGTGACTGGGCATGTCTTATCAGCCACCATTCCACGTTCGCAGACTTCACAAAATCGAGAGCGCGAGTTGTTATGATATCAGGACAGGAATTTGGTACGGTTGCACTGATGCTGGCTGGTTTGGCCGTCCGAGCCACCAAAACTCCCTCCTTCCGAATCCAGACTGATACATTTCTCGATGTTTGAACGATCAATCGATTGGTAGCGAACCCGTGAGGTTCCCATTTAAGTCTGATCACTATCGTTAAATTTCCGTTAAATTGCTCTATGTCTAAAATGTGCTCCGATCACGGGGGCTCGAATGACAGGCAATTTGACGGCTGCCGATCACTTCAGGGCGGTGGCGTCGGGGTACTGCGAGCGGGCCGATCGAACTGCCAAGCTGGTGTTAAGAGGGGTATATCGCCAGCTTGCCGTGGATACATGGCGCTCGCCATGCAACAGGAGGCAATCGACCGACTTGAGGCACTGATAGTAGGCTGGACGCCGATGAGATAACAGCCGGCGACCACGCTTTCGGGAAGTCGGCGGAAGGCGTGAGCCGAATTGCGACGCATCGCCCATCGAGCGAGTGCGGTCAGCCAGAGACATAACTGATAAAGCGGCTAAAATTGACAGGCAGCGTGATTGAGCGGCACCTCTCGCTGGTTTTCATTTGTGTTTTCTGCGTTGCGGTACCGTCTGCGGGAGCACAACGCGCACGCCAAAAGGACTGGTGGCGCGGAAGCGGCGCTGCTGTTGTAGAGCATCGATACGCGCAAGGTGAGGTGGCTTGCTCGCTCTTCCTATACAACAAGGATCAGGCGGTCGTCGTTACGTGGACCGACGTAAAAGTCAAGGAGATCAGCTTTTATGACAAGGACTGGTCTCTTCAGCCTAACCAACAAGTAGCTGTCGCCGTCCAGATCGGTGACACTTGGTTGGGTAACCCGGTCGATGAAGCGCCACCGACTTTGATGGCATCGACGAATGGGGAACGGGTGCTTGTTCCGATCGAGCAGCCATTAGAAGACCTTGTACGGAGAGCAACTCGGATCGGAATAAAAATGGCTGATCGAGCGATGTACATCGAAGTCGGGCGACGGAAAATGTCCGCCCTGCTCAGGGCGGTAGAGCGTTGCCGTGCTATGTTGGAATACAAACGATAGGTTGCGATGACCAGGTACCGTCTTTATGCCAATGGGAGGATGACTGTCGAGCGATGACCGTCAGACATCTTACCGGCGGCAGCGGACTGATTGAGGCGTCCGTGATCAGATCATTCGGTGGGTTCGAACATCAGCATTCGGGGCATGAGGTGGCTCGATCTGTTACCGATGTCAGAGATTTGGGCTGCCCAATCCGCACCGCTCTATAGAACGAATTATGCCGGCTTTCCTCCGCGAACGGCCCGCGCGCCAGGGCGACAGTGAATCCTGTAAATCGATGGACCTCGCCCATCATCGAGATCGTTCTGCCGTTGGCCTTCGTGACAAATCATACACGATATATGGCCCGGTGCCTTCAGGTTGGTGTCGTCAAAAATAACGTCCTTAGCGTTACAGTAAACCGTCTGCCGCAGCGGGGAACTTCTCGCATAGTGCCGGTCGTTGGTGTCGCCACAACCGTATCGATCCCATGATGGGCGTCGACAGCAAGCCGCAGGATGACGATTGCCTGAAATATTATTCGGTCAAGCGAAGGGGATTGACGGCGTAGCTTCAGGGTGGCTGCATGGTGGAGCAGGCATAAGGGACCAAAGCCGATGCGCCGTTATCTTTTACAGATTGTCACTGCGGCCGGGTTCGTGTTTCCTGGCGGCACATGCACAAACCGCCGCTGTAACTGCAACATGCAAGGATGGCTCGCCCTTCTCTGGGACGACGCGATCAGGTGCGTGCCGAGGACACGGGGCGTCAAGTCGTGGGATACAGCAACTCCTTCCACAACTACTGCACCTACAGGCGCGGCAACTGCTCCAGCGACAGGCGCGGGAACTGTACCGGCGCAGACGGCTCGTGGGGTGCCCGGCGCAGGCCAAGTGTGGGTGAACACAACTTCGAAAGTCTATCACTGCCCTGGCGACCGTTGGTATGGGAAGACAAAAGCCGGCGAGTATATGTCTGAGTTCTCAAGCCAAGAGCAGTGGCTTCCGAGCGGATCACAACAAGGCATGCGCATCATAACCATTACAGCGGTGATGGAACGCTACTGAACGTGCTTCTGCGGACCGACCGGCGGGGAATCGTCCGAGCGGTTCAGGAAATTCTATCGTCCCGCCATTAGATCATTGTGCGCGAATGGCCCAATGCAGGCGAGAACGATTTTCAGCTAGTGGCACTGCCGCCCATGAAGCGACGCACCAAAGAGGACAGGTCAGGCGTCGCGTTGGGCGCTGGTATCTCCCATTCGGGGTCGCGTGGTCAACAACATGCGGCAATGCCTCAGCCAGCACCGTGCGCATTCTGTCTGGATCAGTCCCCGCCTGGGATGCCCAATTTGCGATCTCGTCTTGCGTGAAGACCCGGTCAATGTGTTCCGGCGTGATGGGCTGCTGACTACCATTCACCTAAGCGCCATACAATACGCCCGTCTGCTACATCAGGGAAGCAGCCAATCCCGAAAACGAAGCTCGTAACAGGGGAAGCACGGATGTGCCTTCTTGGTCGCTCGGCCTGGGCGGTCAGATGTACGCCGGCAATCGTCAAACGCGGGACAGGTCATCCAGCGTACAATCCCTGCACCGGCCTGCGTCGCGATCTGGGCGGTTTACTCGCCCGCTGCGGCGTTGATCTCGGCAACGACGACCTTCGCGCCATTCGTTGCCATGGCTCTCGCTGAAGCGCAACACCATCGCCAACCAACTGCTCAAGCTATACGTGTGGCCCCCCCGAAGAAGGACATTACCCACTTTGCCGAAGCAACCTGTGGCTAATACTGGTGATCCGACGGTTCGACTTGATATCAGAGTGCCGTCGGGGCGTTCCGCCGCAGGAATGCGCGAAGCCAGCCTACTAATGGCAGAACAGCAATTGCATTCAATGAGAATGTGTTGCGATAGCCAATCCAGGCGATTATCCCGCTCATAGCCAAGGTGCCCACGCCTTGGCCTATGAACAGCATGAAAGCAAACGCCGACACTGCCGTGGCACGCGATGCCGGCAGCAATTCGGTTGCGCGGGTTTGCAATACGCTGTGGAGCGTTACATAGCCGAACCCAACAGCACCTCGGCAAATGCCACCAGTGGCCACATGGGGCTCGCTGCTGCGAGGACGAAGCCCGTTGCGAGGAGAAGCCCACCAAATACGACCAGCCATATTTCGCCAAATGTAGACACGAGACGCTGCGCGAGCCGGACATAGACGAATGCACCAGTCCAAAGCACGTCAGCACTAAGCCTGCGGCCGCGTATGAGAGGCCAAAGACATCGTGCAGAAACGGCGCGATGAACGGGAAGCTGCCAGCCAGGATGGCGCCTTCGACTAGGGTCGCAATCAAGAAAATTACGCGCTGCCGGCTGTCTGCGCGCAGGGAATCGTCTCACCGGTTTTGTCCATGCGTGGGA
>CAWEVI010000026.1:0-8538 GCA_963812475.1 uncultured Alphaproteobacteria bacterium
CGCATTTTTGTTGAGTTCGGTTTATGCCGAGCAGTTCCAGCGCTATCGTGATGCTTTGCGCCTCGCAGGTGAGCGCGATCACGTTGATGAGGATGTTGATTTCGGTGTGCCAGCGGATGGTGTCTTGCACAGTGAGGTCGCCGGTCGCACACCGAAAGAGGCTACCGGAGTCAGGACAATCCGTACCACGGATCTAGTCCCGTTCCTTGCGACGACGCGGCCGGTCGTTGTCGACACTGTTTTGTACTCGTGGAACCGGTCAATTTCCGGCGCGGGGGGCTGCAGTTCGCTGGGCTGGGCGGCAGCTTTACCGACGAGGCGCAGGATCGCTTGCGCAGCAAAATTCAGAAGTTAGCCGGTGGCGACCTGAGGAGGCCGATCGTCACGATAGGCTGGAATGCGGAACACTTCGATAGACGTAATCTTGCGTTACGCCTGGCTTCGCTCGGTTACACTGATGTTTATTGGTACCGCGGCGGTCGGGAGGCATGGGAGGTAAACGGGCTGGCCGAGACGAACCTAGACGTTCAGCAGTGGTAGGGTGCTCGCCGCCGACCTGTCATTTTGAAGATTAGTTGGCGCAGTTTCTTGATCGGTATCTGGCGTAAACTGGGCCCTGCGTCATGACCGCGGCCCGGCGGCTGGTATTCCGCGAGGAGGAGGAAGCTTTCCGGGTCCGTTCGGCGAACGGAAAAGCGGACGCACCTTGGCCAGATGCTGGCCACGATGACGGCAAGCCGCCGAACCAGTTTTCCCTCGTGACGCCTCCCCCGGGCCGCGCCAATTAATCCTCAAAATCCTACGCCACTTGAAAGCTCCGCTGGTGTGTCATGGTTCTGATTGTCCCAGAGCGATAACGCATCTGAGGGTGCCCCATCTATAGCGCGACAGTTCGGATGGCCGGTCAGCGACAGCAAGCGTGTCCGGTCGCTGCGTGTGAGGAAGATGGCGTGACGGATGCCGCGCGACAAGTGTGGTGTTGCACGGCGCGTCACGTGGACGATGCGGTGATGACCTCCTTATGCTTGATGTCGCGCTTGCTGTCGCTGGTGGCGCGCCGATTTTGCCGGGCGGCGGCGGAGCGTTGACGGTAGCTTTCGACGTTCATCTCCAGAATGACTGCATGATGGACGAGACGGTCAACCGCGGCGAGGGTCATGGCGGCATCCGGGAACACGGTCGTCCATTCGCCGAACGGTCGGTTCGCGGTGACCAGAAGGCTTCGGCGCTCGTATCGGGCAGCGATTAATTCAAACAGCGCGCTGGTTTCAGCCTGATCGCGGTTAACGTAGCACAGGTCATCGAGGATAATCAGGTGGTACTTGTCGAGCTTGTCGATGGCGCTTTCCAGTGACAACGCCTGTCGGGCGGTTTGCAAACGCTGCACCAGATCGGTCGTGCGGGTGAACAGCACGCGATAGCCATTCTCGACGAGCGCATGACCGAGCGCTGCCCCGAGATGCGACTTGCCGGATCCGCTTGGCCCAAACAACAGAATGTTGGCGCCCTTCTTCAGCCAGGCATCGCCACTGGCAAGCGCCGTGACATGAGCATGGCTGACCATGGGAACGGTGGCGAAGTCGAAGCTGTCGAGGGTCTTGCCCGAGGGCAGCCGCGCCTCCAGTAGATGTCGCTGAACACGTCGCTGGGCTCGCTCGGCGAGTTCGAATTCGGCAAGCGTTGCCAGCAGGCGCGCCGACGGCCAGCCCTCACGATCGGCACGTTCGGTGAATGTCTGCCACAGCTTGGCGACGGTGGGCAGACGCAGTTCCCCCAACAGCAGAGGCAGGCGAGCGGCATCGACGGTGATGCTGTCGCTCATGCGACCGCTCCTGTTGTCGCGCATGCTGTCGCTGCCATCGCAGGCACCAACACGTCGTAGCTGGCGATCGAGGGCAGGTTCACCGCGACGACCGGCAGCCGGGCGGCGACCGGGGCGAAGCGGGCACGCAACGGCGCCAGATCAGGCACACCGCCGTCCTCCATCTGCTCGACCAGCGCGGCGGCGAGGTCGGCTTCGCAGCTGCGCTCATGGGCGAGCGCCAGCAACTCGACCATGATCCGGCAAGCGACACGCGCCGGCCGCGTCTCGAGCAGGCGCTCCCAGGCAGCGCGGTAGGCCGGGCGTGGGAACAGCGCGTCACGGTAGAGGAGATGCAGCAACGCCATCGGCTTGCAGCGTAGGCTGTGAATGATGTGCCGGTAGTCCACGATCTGGATGCGGCGTCCGTCGCTCGGCGGACGGCCGCGCGGTAGGGTCAGCACCAGGCTTTGGCCGAC
This sequence comes from uncultured Alphaproteobacteria bacterium, assembly GCA_963812475.1. Classification (GTDB taxonomy): domain Bacteria; phylum Pseudomonadota; class Alphaproteobacteria; order Acetobacterales; family Acetobacteraceae; genus JAMXLO01. The sequence continues at coordinate 2,281 of CAWEVI010000026.1, forward strand.
GAAGCAGTCCAGCCGATCATCATAAATGCGCAGGTTCAGCCGATAGCCGATCAGGCGAGACGGCACCGTGTAGAACACCTTGCGCAGGATAAAGCCGCTGCTGGAGGTCACCCGCACGCTGGCCTCGTCATGATCGGTGGTGCGCCCCGGCGGCAGCCTGTTCAGCTCGGCACGCTCCAGGGCAACCAGCTTCTCGCGCCTGGCGTTGCGGCGGCCGATCAGGTCGGCGATCCAGTCGCGATAGGCATCGAGGCTATCGAAGTCGGTGTTGCCGCGCAGCAGCAAGGCCTGGGCGACAACGCGCTTGAGATGGCCATGCTGGCTTTCGATTGCGCCGTTCTCGTGGGCCACGCCGCGATTATTGCGGGTGGGCTGCATGCCGTAATGCGCGCACAGCGCCTCGTAGCGGCGGGTCTGGTCTTCGGCGGCATCCTGGTCGAGGTTGCGGAACGCCGCCGAAAGGCTGTCGGAACGATGCTCGGCCGGAGCACCGCCGAGCGACCACAGCGCAGTCTGCAACCCGCACGCCAATGCGGTGTAGCTCTCGCCGCCGAGCACCACCTCCGCATGCTCCCAAGCGGAATAGGCCAGAACAAAGTGATAGAGACGGTGCGCGAGCAACTCACCGGCGATGTGGATGCCGAGGTCCGCCATGTCGGTGAAGTCCGACAGCCCCTGCTGACCCGGCGGATGGTCCTGACGGAAGATCACTTCACGCTCGGCCCCATGCTCGGCGCACCAGGCGCGGACGCGACGCTCCAACGTGCGCCGCAGCCGATGCCAATCGCGATCGGGATGGCTCCGTTGCATTTCTTCCAGCACCGTCACAGGGCGCACGCCGGGACGGGTCACCAGCAGCGGCAGGATGTCGTTCTCCCATAGGCCGCCGAGCGGGTCGGCGACCTGTCGCCGCAACGGTCGCTCGGCAGCTTTCTGGGAAGGCAGCCGCGGATCGCCCTCGATCCGGCGGCCCGTGCGTTCGCTGAAGCCGGTCTTGGCGGCAGCAACACGCTGGGGATGATGACGACGGAGTTCCATGTACATTCTCATCTGCTGGTCGGTGGCGGGGCGCCCGGGCAAATCGGACCTCTTCTTGCAAGTCGAGGTTCCGATCCTGCCCTCACGCACGCCGCGACCAGAGGGGCGGGTAAAACCCGCGCCGCCGGTTTAGTCGCCCCACAGTTGGGCTACGCCCGCCCTCCGGCCGACCAAACCGGCCAACCTACGTGTCGATGACCGGACAACTTTGCTGTCGCGCGGCACCCATCTTTCCCATCCAGACTTTCCATAAACGCTGGCGTCCTCAACCACGGCCTCCGCTCGTAGATCTGTTGTGTAAGCAAATATCACATACATCGCACGGTGCTCGCTCTCTTGCGCTCGAGCACCATGCGTGCGTGCATCGACAAAGTGCTCTTTGAAGCGCCTGAGCTGCCGGAGTGTGGCAGCAGCATGCAGGCAGCGCCTTGCTTCCTCACGGGTGAATGTGCTTTTGACCTCGATGACGGCGTAAAGTGCCTCGCACGGCACTAGTGCGTTCTCCCGTTGCTGCGAGATCGGCTTTGCTGCCAATCTGTCATAGATGAAGAGATCTATCTGCCCGGTGCGGGTGTCGAAGCAGTCGATGATCTTGCCCTTGGCTATACCAAACGCTTCTGGCAGGCTTGATCGAAGAAAGTCGGCCAGCGCCGCGGCTCGTTCGTCGCCAATGATCCCACTGTGCTCGAATACTCGCGCATTTTCATGGTCGATGAGGAGTTGCTTGCGCGCCGCCTCGATCACCCCCAGGAAGACGTCGCTTCCTTGACGCGGCACAGAGCCCCTCCACCGTTTGGCCATCATCGTCTTGCGAGACGCTTGCGGGTTTTCTTCAGGACCGGTTCGTAGCCGTCGCGCGCCAGCCGCGCGCCTCGCCGGCACGCACCTGGTCCAGCGCGGTGTTCATCTTGGCGACAATGTGGAAGCGGTCGAGGATGTGGATGGCTCGCGGGTCACCGTCAGGTCAGGCTGCCACATGTCCGAGCAGACAAACTCGATCTGTCCGGCCAATTCCTCGCCGATCAGGGCGAAGAACTGCTCGAAGCCTGCCACCGTCCGGTCGCGGCCGATCCACAGCAGGCACGTGGAATTCGCCACGGCCACTCACCGGTGTTTTTGCGGCTGCGGCGCAGAGGTGTCGCTCCGATTAGCCCGGTCGGCTGGCAGCTGACCTTTGACGGCGAGTCGGTCTTGCTTGCGCCGTCGATCGGCAGTTGGACCCTCAAATGCAAGTCTCGTTACTGGGTCCGGCGCAATCGGGTGATCTGGGCTGGGCCGATGTCTGCGGAGAAAATCGCGGAGGTACAACGCCGCGATAGTGCTGATGTCCTTTGCCACCATGGAGCGCACGGGCCCACCACACCGCCAAAACCCATAGAACAGCCGGGCAGGGCAACTGGTCGCAAAGGACTCCGGGCGCGCCTGAAGAGCGTGTTCTGGTAAGCCCCTGTGCCAGCTACTCGGCCAGGACGAGGAAAGCGGCTCGCTGGCCATGTAGTTCCTGCCGCCGGAACGCTTCCCGCTGTGGAAGGCCGAACTGCGCACGGGCCGCGCCGATCCCGCATTCGCCGCGGCCGTCGGCCCCACGCTCTCCCGTATCCACGGCCTCCGCGGCCGACCCAACAGTCGCAACCGACTTCCCGACCGACGATATCTTCTACGACATCCGCCTGGAGCCCTACTTGGTGGCCACTGCCGCCCGCCACACCGACCGCGCCGACGCCCTGCGTGCGCTCGTGGAGGAAACCCGCGCGACCAAATGTTCCCTGGTGCACTGTGATGTCAGCCCGAAGAATATTCTGGCTGGCGCCGCCGTCCCCGTGTTGTCTCGATGCCGAATGCGCCTGGTGGGTACCCCCCGCGCGCGACTGCTTGCTCGCCTGTTTTGACGCTCTCGAAGCCGCCTATGCCGACAACATCGACTGGGAGTCCCGCGAGCGTCTGCCGGTCCGCGCCGGACTATTGCTGCGTGGCCTGTTTTCGGCCCGAGTCTGCCAGACCCGGCAAAACGGTTCGGTGCGTTTCGTCACTCACGCCGCCTCGGTGATAGCCGGGTGAAACTCGAACCGCTGTCCGGCTGCCTCGCCCGCCGCAAAGGCCTCAGCCAGGACCCTGCGGCCCCGACCGAGTTCACGTGTGTGCAGATCGAGGCCTAGCTTGGCCAGTTCCTCTTCCACCATGGCTGCCTTGATCGGCACGAGGTCGCGCCCCGATGCGCTCCGTCGATTGTTCTCCCGCGCGGCCTGCATTCCGGCAAGCTTGCCGCAGATCCCGCGGCCCAGGCCAACCTGGAAGGAGTTCGTGGCGCTGCGCCGCTCGCCAACCATACGGAGATAGATCCCGCTGGTCCGAAAGGCCTCCGTCTCGGTCTGAAATGCTCGTTCGACCAGGTCATACATGTACTGCGCCGCCGCCACGTCCGCGCGCAGCCCGAAAAACACGTAGCGCAATGCCTGCCCCGGCACCTGCTCCACCCAGGCTCGGCAGTCGAAGAAGGTCGCGATCATGGGAACGCAGGTGTCGATCGGCGCGAAGCGCCGGCGGTTGGTCTGGATGCCGATCCCGTCGCAGGGCTGTGCCCGGAACTCCAATTCACTGAGCGACAAGCCGTAGCGGTCGAGCAGTTCGGCAGCCTTCTCGGCGGCGGCCAATGCCTCCTGCTCCGTGCAGCCCTGGGCGACTGTCTTGGCGCGCAGGGCACGGATGCGCTGTACCAACGCGGTCAGCCCCGGATCATCACGCTGCCGAATGCCGTTACCTGCGATGCTCCGCCGCAGTGACGCAAGAAGCTCGCGCGCGGTGCGCGGCAGGCCTCCCGTTGCGATCGCCTCGTCGACCGATCGGGCGACACTGTCCAAGCCCAATTTGCCGGCGCCGCTGCGCTCGCGGTGCACGATGGTTTCCAATTGCACCAGGAGCAATCGCTCGAACCCAGTTGCTAACGTCTCCATCCGCCGCTCGCGTGCCGTGGTCGCTCCGGCAAGGACGTCCAACACATTCGGCAGGTTTGTGCTGAACCTGCTGCGCTGCAGCAGGTCGGCGTTGGGCACTGCGTCCGCCAACGCGGCCCACGCCGTCGCCAGTTCGTAGATCTCGTCATCGACGGGCTCAGCGACCTCCTCATCGCGACCAGCGGGCCGATCGAATACGGACACCGCCGCCGTGCCGTGTCGCACCACATGTTCGTAGACTGCTTCCGCCCACCGCGCGCCAGCTATAGCGCCAAGGCCCCCGGCGGCCGGGTGGTTCCGTGCTACAGCCGCGGCGCTCGGGTCAAGTGGTGTAACGGCACCCGGCAGGCAGCACTCCTTATCGCCTAGCATCACCGCGCGGGAAAACAACACGGCCACGCTCGACCGCGGTGGGAGATCCGCACCAACGATCCGCAGCGTTTCGCCCGACACGGCGTCGCGCGCCATTGGGGCAGATCCCGCCGCGCCATTCGCCACTTCCAGCAGGCGGAAACGCCCTCGGCACAGCGCCGTCATCGCTGCCTGCTCCGCAGCCGGCGCTCGAGCGCGGCTTCTGGCCAAGCGGTCGAACGCCGTGGCACCGCTCGCCGCCGGGTATGACAGCAGCAGGTCCGCCGCCAGCAGCATGGCGTCGGCCGTCGCGGCCGCCAGCCGGCCCTCCGACATGGCGGGCATCTCCATGCGGCTGAGCCACTTGCGGATCAGCGCCTCGCCACGATCGCGCGCCACGAACTGCATGGCCGCAACCGTCAACGCGGCGAACTGCTGGCAGATGACGGCCGAACCGCGGGTTTCGTGAGCGGCTGTTCGCGGCATGGCTGATCCCTTCAGGCTTAGGGACCCCGGCATAGCAAGCGACCCCGATTCGCCTGCCGCGATGGCAAGCGAATGCTCAGATGGCGAATGCGCGCGAGTGACGAGCACGTCCCCTGCGGTTCATGCAGCAGTCCGGTCGCGATCTGCAGCGCTATGCAGAGCCGGGCGGCGGGCGCCTCTGGGGTCGGCACCGGTGCGCCCAACGAATGCATCGAGCGCGTTGGGCAGCCTGGGCGGCGGGTTGAGACCCGGGGTAAATCCCCTGCCTGCCGGCCGCAGCGTTCAGCCGGGTCGCGCGCGCGACCATGCTCGCGCTCCTGGCGACCGTTGGCGTGCCAAGGATCTTTGGCGCCGACCGCCGCCAGCCGCAACAAGGGCCAGAAATTCCGTCACGCGCGATAGCCCCTCACCCGCCAGGCGAGTGGCTTTCCTGCCTGGCCGACGGACCTTATTTTGATTTGGGCGCCTAGGACTAAGGCGCGGTAAGCAAATGATCGGCTGCTTAGCAATGCCAGCCCGCCGAGGAATTTGCCTTAATGAAGCGTCGTCGGCGCAAGTCCCCTGCCCTTCGCCGCGCCAAGTGTACTGCCCGCGACAACCCCAGGACTATGGCCACACCTGTAAACGACCGTTTGTATATGTTCTAGCAGATTGTAAAACGTCCTGACCGACACGCCGCCACGGTCTCCACTGACCCAGTTCAGGTCTCCTTATCTGGCTTTCCACGGCGGTAGAGGGCGGCGTAGTCGCGACCGCCATGGAAGACATTGTGATCTCCACGGTCTGGCCGAGGACCCGGTAGACGATCACGGCGCGCCTTTCAAACGGCACGGAACGGAGACCAGGAGCTAGATCGTCGCGCTGTCGCCCACCCTGAGGCAGGAGGGTGATGCGCCGGCAGCGGTTGCGAATGCGTTCGACGTAGCGGCGAGCGACGACCGGGCTGGTGCTGATACGTAACACTGCCCGGAAGACCTCCTCGAGGTCGGCGAGCGCGGCTGGACGGTAGCGCAGATCAAAGCGCGACATCGCCGGCGCCGGACGCGGGCCGCGAGCCTGGCGTCAACGTCCGCCTCAGATAGCGAGGGGGCCGGGTCAGCGAGCGAGGCCTGGGCACGGGCGCGCAGAGCCGCGAGACGCTCAGCGTCCTCTAGGCGCTGGTGCTGCCAGGTGCGCACGGCGTCGCGCAGAGCCTCGCTGGTGGAGGCATACTCCCCGGCGGCAACTGCCTCGCGGATTAGGCGCAGCATGTCGGGAGGGAGGGTTATGGAGATCTTCTCGGCGCTCTGCATCGGCTCCTCCATCGAAGGTAGGATAAAATCCGACCACGCAGATTTATGTCAAGAGGCGCGCTGGAAGCCGGCGAATCGCTGTGCGGGTCTCTCGCCCGAAGATGCCGTCCAGAGGCCCCTTTGTAATAAACTAGCCCACT
>CAWEVI010000027.1:0-12674 GCA_963812475.1 uncultured Alphaproteobacteria bacterium
TCGGCGGCGTCTGTGTCATCGCCTACGGACGACATCAATCCGGCATCCTGGCGGCCACTCCGATCCGTCCACGCAGCCGGGATAAGCGTGCGGCTGCCGTCAGGCAAAATCACGAGCAACTCGACAACGCCTCGCCGCGTCAAGCTCCGGATGACAGGAAGTCGGCGTCCTTCGAAGGGATGCCGTTTACGCGTGACGACCGTCGAAACCTGAACGTCCTGGTGATGGGTAGTCTGTCGTGTCTTCGTTTGACACGATTCCGCATGCGGACCTCCTGAGATCGGTGGCCCGCAGAATCTCTGACCGGCACGTGCTATGGCTGATCAAGCTGTGGCTGAAAGCGCCGGTCGAAGAACGGGATGGCGACAGGAAACGGCGCATGAGTGGTGGCAGGGCCAGCACACGCGGCACGCCGCAGGGCGGTGTCGCTACTCCCTGAACGCAAAAGGTAACTTTCGATTTGAGCGCGAGATTGGAGGCTGGCGTGGTGGATCGGTGGTTGACTTGAGACGCAAACGGTAATATGCATATGGCACATGGCACGGTCGACCGATGCTCAGAAGGCCGAGCGACTGAATGCTGCACACAGCCTGCTGGCGCGTGGGACCGGCATGGCGGAAGCGGTGGCGTTGCTGTCTCGCCAGTTTGGCATTTCGCGACGCCAGGCGTACCGATATGTGCAGGAAGCGCAGGCGATTGGCCATGCGGTGGCTATCGTCGCGCCGTCAGTGCCGATCACGCTGAAGATGCCAGCGAACGTGGTGCGCGATGTGCGGGTGTACTCTGCAATCAGTGGTTTGACGATCAGCGAGATCGTGACGCGAGCGATCGCGACCTTTCTCTTAGCTGTACGCGGGCATGGCTGAGCGAGGACGAAATCGGGATCGCTACCAAGTCCGACTCTATTATTCGTTTGACCGTCTGTTTGGCAGCAAACTTCAGCAAGTCTACGAACTCTTGGTTCCTGACCAGGTTCGAATTATCGGCGAGCGTTCCGGGGTGATGGAGGGGAGCAATGCCGATCGCGGCGATCTATGCACGGGTGTCGTCGGACAAGCAACGGGAGGAGGGCACGATCGCCAGTCAGACGGCAGCATTGATCGGGTTTGCACGGAGCCACGGATATCAAGTCCCGACGGAATGGGTCTTCGAAGACGAAGGCTATAGTGGTGCCTCACTGGTCCGTCCTGGGCTCGAGCGGGTACGCGACCTTGCGGCAGAAGGTCAGATCGAGGCGGTGTTGGTTTATGCACCTGACCGGTTGAGCCGAAAATATGCCTATCAGATCCTGCTGATTGAAGAACTCGCGCGCCATGGCGTTGACACTGTCTTCGTGAAGGCCCCACAGACAGCGACAGCGGAGGATCAGCTGTTGGTACAATTCCAGGGCATGATCGCGGAATACGAACGGGCGCAAATCCTCGAGCGATCCCGCCGCGGCAAGCGGCATCGCGCACGCCAAGGACAGGTCAATGTGCTCAGTGGCGCCCCGTACGGCTATCGTTATGTTCGCAAAAGTGATGACGCAGCCGCCCGGTATGAGATTATCCACGCTGAGGCCGATATCGTCCGTGTCGTCTATAACCAATACGTTCGTACAGGCATGAGTATCGGCGCTATCACGCGCCTGCTGAACGAACGAGGTGTTCCGACCCGCAAGCAGATCTCACGTTGGGAGCGCACCACGGTGTGGGCGATACTACGCAACCCGGCCTATAAGGGGACTGCTTGCTTTGGTAAGACTGAGACTGCGCCGCGTCAGCGCATCACACGTTCGCTTCGCCTGCGCGGCGGGGTCGGCGCGCGCGACAGTGCTCACCGAGAGCGGCCTCGGTCGGAATGGATCGAGATTGCAGTCCCTGTCCTCATTGACGAGGATACCTTCGCGCGGGCCCAGGAGCTGCTGACGCAGAACAAGCAGCTTGCACCGCGTCGGACAATCGCGCCCAGTATCGTGCAAGGGTTGGTATCGTGCAGCAAATGCGGCTATGCGCTGGCGCGCACATCGACGCGTTCGAGCGCACGCAACATACACTACTACCGGTGTCTTGGTTCAGACGCTTGGCGTCACCTCGGCGGCCCAGTGTGCGATAGCCGTCCAGTCCGCCAGGACCTCCTCGACCATGTCGTCTGGAACGAGATTGTCCGTTTGCTGGAAGATCCCAGCCTGATCCAATGCGAACTCGATCGCCGGCTGTCGGCCGCGCGGACGTCCGATCCGACAAAACAGCGGGAGAAGGCGCTGGAGCGTGAAGTGACGCGAACCCGTAAGGCCATAGATCGCCTGTTGACTGCCTATCAGGAAGAGCTTCTGTCGCTCGACGAGTTGCGGCGGCGAATGCCCGAGCTACGACAGCGCGAACATGCTTTGCAAACGGAGCTGAACTCGATCCTCGATCAGATCAGCGATCGCGCCGTATTTCTACGACTTGCGGAGACCTTGTCGGGCTTTTTGACCCGGCTCCGTTCCTCGGCTGATACCCTCGACATCCAGGAACGGCAACGGATCGTTCGCCTCGTCGTCCGAGACATCCTGGTCGGCGACGAGACGATCGTCATCCGACACTCTATTCCCCTATCCTCCATGACGCCGAGCGGTGATGGTGGCGTCCAGTCCAAGTCCGCGGCGCCGCCAGCCCCTGGTGGTCGAAATTACCTTTTGCGTTCAGGGAGTAGCGAGTCCGCTGCTTGCCAACATCTATATGAACCGCTTCCTCAAGCATTGGCGACGCAGCGGCCGCGGCGAGGCGTTCCGCGCGCAGATCATCAACTATGCCGATGACTTCGCCATCCTCAGCCAACGAAATGCGGCTGAGGCTCTGGCGTGGACAAAGGCGGTGATGACGAAGCTCGGGCTGACGCTCAACGAGGTGAAAACCTCGGTGAAAGACGCACGAACGGAGCGCTTCGACTTCCTTGGGTACGCGTTCGGTCCGCATTGCTACCAAAGGAACGGCAAGAGGTACCTGGGCGCGAGTCCATCGGAGAAGAGTGTCAAGCGGATGAAGACGAAGATCGACGATGTTCTGGTGCCAAGCGACGTGCAGCCATGGACGGACGTGTGCCACCGACTGAACGGTTTGCTGCGCGGTTGGTCGGCCTATTTCTGTTATGGATCACGCAACCGGGCATACAGGGCCATTGATCACCACGTCTGCGAACGCGTCCGACATTTCCTCAGTCGGCGGCATAAGGTGCCCAGCCGCGGGACCAAGCGATTCCCGAGCGACTTGATCTTCGGGGGTCTCGGAGTTCTGGCGCTGGATTACCGCCGTGGGCCTTACAATCAAACCAGTCGGAAAGCTGGATGCGGGAAATCCGCACGTCCAGTTTGATGAGCGGGGATGGGAGACGGACCGCTCACGCGGCACCGCGCCCGTCCTCGACTTTACAAGGGTGGGAAGCGGACCGGCAGCTTCGGATGCGCAATGCTGAATGGCTGACCCCGACCCTCATCGAGGCGACCCTCATCGAGGTGACCCTCATCGAGGCGACCCTGGTCCGGATGACTCATAGGCTGCGCCGCTTCGCCAATGTGCGATAATGGTGTGCACCGACATGCCCGTCGCCGTTGGTCGGTTGAATGGGTGCGGAAGCTACCATGGGAGGAATCGACGCCAGATGAACGCCATCAAGGACTCCATCAAGTCAGGTAGGACCGTCATCGGGACGGCCGGGGCACCGAACGTCGACGTGTCGATCCTGGCCGACGCCGGGTACGACTTCCTGCTGTTCGACACCCAGCATTCCCCTTGGGAGATCAAGCAGCTGCAGCCGTCGATCCAGGCGATGCGCGGCAAGCAGGCGGCGCCGGTCGTGCGCGTTGCCGCCAACGAGGCGTATCAGATCTGCTTCGCGCTTGACGCCGGGGCGCGGGGCATCATTGCGCCGATGATCAACACCCGTGCGGAGGCGGAGGCAATGGTGCGCGCCTGCCGCTATTTTCCCCTCGGCAACCGCAGCAACGCCGGAGTTCGCGGCGAGTGGGGCGAGTTCAAGAATTACCGTGATTACATGGATGCCGTGAACAACGAGCTTCTCATCGTGCCGATGATCGAGACCAACCAGGCGCTGGAGAATCTCGATGACATCGCGTCGGTCCCGGGCGTCGACGTCCTGCTGATCGGCCCGTCTGATCTTTCGATCGAGCTGGGGGTGCCGCTCGACTACCAGTGCGACATTTATCAGCGAGCGCTCGATAAAATCGCGGCGACCACCGCGAAACACGGCGTCACCGCCGGGATGTATTTCATCCCGCCCGGGATGGACCCGAACTTCTTCGTCCAGAAGGGGTTCAAGTTCTTCACCATGCCGTGGGCCCCCTGGGCAACGGCGGGTATCCAGAACGCCCTGGCCGGGATCGAGCGCTAACCACGTCGATGCGGGCGGTCTGGCAATCAGCCGAACCGCCCAGCGCGCGCCGCTGATCAGTTGTTCCGCACGCCGGTGTCCAGGACGAACTCGGATAGAGCACACTGGCTGCTGTCGACTGGGTGTAACCGCGGCTGGAACGTTCGACAGGAGCGCTGAGCCGGTTGACAGACAGCTCGGCGAACAACCGCTTTCGGGACAAGCCATGACACAGAGAGACAACTGGGGCTGGCAAGCCCGGATCGGTATGTTCATCGTCGGCAGTGAAGTCGTGCCCGAGGCCGAGTGGTGGGCGATGGTCCCGCTGAATGTGTCGGTGCACGCTGCGCGAGTAACCGCTCGGGCACCCTGGGCGCGCTGGCGTGACGACCGCAGCGGGGTGGAGTTGGAAGATGACCTGCTGCGCGGCTGCCGGCAGTTCGCACCGATGTGCCTGTCGGCGGTCGTGGTTGGCCACAGCTCCAGCAGCATCCTGGGTGGCCCACAGTGGGACGAAGCGATAGTGGAAACGCTGTCGCGGGAACTCGGCGGAGGGGTGGCGGTGACCACCAACGGGCTGGACTGTGCGGCGGCGCTGCAGGCGAGCGGCGTAAATCGCCCATTCCTGGTATTTCCGCCCTGGTTCGGCGACAGCTTGGTGGCGGCGGCTGTTCGGGACTGGTGCGAACGCGGGACCAAGCCGGCGGGGCGTCTGCGTTATGATCCCGGCCGGAAATGGCGCGACGTTCCGCCTGGCGAGCTGTATCGGCAGGGTATGGGCATCGAGCAAGCGATCGAACCGCTGTACCAGCAGGTGCGAGCGGCCTGCCCGCAGGAGGCGGATAGCGTCCTGATCGCCGGCACTGGGTTTCGTTGCGCGGGTGTTCTCGATGCACTGGAGCGCGACCTGCAACGTCCCGTCGTCTCGGCGAACCAAGCCAGCCTGTGGCATTGCCTCCGCCTATCCGGCGTGCGCACGCCGATCGGCGGTTACGGAAACCTGCTCCGTCTCTGACCGGAATATGATGGATCCGGACTTGCTTCCGGGAAGTACCTACCCTGGTTGCATGCGCATCCGCGAACGACCCATCGTCGGACAAGCGTCTGCCGCGCGGGTCAAGCCGCAGACCATACAGAGCCGCGCCACCCGATATTCTGCGTCATGCTCCAACTGGCGCCAATCGCCCATGGCCACCCAGCGCTGTCGCCATTGTGAAGAAAATATTCCTTGCCACTGACCCTCCATATAGGTTCATATTCCGTCCATGCCCGCCCCGCCCACCTCCGCCCAACCCGACCGCCCCGATCCCCGCCAGGATCGGCCAGCCGCCGGCGCGGACGCACCCACCCGCACCGGGCGCCTGCTGGGCCTGCTGCGCACGCTGATCGACTACGGCCGGCAACTCGCCGGCACGCTGCAGCAGCGCACCGCCGCCACCGACACCGCCGATGTCACGCGAGACTTCGGCACCATCGACATCGGGGAAATCCTCGCGCGCATCGCCCGAGGCCTGCTGCGCGCCGCCGCGCTCGAGACCAGACTGTCCAGCCGCCTCGCCCGGCAGGAGTCCGCACCGGCCGCCGTCCCGAGCGCCCCATCCCGTCGCCAGCCGCGCACCATCCCGCCCGTGGACCGCAGCGCCCGTACCGCCGACCCTGGTCTCGCCCGTCTGCCCACGCCCGAGGACATCGCCGCCGAGGTGCGCCGCCGCCCGGTGGGCGCCGTCATCGCCGACATCTGCCGCGACTTCGGGATCGTGCCGAGCAACCCGCTGTGGCGCGAACTCTCCCTGGTCATCATCGAAAACGGCGGCAACCTTGCCACCCTGTTCAAGGACACCTGGAAGCGGCTCACCATCTGGCTGACCGATCCGCCCGCCGCCGTGGATCCCGCAACACCGGCACCCGACCTGCCATTCGCGGTGACGCCCGCCACCGGGCCGCCCTGAAGCGGAATATCCGACCATTGGGGCGTGACGCACGGACCTGTCCCGGCGAAGGCCGGGGGCCGGCCCTCGGCTTGTCCCGCCGTCCTGATTCGGTCACCGGTGAAGGGCGTCCGTGAACCTGCGCTTCCGGGATTACCTGTCCGGGCTGCTGATGGCCGGCTTGGGTTGAAAGCGGACAATCAAGGATGGTCAAACCGCCCACTTCCCCATGGCGGAAAACGCTGCCGATATCGCGCGGCTTTGACGCCTGTGATGATGCCTGTGTGGCCGACCCGGGTCACGTCAATACCTCCGCGCCAGCCGACAGCAACGTCGATATCTCGCGTGCCTGCTCGACCAGAAAATCCATGACGACGCGCGTCCGGGGCGCGAGGTTGCGGCGCGACGGATAGACGATGTGGACCGGCACGATCTCCGACGGGTAGTCGTTCAGCAACCGGTAGAGCCGACCCGCGCGCAGGTCATCGATCAGCTGGATCTCGGGCAGCAACGCGATGCCATGGCCGGCACGGCACGCCAGACGCACCGCAGCGCTGTCATTGGCGAGGAAGCCGCCGCTGACGCGCACGGACACCGGCCCACCCGGCGCGGTGAAGCGCCAAAGCGCCGCGTCCGGCAGGTAGTCGTGGATCAGGCAGGTGTGCGTCACCAGGTCCTCGGGCACCGCTGGCGCGCCGTGTCGCTCCAGATAGATCGGAGCAGCGACGACGGCCCGTCCGAGCTGACCGACCCGCCGCACCACCAGCGAGGCATCGGCGATCTCTCCCGAACGCCATGCCAGATCCAGTCGCTCGTCCACCATGTCAGTGAACTGATCGCGCATCACCAGTTCGACGCGCAGTCCCGGATAGCGCTCCAGCAACACCGGCAGCCGCGGCGCCAGGTAGTGGCCGCCGGCGATCGAGGTGCCCAGCCGGACCAGGCCGGTGGGAGCGCTGCTCTGCCGGCCGAGTGCCGTCTCCATCTCGTCGGCCGCCTCGATCAGATGTCTGGCATGGGTCAGCAGTCCCTGGCCGTCATCGGTCAGGCTGAGGCGGCGCGTCGTCCGATGGAACAGCCGCGCGCCAAAATGCTGTTCCAGCTGCGCGATCTGGCGGGTCACGGCGGATTGGCTGACCTGGTTCTCGCGCGAGACGGCCGAGAACGATCCGGTTTCGACCACGCGAACGAAGCTGCGAAGACCTCCGATCAAGTCCATTTATTCCACCATTCCGCGCAAAAATCTTATCTAAAGGGCCCGGATTATATCCAAGGGTCAACAGGTCCATCTCACACCCATCGCAAGACGGGACAGCCGCACTGGTCTGACAGTCTGGCGAGGGGGCCACCAGTGGTTCCGCCTGCGGGTGGGACCGAGACCAGGAGAGAGACCATGAAGACCATGATATTTGCCGCGGCCGCTGTGCTTGGCATCGGTATCGGTTCTGCCTTTGCCGGCGACGGCGAGGGCCCGGTGCCGGATACACGGTTCACCCAGATTCCGGGCGTTCTGGCGCAGGCAAGCGTGCCGCGGCAGGCGCCGAGCGCGGTGGCGACCAACCAATATGGCGCGCCGACCGCTGCCTATGTGACCGGACACAGCCGGTACATCTCGCTGTTCCCGGCGAACCAGAACCAGGGCAACGGCAGCTGACGAACCGTTCGCAGCCATGTGGCGAAGGGGGCCGGCCACGTGCCGGCCCTTTTGATAGCGAGCTTGTTCAATCCTTCCGCACAGCGGGGAAGGGAGCTCAAGCCGCGCGCAGGATCATGTCGGCGCCCTTCTCGCCGATCATGATGCAGGTCGCATTGGTGTTGCCTGAAACTACCGTCGGCATGATCGAGGCATCGATCACGCGCAGCCGCTCCATGCCTTTCACGCGCAACGACGTATCCACGACCGCCATCGGACCGGGCCCCATCATGCAGGTGCTGGTCTGGTGGAACGTGGTTCCCGCGGTCTCGCGCACGTGGTTCAGCAGGTCCTCATCCGTCTTCGCCTGAGGTCCGGGCATGAACTCCTCGACAAGGTAACGGCGCATCGCCGCGGTCGCGAAAATCCGCCGTGAAACACGCAGCCCGGCGACCATCGTCTCCTTGTCGCCCTGCGTTGCGAGATAGTTCGGCTGGATCGCCGGCGGAAGCGCGGGATCGGGCGAGGCGATGCGCAGCCAGCCGCGGCTTTCCGGGCGGCACGGGATGGCGACCAGCGTGCATCCGGGGAAGCGATGCATCGGATCGCCGGTCTTCTGCGCGCTGCCGGCGAGGAACTGGTATTGCACGTCCGGCGAGGCAAGCTCGGGGCGCGTGCGCACGAACAATCCCATCGGTCCGGCGCCCGTCATCAGCGCACCCTTCATCGCCAGGACGTACTGCATGCCGTGGTGAATGCGGCGCAGCCAGCTGTGGTAGATCTCGTTCATCGTGGTGACATTGGGCGTGCAGCGATAAATGATGCGACCGCCGCAATGGTCCTGCAGGTTCTCGCCGACGCCAGGCAGATCGTGCACCACGTCGATGCCGTGCTGCCGCGACAGCGCGCCGGGTCCGATGCCGGACAGTTGCAGCAACTGCGGCGAGTTGATCGCGCCGCCGGCGAGCAATACCTCCCGTCGTGCGCGCACCTGATGGACCATGCCGTCGCGCGAGTACTCCACGCCGGTCGCGCGCTTTCCGTCGCACAACACGCGATGCGCGAGGGCGCGGATTTCAACCTTCAGGTTCGACCGTTGCATCGCCGGCTTGAGGTAGCCGACCGCGGCGGAACAGCGACGCCGGTTGCGCACGGTAAGCTGCAACGGACCAACGCCCTCCTGTTCGGCGCCATTGAAGTCGGCGTTGTACGGATAACCTGCCTCGTTCGCGCCGGCAACGAAGGCGTCGTGCAGCGGGTGGTCGGTGCGCAGGTCCGACACCGCGAGCGGGCCGCCCTTGCCGTGGAAATCGTCCGCGCCGCGCTCCTGATCCTCCGCCTTGCGGAAATAGGGCAGCACGTCGTCGTACGACCAGCCGGCATTGCCGAACTGGCGCCACATGTCGAAATCCTGCTTCTGGCCACGGATGTAGATCAGGCCATTGATCGAGGATGAACCGCCGAGCACCTTGCCGCGCGGCAGCGGAATGCGACGGTTGTTGAATTCCGGCACCGGCTCGGACTCGTAATACCAGGCGACCTTGGGATTGTAGATGTTGCGGTAGAAGCCGGCCGGAATGTGGATCCAGGGATCGCGATCCCTGCCGCCGGCTTCCAGCAGCAGGACGGTGGTCTTGCCATCTGCGGTCAACCGGTTCGCCAGCACGCAGCCAGCCGAACCGGCCCCGACGACGACGAAATCGAATTCCTGGGTGGCGGCCACGACGTTCCCCTTTGATTTTCAAGCGAATTTCACCACAAAGACACAAAGACACAAAGAACCAGTGATATGCGCTGCGCGCAAAGAGATGAGGGAACGTTGGTGTCTTCGTGTCTTTGTGGTGACTCCTTTTTAGAACAGCCGCTGCGATGCGATCCTGGCACCTTCGCCGAGCGCGGCAAGTTTGGCCCATACGATGTCCTCGGCAACACGGCGCTGTCCGGCCGAGGTGTCGAAGCCGCAGTCGGTGCCGGCGAGCACGCGTGTGGGATCGCCGACCGCTTCTGCGACGCGTTCGATACGGTCCGCGATAGTCCTGGGATGTTCGATGAAGTTGGTGACGGAGTCGATTACACCAGCGACGATCGTCTGGTCAGCATCCAGCGGAAAGTCCTTCAGCACCGCGTATTCATGCGCGTGCCGCGGATTGGCGAATGGCAGCACGAAGCTGCCGACGTTGAGCTTGCGCAGGATCGGCATGATTTCGTGCAGCTCGACATCGCAGTCGTGCGGGCCTTCGTAGTTGCCCCAGCACGCATGCAGGCGGACCCGATCGCGCGGAACATTGACCAGCGCCGCGTTGATGGTTGTGACCACCCGATCGACAAAGCCGAGAAATTCGCCAAGCGGCTGATGCTGGTAGGAGATGTGGCGTTCCATCGCGAGGTCCGGGCAGTCGAGCTGCAGGAGAAAGCCGTGCCTGACGATGGTTTCGTATTCGACGCGCAGCGCCTCGCCGAGCGCCTCGAGGTAGGCGGTTTCGTTCGGATAATGGTCGTTGCGCAGCGCTGCGGCGACGATGCCCGGTGACGGCGCGGTGAGGAACGGTTCGATGAACGGGTTGTTCTGCGCGTCGAGCGTGGCGCGGAAGTCGTTGCATTCCTGCTCGATGGCGGCACGGTCGAGGTATCGCACGTCGCCGATCGCGGTGGGGATCTCCGCGCGGCTGGACACCTGCTGCACGTGCTGCTGATCTCGGTCCATCGCTGCCTTGTAGTCGGGATAGCGTTCGACATCGGCGCGCGGCATGCGCGTCCATGCGCCGCCGAACCCGCTCATGCGCGAGCGCACATAGAGGAAGAATGCCTCCCGCTGCTGCTCGCCGTTGTTGCCGATGTCTATGCCGGATTCGTGCTGCTTGCGCACGACATGTTCCAGCGCGGCCCGCCCGACTTCGGCAAGCTGCGCATCCACCGGCTCGCCGCAATTCTTCCGCAAATACAGACCGACAAGCTCCGCCGGACGCGGCAGGCTGCCGGTGTGCGTGGTCAGAATGCGCGTTTCACTGCGTTGCATGGCGTTTTCTCCCGACCCTGTCCCATTCGGAACCGACCCGAGATTCCCCCTCTCGCCATGCCCGCGCAATAGCTGCCCGCAGCGAAATCCTCAGCGATACGCCAGCACGTCCGGCCCCAGACCCATCGCCGCGATTGTTGCCGGATTGAGCTGTCCGTTCGGCTGCAGGCCGCGGCCCTGCTGGAACCGTTCGATCGCGGCCTGGGTGCCGCCGCCCCAGACGCCATCCACCGCGCCATTATAGAAGCCAAGCGAGCGCAGCCGAACCTGGATCGCCTGCACCGAGGCCGGTCGCAGCTGATCGCCCGGAGGCGGCGGCGGTGCGGGAGCGGCGGCCGGGATCGCCAGCAGCGAGCTCTGATCGAGGCCCAATGTCGCGGCCGTGGCCTGATTGAGCTGGCCGGTGACCTGCAACTGATGGGCCTGCTGGTAGCGCTCCAGCGCCGCCTGACTGTCCGCGCCCCAGATCCCGTCGATCTGACCGCTATAAACGCCGGCCTGGCGCAGCCGGTTCTGCACATCCTGCACCGCTTGCGGCGCCACCGGCTGGACGTAGGCCAGCGGTGGCGCTGTCTGGGCCGCGGCCGGCAGGGCGGACACGATGCCGGCGAGCAGGCTGCCGGTCAGGATGATGGGATACCGCATGTGGTTGTCCTTCTTCCCGGTTGGGAACCGGAAACGTGGAACAAGCCCAACGGTTCTCAGGATGCCTGCGGCGAGGCAGTCAACAACCGCTCGATCGGATCCCAGACGAAGGCGATCTGCGGCACCTTCTGGCCGGCGAACTGGATCATCGCCTCGGCCACCGGCTTGCCGCCCAGGCGCTGATAGAACCAGCGGCTCGGGTTCTCGCGCAGCACCCAGACGAAACAGGACTTGCAGCCGGTTTCGGCCAGATGCGCCGCGGCGGCGCGCATCAGCTTGCGTCCCACGCCACGGTCGCGCCAGTCGTCCAGCACGTAGAGCGTCTCCACCTCGCCTTCCGCCAGGCGGCGGCCGGCGATCTCACCGCTGATGCGGGCACGGCCGGCGGTGGCGAACCCGACGATGCGCGAGCCGCTGCCCTGCGGCACATCGACGCCCGACGCCGCAGCGACGAACACCGCGGTGGATGAACGGATCGCCGCGTCGTAATGCGCCGCCTGGCGGGGGACTGACATCCGGGCGAGGTAGCGATCCGGCAGGATGCCCGCATAGGCGCTGCGCCAGGTCGCCACGTGCACCGCCCCGATTGCGACGGCATCCGCAGTGCGGGCACGGCGGATCGAGATCACGTGCGCCGCTCGATCACAGCCGCGAAGAACCCGTCGGTGCCATGGCGGGCGGGTGTAAGGGACAGGAAATCGCCCGGATTGGGCGGCGCGCCTCCCTCCCAGGCGCGCGCGAGCGGAACCAGGGCGAAGCCGGGGTGGCGGGTGAGGAACGCGGTCATCTGGTCCTCGTTCTCCTCGGAGAGCAGGGAACAGGTAGCGTAAACCAAACGGCCGGCGATGCGAACCAGGGTGGCGGCCTGATCCAAAATCGCCGCCTGTTTGGGCAGCAGCTCGGCCAGATCGGCCTCGGTGAGGCGAAGACGAGCGTCCGGGTTGCGTCGCCAGGTCCCGGTGCCGGTGCAGGGTGCGTCCACCAGCACGCGGTCAAAAGTGCCGGCACGGCGCTTGGACCATTTGTCACCGGCCTCGATCAGATGACGTTCCACGTTGTGCACGCCGGCGCGGCGCAGGCGGCGGACCGCGGCGTCCAGCCG
>CAWEVI010000028.1:0-186938 GCA_963812475.1 uncultured Alphaproteobacteria bacterium
GCTCCAGTGGTCGCGGATGGCCTTGGCGCATTGAGCGGCTGGCAGCACGGCGTCGCTGACGAACAACGCAGTTTCGCTGGTTGAGCGCCACAACCCAGTGATTGCAAAGCGAGTGAGAATGTCGCGATTGACGCGGATGACTGCGCTAATATGGCCGTCCCACTCGGTGCCGGCCAAGCTGTTACCCGGCGCGAATACCTCGACCATGCGGGTTTCGTCGCGGGATCGACACCTCTTGTCGGTGGTTTGGTTTATATCGAGCGGCGCGACTTTGTTGCACAGCTCGGCGACAGCGTGATGCAGGGCGGGCTGGTTGGCTTTGACTTGAGCGATCAGATGGACACTACCGGCAGCGGCATGCTCGAATGCTTTTTTTGACAGTGCATAGCGTCGACGGTCACCACCGCGTCACTCAGCGGAAGTGAGCCGAGCAGGGTCTGCACGGCTGGGATCTCATTGGATTTCTCATCACAATCAAGATGCGCCAGCACCAGAGCCGTGTCAGAAGCGAAGGCGCTGAGCATGTGCGCTGCGCGCCGATCAAGGAAGTTGTCGAAGCTGCGCCGCAAGGTCTTGCCATCGATCGCCACATGACGCCGACCTTGGATTTCGGCAGCATCATTCAAGATGGCGGCATGGCGTCGGAACACAGCCTCGACCGAGGCAGGGTCAAGCTGTCGCAGAATACCGCGGATCGTCGTGTAGGCTGGCGCTTTCCGCCACTTCACGCCGAACGCATCGCGCAGTTGAGCAAGATGAACATCAATGAAGCTGTGGATCGCCCGGTAGGAGTTGGCGCCAGCGACGATCGCCAGGATCGCGAACAGCACGACCTCCGGCAATCGATACAGCTTTCCCTCTGCCCGCCTCGGATCTTTGATTTCGGCCAGCAAGTCCACAAATGGACTGAACGACGCCATGGCAACCGGTCCGCAACTGTGAAGGTTGCCAGCCAAAGAGTCAGATGGCGCCGCGTCGTGGGAACCACCAATTCGCGATCACTGGGCGGTTTGCGTCGGTGTGTGGCATTTCAAACTCACCCGGCCCATGCCACCAAAGAAGAGAGCGTTGAACAGCCCTGGGTGTTGATGGCCTTCGCAACGGTCGCTTTCGGACCCCATTGGAACAGTCCTAGTAGGGCTGTGCTGGGCTGTCACTACGCATGCCCATACACAAGGGAAGGTTGAGAATGGACGACTACGAAGCTCCTCGCCTCCGGCTGGACGGCAGATTTTACATGACCCCCGACGGGCACACTCGATTGAAGGATGAGCTGGCCCAGTTGATGAGGGTTGAGCGCCCACGTGTAGTCGAGATCGTCTCCTGGGCCGCGGGCAACGGAGATCGAAGCGAGAATGCGGATTATCAATATGGCAAGCGCCGCCTCGGCGAGATCGACCGGAGGGCACATTTTTTAGCTAGGCGGCTGGAGAACGCCCATCTGGTCGATCCATTGCGGCAACTCATTCGGGACCGCGTATTCTTTGGTGCGACAGTAAATTTTGCCGACGGATCTGGGGCCGAGCGAACGGTGACGATCGTGGGGGCAGATGAGGCCGACATGGGTGCAGGAAAAGTCAGCCTGATGTCGCCTGTAGCAACGGCGCTGATCCTGGCACAGGCCCGCGTGGGAGACGAAGTCGCGGTGCACACACCCAGGGGAGTGGAGACCATCGAGGTGTTGTCCGTCAGTTATCCAAGCTCGGAGTGCAACTGCTCGCCCCCCGCTGTAGTCTAACGCCCGACAATTGCTCCGAGGGACTGTTGGGCCTCGACACGCCGCGCCTGGTCTATCAGCTGCACAACCTCCAACTGCGGCGGGACGCACTGCTCGGCCCATGCGTCCATCAGCAAACGCCTTTTCTCCAGTAAGTCAGACCGCGCGTACGCCGCCTCGGCCTTGTCCTTGATCGTATGGGCCAGCGCTGCCTCGACCACCTCTCGACCCTCGGGGCGCGTTTCGCCCGCCCAATCGCGAAACGTGGATCGGAACCCATGCGGCACTACTGCCCGGCCCTCTGCGTCCCGCCAGCGGGGCAACGCGCCGTCTTCGACGCCCTCATTCATCCGTCGCACCACCTCCGACAACGCCATGTCGGACAGCGGCTTACCTTGCCGGCCGCCAGGAAACACCAGATCGTCGAACCGCTTCATCAGCGGCCGGACCTCGGCCAACGCTGTCAACGCCGCGGGCGACAATGCAACGCGGTGCAGGCGGCCCGCCTTCATTCGATCGCCGGGCACAACCCAGACCTTCGCGTCCAGGTCCACCTCCCGCCAGCGCATCCCGCGCACCTCGCCCGTCCGGGCCGCCGTTAGGATCACGAAGCGAAGCGCATGTGCCGAGATTCCATCGCGCTCGGTCAGAGCCGCCATGAATGCGCCTACCTCCTGCCAGGCGAGCGCGGGTCGATGCCGGACCCGCTTGACCTTCCGCGGCTGCGGCAGTTCCCCGGCAAGATGGCCCTTCCATCGCGCCGGGTTCTCGCCCGTTCGCCACCCTTTCACGCGGGCAGCGTCGAGTACCGCCTCGATGCGCTGGCGCAGCCGAGAGGCAGTCTCCGGTATCCGTTCCCAGATGAGGCGCAGCACTCGCAGCACGTCGTCGGTTTCGATCGCGGCCACCGGCATGTCGCCGATCACCGGGAATGCATGCACCTCCAGCGTCGCCAGCCATTGCGCCGAGTGCTTCGAGTTGCGCCAACCCGCCTGCTTGCTCTGCACCAACGCGATTGCGGCGGCCTTGAAGGTCCGCTGTGCGGCCTCTGCCTCTGCCCGTGCGCGCGCCGCTCGCTCATCCTGACGGGCCACAATCGGATCATTGCCGGCCAGCAGTTTGGCGCGTGCCTCTCTCGCAAGCATCCGGGCTTTCGCGAGCGGAACCCCGTCGGGCAACTCCCCGACTGCGCCCAGTCCCATTTCCCGTGCCCTTCCGCGCAGCGTGTAGCGGAACAACCAGGACTTGGTGTCGGCTGGCGCGATCTGTAAATAGAGGCCGTCACCGTCGCCGAATCGCACGGGCCGAGGTCTTGTCACCTGGGAACCGGAGGGCCTTGACTGTCACTGCCGAGAGCTTGCCCACCCAGTCCTACCCCCAAGAGTCCTACCCCCAATCCTACCCCCAAGCGCCTCGGAGATGCAGCTGGATCGGCGTAGACTGTCGTGGACGTGATGCAGAAAAAAAGTCATGTCTTTCAAGGATTTGACATTCGGCTGGACGCACGTAGATTGATCCAGGGCGGTCATCCCCTCCGCCAACTCGGAACCGAACTCCGAACCCCGAGCGTAGCCGATCACAGCCTGAAGCGGCGGCGGCCGTTTTGGGCACCGCCATCGTCGTCGCGCACGCGTCCAGACCCTGGCGGGTTGTCGCCGGCAAATGCAGCGAGCGGAATGGAACGGGAACGTTGCCAATCCAGCGCCACCGGGGCAACCAGCGGCCGGCCGTCGCCGCATCAATGGTTTCACCTGTTCGGCAGAATCGGCTATGATGCCGCCGATCGGATCGATGAACCGCCCGCCTTCCACGGCGTTCAACATTTGGCCGCCGCCGACGGAATGCGAGGGCGGGCGAGATCACCGGATAGGAGCGGCAGAGATACCATGATCCGTCGTCTGATGTTCGCCGCCGCCGCGTTTTGCACCCTGTCTGCCGCACAGGCGGCGAATCTGGACGGGGTGTCGCTGCCCGACGTGCGGGTGACGAATGGCACGCAGATGCGGCTCAACGGCATCGGGCTGCGCACCTACTCCATCCTTGGCATCCGCGTTTATATCGCCGGTCTGTATCTGGAACGGCAGAACGCCGACGCCAACATGATCCTGCGCTCGCCGGAAATGAAGCTCCTCGACATCCGGTTTCTCCGTGATGTGGACGCCGAGGATGCGCGCAAGGCGTGGCGGGACGGCTTCGAACAGAATTGCAGGCCGCCCTGCTACCTGGATCCTCACGACGTGCAGCGGTTCCTTGCCGCGGTTCCGTCGATGCATAGGGGCGATGAATCAACACTGTTGTTCACCTCAAAGGGCGTCCGCCTGACGCTCAACGGGCAGCCGGTGGGTGACATCTCGGACCCCCACTTCGCCGAGACGATTCTCGCCACCTTCATTGGCCCTGAGCCGCCGACGCCCCGCTTGAAGCGCGAACTGCTCGGCTTCCGGGACTGACGCTGGCGTTCTGCTGGAACTCCGGAGCTGCCAGGAGCAACCGATGCAGCTCCGAACGCTCAGACCCTGCGATAGAATTTGTAGAACGCGGGGCGGACGCCGTCGATCTCGACGAGTTGCATGGTCTTGATCCAGCTGGGCGCGAATGTCCTCACCTGAAGCGGCGGGACCAGTTCCAATCCGCCGCCGACATCGAAACCACCCGTCGCATCACCCTCCTTCGGCATCGATCGCGGCGAATAGAAGTGCGTCGCGCCCTTGGTGATGTCGACACGCTGGCCGGCGAGCAACTGGCGCGCCAGGGCGATGAGTTCCGCGGTGGGCGCCTGGTTGTGCGCGTAGGCGCTCCACACCTGATCCACCGCCGTTTTTCCGAACATCTTCAGCCGGTTCACCACCGTAAAGCCCACCGACGCGCGTTCGGGATCATTGCCGATCGAGGCTTCCGACATCAGCACGGTGGCGAGGTTCGTGATGTTCACGTCGGATCCGAGTCCGACGTTGACCGTCAGCGCATGTCCGGTGCCTGGGGCCATGTGGGGGCTGTCATCGATTTGCGATGGGACGGGCGTATCTTGTGCGTCGTCATCGTCGTCGTTGCCGCCGATGATGTTCCATTCGGTGGTCAGTATGTAGTTGACCGGATCGGACGCATCGATGGTGCTGCGGATCGCGCCCGCCTGGATGCGGAGGTCCCGCTGCGCCTGGACCTGCAACAGGGTGAATACGGACTTGGCGATAAGTTCGGTGGTGGTTGTCGTTGCCGGCATTCTGACCTCCCGTTGGCTCAGACATTCAGAGTGAATCCGTCAATGCGGGACGCTCGCGAGCGCGCGCGTCCATTCCGCTTCGAACACCGGTGTCCTGTTCTCGAGCACAATCCACTTGGACAGGACCGGCTTGGCATTTCTCTCGTTCAAGGCCGCAAGCGACGGAACGTCGGCCTGCAAGGCCTCGCGTAGGGCCGGCGGCCGATCCGCCAATCCGGGATACATCGCCTGCGCGACTGCCAGCGCCGGTCCTGGCTTGAGCGCGAAGATCTCCTGCTGGAGCGCGCTGCTATAGCTGGCCTGATGGGTCTGGACCTCCAGCGCGCTCACCCATTGGGCCTGGAACCGGGGCGAGAGTTCGTCAGATCGCAGCCAGGCGATCAGGAAGGGTTTCGCGTTATCCGCGCTCAGGCTTGCTTCCGACCCGACCAGCGTGCGCATGCGCCGCTGCAGGTCGTCCGATCGATCCGCCAGCCTCGGATACATCGCCTGCGCCGTTCCCAGTGCATCCTGCGGGGAGAGGGCCAGAATCTGCTTCTCCAGTGGCGATTGGGGTTGCTGTGCGGCTGCGGGCGTTGGCGTGGTCTTGGGCGCATGCGTCGGCGCCGGCGCCGGCGCGGCCCCAGTGGCGACGGCAGAACCGGCTGTGCCTGATGCCTGCGCCCCGGCCGCGTCGAGAGCGTCGGCCCATTCCTGCTCGAATGCCGGGGTCGGGTCCTCGAGAACGATCCAAGCCTGGAGGAATGCCTTGGCCTGAGCGCCCGTGCGGATGCCGGACGGTCCGACCATCGCGCGAAGATTCTGCTGCAGACCCGCGGGCCGTTCAGCGAGACGGCCAGACATCGTCCGTTCGACGATCAGCGCCTGCGCAGGTGTCAGCGCGGCCACCCTGCTGCGCAGGTCCGCCGAACTGAAGGTACGCCGCACGATCGAGGGCAGCGTCGGCCCGGTCGCGGGCTGGGTGCGGGCTGAAAGCTGTCCGTTGGCGTCCGCCGTCGTCTGGGCCAGCAGCTTGCCGACATTCGCTTCGATGATGACCGGCGTGCAGTAGCGGATGTATTCGTTGAGCCGATTGCCGACCGCGATCGGGTTCTGGATGTTGACCCATTCCGGATTGGCGCCCGTCTCCTGTCCGCGGAATATGTCGCGCTGCGCGTTCATCACGCTGACCACCGACGCCGGTGGCAGTTGATACAGCACCGAGTTCAAGGTCGTGTCGAACAGCGACGCCGCCAGCCCGAACGCGACGCCGACGATACCGATCGCCTTTTGCGCGGCCAGCGCGAGCCCCATTATTCCGACCGTCGCCGATTGCAGCGCATTGAGGTTGGCGAGCGTGGCCCGACAATTCTTGTCGAGTGCGTACAGCGCCGACTGGTACTGCGCGCAGATCAGGTCGATGTTTTTTTCCCCCGCCTGCGCGACCTCGATCCAACGGTTGCGCTCGACGCCGACGAGCGCGGCCTGCTGCTGGTCGAGGTCGTTGGTGAAGGCAGGATACGTCCGTGTGTCCGGATCCATTTGCAGGACACCCGCCTGGAAGGCAAAGAAGTAGATCAGGGGGACCTGTTGGCGCAGTTGCGATGCGGCATCGCTCGCGTTGAACCGGCTCTGCGCGCCAAACTCGAGGAGCCGCGTATCGCTGTCGAAATTGCCCACAACGCTCATGGGAGAGGTGGTGCAGGCGGACAGCCAGCACATCGTTACGGCGACCGCCGCTCGGCTCAAGACGCTGGGCATTGTGGCGGCGCTCCCCGATGCTTATTGCGCCGGAATATTCCGTGACGCAGCGACCGGCATCAAGATGCACGGAGCGGCGGACGCCAGCCTCTCGTACGCGGTTGCTTCTCGTACGCGATCCGCCACCTTGCCCTCCCCGGTCGCGCTCCTTCCTTGCTCATCGTGATCGCGCCGATGCGGGGGTGCAGTGAGTCAGCTCACAGCCGCCGCACGTGAACACGCTGCGCTGCGCTCGGGCGTCAGGTCCTGTGAATCATTTCACACCTGAGGCTGCGATCCGTTGCTATGCCGCAGGGCGAAGGTCTGACCGCAGCAGCCATCTGTCGGGAACTGACCGACGATCTATCAGCAAGCGAGGAGCATCACAGTGTCACTGAGGATCAACGCGGAAGCGCCGAACTTCACTGCCGAAACGACCCAGGGTACGGTCGATTTCCATAGCTGGATCGGCGACGGCTGGGCCATCCTGTTCTCGCACCCCAAGGACTTCACCCCGGTCTGCACCACCGAATTGGGCTACATGGCAGGACTGAAGCCGGAGTTCGACAAACGCAACACCAAGATCATCGGCCTCAGTGTCGATCCGGTCGAAAATCATGCCAGATGGGCGCAGGACATCGAGGAAACCCAGGGCCACGCCGTCACCTACCCGATGATCGGCGATACCGAACTCAAGGTGGCGACGGCCTACGACATGCTGCCCGAAGGCGCCGGAACCACCGCGGAAGGCCGCACCGCAGCGGACAACGCAACGGTGCGTTCGGTCTTCGTCATCGGTCCGGACAAGAAGGTCAAGGCCATGCTGGCCTATCCGATGACCACCGGCCGCAACTTCGATGAAGTGCTTCGGCTGCTCAATTCCTGCCAGTTGACGGCCAGGCACACGGTTGCGACGCCGGTGAACTGGCAGCCTGGCCAGGATGTCATCATCCCGCCGGCGGTATCAAATGAGCAGGCCGAGGCGAAGTACCCGAACGGCTGGAAGACCGTAAAGCCCTATCTGCGCGTGGTCGCGCAGCCGAGCTGAATCGGGCTTGTCGAGCGAGGTCGTCTCTCAATGAAAATAGCGCCCGGAGTCGATGACGATCGTCTGGCCGGTCATGGTCTCGGTGCGGCACATGGTCACCACCATGTCGGCGCAGTCGTCCTTGTCGGCGGCCTTTTTCAGCAGTGAACCGGCGGCGTTGCGCGTGACCATCTCGGGCAGGAGATTGGCGGTCGCGCGCGTGCCCTCCAGCAGGCCAGGTGCGACGCAGTTGACGAGCGTCTCGGGCGCCAGGGCCACCGCCATGCAGCGCGTCAGATGGATGAGGCCCGCCTTTGACACCGCATAAGCGATGGACGAACCGGTTGGCCCAAGCCCCGCCACGGACGCGATGTTGACGATGCGGCCGCGTCCTTGCGCCTTCATGACGGGCGCCACCGCCTTGGTCAGGCGCATCGGTCCGGTCAGGTTGACGGCCATGATCTTGTCCCACACATCGAGCGTGAGATTGTCGAGGTCGGCGAACGGGATCGCCTTGTTGTAGGCGGCGTCGTTCACCAGGATGTCGATACGGCCGAGGCGCCTCGCCACCTCGCCGATCAGCGTCGCTACGGCTGCGTCATCGGTGATGTCGCAGGCGAACGCGGCGGCGTTGATCTGGTAGCTGGTTGTCAGCGCGCGGGCGACGCCCTCGGCCTGGTCGCGGCTCTGGGCATACATGACCGCGATGTGCGCGCCCTGTTGCGCCAGCGCATGACAGATGCGTTGACCGAGCCCGCCATTGCCGCCCGTCACCAGTGCAACCGCGCCTCTGAGGTCCATGGAATTTCTCCTGATTGCGGGCGCTCGGTGCGTCCCGGTGTCCGCGAACAGTCTGTTGCCTGACCTAGGAGTGGGCAAGTCATCGACCGGGGCCATCGGGGCTCGCGCCGACGCGTTGACGAAAATCGGAATTGCTCGCGGCAACTTTGACAGTGGCACGAACTGGCCTATGTCCCGGCATAGGCTGGCGTGGCACCCATATTCCCCGACGGCACGTCAAGCTGTTCAGGAATGGCCGCGATCAGGCCGTGCGCATCCCGCGGGAGTTCGAGTTGCCCGGCGACGACGCGATCATCCGGAAGGAGGGCGCCCGATCCCGTCGCGCTTTGACGGGATATCTGCTTGATACGAACATCGCGTCTCGGATCTTGTCCGCACGCCCCAAGGCCGGGCCGCGACCAAACTCCGCAAGGTGGGTGAGGCTCTGGTCAAAACCAGCATTATCGTCGCGGCGGAGTTGCGGTTCGGGGCACGTTTGCCGATCGGCGTCGCTTCGGTGAGATGCTCTCTTTGCAGCACCGGACAAGGAAGCGAGCAATTTCAACCGCAGATGCACGCAGATACACGCAAATACACCGAAGCAAGCGACTTCAAAGTCGGTGGGGAACGCGCTGGATCTCAAGCCGGGACTTGCCGAAGTTGAGCAGCAGGCAAAGGTGCAGGCCGGTCGCCTTCAGGTAGTTGAGGCATTGGGCGGTGTGCGCACTGTCCAGCGCCTTGATAGCTTTCAGCTCGACGATGATGGTTCCCTCGACCAGCAGATCGACTGCGTACTGCCCGACGACAATACCATCGGTACTCGACGGCGATCCCGTGCTGTTGCGCGACGCGCCGCCCGGTTTTGCGCAGTTCGTGCGCCAATGCGTTCTCGTAGACTTTTTCGAGAAACCCGGCCCCGAGCGTGTTTATGACCTGAAACGCGCAACCAATGACGCGCTCCGACAGTCGGTTGACCTCGGCCTCATCTGCGTGCATCTGCGGTTGAAATTCCTTGCCTTGCTTCATGCGTGCGTGACCTCGCGAGCAAGAGGCGATTTGCGGCATCCAGTGGTTAAGATCGACAAAGAAGCCCATCCGCGCCCTTATCCGCACACCCCACGGGAGCAAACCAAATGCGCATCGTCGCCCTGGAAGAACACTACACCGTCCCCAGCATCGTCGCCGGCATCTCCCCCGACGCGATCGCCCGCCGTGGCTTTCCCGGCCCCGACTTCGTCTGGGCGCAAACCACCAAACGCAACGAACTTGCCGAACTTGGCGCCGCGCGGCTCGCCGACATGGACGCCAGCGGGATCACCGTGCAGGTGCTGTCGGTCGCGGGCCCGGGCGCCGACCTCGTGCCGGGCCAGCCGGGCATCGACCTCGCGCGCGCCTACAACGACGCGCTGGCCGAGGCCTGCGCGCGCCATCCGGATCGTTTCCGTGGTTTCGCGCACCTGCCGATGCTCGCCCCCGAGGCGGCGGCCGACGAGCTTGAACGCGCGGTGAGGCATCTCGGGTTCCACGGCGTGCTGGTGAACGGCGCCACCGACGGGCGCTTCCTGGATGACCCGGCGTTCGAGCCCATCCTGGCGCAAGCCGAGGCGCTCGATGTGCCGATCTACCTGCATCCCGGCATCCCGACGCAGGCTGTCCGCCGCGACTACTACGACAACCTGCCGGGCAGCTTCAGCTTTACCCTCGCGCTGTCCGCATGGGGCTGGCACGCCGACACCGCGATCCACGTGCTCCGCCTCGCGCTCAGCGGCGCGTTGGACCGCCGCCCCGGGTTGAAGATCATCATCGGCCACATGGGCGAGGCGCTGCCGTTCATGCTGGACCGCATCGATGAAACCACCGCCGCTCAGGCGAAGGACCGGCTGCGGCGTTCGGTGCGGCAGACAATCCTCGATCAGGTCTGGATCACGACCAGCGGATTCTTCACCACGGTGCCCTTTATCGCGGCGCTGCTGTCGTTCGGCGTGGACCGGATCATGTTCTCGGTGGACTATCCGTTCGCGTCCAACGCCCGTGCCCGCGCTTTCCTGGATACGTTGCCTGTCTCACCGGCGGATCGCGCGAAGATCGCCCATGGCAACGCGGACCGGCTGCTGCGGCTGCCGGACTGACACGGGCGGCGCGCGGCTACCTGTCGAGCCAGATCGTCGCCAGATCCTGGTTGACATAATGGCTTGGGCTTATCCTGAAGCCTTTGACATAGCTTCGATATGGCACGATGCGGTAGCGCCATAGCAGGAAGCTTTCGTGCGCCTCGGTGTCGAGCACCCGCTTCTCGAATTGGCGCATCAGGTCGCGTTGCCGCGCCAGGTCGGTCTCCCGCAGCATCCGATCATAGATCTCGATTTCCGTCGGGTCGTCATAGTTTCCGTAATTCGCGTCGGACACCGAGTGCGGCAGATACTTGGTGCCGTCGAGCAGCGGATTGACGATGTTCTGGCATTCGGCATCGATCGCCACCGCGAAATCGCCACCGCGCAGCGCCTCTTCATAGGGTCCGGTCGGCAACACGCGCTGGGTTACGTGCAAACCGATCTTGCTCCATTCATCGATCACCCAGGTTCCATTGAACTTGTATGGCTGATCGACATTCCGATTGAGCAATTCGAACGTCAGGCCCTCGGCGCCCGCTTCCTTCAGCAACCGCCGCGCCTCGGCGCGCGACTTCTCGATATCCGGCCAATAGCCGGCCAACTGCTCCAGTTCCGCCCGCGTGGCGGCCAGCGGCGAGCTCGGAAACACGATGCCGCCAACCGTCCGCGACACCGTGATCTTCGACATCGGCGCCGCGCCATGCCAGCGGTCGATCGCCAGCGTCAAGGCCCGGCGTACCCTGACATCGTCGAACGGCTTTCTCGCATGGTTCGGCGTGACCAGGGCGCCGCAATTCCAGTCGCTCTCCTGCACGGTGATCTTGTCGCCCAGCGCGGCGACAAGCTCGTCGCGCGTCGCCGGCGGAAAGCCGCGGAACTCGATCGCCGCCCGGTCGGATTTGATCGCGCTGACCCGGACCGCCTGCTTGTCGGCGAAAATGCCGACGAAGCCATCCAGATACGGCAATCCCGCCCGATAATAATCGGGATTGCGCACACCGGAGATCGACTGTCCCAGCTGATAGTCCTTGAAGCGGAACGGCCCGGAACCCATGATGTTCCGCTCGAACCAATGCGGGTCGCGGTCGAGAATTTCCTTCCTGTAGATGAAGGCATAGGGATCGGCGAGCGCCGGCAGAAATGCGGCAGTCGCGAATTTGAGGTGGAACACCACGGTTGCCGGGTCAGGCGTCTCGATCGTGTCGATCATCGAATAGTAGCCGCGACGCACGCTGATCACACCGTCCGGCGGATCGACGATCTTGTTCCAGCTCGCCGCCACATCGCCGGAGGTCATGACGGAACCGTCCTGAAACCTGACATCGCCGCGAATTTGGAAGGCGTAGCTCCGGCCGCCATCCGTCGGTTCGGGAACCCCGGTGCAGACATCGCAGACGAATTGGGTCGTATCGGCCGGGTTCTCCGGATTGGCCCGGATCAACACGCTGTAGAAGGGTGCCACCGCGTGGATGGTCGCGAAGGTGTTTTCGCGATGGCCGTCGAAGCTCGGCGGGGAGTCCGCCGGGATCATGAACGTCAGTGTGCCGCCATGCTTCGGTGTCTCGTCTGCGAACGCGGGCAAACCCAGGGCCAGGACGACCGCCATCCACGCCCCGAACGATCGACGCATTGATGCCTCCTCTGCCGATGCGCGCCGGTGACCAGCACGGCTGCGGCCAGATCTACGCTGTGTGCAGTGCCGCGGACGATGCGCCGCCGGGCGGCGACCCGTGTTCAGGCAGCGTGCGTGCGGACGGGCACTATCCCCAGGTGGCCTGACCGCCGACGAGGGTAATCGTGATATGCCCCATCGTCGTATCGGCCTTGGCGCCATGCCAATGGCGTTCACCGGCCTTGATGTGCACGACATCGCCTACGTTGATCGCGTGCTGCTCATGCTCGGTTGCCACCATGCCGGAACCCGAGGTCACGATCAGCAGCTGATCGCAGGAATGCGTATGCCAGCCCGTGGTGCAGCCCTGGCTGAAGTTCACCACGCTGCAGTTGTAGTTCGCGGACTGGCCAGGCTCGATGATCGTCTGACGTGACCGGGAAACCGGCCCCGTCCACCCTTCGATCCGCTCTGCGCCTTCAACCGGGACGTTTGGTATTTCCTTGAGCGTGACCACCTTCATGACGGTTCCCTCCGTGGGTTGACGGGTTCACGATATCCGAAACCCGCCGCATGCCATAGGCGGTGCCGCCGCATCTTCGGCGTGGGGGCGCGCCTTGGTCGGTCTGACCAGGCGCCGTCTTTTTGCACTCGGCTTGACGGTCGGCTCCGTCATTCTTTCGGTAACAGGTGCAGCCAACACGTCATTGGTTCACGCCCGTCTTCCATCATACGATTAAGGACGCCTCGAAGCAGTTGGTGCTTGGGCAACCATCCGATCATACGCGGATCGATCGAATTGGATTCGTCCTGCAACAATATCTGCTCATGGCTCTCGGTGAACCGGGCGCGCAGTCTTTCTGTTACGCCAGGAACAAGATGTTCATGGAGCTCGACAATGATCTCCGCCCGTCGCAGCCCAGGCACGCACACGGGATCGAGCAGGACATCCTCCGCTCCCTCAACGTCCATGATGACAAACGGATCCTCCGACCCGGCAACGTCCCGCTCTAGCGAGTCGGGAGTGCAAACGCCGCGTAACGCGACGCGCGTTTCCAGATTATTCAGCCGTCTATATTTGCGAAAGACATCGGCGCGCGAACGGTCCATTTCGTAAGCCACAACCGACGACCTCTCGCACCGCATTGCAAGACCCAGCGCGTAGTATCCCCAGTGCGCACCGGCATTGATCATGACATGAGGTTGCCGCGCAATGACCGCCCCGATGGGAGGGATGAGCGATCTCTCATAGACGCCTGCCAACTGAGTATAGTATCCTGGACTGATCCCGGACGCCGGTGCACGGAGCCCTTTGAATGGGCCGCTCATGATCCGGCCGCGGGCCTGCAACTCCAGCGCGGACGAGACTATCGGAAATCGCATCTGGTTCGTTGTCCATCGTCCCAAACGACGAGCACGGACAGCCCAAGGCACAGCATCCTTGATTGCTTGACGCGAGAAGTCCATCACGAATGATCCCCGGCCTTTTGTATTTTTGTAGCTTGACGCGCGCCGGGCCGATGTTCGCACTGGACGCCCCCGACTGCAACGGCAACTCCATCCACACCGCAGCGGCGCTCCGGCCCGTCGGGTCCCGGCCGCCCTGTCAGGGGGACCGGGATGCGGGCGAGGCGCGGCCAGCTAGGCGACCGGATCCAGCACGACGACGGGTATCTCGCGCTCCGTCTTGACCTGGTAGTCGGCGTACGGGGGCCAGAATTCCAGCGACTTCGCCCACAACTTCGCACGCTCCTCACCGGTCGCGGTCCGTGCCCGCGCGTGCAGCTTCGCCGTGCCGACCTGCACTTCGACATCCGGATTGGCGAGGATGTTGCGATACCAGCCGGGGTGCTGCGGCGCACCGCCTTTCGAGGCGACCACGAAATAACTGTTGCCGGACTTTCCATAGAACAGCGGGAACACATACTTCTCGCCGGACTTTCGGCCCGTCGTCGTCAATAGCAACGACGGCACGGTGATCTCCGGCCGGCCCGGCTGGGTCATTTTGTACATGTGCCCTTCGGCGCCGCCGCTGGACAGGTAGCGGTTCGCATGGTCCTGCATCCACTCCGGAAGGTTGGGCGCGAGCTTGGCATCGGTCATACTCGGAACTCCTTTTGATCCCACGCGAGCATATCACAGCTGGCGATGGGACAGGTCTAGCCGGCGTGGCAACAGGAGATCATGAAAATGACCGGACAGGCTACGGACGCGAACGAAGCGATGCGGCATTACTGGAACACGGTAGCCGGCCCGCGCTGGGTCGCCAGCCCCGGCTTCAGGGAGCGGCGCAACCTGGAAAGCCTGGCGCTGTTGCTGACATGTCTGCGGCTTGCCGGCGGCGAGAGCGTGCTCGAAATCGGCTGCGGCACCGGCGCGGTGACTGTCCCGCTCGCAGAGGCGGTCGGTGAGCACGGCCGCGTCGTCGCGGTTGACATCTCCGAACCGATGCTCGGGGCCGCTCGGCAGCGGATCGAGGCGAGCGGTGTCCACAATGTCACGCTGCTGTCCGGAGATGCGCAGGTCCTGGCGTTCGAGCCGGCCGCATTCGATGTCGCGACCTCCCGCATGGGCGTCATGTTCTTTGCCGACCCGGTGGCGGCGTTCCGCAACATGGGTGGCGCACTGAGACCTGGCGGACGTCTGGTCTTCGCCTGCTGGGCGCCGCTCGCGGAGAACCGGCATTGGCTAATCTCCTACGACATCGCGCTCCGCCATCTGGGGCAGCCGGAACCGTCAACTGATCACGCGCCTGGCCCGCTCGCGTTCACCGACCCCGACTACATCCGCCGAATCCTCACGGCGGCCGGTTTCGCTGAGATCGTGGTCGAGCGGGCGCACCCGACAATCATCGGCAGCAGTCCCGAGGAAGAGGCGCGGCAGGCGCTGACGATGGGACCGACGGCACGGCTGATCGACGCGAAGCAGCCCCCCGAGGCGACGCGTCAGGTGATCGCCCAGGAGATTGCGGCGGCGTTCGCGGCTGAAGCCAGCGCCGGCCCGATCCGGCTGCCGGCAACGATCTTTCTGGTCGCCGCGCGCCGTCCGGGCGGCTGAGCCACGAATGCGCCCCGCCTCGACATCTCCCGGCGGGTCCGCGGTGTTGAACCCGATTGCCGTCCGGGCCATCTTAGCGCGCGTGTTCGTGACCGCACGCGTCCAAGGGACCCATGAAGCCGCTCAACGCGACATTGTCCGCCATCGGCACCACGATCTTCACCGTAATGTCGGCGCTGGCCGTGCGGCACGGCTCGATCAATCTCGGCCAGGGCTTCCCTGATACCGACGGACCGCCTGACGTGCTGAAGGCCGCGGCGGATGCGCTGATGGACGGGCGCAACCAATACCCCCCGATGTCCGGCGTCCCGGAACTGCGCCAGGCGGTGGCAGCGGCGAACACCCGCTTCTATGGCCTGGAGTTCGATCCGGCGACCGAGGTCGTCGTCACCTCGGGGGCCACCGAGGCGATCACCGCCTGCCTGATGGCGATTGTCGAACCCGGTGACGAGGTGGTGCTGATCGAGCCGCTGTACGACACCTATGCGCCCGTGGTTCGCCTGCTCGGCGCCGTGCCGCGCTTCGTGCGGCTGTCTCCGCCGAACTGGGAGCTGCCGCGTGCCGAACTGGCCGCGGCGTTCGGGCCGAAGACCAAGGCGATCCTGCTGAACACGCCGATGAACCCGACCGGCAAGGTCTTCACCGCCGCGGAACTCGCCTTCATCGCGGATCTGCTGGTACGGCACGATGCCTATGCGGTATGCGATGAGGTCTATGAGCATCTGACGTTCGACGGCTGGTACCACATCCCGCTGATGACGCTGCCGGGTCTGCGTGACCGGGTGATGCGCGTCGGCAGTGCCGGCAAGACGTTTTCACTGACCGGCTGGAAGGTCGGCTACGTCACCGCGTCGGCTCCGCTGGCCACCGCGGTTGCCAAGGCGCACCAGAACCTGACCTTCACGACCGCGCCCAACCTGCAGCGCGCGGTGGCCGTAGGCCTGGCCAAGGACGATGACTACTTCGCCAATCTGGGGCTTGCGTTGCAGGCCAAACGCGATCGGCTGGCAACCGGCCTGGCGAGCCTCGGCCTGGCGGTACTGCCCACCCATGGCAGCTACTTCATCACCGCCGACTTCGCGCCGTTGGGCTTTGCCGGAGGCGATGTGGCGTTCTGCCGGCATATCACCGAGGAGGCAGGCGTGACCGCCATCCCGGTCACCGCCTTCTACGATGCGCCGGACCCGCCACGGCATTACGCCCGCTTCGCGTTCTGCAAGCGGGAGGAGGTGCTGGATGAGGCGGTGGCGCGGCTGCAGCGGCATTTCGCAACCCGTGGGTCGCCCGATCATCCCCCCGGTGAAGGCCAGGGACGGCCAGAAGCGTTGACGGCCGCCGGCTGATCGGCCTAAAGCCGCCGCCCGGATGGCGGGCATAGCTCAGTTGGCAGAGCGCCAGGTTGTGGTCCTGGATGTCACGGGTTCAAGTCCCGTTGCTCGCCCCATTCCCGGCCGAATGCCGGCGTCGGCGCGTTCGCCAGCCGGATCGCCGCGCGTGGGTTGATTTTCCCGCTGCGAAATGGGACCGGTTCCCCAACGCCGACCCACCGGCCGGCTTGGCGCCGGCGCATCCCATCGCGGAGCGGAAGACATGACCAGGACGGTGGCGATCGGCGGCCTCGGCGCGATCGGGCTCAAGCTGGCACGGGCGTTGGATGGTGGCATTGACGGACTGCGGCTGATCGCTGTGGCGGCAGGCGACCAGACCAAGGCGCGGGCCAACCTGCAAGGTTTTCGCATACCGCCGCGCCTGGTCTCGCTCGCGGAACTGGCGGATGCCGACATCGTGGTCGAGGCAGCGCCGGCCGCGGTGTTCGACAAGATTGCCGGCCCAGCGATCGAGGCCAGCCGTATCTTCGTGCCGGCGTCGGTCGGCGCGCTGCTGCCGCGCATGCACCTGGTGCGCCGCGCGCAGGAAACCGGGGCACGCATCGTGGTGCCGACCGGCGCGTTGCTGGGCCTCGATGCCGTGCGTGCCGCCGCCGAGGGCCGCGTGGAGAGCGTCACCATCGAAAGCCGCAAGCCGCCGCGCGGATTGGAGGGCGCGCCCTATCTGGTGCAGCACGGTATCGACGTGAGCCGCATCGATGCGCCGCAGCGTGTGTTCGAAGGCAATGCGTTCGATGCCGCCGCCGGATTCCCCGCGAATGTGAATGTGGCGGCGGCGCTGGCCCTGGCCGGCATCGGGCCGATACGCACCCGTGTCGAGATCTGGGCCGATCCGACCATCACCCGCAACATCCATACGATCCGGGTGGAAGCTGAGTCGGCGCGCTTCACGATGACCATCGAGAACGTGCCGAGCCCGGAAAATCCACGCACCGGTCAGATCACCGCGCTGTCGATGCTGGCCTGCCTGCGCGGACTGGTGGCGACGCTGAAGGTGGGGACCTGACGGAACGCCGGCAGAATGCTTGCGGAACTGCTGTATTTCGTCTCGATCGCGTTGTTCGCATTCGCGGTACTCGCGACCTTGCGGGTCCCCGAGAGCAACTGGCTCGTCGCCTGCATCTTCCCGGTTTTCATTGCGTGCATCCTGGGCTTCATGATGTCGATCTACGCCTGGTCGGAGTACGGCACACCGCTGGGAGCCGGCTCGCTGATCGTGCCACTGGCCGCGGTCGTATTCATCCGAAAGCCGCTGTCGACGCGCACTCTGTTCATCGTGATCTGCGGCGCGACCGTCGTCGGCCTGATCTGTGCCCGTTTTGCTTTTCTGGCGGCCGATCTCGGCTGATTGCCTGTCAAAATCCGGCATCATTGGGGCTGCTCGGTTTCAATCGGGCGAAAATCCTTGCTGTGAGGGGGACGCCGGGACGTCCCGGGTCCTTGTTTGTGCCATCCCACAATTGTTTAAGTGTGCTGCGCCAACCAGTCCGAAACGACCTGGAGGTATCCCGACGCTCACTCATCCCCTCATTCCTGTAGCGCATAAAAGAATTGGGCGGCCATAGGGGCGATTCCGAATAGAATTTATCGATCGCCACCGATGACACATTCTTGCGAAATCGCCGAGGCGATTCCCCGCTCCACCGCAACCGGCGAGTTTGTCCGCGGGCAACGCCGAGTTGGGGGATACGATGGTCATCCGGGAACAGCGGTTCTCGTTCAACCAAGTGCGGCAGGCCTTGGGCAGCGTGCTCGACCACGACCTTCACGCCAAGCGCGTCGGCTCGCTCTGCGATGCCACCCTCGGCGTGCTGCGCAGCGCTTCGCTTGCGGTCTGCATGATCGGTCAGGGCCTCGCCGCCGCACGTGGCCTGAGCCCCAAGCATGCCACCAAACAGGTGGATCGCCTGCTCTCCAACCCGATGATCAACGTCGACGATATCCTTGTTCGCTGGGTGCCCTACGTCGTCGGCGCACGCGACGCCATCGTGGTGGCATTGGACTGGACCGATTTCGATGCCGACAAACAAGCCACCATCATGTTGTCCCTGGTCACCGATCACGGGCGTGCCACACCCTTGGTATGGCTGACCGTCGACAAGTGCACGCTCAAGAACAACCGCAGCCGCTACGAGCATCGTGTGCTGGTGCGGCTGGCCGAACTGCTGCCGGCCGACATCAAGGTGTGCGTTGTCGCCGACCGCGGCTTCGGCGACCAAAAACTCTACCGGGTGCTGACCGAGGAGTTGTATTTCGACTACGTCATCCGCTTCCGCGGCAACATTGCCGTCACCGCCACCACCGGCGAAACCCGCACCGCCGCCGCCTGGGTGCGACCGGGCGGACGCGCACGCGTGCTGCGCGGCGCCGCGGTCACTGCCGATCGCTATGCGGTGGGAACCGTGGTCTGCGTTCAGGACCCGGACATGAAGCACGCCTGGTGTCTGGCCGCCAGCAGCACCGATGCCACCGCCAAGCAATTGATCGACTACTACGGCCGTCGCTGGGGCATTGAGTGCGCGCTGCGCGATACCAAGGATCTGCGCTTCGGCATGGGTATGGGCGCGATGCATGTGAATTCCCCCGGACGGCGCGACCGGCTATGGCTGATCAACGCCTTTGCGGTGGTGCTCCTGACGTTGCTCGGCGCCGCCGGCGAAGCGCTGGGCTATGATCGGATGCTCAAGACCAACACGACCAAGCGCCGCGTCCACTCGTTGTTCCGCCAAGGCTGCATGCTCTACGACCTGATCCCCATGATGCCGGAAGCCAGGCTGCGTCCACTGATGCAGCGCTTCTCCGGCATGCTGCACGAGCAGCCGCTCTTCGCAGACGTTTTCGGGCCGATCTGAAAAATGCGGGGAGTTTGTGTCAAGAAGGTGCGCAAGCGCCATGCTGTACGAGAGATGAAGGTGGACCCTTCGGAGCCGCCCTGCAGGGGGAGGCTTCAAACAGCCATAAGCTGCTTCGGCTGCAAGGTTGCGGTGGTGAACGTTATGGAAAAGGCGCGACAGTGATCGCGTCATGTGTGGATTGGAGAGACGAGCGCAAGCGAACCCTTGACGATGCATCGAAACATTTTCCAACGACGCCAAAACCGGGGTCAACTCCCTGCTCCGGGATAAAAGCATGGAAGACGCCTGCTTACTGTCCATGTGGCGTCCGGTGTAGAGGGGGCGTGACTCCAATCTGGGCTTTCGTACGGAACTTGAGAACCTGGACGGCGATGCCAAGGGAAAAGACACAAGTGGAGAAACCACGAGGTCGAAAGTACCGATGCGCCGCCCAGGGGCGGACTCCTCCGTAGTAGCGGTGACGTGGGGTAATGCCCACCGAGCGAAGGGAGGGGGTCACCCGCGTCGGAATCAACGGGCCAACGGGAGACCGGAGGAGCCCATCGGTTTCGACGGAAGGCGGCAGCCTTCGGTGGGTGGCACGAGCCGGATGAATTGAGAGGTTCACGTCCGGTTCTGTGAGAGGCTCGGGGTGAAATTCCCCGGGCCTACTCGGCCATGAGATCCCGACGAATAGCCGGCCATGATCATGAAGCCGATGACGAACGCCCAATAGGTGAATGGAAACTGGTACCTGTGGCGTGCCAGGGGAGGACGGTATCCAACGTCTACGTTCAAAAAGCCGGTGCCGTTCGGGAAGAGGATATCTTCCTCGCGTCCCAAGCCAGTCTCGATCGTGTCGAGCAGTGCTCGACTACGTTTGTGTATGAGTAGCGCTACCCAGGAGATCAGCGCTTCGAAGACGGCTATGGAAGTCGACACATTGCTGCTGATGGCAGCCTGCTTTTGCATGGATTGAATGTATGCGTTCGCAATCAACGCTGCCAGAACGAGAAAGTAGTTGAACATTGTGTTGATGTGGCCGTGATATAATTGTAGATCTCCAGCAAGTACGTCACACGGTCCTTTCGCCGAGCTTCGACATCCGGCACTGCGATTGTATCGCCGACGATCTCCCCTCGATCTCTTCACGACGAGCCAAGAATAGAAGCAAGATGTTAGGATTCGGGCGAAGTGCTGCCCGTGATCATTCCCGCGCCTCCGGCCCCAGTAAGGGGATCCGCCGTGGCCGGACGCGCCTGTTCAGGATTGGCCCAGTGGCCAGCCATGCCGCCATGACGCGGCCATCGCACCCGGTTCCGCACCGCATGCGCCGGAGCACAGAGCCGACCGTCTGATCCTGGCCGTAGAAGCTGGCCAGCTCAGCCACGGCATAGGTCCGCTCGCCACCGCAGCCTGCCGTCATGCAATCCACCGACAGATAGAACCCGGTCAACTCGCGCAGGGGGCTGCCGAGGATAGCGACGCGTTGCCCCCGCGCCGATGCGTTTGCCGCTGCCATGCATGGGACATATAGGGAACAGAGGAGGTCGTCGAGTTTTTTGGCGCTGCTTGACAGCCTTCGTCTGTCCGATTTCAGTCGCCGGCAAACCAAGGGGGCCTTCATGCATCGTCTGGCATACGCGATCGCGGCACTCGTGCTGGCGATCGGGATTGGTTCGGCGCGCGCGGCGGACGAGGTGGTGATCGGCGCGCTCTACCCGATGACCGGGCCGAACGCACAGGTCGGCGCCGATGCGAAGGCGGCGATGGAGACCGCAGCCGAGATCATCAACGGCGGGCACGACATTCCGATGCTGCTCGGCAAGGGCGGCGGGCTGGACAAGTTGGGCGGGGCGAAGCTGCGGCTGATCTTTGCCGATCATCAGGGCGATCCGCAGAAGGCGCGCGCCGAGGCCGAGCGGCTGATCACCCAGGACCATGTCGCGGCGCTGATCGGTTCGTATCAGAGCGCCACCGCGGCGACCATCTCGCAGGTTGCCGACCGCTACGAGGTGCCGTACCTGTCGGCCGACAATTCGTCGCCGAGTTTGAACCAGCGCGGGCTGAAGTGGTTCTTCCGGACATCGCCGCACGACATCATGTTCACCCAGGCGATGTTCGACTTCTTCCGCGACATTGGTGCGAAGACCGGGCGGAAGGTGCAGAGCGTCGTGCTGTTCCACGAGGACACGATCTTCGGCACCGACAGCTCGAACGCGCAGAAGCAGATGGCCGAAGCGGCCGGGATCAAGGTAGTTGCCGATATCCGTTATCGCGGCAACTCACCGTCGCTGTCGGCGGAGGTGCAGCAGATCAAGGCAGCGAATGGCGATGTGATCATGCCATCGTCCTACACGTCGGACGCGATCCTGCTGATGCGCGGCCTGCACGATGTCGGCTATGCGCCGAAGGCCATCATGGCGCAGTCGGCGGGCTTCGCGGAGCAGGCGTTCATCGATGCCGTCGGCCCGCTGGCCGAGGGCGTGATGAGCCGATCCGCGTTTGCGCTCGATGCGGCGAAGACGCGGCCGGCGATTTCGGCAGTGAATGCGCTGTATCGTGCGCGCAACGGCAAGGACCTGAACGACAACACCGGGCGTGAGATCACCGCGGTGATCGTGCTGGCCGATGCGATCAACCGCGCGGGCTCGACCGATCCGGAGAAGCTGCGTCAGGCACTGGTGGCCACCGACATTCCCGGCGATCAGACGATCATGCCGTGGAAGGGCGTCAAGTTTGACGCGACGGGGCAGAACATCGCGGCGACGCCGGTGATTCAGCAGGTCAGGGAGGGAAAATACCACACGATCTATCCGTTCGACGTCGCGGCCGAGGAAGCGGTGTGGAACGTCGGGAAGTGATGCCATTGTTATTTGTCATGGCTAGGCGTGACCCGGCGTGACCCGGCCATGACAGTACAGGAATGACAGCTGCCATCCTCCTGCAGGTCGTCGTTGGCGGCTTGCTGATGGGGCTGATCTACGCACTCGTCGCCGCCGGGCTCAGCCTGATCTTCGGCCTGATGGACGTGGTGAATTTCGCGCACGGCGAACTTTTGATGCTGGCGATGTACGCGACGTTCGTCATTTGGCTGGCGACCGGCCTCGATCCGCTGCTGCTGCTGATCCCCGTCGCACTCATGCTGTTCGCGCTTGGCATTGCAATCTACTACCTGTTGATGGCGCGCGCCCTGTCGGTGCGGTTCAATCGCGGCATGGTGCAGATCTTCGTCACATTCGGACTTGCAATCCTGCTGCGCGGCGCAGCCCAGTTCACCTTCGGCAGCGACTTCAAAAGCGTCAGCACGTCGCTGCTTTCGGGTCGAACCATCGACATCGCCGGGGTCTTCATCCCGTTGCCGCAGCTTGCCGCCGGCATCGTCAGCCTGCTTGCGTTCGGCCTGCTGCTGCTGATCAGCCGCACCGAATTCGGCCGCGCCCTGGAAGCGACGCGCGAGGACCGCGACGCGGTGGCGCTGATCGGCATCGATCGCGACCGCATCTTTGCCCTCGGCTGGGGACTTGGCGCCGCGACGGTGGGCATTGCCGGGGTGATGCTTGCCACCTTCTATTATGTCTCGCCCAATGTCGGCGCGAACTTCGCGCTGATCGCCTATGTCACCGTGGCACTTGGCGGCTTCGGCAGTCTGGTCGGTGCGCTGGTGGCGGGGTTGTTGATCGGCCAGGTCGAGGCGCTCACCGCGTTCCTGATCGAGCCGTCGCTCAAGCAGGTGGGCATGTTCGCGATCTACCTCGGCGTGCTGATGTTCCGCCCGCGCGGTCTGTTCGGCACGCTGTGATGGAAACCTCCATCACCCGGCGGCGCCGCCAGGAACTTATAATCGGCGGGGCATTGCTGCTGGCGCTTGTGGTGCTGCCACTGCCGATCCACGACGTCTATGCGCGCAACCTGATCATCATCACCGTGCTGTTCGCCGGTCTGGCCCAGGCGTGGAATATCCTCGGCGGCTATTGCGGGCAGATCTCCCTGAGCCACGCACTGTATTTCGGCGTCGGCGCATATGTATCCACGCTGTTGCTGACCCGCGTGGGCATTCCGCCGACGCTCGGGATGTTCGCCGGCGGAGCGCTGGGCGGGCTGATGGCACTGCTGGTCGGCTGGCCGTGCTTCCGCCTGTCGGGCCATTATTACGCGATTGCCACGGTGGTGGTGGGCGAGATCGGTTATCTGCTCGCGCTGAACTGGGACTGGATCGGCGGTGCCACCGGGATCAATATTCCTTACGTTCGCTCGGTCGGCGATTCCTGGCTGTGGCTGCAGTTCCGCATCGACAAGCTGCCCTACCACTATGCAGCGCTCGCCTTCGCGTCGGTCGCGTGGCTGGTGGCGTGGCTGATCGAGGGCTCGCGCTGGGGCTTCGTGTGGCGCGCGGTGAAGGACGATCCGGTGGCGGCGCGGAGCCTCGCCGTGCGCATCTTCCCGTCCAAGATGGCGGCGGCGGCAATCAGCGGCGCGCTGACCGGCATCGGCGGCGCGATCTATGCGCAGTATGTCGGATACATCGATCCGGACAGCGTCCTGTATGGCCAATTGTCCATACTGATTCCGCTGCCGGCGGTGCTCGGCGGCGTCGGCACGCTGTGGGGACCGCTGGTCGGCGCGGCGGTGCTCATCCCGCTGTCCGAACTGACCCGCTCATATCTCGGCGGTTCCGGCAGCGGGGTCGATCTTATGATCTACGGCGCCTTGATCGTTGTCGTGGCGCTTGCGCGGCCGCAGGGTCTGGCCAGCCTGATCGGCGTCCGCGTGCGGGCGCCCGCGGGAGCGGACGATGCCGCGGCTGCTTGAGGTCGACAATGTCAGCAAGTCTTTCGGCGGCGTTGCGGCCAATGTCGATATCAGCTTCGACGTGCGCGAGGGAGAAATCCTTGGGCTGATCGGGCCAAATGGCGCGGGCAAGACCTCGCTGTTCAACGTGATATCCGGCGAGGTGGTGCCCGACGTGGGCGAGGTACGGCTCGCCGGAAACCGCGTCTCCGGACTGCCGCCGGAGCAGTGTTCGTTGCTCGGTATCGCCCGCACCTTCCAGGTCGTGCGCAGCTTCGATTCCATGACGGTGCTGGAGAACGTCATGGTCGGCGCCTATGCCCGGCTGTCGCGCACGCGTCCCGCGATGGCGCGCGCGCTGGAGACGCTGGCGTTCACCGGTCTTGCCGCCCGTGCCGACATCCCCGCGCATTCGCTCACGCCGGCCGAGAAGCGGCGGCTGGAAGTAGCCCGCGCACTGGCCACCGAGCCGCGCCTGCTGCTGCTCGACGAGATGCTGACCGGCCTCACGCCAGTCGAGGCGCAGTCCGGCGTGCAGCTGATCCGCGACGTGCGTGCACGCGGCATAACGGTGATGATGGTGGAGCACGTCATGGAAGTGCTGCTGCCGTTGGTGGATCGCGCCGTGGTGCTGGATCTCGGCCGCGTGCTGACGATCGGCGCGCCGCGGGATGTGGTGCGCAATCCCGACGTGATTCGCGCCTATCTCGGCGATCGCTATGCTGCGGCTTGACGACGTG
The DNA here is from genome assembly GCA_963812475.1 of uncultured Alphaproteobacteria bacterium. Classification (GTDB taxonomy): domain Bacteria; phylum Pseudomonadota; class Alphaproteobacteria; order Acetobacterales; family Acetobacteraceae; genus JAMXLO01. The sequence continues at coordinate 24,997 of CAWEVI010000028.1, forward strand.
TCCGCGTCGTATCGCGGCCTGCGCGCATTGCAGGGCGTGTCGCTGCGGGTGGCACGGGGGGAAATCGTCGCCGTGGTCGGCGCCAACGGAGCGGGCAAGAGCACGCTGCTGAAATCGATCGCCGGCCAGGTCGCGACGGAAGGCGCGATCGAGTTCGAAGGCCAGTCGCTGCGGCGGCTGCCGGCGCATCGCATCACACGACTTGGCGTTTCCATGGTGCCGGAAGGGCGGCGGCTGTTCCCTCGGCTGTCGGTCGAGGACAATTTGCGATTGGGCGCTTATGCCAAACGCGGCATCGACCGATTCAAACCTCTGGAACTGGTGTTCGCATTGTTTCCGCGCCTGCGGGAGCGCCTGCCGCAGCGCGCCGAAACGCTGTCGGGCGGCGAGCAGCAGATGCTGGCGATTGGCCGGGCGCTGATGACGCAGCCGCGCTTCCTGATGCTCGACGAACCGAGCCAGGGCATCATGCCGCGCCTGGTGGACGACATCCTCGCGGCCGTGACGCGCATTCGCGAACTTGGCGTGACGGTGCTGCTGGTCGAGCAGCGTTTGGTCGAGGCGTTGGCGATCGCTGACCGTGCCTATGTATTGCAGACCGGACGAATCGTGATGTCGGGCGCGGCCGTGGAGATCGCCAGCGACGTGGCCGTGCGCAAGGCTTATCTGGGGATTTAGCGGATGCATGTGCTGATCGTGGGCGGCGGAATCGGCGGTCTGGCGACGGCGCTGTCGCTCCACGCCGTCGGCATAAGATGCTCTGTGTTCGAGCAGGTGCGCGAGTTGCGCGAACTCGGCGTGGGCATCAACACCCTGCCGCACGCGATCAAGGAGCTCGCCGCGCTCGGTCTGCTGACGGAGCTGGACCGCGTCGGCATCCGTACACGTGAGCTGATCTATGCCAACCGCTTCGGCCAGGTGGTGTGGCGCGAACTGCGCGGTACCGACGCCGGCTTCGACGCGCCGCAATTCTCCATCCATCGTGGTCGGTTGCATGGTGTGCTGCTCGAGGCGGTGCGCGCGCGGCTGGGTGACGATGCGGTGCGGACCGGATGTCGCTTGTTATCGTTTGTCGAGCGCGGCGAGCACGTTGTGGCGCGGTTCGAGCGGCGTGATGCGGCCGATACGTTCGACGCCGACGGCGACGTGCTGGTCGGCGCCGATGGCATCCATTCGACCGTGCGCGCCGCGTTCCATCCGGACGAGGGCCCGCCGGTGTGGAACGGCATGATGCTGTGGCGTGGCGCGACGGACTGGCCGGTGCATGTCGATGGCCGCACCATGGTGATCGCCGGCGGCATGGGGCAGAAGTTCGTGTTCTATCCGATCCATGCCGACCCGGCTGCGCCCGGGCGGCGGCTCACCAACTGGGCGGTGATGGCTCGCATCAGCCACGGCACGGGCGCTCCGCCACGGCGCGAGGACTGGAACCGCGAGGGGCGCTGGAACGAGGTGGAGCCGTTCGTGCGCAATCGGTTCCGGCTCGATTTTGTCGATCCGCTGGCGCTGATCCGCGCCACCGGGACGTTCTACGAATACCCGATGTGCGATCGCGACCCGTTGCCGCGCTGGTCGTTCGGCCGCGCCACGCTGCTCGGTGACGCGGCGCATCCGATGTATCCGGTGGGATCCAACGGCGCGAGTCAGGCGGTACTGGATGCGCGTGCCCTGGCCCGGCATTTGGCAGGCGGTGGCGGCGTGCCGGCGGCGCTCGCCGCATACGACGCCGAGCGCCGGCCGATGACGGCGGAGATCGTGCTCAACAATCGCAAGGGCGGTCCGGAGCGGGTGATCAACGTCCTGGAGGAGCGCGCACCGGACGGGTTCACCGATGTCGATGCGGTTGCCTCGTACGCCGAGCGCGAGACGATCGTGCGCGGCTATGCCTCGATGTCCGGCTTCGCCCGCGAGCAGGTGAACGCGCCGCGCTGACCGATCAGTTGTAGTGGAAGCGGCAGGATGCGATTTCGATCCTCTGGCCGGCGCCACGTTTCCCGGCGACCCGATAGACCAGCCGATGATCGCCCGTGATGCGGCGCGATCACCAGCCTGCAAGATCGCCCTTCAGCGGCTCAGGCTTGCCGAGGCCGATGAACGGGCGGCGGCGTGAGTTTTCGATCAATTCGTTGACCTTCCGCAGTATCGCCTCATCGCTCCGCAGCCGGTGTTGGTAATCCTCCCACGCAGCGTCGGTGAAATGGACATTCACCTGGTGGGTGATACCTTTGCCTTTGTCAAACGGCGTTCGCTCGTGGCGCCAGCGTCAGCGGCGCGGATTGACCGCAGCAGCCGCTCGGCATTGGCCGGATTGCTTAACAGATGAACCGTTTCCTGCCATCCGGCGAATTCGTCCTCCGACAGCATGACGACGTTCCCCTTGCCGCCCTGCCTTGTGACCACGATCGGCGCGCGGCTCTCCACAACCTCATCGAGGTAGCGAGCGAGGTTCTGACGAAGCTCGCTATAGGTGATATGGCTCACGCGTCGTGCTCCGTCGGACGTACGTGATATTGTACGTTCATTGCCGTGCGCCAAGCGTCAGCCGGGCGGCGGCAGGAAGTTCACCTCGTGCAGGCCGGCGAGACGAACCACCTCGGCGGGGTCGGGCACATTGTGGATCGCCTGGAACAGGTCCCAAAGCCGGCGCGTCGGCGACACCCAGAACAGGCAGGTGATGTTCGCCTGGCTGTGGTTGAACAGCCCGTGCGGGATGCCGCGCGGGAGGCGGATCAGATCACCGGCTGCTGCGTTGGCCGGCTGACCATCCAGCACAAGGTCAAAGCGGCCCTCGAGGATGTAGATGAACTCGTCCTGCGTCGGGTGGATGTGCGGCGGCACGAAGGTGCCGGGCGGCAGCAGCGCATGCCAGGAGAAACTGCTCTCGCTGACGTGCAGCGGCTTGTAGGTCTGGCCCAGGATGCTCCAGGAGATCCCGTCCACGCTGCTGCCTTTCTGCGTGACGCCGGCAGTCGTCATTGGGGGCATGGACATGCAGGTGCTCCTTCGCGCTCTCCCGGTCCATCATAGGGGCGGCCGGCAGCGCTTGCACCTCAGGGTTCGACCATGCGGATGCCGGCAATGCGGCTGGTGAATGGCCGGCCGCCCCGCCGCGCATTGTGTTCCGGGCGACTTGAGGCATCTTGCGGATCGTGTGCACCGTCGTCCTGCTGATCCGCCCTGGCCACGCGTGGCCGCTGATCCTCGCCGCCAATCGCGATGAGCGGCTGGACCGGCTCTGGGACCCGCCCGCGGCGCACTGGCCCGACCAATCGGGGGTGGTTGCCGGTCGCGACCGTTCGGGTGGGGGCACCTGGATGGGCGTGAACCGCCATGGCGTGGTGGCGGCGGTGCTGAACCGGCAGGGCAGTCTCGGCCCGGCGGCCGGCAAACGAAGCCGCGGCGAACTGCCGCTGCTTGCCCTGACGAAGCCCTCGGCGGTCGAGGCCGCCGCCGCCATTGTGGCCATCGATGCCGGCGGCTGGCGGAGCTTCAACCTGGTGCTGGCCGATCGCGATGGCGGAGTGTTCGTCAAGGGGCTGGGCCAAGGTCATCCGCACGTGGAGCGTCTGGTGCCTGGGCTGCATATGGTGACGGCGCACGATCCGGATGACCCGGAGAGCCCGCGGGTCGCCCGCCATTTGGGGCGTTTCCAGGCGATCGAGCCGCCCACGCCGGATGACTGGCGCGGTTGGCAGGACATCCTGTCCGATCGCAGCGGTCCGTCCGGTGAGCAGATCAACGTCGTCCCCCGCGGCGGGTTCGGAACCATCTGTTCGTCGCTGGTGATGCTGCCGCGCCAGGGGGTCCCCGTCTGGCTGTTCGCTGCCGGGCCGCCGGACGCGACACCTTTCCGGCCCGTGTCCCTCGCCGCAGAACATTGACCGCTGCCGACACGTGGCGGCACGGTCCATGCGCTGCTATATCCGACCGGCCAACCCCGCCCGGCCGGCCGGGAAGGTGAACCGCGCACGAGGGGATCGCAATGGCCCGCCGCCGCCAGCTCTATGAGGGGAAAGCCAAGATACTGTTCGAGGGGCCGGAGCCTGGCACCCTGGTGCAGTATTTCAAGGACGATGCGACCGCGTTCAACGCCCAGAAGAAGGGCGTGATCACCGGCAAGGGGGTGCTGAACAACCGCATCAGCGAGTACCTGATGCTGCGCCTGGCCGAGATCGGCGTTCCGACGCATTTCGTCCGCCGCCTGAACATGCGTGAGCAGCTCATCCGCGAGGTGGAGATCATTCCGCTGGAGGTCGTGGTTCGCAACGTGGCCGCCGGCAGCCTGTCGAAGCGCCTCGCGATACCCGAGGGCACGCGGCTTCCGCGTTCGATCATCGAATATTACTACAAGAATGATGCGCTCGAGGACCCGATGGTCTCCGAGGAGCACATCACCTGCTTCGGCTGGGCCAACACCGCGGACCTCGACGACATGGTCGCGTTGACATTGCGCATCAACGACTTCCTCACGGGTCTGTTTCTGGGCGTCGGCATCACGCTGGTGGATTTCAAGCTGGAATTCGGCCGGCTGTGGGAGAACGAGGAGATGCGCATCGTCCTGGCCGACGAGATCAGCCCGGACAACTGCCGGCTGTGGGACTCGAAGACCAATGAGAAGATGGACAAGGACCGCTTTCGTCGCGATCTCGGCAAGGTGGAGGAGGCCTACCAGGAGGTTGCCAAGCGTCTTGGCATCTTGCCCGAGGCAGGCGTGCGCGATCTGAAGGGCCCGGAGCTGATGCAGTGAAAGCCACCGTCACCGTGATGCTGAAGTCGGGAGTGCTCGACCCGCAGGGCAAGGCGATCGGCCACGCGCTGCATACGCTGGGGTTCGGCAATGTCGGCGAGGTGCGGGCGGGCAAGGTGATCGAGCTTGAGCTGGCCGAAACCGATCCCGACCGGGCACGCGCCGCCGCCGAGGAGATGGCGCGCAGGCTGCTGGCCAATACCGTGATCGAGAGTTACCGGGTTGCTGTCGATGCGTAGCGGAGGAAGCGGGTCCGGAATTCCTTCTCCCCCTCCCCTTGCGGGAGGGGGTTGGGGGGAGGGGGCCGCGCCCATGCTCGACGACCCCCTCCCCCTAACCCCCTCCCGCAAGGGGAAGGGGAGCTTCATCATCATCGCTGCTTTCGCCGCGCTGATCCTGGCGACTGCCCCTACCCGCGCCCAACCCGCGCCGGGCTGGAAGCCGATGACGGCAAGGCAGCTTGCCACCGCTTGCCACTCCGCGGATGCCGCCCAGCACGCCACCTGCGTGGGCTATATCAGCGGCATCTACGATCTCCAGTTCGCTCCCACGCCGCCGCGCGGCGTCTACCCGCCACAGGACCTCACCCCGGACCTGCTGACCGAGGTGGTCGTCGCATATCTGGATACCCACGAGGACGGCCCGGCCCCCGCCGCCATCGGCCAGGCCATCGTCCGCTTCTTCCCCTGCAGCGAGCAGCACAAATGAAGACCGGCGTCGTGGTGTTTCCCGGCATCAACCGCGACCGCGACATGGCGATCGCACTCACCCGCTCGGGCGCCACGCCGCGCATGATCTGGCACAAGGACACCGACCTGAGCGGTCTGGATCTGATCGTGATCCCCGGCGGCTTTTCCCACGGGGACTACCTGCGCTGCGGCGCGATGGCGGCACATTCGCCGGTCATGACCGCCGTGCGCGAACACGTGGCACGCGGCGGCTATCTGCTCGGTGTGTGCAATGGGTTCCAGATCCTGACGGAGGCCGGCATCCTGCCGGGCGCCCTGCTTCGCAACGCTTCGCTGCGCTTTCTGTCGATGGACTGCCACCTGCGCGTCGAACGCGGCGACACCGTGTTCACCAGCCGCTACCAGCGGGGGGAAACATTCCGCGCGGTGATGGCGCATGGCGACGGCAACTACTTCGCCGATGATGCGACGTTGGATCGCCTGGAGGGCGAGGGCCTGGTGGCACTGCGCTATGCGACGTCAGCCGGCGAAGTCACGCCGGAAGCCAACCGCAACGGCAGCGCCCGCGCGATTGCCGGCATCCTGAGCCCTGATCTGCGCGTGCTCGGACTGATGCCGCATCCGGAGGACCTGGTCGATCCGCTGATGGGCGGTACCGACGGCAAGGCCCTGTTCGACGCGTTGGCCGCCGCATAGCTCGACGCGCGATGAGTTTCCGGTGCTGGGCAGGCTCAGCTGAACAGCGATGCCGCGGACACTGTCACACCGGGCAGCTCGTCGACATCCAGCACGCCCGATGGTGCGACCCGAGTCACCAACTCGTAGCGTCGCCGCTGGGCTTGCGATGCACGAGCACGCAATCAGTGGTGAGGTCCACGATCCAGAACTGGCGAATTCCTGCCCGAGCATACAGTTCCCGCTTTGCTCCGCTGTCCGTCTCCAGGCTTGAATCGGCCACCTCCACCAGCAAGAGCACATCGTCGGGCTGCGGATGCGCGGTCGGATAGCCGCGCCAGGGTCGCCGCACAACTGCAACGTCCGGCTGTAACTCCGATCCGCCGTCCAACGTGATGGGATTCTGCACCCGCACCGACGCCCGCCCCGCGACGGCCAAAACCAGTGTCTCCATGAGCGCGTCGACAGCAAGTGCATGCCGTGGCCCAATCGGTGACATATCGACCAGTTGCCCTTCAAGCAGCTCGACCCGATCGTCCTCGTCCAGAATACCGGCCTCGCCCAACCGGTGATAATCGGCCACCGTCAGACGATGCCGCGGCACCGGATGGCGGCTGAGCACGTCGATCTGATCCGTATCCATTGCCCGGAATGCTCCAGCGCTGGTCTCTGCTGCCCGCACGGTAGCGGTGTCCCGCCTGCCTCGCTATATGGCAAGCCAAGAGGTTCGCGCATCCACACATGTCCGACGCCGCCAACCTGTCACCGGCGATTGCTGTCAACACGACGGTTCGATCGTGTTGAGCGGCGGTTTGCCCTGCGCAATCAGTGCGATGTTGTCTGCGATCAGGCTCGCTCGCGCGGCGAGCATCCCGTCGGTCCAGCCCGAGACATGCGGTGTCATGATCACGTTGCGCAGTTCATGGAACGGCTGCGTTGCCGGCCACGTTGCCCCGGCCTGGGTGGGATAGCGGTACCAGACATCGAGTGCCGCCCCCGCGATCCGGCCCGACGCAAGCGCCCGGTAGAGCGCGCCTTCATTGCACACCTCGGCACGTCCGACATTGATCAGGTAGGCGGCCGGCCGCATCAGCCGCAGACGCCTGTCATCGACGAGATCCCGCGTCTCGCGCGAGAGCGGCAGCGTGATCGCGACGTAATCCGCCTGCCGCAGCATATCGTCGATCCGCTCCGGACCGGCGACGAACGCAACGCCGGCCGGTGCAGCTTGCTGTGCATGTCGCCGCACGGCGCAAATCCGCATGTCGAAGGCTGCCGCGCGCCGCGCGAGCGCCTGCCCGATATGGCCGAACCCCAGAATGCCGAGCGTCTTGCCTGCGAGTTCCGGCCAGAGCGGCGGCGGCACCGGGCTGCCGATGGCCCACTGGCTTTCCCAGCATCCCTGGCGCAGCGCGGCATCGAGGCGCGCAAAGGACCGCGTGAGCGCGATCATCGCGCCCATGACGTATTCCGCGATGCCGGCCTCGTGGCCGTAAGCGTTCGCGAGCAGCGTGCCCGGCCGCAATGCGCTGCGATCGATGCGATCAAGTCCGGCGCCCGGCACCTGCACCAGCCGCAACCGGGGTGCGGCCTTCGCCATGCATGTCGAGAACGCCATCGACACCAGCACATCGACATCGTGCAGGCACGTGACGATCCTGGCCTCATCGTCGTCCGCCACGCATTCGCATGGCAGCGACAGACGCATGCGCACCGCTTCGGCGATGCGTGCCCCGAACGAACCGGCAAACGCGACCTTCATTTTCGACCTCGCTCATTTGACCGCAGTGCGTTGCGCCGCTGCGTTGCCTGTGCACTATCCGGCGGTGCGAACGTCGATCAACTACATGCCAGGTAGTCATGGAAACGCAGCCCGGCTTCGCGGAGCGCCTCGTGCGGTGGCGGAAGCGGCGCAGCCTTTCGCAGCTTCAGCTTGCGCTGGCGGCAGAATGTTCGCAGCGCCACATCAGCTTCCTCGAGCTTGGCCGCACGAAGCCGAGTCGCGAGATGGTGCTGCGGCTCGCAACGGCGCTCGACGTGCCGTTGCGTCCGGCCAATGAAATGATGCTTGCCGCCGGCTATGCCCCGGTCTGGAGCGAGACGGCGCTCGACGCGCAGGCGCTCGCGCCGATCCGCCATGCGCTCGACCACATGCTGACGCAGCAGGAGCCGTTTCCGGCTGTCGTCGCGAATCGCCGCTGGAATGTGCTGCAGGCCAACAAGGGTGCTCTCGCGCTGGTCGAGTTCCTTGTGGGGCCGCTTCCACCGGGGGCTGCACTCAATATCGCCGATGCGCTCGTCGCGCCGGACGTGCTGCGGCCGCATCTCGTGAACTGGTCGGAGGTCGTGCGCTACTTCCTGCGCGGCGTCGAGGCCGATGCCCTTGCGGACGGCACGCCCGAGACCGCGGCCCTCCTGCGACGGCTGCTGGGCTACGAGGGCGTTCGGTCAGCGCTCGCTGCGGCCGTACCGATTGCGGCCGAGGCGCCGGTGCTGCCGATGCACTTCCGCAAGGGTGACACGTCGCTGCGGTTGTTCACCACGATTGCGACATTGGGAACGCCGCAGGACATCACCCTCCAGGAACTGCGGATCGAGAGCTTCTTCCCGATGGACGACACCACACGCGATCAGTTCCACCGTTGGGCGGCCGCATGATCCCACGGACATGACCGCGAAGGTTGGCGGCGGCTGACCTCGCCCGCTATACCAGCGCAGCAATCACTTCCCACCCCGGATGTCCGACATCAGCGCATCACACTCCGTGACCCAGGCACTCGCCGCAGAGTTCGGCCTCTCCGCCGACGAGTACGCCCGCATCCTCGAGGCCATGGGCCGCACGCCGACGCTGACCGAGCTTGGCGTGTTCAGCGTCATGTGGTCGGAGCACTGCAGCTACAAGTCCTCGCGTGTCTGGCTGCGCCAGCTCCCCACCAAGGCATCCTGGGTGATCCACGGCCCCGGCGAGAACGCCGGCGTGGTCGATATCGGCGACGGCCTGGCTGCTGTCTTCAAGATGGAGTCGCACAACCACCCCAGCTTCATCGAGCCCTACCAGGGCGCGGCCACCGGTGTGGGCGGCATTCTCCGTGATGTGTTCACCATGGGCGCGCGCCCGATCGCCAATCTGAACGCGCTGCGTTTCGGCCGGCCAGAGCATGCGATGACGAAGCGCATCGTCGATGGCGTGGTGCGCGGAATCGGCGGCTACGGGAACTGCGTCGGGGTTCCCACCGTCGGCGGCGAGATCAACTTTCACGCTGCCTATGACGGTAATCCGCTGGTCAACGCGATGACTGTCGGGATCGCCCCGAAGGACCGCATCTTCCTGTCCGCCGCGGCCGGCGTCGGCAATCCGGTGGTATATGTCGGCTCGAAGACCGGGCGCGACGGCATCCACGGTGCCACCATGGCTTCCGCCGAGTTCGGTGCGGACGCCGCGGAGAAGCGGCCCACGGTCCAGGTCGGTGATCCGTTCACCGAGAAACTGCTGATCGAGGCGTGTCTGGAACTGATGGCGACCGACGCCATCGTCGCGATCCAGGACATGGGTGCGGCGGGCCTCACGTCGTCGTCGGTGGAGATGGCGGCCAAGGGCGGGGTCGGCATCGAGCTTGATCTCGATCAGGTACCGGCGCGCGAGACCGGCATGACCGCCTATGAGTTCATGCTGTCGGAGAGCCAGGAGCGCATGCTGATGGTGCTGCGCCCTGATCGTGAAGCCGAAGCGCGGGCGATCTTCGACAAGTGGGAACTGGATTTCGCGGTGATCGGGCGTATCACCGACACCGGCCGCATCACCGTTCGCCATCACGGGCAGGTCGAGGCCGACATCCCGCTCGCCCCGCTGAACGATCAGGCGCCGCTGTATCACCGCCCGACCACCGAGACGCGGAAGCTGCCGCAGATCAATTCGATCAAGGTGGAGGACCGGGTCGGACTGACAGCCGCGCTGTGGAAGCTGATCGCCTGCCCCGACCTCGCCTCGCGCGCCTGGGTGTGGGACCAGTACGACAGCACGGTCGGCGGCCAGACGGTAAAGCGCCCGGGCGCCGCGGACGCCGCCGTGGTGAAGCTGGACGGCCTGTCACGCGCGCTTGCGCTCACCACCGACTGCACGCCCCGCTATTGCGCCGCCGATCCCGAAGCCGGCGGCGCGCAGGCGGTGGCCGAAGCCTGGCGCAATCTGACCGCGGTCGGCGCGCGACCGCTTGCGCTGACCGACAACATGAATTTCGGCAATCCCGAGCGGCCGGAGGTCATGGGTCAGTTCGCCGCGGCGATCCGCGGCATGGCGGCGGCCTGCGAGGCGCTCGACTTCCCGGTCGTGTCCGGCAATGTCAGCCTGTACAATGAAACCCGCGACGCCGTGGGGACCGTGCGCTCCATTCTGCCCACGCCGGTGATCGGCGGATTGGGCGTGCTGGACGATGCGGCGCAGGCGGTCGGAATTGCGCTGGCCGCGTGGCTCGATGTCGTGCTGGTCGGCGTCACCAAGGGCTGGCTCGGTCAGTCGCTCTGGCTGCGCGAGATTGCCGGCCGCGAGGAGGGAGCGCCGCCGCCGGTGGACCTGCCGGCCGAGCGAGCGACGGGCGACTTTGTGCGCGCCCAGATATTGGCCGGCAATGTCCGCGCCTGCCATGACGTGTCCGACGGCGGCTTGCTGGTCGCGGTTGCGGAAATGGCGATGGCGGGCTTGACCGGCGTCCGGCTGTCCACCGGACCGCGGGAAATCCCCAGCCATGCCTACTGGTACGGCGAGGACCAGGGGCGCTATGTGCTTGCGGTGCCGGATGCCGCGTCGTTCATCCGCGTCGCCGAAGCGGCCGGCCTGTCGGCGGTGCGCATTGGCACCTCCGGCGGACAGGATTTGACACTGCCCGACGGGGGCACAATATCTGTCCGAGCGTTGCGCGCGGCGCATGAACGCTTTTTTCCGTCCTGGATGGACGGCGGCTGAACCCGGGAGGTACGCGCATGGCGATGGCGGCGAGCGAGATCGAGGCGCTGATCAAGGCAGGAATCCCCGATGCGCGCGTTACCGTGGAAGACCTTGCCGGCGACGGCGACCACTACGCCGCGACCGTGGTGTCCGAGGCGTTCCGAGGCGTCCCGCGGGTGAGGCAGCACCAGATCGTCTATGCCGCATTGCGCGGCCGAATGGGGGGCGAACTGCACGCCCTCGCGTTGCAAACGTCAGCCCCAGAACCATAGTTTCCCTAGGAGTTTCCACCCATGGCCAACGAAGTCTTCGACCGCATTCAGGGCGAGATCACCGAAAACCCGGTGATGCTCTACATGAAGGGCAACGCGATGTTCCCGCAATGCGGGTTCTCGGCGCGCGTGGTGCAGATCCTGACCCACCTGGAAGTGCCGTTCAAGACGGCCAACGTGCTGGAGGACGCGGAGCTGCGCGAGGGGATCAAGCAGTTCTCGCAGTGGCCGACGATCCCCCAGCTTTATGTGAAGGGCGAGTTGGTCGGCGGGTGCGACATCGTGACCGAGATGTTCCAGACCGGCGAACTGGAGACGCTGCTGGCTGAAAAGGGCGTCGCGCACAAGACCGACGCGTAGCGGCTTAATCCTTTCTTCGCGACCGATGCGCAGGCTGTGGCCATGCGCGTCGGGATCGTGATTGCGGCCTATAATGCTGCCTCCTGGATCGGCGACGCGATCGCGTCGGTGATTGCGCAGACGTATCGCGACTGGATATTGGTCGTGGTGGACGACGGGTCGGCTGATGGGACGGCCGATGTAGTCGGGGGCTTTGCCGATCCACGCATACGGTTGGTACGCCAGGCGAACGCCGGCGTGTCGGCGGCGCGGAACCGTGGGGTGGCTGCGCTGCGAGCGGTGGACCCCGCCCTGCTGTTCCTCGACGCCGACGACTGGCTGGCGCCCGACGCGCTGGCCCGCCTCATCGCCGCGCTGGAGGCGTCGCCCGACGCGGCTGCGGCTACCGGCGCATGCGCATTTGACGGCTCGACCGGCGCGCTTCGCCCTCCGTCCGGCGACATCCTGGAACGTCTGTTGGTGCGCAACCTGTTTGCCAATGGTGGGCACATTCTGTTCCGCAGCGCTGCCGTGCAGGCAGCCGGCGGGTTCCGCCCCGGTCTCGCATACGGCGAGGACTGGGAATTCTGCATCCGCATCGCGCTGCTGGGTCCGGTCGTCGTGACGCCGGGCCCGAAGCCCTTGCTGTTCGTGCGGCAGCATCCAGAGGGCGCATACCAACGCCTCGCCTGCGACCCGGCCGCATTCTTACCTTGCATGGCCGCGATCTTCAGCAACCCGGACCTGATCGCGCGCTTCGGGCCGCAGCGCCTTGCGGCCATCCGCCGGCGCACCGAGGCCGAGAATCACTGGATCATCGGCCGGGAGGTGATCCGCCACGGCAGCAACGTCGAAGGCCGGGCCTGGCTGCGCCGTTCGGTCCGTGCTGCTCCCACTCTGAAACGCGCCGCGTTGCTTGCCGCTGCACATGTGCTGCCGCTGCTGCCGACTGCGTTGCGTGCGCCGTTTCGGCCGTATCGCCTGCCGCCGCAAACCGCGCTACGCTCGTCCGATAAGGCAGACGTGCATCGGGAGTGAGGGGGGCCTTTGTAGGCTTGAGGCTGGTTATGAATTTCCGACCGCACGTCCCCGTGCGCGAATCTCCGACGAGGAGGTGTCAAAGCGGAAACGGTGCTCGGGGATCTCGGTGAAGAGATCGGCATGGCGCTGCGGTACAGGGATGTTGTTCAACGCGCGTACGCGCCCCGCCGCGTCGATGCGTACGGCCACCAGAAAGCTGCACCCGGCATTCGCGATTTCCTTGAGCGCCAAATGCATCCGAACCTCGTCATCGCCATAATATTTCGGCGCAATCAGCCGCTCCGCCGTATCCGCGCCGATCACAAATGTAGTTCCCGGAAACAGCCGCGACTTCTCGACGAAGGTGGGTGCCCGCGTGAGTTCGACCGACCACTTCCCGGCGAATTGTGCGAGCCGCTGTCGCACCGCGTCGCCCGTGAGCGGCGGTTTGTCGACGTTGGTGACAGAGATCTCGAACGCCGCCGGCTGCTGCCTGAACTCTTCGGCGACCCGTGCCAGGGTCACATGACCCGCGTGCAGCGGGTTGAAAGAACCCGGCAAAAGCACGGGAGGACACGGCGCTGACAGCATCACCTGGCCGTCGGGCTGAACGGTGACGCGATCGACCTCGCCCGCCAGGAGCTGATCGATAGCGTCGACAGTCGCGATGACCATTTCGGAGAAATGTTCGTCTGGATCGAGCAGGTTGCGTGGCGACGGTGCGGTAATCCCACATGCGTGGGCCAGCCACAGGACGATCGCGCGCGACACGAGGTCTTCCTCAGCGGCGCGATCACGTCGGCCCTTTGCCAGCACGCCAGTGCAGTGCGCGGTGCGGGCAGAGTTGGCGAATGCGATGTGAAATCGATGCTCGCCCTTGCGCGGGCGATCGCTCACCAGTGCGGCCGTCGCGCCGAGGCCAATCGGATCGGTGCCCGCCGACATCAGCCTGGCTGCGCGTGCCCGGATGCTGCGTGCCATCGCGATTGCGGTATCGGCGCTGCACGCCTGTTCCGGTGCAAAGCCGAGAAATGCCGCAAGCGCCAGTGCGTCGTAGGGAACCTGTGCCTCGATCAGCAGCCGAGAGCCGCCGGGAACACGCAGCAGTCCACCGACCGCTCCACTGCCGCCCCCGGTGATCGCGAGTGCAGCCTTGCGGCCGGACGCGTGCAATGCGGAGATCAGTTGGCGCCACGCAGCGTCCGACGGGCTCATGGGGCGTGTGGTCCGATGCTGAAAAGTGCCTCGGGGATGGTGAAAGACGGTCTGGGCGGAGTCAACGGAGCGCATCGGCCTGCCGGCGATGCTGCTAGGCCCGGCGTACGCCCCAGAACAACGGGTACATCGACTTCACGATGTCTGTGATGTTCGAGCGGAACGCGGTTGGCTGGAAAATCTGGCCAAGCGGGATGTAGGGCAAAATCTCCAGGCCCCGAAGCTGAATTTGCTCGGCGAGTGCTTTTTGTGATGGCAGGTCTGGGGCGTCGAACCAGGCATCGCGCAGTGATTCCAGCTTTTCATCCGTTGGCCAGCCAAACCAGGCTTTTTTGCCGTTGCCCCGCAACGCGAAGTTGCCGCCGGGATTGGACACGGTGACGCCATCCAAGGCGGTAATGAACGCGCTCCAGCCGCCCTTGTCCGTCGGGTTCTGACTGGTCCGCCGCGTGACCACCGAACCCCAGTCCATCGCCTGGAAGTCCACGGTCAGACCAAGCGTCTCAAACAGCGCGCGGGTTACCTGCGCCACCGCGCTGTAGACGGGACGATCGCTGGCGGACAGCAACACGACCGCTTCACCGCGATAACCTGACTCGGACACAAGTTGCTTCGCCAGCCGGATGTCGCGCGGCCGGGTAAGCACCTCGAGTCCGGCGTGAGTCGCCATCGGCTGGCCATCGGCGAAATAACCGCCAGGCACGTGACCGAGCTCAGCCTGCTCGCCGATCACCGCCGTGACAAAGGCCTTCTGGTCGAGCGCCGGCAGCAGTGCGCGCCGCAGTTTCGGATTTTCGAACGGCGTGCTCAGGTGGTTGAGCGCGATGATCGGCTGCCATCCAAAGGGATCGTTCACCGCGACCACCACGTCGGGCACCGTCCGCAGCATCGGGCAGAGGTCGATCAGCGGCTGCTCGACCCAATCGACCTCGCCCGTCTGCAAGGCGGCGGCGGCGGTCGCAAAGTCGGGCTGCACGATCCATTCGGCCCTCTCGAAATGCGCCACCTTCCCACCGGCGTAGAAACTCGGCGGCTCATGACGCGGCACGTAGCCATCGAAGCGTGCGTAGGCCGCGCGCGCGCCGGACACCCACTCGCCTGGCAGGAACCGAAACGGTCCCGATCCGATCGTTTCCTTGACCTGCTCGGAGGCCGGCGTCTTCGCCATGCGCTCGGGCATCATGAAGCAGCTTCGCGCGCCAAGACCATAGAGCATCTGACGAAACGGCCTATTCAGCCGGATCTGGAAACGCCGGTCGTCGACGGCAACGATTTCATTCGCCACCCTTGTCAATTGCTGACCGAACGAGTTGCGCGAGGCCCAGCGCTTCAGCGACATCACGCAGTCCTTCGCCAGGACCTTTTCCCCGTCGTGGAATGTAAGCCCGTCGCGCAACGTGAACGTCCAGGTCAACGCGTCGGCCGAGACGTCGTGCCCCGCGCACATCTGCGGCTGCAGCTTATTGCTGGCGTCGATCCCGTACAACGTATCGTAAACCAGATAACCATGCGCCTGGGCGACCAAGGCGGTGGTCCATATTGGATCGAGCGCTGTGAGATTCGCGTTCGGGATGAACCGCAGCGGCAGTGTATCTGCGCGTGCCAGCGAGGGGGTCATCAGCAGCGGTATGGCCTTCAACAGCTCGCGACGGCGCATGGCGCCTCCCGCATTTTCTTGTTGTGACTTTGAGACGTTGGTCTCGGCACGGATCGTAGCAGCCTGAAGCTCCGCCGGAGCGCGCCGCGCAATGCCAGGTGGCACGCGCCCTTCTAAGCGACATTTCCCATATGTCTGGCCCGTCAAGGCTTCTTGGCACAACGATAGCCACCCTCCGGTGCGTTCGGCAAGATCGGTAACACTGCCGCGTCACCCCGTCGGATTCACACTGGGAGTACCAAGGATTTGCTGGGAAATAAGTGCTCCACGTGATGCAACGGTCGCTTCCACATCGTCATGCCGACGCAGGTCGGCATCCACGTCTTTCCTCTGTGCTGGCAGAATCCGAGCCGCTTCGTCGCGACGCCGAGTGTCTTCAACTCGACCTGGTGTTCCCTGGGTCGGGCTATGGCCTGTTCGCGTCAAATGTCTGCCACGGCAGTCCGATTTGGGACAGGTAAGGCGCGGCCGCCTGCGGTATTCGCAGATGCTGCCGCGTCACCGCGACGACTCACACGGAATGCATTAAACCTTCCGCGGCGACCAGCCGTAAGCCTTGGCGCAGGCCCCGCCCATGAGCATTGCCCGCTCGGTGTCGTTCAGCCGATCGGTGCGAAGAAACGGCTCGACGGCCTGTTCGAAGTTGACGACAGCGAACGCGCGCGTCCAGTCCGTGCCCCACAGGCAGCGATCGAAACCCCAGGCATCGAACACGCGGGCAAGCGGATCCCAAATGTCCGGAAACGGATACGGCTTCTGGGACAGCGTGCAGGCGCCGCTGACCTTGATCACCGCGTTCGGGCGTTTGGCAAGTGCCAGCACCTTCGGCAGGTCAGCCCAGGGCTCCGGCGGCGCGGGCGGCACGCGCGGCTGCAGGATGCCCAGATGGTCGATGATGAAGCGCGTGTCGGGATGCCGATCAATAAGCGCGGTGCCCACGTCCAGATTGCCCCAGAACAGGACGTTGACCGGAAGATCGTGACGAGCGGCCGCACGCAGGATCCGGTCGAGGCCCGGGTCGGTCGCCTCGCGCCCCGCCTCCTTCGGCAGCATGATGCGGACGCCGACCGCGCCCGGCGTCTGCTTCCAGTCACCGATGACATCCGCCACCGCCGGATCGTCGGGGTTGACCGGCTTGACGATGGCGAACCGGTCGGGATGGGCCCGTTGCACCTCCACCGCATAACTGGCGTCGTACTGGTAGAGGCCGAAGGCGGAGATGAAGATCGCGCCGTCGACGCCGACCTTGTCCATTGCCGCCACCATCTCGTCACCGGTGACATGATCGGGCCAGTTCGGCACGCTGTGCCACGGGCGCCTTGCCGTGTTCGCCTCATAGGCATGGACCTGCAAATCGATGATCGTCATCGGAGAAGTTCCTCTGTCCCACGTGAGCTTGGCGATCACAGCAGGTTTGTGTTCAGGGGTCCACGGCCGCGAATTGACGACGATTGAGGCTGTCAAACATCTGCCACCGTATTGCCGCGGTGTTCGCAAATCCGCGGTGTTCGCAAATCAGTGCATCGCAAAGGCGCGCCGGCGGTCCGGTTGCACGGATTCCGATCGCTGCGGTGGACCGCCGTGCTGGGGAACGGCTGGCCGTTGCACGGCGGGAGGCGGACGCACGACCGGCTGCATCGGCCGGTTCCACTGATTGACGGGCGGGCGGGCCACCGGTTGCGTCGGCCGGCTCCACTGATTGACCGGCGGACGGAACGACGGCTCCATCGACCTGTTCACCGGGAAGTTCGGCGCCTGCACATTCGGCACACCCATTGCGTTCGCCGGCATCGGCGCCGGGCGCGGACCAGAACCGACCGGACCGGTGGGCGGGACCATCGGACGGCCGACCATGCCGGCGGCCGGTGCACGCCAGACTTCGGACTGCGTCGCGGTCCGGTTCACGTTGATGCGGTTGAAGCGGTCCGTATCGATGTGGACCTCGCGGTGATGCCATCGCGGCCGGGCAAACCCAAACAGCGAGCCGACAACGACCACGCCGGTTGCAAATGCAAATCCGCCGATGAACGCGCTGTCCGGTACATAGCCGAACGGCGGCGGAATATACACAGGCTGATATACCGGATACGGCCAGACGCCATAGACGATCGTGGGATTGTACACCGGCACATAGACCACCTGCGGGTTCGCCGGCTCGATGGCGATCGCGTCGTTCTCCTCGACCACGCGCTGCTGCTCGGTCGTCTTCAAGGTGCCGCTCGCCTGCGCCTGATGGCGCAGCCGCTGGACGGAGGTCATCACATCGGCCTGCTGGGTGGCAAATGCGTAGCCAAGCTGCTGCATCCATTCGAGATCGCTGTTCAGCATTGCCACCACCTGCGGGAACGGCACGAGCGATTTTACGCTCGGATCCCAGGGAAGCGTTTCAAGCGCCTGTGCCAGTGCATCGCCTTGAAGGTTGTCGTGACCCAGTTCGTTGAACCAGCGCGATGCCTCGACCACCTGCAACGGAAACGTCGATGCCATCAGGACCTGCATCAGCAGGGCATCCGGATACAGCGCGACCGGCGCCAGCAGCGCGTCGAGTTGCTCGGCATTGAACTGACTGGCTTCAGTCTGCCCGGTCTGCGCGGACTGCTCCGCCGGTCCGGCCGGTTCGGCCGGCTGGGCGAGCGATAGCGGCGGCGCGGCCAGAGACAGAGCCGTGATCATTGCCGCGCCGCGAAACAGTCGTCCACGCATCTCAGCGCTCCTCGTACCGGCATCCCGTGGCACCTATATATGGCCCGCTGGTGCGCCGGTAAGGCCGGGCCAGGTTTCATGCACCGGGCCAGGCTGCGCGGGATCGGGGCAGTTTCCAGCAGACCGCCGGCTGCGCCCGATGCCAGGTCCGACGGCATGCCACAGAACTGCACGGTGGAGCGCCAGAGGGGCACGCACTCCGACCAAGTCGTGGAAGCCCAGCGGCATGTGCAGCATTTTCGATCATCGGGACGGACTGGTTGATCGCAACGTCCAGCGCCGATCTGAGCCGCGCGCAAAAATCGCTCGCCTGCCGCGCCGGTTGGGATGATAATTTGCACGCACTCTTGTGGCGGCCCGGCCCGGCCAGCCGTCGGGACGGGCTGCCGCAGGTGGCTTCGGCGCGGGCTTCGGTCCGCGAAGACCCGGGAAAGGCCCGGGAAATCAACGATGGTCGCGGTCATCGCCGCGACCGCACAGGGAGTGTATGCCATGAACAGATCGCGCCGCTTGACGCGTCGCAACGCCTTGCAGTTGGGGGCGGCGGCAGCCGCGTTGCCGCTGGTGCATATCCGCACCGCCGGCGCCGCCGGCAAGCTGACAGTCGGCTTCTGGGACCACTGGGTGGCGCCGGCCAACGATGCGATGAAAAAACAGGTCCAGGCGTGGGCCGACAAGAACAAGGTCGATGTGACGGTCGACTTCATCACCTCGAATGGCAGCAAGATCCAGATCACGCAGGCCGCCGAGGCGCAGGCGCGAACGGGGCATGACTTCCTGCCGTTCTACAATTGGGAGGTGAACACCTACGCCGATCAGCTCGAGCCGGTAGACGATGTGGTGAAGGCGATGACCGGGCAATACGGTCAGTACGGCCCGATCCACGAGTACCTGTCGAAGATCAAAGGGCATTGGCGGGCGCTGCCCTCCAGCACCGGCACACTGAACCTGAACTGCTGCGGGCGGATCAGCCTGTTGAAGCAGCATGCCGGCATCAACGTCCTGGCGATGTATCCCGCGCACAAGTCGGACCCGTCGGCTGCGGCCAGCTGGACGTACGACACGTTTCTGAAGGCAGCCGAGGCGTGTCAAAAGGCGGGTTTCGCGTTTGGTCTGGGGTTGGGGCAGACCGGTGACTCCGTCAACAATACCGGCATCATCTATTCCGCGTTCGGTGCCGAGCTGGTGAATGCCAAGGGTGAGATCACCGTTGACTCCGATGCGATGAACCAACTGCTGGACTACGCCCGCAAACTCGCCACGTTCCTGCCGCCTGATACGGTGAGCTATGACGATGCATCGAACAACCGGGCGCTGATCTCGGGGCAGAGTGCATTGATCATGAACCCGCCGTCGGCGTGGTCGGTCGCCAAGCGCGATGCGCCCAAGGTCGCCGAGGATTGCTGGACCTTCCCGTGTCCGGCGGGTCCGAAGGGCCGGTTCAACCCCTACAACTACTGCTTCTTCGGCGTCTGGGAGTTCGGGACCAACAAGACGGCGGCGAAGGAGCTGGCGCAATACCTTCAGGAGCGTCCGCAGGTGCAGGAACGCGATACCGCAGCGAACGGCTACGACCTGCCGCCGCTGATCAGCATGTCCGACTTCGAGATCTGGTCCGACGTCGAGCCACCGAAGGGCACGGTTTACAACTATCCGATGCGGCCCTGGCACGATGCACATGAGAACATCACCGCCTGGCCCGCGCCGCCGGACATTGCCGCGCAGATGTACGCGCGGGCAATTCATCCCGCGATGTTGGCCAGGGTCCATTCCGGCCAATCGAACAAGGAAGTGATCGCCTGGGCTAAGAACGAGCTGGAAGGTTTCATTCGCTGAGCCTCGGCGCCGTGGCCGTCCCATCGGGGGGCGGCCAGCCGGCTGGGCCGTGTCAATAATTGGTGAAGGCGGGAACCGCGCGCATGCCAATCTTATCGATAATTCTCGTTCCAGAACGTCGCGACGCCCCCGTCAGAATCCCGGTATCACAATTTTTCGCTGATCAAGCCTTGGCCCCTTCAATCGGGCGGCGGCCGATTGGCTCGGTTACCGCCGCAACTCGATTGGAGTGGCGCAGGGCATCGGTCCGCCCCTTGCTCCGGTGATGACCTGAATGGGAGTGGACGCCGGAGCCTTCCGGAAAATAATGCTGGACGCCACAGCCGTTGCCCAGACGTATCGGCCTCGAGGAGCGACCCCATGGATCTGAACGACAACAGTGCTGTCAGCAAACCGTCGCCGAACCGGGCCGATGCGACCATCGCTGGTGCCTTCCCGGCGGAGGCCGCGACCGACGGGGAGACCAAGGCGCACGTCAACGGCGGAACCAATGGCCACCTCAACGGCCGCGAATTCGGCATGCACGAGTTGCTGCACGCGCTGCAGGCCATGCGGATCGGCGACTTTTCGGTGCGCCTGCCAACCGACCAGACCGGGCTCGAAGGCAAGATCGCGGATACGTTCAACGAGATCGCCGCGGCCAACGAGCGGATGGCCTCCGAGTTGGAGCATGTCGGTCAGGTTGTAGGCCGCGAGGGAAAGACACGCACAAGGGTCAGGTTCGGCCTGCAGAGCGGTTCGTGGGGCGAGATGGAGACATCCGTCAACAACCTGATCGACGATCTGCTGTGGCCGACGACCGCGGTCACGCACGCCATCACCGCGGTGGCACAGGGCGACCTGCTGCAGACGGTACGGCTGGATGTCGACGGCCGACCGCTGCAAGGGGAATTTCTGCGGCTGGCGACGATCGTCAACACGATGATCAAGCAGTTGTCCGTATTCACGTCGGAAGTGACGCGTGTGGCGCGCGAGGTTGGCACCGACGGCAAGCTCGGCGGCCAGGCGCAGGTGCGCGAGGTCACCGGCGTCTGGAAGGACCTGACGGAATCGGTGAACTCGATGGCGTCCAACCTGACGGCGCAGGTTCGCAACATCGCCGATGTTACGATCGCAGTGGCGAATGGCGATCTGTCGAAGAAGATCACCGTGGATGTGCGCGGCGAGATTCTGCAACTGAAGGAAGCCATCAACACGATGGTGGATCAGCTGCGATCGTTTGCCTCGGAAGTGACGCGCGTGGCGCGCGAGGTCGGCACTGAAGGAAAGCTCGGCGGCCAGGCGGTGGTGCCCGGCGTGGCCGGCACGTGGAAGGACCTGACCGACAGCGTGAACGCAATGTGCGGCAACCTGACCGACCAGGTGCGCAACATCGCGCAGGTGACGACAGCGGTGGCGCGCGGTGATCTGTCGCGCAAGATTACCGTGGATGTGCGGGGCGAAATCCTCGAGTTGAAGGACACCATCAACACGATGGTTGATCAGCTGAACGCGTTCGCCTCCGAGGTGACGCGTGTGGCGCGCGAGGTCGGCACCGACGGCAAGCTTGGCGGACAGGCGGTGGTGCCGGGTGTCGGCGGTACCTGGAAGGACCTGACCGACAACGTCAACTCGATGGCGGGCAACCTGACGGCACAGGTGCGCAACATCGCCGAGGTGGCCACCGCGATCGCCGGCGGCGATCTGTCGAAGAAGATCACGGTGAACGTGTCGGGAGAAATCCTGCAGTTGAAGGAGACCATCAACACGATGGTCGATCAGCTCAACGCGTTTGCCGGCGAGGTGACGCGCGTGGCGCGCGAGGTGGGAACCGAAGGACGTTCTGGGCGGGCAGGCGAATGTGCTTGGCGTGGCCGGCACATGGAAGGACCTGACCGAGAGCGTGAACTCGATGGCATCCAACCTGACGGCACAGGTGCGCAATATCGCCGAGGTCTCCACCGCGATCGCCAACGGCGATCTGTCGAAGAAGATCACGGTGAACGTGTCGGGCGAGATCCTGCAGCTGAAGGAGACCATCAACACGATGGTCGATCAGCTCAACCGCTTTGCCGGCGAGGTGACGCGCGTGGCGCGCGAGGTCGGCACCGAAGGTCGGCTCGGTGGACAGGCGCAGGTGTCCGGCGTTGCGGGCACGTGGAAGGATCTGACCGACAGCGTGAACTCGATGGCGTCCAACCTGACGGGCCAGGTGCGCAACATCGCCGAGGTCGCGACGGCGGTGGCGCAGGGCGACCTGTCGAAGAAGATCACGGTCAATGTGTCGGGCGAGATTCTGCAGCTTAAGGAGACCATCAACACGATGGTCGATCAGCTCAATGCGTTCGCCGGTGAGGTGACGCGTGTGGCACGCGAGGTCGGCACCGACGGGCGTCTGGGCGGTCAGGCGAATGTGCCCGGGGTCGGCGGCACGTGGAAGGATTTGACCGACAGCGTGAACTCCATGGCGTCGAATTTGACCGGTCAGGTGCGCAACATCGCCGAGGTGGCGACGGCGATCGCGAACGGCGATCTGTCGCGCAAGATCACCGTCAACGTCCGTGGCGAAATCCTTCAGTTGAAGGAGACGCTGAACACGATGGTCGATCAGCTCAACCGGTTTGCCGGCGAGGTGACGCGCGTGGCGCGCGAGGTCGGCACGGAAGGACGGCTGGGTGGGCAGGCGCAGGTGCCGGGTGTTGCGGGCACCTGGAAGGATTTGACCGACAACGTCAATTCGATGGCGTCGAACCTGACGGCGCAGGTGCGCAATATTGCCGAGGTTACCACGGCGGTGGCGCGCGGCGATCTGGGTCGCAAGATCACCGTGGACGTGAAGGGCGAAATCCTGGAACTGAAGAACACCATCAACACGATGGTGGATCAGCTCAATGCGTTCGCCTCCGAAGTGACGCGCGTGGCGCGCGAGGTTGGCACCGAGGGCAAGCTGGGCGGTCAGGCGGCGGTGGCGGGTGTTGCGGGCACGTGGAAGGACCTGACCGACAATGTCAACTTCATGGCGTCGAACCTGACCGGTCAGGTACGCAACATTGCCGAGGTGGCGACTGCGATTGCCAACGGCGATTTGTCAAAGAAGATCACGGTGGACGTGCGCGGCGAGATCCTGCTGCTGAAGGAGACGCTGAACACGATGGTGGAGCAGCTGCGTTCCTTCGCCGGCGAGGTGACGCGTGTGGCGCGGGAGGTCGGCACGGAAGGACGGTTGGGTGGGCAGGCCGTGGTGCCCGGGGTCGGCGGCACGTGGAAGGATTTGACCGACAACGTCAATCTGCTGGCGGCGAACCTCAGCACGCAGGTGCGCAATATTGCCGAAGTCACCACAGCGGTGGCGCGCGGCGATCTGTCGCGCAAGATCACGGTGAACGTGTCGGGCGAAATCCTGGAGCTGAAGAATACGATCAACACGATGGTCGATCAGCTCAACGCCTTCGCCGGCGAAGTGACGCGTGTGGCGCGCGAGGTGGGAACCGAAGGAAAGCTTGGCGGTCAGGCGCAGGTGCCGGGGGTTGCCGGCACCTGGAAGGACCTGACCGACACCGTGAATGTGATGGCTGCCAACCTCACCGAGCAGGTGCGCGGCATTGTGAAGGTTGTCACCGCCGTCGCGAACGGCGACCTGAAGCAGAACCTGACGATGGCTTCGAAGGGCGAGGTCGCGGCGCTGGCGGAAACCATCAACAACATGACCAACACGCTCGCCACCTTCGCCGATGAAGTGACGACGGTGGCGCGCGAGGTCGGCGTGGAAGGCCGGCTGGGGGGCCAGGCGAATGTGCCGGGCGCTACCGGCACCTGGAAGGATTTGACCGGCAACGTGAACCTGCTGGCTGCGAATCTGACGACGCAGGTGCGCGCCATCGCGGAGGTCGCAACCGCGGTCACCAAGGGCGATTTGACGCGATCGATCCAGGTCGAGGCGCTCGGCGAGGTGGCGGAGCTGAAAGACAATCTCAACACGATGATCGACAACCTGCGGCTCACGACCGACCGCAATACCGAGCAGGACTGGTTGAAGACCAACCTTGCGCGGTTCACCAACATGCTTCAGGGCCAGCGCGATCTGGCGACCGTCGGACGCATGCTGCTGTCTGAACTTGCGCCGCTGGTCGATGCACAGAACGGCGTGATCTACCTGGTTGACCAGGAAGAGAGCCCACACCTCGAGTTGCTGGCCGCCTATGCCGACGATGGCAAGGCGGGACATCTCGAGCATTTGCATATGGGGCAGGGCCTGATCGGCCAGTGCGCCGTCGATGGCAGACGGCTGCTGATCACCAACCTCCCCGCGAACGTGGTGCCGATCCGCTCCGGCCTGTTCGAGGTCGCGCCGAACAACGTGGTCGTGCTGCCGGTGCTGTACGAAGGTCAGGTAAAGGCGGTGATCGAACTTGGATCGGTCGGCTCGTTCACCAATCTGCAGATATCGTTCCTTGAGCAGCTCACCGCCGGCATCGGCATCGTGCTGAATTCGATCGAGGCCACGATGCAGACCGAAGGCCTGCTGAAGCAGTCGCAGCAGCTCGCCACCGAGCTGCAGACCCGTCAGCGTGAGCTCCAACAGACCAACGAGCAGCTGGAACAGAAGGCGCAGCAGCTCGCCGAACAAAATGTCGAAGTGGAGCGCAAGAACCAGGAGATTGAACAGGCCCGGCGCGCGGTGGAGGAGAAGGCGGCGGAACTCGCGCTGACATCCAAGTACAAGTCCGAATTCCTCGCCAACATGTCGCACGAGCTGCGCACGCCCTTGAATTCGATCCTGATCCTCGGCCAGCAGCTGGGCGACAACCCGGACGGCAATCTGACGCCGCGTCAGGTCGAGTTTGCCCGTACGATCCACGGCGCGGGCACCGACCTGCTCAACCTGATCAGCGACATCCTGGACCTGTCGAAGATCGAATCCGGCACCATGTCGGTGGATGCAGAGGAGCTGTTCCTGGCGAACCTGCAGGAGACCGTGACGCGGCCGTTCCGCCATGAAGCGGAAAGCCGCGGACTGTCGTTCGACGTGCAGGTCGATCCGGTGCTGCGGAGCATCACAACCGACAGCAAGCGCCTGCAACAGGTGCTGAAGAATCTGTTGTCAAATGCGTTCAAGTTTACCGAACATGGTGGCGTGCGACTGGGCATTTCCGCCGTGACGGGTGGCTGGTCCGCGGATCATCCGGTGCTGGGGCACGCGCCGACCGTAGTGGCGTTCGAAGTCGCCGATACGGGCATCGGCATCCAGGCGGAAAAGCAGCGCATCATCTTCGAGGCGTTCCAGCAGGCAGATGCGTCCACCAGCCGCAAATACGGCGGCACGGGCCTTGGCCTTGCGATCAGCCGCGAGCTGTCCAACCTGCTCGGCGGCGAGATCCAGTTGCGCAGCAGGCCGGGCGTGGGCAGCACGTTCACGCTCTATCTGCCGCTTGTCTATATCGGCCCGGCGATGGCCAACCGGTTGCTGGACATCGGATCATCGCCGCAGGTGGACGTCGCTCTTCCCGGCCCGGTGCGGCTGGTCGAACGACCGCTGGAGCAGGTGGCCGATGACAGGCAGAGCATCGCGCCAGGGGATGCCGTGCTGCTGATCGTCGAGGACGATCCGCACTATGCGCGCGTGCTGGTCGATCTGGCGCGCGATCATGGGTTGAAGGTGCTCGTCGCGATGCGCGGCGCCGATGCGCTGGCGCTGGCGCGCGATTACCAGCCCAGCGCGGTGTCGCTCGACGTGTTCCTGCCCGACATGCTTGGCTGGACGGTACTCAGCCAGCTCAAGCAAAACCCGATGACGCGGCACATCCCGGTGCAGATCGTCACGCTCGATGAAGATCGCCAGCATGGCCTTGCGCGCGGCGCGTTCTCATTCATGACCAAGCCGACCACTACCGAGGGACTGCAGGAGGCGCTCACCAAGATCACCGACTATGTGAAGCCGCGCCGCAAGCGCCTGCTTGTGGTGGAGGACAACGCCGCCGAACGGCTGTCCATCACCGAACTGCTCGGGCACGACGATATCGACATCGCCACGGTGGAGACCGGCTGCGCGGCGATCGCTGCGTTGCGTGATGATCCGTCCGATTGCGTGGTGCTCGACCTGCGCCTGCCCGACATGTCGGGCTTCGAGGTGCTGGAACGAATCCGCGA
Organism: uncultured Alphaproteobacteria bacterium; assembly: GCA_963812475.1. Taxonomy (GTDB): domain Bacteria; phylum Pseudomonadota; class Alphaproteobacteria; order Acetobacterales; family Acetobacteraceae; genus JAMXLO01. The sequence continues at coordinate 51,218 of CAWEVI010000028.1, forward strand.
CGACGACGCGTTGGTGAACGTGCCTGTCGTGGTGTTCACCGGACGCGAGCTGTCGCCGGAGGAGGACGCGCAGCTTCACACCATGGCTCGCAGCGTCGTGGTAAAGGGCGTCGAATCGCCCGAGCGCCTGCTCGACGAGACGGCGCTGTTCCTGCATCGCGTGGTGTCCGACCTTCCGACGGACAAGCAGCGCATGCTGGAGAAGCTGCACAGCTCCGACGAGAACCTGGTGGGCCAGAAGGTTCTGCTGGTGGACGACGATGCACGCAACATCTTCGCGCTGAGTTCGGTGCTGGAGCGGCGCGGCATGGAAGTGCTGACCGCCACAACCGGCAGCGAGGCGATCGAACTGGTACAGTCAACACCCGGCATTGCGATCTGTCTGATGGACATCATGATGCCGGAAATGGACGGCTATCAAACGATGGAGGTGATCCGCGCCAATCCTGCGTTCCGCCGATTGCCGATCATCGCGTTGACCGCCAAGGCGATGAAAGGCGATCGAGAGAAGTGCCTGGAAGCCGGTGCATCGGATTACCTGGCCAAGCCGGTCAACACCGAACAGTTGCTGTCGGCACTGCGCATCTGGCTGCATCGCTGAGGATGGAGACGCGACCGTGAGCCCAGGCGACAAGGTCAACATCCTGCTGGTCGATGACCAGCCGGCGAAACTGCTGAGCTATGAGGTGATCCTGTCCGGACTGGGGGAAAACCTCATCAAGGCAAACTCCGCCAACGAGGCGCTCCAGCACCTTTTGAAAACCGAGATCGCCGTCGTGCTGATCGACGTTGTCATGCCGGACCTCGACGGGTTCGAACTGGCGGCGATGATCCGCGAACATCCGCGGTTCCAGCGTATCGCGATCATTTTCGTCTCGGCCATCCACATGAGCGAGTTCGACCTGTTGCGCGGCTACGAGGCGGGTGCCGTTGACTACGTGCCGGTTCCCGTGGTGCCGGAACTTCTGCGCGCCAAGGTGCGGGTGTTTGCGGACCTGTATCGCAAGACCCGTCTGCTCGAACAGTTGAACAGCGAACTGGAACGGCGTGTGGAGGAACGCACGGCGGAACTGGCGCAGGCAAACGTTGACCTGGAGCATCGCGTCGAGGAGCGTACGCGTGAACGCGAGGCGGCACTTGCTCAGGTGCACGAAATGCAGAAGCTGGAAAGTCTTGGCCAGCTCACCGGTGGCGTGGCGCACGACTTCAACAACCTTCTCATGGTGGTCCTCGGCAATTTGCAGTTGTTGCGCAAACGTTTGCCGGACGATGCGCGGCTTTTGGGTCTGGTCGATGGTGCGATGCAGGGCGCCGATCGCGGCGCCACGTTGACCAAGCGCATGCTCGCCTTTGCGCGCCGGCAGGAACTGCGACCGGAGACGGTGGACCTTCGGCGACTGGTCGATGGCATGGAGGAAATGCTGCGGCGCACGCTGGGACCGACCATCCAGATCGCCACCGAATATCGTCCGGATCTGCCGCCGATCCGCGTCGATCCTAGTCAACTTGAGTTGGCGTTGCTGAACCTTGCGCTGAACGCGCGTCACGCGATGCCGCATGGCGGGCGGCTTGTCATCGGTGGATATTGCGCGGCGAGCGGCCCTGACGGCCCCTCGGGCCTGCGGGTGGGGCGCTATGTCTGCCTTTTCGTGTCGGACACCGGAGATGGCATGGACGAGGCGACGCTGAAGCGCGCGGCCGAACCGTTTTTCACCACCAAAGGCTCCGGCAAGGGAACCGGGCTTGGCTTGTCGATGGTGGATGGCGTAGCGGCCCAATCGGGTGGCGCGATGCGGATGACCAGCCGGCAGGGCGTCGGGACCACGGTGGAAATCTGGCTGCCGGTCGGCGAGGTCGCCGCAATGGCGGAATCGTCACGGCCTGGCGTGCTGTTTGACGATGCGGCCATACCGCGCCGCGTTCTTGTGGTGGACGACGACCCGCTGATTGCCTCCAGCACGGCTGCGATGCTGGAGGATCTTGGCCATCTGGTGATCGAGGCCCCGTCGGGTGCGCGCGCACTGGACATGCTGCGCCTTGGTGCCAAGGTGGATGTCGTGGTGACCGATCATGCCATGCCTGGCATGACCGGCAGCGAGCTGGCGCGTCAGATCAGGCAGCACTGGCCAAGCCTGCCGATCATCCTGGCCACCGGCTACGCTGAACTGCCGAATGGCGAGGATCCCGGATTGCCGCGATTGGCCAAGCCATATCTTCAGTCGGAGCTGGCGATGCAGCTAACCAAGGCGCTTGCCGGGACGGCCGACAACGTCATCCCGTTGGATTCAGCCCGTCGCGCCTGAAGCGCCGACGGTTTCACCCGCAACAGCCTAGCCAAGGCCTGATGCTTCGGCCAAAGTGCCGGACAGGATGGAAATGTCTCTGGATCTCCTGGGCAACGCTGTCGTGTCCGGGCTGTTGCTCGGCGGCTTCTACGCGGCGGTGACGATCGGCGTGTCGATCTCGTTCGGCATGCTCGACATCGTCAACATCGCACACCCCGCCTTCATCATCCTCGGCTCCTATATCGCCTACATCGCAAATTCGATGCTGGGGATGGATCCGATCCTGGCAAGCGTGATTGCGCTGCCGGCATTTTATCTGCTGGGGGCCGGCGTCTATCAGGTCTATTACGTCGCCTTCGAACGTCGCGGCGACGAAGCTCTGCGCGGGCTCGCGTTCTTCTTCGGACTGCTGTTCATCACCGAGGTCACGCTCGTGCTGGTGTTCGGCGTGGACTATCGGCTGGTCGAGGCGCCGTATATCGGAGCCAGCCTGCATCTCGGGATTGTCGATCTGCCGCTCCGACTACTGGTGCCCTGCGTGGTCGCGCTGATCATGATCGGCGGGCTGCAGCTGTTCATGTCGCGCACCTTTCTGGGACGCGCGATCCTTGCCGTGGCGCAGGATCAGCTTGCATTGCGGCTGATGGCGGCCAACCCGACGCGGATCAAGCGCATCGCGTTCGGTCTGTCGATCGCAACCGCCTCGATTGCAGGCGCGGTGCTGATCGTTATCCAGCCGGTCGAGCCGTCGATCGGGCGGGACTATATCGGGCGTGTGTTCGCCATCTGCGTGCTGGGCGGCATGGGGAGCTTTGCCGGCACGGTGGTCGCGGCGATGACATTGGGGATCGTCGAAAGCCTGACTTCCACATTCTATGGGCCGTCCTGGTCGCCGGCTGTGGCATTTGGATTTCTGCTGGTCACGCTCGCCGTGCGGCCGGCCGGCATCTTCGGCCGCTGACGCGTGAACGGACCGAAGTTTTTCCTGTGGCTGCTGATCGCCGCTGCCATCGTGTTCGGCGTCGCGCGCCTGATCGACAATGCCTACGTGTTCTTCGCCGGCTATGTCGTTCTGCAATACATCGCGCTGGCGACCGCGTGGAATATCCTGGGCGGCTATACCGGCTACGTGAATTTCGGCACCGCGGCGTTCTTTGCGCTTGGCGCCTACACGACGGTTGCTCTGCACAAGCTGACCTCGCTGCCGTTGCCGCTCATGATGCCGATCGGTGGTCTGGTGTCTGGGATCGTCGGGCTTGGCACCGGCTATCTCACGCTGCGGTTGCGCGGTGCGTTCTTCTCCATTGCCACACTGGCGCTCGCCGTTGTGGCGCAGACGTTGATCACGAACTGGAATTTCGTGGGTGGCTCGCGCGGCGCCTACATCGTGCGGCCGGCGACGACGCCGTTGTTCGGCATCGATTATATCCAATATCTGTTCCTGATCATGCTGGCGCTGGTGGTGATCGTTTTGGCCACCGCACGCGCCATCGAACGCTCGCGTCTAGGTTACGGCTTCGCCACGATCCGCGACGATGAACTGGCGGCCGAGGCATCGGGCGTGCCGACGCTGCGGTTGAAGCTGCTGGCGACGACGTTGTCCGGCGCCTTCATGGGAATGGCCGGTGCGCCACTGCCGTACTATGTGACGTATCTTGATCCAGCCTCGGGGTTCAACCTGGCGTACGCGGTGAACGGCGTGGCGATGCCGCTTGTGGGCGGGACGTCGAGTTGGCTTGGTCCGGTGATCGGCGCGGTGCTGTTGGGCACGCTGCAGCAGGTGGCAACGGTGACGATCTCGTCTGCGCTGAACCTGCTGATCGTTGGGCTGATGCTGGTGGGCTTCGTCATCGTCGCACCGAATGGCATTTTGGGATTGCTGCGGTTCCGGAGCGGCAGAAAGCGAGAGGCGGCATGAAACGCCCACGCCCCCTACCGTCATGGCCAGACTTGACCTGGCCGTCTGGCCAGGTTCGCAGATGGCCGGGTCAAGCCGGACCATGACGATAAAAGCTGATAGCGTGCTGCTCGAGGTATCGGGTCTGGGCAAGCGCTTCGGCGGATTTGTCGCGTTGGAGGCGATCGAACTAGCGGTCCGCGATGGCGAACGCGTCGGCCTGATCGGCCCCAACGGTTCGGGCAAGAGCACCCTGGTGAACTGCATGTGCGGCACGCTGCGCCACGAAATGGGCGGCGTCCGCTTCGCCGGTCAAATGCTCGACGGCCTGTCCGCGCATGAACGCACGCGGCTAGGGATGGCGCGCACGTTCCAGTTGCCGCGGCCGTTCAACACGCTGTCACTCGCCGAGAATCTGCGCATCCCGCTGCTCTATGCGGTGAATGCGCGTCCCGGCCCGACGCTCGGCGCGCATGCCATCGACGAGCGCTGCGAGGAACTGCTGCACATGGTCGGCCTCGCCGACAAGTCCACGCACCTGCCGCGCGATTTGACGCAGATCGAAATGCGCAAGTTGGAACTGGCGCGCGCAATGGCGTCGGCGCCGCGCCTGCTGATTGCCGATGAGGCGATGGCCGGACTGTCGCACAACGAGGTGGACGACATCCTCGCGCTGCTGATCCGGCTGAATGAACAGGGCGTGACGGTGATCCTGATCGAACACATCATGCGCGCGGTGATGCACTTCTCCCACCGCCTGGTTGTGCTGGTGGCGGGACGCAAGATCGCCGACGGCGACCCGGCCGATGTGGTGCGCGACCCCGATGTCGTGCGGGCGTATCTTGGCGAGTAGCCTTGCCATTTCCGGTCTCGATGCCGGCTACGGCGCGGTGAGCGTACTGCACGACGTGTCGCTGTGCATCGGCTCGGGCGAAACCGTGGCGCTGCTCGGCACCAACGGCAACGGCAAGAGCACGCTGCTGAAGAGTGTGATGGGCATTGTGCGGCCGTCGGCTGGCAGCATCACCGCCGAGATCGACGGCGCGCGGCATGAGCTAATCGGTATGGCGACCGAGGCGATCGTCGATCTCGGGATCGCCTTCGTGCCGGAAGGACGCAGGCTGTTTCCAAAACTCTCGGTCACCGAGAACCTGTTGCTGGGCGCATTCCGCCGCAAGGCGCGCCCAGCGATCGCGCGCAACCTCGAATTCTGCTTCGAGACATTTCCGCGTTTGAAGGAGCGGAGCCGCCAGATGGCCGGCAGCATGAGCGGCGGCGAACAGCAGATGCTGGCGCTGGCCCGCGCCCTGATGTCGGCGCCGCGTATTCTCCTGATCGATGAGCCGTCGGTGGGATTGGCGCCGCTGCTGGTCGCGCGGACGATCGACAAGATCAAGGAATTGAAGGACGGGTTCCAGCTCACTGTGCTGATGGCCGAGCAGAATTTTACCCAGGCGATCCGGATTGCCGACCGCGGGTATGTGATCGTGCACGGCAGGATCGAGTTCGAGGGTGGTTCGGCGGCGGAACTCAACAACAACGAGCTGATCCGCCAGTTCTACCTCGGGGCGTGAGAGCCGGACAAATTCGTCTTTCTCGGCTGTCCCCCGAAGATCAGGGCTGACGCCGCGGAACCAGATCGGGAGCGCGCAGGCTTTTGGATTGAGGCCGATAGGCCCAGATGGTGCCGTCGACCGTCACATGCGTCACCGAATTCTTGCCGGTGTGGAATATGCTATTCTTCAGGTAGATCGTGTTCGAGAAAATCTTGCGGTGGTCGGGATCGACGTTCTGCTCCAAGACCTGAACTGACTGGCCCTTCTGTAATATCTTCGTCACGATCGCGCTGTGGTGGTCGTGCCCGAGAGCCTGCGAACGCCAGCTACCGTCGTCTGCATCGGTCCGTACGGTGGATGTGCAGTCGCGGAATTGCAGGATGTCGCCCGGCTGCAGATCATTGAGATCGGGGATCTCCCGTCCCCAAACATAGTCTTCGCTGGCCGGCTGCTCGTAATCCTCAAACGAATTGGCGTGTGCGGCCTTTAGGCCAGCTTCCACGAGCGAGGTGCATTCGTAGCCGTCCCGGCCGTTTATGGCCGTGCCGCCGGCTCTGAACCGCGCGCAAAGCTCGATCCTCTGGTTGGGCGTTATGTCCCCCATGGCGTTCCTCCACGTTTGGCAACGCCGAAGCAACGCTGTAACCGGGTGGTCTCGTGTCGCAGGCGCCGACGCCAAGAGGGTGTCGTCACTTCTTCGCGTCCCCATAGGGATAGATCACGTCGCCCGTCTTCAGCGCGGACGGCCACAGGATCACCTCGGTATTCGGATCCTTGAACTGCTCCACGTCGTTCGCCTTCACGTTGCGGAACTGCACCTCCAGCACGCGTGCGTCGGCCCACTCGCCGTCGGGACCAAACTTCACATCGCCGACGACGGTCTTGAACGTGTGCGAGCGCAGCCAGTCGGCGAGCTTGTCCTGATCGAGGCCTTTGGTGCCCTCCACGGCCTGCTGCAGGACCTGCATGTAGCCGTAGGCGAACGGCGGCAGGTAATAGCCCAGCGGATCGACCCCGGCCGATGCCGCCTTGGCCTGATACTGCTCGAGGAACGCCTTGGCCTCCGGCGAGGCAAGTCCCGACCACGGCAGCCAGAAATCGTAATCGACGATGCCGTTCAGCAGCGGGCCAAGCTGCGACTTGATGGCGGTGCTCTGCAGGCCGACCATGCCGCCGCCGAACAGCTTGGCCTTCAGCCCTACCTCGTTTGCGGCGCGGATCATGCCGACGGTGTCCGGCGGATAGGAGCACACCAGCACGAGGTCGGGATTGGTCGCCTGGATCGCGCGCACAATCGGCGTGTAATCGGTTGTCGTCGGCGGATAGGTCTTGTCATAGACGACCTTCAACCCGGCTTGCTTCGCCAGTTCCCGGGCGCCGTCCATCGCGTTGTGCGGAAATTCCGCATCCGCGCCGACCATCGCGAGCGTCTGCGGCTTGGGGTTCTGCGCCATCGCGGTGGCGAAGAAGCCGGCGGCAAAACTCTGCTTCGGTTCCGGGCCGCCGGTCGGCGTGAAGGAGAAGTATTTCGGATAATGGAACTCGGAATTCGCCGCCAGCCCGAGCAGGCTCAGGAAGGTCCGGTTGTGCTGCATGATGATCGGCATGGCGGGCGCGATCATGTTGGTGGCGTAGCCGCTGACGACCAGGTCCACCTTGTCCACGTCCAGCAGCTTGGTATAGATGCCCGGAATGGTCGCGGGGTTGGACTGGTCATCGTAATAGACCAGTTTCACCGGCCGGCCGAGCAGACCGCCCTTGGCATTGATGTCGGCCTCCCATATCTGCATGGCGAGCAGCGCTGCCTTGCCGTTCGGCGCAAGGCCGCCGGTCAGCGCCATACCGAACCCGATGGTGATCGGGGTCTCCGCCTGCGCCGGCGTGACCCTGGCGTTCAGCCCGAGGAACGCGAGCGCCGCGGCGGCGGCAAAAGCGAAGCGCCTTGGCAGCATTGGAAGTGCCTCCCGTTTGATTGCTTGCGCGCATCCTATGGTGCCCAGGAAGGCCACGCCAGGGCCAGGTCGCACGCACCTCTCGTTTGGCCTATGCTCACGCGATGCAGACACAGGAGCGTTCCATGCAGGACCTGGACGAAAATACGGTCACCGAAGCCGCCCTGGCGCAGATGGCGAATACGCCGGATCCGCGTCTCAAGGAGATCATGGACGCCGCGGTGCGCCATCTGCACGCCTTCGCCCGCGATGTGCGGTTGACCCCGGCCGAATGGCTCACCGGCATCCAGTTCCTCACCGCGGTGGGCCAGGCGTGCACGCCGGTCCGCCAGGAGTTCATCCTGTTGGCGGACGTGCTGGGCGTCAGCGCCCTGGTCAACGCCATGCACGACAAGAAGGCGCGCGAGCTTGGCACGCAGAGCAGCCTGCTCGGTCCGTTCTATCGCGAGGGCGCGCCCGAACTGCCGCTCGGCGCCAGCGTCGCGGCGCACCCGACAGCGCCCGAGATCGTCGTCTACGGTCAGGTGACCGACAATGACGGCAAGCCGATTCCGCATGCGCTGGTGCAGGTGTGGCAGACCAGCGAGTTTGGGCTGTACGACCTCCAGGCGGAGAATGCTGCCGAGATGATGGACCTGCGGGCCAATTTCCGCACCGACGCCGACGGCCGATATCATTTCCGCACGGTGCGTCCGCTCGGCTACTCCATCCCGATGGACGGGCCGGTGGGCGCGATGGTGCACGCCCAGAAGCGCCACGGATTCCGCCCGTCGCACATCCACTTCCTGATTAGTGGCGAGGGCTATCGCGAACTGGTCACCGCGCTGTATTTCGGCGACGACGAGCACATCGATTCCGACACGGTGTTCGGCGTGTCCGGTTCGTTGGTGGTGTCGGCGAAGGACGATCCGGCATCACCGATCCGCGACAAAAAGGCGGTGCGCTACGATTTCCGTCTCGCGCACGCGCAGCCCGGCGACACCGGGCGTGTGGGCGCCGATCCGTCGAAGCTGATGAAGGCGGCGGAATAGGGGAGGGGACGCCATGCCGCGCCGGCTGATCGATATTTCGGTGGCGCTGAAGGCGGGGATCAAAAGTGATCCGCCGCATTCGCTACCGAAGATCGACTACATGGACCACCACATGACCGCGCCGGCGATGGCGGAGTACATGGGGGTGCGGATCGATCAGCTGCCGGACGGCGAATACGCCGCGGTAGAGCGCGCCAACATCAGCACGCACAACGGCACGCATCTCGACGCGCCGTACCACTATTTCTCGACGATGAACCACCGCTTCAAGCCCGGCGGCGAGCCGTCGTGGCGGATCGACGAGGTGCCACTGGAGTGGTGTTTCCAGCCGGGCGTCAAGCTCGATTTTCGTCGGTTCCCCGACGGCTATGTCGTCACGCCAGGCGACGTGGAGGCGGAGCTGAAACGCATCGGTCACACGTTGAAGCCCCTGGAGATCGTGGTCGTCAACACCGCCGCGGGTGCCAAATACGGCGAGGACGACTACGTCGATTCCGGCTGCGGCATGGGGAAGGCCGCGACACTGTGGTTGCTGGAGCGCGGCGTTCGTCTGGTCGGAACCGACGGTTGGAGCTGGGACGCACCGTTCTCGCACACGCGCCGCAAGGTGGCGGAGACGGGCGACGCCGGGTTGATCTGGGAAGGCCATCGTGCTGGGCGTGAGATCGGTTATTCGCATCTGGAAAAGCTGCACAATCTGGAGCAGTTGCCGGCGGACGGGTTCGATGTCGTGTGTTTTCCGGTGAAGGTGCATCGCGCTTCCGCCGGATGGACTCGCGCGGTGGCGATTCTACAGGAGTGATAATACTCCGCTCCCCTTGCGGGAGGGGGTTAGGGGGAGGGGCAGGCGGCACGAAGCCAAGCCTGGCGCGCCAGCCATGATCGCGACCTGTGCTGTGCGACCCCGCCCCCGCCCTCCTCACGCAAGGGGAGGGGGAGTGTAATTTGGCATGCTGAATGGAGATGAAACCCGATGAATTGGTTCCGGGCAACGTTTGCGGCTGCAACCGCGTCGCTGCTTGCGCCGGCGGCATGGGCCGCGACGTGCGAACATCCGCATCAGATGGATGGGTTCCAGACCTGCGCCGATGTCGAGCAGGCCGAGAAGGAGGGGCAGTTCATTCTCTACAGCACCGACCCGGAAACCAACATGGCGCAGTACCTGGGGGCGTTCCACAAGATGTTCCCGAAGATCGCCACCAACTATGTTCGCCTGCAGGCCGGTGCGCTCTACGCTAAGGTGCTCGCCGAACGCCAGGCGCACCAGTATCTGGCCGATGTGATGCAGATCACCGACATGAGCTTCGTGCTCGACTTCCAGAAGCGCAACGGTTACGTGCCTTACGCTTCGCCCGAATTGTCCGCGTATAAGCCGGAGTATAAAAGCCAGCCGGAAGGCCTGTGGACCTGGGGCGTGATCATCGTCGCCGGCATTGCCTACAATCCAAACCTCGTACCCGCGGATCAAGCTCCGAAGAGCTGGAAGGATCTGCTCGATCCGCAGTGGAAGGACGTGATCAACGTCAAGGTGTCAAACTCCGGCCTCCAGCATGTCGCCTGGTACATGATCAGGCAGATTTACGGTGACGCGTATTGGAAGAAATTCGGCGAGCTCAATCCGCGAGCGTTCGATTCCTATGTACAGCAGTTCGACCGCACGGTGAACGGCCAGGACAAGGTGATCTCGACCGGACAGTATTCCGGTTACCTCCAGTTCAAGGCGAAGGGCGCGCCGATTGCGTTCGTAAATCCACCTGAGGGGATGCCGGCGACGCCGGGCGTCTATGGCATTCTGGAGAACCCGCCGCATCCGCAGGCCGCTCGGCTGTTCATGGACTGGATTCTCGGCGTGCCCGGACAGAAGGCGCTCTCCGATGCCACGGCGCTCTATTCGCCACGCGTCGATGTACCGCCACCTGCCGGGGGCATTCCGATCACCGACTTCAAGGTTCTCGCGCCGACCGATTGGGACACGTTCCTGAAGACCCACACCCAGTTCGTGCGCGAGTGGGACAGGATGACCGGCATGCGCTGACCGGCCATGCCGGTTATAGAGTCCGCCGGTATCACGCCGCGACGGCGGTCCGTGCGTCCTCGCGCACCATCGCCGCGCCCTTCTCGGCGATCATGATGGTCGGTGCGTTCGTGTTGGTCGAGGTGACCGCCGGCATCACCGACGCGTCGATCACGCGCAGCCGCTCCAACCCGTGCACGCGCAGCCGATCATCCACCACCGCCAGCATATCGTGGCCCATCTTGCAGGTGCAGGTCGCATGGAACACGGTGCCGCCGGTCTGCCGCACGTAATCCAGCAGCTCGTCGTCGCTCTGCACGTCATTGCCGGGCGCCGTCTCGGCGACGACGTATTTCGCCAGCGCGGGTGCGGCGAACAGCTTGCGGATCCAGCGCAGGCCGCCCACCGCGGCGCGGCAATCGGTCTCGTCGCTGAAGTAACGTGGATTGATGTTCGGCTGCTCCTGCGGCCGCGGCGAGCGCGCCTCGACGTAGCCGCGGCTAAGCGGGCGCATCTGCCACATGCCGCAGGTCATGCCTGGGATCGTGTCCAATTGCCGTGACACGCCGGGCGCGTAACTGCCGTGCGCGAACAGAGCCTGCACGTCGGGCGTCGCCGATTCCGGGAGCACCTTCACGGACGCCGCCACCAGCGATGCCGCATAGGTCAGGATGCCGTTGCCGGTGGCGAGATAGCGCAGCACCTGGCCGGCGAGCCCCAATCCGCGCGACTGCTGGTTCAGGCTCGGCGCCCCCTCCACCGAACACGATATGCGCGCCAGGTAGTGGTCCTGCATGTTGCGTCCGACGCCGCGCAACGCGTGACGCACGTCGATGCCGACGCGCCCCAGATGTTCGGGGTCGCCGACGCCGGAAAGCTGCAGGATATGTGGTGAGCCGACAGCGCCAGCCGCCAGAATCACCTCACCGGTCGCGTCCACGCGCTCGGTGGTGCCGTTGCGCGAATATTCGACCCCGACCGCGCGCGTTCCGTCGAACAGCACGCGATGTACCAGCGCACCGGTGATGATCTGCAGGTTGGGCCGCCTCAGGGCAGGTTGCAGGTAGCTGCGCGCGGCACTCGCACGCCGCCGGCCCCCGCGCGTCTGCTGCACCCAGCCGATGCCGTCACCCGCGTCGCGCGGCAGGTCGTTCACGTCCTCGCGGTACTCGCAGCCGATCTGCTTGCCGGCTTCCACCGCCGCGCGGCACAGCAGCGGTCTGTCGCGACCGTGCGCGGTGAACAGCGGACCACCCTTGCCGTGCACCGCGTCCTCCTTGCCCTCCCAGTTCTCTGCCTTGCGGAAGAACGGCAGAACGCTGTCCCAGGACCAGCCGCGATTGCCAAACTGCGCCCAGTGGTCGAAATCCTCCGGCTGGCCGCGGACATAGATCATGCCGTTGATCGAACTGGACCCGCCCAGCACGCGGCCGCGCGGATAGGCGATGGCGCGTCCCGCCGTGCCCGGGTCGGCCTCGGCCTTGAAGCCCCAGGTCAGGGTCGGATGGTCGAGCAGCTTCATGTAGCCGGCCGGGATATGGATCAGCGGGTTCCAGTCGCGCCCGCCCGCCTCCAGCAGGACCACCCGCGCGCCCGATTCCTCGGTCAGGCGGTTGGCGAGAACGCAACCCGCCGAGCCCGCGCCCACGATGACATAATCCGCCCGCATGCCGGTTTCCCCTCCCCAGAGCCCTGCTATCCAACAGGCTCAGGACCGCCGTGCCAACCCTGGGCGGAGCGGGCGGTCGTCGGCGAATGCGTGACGCCCTTCGCTCCCCGCTTTCGCGGGGATGACGGGAAATTTGCGGGATGCCGGTAATTTCGCGAGCTGGCGGTAAATTCGCGGGGCGACGAAAAGAGGCGTCGCCGAGCCGATCAGCCGCGGGCAGCCTGGTGGGGCGCGGTGCGGCGCAGTTCACAGATGGCGGCATGGATCTGCTGCCATTGGTCGAGGCCGGCCAGATCGTGCTGCTGGCGCATTTCCGCCGCGCGCTCCAGTGCAACGGCCTGTGCGCGCAGGCCGTGCAGACGGATCATGTTCAGAGCCGTCTCCTGCGCATCGCGCTGAACGTTCTGTCCTTGCATGGAACATCTCCCTTCGAACAGTTGCTCGAGCCACGTATATGCGGAGTATCGGATGGCGACGCCAATCGCACGCCCGTCAACGGGATGAAATTCCGGTCATCGGCACACCGGCCGATCAGCGCCGGCTGGTATCGAACCCCAGGAAGCCCGCATTCGGGATGGGAGCGCCGCCGTCGCCGCCGAACAGGCGCGCGGTCTGCTGCGTGGCGGGGACCGGCGCCGACGCGGCTTGCTTCGCCGTGGTTCCGGTGGGTCGTGCCGCCTGTTTCACCGTCTTGGCCGGTCCAGGCTTGGCGGCGGTTGCCGTTGCCGGCGGCTGCCGGCCACGGCCATCATCGCCGGCACGCATCGAAAGCAGCAGGAAGGATATATCGTTCCGACCCAGATCGACCGACAGCTCCATCGGGCTCATGCCCAGGATGTTGCGTCCCTGCAGGTCCGCACCACGGCTGATCGCATCCCGCGCCGAGCTGATATCGCCGCGGTTGATCGCGTCGAACAGCGCATCGGTCGGCTCAAGGTCGTTGGGCGGTCGGACTGCCGGCGCGGCGCGGCTGGCATTCTCTGCCGCCCCGGGCAGGGCAGGCGGGGGCGCAACCTTCGGCGCCGCCGCGGGCGCCTTGCCGCCGATGGCGTTGAACCCCTGGGCCCGGGCAAGGGATGGACCCGCCGCGAGCAGGACCACGGCGATGAAAGCGCGTGAGATGACAATTCTCATGCGGCAAGCTTAGCTCAGGTAGGATTGAGCCACCAGAAGGAGGCGGTCAGATAAGTCGCGTAGCCGACCCAGGCGAGATAAGGCACCATAAGCAGGCCTGCCGACCGTCGGACCCGAAGGAAGGCGCGCGTCGTGAGCGCGATAAGCACCAGAAGCAGCAGAATGACGGCGAGAGCCAGCGGCGGGCTGTGCATGGCGAAGAAGGCCGGCGTCCATAGCGCGTTGGCCGCAAGTTGCCATCCCCACAAACGAAGCGGCCTGGTTGAGGCCGAGTGCCGCCACACCAGCCACCCGGCGACCCCGATCATGACATAGAGGGCGGTCCAGACCGGTCCGAACAGCCAGTCGGGCGGCGTTCCGGGTGGCCGGTTCAGCGACAGGTACCATCCTCGTGCCGGGCCGGCGACGATGGCGCCATCGGCTGCACCGACCAGCAGGCACAACCCGACGAAGCCCACCAAGGCCAATGTCGGTGAGACCGGCGTGGACGACCCGGGGTGTGATCCCCACTCGTTGGGATCGACATTCTGGAAGACACGACCCTTTCGGAAAAACCAACTCGCCAAGCTCTGATCTAGGCCGCCGCGCGCCATCGCGAAAGGGTCTGCGTGATGCAACCTACCAACCATTTACCCGCGGCCAGATTGCAGTCACCTCGTCGCCGCCATCCACGATGCAGTAGCGGTCATGCGCCGCGGCTGTCATGCAGGTGTGGTTGGGCGCGATCCTCAGCTTGGCACCGATCGCCAGATCGAGCGGGTGACATGGATCGGGCTCGATCACCCCGTGCTCCTGGTAGGCGCGACGCACGATCGCCTCGCCGAGGCTGGGACGGCCGTTGATATCGAGCACTAGGCCGAAGCCGTAATCCCTCGGTGCCAACTCGGTGCTGCGGTCCTTCGAAAGCGCCAGGCCGCCAGCGTCCACCAGCAAATTTCCCGGTCTGCGGCCGATCACGCTGGCAAGAACCGTCAGCGCGATGTCGTCCAGCCCATGCGTGCCGATCTCGGCCTGAAACAGATCGCCGAACATGTAAACACCCGCCCGGACCTCGGTCACGCCAGCCAGGCTTGTCGCATGCAACGCGGTCGGCGAACTCCCCATTGAAACGATCGGCACGGCGTGGCCAGCCGAGCGCAATCGTTCCGCGGCACGCACCACGCCGGCACGCTCCGTCTCGGCGATTCGCTTCATGTCATCCAGGCTGCGTCCCGTGTAGGAATGTCCGGCATGCGTCATCACGCCGGCAAGCGTTGGTCCGAGGCGGCCGGCAATTTCCAGCAACATGCCGTCGTCCGGTGCGATGCCGCCCCGCGATTCGCCGGTATCGATCTCGATCAGGGCGCGAGGCGGCCGTGCGTGGGAGGCGATCGCGTCCGCTGTGTCCGGATCGTCGGTCAGCACGATGATGGCGGCGCCGACGCTGTTGAGTTTGGCGATCTGATCAAGCTTCTGCGGCGTGATGCCGACCGCGTAAAGGATATCGGCGATGCCGTGGCCGGCGAAGTACTCCGCCTCCGCCAGGGTCGAGACGGTGATGCCGCCGGGCTGGCCCGCCGTGGCCAAACGCGCCACGTCGATCGATTTTGCTGTCTTCATGTGCGGGCGCAGCGGTACGCCGTGGCGGGCGAGCGTCCGTGCCATGGCGCCGATATTGCGGAGCAGGATGGTCCGGTCGAGCACCAGACACGGCGTCGGCAGGTCGGCGAGCTTCATGCCGCCTCCGGGGACCAGTTTGCCGCCGCGTCGATCGGCAGCACGGGGCGCGGCAGGTGCTTCCACGGAAAGCGCGACAGGATCGGGCTGGTCAGGCCCGGCGCGTCAACCTCGATCACCTGCTCGTGGCGGAAGAATTCGTCAAACCCGCCACGGAAATGGCCGCGCGATTTCACCACCACGACGCGTGCCTTGCCGATGTCGAGGCCGAATGCCTCGAAGAAGATGGGATCGGCACACTGGAAGCGGTTGGAGATCACCACGACCGTGACGCCGTCGATCTGCAACGCGGCGGACGGTCCGATGTCGAGCGTGTTGTCCGCATAGATGCCGCGGCGGCCACGCACCGTCGCATCGCGCAGCGCGTGCACAGTGGCCGGCGCGCTGAATGGCTTGGAGAAGTCGTCACCGCCCGAGCGATTGAAGCGCGCGGTAAAGCGGGCGTCTTCGCCGAGCCTGTGCGCCTCCGCGGCCAGCGCCGGATCATGAACCACGCCAACCAGCGCATCCTTCACGCCTGCCCCAAGCAATGCCTCGAGGATCCACATCGTGTTGCCGCGGCCGCCGCCGCCCGGGTTGTCGGCGACATCGGCGAAGACCAACGCGGGATTGGCACGGTCCGCCGTGCCCTGGGCTAACCGCACAGCATCATCGAGTGACGTGAGGGCGGCCCTGAAGCGATTGCGCCGGGCCCAGCCGGCCTCGGCGATCTCCCGTGCCAGCGCCTTTGCCGCCGCGGGTTCGGTTGCGGTGACCACGACGGTCAGCCCGTTGAACGGCGTGTCGGCGTAGGCGAAGCCACCCATCACCGAGACGTTCAGTACACGTCCCGCGTACGGCGCATCCCGGATGCGCCGCTGTCCGAGGTCGATCATCTCGCCGTATGGCCGTTCAGGGGCGTCCTCGCCGGTCAGCATGCTGACGGTCGGCGGCACGATCGGAAGGCGGACGCGTACGAGATGGGTCTTCGTTCCCGACAGGAGCCGCCGCATCATCTGCGCCAATTCCGCACCGCGCTCGCGCATGTCGAGATGCGGGTTGGTGCGATAGCCGATATAGGCATTCACCAGACCGACATTGGCGTCGGAGACGTTGGCGTGCAGGTCGTAGCTTGCCACCACCGGCACATCTGGACCGACGACGCGACGGACGAGAGCAAGGATCGCGCCTTCCGGATCATGGTCCCCCGGGTCAAGAGCCCGGGGGCAGGCTCCGGTGGTGAGACTTGCGCCGTGCATCACGCAATAGACGCCGTCGAGCCGTCCAGCGTCGCCTAACCGTGCCTGCCATTCCGTCATCATCCGGTCGAAGAAAGCCTGTTCCACCGGGCCGTTGGGTTCCGCCATCGCCAGCAGGATGGGCACGGGTTCCCAGGCGCCGGCGGCATCCATGTCAGCGATGAAGCCCGGAAGTTCGCCGAGCATGTGCGGGGCCGCCGACCGCGCATCGGCCACCATGGCATCGCCGCGCATCAACGTGCGGCCGGCAAAGTCGGCCTCGGTTGCCACCGGTGCGAAACGGTTGCATTCGATCGAGAAGCCGAGCAGCGCGATGCGTGGGTGGGTCATGCCCTGTCCTCCCCGTCTCCTTGCGGAAGGGGGGAGGGGGAGGGGGCCCTCTCCCTTTCGTAACCCACTCCCAGCAGTTCGGCGATGCGGGGCGTTGCCTTCAGGCCGCTGCCGGTCAGCACCAGGTACCTGTGGTCTGCTCCGCCGTGATCGTGCCGGCGCCCAGCAGCTTGGCGAACGCTGCGGCCGCCTGGGCCGATGTCGGTTCGACATAGATGCCGATGCGCGCAAGCTCGAGCGTGGCGGCGCCGATCTCCACCTCGCTCAGCATCACGGCGCCACCGCGCGTCTCGCGCAGCGCGCCAAGCACCTCGGCCAGGCGGATCGGCTGCGCGATCGCGGTACCCTCGGCAATGGTCGGGAGGATCCGGCAGGCGACCGGCGCATCGCTGTCGGCGATGAAGGCTGCGGCGATCGGCCCGCAATTCGCCGGCTGGGCGGCAAAGATGCGCGGCATGGTGTCGATCTCGCCCGCGCGCAGCAGTTCGGAAAAGCCGATCTCGCAGCCGAGCACGTTCGATCCGGCCCCGCAGGGCGTGATGATGTTGTCAGGAGCGCGGAAGCCAAGGTCCTCCCACAATTCATAGGCCAGGGTCTTGGTGCCGTGCAGGAAGAACGGATGCCAGTTGTGGCTGGCATAGAAGGTGGTTTCGGAACGCCGAACGGCGGCATCGGCGGTGTCCTGCCGTGTGCCCGCAATGATCTCGACATTGGCGCCATGCGCGCGCATCTGCACCGTCTTCGCCGGGCTGGTGGAGGCGGGCGCCATGATGGTGGCGGTCAGACCGCCGGCAGCGGCGTAGGCGGATATGGCGGCGCCGCCATTGCCGGAACTGTCTTCCAGCACGTCGCGTATCCCCTGCGCGCGCAGCAGTGACAACATGACGCTGGCGCCGCGATCCTTGAAGCTGCCGGTCGGCATGAACCACTCGCATTTCAGCAGCGCCGGCGCGCCATGCAACGTGCGGCAGATCAGCGGCGTGCAGCCTTCGCCCATTGTGATCGGTGCATCGACCTGCATCGGGAATGCGGCACGGTAACGCCAGAGGCTGCGGGTAGCGCTGTCGATCTGGGAGCGGGTCGCGCCCGGAAGCGGCGTCAACAGCAGCGGCGCGTGGTTGGGGCCGCACCAGCGCGGCTGATCGAGCGGAAAGGTCTGGCCGGAGCGAGGGTCGAGATAGGCCGGGATCATGGGGACAGTGTGCGCCCTCTCGCATGCCAGCGGGAGAGGGGCTGCATCAAGTCATGCATAGATCCAGGTCGCCGCGCCACCCAACTGATAGTGTCCCTCCAGCGCGAGCCAAGCCGTAGCGTCCGCGCCCATGGCCTTGAGGCCGGGAATGTGCAGTTGCCAGCAGCGCCACGCCGCAATGTCGTTGCGCGCCGGCGTCTCGGATCCGGACTTTCCGATGGCTCTACCGGCAGGGCTCACCAGGTCGGCCACTGCCGCGGCGGAATTGCCAAGCCCACGCCACGCTGTAAGCGAAACTCGGGTCCGAGCGGCAACCAGAAAATTCACCTTGCTGCCCCACTCGAACGGGACGCAGCATAACAGCCGAACCGCGCGGCCCATCGATACGTCATGGACCCGCGAAAAGCGGATGATCTGATCCAGGCTCGGCCGATCGACCCACCAGTCACGCCCGATCATCCATTTCAGCTGACTGGTCACGGAGGTAAAGCTGTAGATCGGCGTACCCGGGTCCAGATTGCATCTCGTCGGCTCGAGCATGCCGCCATTCTGGATCGCGTATGTTTCTGTGCCTGTCGGGTTCAGCCACATCAGGTCCTTGCGAGCTGTCTGCAGTCCGAGTGCTGCTTTTCTGCTGTCGGGATCGGCGAAATATTTGTCATTTGCGGCCATGGCGGTCCCCAAGACGAACACGTTCAATTTGCGAGTGGTCCGAGATGGATTCGTTACCCAAGCACGGAACGTCATATTAGCGGGGCAAGATCGATTATTTCAAATCAGCCGTGACTCATCACGCATTTCCCATCTTTACGCCTACTGACCCAGCAGGCGACAGTGCCGCTTATGTTGACCTCCTTCTCCAGCCGCCTCGATCGTATTGTCGAATCCCTCCCCCGCACCTACCCTGGTCCGGGAGGCGCAATTGCCGTGCTGCGCGACGGCGAGTTGCTGGTGCGACACGCCTGGGGCTGGGCGAATGCCGAGCGGCGCATCCCGTTCACGCCACGCACGCTGTTCCGCATGTGCTCCATCACCAAGCAGTTCACCTGCGCCGCGGTCCTCGACGCTTTCCCCGACCCGTCGGTGCTGGATGGTGACGTGTGCGCGCGCCTGCCGCTGCTGGAACAGGCGTCTCCGGGAGCGCTGCATCTGTGTCACAATCAGTCCGGCCTGCGCGACTACTGGGCGGTCGCGATGTTGCATGGCTCACCGGTCGAGGCACCGTTCGGCGACACCGAGGCCACCCGCGTGATCGCCGCCACCCGGACGCTACACTTCGAGCCGGGTGCCCGCTACTCCTACGTCAATCAGAACTTTCGAATTCTGTCGGAGATCCTGCAGGAGCGCACCGGACGGAGCTTCGGCGAACTGCTGCGCACCCGCGTCTTCGACCGCGCCGGTATGGACACCGCGCTGCTGTGCGCCGACACGCGCGCCATGCCCGACGGCACCGAGGGCTACGAGGGCACTCCGGCCGGCGGCTTCCGTGCCGCGGAGAACCGCATCGTGTGGACCGGCGATGCCGGCCTCGGCGCCTGCCTCGACGACATGATCGCCTGGGAGCGCTACATCGACGCGACGCGCGACGACGCGCACGCGCTGTACACCCGCCTGTCCGCCCCGGTGACCTTTGGCGACGGCACGCCGGCTGTGTACGGCTTCGGTCTGAATCGGGCAATCGAGCTGGGCCGGGCGGTCACCGGCCATGGCGGCGCGTTGCGCGGCTGGCGCAGTCATCGGATGTACGTACCCTCGGAACGCATTTCCATCGTTGTCATGTTCAACCACCTGGCAGACGCCCACGATGCGGCAGTGGACCTGTTCGCCGCGATGATCGGCGAGGACCGGCCCGCGCGCAGTGAGACCATGCCGGCGCCGGACTGGCTCGGCGCCTATACCGAGCCGGAGACCGGACTGGCGGTGCGCGTCGAAGCAGCCGCGGACGGCAAGGTGCGCCTGCGTTACGGCCATTTTCCCGAGCTTCTCGACCTCCAGGCCGACGGCACGGCGCGCTGCGCGACCGCGCGGCTGCGGTTCGCCGATGGCGGCCTCTGGATGGATCGCCCGTTCGAGAATCAAAGCTCCCGCCTGAACCCCTGCGACGACGCGCCTGCCAAGGAGGTCAGCGGACACTATCGCTGCGAGGAGCTCGGCGCCGAGCTGACCGTAACCGATGCCGGCGGCGTCCTGTATGGCGGCTTCTCGGGATTGCTCGGGCAGGGACGCATGGAATTGCTCGGTCCGATCGGAGGCGATGTCTGGGTGCTGCCCTGTCCGCGTGCGCTGGATCACACACCGCCCGGCGACTGGACGCTGGCCTTCCGACGTGAAGGATCGGGCCGGATCACTGGCGTGGCGGTCGGTTGCTGGCTGGCCCGCCGCCTGAGCTACGCACGCATCGGCTGACATGAGGATTGCACCGCGATGACCGATTTCGAGAACGCAGTCATTATCCTGTCGCGCGACCTCGTTCGCATCGACAGCCGCAGCTTCATCTCAAATCTGCCCGTTGCCGATCGGATCGAAGCCGAACTTACCGGATTTGATATCGAGCGGCTCGACTACACGGATCCGGCCGGCGTTTCCAAACGGGCGCTGGTGGCACATCGCGGGCCGACAGGCGGCATCGCGCTGTCCGGCCACATGGACACTGTGCCTGACACCGGCTGGCAGGACGACCCATGGTCCGCGCGCATCGATACCGACGGTGTAATGCATGGCCTCGGCTCCACCGACATGAAGGGCCCGGTGGCCGCCGCCATCGTTGCAGCGCGGGCGCTGCCCGCGGCGGTGCCGATCACGCTGCTGATCACCACGGACGAGGAAACCACCAAGCAGGGCGCGCGGCTGATCGTGCAGACGTCGGAGCTGGTGCGCCGGGTGAAGCCGCACGGCATCGTTGTGGTCGAGCCCACTGGCATGGCGCCGGTGCGCGGCCATCGCAGCCACATCGCCTTCACCTGCGTGGCGACGGGCGTTCAGGCGCACAGCAGCACCGGGCGCGGACGCAACGCCAACTGGGACCTGGTACCGTTCCTGATGGAGATGAAGTCGGTGTCCGAGCGGCTGCGCACCGATACCAGCCTTCAGGATGCCGATTACACGCCGCCGTTCAGCGACTTCAACGTGATCATCGACAACCACGGCGCGGCGATGAACGTGACCGTGCCAAAGGCCACCGCGCGGATCAAGTTCCGCTACTCGGCCAAGGTCGATCCAAAGCCGGTGCTGCACGCGGTGCAGGAGGCCGCCAAACGGTTCGGCATCGAGGTAACCGACGCACGCGAAGGGTTCCCGCCCGAACTGCCGGCTGACCACCCGCTGGTACGGCTGTGCGTCGATCTGGTCGGCAGGCCGCCAGACACGGCGCCGTACGGCACCGATGCCTCGGAACTGCAGGCGATCGCACCCTGTGTGGTGCTGGGGCCGGGCGACATCGGCGAGGCGCACACGCCGACCGAGAAGGTGCGTGTCGCCGACCTCGTCGCCGCGGTTCCGGTGTTCGGCGAGCTCGCGGCGCGGGGGAATGTCTGACGGATCCATGGCGCCGACGACATCCTGTCGGACCGGCCCCCGCTTATCAGCGTGCGACGTTCCAGGTTATGTCGCGGCATTGCTCATCGGCATCGCTGCCGTGGGTTATTTTTTGCCATCAACGACAATTTCGGGCAGCGGCGGTTTCTGGGTCAACCCTGGCGGTGACCTTGCGGAGAATCTGACAGGACACCTGGCATTCCAGTCCGTTGGATGGCAATGGCCGCCGCTGGTCGCACCCAACATGGCCTGGCCTCACGGCACCAGCGTTGCAATGACCGACAGCAATCCGCTCGTTTCGTTGGTTGCCAAGGTGGTCGCTGCGATCCGAGGCAAACCGGGCAATCTTCTAGGCCTCTGGCTGACAGCCTGTTGGCTGCTGCAGCCCGTCGCAGCGGTGTACGCGTTGCGTGGATTCGGCTGTTGGGCATGGGAGGCGGAGTTTTCCGCCGCCGTCTTCGCCATCTTGTTCCCTGCGATGCTTGCACGCATTGCGCACATCAACCTGATGGGTCACTTCCTTTTGCTGTTTGCACTCGGCATGACCTTGCGAATGGTCAGAGTCAGATCGTTCCCAACACGCCGTTGGTTCGGCGTGGCCGGACTACTGACAGTCGCCGTCTTCTGCCACCCCTACCTGTACGTTTTTGCGGCTGCTGCCTTCATCGTCCCGGCTCTGCAGGATGTGATCAATCGAAAGGCCAACGCGGGCAGATCGATCGTCTGTTACTTGGCCGCTGTCGCGGCACCAGTCGCCCTTTACGCGGTTGCAAGCGGTACACTGGGAGGCGGGGACCGGGGATTTGGGTTCTACTCAATGAACATGCTGTCACCATTCTGGCCTCAACGCTCCGGCCTTTTTGGTGCCGCTCGACCAGTGATCGACGCGACGGGCGGTCAGTACCGAAGGGTTCAACTATCTCGGAGCGGGAGGTCTTTTGCTGATCGCCGTTGCGGCAGGTACTGGTGGTGCTGCGACGCGACCTCGACTGGAGCCGTGGCAGCGCGCTGGTCATGATTCTAACAGCGCTCACCCTGTTTGCGCTGAGCCCACACATATATTTTGGCCACACGCTGGTGCTGTCTCTCGGCATCAAGCCGTGGGATCAGGTGTTTGGTGCGATTCAGGCCAATGGCCGCGCATTCTGGCTGGTCGGCTACACGTTGGTGTTGGCATCCATAGCGAAAATAACGCGTGACCTGCCGCGGGTCGGCCTCCGCGTCGTACTGATCGCTGCGATAAGCCTGCAGCTCATCGACACTGCACCATTGCGTGCCGCAGCCCGGGACTATTTCGCGGGGCGCAGTCAGCAACCGGCCGCAATTGATACTCTGCCAGGGGCCCATTGGTTGACGATTGTACCTGTTTGCGGTCATCCAGGCCGGGCTGCCGAAGTTGCCGGGGAACTGCGTCTGGGTGCCGTACGGGCAGGCATGTGGCTGCGTGACATGCGGGTCTCGCGTCTGCCGCACTGGTTCAATTGCGAAAGCGCGCTGACCGATGGAGTGGAAATGCCGCTCCTGCCCAGGGAAATGCGGGTATTTCTCGAGCCGCCCGCGACCACTCTGTTTCGTCAAGCCGCTCTCGGGCCAGACATCTCCTGCCGAAGCGTCGCGCAGATGATCGTTTGCGCACGCGATCTGGCATTGCACATCGGAGCCGCGGTGGCACCGGGCACCCCACTCCCCGAGCTTGTCCTACCGGCATCTGACGTAACAGGCGGTGCTCTTAAGAAACTTTGCTCCTATGGCTGGCATGAGGATGATCTCGGGCTTTTCTGGTCCGAAGGTCCGCGCGCCAGTTTGCTATTTCATGTCCTACCAACTCAACCAGCCGGTGCGCTGCTCTTGCACCTACAGATCGACGGTGTCGCCCGGTCGCCCGGCGCAGGACCGACGGATCACTGTGCGAGTTGGTGCCGCTCCGTCAGTCGACATCGCTTTGCCGGACATGCAGACGACGACGGTCGATCTTCGAGTACTCAATTCATCGATTTCCGACGGTATCGTTCGCGTGGCCTTCGACATCGATCACCCTGTCGAGCCCCGGGCGCGCGGCCTTATGGCCCCAGTCGGACGCGCTGGCGTGCGTTTGTCCGCTGTCGGTGCACGGTGGGTGGAGGGACTTTCCGACCAAACGCCGCGATCATTCGGAGACTAGCGGGGCCGCGTGCGGCGGCCGGCAACGTGCGACGGGACCGCGAACTGCGTGTCGCGGCGTGCGTGTTGCCTTGCGCTCAGCGCCGGGCTGATTCGGTGCCCTCCGAGGACAGTACCCGGTAATCGGCCGATGCC
Organism: uncultured Alphaproteobacteria bacterium; assembly: GCA_963812475.1. GTDB lineage: Bacteria > Pseudomonadota > Alphaproteobacteria > Acetobacterales > Acetobacteraceae > JAMXLO01. The sequence goes on from CAWEVI010000028.1 coordinate 75,061, forward strand.
TCGCCGCGGTCGGCGGCCGCCAGGTCACGCGCCAGGCGGTCGGCAATTCCGACGCGGTAGTGCAGCGCATCCCAGTAGTTGTCATCCGCCGCGGTGATGGGGCTCGCCAGCATGAAATCGACGGCAAGCGTGTTCGGGACCCGCGCGGCAAGCCGGGCAACGCGCCGCTTGCACTCGTTCCAGGCAAGCGCGCCCGGTGTACCCGGCATCGACATGAGGACATGGTTGTACGGAACAAAGAACAGGATCTTCCGCGTGCTGTCCGAAAGCAGCGACAGGTCGGATCCAAGCTGGTCGATCCCCGGATAGCGCCATGTCGTCGGCGCGCCACTTCGCTCGCCGGGTGGAATCGCCGGCTCCGCGGCGCGCAGATGCATCGCCACACGGGCCGGATCGTACTCGCTGTCCGGCGGGACGAAGCCGGTATAGCCGTCGCGGCCGTAGCGCCGTCGCTTGATGCCGGTCAGGATGCCGAACTGCTGGCCGGCTTCCTGAACGGCATACAGGTTGAACATCTGGCCATAACCGAGCCACCGATTGCTGTCGTACATCCACTCGGGGAAAGGCCGCAGCGTCGAGCTTTTCGTAGTCGTCGCCGGTGACGCAGCTGCGCACGTCGAGCCCGACCAACACGACACGCGCCGCGGGGTGCGCGTGGGCGAACACGGTCAGCATGCGTGACTGCTCGTGAACGGTGGCGTCATTCATCGCGAGGTTGACGAAGCGCGCGCCGAATTCCGCATCGAGCACCGCGGGCCGGAGGAGCCGGCTGGTGGATGTGCCGATGATGGCGCTGTCGAATTGCCGCGATCGCGCGAGCGCGGGAAACGAAAACCGCGCGTTCGTTGCGACCGGCGCGCGATCGGCAGGCGGCGACAGCGGCAGGGTGTCGAACGGATCCACCAGCACGACGAAGGCATAGATCACCGCGGCCACCAACGCCGCCGTCCCGACCGCGGTGCGGAAAAAGCGGCGCCAAGGCGAAGTGGCGTCAGAACTGGAAGTAGATGAAGACATTCGGCAACCGGCCGCCTACCAGCAGCAGCAGATAGGCAAGCATCAGACCCGCCGGCATTGCCAGCCACAGTTTCGGCTGGAGTTTTGCCAGCGCAGCCTCCTGGCTGGTGGGACCAAGCAATGTTACCGCCGCGCCACCGATCAGTGCCGCGACGTACTCGCGATCGAGCGACAGCTGGCCCAGACCGTGCGCCCCGACCATCGACACCAGGATATCGCCAGCGGTGGTGAAATCGGCCGAACGGAACAGCACCCAGCACGCCATGACGAACAGCAGTGTGATCGCCCATGCCGCGGCTCGCGGCAGGCGAAGGCCCCAACCCTCCCAGACGTGGTTTACCGCCAATGCCAGGCCATGCAATCCGCCCCAGGCGACGAAGGTCCAGTTCGCGCCGTGCCAGAGCCCCCCCAGCAGCATTGTCGCGACGACGTTGACCGCCTGGCGCACCGCGCCGCATCGGTTGCCGCCGAGCGGGATGTAGAGGTAGTCGCGCAGGAAGCGCGACAGCGTCATATGCCAGCGCCGCCAGAAATCGCGGATCGACACCGCACGGTATGGTGCGTTGAAGTTCATCGGCAGCCGCAGGCCGAACATGAGCGCCAGACCGATCGCCATGTCGGAGTAGCCCGAGAAATCAAAATAGATCTGCAGCGTGTAGGCGCCGGTTGCCGTCCACGCTTCCACCGCGGAAAGCGACACGCCCGCCGCCCTGGTGAACAGCGGATCGGCGACCATCGCCAAGGTGTCCGCCAACGCGACCTTCTTTGCGACCCCGATCACGAACAGCACGAAGCCGCGCGACAGGTTCTCCCACATCTCCGGCCGGCGCGGATCGAGCGCGAACTGGTGGATGATCTCGTTGTGCCGCACCAGCGGGCCGGCAATGAGCTGCGGAAAGAAGGTGACGAACATGCAGAAGTCGAGGAAGCCGTAGATGTGACGATCGCCGCGGCGCAGATCGATCAGGTAGGAGATCTTCTGGAACACGAAGAAGCTGATGCCGAGCGGCAGGATGAGCTGCCAGGGGTGGAAGTTCTCGCCAAGCAGAGCGTAGGCGGTGCCGCGGAAGAAGTCGGCATATTTGAACAGGCCCAGCACTGCGAGATTGAGCACGACACCCAGGATGGGGATCCATCTGGCGCGGTGCACGCCGAACCATTGCGCGATCAGCCAGTTGGCGACGGTGAGGCCGGCGAGCAGCGGCACGAAGCGGATGTCCCACCAGCCGTAAAACGCCAGCGAGGCGAGCACGACCACTGACTGGCGCGCCGAACGGCGCGACGCGACGGCATAGTAGAGTCCCAGCACGATCGGCAGGAAGCCGGTGATGAAGACCTGCGAGTTGAACAGCATGCGGTGAGGGTCAGTGCGTGCTCAGATGCCCCCTCCCCAACCCTCCCCCGCTTCGCAGGGGAGGGAGAAAGCTGCCCTGGGGAGGGGGTACACGACGGCGCCCGCTAATCCAGCGTCTCCAGCAAACCCGCCATCAGTGCGGCCCGTGGCGCCAGATGCTGCCACAGGATGTGCTCGTGGCTGGCATGTGCGCCGGCACCGGGACAACCGAGCCCATCCAGCGTCGGCACCCCCATCGCCGCGGTGAAGTTGCCGTCCGAGCCGCCACCCCGGTGCTGGCGAGGCAGCACGACCCCCACCTGCTCGGCAATGCCGCGCGCCTTGTCATACAGCGCGAGAATACCGGCATCCTCGGCAAACGGCGGCCGGTTCATGCCGCCCTCTATCACCACGCGGCAGCCAGGCGTCAACGCGGTGGTCGTCAGCAGGGTGCGTTCCATGCGCACCCCATCCTCGACCGAGTTCACCCGCAGATCGATCTCGCATCCGGCGTCCGGCGAGATAACGTTGGGCCGCGAACCACCCCACACGGGCGCGGCGTTCAGTGTGATGCCCTGGTCGAGGTCCACCATCTCGTGGATTCGCACAATCTGCCGCGCCAGCTCCACCACCGCCGATGCACCGTCCTCGAACGCGCCGCCGGAGTGTGCACCGCGACCTTCAATGCGCATGACGAACCGCCCGACGCCCTTGCGCGCGGTGACGCAGGCGCCGCCGTGGCCGGCTGGCTCGGGGATCAGCACATACGCCGCCTGGCCTGCCTCGCGCTCGATCCATTCGCGCGAGGTCGGGCTGCCGACCTCCTCGTCCGGCGTCAGCAGCAACACGATCGGCCGGCGGGTCGGCACCTTCTGGCGCAGGATCGAGCGCACCGCATTGAAGGCGAGAAAGCTGCCAGCCTTCATGTCGTAGATGCCCGGCCCGTGCGCCTTCGCGCCGTTCACCTGATACGGCATGGCATCCAGCGTGCCGTGCGACCAGACCGTGTCGAGGTGCCCCGCCACGACCACTGGTTTGCCTTTCCCCGGCGTGCGCGCAATCAGGTTGTCGCCATAGCCGTTGCGGCCGGGAATGCGGGTGAGCGAGGCACCGGCGCGATGCAGGTCAGATTCGGCGATGTCCATCAGGCGATTGACGGCGGCGGGGTCCGTTGTGGGGGTCTCAAGCGCCACCCATTTGGAGAGCTCGACAAGCAGGTTCTCAGAGCTACCGACATCGGTCTGCGGCATCGATCGGTTCCGTACGGTTGAGGCGAGCCGGCTGTGTGCACCCGATTCAGGGGGTTGTCCACGGAGTGGCCCCTGCCGAAGCCCCCTGAGGCCTGACCGTCATTACTCCTCGTCGATGATCGTGAGGTTTTCTATCAGCACCTTCTGCTTGTTCGTGCGATGGGGCGGGGGCCTTCGCTTCGACGATCGCATATGGGACCAGCTTTGCAGGATCGATCCCGTGCCCTGCGATCGCCTCGCGACCCGGCAGGTACGCGCAGTTCTCCTCGTCCACGACCCGGATCACGATCAGCGGGTAATCCGGCTGGAAATCGGCCCGCACGATGGGGCCGCCGATCGAGACATCCTTGTCGGTATCATAGGCCGCCGCCTTCCAGCTTGTCCGGGATCATCAGCTTCGCCATCGCCAGAAACTCCTGGCGGGAGGCGGCGGTGCTCATCTCCTTCTGGGCACGCGTCCGCGTCTCGGCGGTGCGGATCGCCAACGCGTCCTGAAACTTTCCGGCGGCAATTGCCTGGTCGTAGTTGTCGAAAAGCGCGATCAGTGCTGTTGCAGCGCAGGGTCGACCGCTTCGGCCCGTGACTGTGGCGCGATGGCAAGAAACAATACCGACAGGATGACGAACCAACGACGCATGAGGACATCCTTCGGTTCGCTGTGGCGGCTGCCATCCTAGGCCGTTTCGTGCCCGCAAAGCCAAGCACGATGGATCGTGCCGCGGTTGCTTTAGCCGCCGCCTTCGCCCAGAAAGCCCGCGCACAACCGCGGGACCGCAGCATGACAACCGGCCATTTCTTCGAGGACCTCCAGATCGGTCAGACGGCCAGCCTGGGCAAGACCATCACCGAGGCCGACATCCTGCTCTATGCCGCGGTCAGCACCGACACCAATCCGGTCCACATCGACGCCGAGGCGGCGAAGCAGTCGGTGTTTGGCGAGCGCATCGCCCATGGGATGCTGTCCGCCGGCCTGATCAGCGCGGTGCTCGGCACGCGGCTGCCCGGACACGGAACGCTGTACATGCGTCAGTCGCTGCGCTTTGCGGCGCCGGTGAAGATCGGCGACACGGTGAAGGCCACAGTGACCATCACGGCGCTCAACCCCGATAAGAAACGGGCCACGCTCAGCACGGTCTGCACGGTTGGCGACGAAGTCGTGATCGATGGCGAGGCCTACGTGCAGGTCCCGTCGCAGTCGTGATCCGGATCTTCGATGACTGGCGGGGGCTCCCCGCCGATGCAAGAGGGGCCACCGTGGCCCTGGGCAATTTCGACGGCATGCATCGGGGTCACGCGCAGGTGATCCGGGCGGCACATGCGGCTCGTCCCAAGGTACCGCTTGGCGTGTTGACCTTCGAGCCGCATCCCCGCGAGCACTTCCGTCCGGACGACCCGCCGTTCCGCCTGACGCTCTCGGCCGAGCGGGCGGAGGCGCTTGCGGCACTTGGGGTCACGCTGCTGTACGAGTTGCCGTTCAACCACGACTTCAGTCTGATGCCGGCGGAGGCTTTCGTCGCCGAGGTTCTGCATGATGGCCTGGGTGCGCGGCATCTGGTTTGCGGCCCGGACTTCGCCTTTGGTCATCGGCGCGGCGGTGACACGGTGTTTCTCTCCCGGCGGGCGGAGGAACTGGGCATGGGCCTCACGCTGGTGCCGCTGCTGGCTGACGCCGCGGGCCCGATCTCGGCTACCCGTATTAGGCGAGCGCTTCAGGATGGCTATCCGGAGCGTGCGACCGCAGACCTGGGGCGGCCATGGACGATCCGAGGCGAGGTGATGCATGGCGATGCGCGCGGGCGGACGATCGGTTTTCCAACCGCCAACCTGGCGCTGGGCCGGCATCTGGAGCCTGCCCGGGGAGTCTACGCGGTGACGGTGCGGCTGCCGGACGGCAAGTGGTGCCGCGGGGTGGCCAATATCGGTCGCCGGCCGACGGTGCATGAGGGGCCAGAGAGCCGGCTCGAGGTCAACATCTTCGACTTCGACGCCGACATCTACGGGGTCGAGCTTGCCGTGGCGCTGCACGCCTATATCCGCGGGGAGCGGCGGTTCTCCGGTCTGGACGCACTGAAGGCGCAGATTGCAGCGGACGCGGCGGAGGCACGGCGGCTGCTGGCGGCGGCCTAACCAGGTTCGAACTCGCTGGCTTCGCTCAGCGCCGATAGTTACCGTACCTGCCATCCGTGTTGTCCTCCCCCCTCACGTGCCAGAGTGTCCCACAGGCCATTTCCTCGCGGACGTCCATGCTCGCTTCCCACTCAGCCACGAGCCGCGCCTGACGCGCCGTTTCTTGCGGATCCCACGTCATCGCGTTCTCAACCGATGTGGAAATTCGCGGCATGCAATTGCCCTGGCGTGACGCCCACGAAATCAAGAAAATCGCCCTTGCCAAACGATAATAGCGTCCCGCCTCGGCCATCACTCTTCAACGCGGACAATACCATTGCCGGGTCCGTGAATCCGCCGAGGCCGCCGGTCAAATCGACCACGCCGTTCGGGTCCGACGCGAAGCCCGATATGACGGCATGGCCGATGGTGGGTCCGATCGAGAGATTCAATCCCGTCGAAAGATCATCGATGGCCACATTGCCTCCGGCGACAAACACCATTTCATCCGTTCCGTGAATGGCCAGTCTGGTGTTCCCGGTAATGCTGATCGTATCGCCGTTGCCGCCGTGCACGGTGTCCGAGCCGCTACCAAGGGTCACCGCATTCTTGCTGCCGCTGAGGTTGATGGTGTTATTGCCCTTGCCGAGCGAGACGTCGGTGTAGCCGGATGCGGCGCCGGTCAGCGTGTGCGATCCGTTGCCCGCGGCGATAACCGTGACAACGGGTGTTGTGCTGCCGTTTTGATCCTTCAGGTCGAAGCTGAACGTCACCGGCGTGCGAGCGTTCTTGCCGGCCGGAATGTATTGGACAGTTGTGCCAAGCAACGACAGGATGCCGGTCCGTGGAGCGTGGATAACGTCAAGGCGCAGTGAATCGCCTGGAGCGGCGGGCGCAGCCGTTGCAATTGCAACACCAGGAACAAGATGGGCCTGGAATTGGATCGACACCTCGGAAAACGCCGGCAGTGAGACGACCTCCCGGAAGGTGGGGGGATTTAGAAAATCGGCGAAGAACGGATTGGCGAAATTGCCGGAGGCGGTTTCATAGCCGAAGCCATTGCCCGTCAACGATCCGCCGGGACCAATGAGGTCGTCAACGGGAAAACCCTCATTGCCCGGAATGGCCTGGCCTGCAGGCTCGAGAGCGGTGATTGGATCGCCGTTGCGCGAACCGGTAATACCGGAAATCAGGAAGTGACCGCTGGAGTCGAGGCTGCTGGAACTGGTCAACGTGCCGCTGGCAGCAATGCCGCTTGCTGTGTATTTCCACTCCCAAAGTAGAACCGCCCCGGCTGGAGGAGGTCCCCCCAAAACGAAGGGCTCAGGCGTAATCGAAGGTTGGCTCATAAAGCGCTCTCCCACCCGTTTCAGTGACTGACCGTCGGTCCACATTCTCAGAGTTCGCCATTTTGTCGACCGGCTGCCAGGGCAATGCTGAAGATGCATGCCTTGCCCGGACCTGTCAGGGCGCCCCGATAAGTCTGGTCGTTCCTGTCGTCAATTGAACCAAGTTTGGTCGTCGGCGCTGTCGGGGAGCACCGTTGAGCGGGCGATCCAGACCCATGAGGGAGGGGCGTTTCCTTCCCACGCCGAGACCGACGCCGACAAGCTGGCCCGGCTGCCCATTCGTCGAACACTTCCTGTCATCGGCCGTTATCAACATCCGCCGGGTCGCCCGCCGTCATGCCGCGCAGAAGGTCCGTCTGCCGCTCCGTCCACCGCATGAAGTCGGTGTCGTAGGGGTCGCGCATGCGAGCCCATCCCGTCCGTGCGTTGGCGACAACGGCGACCCAGTTGCTGCATGGATCCCCGGTTCGGGGGGTGACGACAGGGCGTTGAAAGGTCTCGGTTAACCGAGGCACCTTGTCCGCCTCAGGTTCTTATGGCGCCCGATCCACAAATGCCACTTCCAGCTTGACCCTACCCACCCGAGGTCCACATAGTCCGAGCCATGGTATCCGTGTATAGGCAGGCGCGAATTAGCCGCCCCGTGGCTCGCTGAGCTCCGGGGTACCCGACGCGCCCACCCAATCGCGGCCCTTGTGCCGCCCCGGACAACGCTGGATCAGCCATGAACGACGCCCCATCCGAGCCGCAACGCGACTATCGCGATACGGTGTTCCTGCCGCAGACAGGCTTTCCAATGCGCGGCGACCTGCCCAGGAAAGAGCCGCAGATCCTCGCCCGCTGGGAGAAGATGGACCTGTGGTCCCGCCTCCGCGCCGCCTCGCGCGAGCGGCCGAAATTCATCCTGCACGACGGACCGCCCTATGCGAACGGCAACATCCACATCGGCACCGCGCTGAACAAGATCCACAAGGACGTCATCAACCGCACGCGCCAGATGGCCGGCTACGACGCCGACTACATCCCTGGCTGGGACTGCCACGGACTGCCGATCGAATGGAAGATCGAGGAGGACTACCGCGCCAGAAAGAAGGACAAGGACGCGGTTCCGGTGCTGCAATTCCGTGCCGAGTGTCGCGCTTACGCCGAGCATTGGCTGGCGGTGCAGATGGCGGAGTTCCGCCGCCTCGGCGTTGAAGGCGCCTGGCGCGAGCGCTATGCGACGATGGACCACTCGTCGGAAGCCGCGATCGCCGGCGAGATTTGCAAGTTCCTGCTGAACGGCGCGCTGTATCGCGGCCTGCGTCCGGGTACTGTGGTCGCCGGTCGAGAAGACCGCGCTGGCCGAGGCCGAGGTCGAATATCACGACCATACCTCGACGACGATCTGGGTGCGGTTTCCGGTCACCACCCTGCCACCGCAAGCGGCGGGCGACCTTCGGGACGCATCGTTCGTGATCTGGACCACGACGCCCTGGACCATACCAGGTAACCGAGCGATCGCGGCCGGCGCGGAATTTGATTACGCACTGGTCCACGTCGATGGCGTCGCGGCAGATTCACTTGCGCGTGTCGGCGAGAAGCTGGTGGTGGCGTTGGAACTGCTGCCGCAGTTCCTCAAGGACGTGGGCATCGCGACGCATCACATCGTGCACGTGTACCGGGGCGTGGACCTGGCCGGAACGGTGTGCGCCCATCCACTCCGCGGCCGCGGCTACGACTTCGCCGTGCCGGTGTTTCTGGGCGACTTCGTAACCATCGAAGCGGGCACCGGTCTGGTGCATATCGCGCCGAACGCCGGCGAGGATGACTTCGTGCTCGGCCGGCAACATGGCCTCGAAGTCGCGGACACAGTGGGCGACGACGGCACCTATAACGCATGGGTGCCACTGTTCGCCGGCGTGCATGTTTACAAGGCTGACGATCCGATGTGCACCGCACTCGCCGATGCGGGTGGATTGCTCGCGCGCGGCAAGCTGGTGCATTCGTATCCACATTCCTGGCGCTCCAGGGCGCCACTGATATTCCGCGCGACCGCTCAATGGTTCATCCGTCTCGACGGGCCCGAACGCATCCGGGAAAAGGCACTTGGCGAAATCGCCAAGACGCATTTCGTGCCGGAGCAGGGGCGCAACCGGCTTGGCTCCATGGTTGCCGCGCGGCCTGACTGGTGCATCAGCCGTCAGCGCGCTTGGGGGGTGCCGATCACCGTGTTTGTCGAGGAGCGCACCGGCGAACCGCTGCGCGATCCCGCCGTGGTTGCCCGCATCGTCGAGGCATTCAAGGCGGAGGGCGCGGATAGCTGGTACGCCTCGCCGCCGTCACGCTTTCTCGGCAACGAACGCGATCCGGACGACTACGAACAGGTCATGGATATCGTCGATGTCTGGTTTGAATCAGGTTCGACGCATGCCTTCACGCTGGAGGATCGCGGCCTGCCGTGGCCGGCCGATCTGTACCTGGAAGGCTCCGACCAGCACCGCGGCTGGTTCCAGTCGTCGCTGCTGGAATCGGTTGGCACGCGCGGCGTGGCGCCGTTCAAGGCGATCCTGACCGATGGCTTCGTGATGGACGAGCAGGGACGCAAGATGTCGAAGTCCCTGGGTAACGTCACCGCGCCGCAGGAGGTGGCGGACAAATACGGTGTCGACATCCTTCGACTGTGGGTGATGATGTCGGATACCAGTGAGGACCTGCGCATCGGTCCGGAGATCCTGAAGCAGCAGGCGGAGCTATACCGCAGACTGCGCAATACGCTGCGCTGGCTGCTGGGCAGCCTGTCCGGTTTCACCGAGGCGGAACGCGTGCCGTACGACGATATGCCCGAGCTGGAAAAATGGGTACTGCACCGGCTGACCGAACTTGATGCACGCATCCGCGCTTCGGTGCAGAGCTATGACTGGACCGGTGTGTATCCCGAACTGCACAATTTCTGCGCCACCGATCTGTCGGCGTTCTATTTCGACGTCCGCAAGGATGCGATCTACTGCGACCGGCCCGACAGTCTGCGCCGGCGCGCCGCTCGCACCGTGCTGGATCACCTGCACCGCTGTCTGACGAAATGGCTCGCCCCGGTGATATGCTTCACGGCGGAGGAGGCGTGGTGTGCGCGATTTGGCGAAAGCGACAGCGTGCATCTGCAACTCTTCCCTGATCTTCCGGCGGAGTGGCGGGATGATGCGCTGGCGGCTCGCTGGTCGCTCATTCGGGAGCGACGAAGGATCGTCACGGCAGCCCTGGAGACGATGCGCCAGCAAGGCCAGATCGGTTCATCGCTCCAGGCGGAGGTTGCTCTGTTGTTTGACGAGGGCCAGGACACCTTGTTGACCGAGGAGCTTTGGGCCGAGGTGCTGATCGTGCCGACGGTTGTGTTCTCTCGGCCGCAGGTTGGCAATCCGACAAGCGCAAAAGTGGCGGAAGGAACCAAATGCGTGCGCTGCTGGCGGGTGCTGCCCGAGGTCGGTCTGCAACCCAGCCATCCGACGCTCTGTGTGCGATGCGCCGATGCGGTGGAGTCGGGGCTGGTTTGCCGCGAGTGACGGCGCAGGGGTCCATCGCATGAGCCGCAATGGTCTGACCCTGCTCGGCCTTCTTGCCGCGATCGTGGTGCTCGCGGCCGATCAGGCCAGCAAATGGTGGGTCCTCCACGTCATCCACCTCCCCGAAATCGGCCAGATCGTCGTGTTGCCGGTGCTGAACCTGACCATGGTGTGGAACCGTGGCGTGACCTTTGGTCTGCTGAACGGCTTCGGCCAATGGGGCTCCGTGGCGTTGGCCGGTGTGGCGCTCGCGGTGGTTGTCGCCCTTGGCGTCTGGCTGCGCCGCGCCGAGTCGCCGTTGGTGGCGACCGCACTCGGCGCCATCGCCGGCGGTGCGATATCCAACGTGATCGATCGGGTGCGGTTCGGCGCGGTGGTGGACTTCATCCACGCCCACGTCGGCGGCTGGTCCTGGTATGTGTTCAATCTGGCGGACGCCGCCATTGTGTGCGGCGTGGCGGCGCTGGTGCTGGAAAGCCTCCTGCCGCGCGCTGGAAAGTCGCGCTCACCGAAGGATGCCTCCGCCGGCTGACGATCTTGCGAAACGCCCGTTTCAGCGGTTAAGTAAGTGGCGTGATGCTGATACCGAACAGATATTTTGCGCGAATCGGTTGGTTGGCCATTTGCGCGGTCGCGCTGGGTGGCTGCAACACGGACAAACTTGGCCGCACCTTCGGCTTCGTGCGCGATGCGCCGGACGAGTTCACCGTGACGACGCGGGCTCCGCTGGCCATGCCGCCGACATTTGCGCTCCAGCCACCCACACCCGGCGTCTCGCGGCCACAGGAGCAGTCCGAGCGTGAGAAGGCCGAACAGGCGCTCGTGCCGCAAATGGCCCTGGGCGCGGCCCCCGCGGGCCCCAGCCCAGGGCAGCAGGCGTTGGTCGAGGCTGCCGGCCCGCCGGCATCGCCCGGTATACGGGCGACGGTCGATCAGGATGCCATGCTGGCCAGACCTTCCGAGGGCTTCGTGGACAAGCTGATGTTCTGGCGCAAGCCTGCCCAGCCTGGCATCGTAGTCGATCCGCAAAAGGAAGGGCAGCGCCTGCGCGAGAATGCCGCGCTGGGCCAGAGCCAGGAAACCGGCGATACGCCGATCATCCAGCCAAAGCAGCAGGGGTGGCTGGAGGGGATCTTCTAGGACCGCAACGGCCTTGGATGCCGCGCATTTTATCCAGGTCGGCGAAGCGCCGGCGTTCGCCGGCGCGGGTGGTAGCGATCTGATCTGCCGCTGCGGGCAATCGATCCTGATCAAGGGCTATCTTCCCGCGAACTACCTGGCGATCCGCATCAAATGCTTCCGCTGCGGCACAATCAACGTCACGCCTGCACTGGCGGAAGGCGAGATTCTGTCACGTTCAGCCGTTGGCATTGAACGGAATGAGGTACCGGCGGTCGTGCCCGCGCGTGTTCCGCGTGGCGCGGTGCTCGCGTGCCAGAACGAAATAACGCGCTGCTTCCAGCTGACGCGACCGCGCGACACACCTGCCGAGGCGGCGCTGTTGTCGCACGCGACGCTGGAGGCAACCGCGCAGGAATACGACAGGCTCACCGGGGGGCGCCTTGTCGAGCACGTGGCGGTCTCGCCGCCCGCAATGGGGTCGGCGGACGGTGACTATCCCTTTGCCTGGGCGGTGTCGCGATTGCGCCAACGGATCGGGCAACCCGGGTGGAGCTGGCTCCGACAGGACGACGATGCGCTGGCTGCGATGCAGGTCGTGGCCCTGCAGGATTTTCTGCATTGCTGGGGGCAGCATCCGTTGCTTGGGCAGCTCGCTTCTCCGTTGGTGGAACGGGGGCGATTCCTTCGCACCATGACCGGCTTCGCGACGGCGAAGCTGCTGTTCGCTGCCGGCAACCGCGTGGCATTTGTCCCACCGACACCAGGTGGTGGGGATGTACGGCTGCGGTTCAGCACGGCTGCCGGCGAACCGCTCGCGCTGGCGATGCTGGCGCCGGACGCCTTGCAATGGAAGCAACGCGATGGCCGGAGCCCACAAGTCATCCGCTCCGCGGTGGTTGATGCGCTGAGCTCGGCCCAGGGGCGAGTGAACAATCGAAATCCGGGCATCGTGGTGCTGTCCGTATCGATCTTCCAGCCGGATTTCGACCAGGCGCTGGTCGATGGGATCCACGCGGCGTTTCGCTCGGTTGGACGAAAGCATCGCGGCGTGGCGGCTGTCAGCGCAATCATGCCCAAGGTCCTGCCGGCGGGACAGCCTGATCGGGTTGGGTTTGGCTATGCTTTCTACCCGATCCGCAATCCACACTTTGCCGGCGAGAATCCGATCAGGCTTGGGTCGGACCGGGACTTCAACGCGGACCCAGGCGACGCGTAACAGTGCATGGTTACACCGCGTTCAAATTTCTTCCCTCGCCCGTTGCGGGAGGGGTCAGGGGAGGGGCGGGAAATGGTGGTCGCACGAGTGCGGCTTACCGCTCTCTCCAACCCCCTCCCGTAAGGGGCGGGGAGGATTTTGTGTCAGGTCCGCCGGCTTAGGAACCTGCCGAACGCGGCCAGGCTTGCATCGGACACATGGTGCTCGATGCCCTCGGCGTCCTGTTCGGCCGTCTCGGCCGGAACGCCGACGGCCATCAGCAAGTCTACAACCAGCCGATGACGGTTCCGCACTCGCTCGGCGAGCCGTTCTCCCAACTCGGTGAGAAAGACGCCGCGATAGGGTTTGGCCACCGCCAACCCTTCGCGCTTCAGCCGGCCGATCGTCTTGATCGCGGTGGCATGCGATACGCCGAGGCGGCGCGCCATGTCGGTCGGGCGCGCCTCGCCGCCATTGGCCAGCAGATCGGAAATCAGCTCGACATAGTCTTCAGACAGAGCACCCGACTGCGCAGTACGCGCCTTGCCGAACCGCTGCGCCTGGGTGGGTTCGGCGGGCAGGTCGGCACGTTGCGCACTCGGCGCCGATGTTGCCACTGCGACTCCCGTCACGCCGTCAGTTGGAGCCGGCGAAGGATACCGGTATGCCGGCCGTCTGCAAGAGCAGAACCATGTTCAGTGCCAAAACCACGGCGGCCGCGACGATCGCGGCGACCCGGGTCACACGCCGGGTGACAAACGAACCCATCACGTCACGCCGTCCGGACAACACCAGCAGGGCGATCATCGGTACTGGCAGCACAAGGCTCAGCACGACCTGGCTCAGCACCAGCGCCTGGGTCGAATCCACACCCATGGCGACAACGACGATGGCTGGCACCATGGTCGCGAGGCGGCGCACCGACAGCGGGATACGGAACCGGACAAAATCCTGCATAATCGTCTGGCCGGCCATCGTGCCAACCACTGAGCTGGACAGGCCCGAGGCGAGCAGCGAGGTCATAAACACAGCCGCGGCGCCGACACCCAACAGCGGGACCAGCGTATGATAGGCTGTCTCGATTGCCGCCACTTCGGGATGGCCCTGGTGGAACACCGTGGCCGCCATCGCCATCATCGCCATGTTCACCAGTCCGGCGATCCCAAGTGCAACCAGGACCTCGCGGTTGGAGTAGCCGATGATCCGGCGGCGCTCGGCGTCGTTGCGGGCGGGCACGCGAGCCTGTGTCAGGCTTGAATGCAGATAGATCGCATGCGGCATCACGGTCGCGCCGATGATGCCGACCGCCAGCATGACGCTCTCCGGTCCGGCCAGCCCAGGCACCACGGCGTGGAACGCGAAGGCGCGCCAGTCGGGCGGAGCGACGAACAGCTCGATCAGGTAGCAGACTGCGATCACGCCGATAAACGCCGCGATTACCATCTCGATCGGCCGGAAGCCGCGTCCCTGCAGGAGCAGCAAGATGTAGGTCGCGGCGAAGGTGATCAGCAGGCCGACCAGCAGCGGCAGGCCGAACAGCACGCTCAATCCGATCGCAGCACCGAGCGATTCGGCCAGGTCGGTCGCCATCGCCGCCACCTCGCTGGCAAGCCACATGGCGTAAACCAGCGGACGGGGGAAATGCGTGCGGCAAAGCTGGGCCAGGCTTTGGCCGGTGACGATGCCAAGCTTGGCCGAGAGTGCCTGGAACAGCATCGCGACCAGATTGGCCAGCACGACGACCCAGAGCAGGAGGTACCCGAACCGGGCGCCGCCCTGAATGTTGGTAGCGAAGTTGCCGGGGTCCATGTAAGCGATGGAGGCGATCACGGCGGGCCCGGCGAACGGCAGGATGGCCCGCAAGCCACGCCGGCGACCCGCAAGAACCTCGCGGCCGGCCGCAACCGTGCGGTCGGACAGATTGGCGCGCTGTACCAGGCTCTGGCTCATGCAGCAGTGACCATACTATGAACCAACTCCCACAGAATGTAGCCGAGGCTACATCTCCTTAAGATAGATTCATCCGGCCTTCTGTCAACGATGATGGATGAGTTCAGCGTCCGCCGTTCGTGGCCGAGCCGTCTGCCGAATTCCTGCGCCCCGGCAGCCTCGGCCGGGTCAGCTGTTGCCGCCTGCATTCACGGTAGGTGGGAACAGCCAGGTGCCACGGCTCGATCGGGTGACGTAGGTCGGAACCTGCGGCCCCTGTGCGCGGCGATGCGCCACGCCACGCTCCGCAGGTGC
Source organism: uncultured Alphaproteobacteria bacterium (assembly GCA_963812475.1). GTDB lineage: Bacteria > Pseudomonadota > Alphaproteobacteria > Acetobacterales > Acetobacteraceae > JAMXLO01. The sequence continues at coordinate 90,216 of CAWEVI010000028.1, forward strand.
CCGGGGATACGCTGGCACGGTCAGAAGCGCCTCCGCGGCTGGCTCCGGGGGCGCAATGGCGACTGTCCGATCGCTGGCGTCCTCATCGGCGCTGTTGGCGACACGGCCATCTTGCGGTTGCAGCGAAGCGGCGGGTTCCGCTTCGGTGACCGCTGCAGGCTCGTGCGTCGTCGTGGCCGCTGGCGCTGCCGGCGCCTGGGCGACGACTGAGCGTGAACTCAGGTCCCGCGTTGGGGCACTTGAATCGCTGAATGAGGTGATGAACAGCAGGAACAGTGCGGCGAAGGTGATCAATCCGGAGAGCACGTATTGTCCCATGCGGCTCACCGTCGGAGTGACCGTCTTGACATCGCAACGGTGCCCCGACCGCCTGAAGGGGCGACCTGCGGTCAGCGCCGAGGCTAACCAGCGGCGAACGGTGGCCGTCACACTTGCTACGCTACGCGGCGCGACGACCGCCGGCATTGGCTCGGCATCGGAGTCTCGAGCGGAGACGCCACGACCGGCCATGCTGGTCAACCATAAAACCGGGATCACGAGCCCACTCGCGAGCCAGACACCGACGAACCACCACAACATCAGCAGATTCCCTTGACAATGATCGGTTCGCGACCGCCTGAGCCTCGGCGAACGCCTGCGGAGTTGTGCCTCCCGCTTCCTGAGTCCGCTCGGGGTTCCACAAGGCTGACCGCTTCGGCAACGTGCTCCCGCATTTTCCGCACGGTGGTTGTGACGATTGCCTGCATTTATGCCAGCGACAGCACGGCGCTCTCGTATTGGCCGGCCCCCATCTGGCCCGGCGCGAAGATCTCTCGTTCGGCGATCCAGGTGAACGCCTGCTCGAAAATTGCCTTCGTGTAGGGCTCGAAGACCAGACGCTCGCCGGGACCCCAGCGCCGCGTGTCCATGACCGCGTGGAAGCGCTCGGGGAATTCGTGGCGATAGTGCTTTGTGCAGAGCTCCGGCCGCAGGTCGATGTCGTGCTGGGCGCGTCGCAGCGCACCGAAGTATCGCCGCACGTCGTCGGGATCGGGATCTCCCGTGATCATCGACGCCATCATGAACGTGGTGTCGATCACCTTGCGGAAGCCGAGTTGCTCGGCCAGGTAATAGGGTCCGCTGAACAGCGACACGGCTGGCGCCTCGCGGTCGATCAGCTTCTCCATCCGCCGGAACAGCAGACCGTCGGCGAACGACAGCCGCAGGTCCGCCAGTGGCATGTACTGTTCGAGCGCCTGGATTGTCGCGTAGTGGCTACCTGACTGATAGCCGACCGAGATGGGCACGCCGGCAAGCTGTTCGGGCGCGGTTATGGGCGAGTCCGCAGGCACGAAAATCCCCGCGGGCGCCACGGAATAGCAGTCGGCATACAATTTGCCGTGCCCAACCGAGGCGGCGACGTTAACCGTCCAGTGGCAGGCGCAGCTCACGTCGGAACTGCGACCCTTCTCGAATGTTTGATAGGCGCCGACCCGATCGCCGAGGTCATGCAGCCGGCCAGTCGCAGACCGCAATTCGTCGCGGAATTCATAATCGAGCCCCGCTTCAGCGAAATAGCCCTTCTCCTCGGCCACCCATTCGTGGAGCCGCATGTGCGGCGCGATCACGAATATTGCCATGATGTCTCCTGTCGCGGCGGTGAATTGCGGGGGCACCTCAGAGATACAGCTCCGCCAGTTGCGCGTGATCGGTCAGCCAGCAATGGCTGTACCGCCGAACCAGTGCGATCGCGTCGAGCAACGCGATCGCGCCGTACGGTCTGCCGAATATGTGGGCGTGGACGGTAATGTCGAGGCAGGCGAACGGATTGCCCAGTCGACCCCACCCCGCCAGGATACGCGCCAGGGTGCGGCTGAACGCCTCGGGTTCGTTGCCGTAGCGCACGTACAGCGGCATGTCGTTCACTTCCATGGTGAACGGCATGCCCAGCAGCGAGCCATCCTCGGTTGCGATCCAGTACGGCAGGTCGGCGTCGAACATGTCGGCGTGCCAGCGGAATCCGCTGTGTACCAGCAGGCGGGAGGTCATCGCACTCGGCGTGCAGCGCGGGCTCAGCCAGCCGTGCGGATGGCGGCCGGCGGTGCGGGACAGCACATCGACACATCGGATAATATCGGACTGTTCCGCATCGCCCGTCAGATAAGGCGGCAGCGTGCCCTGACTCCAGCCATGCGCCGCCACGACATGGCCGCGCATCGCGATCGCTGCCGGCAGGTCCGGGTAGCGTTCCGCCACCACGCCGCTGGTATAGAAGACGGCCCGCACGCCTTCGCGGTCCAGCAGATCGAGCAACCGCCAGGCGCCGGCCTTCGGTCCGTACTCCGCCCAGGACAGTGCCTGCAGATCGGGCACGCCGGGCTTCAGCGGGTTGCCCATCGGGCCGATGCCGGGCGCGCTGCCCTCGGCCCAGCCCTCAAGCATGACGCTGACCGAGACCGCGAGCGGCTGCCTCGCAGGCCAGCCGGATGGCACCGGCGCATCGACGATCGACATAAAATGGCCTCCGCGGCACGGTTCTTGGATCGATTTCTGCGTGAAGTGTGATCTAGGTCAATGAAACGACCATTGGAACCGGCAATATGCGCACGACCGGAAGGTGTTGCGGACCACCGCGGGACAATATGCCGAACGAGAGGAATGCCTTATGTCAGATTCCGATAAATCGAGGCGTGCGGATGTTGTACGACAGGAACTGCGTCTGTTCCTCGGCATGGCTGATCGGATCGGGATCGATGGCGATCGCCAGCGGCGCTTCCTGCGGATGTCCCAGGACGAGTGGCAGCAACTGCTTGCCATTCTACAGGATGAGCGGTTGCCGCCGCACCCCGCACTGCCGTTGCTGGTCCGCCACCTCGGCTATCTGACCAGTCGTCTGGATCGCTCGATTCAGGCGGCGGCAGCATAGGTTGGGATGCGGCATCAGGACAGCTTTCGCAGTTCGATGCGTCGGCTCGCCGCGAACGCGTGGACCTCGAAGTGATCGGTCTGGATGACGCCCACGATGTTGCGCGGGCGGTGAGCGGCTGCGTTCACGCCACCCGTGTGACGGATGCTGTCGTACAGGATGCCTGCGCCCCCCCTCGCGCGCACACGTTCACCTAGCCGCTGGGATGCCGCGTAGCTGTCGGGCGCGTAAACATCCGCGAGTTCCTCCACTCGTCCGCGGATATCGAGGTAATCGCCAAGCAACTCTGCCGAATACTGCCGGAACTGACGGTGCAGATCGGCGACACCGCGTGCGACCGCTTCGCGCCGCATGTGGTGCGCGACCTCGATGGCTGCCGTCAACAGTGCGGCTGAGGCGTACCAGGCTCCAAGCTCGGGTCCGTTGAAACGCCCGCCGGCGGGGCTGACGTGCAGGAAGGACGCCATGACGATGCTGGCGTTCGGCCGCCCATAGACCCATTCGGCCCGCGGCAGGCGCGCAATTCGATCAGCAACGAGTTGGTCGTTGGTCCAACCGGCCAACTCCATCACCGCTTCCAGGTCCGCGGCCGTCGCGACCGTATCGAACAGACCGATCGGCGGGAAGCGCGAGGCGATCAGTCGGTGGGTTGGCTGGGGCGACGGCGCATAGGACTCCGTCACGAGACCACAACGTCGGCATCGCCGTAGCGGACGAACCCGGCATCCAGCTCATTCGGCTCCATGTACAGCCCGCCGCGCGCCGCATCGAGGAATCGCCGGACGGTCAGCAGACCATCCTGCGTGCCGCCAGTGACGAGGTGCAGAGGCGATGCGCCGCCGAACACGGTCGCAGCATGCGGGGCACGCAACCACGTCACCCCCTCGCGCTCATTGCCGAACAGCACGCCCAGCGCCTGGTGGATCCCCAGGATGGCGGAGATGCGCTGTAGCGTATCGACGCCGAGCGTGATTTCGCCGTGCTCGCGGACCGTCTTTGCCCAGTTGTGGTAAGTGGATCGGGACGGCAGGCCGAGCACCAATCGTCGCTGCTCCTCGGTCAGGCTCCACAGGTCCGCGATCGCGAGGAACGCCCGCAACCCTGGCCCGCTCAATCGCCGACGATTGGCCGGCGCGAACCGTCCGGCATCCAGTTGATCGGGCCCTGCCGCATCCGCATTTTTCGGCCGCCGCTGTAGTACCAAGGAGCGCCCCTTTGTCCATATCTGGATGTAGTCCAGATATGGACAAAGAACAAGGGTCAGTTGCAAGGCGATTTGCCCCGACTGGCTCGCTTGTTACGACCCTCAGGTCGCCCGAACGGCCTCGTCGATCTCGGCGTTGGTGACGCCGATCTTGGTCGCCGCGTCCCGGATTTCCTGCCAGGTGGTCGCGTCCACCTCGACACCCGCGGTGGCACGTTGCCGCATCGCGCGACGCTCGGGTTCACCGGGCAGCAGAACCTCGTTGAAACCCGGCGCGCGTCGGGAGGAACGGATGTGCGACTTGGTGGCGTCGATATTCCGCGCAATCGCCGCCGGATCGCCCAGCCGCGACAGGTCGATCACAGTCGCCAGCATCGAATTGAGGATCCCGCCCCGCGACGGCTGGTCCGCGCGCTGCCCGCCGCCGATGGCGCCAGCCATGATCTCGCACATGACAGCCAGTCCCGAGCCCTTGTGACGGCCAAACGACAGCATTGCGCCGGTGCGGTCGCGGATGAATCCGGCGGGATCGTTGGTCGGCTGTCCATTCGCGTCGATCAGCGAGCCGTCCGGGACCGTCGCGCCTTTGTTGAACGCAACGCGCGCCTTACCGGCGGCGATCGTGGTGGTTGCCATGTCGAGCAGCAGCGCCGGTCCATCGTCGCCATCGCCCGGAACGGCAGCGCAGAACGGGTTGGTGCCGAGACGGGGCTCGGCGCAGGCCCACGGCGCCTGGACGTCGCGGCCGTCAGCGACATTGACGAAGGCGGTGAAGGCCATGCCTGCCCTGGCCGCAAGCTCTGCGTAGGTGCCGATGCGCCCGACGTGAGAGCTGTTGCGCAACGCCAGCACGCACGCGCCGGTATCCTTTGCCCGTGCGATGGCGCGGTTTACCGCCTCGGCGGCCATGCGTTGGCCGAAGCCTCTTCGCGCATCGATCACCAACAATGCACCGGTGTCCAGCACGGTATGCGGCGTCTGGTTGGGCACGAGCAGACCATCCTGGAACAAGCGGACATAGGCGGGCAGCATACCGACGCCATGGCTGTCATGGCCTGAGAGGTTGGCGCGGACCAGATGGTCGGCGACCTCCCTGGTCTCGTCCGGCGAACTGCCCATGCGCGTGACGATCAGACTGGTCAGCGCGTGGAGTGCCTGAGGCGCGAAACTGGGCATGGGCGTCATGTCTCCGTGGTGCCGGTGTTGCTGGTTCCGGTGTTGCCTGTGTCCGGGGCTGACGGCGGCAGGCGTCGTGTCCGGCAGCGAATGCTGGTCGCGCGGACACGTGCTGCGTCAGGAAGTCCTATGCCCGGGCATCCGCCGTCGCCATGACCTGCGGAACACCGCGTGGTGTGCCCTTCTCCGTGAAGTAGGCGCTGCCGATCATCGGAGGCTGTTCCGGCTTGCGGGAATTTGTCAGTCGTTGCGCCGCATTCCATAACCGGTAGGCTGCCAGCACACATGCGCCGAAGACCGTCCTGCTGGTCAGAAAGACATCGAGCGTCACAACCTTGTTGGCAAATTCAAACTTGTAGACTTCCTCGCCGCGCAGAAAATCAATCTCCGTGATCCCGCTGTCGAATGCCCACTTGATGTAGCGGGTCATCAGCATGATACCGGGCGATGCCCGCGCCACAGCGGGGTCATAGGTAGCGAAGAACGCAAAAAGCCTGTTGCCCTGGACCGCATTGATCGATCCCGCGACCACCTCGCCGCCGCACTCCAGAACCACCATCCTCAAGGCGCCGAGTTTTCCCAGACCATCAACCAGCGCGGTCAGCATCGCGGTGTCGCAGGTTGACTCAAGCCCATTGGCCTTGCGCCATTGCTCCTTCAAATCGCTTAGTCGTTTGATCAGGGCAGCCGGGGGGTCGGCAACGATCTGCCGGACCGTCACCTTGCCCATTTCCGATAGTATCCGTTCGCCGCGGGAGCAGTTGCTGCGCTTCTTCTTGTTGAGGCTGCGGAACCACGCCTCGCCATCGGGCCACTGCTTTGCCACCTGCAAACATGCATCGCTCGGTTCGCCCGGCGCGATGGCCTGGGAAAGTATTGGCCGAACGATTGCATCGAGACGGATGTTTTTCAGCCGGACGATGTCAAACCCACCGCGTGCGTTGACTGTGGTCCAGAGCTGTCGAAGGACCTCTTGGGAATCACCCAGTCCATCGCAATAGTCGCTGACCGATTGCGCTGCCCACTGGAGAATTCGCGCTCCATGCCAGCGAAGAACGACGAAAGGCAACACTGCCAACAGTTGCCCATCGTCCCACGCGACGGCGACATGCAATCGAAAGTCGGTCTGACCGGTCGCCCACCAGGCTTTGATCCAATGGTAGCTCTGAAAGATTCCGCCCTCGCTCCGCTGCCACAAGTCCTGCCACGCGGATTCCAGCTCCTCCAGGCGGCGTCCATCCCGGACGACCTCGCAGTTGATCATGCGGGAGACGCCATCACGCGCGGCACCAGATGCAGCCACGTCATCGGCTCTCCCCGGTCCTCCCTGTTGAGTTCTCGCCAGAATAGGCGGATGAACCAATTGGCGTCGTTTGGTTGCGCTTGAATGGCAGCCTGCGGAATAACCGACGACATGTGCGTCCTGGCAAAGCGATCACGCAGTCGGCGGGTCACGCCAGGCGCAAACATTTCGTGCAATTCGATAAGCATTTCCGACTGTTCGATGTTGCCGATATCCGGTTGCAGCAATGCATCTTCGGCACCTTCAGCATCCATGAACAGGAACGCGCCTGGCGACCGTCGCAGGTCCTGCGCGAGCGATGCCACTGTACATTCACTGCGCGTTTCGACGTGATCTTCCACCGCGTTGAGACCGCAGTATTTTCGTATCAGGTCGAGGCGCGTATTATCCAGTTCGTAGGCAATCACCTGCGAACCTGGACAGCGCCATGCAAACCCGAGCGCATAGTATCCGTAGGCGGCGCCCACATCGATAATCACACGAGGTCGTTGCTCGATCACGCGCTCCACAACCGGGATCAGGGAGCGTTCATAGGTTCCCAGCACCTGTGCAAACTTGGCCATGCCGCTGCGGACATACCGCATTCCCATGAAAGGACCATCGACAATCGTACCGCGCCAATCGAGCATTGTCGCCGCGACCGGATATCTGACCTGGTTCGCCATCAATCGACCAAGGCGTACCAGATGGACCAGCTGCGGCATCACATGCTTGATGGTCTCTTTCAGGCTGCGCTGGTTGCCGACTGCGGGCCTCACTCGGAGTACCGCCATCTAGGCTGCCTCGATGATCGTGCCGGGGACGTTCGGATCAAGGTGGAAGGTGATCGGGCGGCGCTGACGGCGTTTCGCTTCAAGCAGACCGCTCACTTTCGCCGCCCCATAGAGCGCGGTCTTCGCCCAAAAACCAGGCCCGGTTATGCTGGACTTGGGTTCGAGGCCAAATCTTTCCCGCAACATGCAGTTGGCGCCGTTGACATGAAGTTTGCGTTGGATGTCGCGCATGCCGTATTCGACCGTCATCGAGACGCTGAAACCGAGATTTTCCACCCGGTGCGGCGCGTTCAGGGGCCAGGTCAGCATCTCCCCGGCACCGATCTCGTACACCGTGGCGTACTCATCGTACCAGGGCTCGTATTTGATGTTCACCTCGTTGTTGTACAGGCATACCTCTTCCAGTTCCTGAGGCGTCAGGAACGGCGACGAGGGGGGATAGACGTAAACCCGCTTGCGCCCGGTGATCTGCCACAGGCTCTGCCCGGATGTATCGAAATGGTAGTAAACCTGCGCCGCCGGCGACGAAATAAGTATGCCGTTGATGCGATTGAACGTCTGGTAGCCTGGCACGTGACCTTGGATTTCTTCGAAAATGCTGTCGAGCAGATCACCGTATCGCTTGTCGATTTCATGAACGCGGAGCAGGTTGAGCCACATTCGGCCGTGCGCGATCAATTCCATCACCTCGCGCCCTGACAGACCGCCGAAGTCTCCCTCGCGCCACTCCTTTTCCGCCCCACGTCCACCCACCTGCACCAACATGTACTTCCCGGCGGGGTAGCGTTCTATCAACGACGCAAGATTCTCAGGGGAGAACAGCGGATGTTCGTGCAACCGATGAGCCAGACGTAGTGGTTGCCTTCCCCAAAGGAGGGTATGCTTGGACTCCCATGATGGGAAAATTGCACCGAATTGTGACATAGAAGCACTACGCGGTTCGGCGACAAGGCTAGCAGTCCCACTCACGACACTCACCTCCTGGAATTAAGTAAACGTAGCCAAAGTCAAACTATACGCCCGCGCGAAGCTAACGCCAACAAGATCGTTGGCCGGCTCGGTGGCACGTCAGTCCGCAGGCACAGCCCGCCGGCCAGCCCGCGCAGCGAACCCCAGGCATTCCCTCTGTCACGCCTGGTTGATGATGCTGCGACCAGTGCGTGCAACAGATGCCGGGGGACCGGCGCCGGGGCAATTCAGAACTGAGCGAGGAGCCGGCGGTTCGTTGCGCGTCCCACCCTGGTCGGAACGACCAGGCCGGGACTTGCCAGCATTTCCAGGGTCGCTGTGCCAATGATAGGTCGGCGGTGTGAACGAGTTCATACCGGTCCAATCCCTTCTGCCGAAATATCGCGCCCGGTCATCGACGGCCTTCGTCGGTATCTGGCAGAGGGGTGCCACTAATGTTGCTCATCGAATTCAACCCTGGGTGGTATGAAGCCTACTGGTATAATGATCGGCCGCGCCCGAAACGCAGATCCTTTCCCGGCAGCCTCGCTCGATTTATGGCGCTGGTCATGTTGCTGGCCGGCAGCGGCGTGGCGCTGAGCCACTTCCACGGCCGGAGCGACGCAGGCAACGCACAGAGGTCCGAAGCGAGATGAACCGGCCGGCACTGTTGGAGCAGCATTGCGATCGTTGCATGCCAAGCCACGGACGGCGGTAGCAACGCGGAGGCGCGACGGTCTATTCCCAGAACGCCTCGACGATGGTGTCGTCGTCATCGAGCACCAACGTAAGCCGGTTGGGATTTTGCTCCATGCCCCTGATGCCGTCGGACGGTCTGATGATGCGAACCGTCTTCGGAAGATCCTGCTGGCGGACAATGCCCGGCTGTTTTTGTTGTACCTGAGCCGCGGCGGAGAACTTCTTTCCCAGGCAGTCCTTGCAGTCGTCAACGTCGAGCGTCGCCTGTCCGCTGCCCGGGGTCTGTTTGACCTCGATCGCATTCTCCGAAGCGCGGACCCGCACACCTTTGAACGGAAGACCCTGTTCAATCGGGAATAAGGCGCCAATCGGGGAAAAGCCGTCGGCGTCCTCGGACTGCTCGGGTATCGTCGCGATGAACTGCAGATCCAGGATGCCGTCTGAGGGCTTGCCTGCGTAGGTCGGGACGAGTTGCGGCTCACTCCAGCCCGCCGACGACGTGACCCCGGTCGCCCGCACGATGTCGAGCCGCGGCTCATTCGCAGTTCGCATCACTTCGACGCTGGTGACATAGAGCACCGGCAGCTCAGGCACTGTCGCGGCGTCAGACGCAACTGCGGGAGGCACGACTTGCGACGCACCCGCGGCGTCAGCCGACGGTGCCGGTCTCCCCGCGCCTGCGGGAGGCGGATTGCCCTGGGCACGACCCAGCCCGACCCAAATCGCCTGCAGCGCGACACCGATACCAAACATCGCCGTCCGGCGAAATATCACACTCATCCTGTCCTCCGAATCGGTGGCAACTACTCCCACGCGGCGGCGCCATGTCGGTTCGCCTCGGCCGGAGGCGCGATGCCGGCCACACTGGTGCGACCGCTGTCGGAGCCGATCAGCCGCGCCCGCTCGAGTGCCTCGAGCACGAGATCCGTCGTGCGCATCTTGGTCAAACGGCAGTACTTGGTTTCACTGCTAGCAAAGGTTCCATTCTCGGCCAGCTTGTTGACCGGCTCGCCCCCGCCACACACGCTGAAATATTCGCAGCTCTGACGGCACAGCTCCACGCCCGCACCGATGTCCCGCAGCATCCTGGCAAGGTTCGCGCGCTGCGGCAGATCGACGAGCGCGTCGCGATTGATGTTGCCAAGTAGAAAGTCGCCATACTCTGCGCTCTTCAACCCGAGCAGCTCAGGCGAGAACGTGGCTATGTTGCCGGCCCAGTCCATGCTGGTGATCGCGAACGGCTCGACCAACTGGTTGCCGAACAGAACGTCCTTTGGCCGGATCACCTGTTGGATCGTATCCTCGATTTCGCGAATGAAGGCGAGCTTTCCGGGGAACGCGGCTGATAGCCGCCAGAATTCGCTGAGGAATCGGTAGTAGGCCGCTTCAACGTCGCCGTCCGAAAAGGACCCGGACACATGGCTGCCCTCGGACTCCTCGACATTGAAGCATACCGCCTCGATCCCTTCGGCGACGTAGAAGTCGAACATCTCCCGCGGCGCCGCCAGGCTTTCCGTCGTCAATACCGAGATCACATGGAACGGGACACGACGATGGCGCAGCAGCCGCACGCCGGCAATTGTGTTGTCGAAGGTCCCGCGCCCCGATCGCGTGCGTCGGTGGCGATCGTGCAAATGCCCTGGGCCGTCGATGCTGACGCCGACATTGACGCGTTCCTCGATGAAGAACGTACACCACGCGTCGTCGATCAGCGTCCCGTTGGTCTGAAAGGAGTGCTCCACCGTCAGCCCGTTCGGCTTGATCCCATCGATCATCCTGAACGCGTCCCGATAGAAGCCAACGGGCACGACCATCGGTTCGCCCGCGTGCCATACCACCGACAGGCGATCGCCGATCCAACCAGACGCGAAGATCTGCGAGAACAGATTGACCAGCGTATCGATCGCAACAATCGCCTTCGACCGTCGATCGGGAAGATAACAATAGCTGCAATCGATATTGCAGAACGGCGTCGGTTGAATGACCAGCAGCCCTACTCTGGGCACGATGGATCCCGGCGATTGCCGTGCATCGACCACCAGATTACCAGTTGCGCCACCAGTTGTTCCAGCGCGGCCGGAAGTTCCGCCAATTGTTCCAGCTGGGCCGCCCCCATCCCCACCCGGGACCCGGCGGGCCCCAACCGCCATTGCCCCATCGATTGCCCCAGGCGAGGTGGAAATTTCCGTCTGGCTGCCTGGCGCCACTCTGGGGTTCGACCACGGCGAAGGTTGCCTCGCGAATTGCGGCGAGTCGTTCCGAAACCGGCGGCGCGTCCGAGGCCGCCGGGAGCGCACCCGCAGGACGTTCGCTGGCGGAACCCGGCACGGTTGCGCCAAGCAGCACAGATGCGCCGACTGCACCCGCGGGAACGATCACGGAAATGATGTTCAAGTATCTCTGCCACAGCCGCATCGCAAAACCTCATCAAACATGGCGACGCAATTGCCGGAATCTGACGATCGGTGTCGCCAACCTGCCGAATCCACCAAACTCGGCAACACGCGGACGTGCGACGCGACGGCCAAATGCTTCAGTGTCGCGGAAAGCAGGAGTACGGTAGCAAGTCTCGGATGACATCGTCAATCCGATGTTTGACGACGCTTAGGGAAAACGCAAAGTAACTGGTCCAGTCAGCGAAACAGGACACTGCGTCCGGGCCCTTGCCTGGATGCCGGAGTAAGAACCGGGAGGGAAGACATGCGCCAAATTCGCTCAACCGCCGCCACTGCCGGGATCGTTGCCCTGCTCATGACCTCAGCCGCGGCGCAGAATTCGCCTGCCGGTCAGGGCGACGCAGCCGCTGCGAGCAATGTAACAGTTCCCGTCGGTTCGCTGCAGCGAACGCAGAACGCCTGGCGTGGGCGGATGCTGATCGGCACGCCGGTTTTCAGTGATGGCGGACAGCGGATTGCCACAATCAGCGACCTGCTGATCACCGACGACGGCATGGTGGGAAGGGTTGTGCTGGCGGTAACGCAACGTCGCAAGCTCGTCGCGGTGCCGTTTAACCAGCTCCGCTTCGTACCGAGCCAGAGCGTCGGAATGCCCTTCGGTCGGAGGGCGCAACGCCTTACTCAGATCGCAACCGACGCCATCCGGCCATTTGGCGTCATGCTGCCCGGTGCCACCCAGGATAGCCTCGCGAGCATGGAGACGTTCAGATTTGTCCCGTCACCATGACGTTGACCTGACCCGATGCCGGACGGCGAAGTGTGTCAGAACATCGGCAACAACCAGGGCACGAGCAGAACGCTGACGATCAGGACCACGACGGTGAAGGGCACCCCGACCCGCACGAAATCACCAAACGCATAGTTGCCGGGACCGACCACGAGCGTGTTAACCGGTGAGGAGATCGGCGTCATGAAGGCAGACGATGCTGCCAATGCCACGATCATCGCAAACGGGTATGGCGACGCCTGGAGATCGCCCGCGATCGCGAGCGCGACCGGAGCCATCAACACCGCTGTCGCGGTGTTCGAGATGAAAAGGCCCAGCAGTGCGGTTGTGACAAACAGCATCGCCAGCACCACGCGCGGTCCGGCGCCCCCAACCAAGGCAACCATCCCATCGGCTGCCAGCTCGATGCCACCGGTTCGTTGCAGCGCAACCGAGAACGGCATCATCCCGACGATCAATATCAAACTCTTCCAGCTGATCGACCGATAGGCGCTGTTCATATCGACACAGCCGAGCAAACCCATGAGCAGGCAGCCAAGCAGAGCCGCCTGCACGTTCGGGACAACGCCGCTGACCATCAAGCCGACGACGAGCGCAAGCACCGCCACCGCATGTGGTGCCTTGCTCGCGGCCGGCAAAACCTCGTCCAGCTCGGCAGGCAGGTTGAGCGCCACCATGTTGCCGCCATCGGCGTGCAGGCGCCGGATGTCAGTCCAGAAACCGACGAGCAGCAGCGTGTCGCCGATCCTGAGCTGTTCGTTGCGCAGGCCGTAACCGTGCACCTCGCGTCCGCGCCGGAGGCCAATCACGGTCAGGCCGTGTTCGCCCCGAACGCGCGCCTCCAGCACCGTCTGGTCGATCAACGCCGATTCGGCATGAACAATGGCCTCCACCATGCCGATCTCGTGACGCGCGTCGGTGAAGTAGCCGCTGTCGTCGCCGAGTGGCAGGGCGTCGAGCGAGAATTTTCGGCGGAGTGATTCGATCTCGACATTCGGCGCGAGAACGTCGATCAGCAGCACGTCGTCTGTCTGCAGCTCCGTCTGTGCGACAGGACGAATCATCTCGGTGCCTAGTCTGAGGCTCCGGACAATTGCCACGATGTTGACGCCGGCCGTCCGCAGCGAGAGTTCTTCGAGCCGCTGTCCCAACAGCGGTGATGCGGATGTGACGCGAACGCGGTACTCGCGGTCGGCCAACCGATACTGTTCGATCCAGGTCTCCAGACTCGGACGTCGGCTTGCCGTGACGTGATCGTCATCGCCCGAGGCCAGCATTCTGCGCGCGAAAACCATGTAAATGATCCCGAGCACCAGCAGGGGCAGCCCGAACGGTGTAAAGCTGAAAAAGCGGAACCCCTCCATTCCGTGCCGCGCGAGTTCCGCATTCACCACGAGATTGGGTGCGGTCGCCACGAGCGTCAACATGCCGCTGATCAACGCGGCAACGCTCAGCGGCATCATCAGGCGGCTCGGCGCCGTGCCTGTATTGCGGCAGATGCGCAGCACCACCGGGATGAAGATCGCGACGATCGCGGTCGAGCTCATCAGTCCGCCAAGGCCGCCCACCACCAGCATCAGCAGTACGAGAAGGCGCGTTTCACTGGCTCCGGCCGATGCATTCAACCAGTCGCCCAGTCGTCTGGCCACACCGGTCCGTACCAGACCTTCACCGATCACAAACAGCGCCGCGATCAGCACGATATTGGAATCACTGAACCCGGCCAGGGCTTCATTCATGCTGATGATGCCGGTGAACGGCATCACCGCGATCATGATCAGCGCAACGGCGTCCATACGCGGGCGGCCGACAACGAACATTGCAATCGCGGCCACCAGCAGTACTAGAATGACGGCGAGATCCGCGGTCATGGCGTATTCTCCATGCTCATGGGACTGGCGCCTTCCGGCACACAAGGCTGAGGCGAACGGCAGCCTGAATCGGCTCGTTGGTACTGGTGATGTAGACGCCAGGTTCGTGGCGACGAACATGAGCCCAGAATCCCAGTCTCATGCTGCGCGTCCCAATTGTCCGATACAGCGCGAGACTCCACAGGACTCCAGTCTCGAACACTCCATGAAAACTTGCATGTTGGCAATGTGGCGCTTATCAAATGCGCAGTTCAGGGAAGGATTATGCCATGGTCGCCAGCTCGAATGCTGTGGTAGCTGCCGTGCTCGCACAGGTGGATCAGGACCTGAACCACTCGCGCGAACGGCTGTTCGACCTGCTGCGCATTCCCAGCATCAGCACCCAGCCGGTGCATGAGCAGGACGTGCGGCACGCGGCTGAATGGCTTCGCGATCAGCTCGCGGAGCTCGGATTCAAGGTCGCGATCAAGGCGACCGCCAGGCATCCCATCGTCGTCGGGCATCATCCCGGTCCGGTCGGTACGAAGGCACCGCGCATCCTGTTTTACGGGCACTACGACGTGCAGCCGCCCGATCCGCTGGAGCTTTGGACCAGTCCGCCGTTCGACCCGCAGATTGTCGAGGGTCCGCACGGTCCCCGCATCGTTGCGCGCGGTGCGGTTGACGACAAGGGACAGTCGATGATGTTCATCGAGGCGCTGCGGGCCTGGAAAGTGGCCGGCGGCGGTATCCCCGCACCGGTAACAGTGCTGATGGAGGGCGAGGAGGAAATCGGCAGCCCCAACCTTGAGCCGTTCCTGGTCGCCAACAAAGACTCGCTCGCGGCTGATTTCGCGCTGATCAGCGATACCAACATGTGGGACATCGCAACACCGGGCATCACCACGCGGCTGCGGGGTATGTGCAACTGCGAAATCACCCTGAAGGGACCGGGTCTGGATTTGCATTCCGGACTGTTCGGCGGCTCCGCGCTCAATCCGATCAACGCGCTGGCGCGCATCCTGGGCGATATGCACGACGAACAGGGCCGCATCCAGCTTCCGGGTTTCTACGATGCGGTGAAACCCATCACGCCGGAGCAGCAGGCGGAGTGGCAGTCGCTCGGTTTTGACGAAACCGCATTTCTGCGCGGCATCGGCCTGTCCGCGCCAAGCGGCGAACGCGCGGTATCGGCGCTGCAGCGCATATGGGCGCGACCTACGGCCGACATCAACGGGATGTGGGGCGGCTACACGGGGCCGGGCAGCAAGACGATCATCCCGTCCGAGGCGTCGGCGAAGGTTTCATTCCGCCTGGTGCCCGACCAGGATGCGCAAGCCGTCTTCGAATCGTTCCAGCGCTTCGTCACCGACCGGCTGCCGCCGGGTGCACAGGTTTCGTTCCAGGCTTTCGGCATGTCGCCCGGCATGGAGATCGCAACCGATACGCCGTGGGTGAAGGCGGCGCGCGCCGCGCTTCGGCAGGAATATGGACGACCCGCCGTGATGATCGGCAGCGGCGGGTCGATCCCGGTGGTCGAACAGATCAAGCGCACGCTCAACATCGATACGTTGATGATGGGCTTCGGGCTGGATGACGATCAGATCCACAGCCCCAACGAGAAGTTTGAGATGCTCTGCTTCCATAGGGGGACGCGGTCGCACGCGATCCTTTTAGGCAAGCTCGCGGCGAATTGATGACGAAGGCTTTGCCGCCATCGAAAAGGTGGTGACGCCGCACGGCCCGACATATCGAACAACGCCGATCCCAGGAGTGGGTTTTCATGGAAAGACGGAACGTGCTGGCTGCTGCCGCCGCCGCTTCGGTCGCGTTATTGCCGATCCGGACGAATGCCTACGAGGGACTGCCGGACGACGTTGGCGCCGCACTTTCGCGGTTCCGCCGTTCCATCCCGGACAATTTTGACCGAGCCTATGTCGAAAATGCCGTCATCCCGTTTTTTCTGACGAGCATCTATGAAGGGGAGCGGCCGGTGCTTCCCATGATCGATACCACTTTGAGCAAGGAGAACGCCCTGCCGTTCGACCTATGGGGATTGATCTACAAGGGCTGGAAGCCGACGCCGGAGGAAGGCGTCACCGTCTTCCTCCAGGGGCTGGAAAACCGCGGCGATAACAATCTGCGCAAGAAGATCTATTTCTCCGCCGTCACGCCGGACCTGTATCGCCCAATGTATCAGGAGAAGGTGGTCGCGTTCTTCGATCAGCTGCTTGATCCGCGGTTCGCCGGAAAGCCGTTCATGCGGCACTATCTCGATTACTATTTTGATATCTACTGGGATCTCCATCTCGGTGTGAAAGGCGATGCGATCCCGGCCGAGGTCCGGCAGATCGGCGAGAGCTTCAACACTGTTCTGGCGTTTCGGAACCCGATGCAGCAGATCGTTTACGAGAACTACATGAAGGTACGGGCCTTGCTCGATCTGCTGAAGGGTTGGATCGACGAGAAGGTCGCGGATATCGCGAGCGGACGCACGCCCAATCCCGAAAAGACCATGGCCTATTACTGGCTGAAGAATGCGGGGAATGGCGAACATTTCAGCCGCAAGGACATCGTGTTCGAATGCTTCCACAATTTCGTGGCGTTGAGCCAGTGGGGCAACACGATCCACGGCATCATGTCGCGCCTGAACAGGTACGGCGGCGACGCGGACGTGCGCGCATCGTTCACCAAGACCATGAGCGGCGTCCCCGACAACGCCAGCGGCGCGCCGTTCACACCGCTCGAGCTGTTCGTGATGGAGTTGTTCCGCACGATATCGCCGAACGGTGGCAGCATCTCCGCGGTCGAGGACGCGAGGCAGTCGGCATACGGCGCATCTCCGTATGCGACATTGGATGCCCGCTTCCAGCGACACGGCTACATCGCTACCCCGCATACCTCGACCAGCGTTGATCCCGTACATTGGCGCAACCCACAGCAGTTCGATCCTGATCGCTATCGGACCGTGCCGACCAGCAGTCAGATCGACGAAGCCAAATGTCAGCAGTTAGGTTTTGCCCGGTGTCCCTTCGACAGTTCGGCCTTCCATGTCGCCGATGGTCGGAAGGCGGATCTGGTCAACAGTGGGTTCGGCACCGTCTTTGGCGTCGTTGATGGCAAGCCATTGCCGGTTGTCGACTATGCAGGGTTCGCTCCGTTCGGTTTCGGCTATCGGCGCTGTCCCGGTGAGCAACTTACGATCCAGGTGTTCGAGGACTTTCTGCGCAAGGTGTGGAAGGACAAGATCGAGTTCGTCAAGCTCGACATCGCCAATCCCGGACAGGTTCCGATCGGGCCGAATGCCGTCATCGATGACAATATCGGGTTTACCCGGTCGACCTGAGCGACATATCAGGCCGGGCGCTACCAAACCTGTCGGATGGTCATTCGGATGGCTTGCGCATCAGGTTCGTTCGCGGGTTTGGCGACTACCCGCTCGTAGTTGAGAACGATATCGCCGCCCCGCCAGGCCGTCACGCCCATGCCCACGCCGAGACGCAGTGTGTCGGCGGCGTTGCCCTGCGCTGCGCCATCGATGCTGGTCTCGCCGCCGACATTGTAATAGCCGTCCGCCGAAACCCACAGTATCGGGGTCAGATTGCGGCTGGCGTGCCCCTCGGCCCTGAACAGCGGCTTCTGGGTGAGGCTGGATGCGCCGCCCACACGGAATTCGCCATTGTTGGTGAACACCGCGGTCGACAGATAAACTTCGAGCCAAGTCCAGCCCTGGTCAGGCGTGTAACTGTAGTTGACCGTGGGCGCGAGCGTCCAGCGGTTCGCACTAGGGTTGAGCGGGTTCGTCGGATCGTAGTTCCCGAGTGGTGTGCTCACAGCAAAATGAAAGCTCGCGAAGGTCTGTGGGACAAAGGACTGGAACTGCTCCCGCGTGAGTGCCGGCCCACCGAATATATTCATCTGCCAAAGAAAGCCGACATCCGAAATCCCCTGATTCGAGGCATTGAAGGCGTCGGAACTCGAGTTCAGGTAGCGATAGGGAAGGATTACCGAGAGCCCGCCCGTACGTCCCCAATAGTCCATGGTTCGCGTGATGACGATCGACTGCGAAAGGACGTTGGAGCGAATGCTCAACGTCAGGTCCATGCCGTCCTCGGGTGTCACGGCCGTGGCGTAGCCAGCATTGTAGAACGTGAGCCATGTGTCGATCGGTGCATTGAGGTAGTCCCGCGCCGAGCCGGCTGCTGCCATCCCAGGAAATGCAGTCAGGGCTGCGAGTCCGCACGATAGGGCGGGCACGCCGGCGGTGGCGCGGCGGGAATGCCGTGCCGCGCAAACCACGTTGGAGCCAGACCCACCGCCTCAACTGATCTCCGGGCCGGCCACCAAGTTCTTCCATTGGTTGAACCGGCCATTGGAGTCGCGATCCACGTACCACGCCTGATAGTCCAGATCCGGATGGCGAAACGCGAGTTCCTCCTTCAGCTTTTTGGCGTCGGCCAGGTGCGCCGCAAGTTCCAGCTTCGGGTCGTCGAGCACGCGCTGGCCATAGGCGATTCCAAGCGCACCGCAATTGCCGTGATCGACCGCGATCAGGGCGGTGATTCCGTGCAACTGGATCGAAGCACCGATGTTGTCCCAGAACGTCGCCTCCCACCCTGCGAATGCGGGCGCAACGATACCAACCGCCGCGCCGGCGACAGTGAACTGGCTGTATTTGCCATCCAGGCCGATTGCATGGCTGCCCGCAGCGGGTGCGTTCATCCATGCGGCGATCGGTGTCTGGGTGCGCGGGTCAACGCAGGACAACAGCATGGCGCGGTACTCCTTGCCCTGCGCTCGCCCGGCGACGGGAGCCAACGCAACACCGACGCCCGCAGCCGCTGCAAGACGCAGGAAACCCCGCCGCTGCAATTCATGCTGCCGCGGCGCGACGGCATGACAGGAACAGGCAACAGTCTGGAATATGCGCATCTCAACCACCTGCCTTTCAGAAACTCCAGAATACCGGAACGAGGAATTCGGCGACCACAAAGAACAGCAGCAGCAACGGCAGCCCGAGCTTCCAGTAGTCGCCGAAACGATAGCCGCCCGGGCCCATCACCATCAGATTGACCGGCGTTGCGACGGGTGTGAGGAACGCAGCTGCCGATGCGACCGTGACGCTCATCAAAACGGGTCTTGGGGACACGCCGATCTCGTGCGCGGCTGCCACCGCGATGGGAATGATGATGAGTGCAGTCGCCGTGTTGCTGATCAGCTGCCCGAGAATGGCCGTCAGTACGAACAATCCCGCAAGCAACGCGTAGGGACCCGCGTCGCCGACCAGACGCACCAACGCCTCCGCCATGAGGTTCGCCGCGCCGCTTTTGGACATCGCAGTGGACAGCGGGATCATGGCGCCGACGAGAATGACGGTGGTCCAGTTGATGGAGCGATAAGCCTGCTCGACTGTGACCACGCGCACCAGGACCATCGCGCAGGCGGCGACCAGCCCGGCGATTGCCGACGGCACCGCCCCGGTCGCGAGCAGCACCACCATGCCGAGCAGCACTGCGATTGCCGACTTCGCCCCAATGCCCATAGGAACCGCCTGGCGACGAACAACTTCGGGGGAATCGACGACCAGGACATCGGGATCGTCGAGGTGTTCGTCGAGCGCCTCCCAGGTACCCTGAAGCAGCAAAGTGTCACCGGCGGCCAGCACGGTCTCGTCCGGTCCCTGGTCTTCGTCCCTGCGCTGCACGGCGAGAATGACCAGATCGCCGCTCGGTGTGACCATTCCAGGAAACACGGACTGCCCGATCATGCCGGAGCGCGGTGGGATCACGACTTCCGCCAGGCCCGAGCTGCGGTTGAACAGAGTCTCCGCGACATCGGCGGGGGCGTCGTCCGTCCGGAAGGCCAACAGCTTGTCCGACGCCAGACCACCGACGGCTTCCGCATCACCTCGCACAATCAGAATATCGCCCTCGGCAAGCAGGGGGCGGCGAACCCGTCCGCGACCATCGCCGGTCTGAACGGCAACCAGCGTCAGCCCCGTGTAGGCTGCCAGGTCAACGGCCGTTGCTGACGTGCCGACAAGCGGCGAGCGGGCCCGAACGCGGAGTTGGAACAACCCGTCGTCGAGGCGATATTGCTCCACAAGTGTCCGAGCGTGCTTGCTCAGGTCGGCTGGAAGCGTCCTTCCACTGCGTTCCGGCAACAGCCGTTGCCCGAACAGCACGACGATCAAAATCGTTCCGATGATCAGGGGGATGCCGGCGAGCGCGAACGAAAAAAAACCAAATGGCGGCAATCCTGCCTCGGTCGCGGCTTCCGACACCAGCACATTCACCGGCGTGCCGGTGAGTGCCAGCAGCGAGCCGGAATGTGCCGCGAAAACCAACGGCATGAGCAATTGCGAAGGAGCGCGACCGAGGCGGATCGCCATGACGACAACCACCGGCAACAGCGCCGCGACTGCACCATTCACGCTGATCAGCGCGGTCAGCACGGCCACCATGGTCATCATCAGGACGATCAGCCGGACCCGGCTTTGTCCCGCGCGGGCGATCAATCCCTGTCCCGCCCATGCCGTCACGCCGGTCGCATCGAGGCCCGCGCTGACGACGAACAGCGATGCGATGAAGATGACGGCGGGATCGCCCAGTCCGCCGAGCGCCTCCGTCAGAGTGAGCACACCGGTGAAATAGAGCGCGAGTGCCGTGCCAAGCGCCACCAGCACGACCGGAATCCAATTTCCGACAAACAGAACCACGATCGCGGCGACGATCGCGAAGGTGATCGTGATGTGGCTCATGCTGCCCGCCCCACGCGCGTCATCGCAATACTTCTCCGCCGCGCAAGATGCCGGCTAACCGGGCGGTACCGAAACATGATCGGCCACCCTGGCGACGCGTCGTCAGACGCCAAAGGGGACCCCAAGGAGGTACCAGAGAACCAGAATTACGGTCCAGAAAACATACAGTATGGCTGCATAGGGCAGCATCATCGCCACGACTGTGCCGACCCCGGCGTTCTTGTCGTATTTCTGAGCAAATATGACGATCATGCCGAAATAGGCCATCAGTGGCGTGATGACATTTGCCGGCGAGTCACCCACCCGGTAGGCGGCCAGCACGACCTCCGGACCGACGTTCAGCTTCAGGAACAGCGGCACGAAGATCGGCGCGAGAATGGCCCATTTCGCGATTGCGGCCGGGATGATCAGATCGACCACAGCGGTGATGACGACGAAGACGATCAGCAGTGTCAGAGATCCGAGGTTTGCATTCTCGATCACATCGGCCAGCCGGACGGCGGCGATGGTCGCGAGATTGCTGTAGTTGAAGTGGGCGAGGAATTGGCTGATGACCAGGAACAGAAACAGCAGGCCACCCAGGCCGGCGAAGGTCTTGGTGATCGCGGCGATCGCTTCCGTCAGACTGTTGATCGTTCCGGCGCCTTTGCCGTAGGCAAACCCGGTGACGAGGAACAGCAGCATGATCAGGACGATCAGGCTGTTCATCAGGGGCGAGTCGCCGATCAGCGCGCCCGTCTCGGCATTTCGCAGCGGAGCGCCCGGTGGCAGCGCCAGTAGCGCGATCACGACGACGATGCCGATCAGCCCATAGAGCGCGAACCGCAATCCACGCGCCTCTTCGACGGACGTGCCCGCATTTTCCTCGGTCGGCCGTTCTCCGTGGTATTCGCCAAGCCGAGGCTCGACCACCCGTTCCGTGATCACGGTACAGACGATGCAGAGCAGAATGGCAGACACGATGGAAAAGTACAGGTTCGCTGTCACATAGATCGACGAGCCCGGATTGAGCAGGTGGACGGCGTCGTTGGTGATCTCGGTCAGCACGCCATCGACCGGTGTGATGATCAGGTTCACGCCGAACACTGCCGCAACACCCGCGAATGCCGCCGCGAGTCCCGCAATCGGATGCCGGCCCAGACTGAGGAAAGCGGCGGCTCCCAGTGGGATCAGAACCAGATAGCCGGCGTCCGACGCAACACTCGACAGCACGCCCATCGCAACGATGATGAAGGTGATTGCCCTGCGCGGCGCCACGATCACGATCTTGCGGATCAGCGCGCCGATCAGGCCGGCCTCCTCCGCGAGGCCCACGCCCACCATCGCCACGAGGATGATGCCGACCGGGCCAAAGCCCAGGAAATTGCTGACGACCGAGGTGATGATGAAGCGGATGCCCGGCACCGTCAGGAGGCTGTTGACGACCGCTGTCAATTCGACGGCCTTATGGGTCTGCGGATCGATGACCTGATAGGTGACGCTTGTTCCGAGCAGATAAAAGATATGCGACAGCACGATGACGACGGCCGACATCAGCAGGAAAATGACAGCGGGATGCGGAACCTTGTTGCCGACGATCTCGACGCCGTCGAGCAGCTTTTGCAGAAAGGTCTTATTTGCTACATTGGTTTAACTCATTGGCCGCCCCCTCCGACAACCCGCCAGGTAAACCTGTCATGCGGTTGGCTTATATTATGAGGACGGGCCCGACGGCCCACCCACTTCAGGTTCCCGACGACACGTTCGCCCAATTTCCCGCGAAAGCAACCGGATATCCAGCGCGGTCTCCGCAATGACAGGGCCGGCCGGTCCTCGCGGCGAACTTGCACCTGAACCCTCAGAACCTTGCGACCGCGGCTGCCAGGATGCGATTTGCGATCCCAAGCCCGGAGCCCGCCGTACCCGCCGCCGTCGATCCTCCAAAGAGGTCACGCCGTGTGAAGACATATTCGGCGCCAACGTCGAGCCAGCCGCTGCCGAAGACCCCATCACGGAATTCCGCGAAGGGGCTCCAGATCAGGTTGACGAAGACCTGCTGCATGTCCCGGTTCAACGCCAGGGCCGACACCGAACCCGGCGTGAAGTTCAGCGCGTAGGACGGATAGTCTTCGCGCGAATACGCGTACGAGATGTTGCTGCGCAATTGGTCCGTCCAGAACCGGCGATAGGCCGCGATCGCTCCGTAGGTGGGCAGAGGGTTCAAACTGAAGCTGGTGAGCCCTGGCAGGCCGAGGTCCGACAGCGCATCCTGGCCAGACGTGTTGCCGGCGAAATAGCGCCCGATGCCCTGGCCGTAATAGACCATGCCGATCAGTTGATCGGGGCCGAACGCCTCCGACAGCCACCGCATCGGCAGGCTCGCATGCAGTGCAATACCCCAGCCGACAGCGTTCCGCGTAAGTGCCGGCGGCGCAACCGCGGTGCCGGATGTGCGAACGCTGAGTTCGCGCACCATGCCGCGCATGTCGAGCAGGAGCCCATTGTCGCGATACGTCAAACGACCGAGCAGGTCGGGAGCGGAATCGAATGCAGGGGTGGGGCTCCCCGTGACACTGGAATCCGTGGTGAACACGCTGGTCGCCGAAGTGAACTGGGTATCCGGCGATTCGAGCGAGACCTGGCCGGTCAGACCAGGCGTCAATGATGCGGTCGCGCGTATCTGTGCCTGGCGGATGAAGGACTGGTTGAGGTTGGTCGCATCGATGATCGTCTCAAAGATGCCCTCGTTCCACAGGCTGTTGGCCTGGCCGATCAGCACGCGGAACTGTTCCGTGCCAAGCTCGGCCCAGGCCTGCCGGAGCCGGAACACGGCGTTGCTGGACGTCGGCGTGCCGCCGCCGAAATCGCCCTCGATGCGAACTTCAAGCGTGCCCCAGCCGGTCAGAGTGCGGCTATCCATGCCGATCCGGCTGAAGCGCGCCGTCATGCCGAAGTCGCCGCCCTGCATGTCGGCGGCGCTGTTGTTCAGCGGAATGGTCTGCGCCGTCGGTGCATCGGTCTGGTTACGGCCGTTGAGATCGGTCCAGGCCGACAGCTTGGCGAATCCGTAAACGCGCAACTGGCTGTCGGTACCGGGAATGCGGATTGCGAGGCCCGGCAGATCGGAGCGCAATGCGTCCTCGTTCTCGAACTGGTTGCCCATCGGCTCGGGCGGCAGCAATCCGGGAACGCTTGCCTCGAATGGCGATGTCGCGGGCTCGGTCTTTGCCACCGCCGTCGCGGCCGGGGCCGGGACAGCGGCGACGGCCGGCGCCGCGGGAGCCGGACTGGCGGCGACCGGCGGTGCGGGCCTGGTCGCTGCGACCGGAGCGGCACCGTTGCGATGCGACTGCGCGGCAGGTGGCTTGGTCGCCGGCTGATGGCTCTCGAGTTCGTCCACCCGGCGCTGCAATGCGTCGATCTTGCGCATCAGGTCCTCGATGGAGGGCTGCTGCGCCAGTGCGGGAATTGCCAGAATCGTGGCGCCCACCACACCGCCAAGAAGGCTGAAGCTGCGCACGTTTTCCCTCGCGATCAGCCCGACGACACGCTTGCCTCCCCGGGTGTCATGCGCCTCGACACATGGGCAAACCCAGGCCTGACATCGGCTACCGGTGCGCGCGTCACGCTTTATCGACAACGCCGTTCGAATCGATCCGACGCCGTATACGACTTCTCGGAGTCGCACGAAGGATTATAGGCTCGTTTGCAAGATCCTGGCGTGGCATGAGTGTCCCATCGCCATGCCGGACGTCCCAAATGACACCGCGCGGCGCCCGCGCGACCCGCGGTTGCCGCAGGCTATTGCGCCTTCTGGCCGCTCTGGCAGCCAAGCGACCAGTCGCTTGTGTTGGCGATGCCGGGTGGCGCGACGCACTGCGCATTTGCCCCGGCCCGCATGCCGACATCGAAACCCTTCGTCCAGTCGGTGTCGGGAGTCATATCCGTCGAAGTGCGGCTTTGAACCTGTTCGGACCAGCCCGCGGCGTACATGCATTGTCGGAATATCCCAGTGCGTGCCCGCGAATTTGCGTCATAGGGGATGCTGAGCGGCCGGGTGAACTGGCCACGCGATGTGACGCAGCTGCCGCTGCCTCCAAGTCCGGAGCAGGTCGTGAAGGATGGTGGAGCAACCCCGCTGCCGATGTTGGCGACGGCCGGCGCGGTCGGCGCCTGCAGATACGCAGCGGACAGGCATCGCTCCATCGTGGGTTCGAAATCCGCCGCCGACGTTCCGGTCTTCACCCAGACCGTCTGCGAACATCCCGTCACGATCAGCAATGTGGGTGCCAAAATCCAGAAGACACCGGCAAGTCCCGGACCTTTGGTCGTCATTTGACAACCCCGGCGCGAATCCGACCACGAATAGGCGAATACCCATCCATCAGGCGTTCTCCAACAGCTGGTCGATGTCGAGCGACGAGCGGTGCCCGAGATCTTCGCGGTGGCTCGCCAGGAACACCTCCCCGGCGCGTCGGCCCTCCTCGCGCAGCATGGTGAGGAACGCCCACTCGGCGTTGAGCTTGGAGGAATAACCGAGGTCCGCCATGATCGGATTCCGAACCAGATGGATCCGCATGCCGGCCCACTGCGCGCCCTCGCCGTGACCGGGGTCGGCGATCTGGCGCAGCAGCGCGATCATCTTGAGCTCCTTCAGCAACACGGCATTGAACGAGACCTCGTTGAGCCGGTTCAGAATGTCGCGCGCCGAGCGCGGTATGCCGGCCCGTTCGATCGGGTTCAACGGAATGAGGATCGTGTCGCGCGACGTGCATTCCCGCACCAGCGGTGTGATGGTGGGATTCCCGGCATAGCCGCCGTCCCAGTATGCTTCGCCGTCGATCTCGACCGCCTGGAACATCGACGGCAGACAGGCCGACGCCAACAGCACATCCGGCGTGATCTCCCGGTTGCGGAAAATCCTGCCGCGCCCGGTGCGTACGCTGGTTGCCGTCACGAACACCTTGATCGGGCCGTCCGCGAGCGCGTTGAAGTCGACGCTTTCCTTGAGCAGGGCCGCCAATGGATTGCCGCCGAACGGAGTCAAATCATAGGGTGAGACGAGCCGCGCCATGAGGTCCATGGCAATGAACAGCGGCGAATTGTCGAGCGTCCAGCGATCGAGCAGAATGTCGACCGGTCCGCGCTGGAAAGGACTGAGCACCGCGGCGCGGGAGACGCTGCGCCAGAAAGTCTCCAGTGCGGAGCGGGCACGTTCGGCGCCGCCGAGCGCATACGCCGATGCCAGGACAGCGGCGTTCATCGCACCCGCGGAAGTACCCGAGATGCCGTCGATTCGCAGCCACTTCTCTTCCAGCAGACGATCCAGCACGCCCCATGTGAACGCGCCGTGCGCGCCGCCGCCTTGCAGCGCAAGATCGATGTCCAGCAGCCGACGATCGACCGGTTTCGACGAGGTTGGTCTTTTATCGGCCGTCATACCGCCCTGCTGTCGCGCGCCGCCTGGGCGCCGCGCACCGATTGCGACACGCTGCCGATCCGCGCCGCCTGTATGACGCGTCGACGTTCGGCGCTGCGCTTCAATCGGAAGCCGGAATTGGCGGTTTGGCCGGGTTGCGGATGGTGTGGAACGGCGGCCTGCTTGCGGCCGAGTGCCGCCTGCAGGTTCGCCAGTGCCAGGGCCCTGCGCTCCGTTGCCTGGGTCGTCGCAAGCCTGGCGTTCACCCGTTTCAGTGCGTTGGCGTAAACCTGCTTCTTTGCCAGCAGGCCGCGCTCGCTTGCGGCTTCCGTCGCTCCGCCGCGTGGGTCTGCCTTGCCACGCACAGCGCGCCGGCGGCCGCGGGCAATGTCGCGCGCACGCGCACGCCGCTCTCGCAGCCATCGCGCCAGGTCCACAAGTTCGTCGCGAGACAGGGTCTCGACCACTGGGTAATGGCTTCTCACGATAGGTTCGAATTCATCCGCCGCGACCAGGCGGCGCTCGGATGCAAAGGTTATGCTCATGGGCCTTGTCCTGTGTCGGCATCCGGCCATCTCGGCTGGCTGCGATCGGGCATGATGGGAAAACCCGATCAGGTCCTCGATCATGCCGGTTGGTGCGAACGGGACCTTGCCAGGATAGTTGGCGCCGCGCAATTTCTCAGAAGGCCGTACAACTGTCGCGCATGAAACCCAGCCATGATCATCACGGGTTGCGTGCCGGCACTCACCGTAAAACGTCGCCGGCTTTCACGTCGGGATGAGCGTCGCTATTGAGGTGAGCCCTGCTGCCGCCCGGCGGCAACTCCCTGCTGGAAGGCTCGGTCTTCCGCCCTTCTTTGCCGGTCGACGACCAGTCCGGTGAGCAGCCCGGCCCCGGCGCCGACGCCGGCTCCCAGTGCTGCGTTGCCACCGATGGCTCCCGCCACCGCCCCGATCCCCGCGCCCGCGGCCGTCCCGGTGAGTGCGCGTTGCTGGGTCGGATTGAGATCTGCGCACGCAGCCGCCGGAAGGGTCACCGCGGCGATCAGCAGCAGTTTCCACATCTGACGCCCCTTTGGCGTGGTCAACGACGTTTCGGACACGGATAGCGCTCCCCAAGAAAGCGGATCAGACCATCGACAGCGGTGGCGTTCAGTCGCTCCGGCGAGGCGCGCGCCCATTTGACGAACTCGGCGAGCGCTTCGTTGCGCGTCGGCGCCGGGTCGGGCAGGCAGAACAACTTCATGCTGCGCGATCCGGCATCGTGCTCCATTTCCAGCGAAACCGTGCCCTGCGCAAAACCGCTGCAGAAATTGACCGCCGCGTTGGCCATCGCACTGTCCGATTGCGGATCGCACAGTTCGACGATGTCGCCTGTAGTCTTGGCCGCGAAGTTGGCCTCGGTGACCGCGTGCCCGACGCCGGGGCCACACGCAAGGAGCAGTGCCACCGCAGCAGTCCATCCCTTGAATGTCATGATTGATTATCTCCAGAGACTTTCCGGCGCGCTCACGCCGTTCGCAATCGTCAGGGGGCGGCGGCAGGTGCATGGGTCGCGGCGTCCTGCACATCGGCAAGTGCCGCCTGCAACACGTCTTGCTTCGTCTCGTCGAACGAGCTCCGCAATACCGTACCTCCGGTCCCCTTCAGCGCGGCTGCCACTTTGTCGGTCGTCATCTTGCGGATCAACAGAAAAAGTGCGGCGTTGCCGGATTGCAACGTCTCACCGATACTCTTCATGAATGCGTCATTGATCCCGACATCCGTCAGTCGGCCGCCTGTTGCGCCGGGCGGCTGCCGCCCATCAGCCCTTGACGGCCAGCGTGGTCGTGTCGAACGGGACAACCGACATCTTGCCGTCAGTCAGCTCGACCACCGCGGTGCCTCGGCCGAAGTCCAAAGCGACGATCTTGCTGGCAGGGTGTTTCAGTTTGATGCTGTTCAACAGGATCGTCTGCAGCACTTCCGACACCGTATTCCCATTCACGGCCCTGGCCTGGACCTCGGCCCTCTTTTCGGGCGTCAGTCCGGCAAGCTCGGCCTGCTCCAGCGTGGTCGCCACCTCCGCATACGCAACCAACGTCGCCATGGCAACGATCCCAAATGCCACCAACGCAGCGCCTCGGCAGTTCGTTTTCATCCTCTTGATCTCCATCTGAGTAACACCCCAAAAAGGTAGCGATATCATCCATCTTCTGCTGCAACTGCTTAGCACGGGTTTCCGGCGTTCGAGATGGGCCTGGAATCTCATCGCTATCCGTCACGTCCCAATGCTCATGCACAGTCGCGATCCAAACAAAAACGGCGATAGCAATTCCCAACGAGTTCGTTGAAGATGGGTGGTGCAAGCAGTGGAGATCAACACATGGCAGAACAATGTTTGGGCCACATCGGTTCGCGCCTCTCGGGCCTGGCAAGTGTCCTGATCGCACTTGTTGCCGTTGGCTGCACCATGACATCGACGGGAGCGGGTCCCGGCACGGTGACGGTCCGCCAGCCCGGATCGCTGCCGGCACCTCCGCCACCGCAGGCCACGCAAAGTCCACCGGCACCCCCGCTCAACGGAACCTATGCCGGTGTCGCCCAGCTCAGCAGCAATGTCAGCTCAAGCGTCGGATGCACAACCGAGGTTCAAATCCGAAGCTTCACCGTGAACGGCGACCGTGCCCGATTCCAGGGGTTTCGGGGAATCGTCGAGCCCGACGGGTCGCTGCGGATGCAGGCCGGTCCCAGCTTCATATCCGGCAATTTCGATGGAGGCCGCTTTGTTGGCAGTTACTGGCGGCCGCAGCCGTCCTGTAGCTACGACATTGTGCTCAACCATGTAGGTTGAACCGACGCGAGCCGGAATATGCGAATCACCTGACCCGCGGACCGCGATACCTGTCGTCGTCAGCCCCGCGAAAGCGGGGAGCCAGGCAACGGCAACTGGCTCCCCGCTTTCGCGGGGATGACGAGGCTGGCGGGGATGACGAGGCTGGCGGGGATGACGAGGACTGGCGGGGATGACGACAGCGGGGTGAACCGTCACCGTCAACACCGACGCACCTATCTCGCCTCAAACCCTGACAACGCCATCCGTTCTGCCTTTCCGGGCTCATCCCCGCACATCGGCCGGTCGGGCATTCTGCGACGGACTGACGGCGTAACCGCTTAAAAAGTCGCGCAGTGCCGCCGAATCGAGGATGGCCGATCGGCCGGCGTCGATCAGCAGATCCACATCGTCCTTCCGCAACGTGAGCCCGGTTCGGATTGCCAGCAACTGCTCTTTGGTCGCGCTGTCAGGCAGTCCGCTCAGCGAGACGTGGACCATGGCTCCGTCCACGTCATCGCAGCGCGCGCCATCGATCGTCGGCGCCTCCGAGCAACGGGCTTGCCTGATGGCAGCAACGAATTCCTGAAGCTGCTGATCCACCACCGTCAACGTCTCGAAGTTGAAGCGGTCGATCTGGGTGCCGGAGACCAGACCGAAGATTGCGAATATTCCCCCCACGACCCGCCGCTGCGCGACACTGGTATCCTGGGCCCCCTGTCCATCGATACTGAGTACCAGGACGCGGCGGACGCGGTTCAAACGTCTCGCGGTGAAGTTCTCGGGCGACTGGGAGATGGTCTGCATCGATGCCCCGGCAGCGCGCAGCGCGAGATTGTCCGAGACGCCGCCGTCGACCAGATGAACATAGCGGGTCCGGTCGTTATCGAGGTAACGGCCGGCGCCCCTGGCCTCGACGCCGATACGCGACCTCGGATCGAGACGCTGGGCTTCCGTAACGCGCTGCAACCAGCCAGGCTTGCGTCCATCGCATGCGGCAGCATGGTTGGTCAGGGTGATCGGCGAGAGCAATCCCGGGAAGCCGTTCGAAGCCGCGACAGCGCGTGCGATCGGCAGATCATCCAGGTCGGAGCAGATCAGGTCGAACTGCTCCTGGGTGAACAGAAACGGCGAGCCATAGGAGATGTCCGTACCGCCGATGCCAATGACGGGACGCCCGTTCTGCTGCAGGTCGGCGAACCGCGCGCCATGGAACATCTCGCGGTCGTAAACGCGTTCCATGAAGTCGTTGGTTCCGACCAGCGGATCGACCAGCCATGTCCAGTTCCAGGGCAACAGGTAAATTCCCCAGATGTTGGCCTCGGTGTCCCTGTAGAGAAAGTCCGTTTCATACTGGCCGAACGTGGCATCCCGGTGGAGCCCATAATATGCGGCCGTGAAGCTGCCACCCGACACGCCCGCGATGGCATCGACCTCACCAAGCAGCGGCCGCGGTCCGATGGAGGTCTGCAACGGCAGGTCGCGCAGACCCTTGAGCGCGCCATAGGAAAACGCCGCGGAGCGCTTCCCGCCACCGGACATGGCGACGATGACCAGCAGATCGGGTGTCGCCGGCAATTCGGCGATCGCATCGAGCCGGTAGCCGCCCTTTGAGATGCGCTCGCTGCCCGGCGGCTCAAGCTGGCTCGCCGAGAGGGGTTTGGTGTCGGCGACGGTCAGCGAGGCGCAGCCGCCCAGCGTCAGGGTCAGCAGCAGGGTGATCGCCGACGCATGTGCGGTCATCATCAGACTGCGATCAAGGAGGTAATCCCGTGCCGGTGCCCGATGCGAATTGGTGCCGGCTCCACGCGTCAGCGTCAACGCCCGGTCAGCATCAGCGCGCCCAGAACGACCGCAACCGCCAGCAGAGACACGCCGGCGACCGGCCACTGCCGCAGCATGCTGTCCAACCGCTCCATCATCGAGCCTGTGGCACGGGCGAGACCCTTGGCGTCCTCGGCCACCAGCACCACGACATCGCCCTCGGGAACCTCCGGCAGGCTGCCGCCCCATCGCCAGAGGCCGACAGCCAGTGCGCCACCCAGCAGAACCGGCCAGGCCGCCGACCAAAGGGCGGCGGGTGCGAAGACATCAGAGAGCGTGCCGCCCATGACGGTCAGATAGAGCGCCCAGGGAACCGCGACGGAGGCGAACGCCATGATGAGCCACGGCAACGACAGTCCGGCCACCGTCCGCGCCGCATCCTGTGACGACGTCGCTGCAAGCCGGCGCAGGAAGTGCAGCATCAGCAGTGTGGTTCCAGCCGATGACAGGGTGGCAAGCAGACCGACGATGCCCTCGCCCAGCAGCGGCTTCACAACCAGCTTCGCCAGCGCCCCGCCGGTCAGCGGCAGGCCGCCCAGGCCGATTGCCAGCACCGCCGCCGGCAGCAGCACCGGCCACAACCGGCGCGCGCCGCAGGCCTGGGCCACGCCCACGGCAAGGAACAGGGCGCCTTTCACCAGCGTGTGGTGGGCTGCGTAGAAGCCCACCGACAATGCGACCCCGCCATCGCCCGCCGCCAGCCCCATGCCGAGTACCGCCGCAATCACGCCCATCTGGCTCACGCTGGAGAACGCCAGCACGGTTTTGGGATTGGACTGCGTGATGCCGATCGCGACGCCATAGAAAGCGGAGAACAATCCCGCGGCGGCCAACGCCTCGCCCCAGCCAGGCAGCACTGCGTGCAGCGGCAGGAAGCGGATCAGCCCGATCACGCCCGCCTTGACCGCGGCACCGCTGAGCACGGCGGCGGCCGGGATCGGCGCAGCGCGATAGGCGAGCGGCATCCACACATGGAACGGCACGAGGCCGATCTTCACGCCGAAGCCAAGAACCAGCAGTGCCAGGGTTGCATCGCGCCATGGCGATGCCGGCAGGGCCGCCACCGCGTCGCTGATCAGCAGGCTGTCACCCGGCGTGGCCTGCGCCAGCAGCACGAAGGCCATCAAGAGGAAGGCCTCGCCGAGCACCGCGAGCGCCACGTAGATCAGGCCATAGCGCCGGGCGCGCGGCGTGCCGTCGTCCACGACCAGGCCGTAGGCCGCGAGGCTGACCAGGGAGAACACCAGATAGAAGCTCACCAGGTCGGCGGCCATGAAGACGCCGATGCTGCCGGTCAACGTCGCAAGCCACCACAAAGCGAAGCGGCCCCCGTCGCGCCTGCCACGCAGCCATGCCGTCGCGAAGAACCCGGCTGAGATCCAGAGCAGCGCCGCGACCCCGAGCAGCATCGCGCCGGGCACGTCGAGCGCGAGCCTGAGACCCGGCAGTATGGGCGGCAATTCCAGCACCCCACCGGATGCCAGCAGCGCCGCCGCAAGCGCCGGGACCGGCGCAAACGCCAGCAGCGCCGGCATCCGCGCCTTGAGCCGAGGTGAGAGGCAGGCGAGAAGCATGACCAGCGGCAGGGCGAGCGCGGCACCCAGCAGGGTTCCGGCGCCTGTCACCGACCGCACTCCCGGACCACTGTCGGGGCGACGCTCATTGCGACAACGCCGCCGGCGGGGAAGGGCGGCCGACCTCCAGCAATTGGGAGGGCCGCAACGGCACAAGCCCCAGCAACAGTGCGCAAATCGCGAGCGCCAGCACCACGGCCTGCCGGCGTTGCGACACCGGAGCCAGCAGCCTCGCGGGCACATCGGCGGCAGAGAGCGCCGGGGCGAGCACCCGGAACACGTAGCCCGCCGCGAGCAACCCGCCGAGCAGGATCACCACGGCCCACCACCATTGGCCCTCGCCGACCGCGGCGGTCAGCAGCATCGCCTTCGCGACGAAGCCTCCGCTGGGGGGCAGCCCCATCAGCGACATCCCGCCGAGCCCAAATGCAAAGACCGTCATCGGCAGCGCCCGGCCGATGCCGCCGAAGCCCGCGATCCGGTCGTGCCCGAGCGCCTCGCCGATCAATCCGGCAGCCATGAACATCGCGGCCTTGGCAACGGCGTGGGCGACGAGTTGCAACACGCCGCCGGTCCAGGCGACACCGTTCCAGACCTGGGCCGTGGCCGATGCAAAGGGCAGCGGCGTCGCGGCAAGCGGGAACAGGAAGAACAGATAGCCGATCTGCGCAATCGTCGAGTAGGCGATCAACAGCTTCAGCCGCGGCTGCCGCAGCGCGAGCACGCTGCCGAACACGATGGCTGCCGCGCCGAGCGTCGCGAGCATCTGCGCAGCGGGCTGACCGAGCAGCCCGGGCAGTGCATCGAACCACAGCCGGACGATCAGGATGAACGAGCCCTTGACCACCAGCGCCGAGAGCAGGGCGCTCCCCGCGGCCGGCGCGCCGGCATGGGCGGGCGGCAGCCACAGATGCAGCGGGAACAGCGCGGTCTTGGCGATCAGCCCCGTCGTCATCAGCGCGGCCGCAATCCAGACGACCGGCTCGGGGCGAACCAGATCGGATAGCAGCACGATATCGAGCGTTCCGTATCCGCCGTAGAGCAGCGCCGTGCCCAGCAGGTACAGCGCCGAACCGAGCAGTGCGAACAGCAGGTAGCGCAGCGCGGCAGCGAGCGTCTCCGCGCGGCCATCCAGGCACACGATGGGCACCGCACCGAAGGTCAGCAGTTCCAGTGCGACGTAAAGCGTGAACAGGTCGCTGCCGAGCCAGACGGAGTTCAGCCCCGCCCATACTCCCATCAGCAGCGTCCAGAATGCGAGTGAGGCCCGGGTCTCGTGCACACCGGCCGGTGTGCTGAAGCCCTCGCGTGCGTACAGCCCGATCGCGCCGATCACCAGCGCCGTGGTGATCATCATGATCGCCGATAGGCCGTCGGCGCGCAGTGCGATCCCGAGCGGCGGCGCCCAGCCACCCACGAAGTAGTGCAGCGGTGCCCGCGAGCGCCAGACGCAGGCAACGATCGCGACGGCGATGGCGAACCCGGCCGGCAGTGCAATCAGGGCGACACGCTCGGCCTGCCGCCCGCCGAGCGCCAGCGACAGCACCACGCCGGCAGCCGGCAGCACGATTGCGAGAACCAGCAGGAAGCCACCCTGCGTGATCAGCGTTCGGCTCCCTCGTTTGCCGGCCGCGCCGGCGCATCGGGGACCAATGTGGCCTCGCCCGTCTCCTGGAACAGCCGCAGCACCAGCGCGACGGCCAGCGCGGTGGCCGAAAAGGCGACGACGATGCCTGTAATGACCATCGCCTGCGGCACCGGATCGCCGCCCATGCCGGCCGTCGACCCCCGGCGGGCGATGACGCCGAACAGCAGGAACACGCCGCCGCCGAGAAGATTGAATGACAGGATTTTGCGCAGTGGTTGCGGATGCACGATGGTGCCAAACAGCCCCAGGCCAACCAAGGCCGCGCCGCACAGCCCATACAAGGTCGCGGCGTTCATCGCTGCCGTTCGCGTGCAGGCGGACCGGCCACCAGCAGCCCGAGGATCACCGCAATCGACAGTGTCAGCACCGCTTCGATGGCGATGATCAGCGGCTTTGCGAAGTTTTCCGGATAGGAGAGGAAGCCACCCGGCAGGGCGAAGCCCGCAAGCCCGACCGCCAGAAAGACCGCCGGCCCGGCGACCAGCAGCAACCGCACCCGGCGCTGGCCGATCTCCGGCGGATCGCGCAGGCTGGCGATCATGACCAGCAGCCACATCGCGGCGAGGATCGCGCCGGCCTGGAACGCTCCGCCCGGAGCGGTCGCTCCGACCCACAGGATGTAGACGCCGACAACGATCCCCACCGGCGGCAGCAACCGTCCCAGCAAGACCAGTGCGCCATCCGGGCGGGCAGGGCGCAGGATACGCGGGGCGCCCCCCCAGAATCGATCCGGCGCGAGCGACCACACGCCGACCAGGGCAAGCAGCAGAACGATCTTCTCGAGCAGCGTATCGACCGAGCGGTAGGCAAGAAGCACGGCGGTGACAGCGTTCCCGACGCCAAGCTCCGGCAGGTGAACTGCCGCCGCCGGTCCGAGCGTGGGGGATGGGTGAACCGGGAAAAGCACCAGCGCGGCAAGTCCCGCGAAAACCAGTGCTGACAGCAGGGCGGCCAGAACGCGCAGGGCCACGCTCGGACGTTCGGCCGCCGATCGCGCCTCGGTCGGGCGCAGGCGGGCCGCCGCGGCAATGAGTACGGCGCCGGTCACGCCGCTGCCGATCGCGGCCTCGGTCAGTGCCACATCCACGGCGGCCAGACGCACCCAGGCGAGCGCCAGCAACAGGCCAAATGCCACAAAGCCCACGACAGCGGCGACGGCCGGCCCGGCGCCAACGGTCCAGACCGCCACGCCGAGCACCAACAGGGCCAACAAGGCATCGAGCGCCAGAGTGATGGTCACACCTGCTGTCCCCTGCGCCGCAGAGTGCGGGCGACCATCTGGCTGACCGTCGCACCCGCCAACTGGGCCAGCAGCCAGACCGCGACAAGCTTCAGCGCGGGGAGATACCCATCCGCCTGTGGCAACAGACCCAGTACAACAAGGCCCAGGCCCAGGTTGTCGGCTTTGGTCAGCGCGTGCAGGCGTGTGAGCGGGTCTGGAAAGCGCAGCAGCCCGACTGTTCCGGCCAGGAAAAAGAACGCTCCGGCGGAGACCGCGAGCACCGTGAAGATGTCGAGCAGGGTCCTCATCCGCCGTCGTCGGCGCTGTTGACGAACGCGACGGCGGCGAAGGCGGCAAGCAGGGCCAACGTCAGCGCGGCATCTACCGCCGCCGGCGCCCCGGTGCCCGCGGCCAGCAGAAGCAGCGCCGCAATGCCGCCGGTGCCAAGCAGTTGCGCCGACATCATGCGATCGGCATCGCCCGGGCCGCGCAGGATGCGCATCAGTCCCAATGCCACCATCGCCAGAACGAAACCCGCAGCCGCGATCAGGAACTCAGCCATTGTCGCGCCATCCGCCCAGTGCCCGTCCGAAGAACTCCTCGTCCGCCGCCATCTGCGCTGCCACCGGCAGGCCGATATCGAGGCAATGCACAAGAAGCGTCCCGTCCTCGTTCGTGTCGGTGGGCAGCGTGCCGGGCAGCAGGCTGGCGAATGCACAGAACGCATCGCGCGGCGTGCCGGGTGAAAGGCGAGGCGACACGGTGACGAACCCAGGGCGCAGCGGCAGCCGGGGATCGAGCGCACGCCGAGCGACATCGATCCCCGCCATCAGCGACTGGCGCGGGAAGCGCAGCGCGAGACTGGCAATGCCAAGCGGCGACAGGGGCGATCCGCCGGGCGGCAGGAGGCGCAGGCTGGTCCAGGTCGCGCCGGCAACGGCGACCACCGCAGCCGGAAGATCTCCGGGATTGAAGCCGGCAAGAATCAGCCAGAGGACGAGAAAGGCGGTTGCGCGCGTAAGTGCTGCTGCCGGGCTGCTCATGGTGTTTTGCCAGCCGCCCTGGTTGTTGCATCTCCGCAGTGCTCATTCACCGTCATGGCCGGGCTTTACCGGTCACGCCCGGCCATGACGTGAGAAGCGAGCGGTAACACAAGGTCAGCGGCCATGGGCCTGCACCATGGCTTCGTCATGCGCGG
Source organism: uncultured Alphaproteobacteria bacterium (assembly GCA_963812475.1). GTDB lineage: Bacteria > Pseudomonadota > Alphaproteobacteria > Acetobacterales > Acetobacteraceae > JAMXLO01. The sequence goes on from CAWEVI010000028.1 coordinate 126,695, forward strand.
AAGATTCCTTGATGCGAAACCACGCCACGTAGAGCGCGGGAAGAAACACCAGCGTGACGACGGTGCCCACCAGAAAGCCACCCATGATGGCGAACGCCATCGGTCCCCAGAAGATGGTCGCCGCGATCGGTATCAGGCCCAGCACCGTGGACACCGCGGTCAGCATGATCGGGCGGAAACGCGAGACGCTGGCCTCGATCACCGCCTCCCAGGCCGGTTTGCCCTCGCTCAGTTCCGCCTCGATCTGCTCGATCAGGATCACCGCATTGCGGGCGATCATGCCGATCAACGCAAGGATCCCGAGGATGGCCACGAACCCAAGCGGCCGTTGAAAGATCAGCAGTCCCGCGACGACGCCGCTCATCGCCATCGGCACCACAATCAGCACGAGAGCCAACCGGCTGAAACTTTGCAGCTGGATCATCAGGAAGGTGATCATCAGGAACAGCATCAATGGCACCACGGCGACGACCGAGGCCTGCGACTGCGCACTCTCCTCGACGGTTCCGCCGACGGCGATGCGATAGGACTCCGGCAGGCCGGCATTCAGTTCCGCGACCGCCGGCGCCAGCTTCGCGACGACACTTTCGGGCAGTGCGCCGTGTGCGACATCGGCCTGCACGGTCAACGTCGGGACCCGGTCGCGGCGCCAGATCAACGGGAACTCCTGGTCGAAATCGAAACTGGCAAGCTGGCTGAGCGGAACGGTTCGCCCGTTCGGCAGCGGAACCTGCACGTTGCGCAGCGTCGCGAGCGAAACACGCTGTTCATCCGTCGCCCGTGCCACGACATCGACGAGATAGATTCCGTCGCGCAGCTGCGTCACTGTCGTTCCGGTGACAACGGAGTTCAGCACGGACGCCAGCGCCTGCGAACTCAATCCCAGCAACCTGGCCTGATCCTGGTCGATGTTGATCCGCACCATGCGGGCCGGTTCCATCCAGTCGAAGTTAACGTGCCGCGCGTTCGGATCGCCCGACACGATGCCGGCCAGCCGCAGCGCAATGTCGCGGACCTGCGACACGTCGGGACCGCTGACGCGATACTGGATCGGCCAGCCGACGGGTGGTCCTAGCCCGAGTGGCGACACGCGCGTCACCGCGCTGGGGAACTGGTCGGCGAGCACCACCTCGAGCCGCGTGTGAAGCCGTTCGCGCGCCGCCACGTCCTTGGCGATGACGACGGACTGGGCGAAGAAGTCGTTGGGCAATTCCACCGCGAGCGGTAGATAGAAGCGGATCGCACCGCGGCCGACATACGTGCTCCAGCTTGCGACGTCGGGATCGGTTTTCAGCACGCTGTCCAGTCGCGCGGCCAGGTCGTCGGTCGCGAAGATCGACGCGTTCTGCGGTAGCCTCAGATCGACCAAAAGCTCCGGACGATCCGATGGCGGGAAGAATTGACGCGGGATCAGCGGCGATGCGACCACCGCCACCGCGAGGCAGGCGACCGTGACACCGATGGTGAGCCACCGCGCCCGCATCGCACCGACCAGAAGACCACGGAACGCGCCCAGGATCCGGCTGGGCTTGGTCGGCTTCGACGTGTCCGGCCTTTTGAGCATGACCACGCCAAGCAGCGGCGCGAACAGCACGGCCACGAACCAGGACATGATCAGTGCGATGCCCACCACGGCGAAGATCGAAAACGTATACTCGCCGGCGGAACTCTTCGCGAAGCCGATCGGCACGAAGCCGGCGGCGGTGACGAACGATCCGGTCAGCATCGGTACCGCGAGCGTCTTGTAGGCATAGGTCGCCGACTGTTCCTTGCTGTCGCCGGCGGCAAGTCGCGAGGTCATGACGTCGATCGTAGTCATCGCGTCATCGACCAGCAGGCCGAGCGCGATGATCAGCGCGCCAAGCGAGATGCGCTGCAGGTCGATCGCGAAGAACTGCATGATCGGGAAGACGACGGCGAGCGTCAGCGGGATCGAAAGTGCCACGACCATGCCGGCCCGCATCCCGAGGCTGACGAAGCTCACGGCCATGATGATGGCGATGGCCTGCCAGAGCGAGGTGGTGAAGTCGCTGATCGCGTGGTCCACCACGTGCGGCTGATCGGCGACCAGGTTCGGCGTGATGCCGATCGGCAGATCGTCGGTGATCCGGTGCATCGCCTGTTCGATGTTGCGGCCCAGCGCCAGGATGTCGCCGCCCTCGCGCATCGCGATGCCGAGACCGATCGCCGGCTTGCCGTTGACACGGAACAGGGGCTGCGGCGGGTCGGCGAAGCCGCGACGGATCTCGGCGATGTCGCGCAGGCGGATCATGCGCCCGTTGGCGACGAAGTTGATGTTGCGAAGATCCTGCTCGGATTCAAATGCACCGGTAACGCGCAGCAACAGCTTCTCGTCGCCGGTTTGGATGGTCCCGGCGGGGCTCACCACGTTCTGCGCCTGCAGAGCGGCGATCAGCGCGGAGCGGTCGATCCCCAGGCCGGCAAGCTGCTGCATCGAGAACTCGACAAAGACCCGCTCGTCCTGCGCGCCGAGCATCTCGATCTTGGACACGTCGGGGACCAGCAGCAGCCGGGAGCGGATTTCATCGACGTGGTCGCGGAGTTCGCGCTGGGTGAACCCATCCGCGGTGAAGCCGTAGATGATCCCGAAGGTGTCGCCGAATTCGTCGTTGAAGCCTGGACCGACAACGCCAACCGGCAACGTATGTCGCATGTCGCCGACGCTCTTGCGGACATGATACCAGATGTCCGGAACCTCGCTGGCGGGAGTCTTGCCCTTCAGGTTGACGAAGATGGTCGCCAGACCCGGACTCGTGTAGCTGCGCAGGAAATCGAGGTTCGGCGTTTCCTGAAGCGTGCGCTCGATACGTTCGGTGACCTGCAGGAGCGTGTCGTTGATCGTGGCACCAGGCCAGGCAGCCTGGACGATCATTGTCTTGATGACGAAGGCCGGGTCCTCGTTGCGGCCAAGCCGCGTGTAGGCGGAGACCCCCGCAAGGATCGACGCGATCATCATGTAGACGACAAACGAGCGGTGGCGGAGCGACCACTCCGATAGATTGAAACCCACTAGGCTGACGGCCCAAGCAGCCGGACCGTCTGGCCCGGATGAAGGGCCTGGACGCCGGCGGTGACGACGATGTCGCCCTTATCGAGGCCGTGGGCGACGACGACCGTTCCCGGATCAAAGCGCAGCAGTTCGATGTTGCGCAGCGAGACGGTCAGCTTCGACGGATCGACGATCCAGACCGCGGGCTGGCGATTCAATTCAGTCAGCGCGGAGGCGGGGATCGCGATCACCTTGTCGGAATCAAGCTGCACGGTGCCGTTCACCGTGGATCCAAGCCGCATGGCCGCGGGTGGATCGGTCAGGCCGACCTTGACCTGGAAAGTCCTGGTCACCGGATCGGCCTGCGGGGCAACCTCGCGAACGCGGCCGATTGTCGTTACTGTCGGATCGTCGGTCAGGCGGATCATGACCTGCGGGTCGCCGGGGGCTGAACGCAGCACCTGGGCGGGTACGTCGAACACAGCGTCGCGCCCGCCCTGCCGGGCAAGCTGCACGATCATCTGCCCCGCCTGCACCACTTCGCCCGGTTCCGCCCCGCGCGCCGTAATGGTCCCGCCGGCATCGGCCTGTAGCACAGTGTAGCTGACCCGGTCGGCGGCGATCCTTACCTGGACTTCACCGTCATCGACCTGCGCCTGCGCCGTTCGCAACGCCTTCTCCGCCAGATCGAACTGGGCCCGCGGCGTATGCCCTTGCACCAGCAGCGTTCTCTGTCTTTCGAACGCGGCGTGCGCCTGCGTCAGTTGCGCCTGCGCCGCCGTCAGGCTTGCCTGCGCCGAGCGTAGCGCATTCACCTCGTTCTGCGGATCCAGTCTGGCAAGTTCCTGTCCGGGTTTGACCTGATCCCCGACATTGACGAATCGGTCCGTCATCCGGCCGCCGATCCGGAACGCCATGGATGCCTGGTCTTCGGCCTGGATGTGTCCGGTCAGTTCGACCGTCTCGCCGGCATCCTGCTGTGTCGCCGTCACCGTTCGAACCGGGCGCGGATCGGGTGCCTCGGCCTTCTTCTCCGGCCCGCATGCGGTCATTCCGAGGGCAACTGCCGGCAGCAACAAAGCCAATGTCCAACGCTGATTCATTATAATCGCGAACCGTTTGACCCAGCCGCGTCGCATGTCGTGCCCCTGCGCGCGTGAGTACCCTTGTGAAGCATCAGGAGTCCGCCAGGTACAGCGGCGAGATATCATCGGATGTACCAAGTGTGAAGGCGCTGGTGCATGGAGATTTCCGTATCAGTGACTCGCGGGCGCCGTCAGGCCTCGGGCTGCGATACAAACAGGTTCATTCCCAGCTGAGCGGCCAGGAACCTGGCCACCAGCTGACCCTTCACGCTGTTGCCAGCCGCATCGAGTGGTGGCGCAAATGTTCCCAGTCCACCTTTGCCCGGAGACACGGTGACGATCCCTCCACCGATGCCGCTCTTGCCCGGCAGCCCGATGTCGTAAAGCCAGTCGCCCGAGGTCTCGTAGAGCCCCGCGGTCGCCATCGCAGCCAATGCATAGCGGCAAGAGTCGGCATCGACAACCTGCTCTCTGGTCAGCGGATTCATGCCGCCATCGGCCAACGTCGCACCCATGACCGCGAGATCTCTCGCGGACACATTCAGCGAACATTGCCTGGTGTAAAGATCGGTCGCTTCCGCGGGATCGAGGTAGATCCGGCCATAGCTTTGCAGCAGTCGGGCGATACTTTGATTCCGGAAGTTTGTCTCAGACGCCGAGGCATAGACCTCGGCATTGAGCGGCAGTGTGCGTCCGGCGAAACCTGACAGGCCATCATGGATGAACCGCCAACGCGCGTCGACAGTCGCGCCGGGCACGAGGCTTGTGGTTGCGATGGCGCCGGGATTGACCATCGGATTCGTCCGTCCGTCGCGCCCCCGCTCGATCGCCGACAACGCATTGAAAGGCAGGCCGGTGCTGTTCACGCCCAGTTTGTCACGCGCCTGTTCGGCGCCGAGGCACTGGCAGACCAAAGCGAAGACGAAGGGCTTCGACACGCTCATGATCGAGAATTCATGGTCTGCGTCGCCGGCCGCATACACATTTCCGCTGACGCCGACCACGCACACGCCGAACAGGTCGGCTGGCACCCGTGCGAGCGCCGGATAGACATCCGAGTTCGTGCCTTCGGTATTTCCCCTGAAGCGCTCGTACGCGCGCTTCACGGTCGTCATCACCAGATCGGGTTCGGGCAGGTGACCGGTGGATACGTAACAGCGCTCCGCTGCCGCATCGGCTTCAACGTGCGCAGGCATCGAGTCCTCCCGATGTCATTCGTCGATCGCCCTGCTCGGTCAACTCGCAGGGCGCTGTCCTGCGATGCCGCAGCACCTCCGGCGAATCGTGCACCATCACGGCAACCTTAGCAATCCATAAAGAGGCTGCGATGGGCTCAGAATCCCCGGACTTGGCTACGCGTCCCAATCCTGACCACCTGATTCGCGGGTTGTATCGGCGGACTTCGATGCAGACAGTGCCGCGAGTCAAATGGTAAGGGACGATGTAGGAGGAGAGACGATCTCCTGACCCGCCGCTGTCCGCGGTCGCGGTATCACGAGTGATGGTGCATGAGCTTCCTGACCACGTTTCCCGAGGACGTTTATCCGACCCATCGACTGGCCGAAACGATCCAGACGGGCGCATTCGACATCGATCTGGCGCAGGCTCTCATGTGGATGTCGCAGGCAACCTACAAATCCACGGCAGACAGGTCCCGGGCGTCCGGTGATCGCAAACTGGAACGCATTCTCGACCGGTGGGGCTTCGCGTGCCGTGCGCGGCTCAGTCAGGCGGGCACGGAGGGATTCGTCGCCGAAAGTGCGGCAACCCTGGTTGTCGCCTTCGCAGGCACCGACCCGGTGGTCGCGGCCAATTGGGTCACGGATTTCAACATCCGCACCCGCTCCGGCGGCATCCACCGCGGCTTCGCCGACGGCGTCGAAGGCATATGGCCCGCCTTGCTCGCAGCGCTGGAGGGAACCGACAAACGCATTTTCCTGGCGGGCCACAGCCTCGGCGGTGCGCTGGCAGTCGTGGCTGCCTGGCGACTTACCGGCGACACACCGGAAGCGGCAGATCGTAGATCGCACGGCGAGGCAATCGATGTTGGACGCATCGCGGGCGTGCTCACCTTCGGCATGCCGCGCGCCGGCGACGAGGCGTTCGAGGCGGCCTACAGATCGCGCGGCCTGTGGCAGAAGACGGCCCGGCTTGAATATGGCAGCGACATCATCCCGTCGCTTCCCCCCGCCGTATCCGGACAGCTTGCCTTTCGCCATGTGGGACCCGCTCTTCACTGCCCACACGGTGGTCAATTCAAGGACGTGTTGCCGCCGCGGGACGATCCCGACGATCGGATCGAACTGGAACAGCTGGAGGAGCGGCTCGGCATTAGCGACACTGAAACATTACGCAGCGTCCGGGATGCGTGGGGGCGCATCCTGGACCACGGCGTTCCACGTTCACCGGCCGGCGGCACAGCCACATTGATTATCGACAAGCTGCCGTTCTTCCTTCGGGATCATTTGCAGGACTGCTACCTGGAAGCGCTCGGCTGGTCCTTCGACCGGCCCACGGAGGCCCGGGTGTCCATCAGCGCCGACGATGCCGACACGTTCGCGCGTGCTTCCGAGGCCCACATCGAGGAGCGCGGTGGCGGATTCTCGGCACTGCTGCGTCGCCTGCTTCCCGGTGGATGACCGGAGCAGAGCCCTGCCGCAACCGTCGCGCCCGCACGCCGCCAGCGGCGTCTCGACATCCGCCGCGGCCCGTGTTGGACTGCTTTGCGCCCTGCATCAGGTATCAGCAGTCGCCTCCGTCAATCGGAATCCGCAGTTGCGCGCGCCGGCTTTCGGGCCGCCGCGCCAAACGGCGTTGAGGAGCACCACACCAGATGGCACCCGACGAAGGTTCCGACACGACGCACGATCCCATCCGGCGCGACCCCATACAAGGAGCACGACAGACGAGGGATCGTGGATTGCGCGCAATGGTCGGCATTGGAACCGCAATTCTGGTCGTTGCCGCCCTGGGCATCGCACAGCCCGTCTTTGCGCCGCTGACATTCGCGCTTTTCATCATCGCGATCGTCTGGCCCTTGCAGGCGCGCCTGCAGACGCGGCTGCCAAAACTTCTGGCGCTGGCCCTGAGCATGCTGGCCACCGTGGTGGTCCTCGGCGCCTTCGCCTGGGTGATCACCTGGGGACTGAACCGGGTAGGACGCTACATCGTCGCGGACATCGGCCAATTCCAACTGCTCTATAACCAGATGACCGACTGGCTCGAAGGGCACGGCATCGTGGTCGAGAGCATCTGGACCGAGCACTTCAATGTGGGCTGGGTGCTGCGTCTCTTCCAGGAGATCACCACAAGGGTGAACGGCACGCTGAGCTTTTCGCTCGTTGCGTTGATCTACGTCATCCTGGGACTGATGGAAGTCGACGACGCGGCCCGCAGGCTGCGCGGCATGAAGAACCAGGAAGCCGGGCGGGTACTGCTGGCCGGTGGCGCCAGGACCGCCGCGAAGTTCCGCAGATACCTTCTGGTCCGCTCTCTCATGAGCGTGGTGACAGGCATTCTGGTATGGGGGTTCATCTCGCTCTGCGGCCTTCCGCTCGCGCAGGAATGGGGCGTGATTGCCTTCGCGCTCAACTACATCCCATTCATCGGCCCACTGGTTGCAACGGTGCTGCCGACGCTGTTCGCCGTTGCACAGTTTGACGCCTGGCAGAACGCGATTCTCGTCTTCGGATGTCTGAACCTGATCCAGTTCCTTGTCGGCAGCTACCTCGAGCCACGCATCGCCGGCAGCATTCTCTCGATGTCGCCTTTCCTGGTATTGTTCGCCGTCTTCTTCTGGACCTTTTTGTGGGGCATCGCCGGCGCATTCATCGGCGTCCCTATCGTGATCGCGGTGCTGACACTGTGCGAGCAGCATCCGTCGAGCCGCTGGGTGGCAGAGCTGTTCGGAGCGCGCGCCACCGCGCGGGACTGATCGGCCCCGGCCAGCCGGCAACCCGAGGAGACGACCGATGACGCCGATACTCGACCCGCGCAACGGCGACATCGAGGACGATGCTGCCAGTACCAAGCGGAAATCGATGTTGTCGTTGGCGGGCACCCTGCTCGCGGAGATCAGTCTTCCGAAGCTGGTAATCGCCTGGATGCTGCTGATCGGCTTTCCCGGCCTGTTGCTTGGAGCAGCGCCGCTTTTGGTGTCGATCTGGATCGTCGCGGTCTGGTCCAACGCCGCCAACATCTTTTACGAATACCTGCCGGTGTTGCTGCTGCCTCTGCTGGCGGCGATCGGCTGGTTCGCGGGCAGGCCGCTTCTGCGGCTCGCCGAAAGCAGCTTCTGGTCGTTGAACGCCCTGGCTGTTCAGCCCGTCTATATCGTATTTCGCGAAGGGGTTCGACATCTGGCCGAAGCCGTGCTCGCACCGCGGATGAACGCGTCCCGACGCAGCTCCATTCGCGCTGCCTCCGCGGGTGTCTCGGGCCTTGCGATTGGCGGTCTGGGATTCGGCGTCATCGTCCTGGTGTGGCCCGCTACGCAATGGGTCGGCAGCCTGGCGGATCTCTCGTTGTCGCACCGGGTGGTATTTGTCGTGTTGGCGAACAGTGTCGTGCTGATCTTGGGTTATTTCGCGGTGGCATCGCTGATCTGGGGACTTGCCGATGCGACGATGGCGCAGCCGCGCGACTTCAGCGCCTTCGCCGAATCGGCAGCCGGCCGCCGAACGTGGCGCGTCGCGCATCTGTCGGACATCCACACCGTCGGCGAGCGCTACGGATTTCGCATCGAGAGCGGAAGGTCCGGTCCGCGCGGCAATGAGCGGTTGAGACGGACCCTGGCACGGCTGGAAGAGATCCATGCAGCGCACCCGCTGGACATCATTCTGATAACCGGTGACCTGACGGATGCCGGCCGCTCCGCGGAGTGGGCTGAATTTTTTGGCGCCTTGGCCTGTCACCCGAGACTGGCGGAACTGGTTGTCGCATTGCCCGGCAATCACAACGTCAACGTTGTAGACCGCGCGAGCCCCGCGCGCATGGACCTGCCGATGAGTCCCGCGAAGCGGCTGCGCCAGGTTCGAACCATCTCCGCGCTCGGAATGCTGCAAGGCACACGGCTACGGGTCGTGGACGGCAAGACCGGCCAACTTGGCGGCACGCTGGCCGATATGCTGCAACCGCATGCCGCCGACCTGGCAGAATTTGCGGACAACGGATCGGCTCGGTTGTCGCGATCGCTGGCAGAGCTTTGGGCTGCGATGTTTCCGATGGTTCTGCCGCCGGACACCGACGATGGGTTGGGGATCATAGTGCTCAATTCAAATGCCGAGACGCATTTCTCGTTTACCAATGCGCTTGGCCTGGTATCGGCCGAACAGGCTCGTGCCTTCAGGATTGCCACCGAGCTTTACCCGCGCGCCTGCTGGATCGTCGGCCTGCACCACCACGTCATCGAATATCCTCGTCCTGCAAAGGCATTGTCCGAGCGCATCGGGACGGCGCTCATCAACGGGAGTTGGTTCGTCCGTCAGCTGCAGCACCTCGCAGCTCACGTCGTGATCATGCACGGTCATCGGCACATCGATTGGATCGGAGAATGCGGCGGTCTTCTGATCGTATCCGCGCCTTCCCCGGTCATGGAGGCGACCGATTGTCTGGAAACCCATTTTTACGTGCACACGCTTGCTGTCGGCGCGGATGAACAACTCAAGCTGCTGGCACCGGAGCGGTTCGGCGTGTGCGGACAGCAGGTCGCCGACGAGGCGTGGATGTAATGGTGATGCGGAGGGTGGTGGACGTCCCGGCCGTTCGTTGCCCAACCGCATAGCATCTTGAACGCCGCCACCGGCCGGGTTCCACCGCTTCGCTGGATGACCCCTTGGGCACGAGTGCTCCTCCCTCGCGGCGCGTCCACTCCGCTGCGGTGGATGGGGATACAGCGCTTGAACGACAAATCGCGGTTTGCCAATCGCCAGCGGAGATGTCGCCAATGGCCAGCTGTTGCGCCGGACTGCCAATGACGGCGGTCGCGAGCCCGGCCTTACATCGGACGGCCATCTAAAAAATCATCCTGGATCATAGTTCATCGACTTATACCAACCGTCCTATCCGGCCACCGGTTTTGCCCAGGTGCGCCTGGTGAGTGAAGCGATGCGTTCGGTCATTTGCATCAGCTTGTTCCAAGCGTCGCAGCATGCCTCGAGGATGGCGTCGTAACCGTCCCAGACACAGTGACTGAGAAAGTTGCCGCGCATGAACTCCCAGACATTTTCCATCGGGTTCAATTCTGGCGCGTAGGGCGGCAACGGCAACAGCACGATATTCGCTGGCACCTTGACCCGCGGCGAGCTGTGCCAGCCGGCGCCGTCGAGCACCAGCAGGGCGATGGCGCCCACGGAGACGCGACGGCTGATTTCCCCCAGGTGCTCGTTCATCGCCGCGACATTGACCTCCGGCATAATGATGGCGGCACCAGTGCCGCGTTCTGGACAGATCGCACCAAATAGATAGGCCCATTCAAAGCGTCGATCGCGCCGGGCGCGTGGAGGTGAGCCGCGTTTCGCCCACACGCGGGTCAGCGTGCCCTGCTGGCCCACACGTGCCTCGTCGGTGAACCAGATCTCCACCGGCTTGCCAGCCGCTTCCGGCGGCAAGGCGGCGGTCACGAGATCGGCAAAGCTGCGCTGAAAACCGCCTGTTCCTCGGGTTTGCTCTGCGGGTGCTGCGGACGCACCGACACACGCCGGAACGACAGCTTGCGCAACAGTTTGCCCACCGTGCGCTCATGCAGCTGGACAGCAAACGCCTGCCCAATTCGCCGCTGCAGATCGACACAGCGCCAGCGAACCACACCGTCCCGCTCAAGGTTCGGACCCTGCTCGACCCATTCCACCACTTTGGCCTGCTGTTCGGCCGTCAAGCGGGGCAGCGGCCCGTTGCGGCGCGGCAGAGCGAACAGACCCTCCGGTCCCAACTCGTTGTAGCGGTGCACCCAGTCGCGCAGCGTCTGACGGTCCATCGCGCAGGCCTCGCCCGCAGCCTCGCGCGACCAGCCTTCCAGCACCAAGCCAATCGCCAGCATCCGACGCGCCGCTTTCGCATCCTGCGTCTGTGCTGCCAAACTGCGCAGCTCCGCCGCCGACATCGCCAACCGTGTGATCGCGACTGTCATCGCCACCCCCTCCGCCGAGTAGGGACGGCGAAGCACGCCCTGCCGCGTCGCGCCGATTTACATTCGAGTCAACGGTCCGGCCGATTGGTATTAATCAGACTGTCGATGGGTTCGTTTGTGATTTTTTGCCTACGCGCGATAATCCGCCATTTATCTTGCAAGTAAACAATACGTGATATATATCGCCCTCGTTATCACTAATCCGTGATGCCGGAGGGTCGTGCACATGGCAAGATCGATCGCTGAGTTTCAAACGAGCTTCTGCCCAGTCGTCACTAAGTGGCCATCAGTTGAGAACGTTTGGTTGCGGCCGCCGGGCGGTCCGTGCTTTGCGCTGTCCGTTCCGGTACCGAATGTGGTCTGGCACATACCCCACCACTGAGGGCCTCATCAGCGGTCACTGACAGCTAAAGACAATGAACTGCGCGTTTCGGCAGAGGACAACCGCGCTCTATCTATAGGAATTAAATCTTATGAGCAAGCTGACCTTCGACGACGAATTCAACTCCCTCAGCCTCTACAACGGCACCAGCGGTGTCTGGCAGCCCGCCATGAATTATTCGCCCAATGGCACAACCGATACCGGCAGCATGACCTCATGGGAGGTCAATCCGCTCTGGGGGCCGACATCAGCCGCAGATGCCAACGTATATTCCATCGGCAACGGCGTGCTCTCGATGGCCATCAAGCCGACGCCGGCCGATGTCAATCCGGCCAGCGTCAACAATCAGCCTTTCCTCGCCGGTGAACTCACGACCTACCCGTCGTTCTCGCAGACTTACGGTTACTTCGAGATGAACGCCGATCTCGCGGCGGGGCCCGGTTTCATGTCGGCGTTCTGGCTGCTGCCGACGAGCGGCGCCTGGCCGCCGGAACTCGACGCAGAGGAGGTGCTCGGCAATACCCCGTCGACACTGATAATGACCACCCACACGTCCAACGGAGCGGGTGGAGACAACGCCTTCCCGCAGTGGACCAACATTCCCAATTCAACGCAGGGCTTCCACACTTACGCGGTGGATTGGGAAGCCAATACGATCACCTGGTACTTCGACGGGCAGCAGGTCGCACAGGCGCCGACGCCAGCCGACATGCACTCGCCGATGTATATGCTCATCGACGATATGTCTGGCGCCTCCGGATCCTGGACCGGCTCGCCGACCAGCCCGACGCAATCGTCCGCAATGAAGATCAACTTCATTCACGTCTATGATTCCAATCCGTATGTGAACGGCGTCAATACGGTACTCGGTGGCTCCGCAACCAACCCCGTCACTGGGGGAAGCACGACCCCGCCCGTGACAAACCCGCCAGTCACAACGCCGCCTGTCACGACGCCTAACCAGCCTGTGCTGATCACACCCGGGACCGGCTCGTTCAAGGATACCGCCGGCAACGTCTATACCATCGCTGCGAATGGCGATGCCGACGAGAACGGCAAGCTGATGAATGGCGGCACCGGCACAGGCGCACTGGAACTCGCCAACGGGGTCATCTACGGCCAGGATGCGAGCAGCAAGACCTGGTACACTTGGAACCAGACCACCTGGACGCAGGCGTCCTCGGCTCCGCCCGCTGTTTCCGTCACAACGCCGCCCGTCACGACGCCACCAGTCACGACCCCACCCGTCACCACCCCGCCCGTCACCAGTCCGCCTGTCACGACGCCTAATCCTGTGCTGATCACTCCCGGGGTCGGTTCGTTCAAGGATACGACTGGCAACGTCTATACCGTCACTGCGAATGGCGATGCCGACGAGAACGGCAACCTGATGAATGGCGGCACCGGCACCGGCGCATTGGAACTCGCCAACGGGGTTATTTACGGCCAGGATGCCGCCAGCAAGACCTGGTACACCTGGAACCAGACCACCTGGACTCAAGCAACTCCGGCTCCGCCCGCCGTCAGCGTCTCGACTGGGGGCGGAACCACCACGCCGCCCGTGGTAACCAATCCTGCACCGGTCACGACGGGAACCGGTTCCGACACTCTGGTGCTCAGCATCTCGGAGGATGCCTATCAGGGCAACGCGCAGTTCACCGTCTCGGTCGATGGCAAGCAGCTCGCGGGTACGTTCACCACTACGGCGTCCCACGCCGCCGGCGCGAGCCAGAGTTTCACCTTCAACGGCGACTGGGCGCCTGGCGCTCATGCGGTCGCGGTGAACTTCCTCAATGATACCAATGGCGGAACGGCCGCCACCGACCGCAACCTCTATGTGAACGGCATCAGCTACGACGGGAAGGCCACCGGCCAGACCGCGGCGCTGATGGCCGGGGGCCCCAAGGGCTTCAGCGTGACGGACAGCACCGCGGTCCCGAGCCCGGCGATTGGCAGCGGCTCCGACACGATGACGCTCAACGTCTCGGAAGACGCCTACCAGGGCAACGCGCAGTTCACCGTCTCGGTCGACGGCAAGCAGCTTGGCGGCACATTCACAGCGACGGCCCTGCATTCCGCCGCGGCTAGCCAGAACTTTATGTTCCAGGGCGACTTCGGAACCGGTCAGCACGCGGTCGCGGTCAACTTCCTCAATGATGCCTACGGCGGTTCGGCCACCAACGATCGCAATCTCTATGTGAACAGCATCGCTTACAACGGCACAGCCACCGGCCAGAGCGCGGTACTTGGTATCACGGGTCCGCAGGTCTTCACCGTCTCGGGCGGCACGACATCCTCGGTCAGCGAGACGGGCGATCATGGCTCTCTGGCGAAGAGCCTGTCGCAGACCGGCAGCTACACGGTCGGCGGCGACACCTTCGTGCTCACCGCCGGCAATGCCGCCTCCGTGACGCTCGGCACCGGGACCAGCCAGATCAAGTTCATCGGCGCCAGCTCCATCACGCTGACCGGTGGATCCGGCCAGTCTACCGTCACGGCCGATGCTGGCACCAACAAGTTCGTTGCCGGCACCGGGACCCTGGACGTGACCGGAGGCGGCGGCAAGGACGCCTATGTCTTCCATGCCAACGGCGGCCTTCTCAAGCTCGAGGACTTCTCGATCGCCAAGGGCGACACGCTGACCGTGGACAAGACCCTGCAAGGCGCGATGCAGCAGACATCCGACGGACAGGGCGGCACGATGATCACCTTCGGCGTGGGCGCCACCCATGGCGTGGACATCCACGGACTGGCGACAATGCCGACCACCAGCGTTCTCTGGGCGTAGCACGACACTGCTCCCGGTGCCGCGACCATCGCCAGGCGTTGACGAAGCAAGCGGAGCGTGCCGGGCGCACCCGCCGCATGCTCCGCTTGCCGTCACACCGTTCGCTTATCGGCTCGCGCCCCGTATCAAGGGTCCGAAGGATCGCAAGCTCACCATGGTCGAGAAGCCCGCGCCCTAATGCCAGCCGCTGCCGCCGGGTCCATAGGTGCCGATGAAGGCTGGATTGGTCCGGTTGGGAGTGACGACGGCCTCGGAGCACGCCGCAAGCGCGAGCACGAACAGCAGAATGATTGATCCGGCTTTCAATCTGATTCGCATTGACTGAGCCCAGGAAGATGCATCGATCTTCGCACGCGATGTGGGCGTCGGCAACGGTGCGGGCAGAGAGGTCGAGCATGCGGGCAGCGTGGCGGGGCCTGTGTCGGAAGCAACACGTTCGATGTCGCGTGGCAGCGGGGCCTTCCCAGATGCGGTCAACGGCAGCGTCGCCGGCAGCCGGTCGGCGATCAGCGTCGCGCCGTCACGCCCGAGAAAGCGAGGATTCGACTTCGCGGCACCGTTCCCGCGCAGGTGACGACTGCAATGGCGAGCATCGCAAGCTACTGCTCCAGAAACTCCGCGAAGTATTCGTCCGCGCTGATACGCCGTCCGACGATACCGGCCAGATACGCCTGCTCGTTGAATATCTCAGTGACGGCACGGTTCTTTTCAAAACCATAAGAATGAAAATCCGCTTCCATCAGAGCTTCGGTCTCCTCGAGTTCCGCGTCCAGCCACGGTGAAGCGTAAGGGAACGAACGTTGCGTCTTGGTGAAGACATCGTTGCAGTGGATGAATGCTTCGGTCAGCGCACCGGCGATCCATTTATCGCGTTCCCACACCTCACGCCGCAACACGACAAGGTGCTGCGGCGGGAACACGCCGGTCCGGTGGAAATAGTCGCGCTCGATGGCGCGGATGTCGGGGAACAGTCGCACGATCGGCCCCTTGACGGGATGGTAGCGGCGCGGCCTTGGCGGGCTGTAGATCGCGTCCAGTTCGCCCGCGATCAGCATGTCCGACAAAGCGCGACCCTGGGGCGCCGCATGCACTCCGTCTGGCAGCGTATAGACATGGCTGGTGATTTTCGGCTCATCGACATCGCCGATCCACCATTGCAACTGCTCCGGCGGCGCACCGACGAAGTGCAGGAAGTGGCGGTACCAGATCGAGCCGCTGGCCACCCAGTCATACATGCCGACGCGCTTGCCGCGCAGGTCCGCCGCCGTCTTCACCGGCCCGTCCTGACGCACATACAGGTCGCGCGCGGTGAAGTTGCGCAGCGGGAACACCGGCAGCGCGATGAGACTGCGATCGCCCTTGTCAATTCGCCGCAGATGTCCGGCCATCGATGATTCGCCGCCATGCACCGTCGGGTCGTTCGCGGCGCGGCGCAGCATCTCGGCGCGCATCGGCCAGGACCCCGTGCGGCCGAGGACCATCGTCAGGTCGATCCCTGCTGGTGTCACATCGCCGGTTGCCAGGGGCATCACGCGCGCATAGTCGGCACAGGTCAGGCTGATCGGGAGATTGGCCATGCAAGGTCCCCTGGCTCAAAAAAAGCAGAGAGAAGCGTCTGCCGGCGGGCCGGACCGCACGGCCGTGTGGTACGTGGCATGGAGGCGTCGCGACAACCAACCCGAAATATCGCAGGTGGCAGTGCGAGGGAACTGGGTCAGATCCTGGACGGTTGCGGCACGGTGATCAAGCGCACGGCGTGAGGCCAGTGCCGCAGCGCTGGCCCGCGCCAGCCCAGACCTATTGGGCCAGCGCCGTGGCGGCCGGAATGGCCGACTGGATCATCTGCATGGCCTGCGCTCGATCCCCCGCGGCCAGCGCCCTGAGTGCCTGCGAGATCTGCGTGACCGCGGGATTGTCGCTCGGGTTGTTGGTCTGCTGCATCGGCACCGACCGGTCGAGCAGTCGCGTCTGCGCCATTTCCAGGGACTGTTGCGCCTCGCCCGTGTGGCCTGCCACCAGGGCAGACTGCGCGGCGCGGAGATAATCCACGGCATTCGCGTTCTCGCCAACCGGCGGCGACGGAAGGTTTGGCGCGATCAGTGATCGAGTGTCGCGCTGATCGATGTTGCTGGACCGATATCCCATCGGCAGGGACATACCGGTGCCCACCTGATTCCCAGCCCGGGCGCCAGTCTCCGGATTGGTGCCAGGCGGGACGCCCTGCGGCGTCATCGTGGTCTGCGCGAGCACGGGCGTAGCCAGGGCGGCCAGCACCGCGACGGACATAGCCAGGGAGCGCATCGGCATTCTCCTTCCCGCTTGAGGTTTCGGTACATGGGTTACTGGCCGGGGGTGCCGCAATTGTGGCGGACGGCCGGAGCCCGCGATGAACAAAAGTTGAACACTCGGTAGTTCACCGCCAACGGCGGTGAAACCAGAGCCACTGATCCGGATACTCGCGAATCCAGCGCTCGACTATCGAGGTGATCAATTGGGTGGCCTGCTGCACGTCGATGCGGCCATCAGCAGCGCGGGGCAGTGCGAAGGGCCCTTCCGCGGCAATGCGGAACCGTCGGTCCGGCAACCGGATCACGCGCACACCCATCACGGGGCATTCGAATTGGCGGGCGAGGCGGGCAATGCTGGGATTTGCCTTGCAGCGCCGGCCGAAGAACGTCACGTCCACGCCGCGCGAGAAATGCTGGTCGACCAACATGCCGAGGTGCTCGCCACGATCGAGCGCGCCCGCCATTTCCAGCGGCGCCTGCGCCCGACTGCGAATCAAGCGCCCCATCAGTGGTGCGCGAATGCGCGCGATCTCGTTTGCCACGGCCTTGTTGTTCGGCATCCGATAGAGCACCGCGGACGGCAGCCCGTGCGCAGCGGCCATGACGGCTGGCAGTTCCCAGTTCGCGAGATGCGCCGCGAAACAGAGCGCCGGCTTGCCGTCGGTCTGCAGCTCGATGAACTTGTCCGCATCGTCGGAGACAATGCGGCCGGTGTTGGGATGGTCCGTGTCGAAATCCCACAGGCGGCCAAGATGGACATATTCGCCGGCGACGCGGCCAAGGTTGTCCCATGCCGCGCGGAGCGTCGCATCGATCCACACGGTGTCCTTGTCCGGGAAAGCGGCACGAAGGTTCGCCCGGCCGATGCGATGCGACGGCAGCAGTGGTCCGAAGCGGCGTGCGATGGCGCCGCAGAGGTCTGACGCGCGGTCCGGGTCGGTGCGACGCAATGCCGCAAGCAGGTATTTCACGCCGCGACCGAGCAGCCGATCGCCGTAGAGCGTAAGGTAACGGAACACGCAGGTTCAGTACCGATTTTATAACAAGCAGCGCCCTAAAGGTTGACACTCAGGGCAGGCTCGGCGTCGCCACAAAACCGTCACGGCCGTCACCGGAACAAGTCCGGGGACGGCAATGACGTGTGAGGGGCCAGTGCCGTACGTCAACATTGAGGGCG
The DNA here is from genome assembly GCA_963812475.1 of uncultured Alphaproteobacteria bacterium. GTDB lineage: Bacteria > Pseudomonadota > Alphaproteobacteria > Acetobacterales > Acetobacteraceae > JAMXLO01. The sequence continues at coordinate 144,551 of CAWEVI010000028.1, forward strand.
CTCCGTATTGGCACGTCATTCCCGCAAAAGCGGGAACCCAGCAGTGCGGCACGGTGTTATCGTGCCCAGGGCCCCGCTTTCGCAGGGGTGACGAATGATTAGAGTTCGACAAGGATCTTACCGAACACATCGCGCTGTTCCAGCCGTGCAAGCCCGGCGCGAAATTCGTCCAGCTTGTAAACCGTGTCGATCACCGGCCGCACGCCGGATGCAATCCGTCCCAGCGCACGACCGAGCGCGCCAAGCGGTGATCCGAAGGAACCGATGATGCGGTACTGCTGCTGGAAAAGCTGCATCAGGTTGATGGTGCCGGCAGGCCCGGATGTCGCGCCGCACGTCACCAGACGGCCGCCGCGCTTCAGCGACAGCAGTGAGCCATTCCAGGTATCCGCGCCGACATGCTCGAATACCACATCGACGCCCTTCTTCGCGGTGAGCTTGCGCACCACGCCCTCGAACCGGTCGGTGTGATAGTTGATGACGTGATCGGCGCCGAGCGCGCGTGCCTTCGCGACCTTTTCATCGCTGCCGACGGTGGTGACCACGGTGCAGCCGAGCGATTTTGCGACCCGTATGGCAATGCTGCCGATGCCCGAACCGCCGGCGTGCACCAGGATCCATTCGTCCGGTTCCAGCCGTGCGTTGTCGAACAGCATGTGCTCCACCGTGGCGTAGGCAACCGGCACACACGCGGCGTCGCGCAGATCGACAGCGTCCGGCAGTCGCACCACAAGGCGGGCGGGATGGTTGGTCAGTTCCTGTGCGAAGCCGTCGATATGGAAGCCGCGCACGCCGGCGACGTTCTCGCACAGGTTCTCGCGTCCGCCGCGACAGGCATGGCAGGCGCCGCAGACCAGAGCGGCAAACGGCACCACGCGATCCCCAGGAGAAATCGTGGTCACGCCGTCGCCCACCGCGACAACGTCGCACGAGGCCTCGGCGCCGACTGTCAACGGGAACCGCCGCTTGGCGAACGCCATGCCGCGGAACCCCCACAGGTCGATGTGGTTCAGCCCGATGGCGCGCACGCGAAGCTGCACCTCGCCTGGCGCCGGAGCCGGTGGTGCATCGCACTCCACCAGCGCAAGTTCGCGGTCGGCCAGCAACTGCAGGGCGCGGATCTTCGACATGCGCGGTTTGTGCCAGCTAGGCGCGCGGAATGCCAATCGCGGCGGTCAGCCCGCCATCGACCGGGATGATGGCGCCGTTGATGTAGCTGGCTTCGGGCGAGACCAGGAACGCCACAACCGAGGCGATTTCCGCCGGCTGGGCGAACCGGCCGGCCGGGATGCGGGATTCGGTCGCCTCGCGATAGGCGGCAAACGGCGTCAGCATCTCGGTGTCCACAAAGCCCGGCGCCACGTAGTTCACCGTTACGCCGCGCTTCGCGCTCTCGATCGCCAGGGAGCGCACATAGGCCAGCAGCGCGGCCTTGGTTGCACCATAGGCTGCATTGCCCTGGCTTGCGAACTGGCCGATCACCGATCCGATGGCAACAATTCGGCCGGATCGCGCACGGATCATCGGCCGGACGACGGCGCGGGCGATGCGGGCGAAGGCGAAGAAGTTCACCTGCATGGCGTGCTCCGCGGCATCCTGATCCATCATCGCGGCCAGTGCGTCATACGTGGTTCCACCGACCTGCACCATCGCATCCCAGGCGGGCGCGTCCTCCAGTTGCCGGGCAAAGGCCTCGACCGCCGCGCGATCTGCCAGATCGAGCTGTCGGGCGGTGGCCGGAAGGTCGCCCGGTGCGGTGCGATAGGTATAGGTGACATCCATTCCCTGCGCGCCAAGCGCCTGCACCACGGCAGCGCCGATGCCGCGCCGTCCACCAATCACCAGGGCACGCGCCATCTATCCTGAATTCATGGCCGGGCCTGACCCGGCCAACCGGGCGCCATCGGTGGCACACTGATGGTCGGGTCAAGCGGCTGTAGAAAGGTGCTCTCCCTCCCCTTGCGGGAGGGCGTTGGGAGGAGGGGGAAACGCACCAAGTGGTCAGGGCAGGTATTCATCCGACCGCATGATCTTGCGATGGTGCGACCCTCCCGCCAACCCCCTCCCGCAAGGGGAAGGGGAGAATTACACTCCGCGAGGTCGTCACGGCATCCCCAACACCACACACACATTCTGGCCGCCGAAGCCGAACGAGTTCGAGATCGCATGCGCCACCTGCACATCGCGCGCCACGTTCGGCACGCAATCGACCGGCAGCGCGGGGTCCGGCATCTCGTAGTTGATGGTCGGCGGCAGCCTGCCGTGTTGCATCGCAAGCAGGGTGAAGATCGCTTCCACCGCGCCCGCCGCGGTCAGCGTGTGGCCGATCATCGACTTGTTGGACGAGATCGGGATCAAGGCCGCGCGCTCACCGAATACGGCCGACGCTCCCACCCACTCCATCTTGTCGTTCTCGGGTGTGCCGGTACCGTGCGCATTGATGTAGCCGATCGCATCCGGCGCCAACTCGGCATCGTCCAGCGCCTGCTGCATGCAGGCGATGATCGGCTTGCCGTCCGGCGACGAGCGTGTGCGGTGAAAGCCGTCCGCCATCTCGCCGCAGCCTTCCACGACGCCGAGGATTCTCGCGCCCCGCGCCCGCGCATGCGCCCTGCTTTCGATCACCAGCGCCCCCGCGCCTTCGGCCATGACGAAACCGTCGCGATCCTTGCTGAAAGGGCGCGCCGCGGCCGCCGGCGGATCGTTGCGGGTGGACAGCGCCGAGAGCAGGGAAAACCGGATCAGGCTCTCCGGGTTCACCGATGCATCGGTCCCGATGACGATCGTCGCCTCAGCCTCGCCGCGCCGGATCGCCTCAACGCCGAGCTGAATCGCCGTGGCGCCTGAAGCGCAGGCGGTGGACGTGGCCACCGATGATCCTTTGGTGCCGAAGCGGACCGCCAGGGCCTCGGCCACCGACCCGAAGAGGAAGCGCTCGTAATATCGGCTGAACCTGCCCGAGCCAGCCGCACGCAGCAGGTCGTCGTAGGTCACCGCCTCATTCGCCCCGGAGGCGGCGGCGATCGCGATGCGCTGCGGCCATTCCATCTCGACCGGCGGCAATGCCAGAAACATCGGTCCGGGAAAGTCGCCCGGCCTTCCGATGCCCGCTTCGGCGACGGCCTCCTCGATCGCGAATTCCGCGATCCGCTCCGACAACGCAGGCGCCGAGACTTCATCGACCGGCACGAAATCCACCGTGCCGGCGATGGTGGTGCGCAGGTTCTGCACCGGGAAGCGGCTGATGCGGCGAATACCGGAGTGACCGGCGGTCAGTTCGCGCCAGTTGTCCTGCTTGCCGTTCCCCAGCGAGGTCAGCGCACCCATGCCGGTCACCACGACGACAGGCCGGCCGTGGCAATCGATGTCGGAACCCGCCATGTCGGCCTCCTATGCTGCCTCGACCACGGCCATCGCCTCGCCGCGCCAGTGGCCCCAGGACGTCACCAGCACTTGCCGCAGGTCCGCCGCCATCGGCGCTTCCAGTTCCGCCGTCTCGAGCGGTGCGAACAGGCGGCGCTTCGACAACGACATCGCCGCCAGGGCGAGATTGGCAGGAAACGACGGCTCGAGCGAATGACCGAAGGCCGTGGTGGTGGCGCGCACCGGCAGGGCCAGAACGCGCAGGAACTCCGCCTCTTCGGTTGTGGAGGCCGGGACACCTGCCACACCGGAGATGACAGCCGCATGCGAGGGATCGATGTGGTGGCGCATCGTGTCGAACTGTCGCGCTGCGTTCGCCGTCGCCGCGCCCGGACGCCGCCGGCTGCGGTCCGTGGCGATCGCGGAGATATGCGCCAGGGCTGTGGCGTCGCGCGCCGCGGCGTGCTCACGGCTCTCGATCACCAGGAAACAGCCGACCGAACCAAGCACCATGCCGCCACCGTCCGGCTGGCGCGCCCAAACGCCGACAAATGGCTTCCTCCAGAGCAGTTGCGCCATCTCGTAGTGCATCAGCACATCGGGCCGTTGCGCATTGTAGGAGCCGCCGACCAGGAACAGATCGCCCTGAGCGGCGGCGATGCGGGCACAGGCAATGCGCATCGCATCGGTGCCGGACGACTCCTCGCCCATGAAGGTGCGCGAAGAGCCCACGACCCCGTGCACGATCGAGATGTTGCCGGCCAGCAGATTGGAAAGCTGGGCGAGAAACAACGTTGGCCGAAGGTCGGACAGCAGGTGCTCGTTCAGGAAGGCGCCCGGATCGGCCGACGCGGGCAGGGCGGACAGAATGGCGGTATCCACCGCATAGTCACGTTCGCCGCCGCCGGCGGCCACGATCATATCCATGCGCGACAACAGCTCGGCGTTGCCTTTGACACCGGCTGAATCCAGCGCCAATCCCGCGGCATAGACGCCGATGCGCTGCCATCCTTCCATCTGGCGCTGGTCGCCGCGCCTGGGGATCTGCTGGTCAAGCTCGAGGTGCGTCACCGGATGCACCGGCCAGGGCGCAAAGCTCGTCGCATCAACCGACGGCTGGAAGCCGCCGTCGCGGTTCAGCGCCGCCCAATGCGCCTCGATCCCTGCGCCAAGGCAGGATACCAGGCCAATGCCGGTGATCAGCGCGTCGCGCGGACTAGCCATTCAGAAAGGCCTCCGGCACTGCGATGCGACGTGCGGTTTCGAGCATCTGAAGGCGCAAGGTCTCGTTGGGGAAGGGCACCACGCGGTAGGTGACCTCCGCGTCCGCTACCCTCTTGCCGCCGGACGAGATGCTGCCCGCCGCCATCGCGTAGCCGGACCCGTCATGCAGCAGCCGCGCTTCGACCTGCAGCGCCTGGCCTGGCACCACGAAGGCGCGCAGCTTCGCCTCCTTCACCTGGGCTAGGAACGGCATCCGCCGAAACCGCAGCACCGCCAGCACCAGCCAGCCGCCGGTCTGCGCCATCGCCTCGATCATCAGGACGCCCGGCAGCAGGGGATGGCCGGGGAAATGGCCCTCGAACACCGGACTTGCCTCGGGCACCAGACAATCGGCGCGCACCATCCGAGCCGCCGGATCGAGTTCGGCGATCCGGTCCACCATCTGGAAGTATTCGAGGCGCATCCCGGCTCAGGCGACCTTTGCCGCCACCAGCTGGTCGATGTTGGCGCAGAGATCCTTCAGGACGAAGTACTGGTCGGAGGAAACCTTCCCCTCGTTGACCTCCTGCGTCCACTGTTCCAGCGGCATCTTGATGCCGAACGCCTTGTCGATGGCGAAAGCGACATCCAGGAAGTCGAGACTGTCGATGCCGAGATCGTTGATCGCGTGACTGTCCGGCGTGATCCTCTCGCGCGGTATGTCGCACGTCTCGGCAATGATTCCAGCGACGGTTTCGAAGGTCGACGGCATTCGGTCAGCCCCTGCAACGGCGGGCGGGCACTAACACTGCAACGGGAGTGCCGCAAGGCCTGCCCTCGCCGGGGCGGGAGTCCTGCACCCGCCGCTGCTACACCCAATGGGCCGGGTGCCAGACCCAGGCGGACGGCGTCTTCTCCCAGAAGCCGGGCATCCAGAGGTCGCCATGGCCGGCCCGCGCCACATATTCTCCGGCGGACCAGACGTAGGCGCTGCCGGTCCAGTCCCAGTGTCCGGGCTGCCAGATGAGCGGTGTCGCGGTCACCGGCGGATTGGGTATCGTTTCGGTCATGGGAGGCGGAGGCACCGGCGGCGGCGCGCTGCCCGGCACGCAGCCGGTCAGGATGCAGGCGGCGCCGAGCAGCGCGACGGCGATGGCTGGGTGCTTCATCGGGTCCGGAACCTCCCTGGCGTTTTTTGGCGAGCAGACACTTGTGCGCAATCGCAGGCGATTTCCATCCCCGATAACCCTGTCAGGCCGGCAGCAGGATGGTTGCGACCGCCTGCGCGGCGATCCCTTCACCGCGACCGGTGAAGCCAAGCCTCTCTGTCGTCGTCGCCTTCACCGAGATGCGCGCCGGATCGACCCCGAGGATGGCGGCCAGGCGCGCAGTCATGGCGCCGGCGTGGGGTGCGATCTTCGGGCGCTCGCAGATCAGGGTGACATCAGCATTGGCGAGCATCCCCTGCCGGGCGGCGATGCGGCCAGCTGCGTGGCGCAGGAACCGCGCACTGTCTGCATCCTTCCAGGCCGATTCGCTCGGCGGAAAATGCCGGCCGATGTCGCCCTCGGCAAGCGCGCCGTAGATCGCATCGCAGAGCGCGTGAATGCCGACATCGGCGTCGGAATGGCCGGCCAGCCCCTTGTCGTATTCGATCGGGACACCGCAAAGCACCAGTTTACGTCCCGCCTCCAGGACGTGGACATCGAAGCCGGTTCCGACGCGGGGAATGAGGCCGCCGAACATGGCGCGCTCCAGACGGCGCAGGTCTTCAGGCCAGGTCAGCTTTATGTTGTCCTCGGACCCCGGCACGATCGCGACCGTCAGGCCCGCCGCCTCCAGCAGCGAGGCATCGTCGGTGGCCGCGCCGGCTGTGCCGGCCCGGTGTGCGGCGAGCAGGATCGGGAATCGGAAAGCCTGTGGCGTTTGCGCGCGGTACAGCCCATCGCGTGGGGCGGTGGCGGTGATCACGCCGTCAACCACCCGCTTCAGCGTATCGGCGACCGGAATGGCCGGGATCGCTCCCGGTGCATGTTCCAGGGCGGCAAGCAGCGCTGGGATCGTGCCCGGAGGGATCAGGGGTCGCGCAGCATCGTGCACCAGCACGACATCGGGAGCATCCGCACCGAGCGCCTCGAGGCCAGCGTGAACACTCTGCTGGCGCGTGGCCCCTCCGGGCACCGGCGGCAGGTGCCGCAGACCCTCCAGGGCGGCCTCGATGGGCGCCTTGTCGCCGACGGGTTGCAGCATCCCGACGTGTTCCACCAAGGTCTCGGCGGCGTGGCGAAGCACGGGCCTGCCGCCCAGCGACAGGAACTGTTTCGGCGTCTCGGCGCCGAATCGGGTGCCCGACCCGGCGGCGACCAATACAGCGGCGATTCGCATGACCTCACCGTCGTCGCGCCCTGCTGCCGCGTCAACATGCATTCCGGCGGAACTGCAACGTTCCACATCAGGTTGACAACAGGGACGGCGGCCGGACGGGGATGAGAGCGTCCTTGCCTACAGTTTTCGCATTGCGCATCGGCATGCGTGTCGCTAATTTGCCCAATTGATGAGCAAGTGTCATTCCGGCACCACAGTCTTCGAACGTCACCTTCGGCCTATCGACCTGGGGGCGGGGGTCTGCATCGCGACACCGGTGATCCTGGCGCCGATGTCGGGCGTCTCGGATCTGCCGTTCCGTCGGCTCGCCAAGCAGCTTGGCGCGGGCATGGTGGTTTCGGAAATGATCGCCTCCTGGGCAATGATAAGGGAGAACCAGAAGACCTTGGCGATGGCCGAGATGGACGGCTGCGGCGGCATCAGCGCGCTGCAGCTCGCCGGCTGCGAGCCCACGGCCATGGCCGAGGCCGCACGACTCGCGGTGGATCGCGGCGCCGACCTCATCGACATCAATTTTGGGTGCCCGGTGAAAAAGGTGGCGATAGGACAGCTCGCCGGTTCAGCGCTCATGCGCGACGAGGCGTCGGCGGCCGCCATCCTTTCGGCAACGGTCAGGGCGGTCGATGTGCCGGTGACGTTGAAGATGCGCATGGGCTGGGACCATGCCAACCTGAACGCACCGCGGCTGGCGCGCATTGCCGAGGACTGCGGCATTCGCATGGTCACGGTGCACGGGCGGACCCGCCAGCAGTTCTACACCGGAACTGCCGACTGGAACTTCATCGGTGAGGTGAAGAACGCCGTCGATATACCGGTCATCGCGAATGGCGACATCCTGACCGAGGGCGATGCCGTCGATGCGCTGCACCGTTCGGGCGCGGACGGCGTGATGATCGGCCGGGGCTGCTATGGCCGCCCCTGGTTTCTCGCCCAGGTTGCGCATTTCCTGCGCACCGGAAGCCGACTGCCGGAGCCGTCCCTGGCGGATCAGAAGGACATATTGACTACGCACTATCACGCGATCGTCGAGCATTTCGGGGAGCGCGCCGGAGTTCGCCTGGCCCGCAAGCATGTATCGTGGTATTCGCGCGGTCTTCCCGGCTCGGCGGAATTCCGGGCGGCCATGAACAGCTTGACCGATGCCGCGGCGGTCCTGCGGTCGATCGACGCCCTTTACGACCGGCTGATTGCGCGCGGCGCGACCCGGACGCCGCCGGGACGCGACGATCCGGCGCTGGCCGAAGCAGCATGATCAACCCCGTCACCCGTGCGGCGCTGGCCTTACGCGAGCGGAGACGGACAGCCGACGCGGCGCAGATCCTCAGCGCGCTGCCGGTGCCCGTCGTGCTGCTCGATCCGGACGACCGGTTCCGCTACGTCAATCATGCCGCCGAGCAGTTTCTCGGCATCTCGACGGCAGGGCTTGCGCAGCTTCGCCTGCGTGATCTGGTTCCCGAGGACAACCCCTTGTTTCTGCTGGTGCAGCAGGTTCGCCAAAGCGATGCCAGCGTGTCGGATCATGACCTGAACCTGGATAGCCCACGGCTCAACAAGAGGGGTATCACCGTGCAGGGATCGTCGCTTCCCGAAGAGCCCGGCTCGGTGCTGCTGGTGCTCCAGGATGCCTCGGCGGCCCGTTCGCTGGACCGACAACTGGCGTTCCGCGGCGCCGCCCGCAGCGTCACCGGAATGGCTGCCATCCTTGCGCATGAAGTGAAGAACCCGCTCTCAGGCATTCGTGGCGCAGCACAATTGCTGGAAACCAGCGTGGATGCCCAGGACCGCGAACTGGCCGTGCTGATCCGCGACGAGGCCGACCGGATCCGCGAGTTGGTCGATCGCATGGAGATTTTCGGCGAAAAGCCGATCGCGCGAACCGCGGTGAACATCCACCGAGTGCTCGAACATGTGCGCAAGCTGGCGCAGTCGGGTTTCGCGCCGAACGTCCGTTTCCACGAAGTGTATGATCCATCCCTCCCACCGGCATGGGGCAACCGCGACCAACTCGTGCAGGTGATCCTGAACCTAGTGAAGAACGCCGCCGAAGCGGTTATGCAGGAACACCAATCCAATCCCGAGATCACCTTGATGACGGGCTTCCAGCACGGCATGCGCCTGGCTGTTCCGGGTTCCACGACGCGGCTTGATCTGCCGCTTCTGGTCACGGTACGCGACAACGGCCCGGGTATTCCCGACGACATCCGGCCGCATCTGTTCGAGCCGTTTGTCTCGTCGAAGGCTGCGGGCAGCGGACTTGGGCTTGCACTGGTCGCCAAGATCATGGGCGACCATGGCGGACTGATTGAGGTGAACTCTCGACCGGGCCGCACGGATTTCCGCCTGCATCTTCCGGTGGTGACCGACGAGGAGGCCGATATCGGCGCCTGACCGATGGCGAAGGACATACCATGACCCCACCCACCGTGCTGGTCGCCGATGACGACCGTTCCATTCGCACCGTGCTGACCCAGGCCCTGGGCCGATCAGGCTACCAGGTGCGCAGTACCGGGCAATGCTGCCACCCTGTGGCGATGGGTCGAAGACGGCGAAGGCGACCTGGTGATCACCGACGTCGTCATGCCCGACGAGAACGGGCTCGACCTGATCCCCCGGATTCGCAAGATTCGTCCGGACCTGCGCGTGGTGGTGATGAGCGCGCAATCGACCCTGATGACCGCGGTCAAGGCGACCCAGCGCGGCGCGTTCGAGTACCTGCCCAAGCCATTCGACTTGCAGGAGTTGTTATCGGTTGTCGGCCGCGCGCTGTCGGTGCCGACCGAGGCTTTCGTCACCGCGTCGGAACCACGGGACGCCGACGAACGGCTGCCGTTGATCGGCCGCAGCCCGGCCATGCAGGAGATCTATCGGACCATTGCGCGACTGACCACCACGGACCTGACCGTGATGATCAACGGCGAGTCGGGCACCGGCAAGGAACTGGTTGCGCGCGCCCTGCATGATTATGGGAAACGTCGGGCGGGCCCGTTCGTTGCCATCAACATGGCCGCCATCCCGCGCGAACTGATCGAGAGCGAACTCTTCGGCCACGAGCGCGGCGCGTTCACCGGCGCCACCACGCGGACGCAAGGCCGGTTCGAGCAGGCGAACGGCGGCACGCTTTTCCTCGACGAGATCGGTGACATGCCGCCGGAAGCACAGACCCGGCTGCTGCGCGTGCTGCAGGAGGGCGAGTTCACCTCGGTTGGCGGGCGCCAACCGATCAAGGCCAATGTGCGCATCATCGCCGCCACGCACCGTGACCTGCGAAATGCGATCCGTCAGGGCCAGTTTCGCGAGGATTTGTTCTACCGGCTCAATGTCGTGCCGATTCGCCTGCCACCCCTTCGCGAACGGGTGGAGGACATTCAGGTGCTGGCGCGGCACTTCCTGGAGCGCGCACGCGACGATGGCCTGCCCGGCAAGACGCTCAATCCGAGCGCCGTCGAGCAGCTCAAGCGCTATGGCTGGCCGGGTAATGTTCGCGAACTGGAAAACCTGATGCGACGCCTGGCGGCGCTCTGCCCGCACGAAACGATCGGCGCGGACCAGATCGAGGCTGAACTGGTCGAGACTGCGGCCCCGCCGTTGGAAGCGCCGGTCCCGGCCGGTCCGGAACCGCTGGTGCGCGCCGTCGAGCGGCATATCCGTGAATTCCTCGCCAGCCATGATGGCGGCGCGGCGCCGTCGGACATCTACGATCGGGTGATCGCGGAGGTTGAGCGGCCGCTGATTCGCCTGACCCTTGCGGCCACCCGTGGCAACCAGATCAAGGCCGCGGCCATGCTCGGGCTCAACCGCAACACGTTACGCAAGAAGATCCGCGACCTGGATATTCCGGTGGTTCGGGGGCTCATGTGAACGTCGCACCACCACCCGGCTCGCTGCGAGCCGAACACCAGCCTCCACCTCCCGCATCGGTCCCGGCGGCGGCGATCACCGAAGTCGAGGTCGAGAGCCCGGCCCGTACTTTGCTGGCGCGCATTGCCAACGTGCTGTTGGGCAAGGCGCTCACGCTGGTGCTGGCAGCACTTGCGTTCGGGATCGGTCTGGCCACGTTCGTCTTCCTCGCCCGCGGCGCGCCGTTCGGCCTGAAGCCGGGCGTCGGCGTCGGCCTCGTGCTCGGCAATCTGTCCGCGGTGCTGCTGCTCGGCGCGATTCTGGCGGCGCGCCTGACCCGCGTCTGGGTCGAGCGCCGCCGCGGCTCCGCCGGTTCGCGCCTGCATGTTCGGCTGGTCCTGTTGTTTGGTGGCGTGGCGATCGCGCCGACCATCGTGGTGGCGTGCTTTGCCGTCGCCTTCTTTCATTTCGGCATTCAGTCCTGGTTCAATGACCCGGTGCGTCAGGCGGTCAGCGAGTCGCTCCAGGTGTCGCGTGGCTACCTGGACGAGCACCGCAACAACATCCGATCCGTCGCGCTGGAAATGGCGAACGATCTGACGCGCGCCGGCCAATTCCTGTCCGCCGATCCGTCGGTGTTCGTCGAAGTGCTGGGAACTCAGACTACGCTGCGTGGGCTGACCGAGGCCGTCATCTACGATCCGTTGACTGGCCAGGTGCTTGCCGCGGCCGGCTTGTTCGCCGGCATGGGCGTGGAGTTGCCGCCGACGTCCATGACATTGCAGGCGCAAGGTGGCGATGTGGCCGTGCTGGCCGCGGGCGACGGCACACGGGTGCGGGCCGTGGTGCGGCTGGATTCGACGCCGCCGCTGATGCTGATGATCGGACGGCCGGTCGATCCGCAAATTCTTGAACACATGGAACGCACCGAACAGGCGGTTGCCGAGTACCAGCGTCTCGACCAGAACCGGTCATGGCTGCAGATCGCTTTCGCCTGGATCTTTGCCATCGTCGCGCTGCTGGTTCTGATGGCCGCGGTATTGATCGGCCTTGTGCTCGCCAATCAGATCGCACGCCCGATCGGGCGGCTGATCCACGCGGCAGAGCGGGTGCGTGGAGGCGACCTGCACGTGCGGGTGGCCGAGGCGCAGACTGGCGACGAGGTTGCCGGCCTGTCACGTGCATTCAATCGGATGACCGGACAACTTGCGGCGCAGCGCGGCGAGCTGATGGATGCGTACAGCCAGATCGACGAGCGCCGCCGCTTCACCGAGACGGTGCTGTCGGGCGTCTCCGCCGGGGTGATCGGGTTGGACGCGTCCGGTCGGATCGAACTGCCGAACCGAGCGGCGGACGAACTGCTCGGCATCGATCTGCTGTCGGCGATCGGTCGCGAACTGGCCGAGGTGGTGCCGGAATTCGCCGACCTGCTGCATGAGGCGGCGGCATCGCCGGAGCGGGCGCGGACCGCGGAAATCCAGCTCGGGCCGCCGACGCGAAGGCGCACGCTGCTGGTGCGGATCGGCGCCGATCTGTCGGGCGGTCGCACCGATGGCTTCGTCGTCACTTTCGATGACATCACTGAACTGCAATCGGCCCAACGCAAGGCTGCCTGGGCTGATGTCGCGCGGCGCATCGCGCACGAGATCAAGAATCCGCTGACGCCGATCCAGCTCGCCGCCGAACGGCTCAAGCGTCGCTTTGCGCGTGAAATCACCTCCGATCCGGAGACCTTCACCCAATGCGCCGACACGATCGTCCGCCATGTCGGCGACATCGGCCGCATGGTGGACGAATTTTCCGCTTTCGCCCGGATGCCGCAGCCGGTGATCAAGCCGGAGGATATCGGCCGAATCGCGCGCGAGGCTCTGGTGCTGCAGAAGACCGCGCGGCCGCAGATCAGCTGGCACACCGAGATTCCGGACCAGGGGCCGGTGGTGCCGTGCGATCGCAACATGCTGCGCCGGGCGCTGACCAATCTGCTGCTGAACGCGGCCGATGCAGTGACCATGCGGGCGGCCGAGACGGGCCAGCGTGGTGGCAAGATCGGACTTTCCGTGCAGCCGGGCGAGAATGAGGTTCGCATCATCGTGACCGATGACGGCGTCGGATTGCCGCAGGAGGATCGCGCGAGGCTGACTGAACCCTATGTAACGCACAAGCCGAAGGGTACCGGCCTTGGTCTCGCCATCGTCAAGAAGATCATGGAAGATCATGGTGGACGGCTGACGCTGGATGACAGGCTCGATGGCCCGGGAGCAGTGGCCGTGCTCGTTCTGCCAACGAAGGTGTCGGATGCCGCATGACATCCTGATCGTCGACGACGAACCCGATATCTGCCTGCTGATCGACGGTGTCTTGCGCGACGAAGGCTACGACACGCGCGCAGCCGGCAATTCGGACGCCGCGATTGCTGCGTTCCGGGTTCGCCGACCGTCGCTGGTCATTCTCGATATCTGGCTGCAGGGCTCGCGACTCGACGGGCTGGGGCTGCTGCAGTCGTTCCACAGCGAGGAACCGCACGTTCCGGTGGTCATGATCTCCGGCCACGGCACCATCGAAACCGCGGTCGCGGCGATCCTGCAGGGGGCCTACGACTTCATCGAGAAGCCGTTCAAGTCGGATCGTCTGCTGTTGGTGGTGCGCCGCGCGCTGGAGGCGGCCGCGCTGGCGCGGGAGAACGCGGAACTGCGCCTGCGCGCCGGGCCCGAAACCATCCTGACCGGTGAGAGTCCGGTGATCAGTCTGCTGCGTGCGGGCGTCGAGCGCGTTGCCCCGACCGGGTCGCGTGTTCTCATCAGCGGCCCCGCTGGCTCCGGGAAGGAGGTGGTGGCGCGGATGATCCACGCTCGCTCCCGCCGCGCCGATGGACCATTCATGGTACTCAATTGCGCCACGCTCAATCCGTCGCGCTTCGAGGAGGAACTGTTCGGTCTCGAGGCGGGCAGCGATCCGATCACTCATCCACGACGGGCCGGCGTGCTCGAACGCGCACATGGCGGCACGCTGCTGTTGGACGAAGTTTCCGACATGCCGTTGGAAACCCAGGGCAAGATCGTCCGTGCGTTGCAGGATTCGACGTTCGAGCGGCTCGGCGGATCGGCGCGCGTGAAGGTGGATGTGCGCGTGCTTTCAACGACCAACAAGGACCTGCAATCGGAGATCAGTGCCGGCCGGTTCCGCGAGGACCTGTATTACCGGCTGTCGGTGGTACCGCTGAAGGTACCGGCGTTGAAGGATCGACGGGAGGACGTGCCGTCGCTGGCGCTGCACTTCATCGAGCGGTCAGCCGAAAATGCCGGAATGCAGGTGCGCGAGCTTTCCGCCGACACGCTGGCAGCGCTCCAGGCGTACGATTGGCCGGGCAATGTGCGACAGTTGCGCAACCTGATGGACTGGCTGCTGATCATGGCGCCCGGCGGCGTCCACGATCCGATCCGTGCCGACATGCTGCCACCGGAGATCGGCGCCAATGCGCCCGCCCTGCTCAATATCGATCCGACTGCCGACATCATGGGTCTGCCGCTGCGCGAGGCACGCGATCTGTTCGAGACGCAGTATCTGCAGGCGCAATTGCTGCGCTTCGGCGGCAACATCAGCCGTACCGCGCAGTTCGTCGGCATGGAGCGCAGCGCGCTGCATCGCAAGCTGAAGCAACTTGGGGTGAATTCCGACGAGAAGGTCGGCGGGTAGCACCAATAGCCCAACCAAACGGCCTTCGGTCACCGGCCGTAATCTCTCGTCATGGCCGGGCATGACCGGTCAAGCCCGGCCATGACGCGAGATCGCGCCGAACGGTTGCGACGCCGTTGCAGGGCGGTATGCTCGGCGGCGCAACAAAATCCTCGTCGGGACGAAATGGCATGAGTCGCATTGCCTATGTCAATGGTCGCTACCTGCCGCAGCGTGACGCGTCGGTGAATATCGAGGATCGCGGCTATCAGTTCGCAGACGGGATCTACGAGGTGGTGCACCTCTATGACGGACGCTTTATCGACGAGGACCTGCATCTGGACCGGCTGGCCCGCTCGCTGCGCGCGATCAGCTTGCCGAAACCGATGAGCCGGGCGGCACTGCGCCACGTCCTTTACGAAGTGGCCCGGCGCAATCGGGTGCGCGAGGGGCTGCTGTACATGCAGGTCACCCGCGGCGTGGCGCGACGCGACCATCCATTTCCGTCAAAGCCGGTGCCGCCGTCGGTGGTGGTGACGATCCGCCGCATTCCGCCATATCCGACCGATGTCGGGGCGTGGACGGCAAGCGCGATCACCTATCCCGATCAACGCTGGGCGCGCTGCGACATCAAGACCGTCGCCCTGCTCCCGAATGTGCTGGCGCGCCAGGCTGCGAAGGAGAAGGGAGCGCTCGAGGCGATCCTGATCGATGACAACGGCATGGTGACGGAAGGCGCCGCCACCAGCTTCTGGATTGTCGACAAGGATGGTGTGCTTCGCACCAGACATCTGGATCATGCGATCCTGCCTGGCTGCACGCGCGGGGCATTGCTGGCGCTGATCAACGAGGAGAACGTGGCGTTCTCGGAGACGCAGTTCAGCGAACAGGCCATGCGCGATGCACGTGAGGCGTTCATCACCAGCGCGACGAGCTTCGTGAAGCCGATCGTGCACATCGACGGAAGGCCGGTCGGCAATGGCGAAGTCGGGCCGGTGACGCGGCGTCTATTCGATGCGTTCGCACGCCACGTAAAGGGCGGACTGCGGAACGCGGCATAGCGACGAGCAAAACCGGGAGCAGATCGACATGTTTCTCACAGACTGTCTTGTTTCTGCTGCGCGCTCGGGTTGACGCTGCTCGGTGGCTGCCCTGTTGCCGCCTTCGAACTGGAGACGGCGCCGCCCATCGCAACCGAGCAGGGCGCACACCCAAACCCGGGTGGCTGGGTCGACTTCGGGCTGCACGCTCCTGCGGCGCAGACGGTCGATCTGCTGCTGTACGACGTACCGGATGCCAGGATAGCGACCAATACCGTGCCTATGGTGCGAAATGCCGCCGGGGATTGGGGCGTCCGGGTCCGCGGCTCCGGGATAGGTCTAGGCACGCTTTACATGTATCGCGCGAGCGGAGCCGGAACAGCTGCGCCGAATGCGCCGTTCGGCACGGTGCTCGACGGAAACATCGTATTTGGCGATCCGTACGCCTATCGCACGCAGGAAGTCCGCTACTCGACAGTGTTCGCCTCACCTCCCTTCGTCGATGCCAGTCAGCCGGTCTATGCTGGCGGCGGCAAAAGCGTGGTGTACGACCATGCGGCCGATCCGGCGCCGAGCCATGTCGAAATCAATCCGGAAGATCTGATCGTCTACGAGCTGCACGTCCAGGACTACACGGCGCAGATTGCCGACCTCGCTCCCGCATCGCGGGGCACGTATGTCGGTCTCGCGCAAGGCGGCCTCAAAACGCCCGGCGGCCTGGCTGCGGGCATCGATCACCTGGTTGAACTTGGTGTGACCGCTGTCGAACTGATGCCGGTGATGGAGTACGACGAGGACACGACGACAGCCCCGGGGCGGATGAACCACTGGGGCTACATGACGACCAACTTTTTCGCGCCCGCGGTGCGTTACGCCACGGCTCCCGACAACGAGATCATCGAATTGAAGCGCCTGGTGCAGGCGTTCCATTCCCGTGGCATCGCTGTGTTCATGGACGTCGTCTACAACCACACTGCCGAGGGCGAATGGGTCCAGGACGGACACCTTGCCTACAAGTGTTACGGCTTCTGCGTGGATGTGCCCGAGATCTACCGCGGAACCCCGAATGGCGGATTCACCAACTACAGCGGAACCGGCAACGATGTCGATTTCAGCGGGGGCGATCGGTTTACCAAGAGCCTGGTCGTGGACTCGCTGGCATTTTGGTACACAGCCTATGGGATCGATGGGTTCCGATTTGATCTCGCCCGCATGCTGGCTGACGGCTCGTCAAATGCCGCGGACTGGATTGACCAGGATTCTCGGTTTGGTCATGCGCATCTGCATGCCGAACCGTGGGACCTTGGCGGCCAATGGTGGGACTTCATGGACAGCGCGGGCTGGGATTGGCGGAACAATCGTTGGGCCAAGTGGTTGGGCAAATACCGGGACGGAGCGCGCCTTTTCTCGAAGAGCGACCTGAAGGATCCCGACACGCTCAAGCGGCTGATAGAGGGCCGTGGCGCCGTGGCAGGTTCCGACGCGGCGGCCTCGAGCAAGCCCTGGCGGTCGATCAATTTCGTAGCAATTCACGATGGCTACACGCTGCGCGACTGCATGGCCGTCAATGACAACGATGGATCACAGAACTGCTGGGACAGCGGCGGCGACGAAGATCTGCGGCGCAGACGCGAAAAACTGCTGCTGGGACTGCTCCTTACGTCCAATGGTGTGCCGCTGCTCCAGGAGGGGGACGAATTCGGCCGCACCAAGTTGGCCGCGGGGCAGGACGGTGCGCGCAACAGTTGGGATTGGGAGTCCGTCTCGGGTGATGCGGGCGTCAATTCCATCAACTGGATCGACTGGGGTCTGAAGGATGGGAATGCCGCCGGATCGACCAATGCGTCCGGGTATGGAAGAGAATTGTCGGACTGGACCGAGGGACTGGCGACGCGCTCGACGAAATCGACGAAGTCGGTCAGCGGTTTGTCCTGATAGGAGAGATGCCGTTCCATCGCCAGGTCCGGCGCGTCGATCTGCAGCAGATAGCCGTGCGCGACGATTGTCTCGTATTCCACCTGCAGTGCGCGTCCGAGCGCATCGAGATAGGAATCCTCGGTGTCGTACCAGGCATTGCGCATCGCGGCGGCGATGATGCCGGGCGAGGGCGCTGTCATGAACGGTTCGACAAAACCGCCGCCTGCCGCATTCAGCGCGCCGCGGAAATCCTTGCACTCGGCTTCCACCATCGCGCGATCCAGATAGCGTACCTCACCCACCGCCTCGGGCACACCACCGGTGTTGCTGACCAACTCGTTGACCGAGTCATGCGCCGCCTTCCAAGCGCTGAAGGCTGGGTAGTGCGCGACATCGGCGAACGTCCGGCGCGCCCAGCCACCGCCGAATCCGCTCATGCGATGGCGGACATAAAGGAAGAACGCCTCGCGCTGCTGTTCGCCGTTATTGCCGATATCGACGCCGGCGGCGATCTGCTTTGCAACGACATCGTGCACCGCGGCTCTGCCGACAGTGTCCAGAGTCGCGGGATCGACCGCCTCGCCGCGCGCACGCCGGACATAGAGCGCAGTCAGTTCGGCCGGGCGCGGCAGACTGCCGGTATGCGTGGTCAGGATGCGATCCTGGCTGATGAGCATCATCGTGTCCTCCCGGTTACGGGATGCTCAGGTGCGTGCCTTACGGTGTCAAATGCTGACCGCATGCGGCCTGCGGGGATAACAAGAAACACTGTCATCCCCGCGAAAGCGGGGACCAGGGATGTTGTGCTAGCCCGCCATCGCCTGTTCGAATACGCCGGTATAGCCGAACAGGCCGACCGCGCCGCCGGTGTGCAGGAACACCACCGTCTCGCCCTTACGGATTTCGCCCTTGCGGATCAGATCGATCAGCCCGGCCATCGCCTTGCCGGAATAAACCGGATCCAGCAGCACGCCCTCCAACCGCGCCAGCATCAGCACCGCCTCGGTCATGCCCGGCGTCGGCTGGCCATAGCCCGGGCCGACGTAATCGCAGTTCGCCATCACCGCCGAGCGCGCAATCCCGCCGCGCATGCCGACAAAGTCGGCGGTCGCTTCCGCCAGGCGGTGCACATTCGCCTCCTGCGCGTCCTTCGGCAGCCGGACGCCAATGCCGAGCACCGGAACTCCGGCGTTCATGCCTTCCAACCCGACGACCAGGCCAGCCTGCGTGCCCGCACTGCCCGTGGCGGTCACCACGCGGTCGATCGTCAGGCCCATCTCATCGACCTGCTGCATCAATTCCTGCGCGCATGAGACATAGCCCAGCGCGCCGACCCGGTTGGAGCCGCCGCCCGGGATCACATACGGCTTCTCGCCCGCTTCCCGCAGCGCCGCACCCTTCGCCTCGATCGCGGCATTCATGTCGGTCGCGCCTGGTCGGTACTCGATCGCCGTGTCGAACAGCCGATCGAGCAATACATTGCCGCTGTTCAGGTAGTCGCGATCGTTGGTGTCGATCCGGTGCTCCAGCAATGCGGTGCAATTCATGCCGAACCGCCTTGCCACAGCGGCGGTCTGGCGCACGTGATTGGATTGCACCGCACCCTGCGTCACCAGATGGTCGGCGCCCTGCGCCTTCGCCTCGCCCACCAGGAACTCCAGTTTTCGGACTTTGTTGCCGCCGGTGGCGACCACCGTGCAGTCATCGCGCTTGATCCAGATTTCCGGTCCGCCGAGATGGCGGCTGAGGTTCTCCAATTTCTCCAGCGGCGTGGGGGTGGGGAACAGGCGGACACGGGGGAAACGGGCGAGATGCATGAAATCTCCTGCTGACTGCGCGGGTTGGCTGTAATGTCCCGCATCCTGCCGCGTCGGACAACGCGAGGGGGTCACCTCACGGTGACAAAGGGCACCGACACCCCCAGATCAGGATTACTTCGGTTGGTGGAGAGATACATGCATATCCTGCGACGCCATGGCTGGGAACTGCCGGAGTGGTTGGTGACACCGGAGGCGCTGGTGATGGGCCGCCGGACCGCGCTGGCGGGTGCCGGCTCACTGGCTCTGGCTGGGACTGCACTGGCGCAGCGGGACGGCGCACCTGCGCGCAATCCCAAATACGTTCCTGGCCGCGACATCACGGCAGAGAAATACGCGACGACCTACAACAATTACTACGAATACAGCGATGGCAAGAACCTGTGGGAGGACGCTCAGGCTTTGAAGCAGCGCCCGTGGACGATCAGCCTGGAGGGGCAGCTCAAGGAGCCGCGAACCCTCGGCATCGATGACCTGCTGAAGCAGGTCCAGTTCGAGGAGCGCGTCTATCGCCATCGCTGTGTCGAGGCCTGGGCGATGACCGTGCCGTGGACCGGCTTCCCGCTGAGCGAGTTGCTCAAGATCGCCGAACCGTTGGGATCGGCGAAGTACGTCGTTTTCGAGACAGCGCAGGACAAGACGATGCCCGGCCTGCGCTCGCCGTTCTATCCCTGGCCCTACATCGAGGGGCTGGCGATCGACGAGGCGGCGAACGACCTTGCATTCATTTCCACAGGGCTCTACGGGAAGCCGCTTCCGCCCCAGAACGGTGGACCGATCCGACTGACAACACCTTGGAAATACGGCTTCAAGTCGGCCAAGGCGCTGGCAAAGATCAGCTTCACCGACAAGCGGCCCGTCAATTTCTGGCAGGCGATCCAGTCGTCCGAATACGGCTTCTGGGCGAACGTCAACCCGGCTGTGGCACATCCCCGCTGGAGCCAGGCGCGCGAGCGTCTGCTCGGCAGCAATGAGATGGTGCCAACCCAGATTTACAACGGCTATGGTGAGTTCGTAGCCTCACTGTATTCCGACCGAACGAACGAGAAGCTGTTCATGTGATTGCCCAACGGATCCTTGCTGTCCTGGCTGCCATGCTGCTGGTCGGATCAGTGGCCCTGGCGATGCTTGGCCCGCCATCTGTTCCGCTCGGCCAGGCGCTGTTCATGCTTGATCACGACCTGATGAACCTCCTGCACAGCAGCATCGAACAGCACATGTCGGCATGGCTGTGGAACAATGTGGCCATGCCATTGATGGTGCGCCCTGCATGGCTGGTGCCGGCTGCTCTGGGGCTGATCTGCGGGGGCATTTCGCTCTCGCTTGCCACACGCAAATCGGTGCACCGGTCGCACCGGCGAAGCTAAGATTGGGTGGATCGCGCAACGACATCCCTGGCCATCCAGCCTTCAGCATCCCTGGGCCAGCCGGGCGGTATTCTATCGGCGACGTCGAATCCGTTCCGGAAACTTGCCGCGGCACTGACGCATATGCGGAATCGGTCTCCCGTAAGCTGCTGAATTATCAGCAGAAATTGGAACATCTGCACAATTGTCGAGCGCGCGATCTGATATAATGCTTCAATTGGCAGCCGTACACCCTTACTTGTAGCCGAGCGAAGCATGCAACTCCGGGTCGCGCCGTGCAGCGTGACGCCACCGTCAGGTCAGGTGCTGATATAAAGCCAACTGAAACTGCGCCCCCGACGGCGGCCGATGCAACGCACTCCCCGGACCGTCAAGGATCGGACCAGCCGCAGGACGCCACCTACCAGTCGCAGAAGATGGAATCGCTGGTGCGGCTGACAGGCGGGTTGGCTCACGATTTCAACAATCTTCTTACCGTTGTGATCGGCAACGCCACCGCCCTGCGGCTGGACGCCGAGGCCCGTGGCGACGCCAAGGGAATTCGGCGCGCGGAGATGATTGAATGCGCCGCCGAACGCGGCGGCAGAATGTCGGGCCAGCTCCTCGCTTTTTCCCGAAACCAGATGCTCCGCCCCGAGTTCGATCTCGGCCTACAACGCGCTCTCCGCGATGCACGAATTGCTCGGGCAGGCGGCCGGCGAGGCCGTGCGCATCCACCTGCTGGCGGACGACGATCTCTGGAACTGCCGCGTCGACCCAGGGCAACTGGATTCGGCAATCCTGAATCTGGTGCTGAATGCACGGGACGCTATGCCTGTCGGCGGGAGCATAACGATATCCTGCCATAACCAGACGATGAGCCTTGAACCTGGCGGAGATACGGAGCGGTTATCCGGTGATTACGTTCGGATAGATATCAAGGACACCGGAACAGGGATTCCGCCAGAGCTGTTGGGAAGAGTCTTCGAACCATTCTTCACGACCAAGGCGATTGGCAAAGGAAGTGGGCTTGGTCTTGCCCAGGTGCACGGATTTGCCGGTCAATCCGGGTGGCTGGGTCGACCTCGAGAGTCAGGTCGGGAGCGGCACGACCGTGTCACTTTATCTGCCCCGCGCCATCGATCCAATATCCGCCCCTCAAGCTCAGGCGGCCTGGCCGGCACCGATCGGCAACCAACTGACCGTATTGGTGGTGGAGCCGGACGCCGATGTTCGCAGCACGATCTGCGAAATTCTGGTCCTGTCCGGCTATCGTGCGCTCGCCGCGACAAACGCATCCGGCGCCCTGGCCTATCTGGCCTCGGATGAGCCGGTGCATGTCCTGTTCACCGAGGTTCGGCTTCCTGGCAGCGTCGCCGGCACGGTTTTGACTGGCGACGCGCGTCGCATGCGACCCGGACTTCGCATCCTGCTGACCTCGAGTTCCGCAGAAGAGGCGGCTCACGAAGAGCACGGTGACGACAAGGGCTTCGAGATCCTGATGAAGCCCTATCAGGCATCCGACGTTGTGCGTGTGGTGGGCGCTCTTCTGAAGAGCGATACCTTTTCCACCGAAACGGAACAGCTATTGGCGGAGGCCCGTGATCATGCGCCTCTGATGACACCGCTGAGCCCACCCGGCCCCATCGCGGGAGCGTCTGACCCCGGTCGAGCCGCCGATCCGCAGCAATTGCCATCGGCTGGATCACGGAGGAACGCGATCCGCCTGGGCGTCATGCCGTTCAAGATCATCGGCTCGCCAATCCAGAGTGGGCTCTCGCTGGGACTGGCCGAGGAGATCACCGGCGCGTTCTCGCGATTTCGCTGGATCACCTGTGTTGCGCCGGCGTCCGTCGCCGCCGTTGCCAACGAGCCGGTGGGACAGACCGCACGGTGGCAGCAGCTTGATCTGGACTTTGTCGTCGAGGGCACGCTCCGAACGAAAGGCAACGAGATTCGAATTCTGGCGCGGCTGCTGAACATGCGTGGATCCGGCGAGATAATCTGGGCAAGACGTTTCAATAGCAACCTGCGGAACATTCTCAACCTGGAAGACGAGATTGCGTCCGAGACGGTGGCACAGGTCGCGCCGGAGCTGCTCGTCTGGGAAGGCGAGAAGGCGGCGTCACGCCCTCAGGTGGATCCGACTGCCTATGACCTGATGCTGCGCGCCATTCCGGCGATCTATCGCCTGGACAAGACCGGTTTTCGAGCGGCGGGCTCGCTGTTGGAGAGGTCGCTGGAGCTGGATCCCTCCAGCGCTGCGTGCCATTCGTGGCTGGCCCACTGGTACCTGCTGTCGATCGGTCAGGGCTGGGCAACCGATATGGCCGAGGCGGTGCGCTACGCCGACCAACTTGCACAGCGCGCGGTCGTGCTCGACCCCGGCGACGCCCGCGCCTTCACCGTGGCCGGACATATTCGGGCCTTCTTGCACAGGGAGGCCGGGGAGGCGCTTGGCCTGCATGAACGGGCGATCGCGTTGAATCCCAATCTTGCACTCGCATGGTGCTATTCCGGGCTGGCGCACAGCTATCTGGGATTGCATACGGACGCTATTCGTCACATCCAGCGCGCGCGGCGGCTCTCCCCCCACGATCCGCATGGCTTCTTCTTCGACATGGCATTGGTGATGCCGTTCCTGCTCACGGGCGACTACGAAATTGCCGCGCAGCTCGGCAGACGAGCCCGTGAAGCGCACCCCGGACTTTCATCCACTTACAAGGGATTGCTTTCTGCCGTCGGGAAGCTTGGGTTGGCGAGCGAAGCGGCCACGCTGCGGGATGCGCTGTTGGGGCTGGAACCGCAGTTTTCGATCCAGGAAGCGATAGACCGATCGCCCTTGTTGCGGCACGAGGACCTCGACAGTTATGCCGAGGGCCTGCGGTTGGCAGGCATCCCCGAACGGTCTGGACTGGCGACCTGAAGCGAGAGCAGCAGTCGATCAGCCGGCGGCGCTGGCGCTAATTTTGCTGACCGGACAAACGCCGTGGCGGCGTTTCCTGGCCGCCACCGCATAAGCGCCGAACTCCCGGTCGGGATGCTGGTTCGGCGCGACAATGGTCTCCTGATACGCGCCCCAGTCCCTGTCGCTCATGGCGGCCATGTTGGGCACGATGGATGTGGAACTGAGCGTGTGCTCGGCATAGGCCTCGCGCGGCAGAGGCTGCACCTGGACCAATGGGAAATCGGCCCTGAGACGTACCGGTTTATGCGTCTGGGTCAGACGAAGATTGGTGAACAGTGGACCGAACCAGCGGTCCGTTTCGACGATGCCTTCGTACAGACTGTAGCCGCCGGGGGTGGGGAGATTGGCCGGCGGGCGTATCAGCAGGCTCCAGTCTTCGGCGGTGCGTGCCATCAGTCCGGTCCAGATCTGCACGGCCCCGGGCTCCGGCAGAGCCGTCAGGAACGGGGGTGCGCAGCCCTGCAACGCCCCGGGCGCAACGTTGTCGAAGCTGCGAGAGAAGTCAGGAAATTGGGCGGACGGCGATAGCGGCATCCAGTCGGCAGCCCCGTCGAAATGCCAGAACAGGTCGTGTCCGTCCCAGATCAATTGCAGATCCATGGGCGGGAACACCCACCACCCGTAACCGGCCGCACTCGTGACTGCGTCGCAGTAACGATATGCGCGCGTCGGGAGCGTTCCAGCGGCCGCCCGATCCGCACGCTGCGGTGCCCGAGCCTGTTCGATCAGGCGATGAAACTGCAGCAGCGGATCGGAGCGCATCATGGCGGCCACGCCTTCAAAGTGTAGTGCCGGGCATCGGGGGGCGTCGATATTCCCCGACGATGCAGTCACAGTCTTCGGAATTGTCGTTTTACTTGCCAGACCGGAGGCGGAATCCCGCACCGAAGCTGATACGACCGCTGTCGGCGACATTCGGACCCGAGGACACCGGCGGCGGCAGGGAAACGCTTGATTGCGAGCCGGCAACGGCCAGACCGCGCAGCGGCTCCGGATGCGGTAGTCCACCAATATCGGCGGAAACAATGGTGTTCGGCGCATAAATGGAGTTGGTCATGGACTGTCCCTTTCAATATTCGTGCAGTTCCAAAAGCCCTGGTAGTCGGAAGCACTCGGTGGCGGTCGGGGGCAGGAACTGACGCTTGTTTAGCTCACGAATAAGTGATCATGCAAGCTAAATCTCACGCAATCGTGATGCAACTTAAGGATGCAGGAGAGCGACGCGCTTGTTATCCGTTCGGGAGCAGAACCAAGAGTGGTCGAAGGGGGCAAGTGGTCTGCGGCTGTCATGCCAACAAGCCCCCGGAAGGACCTCGGCGCGTTTACGCCACGAGCCGCTGCGCGATCGCGATCACCCGGTGCGCCTCGCTCCACAGACCGAAGTCGTCCAGCGCATCCAGCGGCGCCCAAACCGCCTCGGTCACGTCAGTGTCGGCAACCGGCTCACCTGCCACCCACTCCGCGGCGAAATCGATGATCGTGTAGTGGAACCGCACCCGGCCCGTCTCGTCGTGACGGATGTTGTCCACGGTCGCAGCGAAATGCAGCTTGCCCACCTCGATGCCGGTTTCCTCCAGCAGTTCGCGACGCGCGGCATCCTCGGTGGTCTCGCCTAATTCCTGCGCGCCGCCGGGCAGCGTCCAGGAGCCGATATTCGGCGGCTTGCCGCGGCGAACCAGCAGGACGGTATTGCCCTTGATGACCACGATCCCGATCCCGACGATGGGCCGAGCGGGATACTCCCGGTCGCTCATTTCGGTTCGTCGGCGGGTGGGCTGGCATCAGGTGGGGTCGCAACCGCCCCCGCCCCAGCCGCTGGGCCGGATCCGGACGGCTTTTCGGGTGCTGCCGCCTTCAGTTCGTCCAGCGACGGCACGAGGGCCTTCTGCTTCCAGGAGCCGAGCTGATAAGTCCAACCGCCCAGTCGCGCGTTCAACCTGTCCGCCTCATCCTTGGACTTGTCGGTCCCGGTGACGAGGAAGCGCGCCCAGATATCCTTCTCGCCCTTGAACACCGCCGCGGTCACCGCAAGTCCGTCAGCGGTGGTGTAAACCGACTGACCGACCTTGTCGCCCACTGGATCCTTGTCGGCCTGCACGTCCTGAAACGTCAGCAGTTCCAGCCCGCGGTCGATATCGTCAACCTTGTAGTCGTCGAGCGGCGGATGCTCGGCCGGTGATTTCAACACCAGCTTCTGACCGTCACGGGCGAATTCCAGTGTCTCGTCACCATGCGTCACGGCAACGGTCGCAATGCGCGCGTGGTCGATGTTCATGATGTCGCGGTCGAGCCATTGCTGCGGATCGGCATCGACCTGGAGACTGCCCTCGGCCAGCCAGGTCTGATTGTCGTCCGGCCGCCGCACATAGACCTGCTCCGGCACATTGCCCTGCGTGCGCACGCGGCGATGGCCGACGATCAGCGCGACGATCGGCTTACCTGATGCGTCAAGCACGCGGAGCAGGTCCGATGTTCCTTCCTTGCCGTTCGGGTCTTCCAGGCCGAGCCGACTGAACTGCGTGGGGTCGGTGGTGCGCGGTTCGACCAGCCGCAGTTCGGTCAGCGCCGTCAGCATGCCGCGCAGCTTGCCGGCTTGCACCACATAGCCTCCGCGATCCACCAGGCCCCACGCATCGCCATGCCTGGCAAGCGCCATCGTCTTGTCCTGATGGGTGATCTCGATGCGCGCGGCATCCTGCAACCGCGACGCCAGGTCGGGAAACATCAACCCACCGGCATTGTATGTCTGTTGGCCGCCGGGCTTTTCGGCCGTTCCGAAATACCAGCCGCCGGCGACTGCGAGGACCCCGACGACGACGAGCGCAAGCAGCGTGCGCGGTCTCATGCGCGTGCCCTCGCGCGACGGCGGCGGCGCACGACGCCGAGTGTGATCGCCAGGATGGCCAGCAACGCCGGCACCAGCACGATGTTGAACACGCGCAGCCAAGTCTCCAATCGGGAAATGTCGCGGTTCAGGTCATACTGTACCGCGCGAAGCTGCTGGCGCGTATTGACGATGTCGGTGCGCGCGGCGTCGATCGCGGCACGCTGCTCCGGCGTGATGACGGCCTGCGCGTTGGTCGGCTCGCTGCCTTCACCGCCGGGCCCCTGGCGCAGCGTGCGAAGTTGCTTTTCCGTGTCGTCGAGATGCTTCTGCAATGCCTGCTCGGTCTGGCGGAACTTCGCCTCGGCCTCGCTCTGCATCTCGTTCACCAGGATGAACGGATGATTGGTGTCGCCGCGTGAGCGCAGTCCGATCAACGCGTCACCGCCGGCCAGCGTTCCGATCAGGTTGGCAACGAATGGGCCGTTGTCGCTGAACGGCATGGCGGTCTGCTGTCCGAAGAAATCCGAGGTGCGCACCCAGAACCGGTCGGCCAGGATATCGCTGTCGGACACCACCACAAGATTGGCCGCACCATCGGTCTGCGCCTTGTGGTCGGGAAAATTGTCGGGCCGCTTCTGATCCTTCGCCAGTTCCGGCGGCCCGGTGAACGCCGACTTCAGCGGGCCGCGAATCCGCGCCGCGAGCACGCGCGGACCGTCTTCCGGCTTGAAGTCCGCAAGGATCTTCCCCGGGTTCGGCATCTTTACCAGGTCCACCGCGATCTCGCCCGAGCGTGCGCTGCTGCTCAGCAGCGGCGTGAACTCGATCGATGCATCCGGCGCCTTGCCGAGCGCGCCGGCCGACGCCACGGTGACCTGCTGCAGGTCGGCGGTCGCCGGATCGTCATGATTGATGCCGTCGCGGACGTTGAACCAGGCGACGTAGCTCACCGCCTGCACCCGTTCGTCCGGGCTGGCCCGCACCCGCCAGGCGCCGGTGAGATCGCCGACCACCTTGGTCGGGTCGAACACGATGCCCCACGCATCGAACAGCTTCTTCAGGTTGGAGCCGGTATCGGTCGGCGGCATGCCGGTGGGCGAGGGCGTGGCTGCCATCGCCTCGCTCCACGGATCGACCATCGCCATCAGCCGGCCGCCGCGCATGACGGACTGATCGATCGCATACAGCGTCGCGTCGGACAGGTTCTGCGCCTCGGCCACGAGTAGCACCTGGATGTCCGGATCGATCACCTGCGCATCGGTCGCGACGGTCTTCACCTGATTGGTCTGCCGCAGCAGCATCGTCGATGCATACGGCTGTCCGCCGGCGGCCGGCTGGCCACGCATCGCCATCATCATCGCGCGCGGATCGCCATCGAGGGGCAGCGACGACATCACGCCGACCACCGGACGTTTTGGATTTGACAGATCGTAAATCAGCTTGGTCAGGTCGTATTCAAGGAATCGCTCGCGCTCCGGCTGAAAGAACGCGATGGTGCGTTCGTCGTCTTCCTGATTGCTGGCGGCCAGGCCGAAATATACCTGGACGCCGCCCTGATCGAGCGGCACGCCCTGCAGACCGTAGGCGAGCGCACGGTCCTCGGTGTCGCTGAACGGCTCGGGATCGTAGAATTCGAGCCTGATCTTGCCGCCGGACACCGCGGCGTATTCGCCCAGCACTTCCCGGACGTGGTCGGCGTAGGCGCCGTACACCGGGACGGTGCTGCCGAGGCGACGGGAGTAGAACAGGCGCAGCGTCACGGGCTCCTTCAGGCCCGACAGGATCTGCCGCGTGCCGGGCGACAGCGTGTAGATGTGGTTCTGCGTCAGATCGACGTGCTGGTTCGCCAGCCGCGCGTCGGCGAACATGTTGATGCCGATGACGATGGCGGCGACCGCGATGACGCCGATGATGGAGAACCAGATCCGCCGGCGCATCGCTTCAGTCCGCCTTCCGCTGTTCGACGATGACGGTGTTGAGGAACAGCCAGAAACCGATGAAGGTGGCGAAGAAGATCAGATCGCGCAGGCTGACCACGCCGCGGGTGAAGTCCTGGAACCGGTCGATCACCGCGATGCGCCGTGCGATCTCGGCGAGCGCCGGCGTGTTGCGCGACAGGAAATCGGTCACCACGGGATAGGATGCGACGGCGAACACGAAGCACACCGCGACGGCGAGCACGAAGGCGATCACCTGGTTCTTGGTCAGTGCCGACAGGGCCGATCCCACCGAGAGGAACGCGCCGGCCACCAGCAGCGAGCCGACATAGCCCGAGGCGATCACGCCGTTGTCCGGCCGGCCGAGGATGTTGACGGTGATGACGAACGGGAACGTCAAGAGCAGCGCGATGGCGCAGAACACCCAGGCTGCAAGGAATTTTCCCAATACTGCCTGCGTCTGGGTGATCGGCAGCGTCAGCAGCAGTTCGATAGTGCCGAGCCGGCGTTCCTCGGCCCAGAGCCGCATGGTGATCGCGGGGACCAGCAGCAGAAACACCCAGGGAATGAACGTAAAGAACGGGTTGAGGTCGGCCTGGCCACGATCGAAGAAGCCGCCGAGGTTGAACGTCAGCGCTCCCTGTAGCACGAGGAAGATGACAATGAACACGGACGCGACGGGCGTAGCGAAATAGGCGGCGAGTTCGCGTTCGGCGATGATCAGAACGTTGCGCATGCTCAGGCGGCTTCCATCGTCAGCTGCCGGAACACATCGTCGAGCTTGCCCGACGGATGCCGCCCCTGCAGTTCCGCCGGCGTCGCGTCCGCCACCACCCGGCCGGCCGCGATGATGATCGCGCGCGAGCACACGGCATCCACCTCCTCCAGGATATGCGTCGAGATCACGATCGCCTTCTCGGGCGCCATCTGCGCGATCAGCGCGCGCACCTCGTGCTTCTGGTTGGGATCGAGCCCATCGGTCGGCTCGTCCAGCACCAGCACCGGCGGATCGTGCAGCAGCGCCTGCGCCAGGCCGACGCGGCGCTTGAATCCCTTGGACAGCGTCTCCACCGGCTGCAGCAGCACGCCTCGGAGTCGCGTCAGGTCCATCGCATGCTCAACCCGCATCGCGAGGTCCCGGCCCGAGTATCCGCGCACCTTGGCACAGAACGTCAGGAAGCCTGTGACGGTCATTTCCGGATAGGTCGGGGCGCCTTCCGGCAGGAAACCCAGCACGCGTCGCGCCTCGACACCCTCGGTCTGCACGTCGTGGCCGCAGATGCGGGCGGTCCCGGCGGTCGGGATCATGAAACCGGCCAGCATGCGCATCGTGGTGGACTTGCCGGCGCCGTTCGGTCCCAGAAAGCCCAACACCTCGCCGCGCGCCACACTGAACGAGACGCTGTCCACCGCGGTGAAGCCGCCGAAGCGCTTGGTCAGACCGGCGATCTCGATCAGCGCAGGTTGGCCGTCGACCGTCACGTTGCGTCGCCCCCTCGGTTCCCGTCGGGCGGCGGGAATAGCGGAATCTCAGGGCAATGCAAGCCGCCGCTGTCCGAATGGAGAAGGCTTAACCTGACCGTCGGCAGCCTGTAGCATGGCCGGCGAACCGGACCGGGAGACTGTGACACATGCCGTTGGAATCGTTTGAAACGAAGGATTTGGCGTTTGCGGATGCCCAGTGGCAGGCGCGTGTGGATCTGGCGGCGGCTCACCGCCTCGCGGTGATGCACGGCTTCCACGAGGGCATCTTCAACCATCTGACGCTGCGCGTGCCCGGCATGGACGACCGCTACTACCAGATCCCGTTCGGCCTCCATTGGTCGGAGGTCACGGCAAGCTGTTTCATGGAAGTGGGTTACGATGGCGCGCTGCTGGCCGGCGAAGGGGAGATCGAGCAGTCCTGCTACTGTATCCACGCGCCCATGCACCGCCTGCTGCCGGCCGCGGGGGCGGTGCTGCACACGCATATGCCGTTCGCAAGCGCCCTGACCCGGTTGGAGGATCAGCGCATCCTGCCGATCGGCCAGACCGAGCTTGGCGTGATGATGGATACTGCCTACGACGATTGCTACGCCGGCCCGGCGTTCGATCCGGCGGAGGGCGAGCGCCTCGCGGGCGTCATCGGCGACAAGACCGTGCTGATGATGGCCAACCACGGCGTCGCGGTGGTCGGCAAGACGGTGGCCGAGGCCTATGACCGGCTGTATTACGTGGAGCGTGTGGCGCAGGTGCAGCTCTATGCCATGTCGAGCGGGCGACAGTTGAAGTTCCTGCCGCAGGAGGTGATCGACGCCACGATCACCGCGTATCGTCAGACCTCGCCGCGATATGGCAACAAACCGGCGTGCGTTTGGCACTTCGATGCGCTGAAGCGGATGCTCGACAAGCGCGAACCCGACTACAAGGACTGACCACCATCCGTGCATGGCATGGCCGGGCGTAATCCCATCGCATCAGGATGATGGTGCGACTGGAGAACAATTGACCTCCCCATTTGTCATGGCCGGCCACTGAGCCAGCCATCTCTCGCGGCGCCGGGTGCTGGTGTAGATGGCCGGGTCGGGCCTGGTCCGAGTCCGGCCATGACGAAGAGAGTTCAACGCCGACGACTGCTGGTATAATCCGGCCACGACACCATGGGCTCGTCGCGACTGGCGCTACACCTTTCGCCCCGGCATGCGGTGGCGGAACGCCAGGGCCTCGGCAACATGCAGCCGCTGTACGATCGGCACGCCGGCGATATCGGCGATCGTGCGCGCGACCCGCAACACGCGCGTATACCCCCGTGGCGACAGCCGCAGCTTGTCCATCGCCTGCTCGGCCAGCACCGCCGCATCCGATGCCAACTGGACTTCGCGGCTGTCGGCTTCGGCATTGCTGATCGGGCCATCCGGACCATAGCGGGCGCGCTGGGCCGCTCGCGCCCGCGCCACGCGCGCCGCCACCGCCGCGCTTGTTTCCCCGGCCGGTGCGCGCGCCAGTTCCGCAGCCGATGCTGGCTGCACTTCGACCGTAAGGTCGATGCGGTCCAACACCGGCCCGCTGATGCGGTTCTGATAGTCCTCGCCGCAGCGGGGCGCCCGACCACATTCGCGCGAAGCATCCCCCAGATAGCCGCAGCGGCACGGGTTCATCGCCGCGACCAACTGGAAGCGTGCCGGGTAGGTGATGTGCGCCGCGGCCCGCGCCACCGTCGTGCGGCCGGACTCCATCGGCTGGCGCAGCGACTCCAGCGTTTGCTTGGGGAACTCCGGCAGTTCGTCGAGGAACAGCACGCCGCGGTGCGCCAAGCTGACCTCGCCAGGCTTTGCCCGCTGTCCGCCGCCGGTCAGTGCCGCCTGCGACGCCGAGTGGTGCGGTTCGCGGAACGGCGGTCGCATCACCAGCCGGCCACCCTCCAGAATGCCGGCGACGCTGTGGATCATGCTGACCTCCAGCGCCTCCTTCGGTTCGAGATCGGGCAGCAGGCCGGGGAGGCGCGCCGCCAGCATCGACTTGCCCGACCCGGGCGAACCGATCATCAGCAGATTGTGGCCGCCAGCCGCCGCGATCTCCACGGCGCGCTTGGCGGTCTCCATGCCCTTCACGTCCGACAGGTCGGGGCCGCGGCCGATTTCCGCCACCCCGGCGGTCTCCGGTGGCGTCAGCACCTGGGTGCCGCGGAAATGGTTGATCAGCGAGAGCAGGTTGGCAGCCGCCAGCACCTCGATGCGGCCGGCCCAGGCCGCCTCGCCGCCCTGGCTGGCGGGGCAGATCAACCCGAGATCCAATGTCGAGGCCCCGATCGCAGCCGGCAGCACGCCCGCGACCGCGTTCAGCGTCCCGTCCAGCGACAGTTCGCCCAGGGCTGCATAGCCGTAGAGGTCTTCACGCGGCACCACGTCCATCGCTGCCAACACCCCAAGCGCGATGGGCAGGTCGAAGTGACTGCCTTCCTTCAGCAGGTCGGCCGGCGCGAGGTTGATCAGTATGCGGCGGGGCGGCAGCGCCAGGCCCATGGCGTTGAGCGCGGCACGCATACGTTCCCGGGCCTCGCCCACCGCCTTGTCGGGCAGGCCGACCACCAGCAGTGCCGGCATACCGCCCGAGATCTGCACCTGCACCTCGACCGGCACCGCCTCGATGCCGGAGAAGGTGAAGGTGCGTACGCCGGCAATCGTGGCTATTTTGGCAAGCGCGGTCACGGCACGACGCCCGATCGGTTATGGACTGCACCCTGTTTACGCCCGGATGGTGAAGGTAACCGTAAGGACCCCGCGGCGAAGTATTCGGTCAGGTGTTGCACCGCTTCCCGGTCATCATCGCTCCCTGGCCAAAACGACGGAGCAACCCAACTGCCTCCAATACACGTCCTGTCGGCCTGTGTGTTATGCGCCTGCGTTGTGACTGCTGCCGTGGCCGCGCCGCGCCGGATCGAGCTCTCGCCGCCCGCCACCGAGGTCGCGATCCGCGCCTACGGCATGGGACTGCTGCCGCTCGACGGAACGTTCGCGCGGTTCCACGGTGCGCTGACCTATGATCCGGATAACCATGCCGCCTGCCGCGTCGAGCTCAGCATCGAAGTCGTCAGCCTGACCATGACCAATACCTCGATGCGAGAGACCATGATCGGTCCTGATTTCATGGATGCCCCCCGCTTTCCGACCCTGTCCTATTCCGGAGCCTGTCAGCCGTCGGGTCTCAGCGGCATGCTGGGCCTGCACGGGATAACCCGACCATTCGAACTTTCACTGGATTGGAGCCGGGATCGCGTGGTGGCGGAAGGCCAGCTGGTCCGCGCCGACTGGGGAATGACCGCCATGCCGATTGTCGCCGGCCGTACCGTCCGCATTCAGGTCTCGGTTCCGCTTGTGCCGTGATCGCACGCATGACGGGAATGATCCGGCGTCGCCGATAACGCCCGCGAAATCGGCGCACGCCCTGTTATCATAGGCCGATGCCTCTCCCCGCCGCCCTGGTTCCGCTCCGCAATGCCACGTTCCGCGGCCTGTGGCTCGCCAACGTGGTGGCGTGGCTTGGCACCTGGCTGCAGAACACCGGCGCCGGCTGGCTGATGACCAGCCTTGCTCCCCAGCCGTTCATCGTCGCCATGGTCCAGGCGGCGACGATCATGCCAGTGTTTCTGCTGGCGCTCCCCGGCGGAGCGTTGGCCGACATCGTGGACCGCCGCGTCTTCCTGATCAGCGCCCAGCTCTGGACGATCCTGGCTGCTGCCGCGCTGGCGATCCTGACGCTCGGTCACGCCGTAACCGCCTTCTGGCTGCTGGCGTTCACCTTTGCCATCGGCATCGGCTCCGCCCTTACGGCGCCCGCCTGGAGCGCCATCGTGCCGGAACTGGTGCCACGCGAGGACCTGGTCCAGGCCATCGCGCTGAACGGCATCGGCTACAACCTGACCCGTGCGATCGGCCCGGCGCTGGCGGGCTTCCTGATCCTTCTGGGTGGCACCAGCCTGGCCTTTTCACTGTACGCCGTTTCGATCATCGCGGTGCTGAGCGCATTGTTCACCTGGCGTCGGGGGCGTCGGTTCACCGGTCTGCCGCGCGAGCACCTGCTTTCCGCCATGCGGGCCGGCGTCCGCTACGTCCGCAACACGCCTGCCGTGCGGTACGCGATGGTCCGGACCATCGCATTTTCGATCCCGGCCGCCGCTCCCTGGGCATTGTTGCCGCTCCTGGTACGGGAGCATCTCGGACTTGGCCCGGGCATGTATGGCGTGATCCTGGGGATGATGGGGATCGGCGGCGTCAGTTCGGGGATGCTGCTGCCGTTGGTGCGGGGACGGATCAGCCGGGGAGCGACCGTGGTCGGCTGCACGCTGTTCTCGTGTGCCGGCGTCGCGCTGCTGGGTCTGTCGCGCCACTGGCTGCCGGCCGCGTTCGGCATGCTGCTGTTCGGCGTCGGCTGGACGTCGGCCTATGCCACGATCCAGGCAGCCGCCCAGCTGGTCTGCCCGCCGTGGGTGCGCGCGCGCGCTCTGTCGATCTACCAGCTGGCGCAGAACGGCGCACTGACCGCCGCATCGTTTGCCTGGGGTTGGCTGGGCGGCGAGATCGGTCTGGCCGATACGCTGCTGGTGGCCGCCGGCATCGGCATTGTTCTCGGAGCCCTGGTGAGGCGCTATTCCATCGATCTGTCGGTCGCAAGAACGACGCCGGCGGCGGTGGAGCAGCGGCCTTTGCCTGAGGCGCCGGCGGCTGCGTTGATGCCCATGCTGCGACGGGCACGCGGGCGAGTAATGGAAACCGTGCATTACGAGGTGGAGCAATCGCAGCGCCCGGCGTTCCTCGCCACAATGGCGGAAGTGCGCCGGGTGCGGGGTCGCGCCGGTGCCCATGCCTGGCAGCTCTACGAGGATGTGGCGCATCCCGAGGGTTGGCTCGAAGTATGGTCGGTCGAGAGCTGGACCGATCATCTGCGCGAGGTCACCCGCCTTTCCGAAGACGATCGGGCCGTCCTGGCCCGCGCGGGGGTGTTCCAGTGCGGCGGCGAGGGGCCGCGACCGGCGCGCTACATCGCCGTGGATCCGCTGCACCTGCCCTCGGGTGAGGTTGCCGGCCAATCGGCGCGTATGAGGAGGCGTCAACCATGAGTGCACCGCCGATCACGGTTCCTCAGGCAAACCCCGGGGCCGCTTATCGCACGCTGAAGACCGGGATCGACGACGCCGTGGCGCGGGTGTTGCAATCGGGCTGGTACGTGCTGGGGCAGGAGGTCCGCTCATTCGAAGCGGAATTTGCCGCCTGGCTGGGTTGCACGGCGGCGATCGGCTGCGGCAACGGCACGGATGCGTTGGCACTGGCACTGCGTGCTCTCGGGGTTGGGCCGGGCATGAGCGTCGTGACCGTGTCGCATACCGCCGTCGCGACGGTCGCGGCCATCGAGATGGTCGGCGCCACACCGCTACTGGTCGACATCGAGCCGGAATACTACGGGATGGACCCGGTGGAGTTGGCGGCCGTGCTGGATCATCCGCCCGCCGGGTCGCCGCCGATCCGCGCAGTGATACCGGTGCACCTGTATGGCCAGCCGGTGGCACTCGATCCGATCATCGCCGCGTGCCGTCGTCACGGTGTGCCCATCGTGGAAGATTGCGCGCAGGCGCATGGAGCGACGATCGGCGAACGCAAGGTCGGCACATTCACCGAGATCGCGACATTCAGCTTCTATCCGACCAAAAATCTCGGAGCGCTCGGCGACGGCGGCATGGTTTCGACGCAGGACGTCGAGCTGGGCGCCAGCGTTGCCGCATTGCGCCAGTACGGCTGGCGGAACCACTACATCAGCGACGCGGTGGGCGTGAACAGCCGGCTCGATGAGCTTCAGGCAGCGATCCTCCGCGTGAAGTTGCAACATCTCGATGCACAGAATGCGCGTCGCCGGGCGATTGCCGCAGCCTACGATGCGGCGCTGCGCGGGACGCCACTGACGCCGCCGGCCCGGCGGAACGGCGTGGGCCATGTCTTCCATCTTTACGTCCTGCGCGTGCCGGACCGATCATCTGTGCAGGCACGGCTCCGTGCGGCCGGAATCGGCACCGGCATCCACTACCCAAGCCCGGTGCACCTTCAGCCGGCGTATCGCGAGCGGATCGCGACCGGGCCGTCCGGCTGCCGCGCTTCCGAGATCGCCGCGGGGCAGGTACTCAGTTTGCCGATCTATCCCGAATTGTCCGACCAGCAGGTTGCACAGGTGTGCGACGCGCTGCGGAACTTCTGACTGCGTGGCGCGCGGAACCGCTGGGTTATTTGGGCACGACGGTCTGGTTGCCGCCCGGTGTGCCGGGCGGCGGTATCACCGGCATCGTCCCCTGGGCGGCGGAGGGCAGCGGGGCACGAATGCCCGGATCAACGGCGGGCGGCTGCAACGTACCACTCTGCCTGGACAGCCGGTCGCTAAGGTTGCCCCCGCCCGGCGTTCCCGGTGTCCCGACGCCGGGGGCGATCTGTTCCGGAGGCGGCTGGGACGCGCTGGGCGGAGCAACGCTTGGGTGGGGCTCGTTCGGCGGCGCGGGCTGCGGGTTCTGCGCGCCGGCAACACAAGGCATTGCCAGGCATCCGACCAGGCCGACCAGGCAGCCGATTTTGCGTATCATGGTTCCTCCGTGTTCGTGGGAGCGACGTACTCCATGCCGCTTCGACGGCGCCGACCGATCGGAGCTGAACGCGTCGTGGTCGCAGATGTTCCGGCTGATCAGCGACGGTTGATCGGGCCAACGATCAGTCCTGATCACAGCGCCGCCTGAGAAAGCTCTTGGGCCAGTAGGTTACCCTGCTGCGAACGCTGCCTTCGTTGAATGGAATGGGCGGCTCCTCGCGAACGAAGTCCGGATTGCGCGCCAGGAAGGCGTCCGCCGCCGCCAGCGGGTTGTTCCATGTCCAGTCCGCCGCGGTTCGCGGAGCACCGGCCAGCTGTGCCATGATGCCATCGCATGCGACGATGTAGGATCCGCGCGAGACGAGCGGCGCGTAGAGATCCAGCTCCGCCGCCACATGTGCCCTGCTGTGGTCTGAGTCGAGGATCACCAGAACGCTCTCCGTCGGGCCGATGCTGTGCCGCACGGCCGCCAGCGTGCCGGCAGCCGCGGAATTGCCCTCCACCAGCGTGACGCGAGCGGCGAGTGGATGCGCCTCGATCGCAACCCGGTTATACTCGCGGATGTCCACATCGATGCCGATGACGCGTCCGTGGCCCATCGCCTCAAACAGGCTCGCATAAAAGATCAGCGAACCACCGTGGGCCACGCCGGTTTCCACCACCACGTCGGGTCGGACATGCCAGATCACCTCCTGAATGCGGATCATGTCCTCCGGAAGTTGGATCACGGGCCGTCCCAGCCAGGTGAAGCCGTGGACGTACTTTGCATCCCAGCCGCAGCGCAGCCATGCGGCCGAGACCACCTCGAACGCTCGCGACGTGTCGAATCGATGCTCTTCCGTCGTGCCGTTCGCGTTGAGAACGACTACGCAGCCGCGGGCCTCGTCAATGGTGAGCATTGGGATTCCTGGTGCAAGGGTCAGCAGCGACGTGAGATCGTCTGTGAGGTTGCCGGACGCCGGCCCGAACTCGGCATCGAGCCGCGAGGTGTCGATCGGCAGGAGCCGCACCGTCGGGGCCTCCGCGACAAAGCGCACCTGCCAGCCGAGGTCTTTGCGCAGACGGTCGGCGATGGTGGCATGGCTCGTGTTGCTGCCGGCGGCGACGTTGTAAATGCGATCCTGTCCCACCGTCGCGATCGCCGGCAACAATCGAACCACGGAGGCAATGCTGACGTAATCGCGGGTGGAGCCGGGGCCTTGGTGAAACACCACGCTGCCGGTTGGCAAGCCGTCGCGCAGGGCCGCGCCAAGGACCGTCTCGGCCGGCATGCCGGGCCCGTACACGTTGGACAGTCGGACCACGCGCACCGCCGGTCGCCGATCCGACAGGCATAGCGCCTCGCCGGCCAGCTTCGTCAGGTTGTACAGGTCCGCCGGATCCGCGGGCAGCGAAGGCAACGCGGTATCCTCATGCGTTGCGCAGGCATGGCGATAGACACGCGTCGAAGACAGCAACAGGAAGGATTCGAAGCGCAGCTCAGACAGGCAGCGTGCCACAACGCCGACATGTGCCTCCGCCGCATCGATCGGGCGGCTGCGGAAATGTCCGTTCAGACCGATGCAGTCGATGACGTGGCCGCACGGTTGGCGCGCCGCAAGCAGTGCGGGGACCGCGGCTCTCGTGACGGCATGAACCAGGTGATCCCGGCTTTCCAGCCAGGCGACGAGCGCCGTGCCGATGAAGCCACCGGCGCCGAGGACCACGAACGGTGCGCTGCGAGCAGACACGGGATGGGAACCGAAGCGTTTTGCCTGCGCCACCCTTACGCCTGGGTGGTAAATTTATCGTTGCCGACCGCGCCTGCCGCGCCGGCCATGCCGATGGGGCTGCGGCAGTTGCATGACGGTCCGGCCCAAGCCCATGTTGGGCCAGGATCAGGCCTGTCGGGAGCAACGCGTGCCGCCGCCAAGACAGCAGTTTCCGTCGTTCATCTGGCTGGTTGTCGTGGGGCTCGTGGTGGTCACCGCGCTCGGCCTGTTCTCCAATGGCGGCGGGACCGGCGGCTCCGAGGTGATCCCGTACAGCCAGTTCCAGCAATATCTCGCTGGCAACAAGGTCAAGCAGGTCACCGTCGCCGGCAATGTGATCCACGGCACACTGACCGAGCCCATGCCGGGCGGCAAAACCGACTTCACCACCATCCAGGTGCCGCCCGACCTGGCCACCCAGCTCGCGCAGCACAATGTGGAGTTCAGCGGCGCCGCAACCGAGGGCGGTGCGTTCAGCACACTGCTGTCGTGGATCCTGCCGCCGGTGCTGTTCGTCGGCATCTGGATGTTCGCATCGCGGGCGATGATGGGCGGGCGCGGCGGCGGCTTCGGCGGCGGCCTGCTGTCGGTGGGTCGCTCGAAGGCCAAGCTGGTGGCCGAGACCGACGTGAAGGTCACCTTCAACGACGTGGCCGGCGTGGACGAAGCCAAGGAGGAACTGCACGAGATCATCGACTTCCTGAAGCGGCCGGAAGAGTTCACCAGGCTCGGCGCGCATATCCCGCGCGGCATCCTGCTGGTCGGGCCGCCCGGGACCGGTAAGACGCTGCTGGCACGTGCGGTGGCCGGGGAGGCGGGTGTGCCGTTCTATTCCACCAACGGCGCCGAGTTCGTCGAGATGTTCGTGGGCGTCGGGGCCGCCCGCGTGCGCGATCTGTTCGAACAGGCGCGGAAGACCTCGCCGTGCATCATCTTCATCGACGAACTGGATGCGCTGGGACGGGCGCGTGGCGTCAGTCCGGTGGCGGGGCAGGACGAGAAGGAACAGACGCTCAATCAGCTGCTGGCCGAAATGGACGGGTTCGATCGGTCGGTGGCGATCGTGATCCTGGCGGCGACCAACCGGCCGGAGATTCTGGATCCGGCGCTGCTGCGGGCCGGACGGTTTGACCGGCAGGTACTGGTGGATCGGCCGGACAAAAAAGGCAGGGTGGACATCCTGCGCATCCATTTGAAGAACCTGAAACTGGCCGAGGATGTGAAGCTGGAGGAGATCGCGGCTCTGACGCCTGGCTTCACGGGGGCCGATTTGGCAAATCTTGCGAACGAGGCAGCCGTATTGGCGACGCGGCGTGGCGCGGAGTTGATCGCGGAGAGCGACTTCACCGGGGCCGTGGAGCGGATCGTCGCCGGACTGGAGAAGAAATCGCGCATCCTGATTCCACGCGAGCGGCGCGTTGTGGCCTACCACGAGATGGGGCATGCGCTGATCGCGCTGGCAATTCCCGGCAGCGATCCGGTGCAGAAGGTGTCGATCATCCCGCGCGGCATCGGTGCGCTGGGCTACACGCTGCAACGGCCGACGGACGACAGGTTCCTGATGGGCAGGCAGGAACTGGCGGACAAGATGACCGTCCTGATGGGAGGGCGGGCGGCGGAAATCCTGCTGGACGAGGACGTTTCCACCGGGGCCGCCGACGATCTGGCGAAGGCGACGGACATCGCGCGGGGGATCGTGCTGCGGTTCGGGATGGACGATCGACTTGGGCCGGTGGCGTGGGACACCGAACCGGGGCAGTTCCTGCAGCAGCCCGGCGTATTCTGGCGGCCGCGGCAGTTCAGCGACGAGACGGCGCACGAGATCGACGTGGCGGTTCGCTCGCGTCTGGAGGGCGCGCTGGCGCGGGCGGTGGATATCCTGACAGTGAATCGGGCGGAGCTGGATGAAGGGGCGGCGGCGCTGCTGGCGCATGAGTCGCTGTCGGCGGACGAGCTGCCGAAGCCGAGAGCTGAGATCGCGGCGGCGCGGTGAGGGTAGAATCACTTTGCACGGCGCGATGTCGGCGACCGGCGATGAAAGAGTGACGATGAAGGCCACGGTTCATGGGGCGCCGACGGTGTCCGACAGCCGCGACAGCAATGCGGTCGCGCCGTTGCTTCGGGTCAGTGATCTGCGCGTTTCGTTCAAGCTCGACGAAGGCATGGTTCGCGCCGTGGATGGCGTGAGCTTCGACGTATTTCCCGGCCAGGTGGTTGGGATCGTCGGTGAGAGCGGTTGCGGCAAGAGCGTGACGATGAAGGCGATCCTGCAACTGGTCGAGCCGCCCGGGCGGATCACCGGCGGCCAGATACTCTATCGTCAAAGCGCAGATGAGGCGATCGACCTGACGCGACTCCCGCCGCGCGGCCCGATGATGCGCGCGTTGCGCGGCGCGGACATCGCGCTCATCCCGCAGGAACCGATGGCGGCGTTCAGCCCCGTGCATACGGTGGGCGAACAGATCGTCGAGGCGATCATGCTGCATGGAAGCCAGCGGTACGGTCGGACGATCAATCGCCGCGAGGCACGCGCGATCACCGTCGATCTGTTCCGCGATGTCGGCATATCCATGCCGGAACAGCGCATCGATGCCTATTCATGGCAACTCTCCGGCGGTCTGCGTCAGCGCGCCATGATCGCGATGGCGCTGTCCTGCAAGCCGCGGCTGCTGATCGCCGACGAGCCGACGACGGCCATCGACGTGACGACCCAGGCGCAGATTCTTGCGTTGTTGCGCGAACTTCAGCGAAAGTACGACACCGCGATCATCTTTATCACCCACGACCTTGGCGTCATCGCGCAGATGGCGAACTACGTCGTTGTCATGTATCTGGGGCGCGTCATGGAGGAAGGTCCGGTCGATGAGATCTTCCATGCGCCCCGGCACCCCTACACCAGGGCGTTGCTGCGATCGATTCCAAGCATGCAAGGCGAGACCCGCACCGCGCTGCCGATCATCAAGGGGACGCTGCCGCATCCGTTCAACCGCCCGTCGGGGTGTCCGTTCCATCCGCGCTGCGATGACGTTATGCCGGAGCGGTGCACGAAGGCTGTTCCGATGCTTCACTCGGTCGGACAGCGACGGGCGGTGAGCTGCTTCCTGCACAGCGAACTGGCCGAACCGGCATGACCGGCGTGTCTGTCGTGGCTTCGGGCGTGCCACTGCTCGACGTTCGCGGCCTGCGCAAGTTCTTCCCGATCGCAAGGGGCGTGTTTCGGCGCGTTGTCGGGACCGTGCGCGCGGTCGATGACGTGAGCTTCACCGTGCAGGAAGGCGAAACGCTTGGCCTGGTGGGTGAAAGCGGTTGCGGCAAGACGACGGCCTCGCGCTGCATCCTGCGGGCCATCGATCCGACCGCCGGACAGGTCCTGTATCGCACCCGGGGCAACCAGGTGGTCGATCTGGCGCCGATGTCGCGCGCCGAACTGGCGCCGCTGCGGCGGGACATCCAAATGATCTTCCAGGACCCGTTCGGATCGCTCAATCCGCGCATGACGCTGTTCGACAATGTCGGCGAGCCGCTTCTGGTCAACGGCGTCAGGCGTCGCAGGGAACGCATGGATCGCGTGGCCGACTTGCTGCGGCTTGTCGGATTGCGGCCGGAGTTCATGCACCGCTTTCCGCATGCGTTCAGTGGCGGGCAGCGCCAGCGCATCGGCATCGCCCGCGCGCTGGCGACCAACCCGCGCTTGGTGGTGGCGGATGAACCTGTCTCGGCGCTAGATGTTTCAGTGCAGGCGCAGGTGCTGAACCTGCTGCTGGAACTCCAGTCGTCGCTGCGACTGACTTTCGTGTTTGTCGCGCACGATCTTTCCGTGGTGCGGCACATATCCGACCGTGTGGCGGTGATGTATGTCGGTCAGCTGGTCGAACTTGCGCCGACAGCCGCGGTGTTTGCGCGTCCCCGACATCCTGTACACGGCAGCGCTCATGCGGGCGGTCCCGGTGCCGGACCCGCGCGTGTCGGCGGCCGATGCGATCCTTTCAGGCGAGGTGCCCAGCCCGGCGTCCCCACCATCCGGTTGCTATTTCCATCCGCGCTGCCGGTTCGCCGAGGACCGCTGCCGGCGTGAAACGCCGGTGTTGCGTGAGCTGATTCCCGGACATTTCGCGCGGTGCCATCTGGCCGAGCAACTGACGCTGGGCGGCAGCGAAACAGGCTGACGCGATAGGGCGATCACGGATGCTTCGGCACGATCAGCGCATCGACCGCGGTGATGTGC